>CAVYBE010000008.1:0-1410674 GCA_963766705.1 uncultured Actinomycetes bacterium
GACCCATCACCAGCGGGATTTCAAGCGTTTCCGCCGTCGCGGCGAGCGGGTTGTTGAGCGGCGGCGACTCGGAGCCGAGCAGCGCAACCGCCCCTTCTTTGGTGACCAGCGTCCGCGCCTGTTCGGTGGCGAGGTTCGGTTCGGATTTGTTGTCGAGCATCTTCAGGTCGACTTCGCGTTTGCTGCCGCCGATGTCGAGGCCGCCCGCTTCGTTCACTTCCTTGGCCCGCTGTTCGTAGCCCTTCTGCAGCAGCGTGCCGATCGGGGCCAGCGGACCCGTCATCGAGACGCTCGCCCCGACCGTTACCGGACCGGAGCCACCTTCACCGCCGCCCCCGCCGCAGGCGCTGACCAGGGCCAGCAACGGCAGCAGGAACACGACGACGAGAACGCGCTTCATATCTCTCCTCCTTGTGGGGACGGCTTGCCTTCGATCCGGGCATCCGGCGGTCCGTCCTTCCCGCCGCGCCGTCCGAAATAGGCCTCCCGCAGGCGCTCCTCGTCGGAGAGCTGTTCCGGTCGGCCTTCAAAGGAGATGTGACCGCGGTCGAGGACGTAGACCCGGTCGGCAAGCTCGAGGCTGCGGTGGACGTTCTGCTCGACCAACAGGATCGCGAGCCCGGTCTCGCTGATCTTGGCCAGCGCCTCGTAGAGGTCGTCCGTCGCCACCGGCGAGAGCCCGAGCGAGACCTCGTCGCAGAGCAGCAGACGCGGGCGCGCCATCAGCGCCCGGCCGATGGCAAGCATCTGCTGCTGGCCGCCGGAGAGGGTGGCCGCCAGCTGGTCGCGGCGCTCGGCGAGGATCGGGAACAGCTCGACGACGTCCGCCAGGGTCGCCGCCGCCCCCGCGCGGGCGTCCTTGCTCTGCGCCCCGAGCATCAGGTTCTCGGCGATCGTCAGGTCGGCGAAAAGGCGGCGGCCCTCCTGGCAGTGCGCGATCCCGAGCCGCGCGCGCTCGTGGGCCGGGCGCGCCGTGACGTCCTCGCCGGCGAAGACCACGCGCCCGGCGCGGGCGCGGTTGAGGCCGCTGATCAGCCGCGTCAGCGTCGTCTTGCCGGCGCCGTTGGCGCCGAGCACGGCGACCACCTCGCCGGCGTGCATCTCGACCTCGATCTCACGCAGGACCGTCGCCGCGCCGTAGGAGGCGCTCGCGCCCCGCACCTGCAGCAGCGGCTCGGCGCCGACCTCGGGGTGCCGCCGCGTGCGGGTCGCCTGGGCCGCCGCCGCTCCGGTGCTGCCGAGATAGACCTCCTGGACCTGCGTGTCGGCGGCGATCTCGGCCGGGGTCCCCTCCGCGATCAGCTTGCCCCAGTCGAGGACGACGACGCGGTCGACGATGTCGGCCACGACCCGCTCGACGTGCTCGACGACCACCAGCGTGCGCTCTGCCCGGATCGCGCGCAGCAGCTCGATCACCGCGTCGAGCTCCTCGCCGACGAGGCCGGCGGCGATCTCATCGAGCAGCAGCACCGACGGCTCGAGGCTGAGGGCCCGTGCCAGCTCGAGCCGCTTCAGGTCGAGCAAGGGCAGCGAGCCGGCCGGACGGCTCGCCTTCTCCTGCAGCCCGCAGAGCTCGAGGACGTGCTCGACGCGCTCGTGCGAGGAGAGCGCGCCGCGACCGTGCAGGGCCCCGACCCGGGCGTTCTCCCGCACGGTAAGGCCCCGGAAGGGCTGGGGGATCTGGTGGGCGAAGCCGACCCCGAGCGCGGCGATGCGGTGACGGGCGAGGCGCGCGGTCTCGCGGCCGAGAATCTCGACCCGACCCTCGTCGGCGCGGTGCTCGCCGGCGAGGACCTTGAGCAGCGTGCTCTTGCCGGCGCCGTTGGGTCCGATCAGGCCGACCGCCTCGCCCGGGTCGACCCTCAGATCGACGCCGTCGAGGGCGGTGACGCCGCCGAACCGCTTGCGGACTCCCTCCAGGGAGATCGCCCGCGTCGCGGCGGGCTCGCCCGCGGCGGCGCCGGCGCGGGCGCCGAGTGCGGCGGCGGGGGTCATGCCGTCCTCGCCTCCGAGCGGGAAAGGCGCCCGCTGGTGGGCAGGCTCAACCCGAGCTGGCCGGCGAGGTCGTCGAGCAGGGCGGGGAGCCCCGCCAGCGAGGAGACGCCACCGAAGACGTAGAAGTCCGGGCGCACGACCATCGCCTGCCACCCCCGCTCGGCGAGGTGCGCCTGGTACGCGCCCTCGACGTCCTCGACCTCGTCGGGGCCCGCCGGAGGCTGACCCGGCGGCGTCATCGCGGCGACCCGGAATCCGAGCGCCTTGAGTACCTCGCGGCCGTCGTCATCGAGCGCGCCGCGGGGATCGGGTGCGACCGAAACCAGCGTCCAGCCGGTGCCGACCACGTCGTCGAACAGGCCCTCTCGCTTCTCCCGCCGCACCCTGGCCTGGAGTCCGAGGTCGCCGGCGGCCGCATCGATCGAGCCGTCCACCTGACGGTGGAGGACACCGTCGTTCAGCTTCGGGACGTCGGGCAGCGGCGGGCGCCAGCCGGCGCGGAACCGTTCGTCGCGCTTCCTCGCCTCCTCCGGGTCCAGCGTGCAGGGCACCTTGCCGGCCTCCAGCGAGATCACGGTCCAGTCGCGGAGATGGGGCTTGCGCTCGCTTTCGAAGCTGTCGAGGAGCCCGATCGGCGCCAGGCCCCGCAGCACGAGGTCGAACCTCCAGGAGAGGTTTTTCGCGTCGCGCATCCCCGAGCACATTCCCTGGCCCATGAACGGGGGCATCGTGTGAGCGGCGTCTCCGATCAGGAAGATCCGGCCCTGCTGCCAGCGCTCGGCGATGCGAGCCTCGAACGTGTAGACGATCTGGCGCACGATCTCGACGTCGTCGGGCCCGAAACCGAGCTCGCCGAGCAGTTTCCAGGCCGTCTCCGGGCGTTCGAATTCCTCCTCGGTCTCGCCGGGCAGCAGCGACCACTCCCAACGGCGGTGCCGCTTGCCGAGCGGCAGGACGGTGATCGGGCGGCGCGGGTCGCAGATCTGACCGCAGTCGAAGTCGAGCTCGATCGGCCGCCTCTTGCGCGCGTCGACGTCGAGCCAGCGCTCGTTGAAGCCGAGGTCCTCCCGCTCGATCCCGAGGGCCCGGCGAACGAAGCTGCGAGCGCCGTCGGCGCCGACCAGGAACCGGCCGCGCAGCGCCTGCCGCTCGCCGGTCCGGCTCGGAACCCGGTCGCCTGGACGCATCTCGGTGCGCTCGATCGTCAGCTCGACGTGGTCGGAGCGCTCGGCCAGCTCGATCGCTTCCCAGTTGCGCAGCGTCGTCACCGAGGGGTCGGTGTCCAGCCGGTCGGCCATCGCCTGCTCCATCACCGGCTGGTACTGCATGTAGTCGGAGTGCCAACCGCTGACGCCCTCGGCACCCCAGTCGAACTCCAGGAGCGTCTCGCCGGCGGCGTTTTTCCAGATGTACTCGAGGGTCGGATAGCAGTCCTCGAGCACCGGCTCGTGGCAGTCGATCGACTGCAGCAGCCGCATGATCTCGTGGTCGATGTGGCCCGCCCGCGGCAGGCCGTAGAGACCGGCGTGGCGCTCGACGATGGCGACCTCGTGGTCGTCCTGGCCGAGCATCGCCGCCAGCATCAGGCCGACCGGCCCCATGCCGACGATGACGACGTCGTGGATCTTCCCGTGCTCCATCGTCACTCCCCCTCGCCGGCGCCGTCCCACCCGAAGGTGAGCATCTGTCGCAGCCTCTTCACGGCCGCCTGCCAAACGCGGCGGGTGTCCTCGTCCGGCCGCTGGTAGGCGCCCCCGCCGGGGCCGTCGCCCATCAGCTCGCGCACCCTGGCCGGGTTGGCCACCGCCAGCGCCTGCTGATCGACCAGCGCCTTCGGCTCGGCCGGCACCTGCACGCCGTCGACCCGGACCGCCTCGAAGTTCTCGACCCAGGAAGCGTGGGAGACGGAGTCAATCGAGCCGGCCAGCCCCCACACCTCGGGATCGACGAGCCAGCTGTGGAAGCGGACCTGGGTGTCCGGGTTCTCCCCGACCCACTCCGCCGCCAGGCCGGCCGCCGGCTGGTTGCCACCGTGGCCGTTGACGAGGAGGATGCGGCGGAAGCCCTGGGCGCGGAGCGAATCGAGCAGGTCGCGGACCAGCGCGAGGTAGGTCCCGATCCGCAGGTTGATGGTCCCCGGATAGGCGGTGAAGGTCGGGGTGAGGCCGAAGGGGAGTACCGGCAGAACCGGGACGCCTTCGGGCTCGGCGGCCTCGAGTGAGACCCGCTCGGCGAGGATCGCGTCGACGCCGAGCGAGAGGTAGCCGTGCTGCTCGGTCGAGCCGAGCGGGACCAGCACCCGGTCGTCCCCGCGCAGGTACTCCTCGACCTGCATCCAGTTTGCTCCCCAGAGGCGCATCTCACTCCACCCCGGCCGGCTTCGGGTGCGCGAGCGGGGTGCCGGCCTCGACGAACTCGATCGGCGGCGGCGGGTTGCCCCAGCGGTTGACGCTGAGCGGCTCGTCCGGCCAGACCCGCGGCTCGTAGGTCGCCTCGTCCTCGATCCGCTGGATGTCGCCCGAGTACTCGACGAGGGCGCCGTCGGCGTCGAGGAAGTAGCAGAAGTAGTTGTCGCCGATCCCGTGATGGCCGGGGCCCCAGAGGAACCCGAGGTCCTCCGCCAGGAGGCGATCGCCGACCCGACGCATCGCGTCCCAACCGTCGACCTGCCAGGCGTAGTGCTGCAACTGGTCGACGTCGGCGCGGATCACGCTGACGCCGTGGTGCTCCTCGCCGGCCCGCAGCCAGCTGATCGCGTCGTCGGCGCGGTCGGAGAGCCGCAGCCCGAGGACGTCGATCAGGAAGTCCTCCATCTGCTCCTTGACCGAGGACTTGATCGTGATGTGCTCGAACTTCTTCGGCCGCACGCCGCTGGTCGGGTAGGACGCCGGCTCGGAGGAGGCCATCCCGGTGAAGACCTCGAAGACGAAGCCGCCGGGCCCGACGCAGCGGACGGCGTCCTCGATCCCCGCCTCCAGAGGCTCGTCGAGAATCGGGATCCCGCGCCGCTCGAGCTCCTCGCGCAGCCCGGCCAGCGCCGCGGCGTCGAAGGTCTCGAACGCGAGGTGGTCGCAGCCGGCGGCGTCGGACTCGATCAGCACCAGCTCGTGGTGGCGGCTGTTGCAGGTCAGGTACGACGCCGAGCCGATGCGCTCGGACTCGCGCAGGCCGAGGATCTGTTCGGCGAAGCCGACGGAACGGTCGAGGTCGGCGACCCGCAGGCCGACGTGGCCAACTCGAGAGACCATGACTACACCTCCCTTGCCGCCGCCGCGCCCGCGGCCTCGGCACTCGGACTGGCGCCGCGGAGCGCGGCCACCCTGTTGTGCAAGCTCCCGATCCCCTCGATCTCGACCTCGACCAGGTCGCCCGCTTCGAGCAGGACCTGCGGGTCGCGCGAGACGCCGACGCCGGCGGGGGTGCCGGTGGCGACGATGTCGCCGGGCTCGAGGGTCATCAGCGCCGAGAGGAACTCGACCGTCTCGGCGACTCCGAAGATCATGTTCGCGGTCGTCCCGTCCTGAACCGTGACGCCGTTCACCCTGGTCACGATGCGCAGGTCCTGAACGTCGTCGATCTCGTCGAGGAAAACGAGGCTCGGACCGCAGGGCGCGAAGGTGTCGATCGCCTTGCCCGCCGTCCACTGACTCGTCGCGTGCTGGACGTCGCGGGCGGTGACGTCGTTCATTGCCATCACCCCGGCGACGTGGTCGAGGGCGTCGGCGGCGGCGACGTCGGCCGCCCGCCTGCCGATCACGATCGCGAGCTCGCCCTCGTAGTCGACCGCCTCGGTCCGTGCCGGGGGGACGATCTCCCCGCGCGGCCCGACCAGCGAGTTGCGGAACTTGGCGAACAGCATCGGCGCCGCCGGCAGCTCCAGGTTCGACTCCTCCGCGTGGTCGCGGTAGTTGAGCCCGAGGCAGACGATCTTGTCGGGGTCCTCGATCGGCGCCCGCAGCACCAGCCGCTCCGCCGCGATCCCCTCGCCGCGCTCCGCCGCCTCACGGCCGGCCCGGTCGAGCGCCTGCCAGAGCCCCGGGCCGGCGGCCACGACGCGCCTCGCCGAAAGGAGCTCGGAAGGGTCGCGCCCAAGCCCGGCGGCCAGCTCCCCGGCGTCGAGGACCCGGTCGTCGACCAGGACGCCGCAGCGGCCGACCGCTTCCCTCTCGTAGGTGACGATTCGCATTGATCTCCTCGGTCTCGGGCCGCCGCGAATGCGCGGCGGCGCTCCCTGTGTGGGCCGGGAGACTCCTCGGTGAGGGATCGTTCCTCAACACTTCTTGGGGCCGGATCGATACCCTGGGAGCATGGGTTCCGGGTCCGCACCGATGGACCTTCGAAAGCTGCGCTATTTCGTCGCGGTTGCGGAGGAGCTGCATTTCGGCCGCGCCGCCGACCGCCTCTACATCACGCAGCCGGTCCTGAGCCGGCAGGTGCGCCAGCTCGAGCAGGAACTCGGGACCGACCTGCTCGACCGCAGCAGCCGGCGCGTCGAGCTGACCGAAGCCGGCCGGCTCTTACTCGAGGAGGCGCGCGCCCTCCTCGCCGCCTCCGACGCCGCCCACGTCGCCGGATGAAGGGCATCGCCGACGGCGTCGCGAAGCTCCGAATCGGCTTCTTCGTCGGCGACAACTTCGCCGAGGCGCTGCGCATCTTCCAGGCCGACCAGCCCGAGAAGGTCGAGCTCGAGCTGCACCGGATCTACTGGGACAGCCAGGTCGATGTCCTGCACAAGGGAATCGTCGACGTCGCCTTCGCCCACCTGCCGGTCGACCGGACCGGGCTCGAGATGCTGCCGGTGCGAGCTGAGCCGAGGGTGGCGGTGCTGCCAACCGATCACCCCGAGGCTGAACGCGACAGCACCACGATCGCGGCGCTCGCGGGGGACCCGGTCATCATCCAGCGCGGCGCCACCGACGCCTGGCAGGCGTTCCACAACGTCGACCCGCGGCCCGACGGGACGCACCCGATTCCGGGGCCGGCCGTCGACTGCATCGAGGAGAAGCTCGAGCTCGTCGCGGCGGGCCAGGGCATCAGCTTCGTCCCGGCCTCCTCGGCCGCCGTCTACCTGACCGCCAACGTCTCCTACGTGCTGGTCTCCGACATCCTGCCGATCCAAATCTGCCTCGCCTTGCGCGCGGGAGAGAGCTCGCCGCTGGTCCGGTCGTTCGTCGCCGCCGTCGAGGCCGCGGCCCGCAGGCCGGACTTCAGGGGCTCGGTCCCGCCCGCCTGGAAGGCGAAGTCGGTCCCGGCGACCTAGAGGAGGCCTCCGCCGTGCCTATGCGCCGGCGGCGAGACGGTCGAGCCACTGTCGCAGCAGGGCCCGCTCGGCGGTGGTCAGCGCCCCGTCCTCACTGACCTCGAGCAAGGCGGCGAGGCGGACTGCCGTCGCCGCCAGCGGCTGGGGCTCGGCGCCGGGCGGCGGCTCGTCGCTCAGCACCTCGGCGTGGATCGCCCGGCGAACCCGGTGCGAGAGGCCGATGTCGGTGTAGGCGCCAGGCTGGGTGATCAGCGCCAGCGAAACGCCGACGTTGGCGGCCATGATCGCCTGCGCGGCGGCCTCCGGCGGCACCCGCAGCCGTCCGGCCCCGGCGCAGCGGACGAGCACCAGGCGCAGCAGCTCGAGGGCCTCGCCGGCGGCGGCCGGGACCTGGGCGAAGCTGGGCGAGTACATCAGGCGGTAGACCGACGGATGGGCGAGGGCGAAGGCGACGTGCGAGTCCCACCCCTCGCGCAGATCGGCGACCGGATCCTCGGATGGCACGGCGGCGCGCTTGACCGAGAGATAGCGGTCGAAGCCGTAGTCGACGACGGCGCTCATCAGGCCGTTCTTGTCGCCGAAAGTTCGGTAGAGAACCGGAGCGCCGACGCCCGCAGCCTCGCACACCGCCCGCGTCTGGACGTCGCCGTCGGGAGAGGCGTCGAGCAGCCGCTCGGCGGCCTCGAGGATCTTCGTTCGGACGTCCATGGGAAGTGATCGTACAAGGCAGGATTCCGCTGCCCTGCTCGATTAGCAGCGTTAACAAGATTTGTTACCGGTGTTACCATGGCGCCGCACGAAGTCAGTGACCACCAGCCGGGAGGATCCATGCCTGATCCCCATCAAGAATGCAAGACTCGCGTCGCCCTCGTCACCGGCGCCTCGGGCGGCATCGGTCGCGCGGTCGCCGAGCGCCTGGCGGCCGCCGGGATGCCCGTCGTCGCCCACTACGCCGCCAATGTCGACCGGGCGAGCGAGCTAGTCGCCGAGATCGCCGCCTCCGGCGGCGCGGCGACGTCCTTCGGCGCCGACATCGCCGACGAGTCCCAGATCGCCGCGCTCTTCGACCACGCGGAGGCAACCTTCGGCGGCATCGACGTGGTCGTCAACAGCGCCGGGATCATGCGGCTGGCACCGCTCGCGGAGCTCGACCTCGAGGAGCTGGACCGCATCCACCGGATCAACGTACGCGGCACGTTCGTCGTCAGCCGCGAGGCCGCGCGCCGGCTGCGGGACGGCGGCGCGATCATCAACTTCTCCTCCTCGGTGGTGAAGCTGGCACTGCCCACCTACACCGCCTACGCGGCGAGCAAGGGGGCGGTGGACGCGATGACGCCGATCCTCGCCCGCGAGCTGCGGGGGCGCGACATCACCGTCAACGCGGTCGCGCCGGGGCCGACGGCGACGCCGCTCTTCCTCGAGGGCAAGGACGAGGAGACGATCGGCCGCCTGGCGGGCATGCCCCCGCTGGAACGGCTCGGCACCCCCGCCGACATCGCCGAGGCCGTCGCCTTCCTCGCCGGCCCCGCCCGCTGGGTGAACGGCCAGGTCCTCTACGCCAACGGCGGCATCACCTAGCCCGTCGGCAGCTCCCACATCGATCCGCGACAACCACGGAGGTCCGAGAAGTGTCCAAGAACGTCCTCATCACCGGCGCCTCGAGCGGCTTCGGGGCGATGACCGCCCGCGCCCTCGCCGACGCCGGCCACACCACCTACGCCAGCATGCGTGACCTCACCGGCCGCAACGCCGCCGCCGGTGCAGCGGCCGCTGCCTACGCCGAGGAGCATGGCGTCGATCTGCGCACGGTCGAGCTCGACGTCTGCGACCAGGACTCGGTCGACGCCGCGGTCGCCTCCCTCCTCGCCGCCGTCGGCCAGATCGATGTCCTCGTCCACAACGCCGGTCACCTGATGAACGGGCCGGCCGAGGCCTTCGCCCCCGAGCAGCTGGCGGAGTCCTACGACACCAACGTCCTCTCCACGCAACGGCTCAACCGGGCTGTCCTGCCGGGGATGCGCGAGCGGGGCGACGGCCTCCTGGTCTGGGTCGGCTCCTCCAGCACCCGCGGCGGCACCCCTCCCTACCTCGGTCCCTACTTCGCCGCCAAGGCGGCGATGGACTCGCTCGCAGTCACCTACGCGGCGGAGCTGGCTCGCTTCGGCATCGAGACGACGATCGTGGTTCCCGGCGCCTTCACCACCGGGACCAACCACTTCGCCAACGCCGGCCACGCCGCCGACGCTTCGGTGATCGCGGCCTACGAGACCCGCTACGCGGGCCTCACCGACCAGGTCGGCGCCAAGCTCACCGAGCTCTCGCCGCCGGACGCCGATCCCGACGAGGTCGCCCGGGAGATCGCCCGCGTCGTCGACCTGCCCAAGGGCACCCGCCCCTTTCGCGTGCACGTCGACCCCCTCGACGACGGCGCCGCGGAGGTCAGCGCTGTCGCCGACGACGTCCGCGAGCGCTTCTACCGGCGCTTCGGGATCGAGGACCTGCTGGGACCCGCGGCGACCTAGCGGGACCGCGCCACGACCCAACCGGAGCGCGCCCGCACGGGGACCGATCCGCCCCTGGGCCTGGTGGCCGTCCGGCAGACGGAACCCGGCATACCACTGGGCGCTGCGCCTGCGCTCGACTTTGAGGAGGTGGCCGCCGACGGGGCCGGACGGGCTGGTTGGCATCGTGTCCCCTTCGTCAACTCCCGAGCCCGAACGCCCCCTCTTCTCGGGAGCGATTTCGGGACATATTTCGGGACACGAACCGGCCGGCAGCCTGCCCTGGAACGAAAAAAGCCCCGCTGTGCGGGGTGTTTCTGAGTACCCCCAGCGGAACACAAGTCGAACCACGCTGCGCTGATCCACGCCGATCCGATTTTCCTTTGAGCCGAGAAGAATGCAGGGAATCAGATTTATCTGATAACGTCGGGACATGATCAGCCTGACCGCAACGGAGGTCGCCAGAAGGTTCTCGCAGGTGATCAGCAGGGTCGGCGCCGGCGAAGAGGTCGAGGTCGTCCGCAACGGCGTCCCGGTCGCCCAACTGCGGCCGGCCCGAGGCCCCCAGGTCATCTCAGCGGCGCGCTGGCGCGAGTTGATGAACAATGCGCCGCCTGTCGACGACGACTTCGAGTGCGACGTCGAAGCGAGTCGCGAGAACATCGGCCCGCCGGACTCGGCTTGGCCGTCCTGATCGACACCTCCGTCCTGGTCAACGCGGAGCGTCGCGGTCTATCGCTCGAGCGTGCCGTCGGTCAGGAAGATCGGGCAATCAGCGTGATCACGGCCAGCGAGCTGCTGCACGGTGTTCACCGGGCCAGGGACGAGGGAGTTCGAGCCCGACGGCAGGCCTTCGTAGAGCACTGGATCTCCTCGATCGAGCCATTGCCGGTCACGACCTCCGTCGCCAGGACTCACGCCGAGATATGGGCCGGACTGGAGCGACGCGGAGAAGTGATCGGCGCTCACGACATGTGGATCGCGGCGACGGCCCTGAGTCATGGCATGGCGGTCGCGACCGCGAACGCAACCGAGTTCGGGCGAGTTCCGGGCCTCGCGGTCGTTGCGCTCTGAGGGGCAAAGCCGCTCAGCAGACAACACATTTCAGACAGCATAGAATCGGTATCCGGGTGGCCAACGTCGAACCCCCACTCTTCGAAGTCGGCCAGGAGGTCCTGATTGACGAGGGGCTGCCCGGCAAGATCACAGCATCAGGCGAGGAACGGTCCCGGGCGTCCTGGACCTGCCCCCTCTGGACACATGGCTCTATACGGTCGAGCCGGAAGCGGGCGGCGAGCCGCAAGCCGATGTCCCGGAGTACAACGTCGTCACCCGGGCGGCCTTGGGCTGGCCTGGCAGCTGATCGGCCACCCCGCGGCCGAGTCCCATAGCGACCACCGCAACAGGCAGTACCGCTACGGGGATTCGAACCCCGGTTTCCGGACTGAGAAACTGCCGGAGGGCCTTCGGCTGGTTGCTGCTGTCCCCGTTTTTGGCTTTCTAAAGCCATTGCCAACGATTTGCGGCTTCGACACTTTCGGCTGTTTTCGACCCTCTCCTTGACCCGACCTTGACTCAGAATGACGGTTCCAGCTCATTCAATACCCGTCAGAGCCGCCGCGCCAGATGCCCCGACCCACAAGCCGGGCAAATGCCTCCGCCGTCGTCGTTGGTTTAGTTGGGTGAATGCGCTTGCTCAAAGCCAAGATCAATGGCTATAAGCGACTCGCTCACGACTGCCAGCTCGACCTGGCCGCCATGCCAGTTTCGATCGTCGGACCGAATGCGGCGGGAAAGTCCTCATTCTTGGACGCGCTCGTCCACCTCAATCACGACGATCCATTCGAGGAGACGGAGAAGACTCGTGTCCCGGGAGGCAAGACCCTCCAGCCCGAACTTGAGGCAAGGTTTCTGCTCGACGAGGAAGAGCTCCGAAGCCTGGATGAGATCGCCGAGGCCAAACAGGTCCAACAGTTCATAGTCACAAAGAACGCCGCGAACGGACGCCGCCAGTACAGCGCCTATCCATTTCCCGATCGCGACCTCAGCAAGCGATGGGAAGTCCGTGGGCTCCTCATGCAACTCCAAGCCACCGGGTGGATCGAGGACGCCGAGGCGGTGGAGCAAGGGATACAGCCCAACCCCGAGCCTTTCATTGGAGCCTTATTCGCAACGGCTCTCGATCGAGCCTCCACCGAGGATCAATGGATCGAAGAATCGGCCGGAGACTTCGATGCGCTCGGGGAACGCATAGGAGACATCCTCGCCGAAATCGGGCACCGCGAGGAGGAAGACGAGGACAACCCCTACGAAGGACCGTCTTGGCGCGACTTTCCCGAGGAGTTGACCAGCCTTCCGGAGCATCTGTCGTGGCTCACCCAGCTCGAAAGCGGAGAGCATCCATTCCGAAAAGTCCGCCGGGCCCTGGTGGGAAGGGTGCCGGAGTTTCTGAAATTCGACGACGACGCCCGAACGCTGGAAACGGAGTACGACCTGAGCGGCGAGGAGCCCGACTCCGACCTTGGCATCCACAACTTCCTGACTCTCGCGGGAACGAGCTGGGCAGAGGCAGTCGAAGTAGTAGAGCGCAACGATCCTGGCTGGACCAAGGTGTGGGTTGAAGAACGCGACGAAGCTCTGAAACGGGAGGCGGCGCTCAGGTGGGGTCAGAGTGAGATCGTTGTGACGCTCAGCCTGAACGGGAGCCTGCTTTCCATCCTGCTGTCGATGCAGGCTCGCGACCTGATCGGCTTTGACGAGCACAGCGACGGCCTCAAATCGTTCGTCGCGCTTCGAGCTTTCGTGTCACGCCAAACTGAGCGCGAGGAGATCAAGCCGATCGTCCTCATCGACGAGGCAGAGCTACATCTCCACTACGACGCGCAGGCAGATCTCATCGGCGTCTTCGAAGAGCAAGAAGAGGCAGCCCAGATCATCTATACGACCCACTCCGCCGGGTGTCTGCCACGAGACCTCGCGGGGGTGCGCGCGATTGTCCCCGAAATCGAGGAAACCGAAGACGGGCCGAAACAGAAAGACCATTCCGAAGCGATCAACAGATTCTGGACCCTAGGTAAGGGGTTCTCCCCGCTGCTCATGGCGATGGGCGCGGGCGCATTCGCGTTTGCGGCAACTCGATTTGCCTTGATCACCGAGGGAATGAGTGATGCCCTCCTACTTCCCACCCTGATCCGTGAAGCAACCGGCGAAGACCGCCTCGCCTTTCAACCCGTGCCAAATTTTGCCCAAGCGACGGGCGACGAGATCAGGCAGTTCGACCTCGTGGCCGGACGGATCGCGTTCCTTGCAGATGGCGACGAAGGGGGTCGACTACACGTCGCAAAGCTCATCCGGCACGAAATCGATCCTGAGCAGGTCGTCTACGTCGGAAACGCGGAAGACAGCGGACTGTCAATCGAGGATCTGCTGGTCAAGAATGTCTACCTCGCGGCGGTCAACGAACAGCTGAAAGCCTGGGAGGGCATCGAATACCCGGCGGAATTGCTCCCCGAAAAGGGACGGGCCAAGGCCGTCGAAGACTGGTGCAAATCCCAGATCGGCAAAAACGGGGGGCCGATCACGCTTAGCAAGGTCGATATCGCCCAAAAAGTTCTCGATCAACGTTCGCGCGAAACCAAACTCTTAGCGAAGGCGCCAGCCGTGAAGAAGATCAACGAGAACGTGCTTGAAGTCTTCAGAACGGCCCCCGAGCGCTTGAAGAAACTTCGAGAGGCGGCAGCAGAGCTCGCCTCCCTAACCGAGAGTCGAGATACGGAGGCGCGAGATTGATCGAAGGGATCGTTCAAATCGTCGATGCGGCGGCTTCCACGCGTGCGCTATCGGCACACGACCATGCCGACCGAAACCGTTTAGGACCCCGGGAAATCCAGCCCGCCGCCGACGCCTGCGTCCAGCAGGTGGACGTAGGTCCGCAGGGTGAACGCCGGGTCGGCGTGGCCGAGCCACTCTTGAACCTGCTTGATGTTCCGCCCGTCGTCGAAGAGGAGTGAGGCGCAGGTATGTCGGAACGTGTGGAAGGTGACGGTGGGGCGCACCTTGATCTTCTCCTTGCCGTTCTTGCCGACAACCCTTTCCTCGATCTTCAACCCCGCCGCGATCGACGCGGGGGTCAGTACGCGTTCGGCCACTTTTCCCCGGATCAACTCGGTCCCGGTGCTCGAAGCGAAGACGGGCGTCCTCGGACCCTGCGAGTTGTCGCGGCGATAGGCGATCAGTCGGGTAGCGATCTCGCCACCGAGAGGGATGTCGCGCCGGGCGGCGCCGCTCTTCAACTTACGGCGCTCGCCTCGGTAGAACTGTTCTCGGACCTCGACCCTCGGGGTCTCCCCCAGGCGTAGGTGCTCCCAGCGCAGTCCGAACGCCTCCGAGATCCGCAGGCCGGTGACCGTGAGGAATTCGAAGAAGACGGTCCAATCCTCGGGAATAGACTCCATCAGGCGTGCAAGCTCCGCGCGGGTCAGCGTCTTCGCCCTCTCCTCTTCCGGTTCGCGGTCGTCCTGCTCCGCCGGGATGCGGACACCCTGGCAGGGGTTGGCGCGCAGGAGTCCGTCGTCGACCGCCGTCGCGAACATCGCCGAGAGCGTCGCCCGCAGCTTCTTGATCTGAGAGGTCGAGCAGCCGGCCGCTCTCATCTCACCGAACCGCTCACGCACGTCGGCCGGTTCCACTTCCGCCAGCTTCCAATTGCCCCAACGCTCAAGAGCGTGCGTTCGGATCGGACGCTCATACTCGGGCCTGGTCGTCTCGGAAAAGCCGCGCGAGGTCCGCCCGGAGTAGCTCTTGATCCAACCCTCGAAGTAGGAGCCGAAACGGACCTTCGAGACCGGACGACGGTCGCCGGCGTCTTTTTCGCCCTTGCGCTCACGCGCCTCGCCGAAGGTCGCGACCGTCTCGGTCGTCTGCCTCCCCCGGTGTTCGGAAACGATCACGTAGGGGCAGTTGCATCGGCTCTTCCCGTTGCAGCCCTTGACGTGACGTCGATATACGCCGGGCAGAGACGTTTTCTTCAGATTCGCCATGACTTCTCCGTTCGTCCTTGTGGTTGACGACTCCGAGCCGGGGCTCCCGTCCGACCAACTCCTCCGCCCCACCCGGCCGCGGCTTTGACAACCGCAGAACCGCGCCGCCCCGCAGTGGCCGGAACCCGAGCCGGAGGCGAGGGCCGCAAGGAGCCCCGGCGCAGCCGGAGCTTGAAGGCCGCGAGGACGGCGCCACCATCGCGGGCGCCAAAGCCGCCTGCCACCGGGTTTGCGTAACACCCGTGCAGCGGCCGCTCAGGTCCGCAGGCCGCCACCCTGCACCAACCAGCGATCGAGCTCCGAGCGGCGGGCGATCAGCGCCGATCCGTCGTGATGGACAGGGATACGCCGGGCCGAGACGAGCGCATAGACCCGCGAGCGCGGTGCGTCGATGTAGGCGGCGATCTTGTCGGCGCCCCGCAGCCAGCCGTCCGCCTCCTCGCGCTCGGTCCGCTCACCGATCAACTCGGCCGCCCGCTCGGCGATCAGCTCGATCAGCTCCTCGTCTATGTCGATCCGGACCGCCGCCACCCGTTGCCTCACATCTCGATCCCCATGCTCCGGGTCTGCTCCAGCACCCTCGCCTGCTGTGCCTGCTCCAACCTGAGCTGCCGCTGCGCGCCCCGGAGGGTCTCCATCGCCTGCCTGTGCTCGACCCGCGCGATCGGATCCCGCGGCTCGGCCCCGAGCGTGGTGTCTCCGTCCCGGATGCCGTGCTCCTGGCGGTAGCGCTCGATCTGCGCGACCGAGCGGTCCCATGCCCAGCGGTCCGTCGGATCGGTGGGTCGCCCGCCGAGCTTCCCGGGTCAGGTAGTCGGGTGGGTCCATCCTCACCGCCGCCAGTCGTGCCCCGATCCGCTCTTCGATCAGGTGCTCGGCAACGGCCTGCTCGGCGCGGGCCGCATGCTCGACCCGCGCGGCCGCGGCTACCTCCGCCTGGACCTCGGCGAGCCGGCGGTCGGCGCGTGCCTGGCGTTCGGCGATCTTCGCCGCCTCCTCGCGATAGGCGGCGCGATCGGAGCGCGCCCAGATCGGCGGTTCCTCGCCGAGCCGCTCCGGCTGGCGGTCGAAGCGCTCCTTCAGCTCCTCGGCCTGGTCGAGGTGCCGTCCGAGTTCGTCGGCGATCCGTTCATCGCGGCCCTCGGCCCCGGCCTCGGAGGCGAGTTCGCGCCTCCGCGCATACAGCTCCTCGGTGGAGAGCTGCGCCAGTCTTTCCCGTAGCGCCGCATCGTGGGCGGCGGCCTGGGAGCCGTCGCGCTCCGCCGCCCTCGCGATGTGCTCGAGGTCCTCGGCCCTGGGGGGTGCGGGTGCGAACTCCATCCGGTCGAAGCCGACCTCGGGCGTGGCGTAGAAGAAGGTCTCCCAGCGGGTGCGCGAGGCGGCCACGTAGAACTCCTGGCGGTCCATCGAGGGGTCGGCCATCACGTATGCGGAGTCGAGCGTCGAGCCCTGGGCCTGGTAGATCGTCACCGCGTAGCCGTGTTCGACCGCGGGCGCCCCGTCTGAAGGATTCACCCGCCCCAGGTAGTCGGCATCGACACCCAACCGCCTGTCGGTGTCGATGCCGACCAGCACCATCGCCTGGGCCTGTGCATCGACCGCCTCGACCCGCCAGCGTTCGCGGTTGAAGATCTGGGCCCGCTGGTCGTTGACCCGCGTGATCACCTCGTCACCGGCGGCGAAGGGACGGCCGCCGATCTCGATCTCCCCGTCGCCGAGCCGACCTTCGGCCCGCATCGCCTCCCGCGCCCGTTCGTTCAGCCGCTCGCGCTCGGAGTTCAGCTCGGCGATCATCAGCGCGTCCTCGCCCCGCCGGCGCGCCTCCCGCCAGTCGGAGACGATCGCCTCGCGTCGCAGCTCGTGGTCGGCCACGACGACCACCCGTCCCTCGCTGGCGTAGCGGTCGAGCGCCGCCGAACCCTCGCCTTCGCGGATCAGCTTCGCCCCTTCGCGGTCGAGATCGTGGCGGTGGCGGATGACTTCGTCGAGGCGGATCTCCTCGGAGCGTCGGGCGATCGCCGCGAAGAGACCACCGGCCTCGATCTCGCCGAGCTGCGCGGGGTCGCCGAGGAGGACAAGCTTGGCCTCGGAGCGGCGGGCGTGGTCGATCAGCCGCGCGAGGGTCTCCGAGTCCACCATCCCGGCCTCGTCGACCAGGAGGACCGAGCCGGGGCGGAGGGCGGGCCGCCCGGGCTCCTCGGCCTCGTCGAGCCGGGCGAGGAGCGAGGCGACCGTGCGCGCCGGGATCCCCTCGCCGCGCAGCACGGTCGCCGCCCTCCACGTCGGCGCGGCGGCCTCGACGTCGTAGCCCGAGTCGGACCAGGCCGAGGCGGCTGCCGCCGTCGCGTAGGTCTTGCCGGTCCCGGCCTCGCCGACCACGACCTCCAGGCCGCGGCCGTCGCCGAGCAGCCGTTCGACCATCACGCGCTGGTCGGCCTTCAGGCTCGGGTGGGCGTCGAGGACGCGACGCACCAGGATCAGGTCGACCACGCCAACGCCGGCGGCGCCGTGCAACTGCTCCGCGGCGGCGAGCGCCCGACGCTCCAGCTCCCAGATCCGCCCGGTGGTGTAGCGGGGGCCGCGCGGGGTCCCGGCGATCCGGATCACCGAGTCCGAGGCGAGGAACTCGTCGGCGAGCCGCTCGACGTCGTGCGCGGGGGCGCCGTGCGGGAGGTTCTCGGCGACGGCGCGGATCGCGTCCCGGCGGTCGAAGTGGGAGACGTGCTCCGTCACCGAGCGCTCGACCTGTCGGGTCGTCAGGACCGAGGCGACCGGCCGCTCGTGACCGAGGCGACCGGCGATCTTCTCGCGGGTGAGGCCGAGCTCCTCGGCCCTGACCCGCCACCCCTCCCTCATGCTCTCGTCGGTGATGTCGCGGTCCTTCGCGTGGCGGGTCTCCAGGGCGGCCACCCGCATCTGCTTCGCCGAGGCGTCCTCGCCCACCGCGGCGAGGATCTCGGCACGGCGGGTGGAGAACGCGTGCAGCTCCTCGGCCGAAAAGCCGCGGATGTCGGCGAGGCCGTTCACGACCGGTTCCCACTCGACCCCGAGGCGTCGGGTCAGTTCGTGGCGGAGATGGGCGGCGTAGATGTAGCTGGCGGTGCGGGCGTGCTCGTAGACCGCCGGGTGGTAGAGCCGCGACCAGCGACCGTCGGGACCGCGGGTCGCGTTGGCGACGAGGACGTGGGTGTGGAGCTGGGGATCGCCGGCGCGCGAGCAGCGGTGGACGTAGGCGGCGGCGAGGAATCCGGCGCCGGGGACGAAGGTCCGCCCGCCCTTCCCCCGACGCGCCCAGCAGGCGGAGCGCTCCATGTAGCTAACGGCGGCCTCGACGGAGGCCTGGTGGGCGGCCATCACCTGGCCGCCCACGGGAGGGCCGCCGAGCGCCCAGGTCAGCGAGACCGACTTCGGCGCCGAGAAGGTCAGGTCGAAGCCGGGGACCGGTTCGCGGCCCGGCGCCGACTTAAGCCCGAGAGGCTCGCCGGTGACCGGGTTGCGGCCGGTCAGGATGTCGGTGAGCTGTTCGGGCTCCACCTTGCCGTCTAGGGCGAAATCCGCAGCCGCGCCCCCGATCCACTGACCCTCGGCCTCGCCCTCGCCCGAGTAGTAGTCCTCGGCGCCTTCGGCGACCTTCTCCAGGTAGTAGGTCTCCTGACCCGAGCCGAGCTTGCCGATCGAGAGCATCTACCGGGGATGTCCTTCGGGAGGGGCAGATCCGTCGCGGGTCGGAGCCATGCGGGGAATGACCCGCGAGGACGGTTGTTGCACCGGGGGCATGCCCGTATTGGCCAGCGAGGCCGTCTGCTGCACCGGATGAAACGCCGAAGCGCTGAAGAAGGCGGGGGCGTCCATGCCCCCTCTGTCAGGTCAGGGGCGCTGCTGAATCCGGTCGATTCAGGAGGAGTGGCCGGGGAACCCCCGGCAGACCGACCGCGGATCGTGAGGCTTGGCGTAGCCCCCGATCGATTCCCAGTCGGTTTCGAAGAGAGGCCGGCCGGAGGAGTCGAGCGTCACCAGTCGTTCGACGCACCACGGTCCGCGGACGGCGAAGGCGAGGTAGCGGAAGTTCGCGACGGTCGTGCCGGCCGCTCGGGACGCGGAGACCCTCCTCGGGACGAGCCTCGCCAGGATCACCCCCGGGTGATGGGGTGTGAGGGGTTCTGCTGTTGTCGTTGTGGTGGGTTCGGCTGTGGACTGTGGCTTGGCTTGCCTGGTTGCTGGTCTGGCCTCTGCTGGCTGGTTTCCTTGCCTATGGATCCTCGGGTCTTGCTTGCCGGTGTGGCTTCTAGCTGCCTGCCTTTCTGAACTGATCTCTGGGCTAGTCTTGAGTTGAACGTGAACGTTCCTTCGGTCTTGGGTGCCGGGACCCAGACGATCCCGTCGAGCAGCTCCTCCGGTCGGACCGCCATCGCCCCGGCCAACCGGATCAGCGTGTCGATCCGAGCGGTCCGGCCGGAGCGCTCAAGGAGGCCGACCTCCGTGCGGTGGAGGCCCGCCCGGCCGGCGAGCTGTTCCTGTGAGAGTCCTTCCCGCCGTCGGACCCGGCGGAGGTTCTCGCCGAAGCGCTCGGCGACGGCCGTCGAGGTATCACTATCCATCGCGGCGGTCGAGGGAGCCGATTCTGAATCCGCCGGGCCGGTGCTCCGAGGGGGCCCAGGTGACGCCATCGAGGAGGTCGTTCGCGGTGACGCCGAGCGCGCCAGCCAGCTTGACCAACGTGTCGAGCCGCGGCATCCGGTGGCCGCCCTCGATGAAGCTGACCTGCGTGCGGTGGATCTCGGCAGCGAAGGCGAGGTCTTCCTGGGAGATCCCGGCCGCCTCCCGGTATCGCCGGACATTCGCGGCGAAGCGCATCGAGAGCGGGAGCAGGTCGCCTCCCTCAGCCATCGGCGTCCTGCCCGACCTCGACGATCCGGCCCGGCCTGCTTCCCCGAACCTCCCAGACGATGCCGTCGATCAGCACGCATGGCGACACACCGAGTCCACCGGCCAATTTGACGAGTGAATCGACGCGGGGCAGCCGCTCGCCCCACTCGATCCCGGTCATCTGGGTCCGGTGAATCTCGGCGTTGTCGGCCAGCGCTTCCTGGCTCATGTCGAGGCCGCGACGGATACGCCTGATGCGCGGGCCGACGATCGCCGCGACCCGCTTTGCCGAGGTGTCCATCAGCCGAGCCTGAAACCGAGGGCGGCCATCTGACGAACCGACCTGACCGGGATCAGCAGATCACCCTGGCGGCGGATGAGTCCGGCCCAGCCGAGGCCGCGGACGGCGCTATCGAAGGAATCCGCTTCGCCTCGGTCCCCCGGATCGCACACGCGGGCTAGGCGTGCCTCCTCGTAGGTCATCAGGGCAGGGTGCTCGGTCAGGAGCTCGTCAAGGATCAGCGCCTGCTCTTCTTCGTACGCAACCTGAGGGTCGCGAGGCGGATGAGCCGGCGCGGTGCGCCGACCGTGCATAGGGTGCTTGCAGGACATGAGGAGCACTACCTCCTTGTGTCTCAGGCGACCCGTTGCGTTCGAGCGCGGCGGGTCGCCGCTTAATGTGGTCGGGCTAGCCTAGCAAAAGTGTCGGGGAACCCCTACAGCTACTTGCCCTGAAGGATTTCGGCGACCCGGCTGAAGTGCAGACCGGCCTCCTTCGCAATGTCTCGAATGGAGAGACCAGCGCTCCGCGCCCTCTCGAAGTCCTCGCGGCGGGCCGCGCTGGCCTTGTCGCGTTGGCTCTGGGCTCGCTCGAAATCTGCCTGAGCACGCCGTACGGAAGCGCGGACCTTCTCCT
Organism: uncultured Actinomycetes bacterium; assembly: GCA_963766705.1. Lineage (GTDB taxonomy): Bacteria > Actinomycetota > Thermoleophilia > Solirubrobacterales > 70-9 > VAYN01. Next base: position 20,578 of record CAVYBE010000008.1, read on the forward strand.
TGGGATCAACTGGCATCGGCGGAAGCGTATGCACAAGCGCTGCCGAGACCGCTCTGGAACGGCCGGTACCATGACCGAATGGCTCCCACGACCAGAACCGACAAAGGCGCCGCCGAACGTAAGGCGGCCATCGAGCGGACCCGCGGGATGTTCGCCCATCTCGCGCCGGGAAAGAGCCTGGCCGACGAGTTGATCGCAGACAGGCGCGCGGAAGCGCGGGCCGAAGACCAGGAGGCCATCGAAGAAGCGCGGCGCCTCCGTGGCAGGTAGCGAGTCGCCGGCGTCGGTCCTCGATGCTTCGGCGCTACTAGCGCATCTGAACGAGGAGCGAGGCGCAGTAGTCGTTCGAGAGGCGATGCAGGCCGGAGCGGCGATCAGCGTGATCAACTGGACCGAGGTCCTGACCAAGCTCGCCGAACGTGGCGAGGATCCTGAACTCGCCGCAGCGGAACTGCGGGCAGCCGGGCTGATCGGCGCAACGGTCAGTGTCGAGCCGGTCACCGACGCGGACTGCATCGCCGTGGCTCGCTTACGTTCCGCCACCAAGGCAAAGGGACTGTCGCTGGCCGATCGGGCCTGCCTGGCCCTGGCCGAACGCCTGGACGTTCCAGCGATGACCGCAGACCGAACCTGGAGCGACGTTGATGTCGGTGCGCGGGTTCGACTGATCCGGTGAGCAGGGCTGCTTATGGAGGCATCGGCCCATGACGACGGGACCGCCCAACCTCGGTTCTCCAAGGTCCGAGTCGTGCGGTCAGAGCGAGAGCCGTTCGTCCTTCCCAGCTATCAATTCGCGACGATCTGGCGTTATCTGGACTTCACCAAGTTCGTCGCGCTCCTCGACACCCAAGAGTTGTTCTTTGCGCCGGTCGCTGCATTCGAGGATCGCTTCGAGGGTTCATATTCGAGCGCCAACATCGACGGTAGGAGAGAGTTTTGGGCGAGGGCTTCTGAAGTCGACGACCCCGAGAGAATGGCTGAAAGCCACGCTGAACTCGCACGGGAGTTGCCACGATGGGTCTTCGCGAACTGCTGGAGCCTCAGCGAGATTGAGAGTGCTGCCTTCTGGAGCCGGTACGTTCCAGCGTCAGGAGCAGTCGCGGTGCGCTCCACGGTCTGGGACCTGGCCGAATGCTTCCACTCACCTGAGCAAATTGATGAGCGATCGGACCCTCTCTACATCGGCAAGGTCGACTATCTCGACTACGACTCGGATCTGATCCCGGAGCACGACCTCCTCTACCCGTTCGTCCATAAGCGTCGAAGCTTCGAGTTTGAGTCCGAGCTGCGAGCAGTCATCACGCACTTCCCCGAGGGCGAGGACCCCGATGGGGGCGTGTCGGCTGAAGAGCTTCGGGAGGCAACCCCAGTCGACGGACTGACGGTCGCTGTTGATGTCGGCCAATTGATTCAGGCGGTTCATGTGTCTCCGACGGCCCCTCACTGGTTCTACGACCTGGTTTCATCGGTTGTTGAGCGCTACGAAATCTCGGCAGAGGTGGTCCAGTCGAGGCTGGCGGATGAGCCGCTCTTCTAAGACGGTTGTGCAGCCTCCCGCGCGATGACTCACCGGGATCCAATGGTGAAGGCACTGCTATTTGCGTCGGGCCTTGTCGACCGCTTCGCGGACTTCGGTAGCCGCGGCCTGGAGCTGCACGATCACCGCGTCGGCCAGCTCGAATGAGAGCGGAATGATCTCGCGGTCAATGAGCGAAGCGTCGTCCGTAGGTGGAGTGGAACCGTTGAGGTCCTCTTTGGTTGGTCGATAGGCGATCTTCTTCTTCAGATAGGCCTGCGTGTACTGGCCCTGGTTATGCACGAGAGCGTTGCGCAACTCCTGGGCATGCAAGACCTCGTCCCAGCTCGACAGATCGCTCAGCGAGATTCCAGTGAAGTCGCGATAGCGCTGCCTGATCTGGTCAAACCGACGATCCCATTTACGCACGTCCTCTTCGACGAGCATTTCTAGCGCCGGATACTCGGACAGGTCGTAGTCCAAAAAGCTCCTCTTGAGTTCGCGAGCGAGGTAGTCCTGAAAGACCGCCCACGCGAAGACGACTGCTGCGATGCGGATCGTCCTGTCGAATTCCGCGAACCCCCATCCCTCCTCAGGACCAGCCTCGTCTCCGTAGATGTCGATCACATCGCCGTCCTCCCCATCGCTGGGTCGCCCGCTGATCTCCCGCCAGCGTCGCTCCCGGTCCTCGTCGATCAGCGGCGGAACGATCTTGATCAGGCCGCGCAGCTCGGTGAGCTGGACCTTCAGCCCCTCGAACGGATCTGCGTAGACACGAACCTCTGGATACACGCTCCATGTTTTACCGGTCGGCCGGCGACCTGCTTTGTTGTCCCTCAGTAACCGACGCCCCCTCACCCTGCGAGGTCGGGCGTAGCCCGGTTATTGCACCTGGACCCGTCTGCATTGCATCCGAGGTGCATCCCCTTGACCCAGGCCTTGACCCGAGAACGAAAAAGACCGCCTCGCGGGCGGTCGTTTCGCACTGCTGCTGGAGTACCGCTACGGGGATTCGAATCCCGGTTTCCGGACTAAGAATTCCGGATCCCATCCGAGCACGCGAGCGTCATGGCACCGGGAGCCGTCGCTCGCATGGTGGAGGTCATGGCCACAGACCTAAACGCGCTCTGACGCGGAGCCACGGACCACAAGCGCCGTCGTGGCAAGACCGAAAGACCCGAGTGTCACGATTTGGCGTCACGCTTCTCCTCGTCGGGATTAACCGGGCGCTGCGGGCCTGGGATGCCGAGCCATTCGAGCGGCTTGGTCCGGCAGATGATGTAGGCGGCATCGCCAAGCCCCTGCGCGGCACGCACCAGGACGATTGCGACAAGCACCGCCACAACGATGCCTGCATCGCCCTCGAGGATTCCTGCGGCGATGCCAGCCACGGCTCCGCCTGCCGCGAGCGGCTGAAGGGTCATTCAGCCTCCCCTGCTCTAAATGACCGCTTCCGCTCCCACAAACCGGGGCGGCTCTTGTCGCCGTCGAGGTCGAGATTCAACCCCTCGATGCTCGCGACGGTCCCATCTGGGAGAGGAATTTCACCGCCGTAGATCCTCGCGGCCGCTCGGTCTGTCGCCTTTGCGTTGATCGTTCTGTCGAACTTCGCCCCCTTCCCCCGGCGGCGACCGCCACGGCGACCGCGCTTGCGAGGCTTGAAGTTGGAGGAGGACTCAGACATCGAGCCCCCCGGCGATCTCGGCCAGCCGACCTAGGGCTGGCTCAGGTTCTCCTCCAGGAGGGTCGTCGCCGCCGGAACCGCCGCCACCTGATGATGTGGTGGTGCGCCGCGATCCCCGGGTGCGGGATGCGGCGGGGCGGCTGCTCGCCCGGGCGCGGGTGTTGGTGCGCCGCGCCGCCTTCATCGGCGCCGACGAGGTCGCCCGCGTCGTCTTCTGGATCTTCAGCGCGCTCACATGGCGCATCCGTTGTGCGCCTCGCTGATCCATCAGGATTCGGACTTCGCCGTTCGCCAGACGGCGCGCCCGGTAGTGGTCGAAGCAGTCGCTGCCGAAGTTGAGGGCCGAGCGTTCGGAGTGGCTGTTGACCTTCTCCATGAACGCGTCGACCCGGGTGTGGTCCCCGTCCTCGACGGCGCGCAGAAGCTCGCGTAGCTCCACGTTGGTCAACGCCTCGCCGAGGTTCGGCCCGAAGTTGTCGCAGAGGTAGCCGTTCTCGGGGTTGTACTCGTCGACCGCCCGATTGAGGATCGCGCCGATGACGTCGGCCACCCAGTTGTGCGGGCCGCGAATGAGGTTGAAATGTTCGTCCGGCTGCTCGGCTTCGAACTGCCGCGGGTCGTCGATCAGCCGCTGCAGATCTTCTGCCTGCCACGACGGATGCAGTGGCGGGATCGCGTCATCCGGCAGCGGCGCGAAAGGAAGCTCGGACGGGTACCGGAACTCCGGCCCGCGGGTTTCAAAGTCGCCCATCGCGGTCACCGCCTTGCCGGTGCCGGTGATGACGAAGAAGAGCAGCAGTGCCGGGACGACGGCCCGATAGAGCCGCCGCCTACGGCGTCGTTCAGGGTCACCACCTCCATCAGGAGGATCACCGCCTCGCGGCGAGGCTTTCGAACTGCCACGGCGAGAGCCGGTAGCGCGGACAGGCGATCGGCGAGCGGCACGGCCTCGTGCGACACCCCCGCGGAAGCGGCGAAACGGCCGACGGGAGCCGTGCGCCCGTGCGACCTTGACCGGCGCCGGCCTAGAGACATTCACCGGCTCGAAGTCGACGCTGATCCCCAACTCGCGGCACTCATCCTCGACGAAAGCCACCGCCGGGTAGAGCGCGATCCGCTCCGGCGCGTTGTGCCTCTTGACCCACAGGTCTGAGTCGGCCTGAAGCTTGTCCATGACGGCGAAGATCTTCTCTTCGTCGCAGTCCGCGAGTCCCTCGGTCAGATCTTCAAGTTCCTCGGCGCGCAGATGTCGCCGCAGAAGAAGGCGGATTGCCTCCTCCGCCCTCTTCGAGGGTCGGGCCAGCCCATCGCCCTCGAAGCCGGTCGCCTCGTCCACGATGAAGGAGGCGATGTAGTCCTCGTGTTCGGCCCAGGCGTCCTTGACTTCTTCCATGTCCCGGGCGTCGGTTTCACAGCGAGCGATCAGGTCCCGCTCGCTTGCGATCCAGTCCGCGACGGTGGTGCCGGTGCCGCCGTGGCGTTCCGCCATTACCCGGGCGCCGTCCGGATCGCGCCGATCCCAGTTCTCGAAGTGCTTGATGTGCTCGACACCACGGACGACCCCGCCGCGCGCGCTGATCAATTCGCACTCGACTTCGTCCAAGAAGGTCGGCGGGTCCCAGGCGGGCGGATTGACCCGGTGTTCATCGGGCAGCGGAAGGCGATCGACCTTGACGCCGATCCGGGTTTCCGGAACGCGGGCTACAACCACGTCGGAATGCCCCTCTCAGGGAAGTTGGTGGTCGCCTGCGCATCTAGGGCGGCGCCCGGTGCTTCGCCAGATGCGCCTATCGCGCTCTCTGGCATAGCGACTTCATCTGCATTAGTCAGACCAGCATAGTCCACCCGGCGGCGCCAGCTCCGCCAATGAGCGTCGTGAGACTAGGCGGCGACGGAATCGCCTACGGGGACGAAGTTCTCCAAGGCAACGTCGTCGCGCTCAAGGGCAAAGCGAATGCCCTCCTCGGCCAGTTTGGCAACCTCTTGGTAGCTGTTACCAGCGGCCGACCAACCCTCGACATCAGGCGACTCGGCCCACCAGCCGTCGGTTTCGTGGTGATAGATAACGCGCACAGTTTCCATTTGATCCTCCACGTCAGAGTAGCTTCCGAGCCTCCTCCTCATCAAGTCCAACGTCTTTGATGAGGATCTTGCGGACCAGGCCGGCGGGGATCGTTGCGCCATCGTGGAAGGCGAAGGTAAGCGGCGGGTGGTCCGGCGACTGCATACGCCGATGAGAGCCGGATTGGCGCACCACCTCATAGCCCAGTGGCTGCCTTTCCAGCACCGCTAGGAGGCGTCTCGCCTTCATCGAGGGGAAGGGATTCACTCGGCTCGCAGGCTAAACCCTGCGGCTGTCGTCGGCCGTTCGATCTTGACCCGACTACATCGCGACTGCATTTCCTTGACCTGGGCCTTGACCCGAGAACGAAAAACGCCGCCTCTCGGGCGGCGCTTCGGCTCTACATCTGGAGTACCGCTACGGGGATTCGAACCCCGGTTTCCGGACTGAGAATCCGGCGTCCTAGTCCCCTAGACGATAGCGGCGAGGGATGAGCAGTTTAGCGAGCGCGGCGGCGAGGGGCGTGGCGTCGGTCACGCAGTGGCCTTGGGGCGCGGACCGGTAGATTGACGGGACTCGCGGCTGTGGCGGAACTGGTAGACGCGCACGGTTCAGGTCCGTGTGGGCTAGCGCCCGTGAAGGTTCGACTCCTTTCAGCCGCACTCGGCGCCGGCGGATGGCCGGCGCCGGGCGGACGTCGCCTTCGGGACGGAAGCGGACGAAGGCCCGGCCTAGAGGGCCGGATCGGGAACGTCGCGATCGGCGGGCGGCGCCGTCGCGGCCCGCCCTCCGCGCCGCGCGTTGGTGTCGATCGCTTCGGCGAAGGTCGGCCAGAGGTCGCGGGGCAGGTCGTGGCCCATGCCGTCGATCATCATCAGCCGCGCGCCGGGGATCGCCCGCGCGGTGGCGCGGCCGCCCGACGGTTTGACGAGCGGATCGCGGGTGCCGTGGATCACGGCGGCGGGCAGCTGGACATGATGCAGGGCCTTGGTGCGGTCGCCGGAGGCGACGATCGCGTGGAGCTGGCGGGTGACGCCGGCCGCCGAGTGGCCGCGATCGTAGGAGCGGGCCGCCATCTCCCGGACCATGTCTTCTTCGAAGGGGAAGCCGGGCGAGCCGATCACCTTGAAGGTCTGGACGGCGCGGGCGATCACCTGGTCGCGTCCCTTGGGCGGGCTGCCGAGCAGGAGTCCCATCGACTTCAGGGTCGGCTGCCCGCTGCGGCGGTTGCCGGTGGTGGACATGATCGAGACCATCGAGCGGACCCGCCGCGCGTGTTCGATCGCCATCTGCTGGACGATCATCCCGCCCATCGAGGCGCCCACCACGTGGGCGGAGTCGAGCTCGAGGAAGTCGAGCAGGCCGACCGCGTCCTGGGCCATGTCGCGCAGCAGGTAGGGCGCCGTGTCGCGCCGCCCGAGCAGCAGGTCCAGTTTGCTCGGCACCCCGGCCGAGTCGATCTTGGTCGAGCGGCCGATGTCGCGGTTGTCGAAGCGGATCACGCGATAGCCGCGCTCGGCGAGCAGCCCGCAGAAGCCCTCACGCCAGGCGATCATCTGGGTCGCCAGTCCCATCACCAGGAGCAGCGGCTCGCCGTCCGGCCTGCCCATCTCCTGATAGCAGAGCTCGATGCCGTTGGCGGAGGCCATCCGCTCTTCGCCAAAGCTGTATTTGCGACCGTACATCGAAGGGATTTTAGCGACGCCTGGCCAGCCGGCCAAAGGGCGCCCGTGGAGCCTTCCCCCCGGATAGCCCGAGCAAGGCTCGACGGGCAGGCAGCCGCCCCATGCGCGCGGTCCGCTAAAAGGACCGGGTGCGAACGGCGCTGATCTCCGACCTGCACCTCGGCGTGGCCAGCGGCGGCGACCTCCTCCGCGACCCCGAGCTGCGTGGCGTCCTCCTCGCGGAGCTACGCGGCGCCGACCGCCTCGTCCTGCTCGGCGACACGCTCGAGCTGCGCGAGCGGCCGCTCGGCGCGGCGCTCGACCACGCCCTCCCGGTCCTCGCCGAGCTCGGCGCCGCACTCGGCGACATCGAGGTCGTGCTCGTCCCCGGCAACCACGACTCGCGGCTCGCCGAGCCGCTCCTCGACCAGCTCTCCCTCGAGGACGCGGCGCTGCCGCTCGAAACCGTCGCCGCGCCGCCCTCCGGCCCGGCAGCGGCGGTCGCCGCCGCCCTCTCCCCCGCCCGCCTGTCGATCGCCTACCCCGGGCTCTGGGTCCGCGACGACGTCTACGCGACCCACGGCCATTACATGGACGTGCACCTGCGCCTGCCGCGGCTCGAGTGCGTCGCGGCGGCCGCCGTGCGCCGATTCGCCGGGCCGCCCCCCGACCCGGCCGTGCCCGACGACTACGAGCGCATCCTCCGTCCCATCTACGGTCTCGCCTTCGGCGCCGCCCAGGCGATGCCGCGCGTCCTGCGCCCGCGTGACCGCGGACCCTCCGAAACGGCGTGGGAGGTGCTCTCCGGCGCCCGCACGGGGCGCACCCCGCGGCGGCGCCTGCGGTCCCACGCCGCGCGGGCCGGCTTCCCGGTCGCCGTGGCCGCGGTCAACCGCCTCTTCCGCGCCGACTTCGACACCGACATCCAGGGCGAGACGATCTTTCGCAGCGGCATCGAGGGGGCCGGCGAGGTCGCGCGCCGACTCGGCGTCGACAGCGGCCACGTGATCATGGGACACACGCATCGCGCCGGCCCGCACCTCGGCGAGGCACCCTGGCGCCTCCCCGGCGGCGGCGAGCTCCACAACACCGGCAACTGGTCCTTCTCCGTGCCGCTGCACCCACCGGGCCGGCCGCCGAACCCCTACTGGCCGGGGACGGTCACCTGGGTCGAAGACGCGGGGCCGCCGCGCCGGGTCGAGCTGCTCCGCGACCGCGTGCCGGAGGACCTCATGGCGCGCGCCGCCCGCACGCGCCGCGGCGACGGCACCGGCGACGAGGCTAGGACGCCAGCCAGTCGGCGATGATCGCGCCGATCTCGGGGCCGGCGTCCTCCTGGAGGAAGTGACCGGCGTCGGCGATCGGGCGCGGGGCCGGGAAACCGAGCTGCGAGGCGACCCGCTCGCCGACCGAGAAGGGCAGCACCGGGTCGTTCTCGGCCCACAGCACCAGGGCCGGGCGCTCGTCGGCGCGCAGCGCGTCGGCCACCCGTTTGCCCTCGGCGGCGCCCGGCGCGTCGGGCTCGGTGGGCAGGATCAGCGGGAAGGCACGGGCCCCCGCCTTCGCCGCCGCGTCCACATAAGGGGCCTCGTAGGCGGCGATCACCTCGTCGCCGGGATCGTGCCTGCAGCCGCCCCGCACCAGCATCCCCACCGGCACCTCCTCGGCGTTGCGGACGAAGTCCCGGAAGGCGATCCAGGCGTCGCTCATCCGCTGGTGGCCGGTGAACGGGCCGGTGTCCATGATCACCAGGCGGTCGAAGCGGTCGGCGTGCTCGACCGCCAGCCGCAGCCCGATCGGCCCGCCCCAGTCGTGGACCACCGCGGTCGCGCCGCGCAGGTCGAGCCGCTCCAGCAGCTCGGCGATCAGCGCGACATGGCGGTCGTAGGTGTAGAAGCCCAGGTCGGTCGGCTTGTCGGAGCGGCCGAAGCCGGCGTAGTCCGGCGCGATGCAGCGGAAGCCCGCGTCGCGGACCGGCGGGATCACCTTGCGCCACAGGAACGACCAGGTCGGCTCGCCGTGGAAGAAGACGGCCGGCGGCCCCTCGCCCTCGTCGAGATAGGCGAGCCGCAGCCCGTCGATCTCCTCGTAGCGCGACTCGAAGGGGAAGTCGGGCAGCCCGACGAGCCGCTCCTCCGGCGTGCGTGAGATCCCCGCCTCCATGCAACCGACCCTAACGCGGCGGGCGGGAACTGTCACCCGAGGGCTGGCTGAGGCGGCCGGGAGCTCTCCGCCAGCACCCGCCCGAACAGGCGCCGCGGGCCTCTTTTTGGCACCCTGTCTGGATGAGTCCCGCAGATCAAAGCAACGGCGGCGAGGCGATCACCGCCGCCGGCATCGAGGAACTGAAAGCCGAGCTCGCCGAGCTCGAAGGCCCGCGCCGCCACGAGATGGCCGAGCGCATCAAGGTCGCCCGCGAGCTCGGCGACCTCAAGGAGAACGCCGAGTACCACACGGCGAAAGACGACCAGGCGCTGATGGAGACCCGGATCAAGCGGCTCCAGCAACGCCTGCGCAACGCGGTCGTCGTCGAGGCCAGCGAGGACGGCGACGTCTTCGCCTTCGGCCGCAGCGCCGAAGTCCTCGACGAATCCAAAGACGAGACCAACACCTGGACGCTGGTCGGCTCGACCGAGGCCAACCTCGCCGAGGGCAAGCTCTCGGCCGAGTCGCCAATCGGCCAGGCGCTGCGCGACGCGGCGGTCGGCGCGACCGTGGAGGTCGAGACCCCGCGCGGCAGCAAAAGCTTCAAGGTCCTGAAGCTGGTCGACTAGCTCGACGCTTGCTGACTTGTGGTCGTCAGGGCGACCTCAACTCAGCAAGCGGGAAGGCTGACGCCGGACGCGCGCTCAGAATGGGCGCGTGCTGCGGCTTCACGCATCCCTCGACCAACGGCGTGAGCCCGCCTTCGGCGCCGTCCTGCGCGACCTCGACGGGGTGCGCCGCGTGCTCCGCCAGCCCGACGAGGCAGCGGCCGGGCGCACCTTGTTCGTCGCCGACATCGAGCCCGCGGCGGCCGACGAGCTGGTCGACGCGATCGCCTCGATCGGCATCGGCGTGGACGATTACGTGCTCACCCGCGTCGACGTGGTCGCCCCGCAGCGGCGACCGCTGACCGGCCACCGCGACATCGACGGGCTCGCCTGGGTCGAGGTGCTCGGCCACGCCCGGGCCAACTCGTGGCCGTTCGCCCGCTACCTGGCGCTGATCAACGTCGCCGCGGTCATCGGAGCGCTCGGCGTCATCACCTCCAGCTCGATCCTGATCATCGGCGCGATGGCGGTCAGTCCCGACCTGCTGCCGATCTGCGCCACCTGCGTGGGGATCGTCGCGGGGCGGAAAGGCCTCGCGGCGCGCGCCTTCGCGACCCAGGCGGTCGGCATGGCGCTGGTCGTCCTGACCGCGATGGTGGTCGGCGCCTTCCTCAAGTGGACCGGGCTGCTGGCGTCCGGCTTCCGGGTCGAGGAGTCGAGCCTGCACACCCTCGCCCACGTCGACTACTCGACCGTGATGGTCGCCGCCGCGGCCGGGGTGGCGGCGATGCTCTCCTTCGAGACCGGAGCGGCCGCCGCGGTCGGGGTCGCGATCTCGGTGACGACGATCCCGGCATCCGCCTACCTCGGAGTGGCGCTCGGCGCGGGCGGCGCCGACAAAGCGCTCGGGGCGCTGGTCGTCCTGCTCGTCAACATCGGCCTGCTGATCGCCAGCGGCACGGCCACGCTGTTGGTGCAGCGGATCCTCTCGAATCGCCACGCGCGGACGGCCTAGGCGACGTGCCGCGCCACGTTCCGAACGCGTGAAATAGATCCGCGCCCGCCGCCCGTCCGAGACGGCGCAGGCGCGTCATCCTCCGCGCCCGTCCGCCAGGCCGCGCGCCCATCCCACCCTCCACTTCGGCAGGTAGGAGGGCGGGACGGGCGCGCCTGTGCGGGCGGAGGACGCGGACGCTCGTTCACTTGAGCCGCCTCCGACCGGCTCAGGTGAACGAGCGGCGCCGCGCGCCCCCGTCACGAATCCGCCACACCCCCGCGGCCCGCGTTCGCAGTTATCCGCGCATAGCGCGGCAAAGTGCGAACGCACAGGTCCGCGTCCCGATGAGTTCGCAGACATCCGCGGATAGCGCGGAGTTCTGCGAACGCCACCGCGGCGCGGCGCATGCGGTCGTCCTTTGGTCCGCCCCGCCGGGCGCGGTCGTCCTTACGTCCGTCTACCGGACCAAAGGTCGACCGCGCCTTCCGGACCGGACCAAAGGACGACCGCGCCCGGGGATCGCCGGACGCCTCCCGGTGAGTTCGCAGACATCCGCGCTATGCGCGGCAAAGTGCGAACGCCACGGAGCGCCTCCCGATGAGTTCGCAGACATCCGCGGTATGCGCGGAGAACTGCGAACGCCGCGTCCGGACGCACGGCGAGGCGCGCCCGTCCCGTCCTCCTACCTGCCGAAGTGGAGGATGGGACGGGCGCGCCGTCTCGGACGGGCGCCGGGCTGCGGGGCCATGGACTCAGTCATCTGGCGCTCCGGGCGCCGACCGTGCCGCCGGACAACATCGGCCCGCCGATCGCCGGCGGCCCGATCCCTCTGCCGATGCGGCGGAGCCTTCTGGGTCGCCGGCCGCACGTTCACGGAGCCGGCGCGGCGTTGCGAAGCGCCGGCGGCGCGATCACGCTGCCGGGGCGGCGGAGCCTTTCGAATCGCCAGGCGCGACCGGCCTGGTGGCCGGCGCCTCGGGCCTCGGGGCGGGGCCCTTCGGCGGCGGCGCGGCGGCGCCCTCGGCGGGCGAGGCGGGCTCGGCGGAAGATCGCTCCCCCGACGACGCCGCGGCCGGGACGGGCGCCGCGGCCGGTGCCTCGGCGGCGGCCGCAGCGGGCGCCCCGGCGGCCGCCGGGGCCGGCGCCGCGAGCGGCGGGGCGGCGGCGCGCTCGGCGAGATTCGACCACGGTGCCGGCTCGGGGTGGTGCTCGTCGTAGACGACCTCGGTGCGGCCCATCCGGTCGGCCCAGCCGCGCCGCGATTCGCCGAAGACGATGCCGAGGAAGCCGATGCCGAAGGTCACGAAGGAGAGGCCGAGGCCGACGAGGCGGCGGACCGAGCGGCGGAACGGCAGCCGGCGCTGCTCCAGCCGGACGCCGAGGAAGCGCATCCCGGGCGTCTGTCCCTCCAACGACCAGAAGCCGACCAGGTAGGTGCCGACGACGGCCAGCCAGGTGAACGAGCCGACCGCGATCGCCCCCCGCGGCACGCTTTCGCCGCTGCCGCCGAGCAGGGTGATGACCAGCGTCGCGGCGCCCGCCAGCACGGTGAAGAAGAGGTTGACGATCAGCGCGTCGATCAGGAAGGCGAGCCCGCGGCTGACCGCGCCCGCGCGATTGGTCGGCAGCGGCCGGCGCCGGCGGAAGAAGATGCGGCGGGCGACCCGCTCGAGCGTGTTGTCGAGGTCGCGGGCGAGCTTGGCGATCTGGCGGCCGATGTCGCCGAGCAGGCCGACTCCCTGGGAGGCGATCGCCGCCCGCACCTCGGGCGCCTCGGCGATCCGCTCGACCAGCTGCTGGGCCTGCTGGGAGGCGAGCAGCCGCCGCCACACCTCGTCGACCAGCTCGCTGTCCATCGCCTCCAGCAGCGCCTTCTTCACCGCGGCGCTCTCCAGCGCGCCCTGCACGGCCTCCTCGACCACCGGGCCCTCCAGCACCCGGGCCAGCGCCCGCTCGACCGCCTCGCTTTCGACCGCCGAGACGATCGCCTCCTCGGCGGCCATCTCGACCGCCTTGTCGATCCCGGTGACGCGGCCGACCGCGCCCGCGCCGCGGGCCCCGGCCCCCAGCAGGCGCGCCGCGATTGGCGTGCTCTCGTCGGCCATCCTGGCCGAGTATAGGTCCGCCGCGCCGGGCCGGCCGATCCTGCGGGGCCGGGGCGATCCCCCCCGCCGCCGCGAGGCCTACCCGGCGACCGCGCGGCCGAGGTGCCCGAGCAGCCGGTCGAGGAACTCCCCCTGGGCGGGGAGCAGCTTGCGGCGCGCCTCCGCCGGCGCGAACCACTCGGCCCGGTCGACCTCGGGGAACTCGACCGTGCGGCCGCTGCGCGGCGGCCACTCCATCTCGAAGGTGTTGCCGGCCAGGGCGGCGGGGTCGAAATCGCCCTCCGCCCCCCAGGCGTCGACCACTTTGCCGCCGCGCTGGCGGATCGAGCCGAGCTCGATCAGGTCGCCGGGCCCGACCTCCGGCGCCGCCTCGCCGAGCTCCTCCTCCAGCTCCCGCAGCGCCGCCGCCCGCGAGTCCTCGTCGGGCTCGATGCCGCCCTTGGGGATCGACCAGGCGCCCTCGTCGCGCCGCGCCCAGTAGGGCCCGCCCGGGTGGACGAGCAGGAACTCCGTCTCGCCGCCCGCGTCGCGACGGTAGAGGAGGATCCCGGAGCTGCGCTTGACCGCCACGCGTCCTACCCCGCGAGCGCGTCGAGGAGCGGCCCGAGCGCCGCCAGGACCTCCTCGCGCGGGGTCGCGGCGAGCGTCTCCAGGGTGCCGTTGGCGCGGGTCATCGCGACGCCGACGGTAAGCGCGACGAGCAGCTCGGCGCGCAGCTCGGGCCGGGCGACGCCGCGCTCGCGCAGCTCCTCGACCAGGCCGGCGAGGACGCGGTCGCCGACCACGGCGCTGATCTGCTTGCGGGCGCCGGCGCTCAGCGCCGGGCTGGCGAGGGCGCGGCCGATCGGACTTTGACCGGGTTCGTCCCAGCGCCCGAGCAGCAAGGCGACCAGCGCCCGCGGCTCGAAGTCGACCCCCCGCTCCTCGGCCGTGCCCACCGCGATCGCGGCGATGAAGAGGCCTTCCTTGCTGCCGAAGTAGCGGGCGATCAGCGCCGGGTCGACCCCGGCCCGGTCGCCGATCTCGCGGGTGGTGGCGCGGTCGAATCCGACCTCGTCGAAGACCGCCCGACCCGCGTCGAGCAGGGCGCGGCGCGATGCCTCGGCGTCGTGCGGCCGCCTGGTCGCGGTGAACTTGTCACCGACTGCTGACATCGGCGCGAGATTAGCACCGCCGCGGCGGCCCGGCCCGCCCGGCTCTCAGGCGCCTTTTAACAATTTCGTTACATTCGGTGGACCGTGGAATGGAGCGTCCTCCACGCCCTCAACGACTTCCTCTACCGCCACGACGCGGTCGAGGACCCGCTGCTCTTCTACGTCAACGCCTCCGAGGCGCTCTTCGTCGCGACCCTCGTCCTCGTCTTCCTCTTCGCCAACGGCGAGCGGCTGCGGCCGTGGCGGCGGACCGCGGTCGCCGCCTGGCTCAGCGCCGGGCTGGCCCTCGGCGTCGGCAAGATCATCTCCGAAGTCGTCGACCGGGCGCGACCCTTCGTCGACGAACCGCACGGCGTCCACCTCTTCGCCCACCACGCCGCCGACCCGAGCTTCCCCAGCGACCACGCCACCGGCTCCTTCGCCGTCGCGATGGCGATCTGGCTGCGCAACCGCCGCTGGGGCACGGTCGCGCTGATCGCCGCCGCGGTGCTGTCGGTCGGCCGGGTGGCGATCGGCGTCCACTTCCCGAGCGACGTCGTCGGCGGCGCGGTGCTCGGCTGCCTCGCCGCGCTGGCCCTCTTCGCGCGGCCGCCGCGCGACTGGATCGACCGCCTCTCCGACCTGCTCGGCGGCTTGCTCGAACGGGCGCTCAGGCGGCTAGGGCTCGGTGCCCGAGACCGTCCCACATCTGCTCGAACTGGCTCTTCGACCAGGTGAGCCGTTCCCCGGAGAGGGGGTCGTTCACCTGCACGGTCCCTTCCCCCACGCCGGTCAGGACGACGGCGTGCTCGCCGTAGTTGACTTCGATCGACCGCCCCGCGGGCGAGGTCCAGGAGGAGTAGGGGCCTTCGGAGAGCGCCACCCAGGCAAGGACGGGACGACCGTGCAGGAGCGCGGCGTAGACCCGTTCCGGCGCGCCGCCGCTGAGTTCGGCCATCTTCAGGTCGTGGCGGGCGGCGAGGGCGCGGATCGGCCCCTGGTAGACGCCGAACCCGCCCGCCGGACCGCCACCGTCGGCGCGGCCGACGAAGCCGATGTTCGGGTCGCCCCAGATCTCTTCCCCGTGCGGCCCCGTCTCCGGGTCGAGCGGCTTGGCGTGGGCGACCTGCCGCTGCAGGGCCAGCTGGTCGACCGGGTGGCCGGCGTAGCCGAGGACCATCGAGAGCGCCGTCGCCTCGCAGTCGTTTTTCAGGCGCTGACCGATGAGCGGCACCTCGATCTTCACCGCCACCGGCTGCTCGGGCACGGTCACGGTGCCGCCCCCGGCGCGCACCGCTCGGGTCAGCGCGGTCGCCGCCGCGCCGACGTCGACGTCGTAGGTGATCCGCGCCTTGCCGCTGTGTTCCACCCGCCGCGTCGGCAGCGAGGCCAGCGCCCGCGCCTGCGCCCGCGACCCGGTCAGGGCGTGGACGTTGGAGCGCACCAGCGTCGTCGGGCCGAGCCGCACGGTGACGACCGAGGGCGGCGCGCTCGCCCCTTCGCCTGCTCCGCCGCCGCTCCCGCCGCGCCCGAGCAGGAGCCCGATCGCGACCGCCGCGGCGGCGAGGGCTCCCAGCGCCGTGAGCCGCCGGCGGCGGATCGCCGCCCGGCCGGCGCGTCGCCGGCCGGCGACGGTGCTCATCCCGGCTTGATCGCCGAGGCGATGCCCCCCTCGTGGGAGAGCGCCTCGACCTCGACCGCGTCGAAGCCCGCTTCCAGCAGGGCGACTCGCCACCACTCCGGCCCCGCCGGGTGCTCGCCGCGGCCGGCCGCCATGCGCCCGACGTTGCGCAGGATTCGCATCCAGCCCGCCGGGCCGCGGCGCGCGATCGAGCGGAGCTTCGAGCCGATCACCTCGCGGTTGCGGCCGTCCGCCGGGCTCCAGCCGAACATCATGTCGGCGAAGACGAAGCGCCCGCCCGGCCGCAGCACGCGGTGGGCCTCGGCGAGCGCCACCCGCTTGCCGGGGTCCTCGAGGTGGTGGAAGCAGTAGTTGGAGACGACGAGGTCGACGCTCTCGTCCGGCTGCGGCAGCGCCGCGGCCGAGGCCACCAAGGGGTAGACGTTGTCGATCCCCTGGCCGACCAGCGCCCAGCGCAGGTGCTCGATCATCGCCGGGGCGTAGTCGATCGCCCAGACGCCGCCGCAGGTGGGCGCCAGGGCCAGGGCGAGCAGCCCGGTGCCGCAGCCCACGTCGAGCGCCTGCTCGCCGTCCTCGGGCGCCGCCTTGGCGACGATCCGGTCCCGCAGGTCCAGGAAGCCCGGGGTGCGGGAGAGTTCGTCGGCCTGGCGCACGTGCTGGTCCCAGTTCTTGCCGCCCTGGTCCCAGCTCTTGCCTGGGATCGGCGCGGCGGCCGGGACGTCGGAGGCGCCGGCCGCCGCGCCGGGAACGACGAACGAACCGCCGAGCCGGTCGTGGAGGCGCGGCGTTGCGTGCGGCTCATCCATTCGCCCAGCCTCCGTCCGCGGGTTAAGCGGGACGTGAGATGACGATGAGATAACCGGAAATGTTCGATTAGAAAGCCCTCATCCTTCGGCACGGCCGGCGTCCCCACCCAGGTCGCCGCCCGCCTCATTCCCAAAGGCCGTACACCAGGTCGCCGCCCGCCTCATTCCCCGAGGCTGTAGGCGACCAGCGATGGCACCTGGCCTTCGGCGATGGCGATCCCGGCCGGGACGATCAGCGAGCCCCCCGAGGCGGTCATCCCCGAGTTCGAGCCGGCCGGCAGGGAGGCCGACCACACTTCGCCGCCGGTTTCGCCGTCCAGCCCGTAGAGGGTGCCGTCGAAGGTGGCGAAGAACACCATGTCGTTGACCGCGACGGGAGCGCCGAAGGCCGGCGCTTCGTAGGCCTCGTGCCACTTCACCTTGCCGGTGGCGATGTCGAGGGCGACCATTTCGCCGCTCATCCCTTCGCCTTCGCCGACCGTTTCTCCGTTTTCGACCGTCAGCGGGTGGTTGACGACCGGCACGAACAGCGTCGTCTTCGAGGCCGCCATCGGCGCGATCACGCCGCCCAGCAGGCCCGGGTAGACGAGCGCCTGCTTGGGCAGCTTGGACGTTTCGCCGCGCATCGCGAGCAGGCCGTCGTCGTCGTGGCCGTTGTGCTTGCCGACCGGCGTGCGCCAGATCAGCTTGCCGGTCTTCGCGTCGACCGCGGCGACGATCCCCGACTTGCCGGCGCCGATCGCCACCTCCCGGCCGCCGATCTTGGCCAGGATCGGCGGGTCCTGGAAGTCCCAGTCATACAGGCCGTGCGGCGTGGCCTGGTAGTACCACTCGAGCTTGCCGGTCTTCGCGTTCAGCTTGACCATCGAGTTGGTGTAGAGGTCCGGGCCGGGGCGGCTCTTCCCCCACGGCAGCCCTTCGGCGCCGGGGAAGGGGACCGGGTTGCCGGTCCCGATGTAGAGGCCGCCTTCTTCGTCGAAGGAGGGCGCGTACCAGACGCCGCCGCCCGCGTTGATGTTGCGGTGCTGCTTGGACCAGAGCGATTTCGGCACCGTGTCCCAGTGCCACTTTTTCTGGCCGGTCTTCGCGTCGAGCGCCCAGAGGACGCCGGCGATGCCGCCGTTGTAGGCGCTGCTGACGTCGGTCGGCACGGTCGAGATGTAGACGAGCCCGTCGTGGACGCCCGGCGACATGTCGATCGCTTCCTTGGGGACCGTGGTCAGTTCGGTCGACCAGACTTCCTTGCCGGTTTCGGCGTCGAGCGCGAACGCCTCGGTGGCCGTCGCCCCGAAGACCATCCCTTCGGCGACGGTGACGCCGTTGGGCCCCTGGTCGTTTTCTTCCAGCTTCGCTTCCCAGAGCGTTTCGCCGCTTTCCAGGTCGACGGCGAGGACGTTCGATTCGAGGTCCTGCATGTAGACGACGCCGCCGGAGACGACCGGCGAGGCGGCGTAGGCGCCGTAGGTGCTCTGGGCGCTGCTCGGGATTTCCCAGGCGAGCTTCAGGCCGGCGGCCGAGGAGCTGTCGATCGGGCCGCCGACGAAGCGGGAGTTGGCGAGGTCGACGCCGGGGTAGGCGGCTTCCTTGCCGGCCGTCGCTTCGCCCGCTTCACCGCCGCCCGACCCCGAGGACGAGGAGGTCGAGGAGGAGCCGCCGCCGCAGCCCGCCAGCAGGGCGACGACGAGCACCGTCAGCACCGCCGCGGCGGCGCCGCGGCGCGCCTTGGTGAGCGCCGGCAGGAGCGGCGCCAGCACCCGGTTGGCGAGCAGCCCGAGACTGCCGAGATTGGCGAAGCCTGGGCCCTGGCTGAGGCCGGCGAGGCCGGGGATGTGCAGCCGCGGCTGCAGCCCGTCGAGCGCCAGGGAGCGGTCGAAGCGCAGCTCGGTCCCCGGCGGGCGGTCCCAGATCGGACCGACCCGGGCCTCCAGCTCGGCGCGAACCGGCTCGGCGAAGAGGCCGCGCAGCTGGGCCATCAGGTCGAAGCCGGTGCAGTTGACGACGTAGTCGTGGCGGGCGACGAGCGGCCCGGCGGCAGTCTCCAGCGCCAGGTCGATCCCCTCCCCCCGCGCCGCGGCGCCGGCGTGGACGGCGCGGCCGACCTCGAAGCCGCAGCGCTCCTCGCCGGCCAGGCGGGCGATCACCGTCGCGTCGAAGACGCCACGGTCGCAGTGCTTGACGAAGTCCTGGCGGCGCTCGAGGTCGAGGCCCTCCCAACCGACGTCGTCGGGGTCGGCGAAGACGCGGTTCTCGAGGAAGCTCTCGCCGCGGCTCAGCGGCAGCATCGGCGTGTAGACGGTGATCCGCGCCGCGGGCCGCATCGCGCGCAGGAAGACGAGCGCCGAGAGGGCGCTCTCGCCGCCGCCGACGATCGCCACGTCGAGCTCGCCCTCGGCGGGCAGGCGGGCGAACTCGCCGCGCCGGCTGTCGCAGTGCAGGAGGCGCGGCTCGGCGGCCGGGTCGTGCGGGAAGGCGCGGTGGACGCCGGGACCGGTGAGCAGCAGGGCGCGCCCGGTGAGCCGGCGGGGCGGCGCGCCGTCCTCGCCCTCGACGTCGATCGCCCAGCGCTCCGCCGCCGCGTCGAGCGCGACGGCGACGACGCGGCCCCGCATCATCGTCACGCCCTCGGTCGCCCGCTCCAGCACCCAGCCGAGATAGGTCCCGTAATCGCGGTGCAGGACCGGCGGCGAGCCGGAGTTGACCCAGGGCGCGTACTCGCCGCGTTCGATCGCGTGGCGCTGCCAGCTGAGTGGCAGGAGCGCGGCGTCGAGGCGGTCGCCGACGTCGGGGAACTGGCGCGAGCTGCGGTACGGGAAGCCGATGTCCTTGATCGGCGGCACGGCGAGCGGCTCCTCGCCGGAGGTCATCCCGTTCAGCCCCAGCCAGGAGGCGGCGGGCTCGGTCTTCTCGACGATCGTCACCGTCAACTTCGCCAACCCGAGCCGGTTCAGCGCGTCCACCTTGGCGGCGATCGCCGCCGCCTTCGCCCCCGCTCCGACGATCAGGAGATCCGCCGCTGCGGCCCCCTCCCCCCGCACCCCGTCACCGCTCATCCCACCATCACCAACCCCTTCTCTCCCGGACTGAAGGAGATCGACGCTTTGCGGACCCGCTCGTCGCGGCCGTCCACCGGTTGCAGGTCGACCGCCGCCAGCACCTCGCGCAGAACCCGCTTCATCTCGAGTTCGGCGTAGCTGGCGGCGAGGCAGCGGCGCACGCCGCCGCCGAAGGGGATCCAGGTGTAGGTGCCGGCGGGCCGCTCGAGGAAGCGCTCGGGGCGGAAGCGCAACGGCTCGGGGTAGTGGCGCGGGTCGCGGTGCAGGAGGTGGATGCAGGGGGCGACGACGGTGCCGGCGGGGAGGTCGTGGCCGGCGATCCGCATCGGCTCGCGCAGGCGGCGGACGACGACCGGGACCGGCGGACGCATCCGCAGCGTCTCCTTGACCACGGCGTCGAGGTAGGCGTCGTCGGCGCCGGCGTCGAGGCTGGCGCGGCGGGCGCGGGCGAGCGTCTCCGGGTTGCGCAGCAGGCGCTCGAAGGTCCAGGCCAGCGAGGTCGAGGTCGGCCCGTCGGTGAGCAGGGTCAGCAGTTCGTCGCGCAGCTCGGCCTCGCCGAGCGGCGAGCCGTCCTCGCGGCGGGCGGCGATCAGCATCGAGACGATGTCGGGGCTATCCGGGATCGGCTCGGAGCGACGGCGGCGGACCTCGGCGAGCGCCTCGTCCTCGACCGGGCGCATCGCGTGGCGGTAGCCGCGGCTGCGGCGCACCCATTCCGGGCCGAGGAGCGTCAACGCGGCGAGGTTGCGCGGCTGGTTCAGCCAGTCGGTCAGCTCGGTGAGCCGGCGGCGCAGGTCGTCGAGGCGGGGGTCTTCGGCGCGCGGGCCGAAGACGGCGCGCATCACCACCTCCTGGGTGATCCGCTGCATCCGCGGCCACAGCGCGAACGGCTCGCCGGCCGGCCAGGCGGCGATCTCGCGGCGGGTGACTTCGCCGATCGTCTCCGCGTCGTTGGCGATCGCCTCGCCATGGAAGGCGGGCAGGACGATGCGGCGGCGGCGCATGTGCTCGGGTTCTTCGGAGAGCATCACCGAGCGCGGCCCGAGCACCGGGCCGAGCAGCGGGTTGGCGAGCGCGACGCCGACCTTGTCGCCGGCGGTGAAGACCGTTTTGACGTCGGCCTCGTCGGCGAGCACGACCCAGTCACCCCAGTGGCGGATGCGCAGGGTGAAGGAGTCGCCGTAGCGCGCCCGGCAGCGCTCCAGCCAGGGCAGTGGGCGCCGCGCCCAGCCGAGCGCCTGCAGGGCCCGCGGCATCCGCGGCCCGGGCGGCAGGCTCACGCCGACCTCACCCGGCCGGGCACACTTCCGCGCGCCCGGCCTCGACGCTTGTCTCCCTCTGGGCGGCAGGGGTCGGGGTCGGGTGCGGGTGCGGGGTTGGCGGCGAGGCGTTCCATCAGCTCGTCCTCGGCGCGGCAGGTGGCGTCGATCAGCAGGTCGAAGAGGCTCGCGGTGAAATCGTCCGGGAGGTCGACCTCGGCGCCGTGCTGCAGGTAGCGGGCGCGGACGACCTCGACCCGCCCCGGCTGCATCATCTGGATCTCGTGCTCGCTCTTGTGGACGGCGACTTCGCGGCAGATCTGGAAGCGCTCGCCGAGCAGGTCGACCAGCTGCGCGTCGATCTCGTCGAGCCGGGCGCGGAAGGGCGCCAGGCCCGCGGCGACCGTCTGCTCCTCGGCGGTCAGGCCATTCGCGCCGACGGCCGCGGTGCGCTCCTCGCGGACCGCGGCGCGCTCCTCACGCGTCGCCGTGCGCTCCTCGCGGGGGCTCATACCGGGTCCTCCCCGAGCAGGCCGGCGGCGAAGGCGTGGCTGCACGGCGCCAGCGCCTCGAGCGAGTAGCCGCCCTCCTGGATCACGCAGACCGGCAGCCCGGTGGCGGCGAGCAGCCGGCCGATCCCGGCGAAGACCTCCGGGCCGAAGTGCCAGCTGCCGTGCGGGTCCCCCTCGACCGTGTCGTAGCCGAGCGAGACGACCAGGGCGTCCGATCCGGCGGCAAGCTCGGTAAGGGAGGCCTCGACCTCGGCCAGGTAGGCGACCGGGTCCGGCGCGGCGGCGAAGGCGTGGGCCCGTTCGCGCGGCGTCCGCGGCAGCGCGGTGCCCGCGGCCACGTTGGTGACCGGCGCCGCGTGCAGCGAGTGGAGCGTCGCCGCGCCGCCCATCCGCTCGATCAGCTCGGCGGTGCCGTTGGGGTAGTGGAGGTCGAGGTCGAGGACCCCGACCGGCGCCAGCCCGCCCTCGCAGAGCGCCCGCACCGCCGCCGCGGCGTTGTTCAGGTAGCAGTAGCCGCCGATGAACTCGCGGCCCGCGTGGTGGCCGGGCGGCCGGCAGACCGCATAGGCGTACCAGTCGCCGGCCAGCAGCCGGTCGGCCGCCGAGAGCGCGGTGCGGACCGCCTCGCGGGCGGCGGCGACCAGAGCCGCGTTGACCGGGATGTCGGGATCGAGCCCGGGCGGGGCAAGCTGCGCCATCACGGTCGGCTCCTCGCCCGCGGCGGCGAGCGCGGCCAGGTGCGCGGGGCCGTGCAGCGCGGCGAGCGCCCGCTCGAGCTCCTCGTCGTCGGCGCTCGCCGCCACCGAGCGGACCCCGAAGTGGCGGCGCAGCCCGGCCCGCAGCGCGGCCAGCCGGGCGTCGGAGTCCTGCCCCGTGAGCCTCTCCTCGCCTTCGCGGATCCAGACCGAGCTGGTGTCGAGGCCGTTGGTGCGCTGCTCGACCATCACCATCTCGCTCATCGCAAAGCCCTCCGCATCCGCGGCCCGAGCAGCTCGAAGCCGTTGGCGAGGTAGAAGCGTTCGGTCGCGCGGAGCGCCGGGAAGCTCTCGCGCGGCAGGCCGACCTCGACCCGCTCCACGCCCTCTGCGGCCGCCGTGGCGGCCAGCGCGTCGACCAGGGCCGCGCCGACGCCGCGGCCACGAGCCTCGCGCCGCGTCCACAGCACCTCGATCGTCAGCAGCCGCCCCGCGACCTGGATCGCCCGCGCCCAGCTGGCGGTGAGCACGCCGACCACCTCCTCGCCCCCCGCCTCGCGTTCGCAGTTATCCGCGGTATGCGCGGAGAACTGCGAACGCGCCGGGGAGCGCGCCGGGATCGGGGCGCCGGCCGCGGCGACGAGGACGATGCCGAGGCTCGGGTCGGCGACGTGGGCGCGCGCCTCGGCCTCGAGCGCCTCGCGGGGCAGCGGGGTGGCGCCCAGCTCGCCGAGCAGCGCCGCGACCGCGGCGGCCACCGCCGGTACGTCCTCGGTACGTGCCGGTCGGACGTCCCAGCCGAGCTTCCCCGGCGCCGGCGCCGGGCCGCGCGTCGCCGCCCCGGTCATGCCGCCCCGGCGCTCCCCGCGACCGCCGCGTCCGGCTCCAGCTCCACGCTCCACGCGGTCTCGTCGCCGCGCCCGGTCACCGTGCGGGCGATCGCCGCCATCGGCGCCCGCGCCTTCAGCAGGATCTCGTCGAACTCCTCCTCGGGATCGGACTGCATGACGATCGCGCCGCCCGCGCCGATCGTGGTGCGGCCGGGACGGATGACGATCGTGCGGATCACGATCGAGAGGTCGACCGCCCCGTCGACGCCGAAGTACCCGATCGCCCCCGAGTAGACGCCGCGCGCCTCGGCCTCGAGCTCGTCGATGATCTCCATCGTGCGCTCCTTCGGAGCGCCGGTCATCGAGCCGCCCGGGAAGCAGTTGCGCACGCACTCGACCGCCGTGCGCCCCGCCTTCAGCCGTCCGGTCACGGTCGAGACGACCTGGTGGACGGTCGCGTAGGGCTCGACCACCATCAGGTCGGGGACGCCCACCGAGTTGACCTCGCTGACCCGGCCGAGGTCGTTGCGCAGCAGGTCGACGATCATCAGGTGCTCGGCGCGGGTCTTTTCGTCGGCGGCGAGCTCGGCGCGGCGGGCGACGTCCTCGGCCGGGTCCTCGGCCCGCGAGACCGTTCCCTTGATCGGCCGGGCCTGCACCTCGCCGTCGCGGCCGACCGACAGGAAGCGCTCCGGCGAGGAGCTGACGATCGCGGTGTCGCCGAAGCGCAGGAAGGCGGCGAACGGGGCCGGGTTGGAGCGCCGCAACCGGCGGTAGAGGGCGAAGGGATCGGGGCTCGCGTCGGTGGAGATCTGGTCGGTGAGGCAGACCTCGTAGGACTCGCCCGCCGCCAGTTCGGCCTGCGAGCGCTCGATGTCGGCGAGGTAGCGGGCGCGGCCGCGGCCGCAGTGGAAGGTGACGTGGCCGCCGGGCTCGGTGGGCGGGTCGAGCGGGCGCTCCTCGGGCGGGTCGCAGATCGCCGCGGCGGCCAACCGGGTGGTCTCCTCGAGCCACGATTCGGCCGCCTCCCGTTCGGCCGCGTCGGCGACGCGGGTCAGGGCGAAGGCGTGCGTGCGGCGACGCGCGTGGTCGACGGCGACGACCCGGTTGGCGAGCATCAGGGCCGCGTCGGGCAGGTCGGAGCTGTGGACGTTCGAGGAGCCGCAGTCGGCCTTCAGCTCGTAGCCGAGGTAGCCGACGTAGCCCGCGACCAGGCCCCGGTCGACGCCGCTCGGCGCCTCCGCGCGCAGGCCCGCCAGCTCGCCGTCGAGCAGGTCGAAGATCGAGCCGTGGCGCACCTCCTCGCCGGCCGGCGTGCGGATCGTCGTCGTCGCCGTGTCGACCTCGTAGGAGAGCCGGCGCTCGCCCGGCCCGGCGCTGGTCCCCATGTAGGAGCACTGGGCGAGCCAGGTCGGCGCGTCGGCGCTGTCGAGCCAGAAGGAGGTCTCGGCGTCGGCGAAGAGCCGTTCGTAGAGGTGCTCGGTCGGGGCCGCGCCCTCCAGCGTCCGCGCCAGCACCGTCCAGTCCGATTCCGCCCGGCGCGCCACCCCCGCCGTCGAGCCGGAAGCTCCGGTCCGGCCTGCGCTTTCGGCGCGACGACGAGGGTCCTGGGTACGGCGCGCGGGCTCTGGGATGAAGTGCGTGGTGCCGCTCGCGGGCCGCTCCGCGAGGGCGAAGAAGTTGCGGGCGATGCGGTCGCCGAACTCGGTCGCGATCGACTCGGGGTGGAACTGGACGCCCCACATCGGCCGCGACTCGTGCTCGACCCCCATCACGACGTCGTCGTCGGCCCACGCCACGACGCGACCTTCGGGGCCGACCGGGCCGGTGATCGCCAGCGAGTGGTAGCGGACGACCGAGAAGTCCTGCGGGACGCCGGCGAAGATCCCGGTGCCGCGGTGGCGGACCCGGCTGAGCCGGCCGTGCATCGGCTGCGGCGCGCTCGCCACCGGGCCCTCGAGCAGGTTGCCGATTCCCTGGTGGCCGAGGCAGATGCCGAGCACGGGCACCTCGCTGTAGCGGAGGATGTCCCGGCAGACGCCGAAATCGTGCCAGCGTTCCGGCCGTCCCGGCCCCGGCGAGAGGACGAAGGCGTCGAATTTGGAGCGGCTGAGGACGCGCCAGCTGACCGCGTCGTTGTTGACGACCTCCGGCTCCTCCCCCGAGGCCGCCGCCAGCAGGTGGAAGACGTTGTAGGTGTAGGAGTCGTGGTTGTCGACCAGCAGGGTGCGCATCACGCCCCCTCCAGGCCGAGGCCGCGGACGCCCCGGTCGAACACCGTCTGGGCGACCGCCTCGACCCGCGGCGAGCGCTCCTCGGCGACATACCAGCGGGCGAAGTGCGAGAGGTAGCGGGCCAGCGGCACCGGGTCGAGGTCGGCGACCGCGCTGCGCAAGTGGCGGCGGAAGAGCTCGGACTGGACGACCGCGAAGCGGTAGTCGGGGTCCTCGGCGGGCCGCTCGCCCGCCATCGCGGCCGTCCCGCCGCGGCGCGCCTGCGCGGTGACCAGGTCCCAGCCGAGGCTGCGCTCCGGCTCGAGCAGCAGCTCCGGCTCGAACTCGATCCGCTTCGAGGTCGTCTGCAGCAGGAACCAGGCGAGGGCGACGCGCGCCGCGACCCGGTCGGGCTGGGGATGGGCGGCGCGCACGGCGGCCGCCGCCGGCTCGGCGGCGAGCTGCTCCTCCAGCCCCTCGATCAGGTCGTCGATCAGCAGCGCGCCCTCGGCCGAGGAGGTGATCGCCCGCTTCTGGCGCGCGACCATGCCGTGGAAGACGTCGTGGGTCGGCGGCCCGCCGGCGCCGTTGCCGTTGGCGACCGGGTTCGGGTGGCCGTTGGACTTGGCGAGGGCGAGGGCGTCGAGCAGCTGGCGCCGGCAGGTGACGTGCGCCACCCACTCGGTGCCGCAGACCTGCAGCGAGGTGACGTCGTCGAGCTCCGGCGCCGCCGACCAGTAGGCGAGCGCCCGCATGTGCTGGGTCGGCAGCCCGTCGGAGCGGACCAGCGGCATCTCTTCGAGCTCCTCGCGGGCGGTCGGGTAGATCACCATCCCGTCCTCGCGCCGACGCAGCGTCCCTTCGCGCAGGCCGAGGTTGGTCAGCTCGGCCACCTCGGGCAGGAAGTCGGACTCGAAGATCACCTTGTCGAAGGGGACGCCGAGTCGGGCGAGCGTCTTGCGCTGCCCGGAGATCACCCAGGAGCGCGTCTTCGACCACAGTTCGAGCGCCGCCTGGTCGCCGCTCAGCACCCGCATCATCAGCTCGTCGGCCTTGTCGTCGTAGAGCGCCGACTCGCGGGCGACCGAGTCCTCGGCGCCGTCGTCGCCGACCGCCCGGCCCGCCTTCACGTACTCGGCGTAGCAGAGGCCGACGAAGTGATCGCTCTTCTCGGCGCCGGCGGAGCCGAGCTCGTCGTCGGCGCGCCCGGAGGCGACGACCCCGGCCATCGCCTCGCCCATGCTGCGGCCGACGTCGCAGATCAGGCTGCGGCTCTCCACCCGGGCGCCGCCGACCCGCAGCGCCGCGGCGATCGCGTTGCCGAGCGCCAGGTTGCGCAGGTGGCCGATGTGCAGGGCCTTGGTCGTGTTGGCGCCCCAGAAGTAGACCGCGTAGCGCTCGCCCGCGACGAGGTCGGCGTCGGCCGCCGGGTCGCCGCCCGCCTCCAGCGGCTCGCCGCGCGCCTCGATCCAGTCGTCGTCGAGGCGGACGTCGACGCCCTTGTCGTGCTCGCGAATCGCGGCGACCGCGGGGTCGGCCGCGATCCGCTCGAGGGCCTCGCGGGCGCGCGGGTCCTCGGACCATTCGCGGACCCGTGGCACCAGCATCAGGTCGCGCCCGGCCTCCGGGCGGAAGGGCGAGCGCGCCGCCCAGGGAGCCGCCTGGCCCTCGGCCGCGCCGACCCCGTCCATGCTGTCGAAAAGATTCCCTGCCAAAGCCCCGTCCCCCGGACGCTTCCCGTTTTGCGGAATGCACCAGCCGGGGCTCGAACCCGGATCACCGGCTTACAAGTCCGGTCCTTTAACCGATTAAGGCACTGGTGCGGGCTTGCGAAGCGAGCTTACAGGTCCCTCAACCCATGCATCGAGTTCCCTGATTGCTCGATTCGTGCGGCAGCATAACACGGGTTTTGATTTGCGCAAGGGCACTGACTAATCGCCTGCAAACGACGTATAGCCTCCCGCAGAATCGGGGACGAGAAACCCACGGTGTACGGTTGTGAGCGATTGTCATCAGGCAATGACAACGTCCTGCCTTGAGCGTCTACCACCACATCCTCGTCGCCCTCGACGGATCGGCAGATTCGCTCACCGCGCTGCGCCACGCCGTCACCCTGGCCCGTGAGCAGAACGCCAAGCTGACCCTGCTCAGCGTGGTCCCCCACCAGCCGACCCCGGTCGGCCCGGGCGTGGCGCCACCGCCGGAGACCGACGAGACGCACGGCGACATCATCAAGGAGGCCCTGGAGCTCGTCCCCCGGGACGTCGGCGTGACCACGCGGCTCGAGCACGGCGACGTCCCGACGACGATCCTGAAGACGGTCGGCGAGGACCGGTACGACCTCCTCGTGATGGGCTCCCACGGCCACAGCCGCGTCCACCGCGCCCTGCTCGGCTCGGTCTCCGAGAAGGTCCTGCACAAGGCCGCCGTCCCGGTCCTGATGCTGCGCTCCCACTGCGACGCCTAGATAGTTTCCAGCGCGGTCGTCCTTACGTCCGACTACCGGACCTTAGGTCGACCGCGGTCAGGCGCGGCCGGCCTCGAGCAGGCGGGCAAGGAAGCGGCGGGTCTCCTCCTGGCGCGGTTCGCCCAGCACCTGCGCGGGCGGGCCGGACTCGACGATCCGCCCCTGGTGCAGGAAGGCGACCTCGTCGGCGACCTCGCGGGCGAAGCTCATCTCGTGGGTGGCGATCACCATCGTCATCCCCTCCGACTTGAGGGCGCGGACCGCCTCCAGGACCTCGCCGACCAGCTCCGGGTCGAGCGCGCTGGTCACCTCGTCGAGCAGCAGCGCCCGCGGCTTGCCGGCGAAGGCACGGGCGATCGCCACCCGCTGCTGCTGGCCGCCGGAGAGCTCGTCGGGGCGGTCGTCCTCGCGGCCGGCGAGGCCGAAACGGGCCAGCAGCGCCCGACCGCGCTCCTCGGCCTCACGCCGCCGCGCGCCGTGCGCGCGCATCTCCCCCAGCACCACGTTCTGCAGCGCCGTCATGTGGGGGAAGAGGTTGTAGGCCTGGAACACGACGCCGAGCCTGCGGCGCACCGCGACCGGCTCGACCGCCGGATCGGTGATCACCTCGCCGTCGAGGAAGATGTCGCCGTCGTCGATCTCCTCCAGCAGGTCGATGCACCGCAGCAGCGTCGACTTGCCCGAGCCGGAGGCGCCGATCAGCGCCACCGCCTCGTGCTCGGCGACGTCGAAGTCGACGCCGTGCAGGACCTCGCGCTCGCCGAAGGCCTTGGTGACGCCGCGGACCTCGATCACCGGCGCGCCCATCAGCGCCCGCGCCCCGTCGTCGGCGCGTCCATCAGCGCACCTCCCCCATCGCCCCGCCGCCCATGCGGTCGACCACCCGGGCCAGCGGCACCGTGACCACCAGGTAGAGCAGCGCCGCCGCGATCAGCGGCGTGTAGTTGAAGTTTTCGCCCTGGAAGATCTGGGCGACCCGCACCGCCTCCTGCGGGCCGATCGTCGAGATCAGCGCCACTTCCTTCTGCAGCGCGACGAAGTCGTTCAGCAGCGGCGGCGCGACGCGGCGGACCGCCTGCGGCAGGATCACGTGGCGCATCGTCTGCGTCTCGGTCAGGCCGACCGAGAGCGCCGCGTCGTGCTGGCCCTTGTGGACCGAGTTGATGCCGGCGCGGAAGACCTCGGAGACGTAGGCGCTGTAGGCGAGGGTCAGGGCGATGCCGCCGAGCACCACCGGGTTGGTCGGCCACCCTTCCAGTTCCAGCGCGGGCACGCCGAAGCCGATCAGGTAGACGAGCAGCAGGCTGGGGACGCCGCGGAAGAGGTCGACGTAGACGGTGCTCATCAACCGCACCGGGAAGAGGCCGGGCGAGCGGTTGACCCGGATCAGGGCGATGATCAGGGCGAGGATCAGCACCGCCACCTCGACCACCATGAAGATCTTCACGTCGAGCCAGAAGCCGCTCAGAACTTCCGGGAAGGCGTGGCGGAATTCGCTCCAGGAGAAGAACGTTTCCCGCACCACCGGCCAGCCGGGGCTGGTCAGGATGAGCGCCGCGAGCCCGCCGAGCACGACGACGGTGGAGAGCGCGGCGATCGCCGCGCCGCGGCGCGCCCGGCGCCGTTTGGCCGCCGCGCGCTGGAGTCGGCGCGCACCCGGGGCGGTGGTGGCGGCCTCGTTCACCCGCCGTGGGTACGCCTCAGTGGAGCTGCGGCGCTTCCGCGGCCTGGCTCATCCACCGCTGCGTGATCTTTTCCAGTTCGCCCGATTCTTCGAGCGCTTCGATCGCCCCCGAGATGCAGGCCGTGAGCGGCGAGTTCTTCGCCAGCAGGGCGCCCCATTCTTCGCCTTCGGCCTTGCCGAACTGACCGACGATGGTCGCGTTTTCCACCTGGGCGGCGGTCAGGTAGAGGGCCGTCGGCAGGTCGATGACGACGGCTTCGACCTGGCCGTTCTTCAGCGCCGTCACCACGTCGTCGGAGCTGTTGAAGACTTCCGGTTTGCTCGACGGTTCGATGTCTTCGTTGACCGCCGAGAGGCTCGTGGTGTTGATCTGGACGCCGAGCTTGGTGTCCTTCAGGTCGGCCAGCGATTTCGCCTTCGCCGCTTCGGAGCCTTCCAGGGCGACGACCGCCTGATTGGCCGAGTAGTACGGCACCGAGAAGTCGACCGCCTTTTCGCGGGCCGGCGTGATCGAGATCTCGTTGACGTCGAAGTCGAAGTTCTTCGGCCCCGGCGCGTAGGAGGAGTCGAACGGCTCGACCGTCCACTCGACCTTCGCTTTCGGGTAGCCGAGCTGCTTGCCGATCGCGTAGGCGACGGCGCTCTCGAAGCCCTTCCCGTTGGCCGGTTCGCCTTCCTCGAAGTAGGGCGGGTAGGCCGGTTTGTCGGTGGCGACGGTCAGGACGCCGGCCTTTTGCGTTTCCATCTTCGACGGCGTGCAGTTGGCGGCGTTGGCGGTTTCGCCACCCCCT
The DNA here is from genome assembly GCA_963766705.1 of uncultured Actinomycetes bacterium. Lineage (GTDB taxonomy): Bacteria > Actinomycetota > Thermoleophilia > Solirubrobacterales > 70-9 > VAYN01. The sequence goes on from CAVYBE010000008.1 coordinate 50,444, forward strand.
TCGGACCCACCCGTCGTCGCGCTTTCCTTCTTGCCGCCGCAGCCGGCCACGACCAGCACGAGGCCGAGGGCGAGCAGCGAGATGATGGCAAAGGTCGTTCTGCGCATGGGGTTCCGGGACCGGAAGGCGAGCATCCTACGTGAAAGCGCCGACGACGTACCGCGGGAGGCCGGGGCGAAGGCCGCCGGCGACGCGCTCAGGCGTGCATGTCGACGGCGAAGACGTTGCTCGGCTCGATCGTCACCACGACCCGTTTGTCCCCCGGACCATCGTGTTCGCGCAGGTCCGCCCCGCCGTACTTGGCGCCGACCCGGTCGGCGAACGCGTAGTCGTCGTCGGGCTCGATCCGCGCCGTCCCCCGCACGTCGAGGTAGCGGAACGGGTTGGGCAGGTCGAGGATGAAGAGGCTGCACCGCGGGCGCGCCCGCAGGTTCTTGGTCTTCAGCCGCGAGTCGTTCAGCGAGACCTTCGCCTCACCGTCCTCGAAGAGGAACCAGACCTCGGTCAGCTGCGGGCCGCCGTCCTTGCCGATCGTCGCCAGGGTGGCGAACTGGGCGTCGAGCAGATCTCGGTGGGAGTCGGGGAATTCGGTGGTCATCGCGCGATTCTGACGCACCGGCGACCTCGGCTTGGTGGCGTGCCGCCGCCGAAACAGGCAGGATGGGCGCATGAGCCCTCCTCGATCGCGCCGCGAAGAGCGTCCCGACTACGGCTGGGTGATCTCGTTCGGCTGCAAAGAGACCGGCGAACTCAAACGGCTCAAGGTCGACACCGACCCCGCCTCGGACACCAGCCCGATCGAGGTCAACTGCACCTGCGGTGAGGTTCACCGCGTCACCGTCTCCCCCTACCGCCGCCGCCGCGCCGCCGACGAGCCGTTCGACCTCGAGGTCACCTCGCTCGACGAACTGCGCTGACCCGACCGAAAGGATTCGCGATGCCTCTCGCCGCCGTCAACTTCGGGGACCTGCTCCTCCTGGTCTTCGAGGTGTTCCTGTTCGTGGTCTGGATCTGGATCCTGTTCACGATCATCAGCGACCTCTTCCGCAACCACGACATGTCGGGTTGGCTGAAGGCGCTGTGGATCCTCCTCCTCGTCTTCATCCCGTACCTGACCGCGCTCGTCTACCTCATCGTCTACGGATCCGACATGCGCGAACGGCAGCTCCGCGCCCAGGCCGAGGCCAAACACGAAGCCGACGCCTACATCCGCGCCGCGGCGCAGACCTCGCCCGCCGAAGAACTCCACAAGCTGCACGAACTGGTCGACAAAGGCGCCCTCAGCGAGGACGAGTACCAGCGCGCCAAGGAGAAGCTGCTCTCCTGAGGTGACGGGCGCGCCGGGCGCGCCCGGGTGACGGCGCGCGCCGTCAGGAATCCAGGCCGACGCCGCGGAGGCGGCCGAGCAGCGAGCGCAGCTCGGCCCGCTCCGCCTGGTCGAGGTCGGCGAGGACCTCGGCGTCGATCTCGACCAGCGCCGCGTCGACCTCGGCCAGCACCTCGCGGCCGTGGTCGGTCAGCTCGAGGATGCCGCGGCGCCGGTCCTCGCGGTCGCGGCGCCGGACGACGAGGTCGCGGTCCTCGAGGTCGTTGAGCAGGCAGACGAGGCTGCTCGGGTCCATACAGAGGCTCTGCGCCAGGGCCCGCTGGAGGGCGGGGCCGTGGTCGCGCAGGTAGCTGAGCGCGACCAGCTGGCGCTGGCGCAGGCCGCGCGGGCCGAGGGCCGCCTCGAGCCGGGCACGCACGAGCCTCGCGACCCGGGCGATGAGGACCGCGGCGGGCAGGTCGGTGCCCGACCGAGACCCGTTGGCGTTGGACAGTGATCCTCCGGCCATTGATCGAATACAAGCAAGATAAGGTTTGGTATTCATAAATGATTGGGCAAGAAAGGATCTACACGTGCTGCAGCTCGTAGAGCCCTGCCCTGAGAAGAACGGGCCGTGCGGCGAGGAGGAGCGAGGGCCCGCGGTCGCCGACCCGTCGAGCTTGCGCGAGGCCCGGCAGACCACCGGGCCGCCGCCGACCCGGACGCTCGTCGTCCACGGGCTCTTCGCGGTCGGGCTCTCGGCGGCCGCCGCCGCGGCGGTCATCTTTGTCCCCTTCCTGGAGCCGATCCGCGACCGCTTCGCCAGGACCGAGCCGGGCTGGGTCGCCGCCGCCTTCGTCCTACAGGTGCTCTCGATGCTGAGCTTCGTGGCGGCGCTGCGCGGCGCCTTCGACCGCCGGCTCGGCTGGCGCGACTCCTTCGACATCGGCGTGGTCGAGGAGAGCGCCAACGTCATGCTGCCGTCCGGCGGCAGCGGCGGCCTGGCGCTCGGCGCGGTGCTGATGATCCGCTCCGGCATCCCGACCCCCTTCGCGGTCGGCCGCTCCATGGTCCTCTTCCTGGTCACCAGCGGGGTCGGCCTCGTGGCGCTGGTCGTGTTCGGGCTCGGCGAGGCGGTCGGCGTCCTGCCCGGTCACGCCTCGCTCGCCGCCACCCTGATCCCGGCGCTCGGCGGCGCGCTGGTCATCGCCCTGGCGATCGTCCTCGCCCGCCGGCTGCCGCGGATCGACCCGGAGGGCGGCGGCCGCGTCCGCCGCGCCCTCGCCGCCACCCAGGGCTCGCTCTCCGGCGCGGTCGACACCAGCCTGGCGATGATCGCCCGCGGCGACGCCCTGCTGATCGGCGGGGCGATCGGCTACTTCGCCTTCGACGCCGCCTCGATGGGCGCGTCCTTCGAGGCGCTCGGCGGCGGCGGCCCGGCGCTCGGCCTCTTCGTCCTCGCCTACGTGATCGGCCACGGCGGCGCGATCGTCCCCGTGCCCGGCAGCGCCGAGGGCGGGCTGGTCGGCGCCTTCACCCTGTACGGAACCGCGCTGAGCCTCACCGCCGGCGGGGTGCTCGTCTACCGGACGTTCCACGCCGGGGTCCCCTTCCTGCTCGCCGTGCTCGGCCTCGCCGACCTCGGCCGCCGGCGGCGGGAGCGGGCCCAGGACGGCGCCGCGACCGAGCGTCAGGACCGCGCCGGGCACGTCGCCTGACCGGCCCGCGCCTGACGGCCGGGGCGCGGCCGTAGCTCGGTCAGCCAGACCAGCATCGCGGTGAGGGCGAAGGCGCCCCCCACCGCGCACGTCGCGAGCCAGCCGCCCGCGCTCCAGGCGACCGAGCCGGCCGCCGAGCCGATCGCCCCGCCGACGAAGTTCGAGGTCACGTAGGCGGTGGTGACGCGGCCGGTCGTCTCCCGGCCGAGGGCGTAGATCGCGCCCTGGCTCAGCACGTTCTGACCCTGGACGCCGAAGTCGAGCAGCGCCAGGCCGGCCAGGATCGCCGGCACGCTGTGGCGGCCGAGGACGAAGACCGGCCAGCTGAGGAGCACCGCGGCGAGCACCGCGCCGGTGGCGACGCGGCCGAGGCCGCGGTCGTGGAGGCGCCCCATGCGCATCGCCGCGACCGCGCCGGCGAGGCCGGCGAGTCCGAACAGCCCGATCTCCGCCTCGCCGAGGTTGAACGGCGGGTCGGAGAGCAGGAAGGAGAGCGTCGTCCAGACGAGGCTGAAACCGGCGAAGCCACAGGCGCCGTAGACCATGCGCCGGCGCAGCACCGCCTCGCGGCGGATGAGCGCGGCGACGCTGCCGAGCAGCCGGCCGTAGGAGAGCGTCGCCGAGGGCGGGCGCCGCGGCATCGCCCGCCAGAGAGCGAGCGCGAGCAACGCCATCGCCAGCGCCGCGATCGCGAAGACGGTGCGCCAGCCGGCGATCCCGGCGATCAGCCCGGAGAAGGTGCGGGCGAGCAGGACGCCGGTCAGCAGGCCGCTCATCACCAGGCCGACGACGTGGCCGCGTTCGCGGTCGGGGGCCAGCGTGCTGGCGAAGGGGATGAGGATCTGGGCGACGACCGAGGTCGCCGCGGCCGCGCCGATCGCCAGCGCGAGGACGGCGAACCCCGGTGCCGCGGCGGCGCCGAGCAGCGCGACGCAGCTGATCGCGAGCAGCACGACGACCAGCTTGCGGCGGTCGACGAGGTCGCTCAGCGGCGCGAGGAAGACGAGACCGAGGCCGTAGAACACCTGCGAGACGGTGACCAGCAGCCCCGCGGTCCCATCGGAGACGCCGAAGTGCGCGCCGATCGCGGAAAGCAGCGGCTGGGCGTAGTAGAGATTGGCCACCGTGGCCCCGCAGCCGACCGCGAGCAGCGCGACGAGCTTGCGATCGATCGGCGGGATGGCGTCGTCGGACACCCGCCCCAACCTACGCGCCGCGGCCTGCCGCCACCATCGAGTTGCTCACACAGGCGGGGTGTCCTCGCGGGCCGGCGGGGCGCCGGGGGCCGCGGCGGGGCGCCCGCGCACGGGCAGGGCGGCGACGGCCGCGCCATGCGGGTCCCCGTCCGGGACCCAGGTCTCGCCCGGCGGCCGGGTCAGCAGGCCGCTGTCGGCGGCGAGGCCGACGGCCCCCGCGCGCAGCGCCTCGATCGGCGCGCGCGAGTCGTCGGCGCGGGTGACCAGCGACCAGTTCCAGAGCGGCGCCGGGTGGGCGACCGGCAGCTCGCGGAGCGCCGCCGGCAGGCTCGCCGTGTGGCGTTTCGGCGAGGCGAGGACCGGCGCCCGCAGGCGCAGGCAGTGCGCGAAGAAACCGCTCCCGGCGATGCCCCCGTCGTCGATCGTGACCAGCCGCGCCGAGCCGGCGGCGGCAAAGGCCGCGGCGAAGCGGTTCCAGGCGTCCCAGGAGGTGAGATCGGCGTCTACCAGGACACGCAGGTCGAGCGCCGGGACCGCCTCCCCCCTGGCCCCCGCCGGCGCCACCGCCGGCAGCGGCTCCGGATGGAGCAGGCGCAGGTCGAGCGCCGGGTCGGGCTCGCCGCACCAGGCGATCGCGGCGTCCAGGCGCTCTTCGAGGACCCGCCGCACCTGGACGTGGCTGGGCATCACCCACTCGTCCACCCGCAGGTCGGCGCCGACCGACGCGAGCAGGCGGTCCGGGAGCCAGCTGACGTAGCCGACCCGCAGCGGTCCCTCGGCCCCGGCGACGCGGCCCTTGATCGCGTCGGCCCGGGAGAGGAGGTCGCGGGCCTCGGGCAGCAGCCGGCGACCGGCCGCGGTGAGGGCGACGTGGCGGCGGTCGCGGACCAGGAGCTGCGCGCCCATTTCGGCCTCCAGCTTGCTGATCTGCTGGGAGAGCGAGGGGGCGGCGATCCGCAGGCGGGCGGCGGCGCGGCCGAAGTGCAGCTCCTCGGCGACGGCGACGAAGTAGCGGAGCCGGCGGAGGTCCATCGCCGCGATCCTACGCCGTGTTAGGCAGCGCCTAACAGAGGTAAGCCGCTGGTCGTGGACTCGCGCGGGCCGACCCGCGACGATTCCCGCCATGAGCGACGCCCTCCTCATCGCGGCCCCGACCGCCGAACCGCGGCCGAGCCGCGCGGCGCGACGGATCGGGCTGGCGGCGATCTGCCTCGGCTTCCTGATGATCACGATCGACGCGACGATCGTGAACGTCGCCCTCGGCCCGATCGTCACCGACCTCGGCGGCTCGCTGGCGGGCGCCCAGTGGGTAGTCAGCGCCTACACCCTGGCCTTCGCCACCTTCCTGCTCAGCGCCGGCGCCTGGTCGGACCGGATCGGCTCGCGGCTCGCCTACCTGATCGGCCTGGCGCTGTTCGGCCTCGGCAGCGCCGCCTGCGCCGCGGCGCCGACGATGGGGGCGCTGATCGCCGCGCGGGTCGGCCAGGGGCTCGGCGCGGCGGTGCTGATGCCCTGCTCGCTGGCGCTGATCACCCACATCTTCCCGGCAGGCGCGGAGCGCCGCTCGGCCCTCGCCGCCTGGGGCGGCATCTCCGGCATCGGCATGGCCGCCGGGCCGATCCTCGGCGGCGTGCTGACCGACTCGATCGGCTGGCGGGCGATCTTCGTCGTCAACCTGCCGATCGCGGCGCTCGCCGCGGTCGGAGTCATCGCCCGCGTCGCCGAGACGCCGCGCCACCGCCACCCCTTCGACCTGCCGGGACAGATGCTGGTGATCACCGCCCTGGCGGCCGTCAGCGGCGGCTTCATCCTGGCTGGGGAGCTCGGCTGGACGGCCGCGGGGACGGTTTCGCTGCTGGCGCTCGGAGCGGTCGCGGCGGTGGCCTTCTGGCGGGTCGAGCGCCGCGTGGCGCTGCCGATGCTGCCGCCCGAGCTCTTCCGCAACCGTCGCTTCTCGCTCGTCGTCGCGGTCGCGGCGCTGTTCAACCTCTGCCTCTATGGCAGCCTCTTCTGCTTCACCCTCTTCATCCACCTGAGGCTCGGCCTCTCGCCGCTGGACACCGGGCTCGCCCTGGTGCCGATGGCGCTGGTGCTGATGGTGTGCGCCTTCGGCTCGAGCCGCGTGATCGCGGCGCTCGGCGAGTGGGGCGCCATGCTTCTCGGCCTCGGCAGCGGGGCGCTCGCGGCCGCGCTCCTGGCGACCGTCGGCGGGCACTCGAGCGCCGCCGCGATCCTCTCCGCACTCCCCCTCGGCGGCGTCTCCCTGGCGATGCCGGCGATGACCGCCCTGGCCATGGCCGAGGCCCCGGCGCGCCGCATCGGCCTCGCCTCCGGCGTCCAGAACGCCGCCCGCCAGGCGGGCGGCGCCCTCGGCGTCGCCCTGCTCGGCACCCTGCTCGCGGCAACCGGGCCGCTCTCGATGGGGATTCCCCTCGCCGTGGTGGCGGCGCTCTACCTCGCCCAGGTCGGCCTGACGCTGCTCGGGCGCGCGGCGACGTAGGGAAGGGTCATCATCGTGGCGTGGCCGACGCGAGCCCACCGATCCGATCGACGCACGATCACGCCGGCGACCGCGGGCACTCCCACGCCCACGGCGGCGACCACGGGCACAGCCACGGGCTGGTCGCGGCCTCGATCAAGCGCTCGCGGGCCGGGCTGCGGGCGGTCCTGGCGAGCCTGCTGATCCTCGGGCTGACCGCGGCGCTGCAGCTGGTCGTCTTCGTCCTCTCGGGCTCGGTCGCCCTGCTCGCCGACCTGATCCACAACTTCGGCGACGCGCTGACCGCGGTGCCGCTCGGCGCGGCCTTCCTGCTGCGCTCCTTCCGGGCCGAGAAGTACGCGGGCTACTTCGTCGTCGCGACGATCTTCGTCAGCGCCTGCGTCGCCTTCGGCGAGTCGGTCGATCGACTCCTCAACCCCCGCCAGCTGTCGCACCTGTGGGCGCTGGCGGGCGCCGGCGCGATCGGCTTCCTCGGCAACGAGGCGGCGGCCTGGGTGCGGCTGCGGGCGGGGCGCCGCCTCGCCAGCCCGGCGCTGGTCGCCGACGGCTACCACGCCCGCACCGACGGCATCGTCAGCCTCGCCGTGGTCGCCTCGGCGATCCTCGTCGCGCTCGGCGCCCGGGTCGCCGACCCGCTGATCGGGATGCTCGTCACCGCCGTGATCCTGCGGATCACCTGGCAGTCCTGGCTGACCGTCCGCGCCGACCCGGGCGCGCCGGCCGCCGAGCCCCTGCCCGAGAACCATGACCACGCGCACGACGGCTGAGGACCGGGCGGTCGAGGAGCTGCGCCGGCTGTGCCTGCGGGCGCCGAGTCGCACGGCCAACGCGAGCCGCAACGCCCGGGCGGAGGTGGGACGGCGCAGGCGCTGGGCGCCTGCCCGGGACGCGCTCTGGGCGTTCCTCGCGCCGGCCCTCGCCGACGGCGCCCGGGTGGCGGTCGTCGGGGTCGGCAACGGCGACGACCTGCCGCTGCGGCGGATCGCCCGCCGCGCCGGCGCGGTCACCCTGATCGACATCGACCCGGGCGCGGCGCGCGAGGCGCGGCTGCGCCTCGGCCGGGAGGAGCGGCGGAAGGTGAGGGTCGTCGGCCACGACGTGACCGGGGGCGCCGCCGACCGCGTCGCGCTCGCCGCGCTGGGCGGCGAACCGGATCCTCCCTCGCCCGCGGCGCCGACCGACCCGCTCCCCGGCGCGCCCTACGACCTCGCGATCGGCGACCTCCTCTACAGCCAACTGCTCTACCCCGCCCTGGTCGACCTCGGGATCGACGGCCGGCGTCGCGCCGCCGCGCTGGGGCGCCACGCCGCGCCGCTGACCGCGGCGCTGGTCGCCCGCCTGCACGCCTCGGCGGCGCGCGTGGTCCACCTCCACGACCCGCTGGCCTGGTGGGACGGCCACCCCCAGCCGGTCGCGCTCGCCGACGTCCTCGCCGCCGCCGCTACCGATCCGCGGGCCGCCCTGGCGCTCGCCGCCCACGGCAGCGGCCCGCACGAGAGCGACCCCCGCGGCGCGCTCGCGCCACGGGGGTCCTCCCCCACGGCCACCGCGCTGTGGCGGTGGCCGTTCTCCTCAGGTGTGGACTACCTCGTCTGCGCGACCCTCGTCGCGCCGGCGCTCAGTGGCCCTTAGGACGACAAGTGCGCACGATTTCCGTGCTCGCCTTGGTGCCGTCTTCGAAGAACGCCTTGACGTGGACGCGGAACTTGCCGTCGGCGCACTGCGCCGTGAACGCCCGCGTCTTGTGGTGCCGATAGCGGAACCACTTGTTGATCTTCAGGTTGAACGACGTGATCGAGCCGCTGCCGCCGGTGATCTGCGGGATGCGGGCTTCGGCGAGCCAGCCGAACCGACCGCGGTGGATCTTCTTGAACGTCACCGTGGTGACGATCGCGCCGCTGATCGGCGTGGAGAAGTAGGCGTGGATGAACATCTTCACCTTGCCGTGGTGGTCGCCGCCGTTGAAGACGAGCAGCTTCGAGGGCACGTCGATCGGCTGCTGTTCGGCGAAGGCGACCTGGGCGGTCGTCTTGCCGGTGCCGATCAGCGCCTTCCCGCAGGCGCGCATCGCCGCCTTGGTGTCGGTCGCCTGCAGCTGCCCGGAGCGGCAGACCGGCAGGCCCTTGGTGCTCACCATCGCGTGCTTGTCGATTTCCAGCAGCACCCGACGGGCTGCGGGCGGGTGGCTTCCGTCGGCCTCTTCGACCTTCCCGGCGGCCGTCACCCCGACCGGCGCGAACCGGTGCTTCGGCAGCGCCCTCGGGAAGAAGCTGCCGTTCGCGGTCAGCTCCAGTTCGCCGACCCTCACGGTGACGGGTCCTTCGCCGTTGCCCTTGGCCGCGGTTGCGGTACCGACGATCGAGACGGCGAGCAGCGCCGCCATGGCAGCCGCCAGTGGCAGGAACCTGCGCATCGGTGAATCCCTCCTTGGCGAGCCGACGGCACGTCCGGAGGCGTCGGCCCAAAAGCTTTGCGCGGCGCTCGGGGTTCCCGGCCACCGCTGCCTCCTGGTTTCCTGCTACCCGGAACACGCCGGAACCATCGTTGCTGCTGATCGAATTCTGACTTCGGCCGCCGATGCGCCGATTTGCAGGGGGTTCTGGAGGCGAGCCGGGCAGGTTGCCCGCCCGCCGCGGCGGGCGGCCGCCGCGGGCCGCCCGCCGTCCGGAGCTTCGCCGCTAGCGGTAGCTCGGACCGCCGCCGTGATGGGACCAACCGCCACCGTGCGGGGACCAGCCGCCGCTGTTGCAGCGGCCGGCGCCCTTGTCGCTGTAGCTCGCCGGGGTTTCGGCCGGCGCTTCCGGGCTCCGCATCGCCGACTCGTAATCCCAGGCGTAGCCGTCCGGCAGCAGCGAGAGCTTCATCGCGCCCCAGTACTGATCGGACCAGGCTTCGAGGTTCGGCGTGGCGGGGTTGACTTCGTCGAGCCCCTCGCCGCCGGTGCCGACGATGAACTCGCGAATGCCGTGACGCGGGTCCGGTTCCCCGGCCGGGTTCATCGGCGCGAACCGCGAGTACACGTGGTCGTGCCCGTTGAGGATCAGCGTCGCGTGGTGGGCGTAGAGCAGCTTCCACCAGGCGTCGGTGACTTCGCCCTCCGCGCTGTCGGCGGTGAACGGTTCGGAGGTGGAGCTGAACGTCGGCTGGTGCCAGTAGGCCAGCGTGCACGGGTCGTGGTTTTGGTTCAGGTCTTCTTCCAGCCACTTCGTCTCGCTCGCGAACCATTCGCCTTCGGTCGTGCAGCCGCCCGGCTGCACGGCGCACTCGGCGTTCAGCGAGATGATGTGCCAGTTGCCGAGGTCGTAGGAGTACCAGCCGTTGCCGTCTTCGCCGTAGCTGCCGGCCTGGCCGTTCTGACGGGGCTTCGGCTGGGTGAAGGAGCCGCTGCCGCTTTCGGATGCGATCGTTTCTTCGACCGGCGTGCCGTCGGCGTTCAGTTCGGCGCCGTTGTAGTAGTCGAAGTAGCCGCGGCCGTGGACCCCGGTCTGGCCGTGCTCGGAGTAGAACTCGTGATTGCCGGGTGAGGGGCGCTGCAGGAACTTGAACGCGCCGTAGGTCTTGTCGAAGGAGCCGAGGAAGTCTTCGTAGCGGCCCACCTCGTACTGCTCGTCGCCGAGGATCGCCACCAGGTTCGGCTTCATTTCCTCGATCTGGTTGGCGGTCGCGGTCTGCGCTTCCATCCGGGTCGTATAGCCGGCACCGGTCTTGTCGCAGACGTCCTTCTGCTTCTCGCCTTCCACCGGCGCGCCCGGCTGGCAGGAGATGTCGCCGACCGTGGCCAGCACCGGCACCGGTCCCGTCTGCGCGTAGGGCCACTGGTTGTCGCCGCCGCCCGACCAGAAATGACCCTCGGCCAGCACGGTGCCGCTCAACGCGGCGAGCGCCGCCACGACGACCGCCACGCCGATCCCGAGCCTGCGCGAGAGCCGCGGCCTCCTCATCTGCACCTTCTTCATCGTCTTCCTTTCCGTTGTGGGGGAGAAGCGCGACGAACGTAGGCCGGGACCACCGGCAGCCCCGTTAATCACCTGGGACAAACCTGTGAATAGGCCGAGAATTAGAGCCTGATTAGTTGTTGAGCCTCTCGGGCTGAAACGTTCCTGGGCGGGGCCGCCCTTCGATACCTTGCAGCGACCGTGGAGCGAGAGAAGGACATCGTCCGCCGCTTCTACCGCGAGGCGATCGTCGGGCGCGACCCCTCCGCCTGCGAGCGGCTGCTCGGCACGGGCTTCGTCCACAACGGGGAGCCGCGCGGGCAGGCGGGCCAGCGCCAGGCGGTCGAGTACTTTCTCGGCGCCTTCCCCGACCTCGACCACCGGATCGAGATCATCCTCGCGGAGGGCGACCTCGTCGCCGCCCACCAGCGGTGGTCGGGCACCCACCGGGGCGAGTTCCTCGGCGTCGCCCCGACGGGCCGGCGGGTCGAGTTCACCTCGACCGCCATCCTGCGGGTAGAGGGCGCGGTGATCGTCGAGGCCTGGGACGAGCTCGACACCGGCGCGATCGTTGCCTCGCTCACCTCCTGACCCGGCTCAGGCGCCCGGGTCGACGCTGAGCAGCCGGCCCAGATCGCCGGCCATCAGGTCCTCGCCCGCCGCGGCGGAGATCGCCTGCACGAGCTCGCGCAGGCGGGCGACGACGGTGGGGTCGGACTTCGCGAACAGCGCGACCTGACTGAAGCCGAGACCCACCAGGTCCTCGAGGTCGCGGACGGCGGCGAGCAGGCGGGGATCGCCGCGGCCGTCGACCCGCACCGCCGCGGCGCGCGGCGCGCCGGCGAGCTCGATCAGCCCGGCCGCCAACGCGTCCATGGCGGTCGTCGCGGTGGTCGGGTCGTTGATCGAGGGCGAGAGCCCCTTCAGCGCGACGTCGGCGAGCTGGCGCACCGGGAACCCCGGGTCCTGCGGCAGGCTCCGCTGCCCGCCCAGCTCGAAGTGGGCGCGCATCTGTCCCTCCACCGCGTCCGTCCACCCCTCGCCCGCCACCCAGACCTCGGCCAGGACCTGCCCCGGGAGCACGTAGTCGCCGACCGGGACGACCTGGCGCACGAGGGCGTCGTGCCGCGCGGCCAGCTCGATCAACGCGCCCCCCGCGACGGTCACCAGGAAGCCCGCGTGCTCACTGCGCAGTGCCGCCGCGGGCGCGGCCGCCATGCGCTCTTCGGCCGCCGCCCGCGCCGCCCGCTCGTCCTCGGGCTCGTCCCCGACGCCGGCCGGGTAAGGGTGCCGGAGCTCCGGCAGCGCGTCGGCGGCGATCGAGCCGATCACCGAGGCGGGCTGCAGCATGTTGACGATGTGCCCGACGAAGTGGGCGAAGATGCCGAAGGCGACCACCGCGAGGACGACGGCGACGGCGACCGAGAGATTCGGGACCCGGTGCGGGCCGAGGGACCCGAGCCGGACCAGCACCGCGAGGCAGTAGATGAAGACGCCGAGGAAGGCGGCCAGCGACAGCTGGCTGGTCAGATCGCGTCGGAAGCTGCGCAGGACGCGGGGGCTCAGCTGGTTGGCCGACAGCGTGAAGGCGACGATCGTCACCGAGATCGAGATCCCGGCGACCGAGACGGTGGCCGTGGCGATCGTCTCGAGCATGCTGCGGGCGGCGTCCTGGGTCGAGAAGACGAAGAGCGGCACGCGGACGTCGAGCCACTTGTCGACCTCCGGCATGCCGAGGCCGACGACCAGGCCGATGCCCATCGCCAGCGCCGCCGGGAAGCCGAAGGTCGTGCGCAGGAGGTCGACCAGCGCCGCCGCCCGCTCGCGCGGCACGTTCACTGGCGCTTCCTCTCTCGGCGTCGCTCCGCGGTCTCGATCTCCGCACCTCTACCCGTTGCGGCCACCGGGGACTCTGCCGCCACGCAAGCGGTCGGATCGCCCGCATCGGCGCCGTCGCTCGGAGCCGCCCTTGCTTAGGTGTTTTCGAACAAAGACACAAAGATTTCTTGATAAGGTCGCGCCGTCCAATGAGGCGGGGCGGTGCATTGGACGAGGCGTCGCGGAGCCCCTGACCGAAAGGGCCTCGGCATGCACCACCGTCCATCCCCAAGATCCGGCGCGCCGTTCCTCGTCCTGCTGGCGATCGCCTGCGGTTGCCTGGCGATACCCGCGCCGGCCGCCCGGGCGGCGGCGGGGCGCGGCCGCGTCGGCGCGGCGCCGGCGCTCCCCCGGGGCGCCACCGTCACCGGGTCGCTCGCGCCCGAACGGGAGCTGCGGTTGGCCGTCATGCTGGAACCGCGTGACCCGTCCGGCCTGGAAGCGCTGGCGACCGCGGTCTCGACGCCGGGCTCGCTGTCCTACCGCCAATACCTCGGCGTCGGTGAATTCGCCGACCGCTTCGGCGCCCCGCCGAGCGCCGTCGCCACGGTGGGCGCGACCCTGCGCGCGCAGGGCTTACAGGTCGGCGAAGCCGCCGCCAACAGCCTCACGCTGCCGGTGACCGGCACCGCCGCGGCGGTGGAAGCCGCCTTCGACACCCCGCTGAAGACGGTCCGGCTGCCCTCCGGACGGATGGCGTTCGCCAACGCGCAGGCGCCGTCGGCCCCCGCCGCCATCGCCCCCGACATCCAGGGCGTGATCGGCCTCGATGACCTCCACCCCGTCCTGCCGGTCTCCGAACCGGCGGTCCGCCGCTCCCGCACGGGCGCGGGCGCGAGCGCGCCGGGGCCCGCGGCACGCTCGACCGCAGGGGCGGCGGGACAGATCGCCACCGGCGGCCCGCAGCCCTGTGCCGAAGCCACCTTCGCGGCGGCCACCCAGAACACCTACACGCTCGACGAACTGGCCGCCGCCTACGAGTTCCCCGGCCTCTACGGCCTCGGCGACCTGGGCAGCGGGCAGACGATCGCCGTGACCGAGATCGGCGACGCCCACCTGCCATCGGACATCGCCGCCTTCCAGGCCTGCTACGGGACCCACGCGCAGGTGACGAGCGTCCCGGTCGCCGGAGGCCTGCCCCCCGGCCTGAGCCTGGGAGAGGCGACGCTCGACATCGAGACGATCATCGGCCTGGCGCCGGGCGCGAAGATCGACGTCTACGAAACCGAACCGCAAAGCCTCGTCGCCTTCGTCGAAGTCGACTCGGCGATCGTCTCCCAGGACGTCGCCAAAACGATCTCCAACTCCTACGGGCTCTGCGAGGAGGCAATGGGGTTCGCGGTGGTCAACGCCGAGAACACCCTCCTGCAGGAGGCCGCGGTGCAGGGCCAGACCTTCTTCACCGCCTCCGGCGACAACGGATCGCAGTCTTGCTCGCGCATTTCCGCCGAAGACACCGAACTGACCGTTCTCGACCCGGCGAGCCAGCCGTTCGCGACCGCCGTCGGCGGCACGACCCTGACCGCGGTCGGCCCGCCGGCGCAGGAGACCGTCTGGAACGAAGGTTCGAACGCCACCGGCGGCGGCATCTCCCACTACTGGCCGATGCCCGCCTACCAGGCGAACGCCCTGCCCGGCCTCGGGGTGCTGAGCACCGAATCCTCGGGCGCCCCGTGCGGGAGCGTCGGCTTCTGTCGCGAGGTGCCGGACGTCTCCGCGGACGCCGGCCCGCGCGGCGGCTACACGGTGCTCAACAACGGCGAATGGACCGGGATTGGTGGCACCAGCGCCGCGACGCCGTTGTGGGCGGCGATGATCGGCCTCGTCGACGCCGCGCCGGGCTGCCGCGGGCGGGGCGTCGGCTTCATCAACCCCGCCCTCTACCAGATCGCCGGGTCCAACTATGCAGGCAACTTCCTCGACGTCACCCGGCCGTCGCCGGAGGGCCTGGCGGGCAACGACATCCTCTTCGGAGGCCTCGAACCGTATCCCGTGAAACCGGGCTACGACATGACCACCGGGCTCGGATCGCCGATCGCCCCCAACCTCGCCGCCTCCCTCTGCGCGCTGGCCTCGCCCGCCTACGCGGTCGGGCTCACGCCGCCCGCGGAAGCCAACGGAATTGTCGGCAGCCCGCTCACCCTGCAGGTCGAAGGCACCGACTCGGGCAACCTGCCGCTCACCTACACCGCCACCGGCCTGCCCGCGGGCCTCAGCCTCAACCCCGCAACCGGCGTCATCGCCGGCGTTCCCCAGGCGCCAGGTCAAGCGACGATCTCGGTGAGCGCGACCGACGCCTACGCCAACGGCGCCGCGACCAGCTTCACGCTCACGGTGGCCGAACCTCCGCCACCTCCTCCGGCCCACCGGCGCCGGAAGAAGCTGAAGCTGTCGAAGGCGAAGCTGAAGGGAGTCGCCCAGCACAGGCCGCGGCTGAGCCTGGTCCTGACCGCGGTGGGCAAGCGCAACCGCTACGACCGGGTCACGATGAAGCTCGGGCGCGGGCTCTGGTTCGCCCACGCCCACCGTGCCCTGGCGCACGGGGCGCTGGCCGAGAACCGCCACGGCCGGGCGATCCGCGCCCGCGTGAAGGTCAAGCGAGGGAGGCTGGTGTTGAGGTTCGCCCACCGGCAGAAGGAGACCCGCCTGGTCGTGCGCTTCCCCGCCCTGCGGAGCAAGCGGGCCCTCTCGCGCCAGGTCCGCAAGCACAAGGTCAAGCGGGTGAAGCTGGTCGTCTCGGCGAAGGGGAAGTCGCGGACGAACTCGGTGCGCACCCGCCTGCGCGCCCACTGACCGTGACCGAGGATCGGCTGTCCGCCGCGGCGACGGCGGCCTGCCCGAAGGAGATGCCACCGTCGCCCGGTGGCAGGGCCTCCGGGACGAGCACCCTGAGGCCGTGGCGGGCCAGGAGCCCGGCGCAGCGCTGGAGCAGGAGGCGGTTCTGGAAGACGCCACCGGAGAGGACGACGGTCCCGACCCCGGCCGGCGAGCAGAGCTCCGCGCAGGCCTCGGCCGTCGCCGCCGCGACCGTCTCGTGGAAGCGGGCCGCGACCGTCGCCGGGGCGATCCCGGCCGCGAGGTCGGACAGGATCGCGCCCAGCGTCGGGCCGGGGTCGAGGACGCCTTCGGCGAACGGCATCTCGTAGCGGCCGCGCCCGCCGGCCGCCGCCATCGCCTCCAGCTCGATCGCCGCCTGGCCCTCGTAGGCGACCCGGGCGGGGGCCCCGCAGAGGGCGCCGACCGCGTCGAACAGGCGACCCATGCTGCTGGTCGCGGGCCCGCCGCCGACCTCGCAGAGCCGCAGGCAGTTGCGCCAGGCGCGGGGCTCGACGGCGGCGGCGAGGGCGGCCGGGACGTCGGGGTCAGCGCCACCGGCGGCGCGCAGCCAGGCGCACGCCATCCGCCACGGCTCGCGGATCGCCGCGGCCCCGCCGGGCAGCGGCACGACGCGCAGGTGACCGGCCCGCGCGAACCCACGCAGGTCGCCGAGCAGCAGCTCACCGCCCCAGATCGTGCCGTCGCCCCCCAGCCCGGTGCCGTCGAAGATCGCTCCCAGCGCCGGGCCCGCCTCGCCGTGCTCGGCCAGGCAGGCCGCGAGGTGGGCGTGATGGTGCTGCACGCCGAGGTGCCGGACTCCCTGCCGCTCCAGCGCGTACCTCGTCGACAGGTAGTCCGGGTGCAGGTCGTGGGCGACGACCGCGGGCGCGACCGCGAACAGCGCCTCGAAGTGGGCGATCCCTTGCTCGAAGGAACGCAGGGTCTCGTAGTTCTCGAGGTCCCCGATGTGGTGGCCGACCCAGGCCCGATCCTCCTTCGCGAGGCAGAAGGTGTTCTTCAGCGCGGCGCCGCAGGCCAGCACCGGGGCCGCGGCGGCGACGGGCAGGGAGAGGCCGTCGGGGACGTGGCCGCGCGAGCGGCGCAGCATCAGCGGCCGACGCCCGGCGGGCAGCTCGACCACGCGCGCGACCGAGTCGTCGGTGCGGATGTGGATCGGCCGGTCGTGGAGGAGGAAGGCGTCGCCGATCGGCGCCAGCCGCTCGCGCGCGTCGTCGTCGCGGTAGGCGATCGGCTCCTCGGCGCGGTTGCCGCTGGTCAACACCAGCGGCACCCCGGCGTCGCGGGCGAGCAGGTGGTGCAGCGGCGAGTAGGGCAGCATCAACCCGAGCTCGCCGGCCCGCGGCGCGACCGCGGCGGCCACCGGCGCGCCGGCGCGGCGTCGGGCAAGGACGATCGGGCGGGCGCGGGACGTGAGCAGCGCCGCCTCCTCCTCCCCCACCTCGGCCAGCTCCGCCGCCGCCGCGAGGTCGGCGACCAGCAGCGCGAAGGGCTTCTCCTCGCGATGCTTGCGCGAGCGCAGCGCCGCCACCACATCCTCGCGGTCGGCGCGACAGGCGAGGTGGTAGCCGCCGATCCCCTTCACCGCGACGATCATTCCCGCCCGCAGTGCCGCCGCCGCGAGGGCGACCGCGTCGGCTGCGGCCGGCTCGTCCTCCTCCCCGCCGGTACCGACGAAGCGCGCCCGCGGGCCGCACTCCGGACAGGCGTTGGGCTGGGCGTGGAAGCGGCGGTCGAGCGGGTCCTCGTACTCGGCCCGGCACCGCTCGCACATCTCGAACCCCGCCATCGTGGTCAGCGGCCGGTCGTAGGGCACCGCCTCGACGATCGTGAAGCGCGGCCCGCAATTGGTGCAGTTGACGAACGGGTAGCGGTGGCGCCGGTCGTCGGGGTCGAACAGCTCGGCCAGGCAGTCGGCGCAGGTGGCGCCGTCGGGGGCGACCGGCGCCCGTGCCTCGCCGGCCGCGTCGCTGGCCAGGATCCGAAAGCCGGCGGCGGCGTGGCTCGGCTCGATCTCGGTCGGCTCGACCGACTCGACCGCGGCCAACGGCGGCGCCTCGTCGCGGACGCGGGCCAGCAGCGCGGCGATCGCGGCCGGCTCGCCCTCCGCCTCGATGACGACCCCGCGGGTGTCATTGCGCACCCAGCCGGAGAGCGACAGCTCGCGCGCGATCCGGTAGACGAACGGTCGGAAGCCGACCCCCTGGACGGTGCCGGTGACCCGGGCCCGCACCCGCCGCCTGGTCGCGCTCCCGGTCGAGGCCATTCTCACCCCGGCAGCTCGATCAGCTCCCGCAGCACGTGGTAGGCGCTCGCCTGCGCCTCCTGGATCCGCGGGATGTGCTGGGAGCGGCTGAGGACGACGTGGTCGGCGAGCCCCTCGGCGGCGATCCGCCCACCGTCGTAGCCGACCAGCGCGACGGTCGCCATCCCGCGCCGCCGCGCCTCGGCGAGCGCCGCGACCAGGTTCGCCGAGCTGCCGCTGGTCGAGAAGGCGATCGCGACGTCGCCCGGCGACCCGTAGGCGATCACCTGGCGCTGGAAGACGACCTCGGTGCCGACGTCGTTGCCGACCGCGGTGACGATCGCGCCGTCCTCGCCGAGGTCGATCGCGGCGCGCGGCGGCCAGCCGGGATCGGGCGGGAAGCGCAGGTCGGCGACCAGGTCGGTCGCGTCGGTGGCCGAGCCGCCGTTGCCGAGCGCGAGGACCTTGCCGCCCGCGTCGAGCGAGGCGCGCAGCGTCGCGGCGGCGGCGCGCAGCTCGGCGGCGCCCTCGCGGAGCGTCTGCTCGCGCAGCGCGCCGACCTCCTCGGACTTCGCCAGGACCGAGGCACCGACGTCGGCGATCACCCCCTCCAGGTCCACCTCCCCCTCCGCCAGGAACGGGTAGAGGAAGCCGGCCGCGCCGCTGTCGTGGACGGGCCCCGCGGTTCGCCCGGCGAGCAACCCGCGATGCTCGAAGAAGACGTGGACCGACTCCCAGAGCACGTGGTAGGCGGTCTCGATCACCTCCTGGCGGACGCTCGGGTCGGCGACCTCGACCGCCGGCTCCCACTCCGCCCCGGCACCCGACTCGAAGGACACGGTGAGGGCGCCGCGCCCGCGGGCGAGCGCCACCGCCGCCCGCACCTCCTCGCCCGCCTCGCCGGTCGGATCGAAGGCGATCACGATGTCGTCGGCGTCGACCAGCAGCTCGGCCTGGCGGCGCAGCGGGCCGCCGTCGCGGGTCAGCCCGATCGCCGGCAGCGCCCGCTTGCCGACGATCACCGGGTGCACGAACTCGACCGTGACGTGGCGGACGTCGGAGCGGGCGCCGGGCGAGAGCCCGACCGCGACCAGCCGCCCGCCGCGGGCGAAGCGCTCGGCCATCCGGTGGCAGAGCCGCGCCAGTTCCTCGGCGTGGCGCTCGAAGTAGGCGCCGCCCGCCTCGAGGCGACGGGCGAGCAGCTCGCCGACCCGGTCGGTGCCCGCCCGCGCCTCCACGGTCAGGCGGCGGCCGGCGCCCGCTCCGCGACCCGCAGGAGCCAGTCGCGGAAACCGTCGACGCCCTCGCCGGTCTTGGCGCTGACCAGCATGTGCTCGACCCCGGGATGGACCCCGTCGAGGTGGTAGAGAAACCGGTCGAGGTCGAAGTCGAGGTGCTCGAGCAGATCGACCTTGTTGATCAGCACCAGCTCGCAGGTGCGGAACATCAGCGGGTACTTGAGCGGCTTGTCCTCGCCCTCGGTCACCGCGGAGACCATCACCCGGGCGTCTTCGCCGACCTTGAACTCGGCCGGGCAGACGAGGTTGCCGACGTTCTCGATCACCAGCAGGTCGAGGTCGGCGAGCGGCAGGTCGGGCAGCGCCGAGCGGACCATGTTGGCGTCGAGATGGCACTCGCCGCCGAAGCCGGAGTCGGTGTTCAGCTGGACCACGGGGAGGTGGAGCGCCGCCAGCCGGTCGGCGTCGGCGGAGCCCTGCACGTCGCCCTCCAGCACCCCCACCCTCGCCCCCAGCCCGTCCAGCGCCCGTTCGAGCAGGGTCGTCTTCCCCGCCCCGGGGGCGCTCATGAAGTTCACCACCCCGACCTCGTTGCGGTCGAAGTCGGCCCGGTTGGCGTTGGCGATCGTCGTGTTCGCGTCCAGCGCGTCCTCGGCGACCTTCACCTTGGTGCGATGCATGGCGTCTCCGCCTCCTCTCTCTCCTCGACGGTGATCGAATCTATTTCGAACTCGGTGCCGCTCAGGGTCTCGACCGCGGCGCCGCCGCAGCCCGGGCAGCGGAAGATCGGCAGATCCGGCTCCCACTCGTGGGCGCAGTCGCCGCAGCGCAGCCGCACGGGCCGGTAGTCGACCTCCAGCGACGCGCCCTCGACCAGGGTGCCGCGGGTGACGATCCCGAAGTAGAAGTCGAGCGACTCGGGGACGACCTGGCGCATCGCCCCGATCCGCATCTGCACCGACCGCACCGGGCGACCGTCGGCGTGGCGCACGGCCGTGTCGACGATCGCGCCGGCCAGCGAGAGCTCGTGCACGGCTCAGCCCGCCCCGTCCTCGTAGGCGCGGTCGGTGCGCAGCTCGGCGATCTGGGCGAAGACGGCGTCGACGGCGTGCTCGACCACCGCCGCGACCTCGTCGCTGAGGTCCATCCCCATCGACTCGACCGCGGTCGGCTCGCAGGCGACGATCACCACGCGACCGGGCCAGCCGCCGACCGTCTTGACGAAGCGGAGCACCGTCTTCGGGTCCATCCCGTGGGGGTCGATCACCTCCCCGTCGGCGATCCCGGCCTCGACCTCGGCCTCGTCGGGCTCGATCACGTAGAGCGTGCCCGGTGCGCCGCCCTGGTCGCTGACGTCGACGATCACCAGCGCGTCGTAGCCGCGCATCACCTCGTAGGCGAGGTCGAGGCCGCCGGTGCCGAAGTCCATCACGGTGACGCCGGGGGGCACACCGCGCCGCTCGACCGCGGCGGCGACGGCGCCGCCGAAGCCGTCGTCGGCGAGGAAGGCGTTGCCGACCCCGGCGACGAGGATCTGCTTCTCGCGGCCGGGGCGCGCCATCCGCGCCTCCATCCGGTCGACCGCGGCCTGCACCTCGCCCGCGCCGACGTCGATCCGGTGCCCGTCGATGCTCACCGCAGCTCCACCTCCTCCGGCCTGAAGAACAGGTAGCGGCCCGAGTCGCGCATCAGGTCCTGACCGGGGTCGTCGTCGATCGTCACCCCGAGGTGGACGCCGTCCTCGTAGTCGACGTAGATGCGCTCGACCGTCGCCGCGCGGCCCGTGAGGATCACGTCGTAGGTGTCCCCGGCCACCTTGCGCGGCCGCAGGACGACGCGGGCGCCGCGCCTGATCGTGCGACCGCCGACGGTCGCCTCCGGCTCGCCCGCCTGCGGGTGTCCCGGCTCGAGCCGCCCGTGCAGGCCCATCATCTCCTCCGGGCCCGCCCCCTCGGCGCGCTCGAGCATCTCCCGCACCTTCGGGTCGGCGGCCGCGACCTCGGCCCGCTCGGCCTCGCTCAACGTCTGCACGTGCAGCAGCAGCGCCTCCTCGATCTCGGTGCTGTCGAAGAGCCCGCCGAGGCTCTCGGGGGCGATCCGCGGGTGGTCGGGCAGGAACATCGCCGCGCCCAGGACGACGTCGTCGTCGGCCGCGGCGAGGACCGGCCAGGTGTTGACGTTCTCGCAGGCGGCGACCGCCGCGCCGTGCGGGCCGTCGGTGTCGAGCGGCGAGACGAAGCGGCCGGCGCGGGCGCGGAGCACGACGTGGGTGGAGATCAGGCTCGCCCGCAGCGCCTGCGGGCGGTCCGGATCGTCGCCGTCGAGGTCGGTCTCGTTGTGGACGCAGAGCTTGACCCGCGCCAGGCCCGGCCCGACCTCCTCGGCCCGCAGGGCGGCGCGGCCGCGCAGCTCGGCCTCGGCGTCGAAGGCGAACCGGACGCGGAGGGGGGAGTCGCGGAGGCGCGCCAGCGGCGTGGCGGGAAGCTCCAGTGAGCGCTCGACCGCCTCGTGGCCGGCGCCACTCGGCTGCAGGAAGCGGACCGAGCCGGCGACCGTGGCGCCGGGTCCGTGCTCGAGCACCACCTCGGCGCGCAGCGTGGCTCGGGCCGCCGGGTTGACCGCCGCGTAGGCGGGCGGGTAGACGATCCCCTGCGGGGTCGGGGTGGCGTTCTTGGTCGCCGCGGGGGTGTAGGGGTAGAGCGCGTAGCCCTCGTAGAGCAGCGAGTCGATCAGCTCCTCGACGCTCATCGTTCGCCCCCGGCGTCGAGCAGTCGCTCCAGCGCCGCCTCGTAGGAGGGCAGGCCGGCCTCGAGCTTGAAGCGGCGCAGCCGCTCGATCGTCTCCGCCCCGGCCGGCACCCAGCCGCGATTCGGGTAGTGGGCGTCGATCATCGCCTGCCAGACGGCGATCGGCATCCGCGTCTCGGCCTGCTCCTCCCAGGAGATCTGGACGATCTGCATGCGGCCATCGTCGCCCGCGTAGTAGACGCTGCCGTTGAAGTGGAAGACGAGCGGCACCTCGCCGCCGGCGACGGAGCGAAAGTAGTTGGTGGCGGCGATCTCGAGGTCGTAGCCACAGGGGACGGGGACCGCGACCGAGCCGCTGCCGCGGAAGGGCTGGACGAGGACGTCGACCTCGGCCCAGGGCATCGTGCGGGTGGGCGCGCCGACCCGGCCGGGCTCGCCGAGCAGCTCGGTGAGGCGCTCGCGGGTCTCCTCGTCGTAGGCGCGCCGCGCCGGCTCGATCGCAATCTTGACCGCCAGCGCGATGGTGAAGACCTGGCGCTCGGAGCGGTCGGTGACGTCGAGGTCGAAGACCAGCGTCGGCGCCGCGGCCAGGCGGGGCACCCGGGCCCCGCGCACCTCGAAGTGGGGCCGCGGGTCACGCGGGCGCGGCGGTGCCTCCCGCACCGAGGCCCCGCCGTTGCCGGTGCCGACGGTCGAGCCGCTCACGCCCTCATCCCCCGCCCTTCCGACTTTTCCGGGGTCATAGACCCCGAAAAGTCGGAAACCCCCGCGCGCAGGCGGAGCTCCTCGAGCAGCCGCGGGACGACCCGTTCGACCGCGGCGCCGCCGGAGATCCCCTCCCAATTGGCCTTCACCGCGCCGACCAGCCGGTAGCACTCGTCGATCGGCGCGATCAGCTGCTGGTGCGGCTCCTCGAGCCGGTTGACGATCAGCCCCTCGACGTCCTCCTCGAGGTCGGCCAGCCCGGGGTTGGCGTCGACCAACTCCTCCCATGCGGCCAGGTCGAGCTCGCATTCCGTCGCCCCCGCCGGGCTCGGGTAGAGCCCGACGACGCCGCCGGTCGCGCTGGAGCGCATGAAGAAGACCAGCCCGATCGGGATCCGCAGCCGCGCCCAGAGGTCCTCGGGGAGGTCGAGTCCGTCGAGCCAGAGGAGCCGCGAGCCGGTCGGCCGGTAGGGGCCCTCGCCGGCGCGGATCGCGACGCAGGGCTCGCAGGCGCAGAGGATGCGCCGCTCCTCCAGGTGGAGCAGGTGGCGATGGTCGGCGGCCAGCTCCGCCCCGCAGAGGTCGCAGCGCTCGACCTCGGCGGCGGCGCCACGCCCGCCGCCCGTGGCCAGCCGGCGCAGGCGGGCGAGCAGCTCCGGGTCCAGTCGCTCCTCCGCGCTCATCTCAAATCCTCGCGCTCCGCTCCCGGCGCGAAGAGCCAGGGATGCACGCTTGGTCGCTCCGCGCTCATAGACCGACCGCCACCGTGACCTGGCCGTCGCCCTCGAGCAGCGGCACCGGTTCCAGCAGCAGCCGGTCGGCGTCCATCGAGCGCCCGGCCCGCGGCAGGTAGAAGCGCCGCCCGCAGGACGGGCAGGCGAGGACGCCGCCCTTCAGCTCGCCGCCGGAGACCGCGGCGCCGCAGCCCGCGCAGCGGTCGCGGAAGGCGAGCAGCGAGCCGCCGACGTTGGCGAGGGCGATCTCCACGCCGCCGACCTGGGCCCAGGCGAGCGCTCCCGCGGCGGGCGGCGGCGCGCCGAGCGGGAGCCAGCGCGCCGCGCCCGCGTCGCCGCCCGGCGCCGCGTCGCCGCCCGGCCCGCTGCCCTGGACGACCGGCAGCTCGATCCCGCCCGGCCGTGGCGGCGGCTCGACCAGGCCCTCGACCTCGAGGCCGACCATGTCCGGCGCCGCGTCCTCCAGCGCCTCCCTGATCGCCAGCTCCAGGGTCGAGGCGGAGGCCGGACAGCCGTCGCAGCTGCCGAGGAGGCGCAACCGCACCACCCCGTCCTCGACCGCGAGCAGCTCGACGTCGCCGCCGTGGGAGTCCAGGTAGGGGCGCACCCCGGCGAGCGCCTCGCGCACCCGCTCCTCCAGCGGGACCGGGTAGAGGTCGTGGATCAGCAGCAGGCCGGCGACCACCGGGTCCTCGAGCAGCGTGCGCTTCGCCTCCGCCCCCGCCGCCCCGGCCTCGTCGAGCGCCGCCCCGATCTTCGCCAGGCCGGCGCCGTGCACCTCCAGCACCGCCGCGACCAGCTCCTCCGCGGCCCCGCGGGCATCCGGGTCGGGGATCGCCTCGACCCGGTCGCTCAGCTCGCGCAGCCGCCCGAGCAGGTCCTCCTCGCTTCCGCTGTTCCTTTCCACCGGCATTCCGGCATAAGGAACGGCTGGGCGGGCGGCGGTCGCCATGGGCGGGACCTACGCCATCCCGGTCGGCTTGTGCAGGACCTTGCGGACGCCCTTGCCGGTGTACATGTGGACGCCGCAGGGCAAGCAGGGGTCGAAGCTGCGGACCGCGCGCATGATGTCGACCCCCTTGAAGTCGTCCGGCCCGTTTTCCTCGAAGATCGGCGTGTTTTCCACCGCGTCCTCGTAGGGGCCGGGGGTGCCGTAGCTATCACGTGGGTTGCCGTTCCACGGCGTTGGCGGGTATGGCTGGTAGTTGGCCACCTTCCCGCCCCGGATCACCATGTGATGCGACAGCACCCCCCTGGCCGCCTCGTGGAAGCCGCAGGAGACCGATTCCTCGGGCACCTTGAACTGCGCCCAGGACTTGGTCCGGCCCGCCCTCACCTCTCCCAGCGCCCGCTCGAGGTTGTGCAGGCCGATCAGCGCCGAGTAGGCCTCGTGGTAGGCACGGGCCCGGTCGCGCTCGATCGCGTTCGACTTCGCAGGGATCTTCCACTCCAGCTCCATCTCCGGCTTCGACGCGGTCCGCGGCAGCACCATCTGGATCGAGGACCCGGTGGCCTTCGCGTAGCCGAAGTCGACCAGCCCCGCCTTCGCCGTCACCCACTGGCGGGCGAACGGGCCGCCGCCGGTGTCGGAGGCGATGTAGGTGTCGGTGCGCTCGTCGTAGATCCGCGGCGAGGCGACCCAGCTGTATTTGTCGCCCCAGTCGCGCTTCTGCGGTTTCGGCAGCGTCGTCTTGTTCCAGGGATGGCGCTTGTCGACGGGGTTGCCGAGCGGGTCCCGGCTGACGTAGGTCTCCTCGTCGGTCCAGTCGTCGAAGTAGGAGGACCCGAGCAGGATCCGGATCATCAGGTTGATGTCGACGAGATTGGTGGAGCGCAGCTCGCCGTCGATCACCACCCCCGGGGTGACGTAGCGCTTCTCGCCCCAGGCGCCCATGTTCCGGTACGTGTAGTCGACGTGGTCGGGGTCGTCGAAGGCACCCCAGCAGACCAGGTCGGTGCGCCGGTAACCGACGTCGTCGTACCCGGGCAGCTGCTCGAGGAAGAAGTCGTAGAGGTCGTCGTGCATCGGCACCGACCGCTTCACGTAGTCGATGTAGCGCATCAGCCGCACGTAGTAGTCGGTGCAGGTCTGGTGGGTGATGTCGGCGCTGACCCCGCCCGGCATGATCGTCGACGGGTGGGTGTGGCGGCCGCCGAACAGGCAGTACATCTCGCGCGTGTAGCGGGCCACCTGCAGGGTCTCCAGGTAGAACTCGCCGGTGAACGGGTTGAGCGCCCGCATGATGTCGGCGATCGTCCGGTAGCCGTGGACGTCGGAGTGCGGCGCGGTCGTCGACTCGGCGGTCTGCAGCAGCGCCGGGTTGGTTTCCCGCACCATCTGCTCGCAGAAGTCGACGTTGGCCATGCAGTCGTTGAAGATCGCGTGGTCGAACATGTAGTCGGCCGCCTCGGCGAGGTTGTAGGCGAGGTCGCCGAGCGCGGGCGGCTTCACCCCGTAGGCCATGTTCTGGTTCAACACCGAGCAGGTGCAGTGGTTGTCGCCGCAGATGCCGCAGATGCGGCTGGTGATGAAGTGGGTGTCGCGCGGGTCGATCCCCTTCATGAAGATGTCGAAGCCCCGGAACACCATCGAGGTCGAGTAGCACTTGTTGACCTTGCGGGCGTCGAAGTCGACCTCCGTGTGGATGCCGAGGCTGCCGACGATCCGCGTGATCGGATCCCACGACATGTCCTTGACGCCGATTTTCTGCTCCCGGGGACTCTCCACGGTTGACATCTCCTCACCACCTCTTCTGGTAGCCGGTCGTCAGGGACGCCCCTTTTCGGCGCCACTCCGGCTCCTTGTCGAACTCGTTCTTGATGTGCCGATGGCGGAAGAAGCGGACCACGGGGCCGTAGCTGAACTTGGTGATCGCCGCCGCCGCGGCGCCCCATTTGTCCTCGTCCATGAACGGCATGTATTTGTCGGGGAAGCCGGGCATCGTGCAGGCCATGCAGATGCCGCCGACGTTGGGACAGCCGCCGACGCCGCTCTGCCAGCCGCGCACCGGCACGTTGCACTTCACCACCGGCCCCTTGCAGCCCAGTTTCACCAGGCAACGGTGGTCTGACCCGTATTCGGAGGCGAACTGGCCCTGTTCGGTGAAGCCCGCCCGGTTGCAGCCCTCGCGCACCGTGCGCCCGAACAGCCACTTCGGCCGCAGCGCCTCGTCCAGCTCCGGCGCCGGCGCCCGTCCCGCCAGGTGCAGCGCCAGGTAGAGCAGCGTCTCGGTGGTGTTGTCGGGCTGGGCCGGGCAGCCGGGTACGCAGACCACCGGCAGGCCCGCGGCCGACTTCCAGCTCCAGCCCAGGTAGTCGGGCAGGCCCATCGCGCCGGTCGGGTTGTTCTTCATCGCCGGGATGCCGCCGTAGGTGGCGCAGGTGCCGAGCGCGACCACCGCCGCCGCCTTCGGGGCGAGGCGGTCGACCCACTCGTTGGTGGTGATCGGCTGGCCGGTCTCGGGGTCGTCGCCCATGCCCGCCCAGTAGCCGTCGCCGTTGAT
This sequence comes from uncultured Actinomycetes bacterium, assembly GCA_963766705.1. GTDB lineage: Bacteria > Actinomycetota > Thermoleophilia > Solirubrobacterales > 70-9 > VAYN01. The sequence goes on from CAVYBE010000008.1 coordinate 76,984, forward strand.
CTGCTCGTTGGGGATCGACCCCTCGACGACGAGGACGAACGGGTCGAGCTTGCCCGCCTCGGCGTCGTACCACGCCTGCATGAACTCGGCGCCCACCTCGTAGGCGAGGACCGGGTTGTGGACGACCACTTTCGGCATCCCCGGGATCGCCTGCGTGACGATGTCCTCGAGGCTCGGGTTGACCGCCGAGGTCATCGCGACGGAGTCACCGTCGCAGCTCAGCCCGGTGGTCATCCAGATCACGTGCGCGGTGATCTCCTCCGTTTTCGCCTGGTCCGGCACGAACTCGGTCGCAGCCATCTCGCTCCTCGCTTTCTCAACAGATCCGCGGCAACGGATCCCCGGCCAGCAGGTCCATCACCCTTCGTCCCCCGAACGCCGTCTCCACCAGCACCATCCCCGGCGGCTCGGTCTTCACCTCGCCGATCTCCGCCGCCGCCTCGCAGCCCGGCAGCCCCCGCATCGCCGCCAGCGCCGCCGCCGCCCGCGGCGCCGCCACGAAGGCGACCAGCTGCCCCTCGTTGGCGACGTACATCGGGTCGATCCCCAGCATCTCCGCCGCCCCGGCCACCGCCGGTTCGACCGGGATCGCCCTCTCCTCGACGACCATCGCCACCGCCGAGGCGCGGGCGATCTCGTTCAGCACGGTGGCGACCCCGCCCCGGGTGGCGTCGCGCATGCAGCGCAGGTCCTCGCCGGCGGCGCCGAGCAACGCGTCGGCGACCGGCCACAGGGAGCGCGTGTCGGACTCGATGTCGGCGTCGAGCTCGAACTCGCCGCGGGCCAGCATGATCGCCGTGCCGTGGGCGCCGACCGGGCCGGAGACGAGGATCCGGTCGCCCGGCCGCACCGCGGCCGGCGACGGCGCCGCGCGGGGGTCGACGGCGCCGACCCCGCTGGTGCAGACGTACATCTCGTCGGCGTGGCCGCGTTCGACCACCTTGGTGTCGCCGGCGACGATCTCCACCCCGGCCGCCTCCGCGGCGCCGGCGATCGCCTCGACCTCCGCGCGCAGCGTGTCGGCGTCGAGGCCCTCCTCGAGGATCAGCGAGAGGCTCAGGGCGAGCGGCCGGGCGCCGGACACGGCGAGGTCGTTGACGGTACCGTTCACCGCCAGCTCGCCGATCGAGCCGCCGGGAAAGCGGATCGGCTTGACGACGAAGCTGTCGGTGGTCATCGCCAGCCTCGTCCCGTCGACCTCGACCGCGCCCGCGTCGCCCAGCTCGGCGAGCGCCGCCGACCCGAAGGCGGGCGCGAACAGTCCCTCGATCATCGTCTGGGTCGCCTTGCCGCCGGCGCCGTGCGACATCGTCACCTGGGCGTCCTTGAACCGCGGCCGCTTGGAGCGGGTCGTCTCGATGATCCCGAGGACGCGCGCCTCGCGCTCGCCGATCGCGCCCGCCTCGGCCATCAGGCGACCGCCTTCTCGCTCGCGAAGCGGCCGTAGTTGTAGTAGGCGGCGCAGGCGCCCTCCGGCGACACCATGCAGGTCCCGATCGCGTGCTCGGGGGTGCAGGCGGTGCCGAAGACCTTGCACTCCCACGGCTTGATCACGCCCTTGAGGACCTCGCCGCACTGACACGCCTTCGGGTCGGCGACCCGCACCCCGGGGACCTCGTAGCGCCGCTCGGCGTCGAAGTCCGCGTAGGCGTCGGCGAGGCGCAGGGCGCTCTGCGAGATGAAGCCGAGGCCGCGCCACTCGAAATGGGGGCGCAGCTCGAAGACCTGCGACATCACCTCGAGCGCCCTGAGGTTGCCGTCGTAGGGAACGACGCGGGTGTACTGGTTCTCGACCTCACAGCGGCCCTCGCCGAGCTGCCGGATGATCATCAGGACGGTCTGCAGGACGTCGAGCGGCTCGAAGCCGGAGATGACCACCGGCTTGCCGTAGTCGGCCGGGATGAACTCGAAGGGGCGGGCGCCGACCACCGTGGACACGTGCCCCGGCCCGATGAAGCCGTCGAGCCGCAGGTCGGGCGAGTCGAGCAGCGCCCGCAGCGGCGGCACGATCGTCACGTGGTTGCACATGCAGGAGAAGTTGGTGACGTTCTCCGCCTTCGCCCGCATCATCGTCAGCGCCGTCGAGGGGGCGGTGGTCTCGAAGCCGATCGCGAAGAAGACGACCTGGCGGTCGGGGTTCGACTTCGCCAGCCGCAGCGCGTCGAGCGGCGAGTACACCATCCGCACGTCGGCGCCTTCGGCCTTCGCCTCCAGCAGCGAGCGCTCGGAGCCGGGCACCCGCATCATGTCGCCGAAGCAGGTGAAGATGACCTCCTCGTGGCGGGCGATCGCGATCCCGTCGTCCACCCGGCCCATCGGGATCACGCAGACCGGGCAGCCGGGGCCGTGCACGAGCTCGACGTTCTCGGGCAGCAGGTCGTCGATCCCGTAGCGGTAGATCGAGTGGGTGTGACCGCCGCACACCTCCATCAGCTTGTAGTGGCGGTCGGGGTCGACGGCGGCGAGGATCTCCCCCGCCACCACCTTGCCGAGCGCCGCGTCGCGGAACTCCTCGACGAACTTCACGGCGCCACCTCCGCCGCGCGGGCGATCGCGGTGCCGGCGTGGACGAGCAGCCGCTCGCCGGGGGCGACCGGCTCGACCAGCGCCGTCTCGACGCTGCCGCGCGCCCCGTCGGCGGCCGCGCAGAGCGCCAGGCCGCGGCGGGCGTCGACCACCAGCACCTCCATCGGGATGGCCTCGTCGCCGCAGGTGATGCAACCGGTGGTGTGGTCGCACTGCGAGACGTGGCCCTGCATGTCAGCCCCTCGCCCTCACTCGATCGCGCTCGCCTTCAGCTCCTCGAGCTCCTGCTCGTAGTCGGCGCCCATCCCCTCGAGCAGCTTGCGGGTGGCCGCCGCCTCCTCCTCGTCGACCTTGGAGATCGCGAAGCCGACGTGGATCAGGACCCAGTCGCCGGGGCCGACCGGTTCGCCGCCCTCGTCGAGGAGACCGACGTTGACGTTGCGGCGCACTCCGGCGACGTCGACCTTGGCGAGCCGATTCTCCTCGTCAACCACTTCGAGCACCAGTCCTGGAATGGCCAGGCACATCTCGAACTCCAGTCGGTCGATGGCGGGGTCCCGTGACCCGACTGTCGGTATAGCACCCACCCCCACCCGTCTGTCAAGGCATGACCACCATCCATGACCCCCCATCGCCGGCCCGTTCCGGCCACTCAGAGAAGCGAGCCGCCCGGCGGCTCGACCCACAGGCGACGGACGTAGCGCTCCCGCGCCGCCGGGCCCAGCGAGGACACCGTCGCGTCCGGCCCGGCCGCCTCCAGGTCGGCCGCCAGCTCGCGCCAGGCCTGGGCGACTCCCGCCACCTTGGCCAACGGCCCCCAACTGCCGGCCTCGGCCAGCGCGGCCGCCTGGGCGCGGGCCTCGCGAGCGGACACGGCGCCGAACTCACGGTAGGAGGAGTCGACGTAGATCCGTCTGCGCAGGGGGTCCTCGCGTCCGCCACCCATCGCGACCATGTTCTCACCCTCGCGCATTGACACCTCATGGCAATCGGACTACGGTCCGGCGCAGGGTCCGCCGACCACACACACCCTCGACCGGGAGGTCCGAGATGGAGGCGACCACGGTGAGGACGCGGCCGTCCGCCGGTCGCCTGCGCCGGATCGCCGCCGCGCTCGATCCGGGGCAGTGGCGCAGCGTCCTGGCGATGGCGGCCGTCGTGATCGGGCTCCACGCGGTCGGCTTCGGGCTCCTCTTCCTCCTCGTCGCTCCCCACGACCACGGCGTCGGCGCGTCCGGCGCCTTCACCGTCGGCGTCGGGTTCACCGCGTACACGTTGGGGCTCCGCCACGCCTTCGACGCCGACCACATCGCGGCGATCGACAACACCACCCGCAAGCTGATGAACGAAGGCGAGCGACCGCTGAGCGTCGGGTTCTTCTTCAGCCTCGGCCACTCGACGGTCGTCTTCCTGCTGGCCTTCGGCTTCGCGATCGGGATCGGGGCGTTGAGCGGTGGGGTCTCGGACGGGGGCTCGACCCTGCACCAGGTCACCGGCTGGATCGGCACCGGGGTCTCCGGGACCTTCCTCTACCTGATCGCGGCCCTGAACCTGGTGATCCTGATCGGGGTCCTGAAGATCCTCGGCGAGATGAAACGGGGTGGCCACGACGAGGAGGAGCTGCAGCGCCGGCTGGACGACCGCGGCCTGATGAATCGCTTCTACAGGCGCTTCACGAAGGCGATCACCAAGCCGTGGCAGATGTACCCGATCGGGCTGCTGTTCGGGCTCGGCTTCGACACCGCCACCGAGGTCGCCCTGCTCTTCCTCGCCGCCGGCGCGGCCGGGGCCGGGCTGCCGTTCTACGCGATCCTCTGCCTGCCGATTCTCTTCGCCGCCGGGATGTCGCTGCTCGACACCCTCGACGGCTCCTTCATGAACTTCGCCTACGGCTGGGCCTTCTCCAGGCCGGTGCGCAAGGCCTTCTACAACCTGACCATCACCGCCCTCTCGGTGGTGGTGGCGTCGGTGATCGGCTCGATCGAGATCTTCTCCCTGCTCGCCGAGAAGCTCGGCCTGGAAGGCGGCTTCTGGGCCTGGCTCGAGGCGATCGACCTCAACACGGTCGGCTACATGATCTTCGGCCTCTTCGTCCTCACCTGGGCGCTGGCACTGGCGATCTGGCGCTTCGGCCGGCTCGAGGAGCGGTGGTCGGCGGCGATGGAGCCGCCGGACTAGGGACGCACCGGGCCGGCGGGCTCTACGCCTCCTCGGGGACCATCTCGATCGCGCCGCAGGGGCACTCCTCGACGCAGATCCCGCAGCCCTTGCAGTAGTCGTAGTCGATCTCGTAGCGCTCGCCGGGGGCGCCGAGCTTGATCACGGCGTTGTCGGGGCAGACGCCGTAGCAGTTGTCGCAGGAGAAGCAGTTGCCGCAGGAGAGGCAGCGGCGCGCCTCGAACAGCGCGTTGCCTTCGTCGAGGCCGGCGACGACCTCCTCGAAGCCGGAGGAGCGGCGCGCCGCCGCGAGCCGCTCCTGGTGGGCGCGCGGGGCGTCGGAGTAGTACCAGGTGTTGAGGGACTCGAAGCCCGCCAACTCGGGGCGCGGCGGGTGCTCGTAGGTGCCGCCGCGCAACCAGGCATCGATGTTCTTGGCCGCGAGCTTGCCGTGGCCGACGCCGACCGTGACCGTGCGCTCGGCGGGGACCATGTCGCCGCCCGCGAAGATCCCCTCGTGGCCGGTCATCATGTCCGGGCCGACCTTGACGACCCCGTCGGCGACCTCGATCCCGGGGATCCCGTCGAGCAGCGAGAGGTCGGCTTCCTGACCCAGCGCGAGGACCAGCGAGTCCGCCTCCAGCTCCTCGGTCTCCCCGGTCGGCTGCGGGAATCCCGAGTCGTCGAGCTCCATCCGCTCGAGCGCCAGCTTGCCGTCCTCGAAGTGCTTGACCGTGGAGAGCCAGCGCATCATCACGCCCTCGTCCTCGGCTTCGGCGACCTCGAGGTCGTGGGCCGGCATCCGCTCGCGGGTGCGCCGGTAGACGACGACCGCCTCGCGGGCGCCGAGCCGGCGCGCGGTCCGCGCCGCGTCCATCGCCGTGTCGCCGCCGCCGTAGATGGCGACCCGGCGACCGAGCAGCGGCCGCTCCCCCTCCTCCAGACCCTCCAGCATCGAGACGGCGTCGACGATCCGCGCCGCCTCGCCGGCGGGCACGTAGGCGCGCCGGCCGATGTGGGCGCCGACCGCCAGGAAGGCGGCGTCGAAGCCGCCCTCGCGCATCGAGTCGAGCACGTTGTCGACCTTGCGGTTCAGCTCCAGCTCCACCCCGAGCGCCAGGATCCGCTCCACCTCGGCGTCCAGCACGTCGCGCGGCAACCGGTAGCGGGGGATGCCGAAGTGCATCATGCCGCCGGCCATCGGGCCGGCCTCGTGGATCGTCACCGCGTGGCCGCGGCGGGCCAGGTGGTAGGCGGCCGAAAGCCCGGAGGGGCCGGCGCCGACCACCAGCACCCGCTTGCCGGTCGGCTCGGCGTCCACCTCCAGGCGCCAGCCGTGGCGGATCGCCTCGTCGCCGAGGAAGCGCTCGACCGAGTGGATGCCGACCGCCTCGTCCAGCTGCCCGCGGTTGCAGGCGGTCTCGCAGGGGTGGTAGCAGACCCTCCCCATCACGGCCGGGAACGGGTTCTCCTCGACCAGCTTGCGCCAGGCGCGCTCGTAGCCCTCGCCCCCCTCCTCCGCCTCGTACAGCCAGGCCTGGATGTTCTCCCCGGCCGGGCAGGCGTCGTTGCAGGGCGGCAGGCGGTCGACGTAGACGGCCCGTTCGTCGCGCCAGCTGCCGGTGTGGTTGGCGAGGCTCGAGCCGACGTCGAGGGTGATCGCGTAGGGCTTGCGGGCGCTGCTCACCAGGCCACCTCCGCCGGGTCGCCGAGCAGCCCGTACTCGCGGATGTTGCGGTCGGCCATCCCCTGCAGCCGGGCGACGATGTCCGGCCGGCCGTGCTCGCCGAAGAGGTGGGCGTAGCGGCGCTGCAGCTTCAGGTACTCCTCGACCGGGACCTGGCGGCGGATCTTGGAGACCTCGCCGACCTCCCCGTCGAACGCCTCGTACACCGGGAAGAGGCCGGTCTCCTTGGCCAGCCGCGCGATCTTGATCGTGTCGGCCGACTCCGAGCCCCAACCGAGCGGGCAGGGGACGAAGACGTGCAGGTAGCGCGGGCCGTGGATGCCCATCGCCGTCTCCACCTTGCGCTCGAGGTCGTGCGGCTCGGCGACGGTGGCGGTGGCGACGTAGGGGATGCCGTGGGCCATCGCGATCCGCGGCACGTCCTTGCCCTGGCCGAAGGCGTTGCCAGGGTGGTCGCCGATCGGCTTCGTGTTGGCGGTGCGGGCGGCGGGCGGCGTCGCCCCGGAGCGCTGCACGCCGGTGTTCATGTAGGCCTCGTTGTCGTAGCAGACGAAGAGCACGTCGTCGCCGCGCTCGAACATCCCCGAGAGGCACCCGAAGCCGATGTCGACGGTGCCGCCGTCGCCGCCCTGGCCGATCACCCGCACGTCCTCGCGGCCCTTGGCCCGCAGCGCCGCGGCGACCCCGCTGGCCACCGCGGGCGCGTTGCCGAACACCGAGTGGATCCAGGGCAGCTGCCAGGAGGTCTCCGGGAAGGGCGTCGAGAAGACCTCGAGGCAGCCGGTCGCGTTGGCGGCGACGAGCCGGCCCTCGGTGGCACGCATCGCCGCGTCGAGCACGTAGCGGGCGCCGAGCGCCTCGCCGCAGCCGCGACAGGCGCGGTGGCCGGAGGTGATCGCGTTGGAGCGGTCGGTGCGCGCCTGCACGGTGCGCTGGTCCGGGTCGAGCAGGCGGTTGCCGACCACGTGGCTGCCCACCTGGTAGAAGCGCACCCGCTGGTGCCGGCCCTCCGCCTCGGTCCGTGCCTTGTCGACAGACTCGCTCAATGCGGCCTCCCGGCGACGATGCCGACTTCGCGCAGGATGTTCTCGGCGTGCGGGCCGCCGCGGCCCTCGCCGAGCCGCGCCAGCTCGGCCTCGACCCGATCCCAGTCCATGTCGAGGAAGGTCAGCGGGCCGAGCTCCCCGGCGACGGCCCGGTCGAAGAGCCCGCACAGCGAGGCGCCGGTGATCGAGCGGCCGCCGAGCCCGGCGATCGCCGTGCGCACGTCGGCCCGGCCGCCGGAGAGCGCCATCCGCACGTCGGCGGAGACGATGCCGCCGATGCCGACCGCGAGCGCCTTCTCCAGCACCAGCACGCGGTCGGCGCCGGCCAGGGCATCGCGCACCTCATCCAGCGGGAAGGGGCGGAAGGACTTGATCGCCAGGGCGCCGATCGAGGTGCCCGCCTCGCGCATCTCGTCGATCGTGTCCTCGATCGTCCCCAGCACCGAGCCGAGCGCGACGACGACCGTCTCGGCGTCCTCGTTGCGGTAGCCGCGGACCAGCCCTCCCGAGGGGCGACCGAAGGCCTCCTCGAACTCGGCGGCGACCGCGGGGATCGTGTCGAGCGCCTGCAGTTGCTTGGCGTGGGCGAGGTATTTGACCTCGGCGTAGGCCTCCGGGCCGACCATCGCGCCGATCGTCATCGGGTCGGCCGGGTCGAGCACCTGGATGGGCTCGAAGGGCGGGAGGAAGGCGGCGACCGCGTCGCGCTCGGGGACGTCGATTCGCTCGTAGGCGTGGGTGAGGATGAAGCCGTCCATGCAGACCATCACCGGCAGCGAGAGGCGCTCGGCGATCTTGAACGCCTGCACGTGCAGGTCGACCGCCTCCTGGTTTGACTCCGCGTAGAGCTGGATCCAGCCCGAGTCCCGCTGCGACATCGAGTCGCCGTGGTCGTTCCAGATGTTGATCGGGGCGCCGAGCGCCCGGTTGGCGACGGTCATCACGATCGGCAGCCCGAGGCCGGCGGCGTTGTAGAGGGCCTCGGCCATGAAGAGCAGGCCCTGGCTGGCGGTGGCCGTGTAGGTGCGGGCACCGGCGGCGGCGGCGCCGATGCAGACCGACATCGCCGCGAACTCCGACTCGACGGTCATGTACTCGCAGCGCTCCAGCTCACCCGCCCGGACCAGGTCGGAGATCCCCTCGACAATGTGGGTCTGGGGGGAGATCGGGTAGGCGCAGACGACCTCCGGGCGGCAGGCGGCGATCGTCTCGGCGACCGCGGCGGAGCCCTCGATCTGCCTAAGCACGGCTCGCCTCCCCGACCCGCTCGGCGACCAACCCGAAGCACTCCTCGGCGGCGGCGGCGTTGCCCTCCCCGGCCTGCCCCGGGAAGCGCTCGCGGATCGCGTCCTGCACGGAGTCCAGCCGCAGGCGCCCGGTCAGCGCCGCGAAGGCGCCGAGCAGGGCGGCGTTGGGAAGCGGTTTGCCGAGATGGCGGCGGGCGACCTCACCGGCCGGGATCGCCAGCGCCCGCCCGGCGCGCAGGCCGGCGGTCAACTCCTCGATGCCGAGCTCCTCGAAGTCACGGACGCTGTTGATCAGCATGTACCCCTCCGGCCCCAGCCCGCTGAAGAGGTCGACCTGGTGCAGCAGGGTCGGGTCCTGGACGATCAGCGCGTCGGGCTCGCCGACCGGCTCCCGGGTGCGGATCGCGGTCACGTCGAGCCGGCAGAAGGAGACGACCGGCGCGCCGGTCCGCTCGGAGCCGAAGCTCGGGAAGGCCTGCGCGTGGAGGCCCTCGTCGAAGGCGGCGACCGACAGCAGCTCGGCGGCGGTCACGACACCCTGTCCACCGCGCCCGTGGATACGCACCTCGAAACGTCCCTGGGTCACTGCCTCCATCGCCCTCAGTGTAGGGCCGCGGGGGCCATCCGACCGTGTGGCAAACCCGCACGTGAAGGTCGGTTTTCCCCTGATGCGGTGGCGCCGACCCTTGCATAGCTTTGTGAGACATCGTGAGCGAGTTCACCGTCAAGTCCGAGACGCTCCACGGGCGCGTCGTCACCTACGCCGAGGCGGGCGAGGGGCCGGTGCTGCTGCTGATCCACGGCCTCGGCGGCAGCTACGAGAACTGGGCCGAGGTGATCGCGCCGCTGGCACGGACGCACACGGTCATCGCCCCCGACCTGCCGGGCCACGGCAGCTCCGCCCCGGGCAGCGGCGACTACTCGGTCGGGGCGATGGCCTCGACCCTGCGCGACCTGCTCCTGGTGCTCGGCCGGCAGCGGGCGACGCTGGTCGGCCACTCGCTCGGCGGCGGCGTCGCGATGCAGTTCTCCTACCAGTTCCCGGAGATGGTCGAGCGGCTGGTGCTCGTCTCCAGCGGCGGCCTCGGCCCCGAGGTGAGCGTGATCCTGCGGGCCGCGGCGCTGCCCGGCGCCGATCTCTTCATCGCCGCCACCGCCGAGGCCGGCAGGCGGATCGGCCCCCCCGTCGGCCGCGCGCTCAAGGCCGTCGGCCTGCGGCCCAACGCCGACCTCGCGGAGGTGCTGCGCGGCTACGCGGCGCTGGTCGACCCGGAGCGCCGCGCCGCCTTCCTGGCGACGGTGCGGGCGGTGATCGGCGTCGGCGGCCAGCGCGTCGACGCCACCGACCGCCTCTACCTCGCCGAGGCCATTCCGGTGCTGATCGTCTGGGGCGCCGAAGATCGGATCATCCCCGTCAGCCACGGCGAGGACGCCCACCGCCACATCCCCGCCAGTCGCTTCGAGGTCTTCGAGCGCGTCGGCCACCTGCCGCAGATCGAGGCGCCGCTGCGCTTCGTCGGATTGCTCGAAGAGTTCCTCGACGAGACCGAGCCCGCCTTCCTCACCGGTGAGGGCTCGGGTGAGGGCTCGGGCACCTCGCCGCAGGCCCGCGCCGACGCCGCCTAGCGACGAGTTCGCAGTTCTCCGCGCTATGCGCGGCAAAGTGCGAACGCGCCGGGGCCACCCATCCGGGGGGCTATCCTGATCCTTGGGATGAAGGTGGGCACGCGGGAGGTCGAAGTTCCACCCCTCTCCCTCGAGAAGATGAGGGAGCTGGTCGTGCCTGGGCATTGGGAGCGCTTCGAGGCCGGGATCGACATCGGCCGGGCGCTGCTCGCCGACCGCGCGCTGTGGAACGTCAACTCGACCGCCGCCGGCGGCGGGGTCGCCGAGATGCTCTGGTCGTGGGTCGGCCTCGCCCGCGGCCTGGAGATCGACATGCGCTGGCTGACGATCTCCGGGACGCTCGACTTCTTCGTGCTCACCAAGCGCCTCCACAACCAGCTGCACGGCGCCGAGGGCGACGGCGGGGCGCTCGGGTTCGCCGAGCGCGAGGCCTACGAGGAGGTGAGCCGCGACAACGCGCCGGACGTGCTCGAGCGTCTGGGCCCGCGCGACGTCGTCTTCCTCCACGACCCGCAGACGGCCGGCCTGATCCCCCACATCGCCGGCACCGGGCGGACCGTGGTCTGGCGCTGTCACATCGGCGCCGACGAGACCAACGACCTCAGTCGCGAAGCCTGGGACTTCCTCGCCCCCTATGTGATCAAGGCCGACGCGCTGGTCTTCTCGCGCGACGCCTACGTGCCGGAGGCCTGCCGCCGAAGCGGCGTGCCGATCACGATCGTGCCGCCCTCGATCGACGCCCTCTCGCCCAAGAACCAGGCGATGACGCAGGCGCAGGTCGAGGCGATCCTGCGCCACGTCGGCCTGCTCGCCGAGGACCGTCGCAACGGGGACGGCGCCGTGTTCGAGCGTCGGATCGGCGACACCGTGCCGGTCGAGCGTCGCTGCGAGGTCGTCACCGAGGGCTTCCTGCCGACGCCGCAGACGCCGCTCGTCGTCCAGGTCTCCCGCTGGGACCGCCTCAAGGACCCGATCGGCGTCATGCAGGGCTTCGCCGGAGCCCTGCCCGGCGACGCGACCGCCCACCTGATCCTCGCCGGCCCCAGCCTCGGCTCGGTATCCGACGACCCCGACGGCGCCGCGGTGCTGGCCGAGACCACGGAGGCGTGGCGGGCGCTCGATCCGCGGGTGCGCAACCGCGTCCACCTCGCCTGCCTGCCGATGGACGACCTCGAGGAAAACGCGGCGATCGTCAACGCCCTGCAGCGCCAGGCCACGATCGTGGTCCAGAAGAGCCTCAGGGAGGGCTTCGGCCTGACCGTGACCGAGGCGATGTGGAAGGGGCGCCCGGTCATCGCCGGCGCCACCGGCGGCATCCGCGATCAGATCGAGAACGGGGTCACCGGCGTCCTCCTCCCCGACCCGCGCGACCTCGCCGCCTACGGCGCCGCCGTCGCCGGCCTGCTGGGCGACCCCGATCGCGCCGGCCGGATCGGCGCGGCGGCCCGCGAGAGCGTCCGCCACTCCTTCCTCGAGGACCGCCACACCCTGCAGTACATCGCGATGCTCTCGCGGCTCCTGAACCGCTGAGCGGGTGTGTGGCCGGGGCCGCGGGGGCGATCACCGCCGCGCCGGCCTCACCGCCTCGCGAGCAGCTCTTCCGAGCGCTCCCAGAGCCACCGGGCGAGCTCGCCGTCGCGCGCCTGCGGATTCATCCGCTTCGCCGGCTTGCGCTTCTCGTAGTAGACGCCGGATTGCCAGTCGACCCCCGGCGTGCCCTCGGCGAGCCAGGTCAGCTGACCCGCCGCCTTCTCGGAGCTGGTCAGGAGGAAGCGACTCAGCGGGTTGCGGTAGATCAGCGCCGACAGGCCGCCGACCTCGCTGGCGAAGTTGGAGGCGACGACGCCGGGGTGGAAGGCCGCCGCGGCGAGGCCCTCGCCGCCGTAGCGACGGGCGAGCTCCACCGTGAAGAGGATGTTCTCCAGCTTGGTGGTGCCGTAGGCGCGCAGGCCGTTCCAATCCTTTTCGTGCTCGAGGTCGTCCATCTCGATCCTGCCGAGGGCGCGGGCGCCGACGCTCGAGGTCTGGATCACCGACGCCCGGCTCGCAACCAGCTTCTCCAGCAGGAGTCGGGTCAACAGGAACGGAGCCAGGTGGTTGACCTGGAAGGTCTTCTCGTGGCCGTCGACCGTCTCGACCTGCTCCGGGAAGGAGCCGCCCGCGTTGTTGGCGAGGACGTCGATCGTCGGGCAGCGGGCATCGATCTCGGCGGCGAGCCCGCGCACCTCGTCGAGCACGGCGAAGTCGGCGACCAGCCCCTCGCTCCCGATCTCCTCGGCGACCGACCTCGTCTTCTGCGGCGATCGACCCACGACCACGACGCGATGGCCATCGGCGTGAAGCTGCCGCGCCGCCGCGGCCCCGATCCCGTCGCTGGCTCCGGTGATGACGATGGTCTTCGACATGGCCCTCCCTGGTTTGTTGACCGTTCCGTGGAGAGGGTACGAGCGGGTCCCGGGAAGGCGATCGCCGAGGCCGGGCTGCACCCGGCGAGCGGCGGGGACGGCACGCTGCCGTGCTCGGGGGACATGCTGCTGGCGGCGCTCGTCGCCTGCGCCGGGGGCACGGCAGGGTGCCAGGCGCGCCCCCGGTCGCACCCTGCCGTGGAATCAACCATCTACCCCCGCACGCCGAGCGCGCGGAAACCGGCCCGCACCTCCTCGACGAAGAGCCCCGGCTCCTCGAAGGCGGCGAAATGGCCGCCACGCGCGACGCCGTTGTAGTAGCGGAGGTCGGGGTAGCGGGAGCGCACCATCCGTTCGGAGAGCAGCACGATCTCGCGGGGGAAGCGGGAGTAGGCGGTCGGCACCTCGACCCGCGAGCGCCGCGCGGCGGCGAACTCCGACCGGAAGCTCTCCCAGTACATCCGCGCCGCGGACGCGCCCGACGCGGTCACCCAGTAGACCATGACGTTGTCGAGCAGGTCGTCGCGGGAGAAGGAGTCCTCCGGGTGACCGTCGCCATCGGACCACGCGTTGAACTTCTCGACGATCCAGGCGCACTGGGCGGCCGGCGAATCGACCAGCCCGTAGCCGAGCGTCTGCGGCCTGGTCGACTGCTGGATCGCGTAGCCGTTGCCGCGCTTCCTGAACTCGCGCAGCCGGCGCAGGTACTCCGTCTCCTCGGCGGTCGGCTCGGCCACCGCCTCCTGGTCGACGATGGCGAAGTTCAGGTGGATGCCGGCGACGCTCTCCCCCGCGACGGCGACGAGCGCGGCGGTGACGGCGGCGCCCCAGTCCCCGCCCTGGGCGAGATAGCGCTCATACCCGAGTCGCCCCATCAGCTCCTTCCAGGCGCGGGCGGTGCGCTCGACGCCCCAGCCCGTCTCGGCCGGCTTGCCGCTGAACCCGTAGCCCGGGAGCGACGGGCAGACGACGTGGAACGCGTCGGCCGCCTCGCCCCCGTAGGCGGGCGGATCGACCAGGGGGCCGATCGCGGCGAGGAACTCGACCACCGACCCGGGCCAGCCGTGGGTGATCACCAGCGGGACGGCGTCCGGGTGGGGGGAGCGGACGTGCAGGAAGTGGACGTCGAGGCCATCGATCCGGGTGCGGAACTGCGGAAAGGCGTTGAGCCGCCCGGAGACCCGGCCCATGTCGTACTCGGTCGCCCAGTACTCGCAGAGCTCCCTCGCGTAGGCCAGCGGCATCCCCTGCGACCAGTCCCCCACCGGCTCCGGCTCCGGCCAGCGGGTGTGGGCCAGGCGGGCGCGCAGATCCTCTACCTGCTCGGCGCCCACGTCCACCTGGAATGGGGTGATCTCGTTCTCCATCGCTCCTCCGGTTCGGGCCGGCGCCCCTCGGGCCACGCGGCAGATCATCGCTGGGGGACGTTCTCTCTGCGCAGCGTCTCAGGCACCGAGCGATCCGCGGCCGACGCGCCCGAGGTCGGGATGTGGGATCTCCAAGCTCGCGTGCGCGCCTGTAACAGCCCGGCAACGAGCCGGGCGCCGCGGACGCGTAGCGTTCCCGCCATCGCCTCCCCCCTCGACACCCCCCTCGCCGCCGACCCCCTCCCCCTCCGCTTCAACCTCCGCGACCTCGGCGGGGTCGAGGCCGGGGACGGCCGTCGCGTTGCGCCGGGCCGCCTCTTCCGCGGCGCCGGCCTGCACCGGCTCGAGCGCGAGCACGTCGAGGCCGTCGCCCCGTTCGGGATCCGGACCGCGATCGACCTGCGCACGACCGTGGAAGTCGGCCGCGGCGGCTTCGCCGGCGAGGGCGCGACGGTCCATCACCTCCCGATCTTCGAGAGCGGCCCCGACCTCGGCGACCCGGGCGAGCGGGCGGCAGGGGTCCTCGCCGAGGCCTACATGTGGATGCTCGACGTCGGCCCCGCCGCGATCCGCGACGTGATCGAGGTGCTCGGCAGGCCCGACACCTTCCCCGTGGTCGTCTACTGCGCGGCCGGGAAGGACCGCACCGGCATCGTCTGCGCGATCGTCCTCACCCTGGTCGGCGTCGACCGCGCCACGATCGCCGCCGACTACGCGCTCAGCGACGCCCCGGCGGCGGCGCTCCGCGAGTGGCACCTCGACAACGGGACCCCGGCGGACCAGCTCGCCGCCGCCGGCGTCTTCCGCGCCCCGCGAGAGGCGATGGAGCTGTTCCTCGCCTCGGTCGACGAGCGCTTCGGCTCGCTCGACGCCTACCTCGCGGGGATCGGCGTCGACGTCGAGGCCGCCCGCGAGCGGCTCGCCGCCGGCCTCCTCACGACAACCTGAGCGGGGCGCAGCAAGGCCGACCATCCGTCCTCTGCCCCGCCCTGCCGTGGAGTCGAGCTTCTAGGCTGTCGCGGCGTGGCAAGTTGGGGGCAACCGAGGGACGGAGGGCGGTTAGATGGGTGACGGCAGCTATCGGGGCAACCTGCGGCCACTGCGGTTTCTGAGCACGGCCTTGGCCGCGATGGCGATCGCGGCGGTCGTCTTCCCCGCCGCCTCCCTCGCCCGCCCCGGGTCGCTCGACCGCAGCTTCGACGGCAATGGCCGGCTGGTGATCCAGGCCACCCCGGACACGGCCGGGGCGAACTTCGGCATCACGCGGCTACAGCCGATCCCGATGGCGAGCGCCGCCGCGCCGCACGGGGAACTCGTCGCCACCAACGGCCGCCGGGTCTTCCGCTACCGGGCCGACGGCCGGCCGAACCGTCGGTTCGGCGGCAACGGGCGCGCCGCGATCCCGACCGCGGCGGGCGAGAGCTTCCAGCTCGCCGGGATCGCGGTCGACTCCCGCGGTCGGGTGCTGGTCGCCGGCACGACCGAGCCGCAGGGGGCCGGCGGCGGGACGCGGGACCTGCGGGTCGCCGTCTACCGCTTCCTGCCGAGCGGCAAGCTCGACACCGGCTTCGGCACCGACGGCGTCGCCGGGGCGGGCCTCGGCCCGGTGGAGGCGACCGGGCTCGTCGTCGACTCCCGCGACCGCCCGGTGGTGACCGGCTTCAGCGCCCTGACTCCCTCCGCCTGCGACTCGACGCCCGTCTACCTCAACACCACCGTGGTCGCGCGACTGACCAACCGCGGCGCGCCGGACCCGACCTTCGGCGGCGGCGGCACCTTCACCGACCCGCTCGAAGACCCCTTCCTGCCGGCGCTGCGCGCCGACGGCAGGGGCATCGTCTACGTCAGCGCCGCCAAGACCCGGTGCGGCGGGTTCGAAGGCGCCGAAGAAGAAGCCGGCAGCCCGCCGATGGCCTCGATCCTCTCCCCGGGCGGCAGCCTCGGCAACCGCTTCCAGGTGCGGCCGGCCAACCCCGAATACTCGCTGGGGTACTACCTCGAAGCCACCTCGCTCGCCGTCGATCGCCGCAACCGGATCGTGGTCCTGATGACGGCATACCCGCCGGAAGGCGGCGACACCATGCTCCAGGAGGTGCGCCGCTTCCTCCCCGACGGCCGCCTCGATCCCCACTGGCGCATCTGGCGCCGCACCGAATCGGGGTCGCCGATGGCGGCGGTCACGACCGACCGGCGCAACCGCGTCATCCTGGCCGGCACCGCGGCGCAGTGGGAACACCCCTCCGGGAGGAGCGCCATCAAGGTGGAGCGCCTGAACGCCGGCGGCAGTCCGCAGACCCGGTTCGGCAAGCATGCCGTGGCCAAGGCCTGGTTCGGCAGGCGCGCCCACGCGACGGCGACCCAGGTCCACATCGACAGCCGCGGCCGCATCGTCGCCGGGGGCCCGGTCAACGCGCCCTGGCTGCCGAACGGGCACGGGATGGCCTTCGCCCGCTTCCTGTCAGAACGCTGACACTCCGAGGAAACGGGATGTTTCGAATCCATGTCTTCCGGGAAGGTTATGGAGCGCCCGGCGCAGCCGAGGGAGATGGGACGGCGGTCGGGTGAGGAGATGACGGTCGGGCGATATGCCCGGGCCGGCGCCGTGTCGGCGGTCGGTCGGGCGCAGTGCTCGTCCTCGGAGGATTCGAGCATCTAAGGGGTGAGCAGGATGGATGGTTCTGTGGGTCCGGACGGAAGCGGGAAGCGTCCGAAGCGCCGACTTGGGATCGCGGCGGCGGTCCTCGCATTGCTCGGCAGCCTGGTCCTCGCCGCGTGCGGCGGCAGTGGCGGCACCACGACGACCTCCTCGAGCGCCGAAGCGAGCGGCGAAGGCTCCGCGGCCGGCATCGCCCTCGCCCCTGCCTTCACCGCCGAAGAACTCTCCGAACACGCCGGCGACAACTGGATCTCCAACGGCGGCGGCGTCACCAACGACCGCTACTCCACCCTCAGCGAAATCAACACCGAAAACGTCGCCGAACTCAAAGGCGACTACGTCACCAAGATCGGCAAGGAAGCCACCTCCGCCAAGTTCTCCGCCGAGGGCCAGGCGGTCGAGTACGAAGGCACGATCTACATCTCCGACGGCGCCGACAACGTCTACGCGATCGACGCCGGCAGCGGCGAAATCCTCTGGACCTACGAACCGAAGCTGCCGCCCGACCCGCTCGGCGAAGTGATCTGCTGCGGTTGGGACAACCGCGGCGTCGCGCTCGGCGAAGGGATGGTCTTCGTCTCCCAGTTGAACGGCGAACAGGTCGCCCTCGACCAGGAAACCGGCCAGGTGAAATGGTCGACCCCGGTGGTCAAACCGGGCTCGGGCTACTCGATCACCTCGGCGCCGCTGTATTACAACGGCAAGGTCTACGTCGGTGGCTCCGGCGGCGAGTACGGGATCCGCGGCCGGCTCACGGCGCTCGACGCGAAGACCGGCAGCATCGAATGGCGCTCCTACACGGTGCCCTCGCCGGAAGAACCGGAAGGCGATACGTGGCCGAACAACGGCTCCTACAAACACGGCGGCGCCGGCATCTGGAACACGCCGACGGTCGACCCGAAGACCGAAACGCTGTTCTTCTCGACCTCCAACGCGGCGCCCGACTGGAACGGCTCCGAACGCGCGGGCGACAACAAGTGGGCCGCCTCGATCGTCGCGATGGACGCCAACACGGGAACGATCAAATGGGGCTACCAGCAGGTCCACCACGACCTCTGGGACTACGACAGCCCGAGCCCGACCGTCCTGATGGAAGGGGAAATGAACGGCGAACAGGTCGAAGCGGTCGGCGAGCCCTCGAAGACCGGCTGGGTCTACCTGCTCGACCGCAACACCGGCAAGCCGATCTACCCGATCCCGGAGGTCAAGGTGCCCCAGGACCCGGCGAACAAGACCTCCCCGACCCAGCCCGAGCCGACGATGGAACCGTTCAGCCCGATCGAAACCAGCCAGGAATCGGTCGAAGCGATCGAAGCGCAGGTGGCGGAAGAAAAACCCAGGCCGAAGATCGTCGGCACCAAGATCTTCGCGCCGATGTCGACCGATCCGACGACGATGAACCTGATCCCGAACGCGGCCGTCGGCGGGGACAACTGGCCGCCGTCGTCCTACGACCCGGAAAAGAACATGTACTTCGTCACCTCGACCGAAGGCACGCTCGGGGTGGTCGCCGAACCCGGTCACACCAAATACAAAGCGGGCGAAACCTACACCGGCGGCGAATTCGGCCCGACGACCGGGTTCAGCGCGCCCGGCTTCCTGACCGCCTACGACATGTCGACGGGCAAGATCGCCTGGCAGGACAAATTCCCCGAATCCCCGTACTCGGGCGCGGTGACCACGGCGGGCGGCCTCGTCTTCGTCGGCCAGAACAACGGCGAACTGCAGGCCTTCGACGTGGAAACCGGCGAAAAGCTCTGGAGCTTCCAGACCGGGGCCGGCGCCAACACCACGGTGACCCCGTTCGAAGACGAAGGCGAAGAGAAAATCGCGATCTACGCGGGCGGCAACTCGCTGGCGGCGACGCCGCACGGGGAAAACTTCTGGGTCTTCTCGCTGAAGGGCGAAATGGAACAGCTCTCCGGGACCCAGGAGGAAGCGGAAGGCACCGCCCACGCCGGCGAGGAAGAAAGCAAAGCCGAAAACGAAGGCGAAACGCCCACCGAAGAACAGCGGGAAGGCGAACCGGCGGAAGCCGAAGTCGAAGAATCGACCGGCGCGGCCGAAGCCGCATCGTCGCTCACGGTCTCGACCAAAGAACTGCCGAAACTCGGACCGGTGCTGGTCGACGGCGAAGGCAAGACCCTCTACGTCTTCGCCCCCGACAAAGGGAAAGAAGTGACCTGCACCGAAGAATGCGCCGCCGTCTGGCCGCCCCTGAAACTCGAAGCGGGCCAGAAGCCGGCCGCCTCCGGACAGGTCAAGGCCTCCCTGCTCGGCAGCGACCCCTCGCCGGAAGGCGGCGAAGTCGTCACCTACGCCGGCTGGCCGCTCTACACCTACGTCGCCGACACCAAACCGGGCGAGGCGACGGGCCAGAACATCGAACTGAACGGCGGCTACTGGTGGGTGATCTCGCCCGCCGGCAAGGTGATCAAAAAGTAGGAGCACGCCGCCCGCGGGGTCAGAGCGGAGCCTCCGCCTGGCCTGCGGCCGGCTCTCCAGAGTGATCTGGATCGCCGTCTCTCGCGTAGCCCGGCACAGGCCGGGTCAGCCGACCCGACGGACGACGAATCCAGGAGGTATGTCATGTCAGAGTCAACCGAGCTGGGCGGGATCAACCGCGGCCAGTTCTTCCGCAACGCGGGCAAGGGCGGTCTGGTGCTCGCCACCAGCGGCGGCCTCTTGGCCGCGGTCGAGGGCGGCACCGCGTTCGCCAAGGGCAGCAAGAAGAGCGACATCACCACGCTGCAGGCCGCCTACACCGCGGAGAGCCTGGCGGTGGTCGTCTACGAGGCCATCCTCAAGAACTTCCACATGTTCCGGCACCCGCGGCTGGAAAATCGCGACTACTTCGTCGCGGCGCTCAAGAACGAGAAGGACCACAAGGCCTTCCTGGGCAAGGCGCTCGGCTCGAAGAAGCCGACCGGGCTCAAGTTCCACATCCCGGCAAGCGTCACCAAGACCGGTGAGTCCCTGCTGAAGACCGGCGTCGCGCTGGAGACCGCGTTCGTCGAAGCCTATCTCGGCGCCGCCGAAACGCTGAGCTCGGCGGAACTGCGCTCCGTCGCGGCGAAGGTGGCGGCCAACGAGGCGTCCCACTTCAGCTTCTTCGACGCCGCCGCGGGCGGCCACGGCGTCCTGCCGTCGTTGCCCGACTCGGCGACCATCCCGGCCACGGTCAAGAAGCTGGAACCGTTCCTCGGCGCAAGCGGGTCGAACGCCCGCTCCGGCAAGGGCTCCTTCACCGGCTGAGGCCCGGCGACGGCCCGGGCAGCGTGCGCGCCGCCCGGGCCGCGGCGCCTCGATGATGCGCAAGACGAGCCAACCCAGCCCGGCCGGCACCGTGACGATCTCCCCGCGCGGCCTCCTCCTCGCCGCCTCGGCGGCCGCCCTCTCGATCGCGCTGCTCTGGGCGGCCCCCGCGACGGCGGGCCGGATCGCCGCCGGGCGCACCGTGGTCGAGCTGATGGCGCCGCACCGCGCGCTCCGCGCCCCCCGTCCGGATGCGCCGAAGCTGGCGACGCTCGCGGCGCACACGCCGCTCATCGGCGAGCGCACCACCCTGCCGGTGATCGGCCGGACGACCGACCCGCGCGGCGCGATCTGGCTCAAGGTGCTGCTGCCGGGTCGCCCCGACGGCGCGAGCGGCTGGATCTCGACCAACCGGATCTTCCTCGCCACCACCCCCTGGCACCTCTTCGTCGACCTCCGGGCGCGCAAGGTCCGGGTCTATCGGCGGGGACATCTGGTGCGCACCTTCGCGGCGGTGGTGGGCAAGCGCTCGACCCCGACCCCGACCGGCCCCTACTTCGTCGAGGAGACCCTGCGCCTGCCGGCCTCCGAGCCCGGGGGGCCGTTCGCGCTGGCGCTGAGCGCCCGCTCGCGGGTGCTGCGCCACTTCGAAGGGGGGCCGGGGCAGATTGCCATCCACGGCCGCATGGGGCTCGGTGGCAGGCTCGGCACGGCCACCTCGCACGGCTGCATCCGCCTGGCCAGAAGGTCGATCGCCTGGCTGGCGCGTCGAATCGGCCCGGGGGTGCCGGTGAGCATCGAGGGCCGCTGATCCGGCGGCCTGCCGGGCCCAGGCCGATGCGCCGGCCGCGCCGGGGCACGGATCCCGCGCGCCTATACTCCCGGCCGGTGATCGGGGTCCGACACTCCCTTGTCGCGGTTCTCACGGCCTCGCTGCTGCTCCTCGCCCCCGCCGGGGCCGCCGCCGCGGGAACCAAGCCCGCCGACACGGCGCCGTCGGCCTGCGCGAGCCACCAGATGCGGATCGGCGGCAGCTGCGTCGGCCGCGCCGCGGTCCGCCGCCACATCGCCACGATCGCCCGGCGCACGATGCGCCAGGCGGGCATCAAGGCAACCATCCTGCGCATCGACACCGGCGGCCGACCGTTGCTGAGCGCGGGCTTCGGCAACTCGATGGCCGGAGTGCCCGCCACTCCCGCGATGCACTTCCGGATCGGCTCGATGGCGATCCCCTACCTGATCAACCTCCTCCTGCAGCTACAGGACGAAGGCCGCCTCTCCCTCGACGACAAGCTCTCGACGTACCTGCCCAACCTGCCGGACGCGGGCCGGATCACCCTGCGGATGCTCGCCAACAACACCTCCGGCTACGCCGACTGGATCCAGGGCAATCCGGAATTCCAGGAACAGCTGCTCGGCGGCGTCTTCAGGCAATGGACGCCGCGGGAACTGCTCGATATCGCCTTCGCCCAACCTCCCGCCTGCGCCCCGGGCGCCTGCTTCCACTACGCGCACACGAACTTCGCGGTGCTCAGCGAGGTGATCAGCAAGGTCACCGGCCAGTCGATCAGCGACCTCATGCACGAACGGGTCTTCAGGCCACTGGGGCTGCGGGCGACCGCGGTCTCCCGCTACCCGGCGATGCCCGGCTCGGTCCTCCACGCCTACAGCGGCGACCGCGGCCCCTATGAGGACTCGACCTTCTGGAGCCCGTCCTGGACGATCGGGGCCGGGACGGTGATGTCGTCGACGATCGGCGACATCGCCCGCAGCGCCCGGGCGATCGGCACCGGGGCGCTGATCTCACCCGCGTCCTACCGCCAGGAGTTCGCCCCCACGCTGGTCCGCAAGGGCTTCATGTCCAAGGGGCTCTACTACGGGCTCGGGATCGTCGTCGGGAACGGGTGGCGCTTCCAGAACCCGATGCTGAACGGCTACACCGGGATCATGGCCTACCTGCCCGGGCGCCGGCTCTCGCTCGCCGCCGTCGCCACCGCGCAGCCGCGCGCCGCCGCCTCCGAAGTGAGCCTGGCGAACCTCCTGGCGACCCGGCTCTCGGAATACCTCACCCCGGGTCGACTCATGCCACCACCGCGCTGACACCGCGCCCGGGTGCCGGTCCCCCGGATGCCAGGAGGCCTGACGTGCGATGATGCCGCCCGCATGGACGTCGAGATCCGCGCCAGCCCCGCCTTCGCCGTAGGTCGCTGCAAGCTCGGGCCGGGCGAGCAGATCAAGGCCGGCGCCGGGGCGATGATGGCCCACTCGATCGGGGTCGAGCTGGAGGCAAAGGTGCAGGGCGGCCTGATGAAGGGGCTCAAACGGAGCATCCTCGGTGGCGAGTCGCTCTTCATGACCACCTGGACCGCGCCCGATGGCGGTGGCTGGGTCGACGTCGCCGCCAACCTGCCCGGCGACCTCGCCGTGCTCGACGTCGAGGGTGAGATGAACGTCACCCAGGGTGGCTGGCTCGCCTCCTCGAACGAGATCGAGCTCGACACCAAGTGGGGCGGCTTCAAGAACCTCTTCGGCGAGGAGGGCGGCTTCCTGATCCACTGCCGCGGCACCGGCAAGGTCGTCGTCGCCTGCTACGGGGCGATCGAGCAGATCGAGCTCGGCGCCGGCGAGAAGGTCGTCCTCGATTCCGGCCACCTGGTGGCCTTCGACCCCTCGGTCGAGTTCATCACCCGCAAAGTGACCAAGGGGATCGTGCAGACGCTGAAAAGCGGTGAGGGGTTCGTGATGGAGTTCACCGGCCCCGGTCGCATCCTCAGCCAGACCCGCAACCCGCAGGGCCTGGTCGACTGGCTGACCGAGGCGCTCCCCTTCAACCGCGAGGACTAGTGACCTGAGTCGTTAATCGGCAGGCATCGGCCTGCCGCCGTCGAAGTCGTCGCCATCGCAAGCGACGATTGGAGGCCTGATGGCCCGACGTGTGGACGTGACGCTGAGCGAGGAGGAACGCGAGGTCCTGGCGCGCTGGGCGCGGCGGCCGAGGAGCGCCCAGGCCCTGGCGCTGAGGTGCCGGATCGTCCTGGCGGCGGCCGAAGGGCGGCGGAGCAAGGAGATCGCCGAGGATCTCGGCTGCACCACGCAGACCGTGGGGAGGTGGCGTGGCCGCTTCGCCCGCCGGGGGATCGACGGCCTGCACGACGAGCCGAGGCCCGGTCAGCCACGGAAGATCAGCGACGCCGACGTCGAGCGGGTGATCGTGAAGACGCTGGAGGAGAAGCCGGTCGACGCAACCCACTGGTCGACCCGCTCGATGGCCGCCGCGACCGGCCTCAACCAGACGGCGGTCAGCCGCATCTGGCGGGCCTTCGGCCTGAAGCCACATCAGAGCGAGCACTTCAAGCTCTCGCCCGACCCCCAGTTCGTCGACAAGGTCCGCGACATCGTCGGGCTCTACCTGAACCCCCCGGAGGCCGCCGTGGTCCTCTGCGTCGACGAGAAGTCACAGATCCAGGCGCTGGAGCGCTCGGCGCCGATCCTGCCGCTGATGCCCGGCGTGCCCGAAAGGCAGACCCACGACTACGTCCGCAACGGCACCACCAACCTCTACGCCGCCCTCGAGGTCGCCTCCGGCAAGGTGATCGCCGAGATGACCCCGAGGCATCGGGCCGAGGAGTTCCGCAGGTTCCTGAACCAGATCGAGCGCTCGGTCCCCGAGGGGCTCCAGGTCCACGTCGTGCTCGACAACTCCTCCACCCACAAGACGCCGCAGATCCGGCGGTGGCTGAAGGGCCACCCACGATTCACCTTCCACTTCACCCCCACCTACAGCTCCTGGCTGAACCTGGTCGAGCGCTGGTTCGCGGAGCTGACCACGAAATGGATCAAGCGGGGCTCACATCGCTCGGTGCGCGACCTCGTCGCCTCGATCCGCACCTGGATCGAGAACTGGAACGACGAACCCAGGCCCTACGTCTGGCACAAGGACGCCGACGAGATCCTCGACGGGCTCGCCGCCTACTGCCAAAGGATTAACGACTCAGGTCACTAGACCTGGCGCGGTACCCGTCGGGGCCGCCCCCAGAGTGCGTGCCCGGCCACCGTCCTGAGCCGCTGTCGAGTTCCGATTGTGTGACCCGGGAGGCCGGGATAGGGTCGGGCGGACCGGGTCGATCAGCCGAAAGGGGCTCAAGATGTACGTTCGAATCGCGCGGTTCGAGGGTGGCGAGCGCAACTGGGACGAGATTGCGGATCAGATCCGGGCCACGGTCCGCGAAGGTGGCGAGGGGACGCCGCTGGCCGGGGTCCACGACGCGATCGGCCGCGTGATGCTCCTCGCCGATCGCGACGGCAACCGCGGCGCCAATCTGATCCTCTGCGAGACGGAGGACGACCTGCGCAGGATCGACAAGGCGCTGAACGAGGTGACGCCCGAGCCCGGGCGCGGGCCACGGACCTCGGTCGAGATGTACGAGGTGCTGCTCGACGAGTCGCCGGGCGGCTAGACACCGCCCCACGCTCCCCCGTGCCCACGGTCATCCCGACGAGATTCGGCGTCCCGGCGGAGGTGGGGTGTCACAGAACGACCGGCTGTCTCGTCTGGTGACCATGAACCCTTTCGAAGCAGTGACCTCTTCCAGGACAGCCATCGTCGTCGGCGGTGGGCCCGCAGGGCTCCTCGCGGCCGGGCGGTTGGCCGAGGGCGGCGTCGCCACGACGCTGCTCGAGGCCGGCGCCGGCCTCGGCGGGCGGGCCGCGTCCGTGCGGCGCGAGGGATTCGACCTCAACCAGGGCCCCCACGCCATCTACGCGGGCGGCCCGGCGATGCGCGAGCTGCGCGCGTCGGGCATCGACCTGCCGAGCTGGAACCCGACCTCACCCCGCTCGGTCCTCGTCCGCGCCGGCAGGCCGACGCGCCTGCCCGGTGGATCCCCCGCGCTGGCCCGCTGGCTGCTCGGCGTGGCACGCAGCCGGCCCGAGGAGCTGGCCGGGCTCTCCGTCGCCGAGTGGCTGCGGCGGGACATCCGCTCGGCGAGGGCCCGTGCCGTCGCCGCGGCACTGGTGCGGGTGACGACGTTCGTCGCCGACCATGAGGCGCTCGGCGCCGACGTGGCCGCCGCCCAGCTCAAGCTCGGCCTCTTCCCCGGCGTTCGCTACCTGAGGGGCGGCTGGCAATCGCTGGTCGACGCCCTCGCCGCCAGGGCCGAGCGCAACGGGGCGACGCTGCGGACCCGCGCCGCCGTGCGGACGGTCGATCGCGACGGCGATCGCTGGGCGGTCGGCCTCGACGAGGAGACGCTGCGTGCCGACGTCCTGGTCGTCGCCGCCGGTGGGCCCGATGCGCTCGCGGGGCTCCTGGGCGAGCGCGCGCCGGCCGCGCCCGGGCCGGCCGCCGAGGTCAGCGTGCTCGACCTGGGGCTCAAGCGCCTGCCGCGGGCGGGCCGGACGTTCGCGCTCGGGATCGACGCCCCCACCTACCTGTCCAGGCACTCCGCGCCCGACCGGCGCGGCGGCGTGCTGCTCAGCCTCGCGGGCTACGCCGGTCAACCGCGAGCGGAGCTCGAGGCGATGGCCGACGCGGTGCAGCCCGGCTGGCGCGAGCGGGTGACGCTGGAGCGCTTCCTGCCTCGCATGGTCGCCGTGTCCGCCATCCCCGGACCCGCCGCCGGCGGCCTCGCCGGGCGGCCGGAGGTCGACCGCGGCGAGGGCCTCTATCTCGCGGGCGACTGGATCGGCCCCGATGGCTGGCTGGTCGACGCGGCCATCTCGAGCGGCGCCGCCGCGGCCGCCGCGGCCCTGCGGAGCCCGGTGATGGCGACGGCGTGACCGAGGACGCCTTCATCGCCACCCGCCCGCGCCTGCTGGGCATCGCCTACGGGATGCTGGGCGAGCTGACCGAGGCCGAGGACGTCGTCCAAGACGCCTGGCTGCGCTGGGGGGAGGCCGACCGCGCCGCGGTCCGCAACCCCGAGGCGTTTCTGGTCAGGGTGACGACGCGCCTCGCCCTCGACCGCCTGCGCTCGGCGCGGGCCCGGCGCGAGGTCTACGTCGGCCCCTGGCTGCCCGAGCCGCTGGTCACCGACCCCGAGACGCCGGAGACGGCGGCGATCGAGGCCGAGCGGCTGGACCTCGCGCTGCTCGCGGCGCTCGAGCGCCTCAACCCGATCGAGCGCGCCGTCCTTGTGCTGCGCGACGTTTTCGACCTGGAGTACGCCGAGATCGCCGATGCCCTGGACCGGGCGCCGGCCAACGTGCGACAGATCGCCAGGCGCGCCCGTGAGCACGCCGGCGACCGAATCCGCGCCCGCCCCGTGGGCGAGGAGGAGCGCGAGCGCCTCGCCGCCGCCTTCCTCGCCGCCGCCGTGTCCGGCGACGTCGGGGCGATCCGCGACCTGCTGGCGGCGGACGCCGTGATGTACACCGACGGCGGCGGCGTCGTGACCGCGGCGCGCAAGCCGATCTACGGCGCGGACAAGATCGCCCGCTTCCTGGTCGGCGTCCAGCGCAAGGACGCCTATCCCGACGACGCCGTCTTCACCCGGGTGCTCGTCAACGGCGATCCCGGGGTCCGCATGGACAGCGCCGCCGACGGCTTCCTCAGCATCGTCGCGATCGAGGTCGCCGGCAACCTCGTCCAGAGCGTCCGCTTCTTCAACAACCCGGAGCGCTTCCCGGTCGCCTTCCCGGCGTGAGGCCACCGATCCGGCGGGGTGCTCGGGTCGGGGCATCGTCCGGGTGCGGTCGGCTGAAGGCTTTTGGTCGTCCGGACGCCAAAATGCTTCAGCCGAGAACCGCACACGTCCAGGTCGAGGTCGGGTGAGGCCCGCCGGCGGTCGTCGAGGGCGCCTGCGCCCCGGCCTACTCGTGCAGGCGTTCGCCGCGGCGCAGCATCTCGACGTACTTCGCCAGCCGGCGGGCGCGGGTCTGCGGCCGTTTGGCGTCACCGAGGCGCCAGATGATCGCGTAGCGGTTGTGGGAGTCCAGAGCGGCGAACGCCGCCGCCGCCCGCGGGTCGGCGTCGAGCTCGCGTTGGAGGTCCTCGGGCACGGTGGCCGTGCGCTGCCCCTCGTACGCCGAGTCCCAGCGCCCGTCGGCGCGGGCGCGCTCGATCTCGGCCAGCCCCGACGGCCGCATCCGCCCGGTGGCGATGAGGCGTTCGGCCTTGTCGCGGTTGATACGCGACCAGCGGCTGCGGGCCGCGCGCGGGGTGAAGCGCTGCAGCCAGTGCTCATCGTCTCCGCGCCGCTTCTGCCCGTCGATCCAGCCGAAGCACAGAGCGACCTCGATCGCCTCCTGGTAGGTCACCGTCTGATCGGGGGAGCCCGCCTTGGCGATGGCGAGCCAGGCACCGGCGTGGTGCCCATGGTTCCCCTCCAGCCACGCCTCGAAATCCGACTGCTTCGCGAAGCGAAGGACCTGCTCCTCGGAGTGGCGGTCAGCCACGGGCGGCCTGCCGCGACGACATCTCGGTCATCCGGTCGAGCACGCGGCGGCGAGCGGTGCGGTCTCGGTCATGGGACGAGGGTACGGATCAGTCGGAGCGGTGGGAGAGCGCGTTCACGGTCGTGCCGCCGGGCTCGCGAAGCATGAAGCGCCGGAATCCCCACTCCTCGTCGCGGATGGGATAGGTGATCTCGAGGCCCCGCTCGAGGGCATCGGCGTAGACCGCGTCGACGTCACCCACCTCCACCGAGATGCCGGGCGCCGCCGGTTGATGGCGCCGGCTCCTAATCGGCGCCGGTCGGCCCCGCCCCCGCCAACCACCCGATCAGCGCCTCCCTGGAGAAGCGCCACTCGCCGGCCAGCTTCCGCGCCGGGACCTCGCCCCGCTCGGCGGCCGCGAGGAGCGCCTCCTCCTCCACCCGCAGGAAAGCCGCCGCCTCACCCGCGGTGAGCACCTCGGGCGCCGCCTCGTTGACGCTCGCGCGGCCGAGGACGAGGCCGCCCTCGCCCAGGTAGCTGTCGACGGCCGACTCGACGAGCCGGCGCTTGCTCTGCCCCGTCTCCTCGGCGGCGCGGTCGAGGCGGTCGGCCGCGGTCGCGGCGACCCGGACGAACAGCGGCTTGACCTCGGCGTCCATGCGATTACGATATCAGTTGATATCGTAATCGCCGTGATTTGTTCGAGCCCCGATCGGGGCGGCGGCGGATGAGGGTCCTCGTCATCGGGGGGACGAGGTTCGTCGGCCCGACCGCCGTGCGCCGGCTGCTCGCCGCCGGACATGAGGTCGCGGTCGCCCACCGCGGCGCCCACGAGCACCCGGCGGTGGAGTCGGTCGAGCATCTCCACGGCGATCGCGAGACCCTTCTCTCCCCCGGCGGCGCCGTCGCGGCCTGGCGCCCCGAGGTCCTGATCGACACCTTCCCCGGCGGCGCGAGCGCCGAGAAGGCCGAGCAGCTCGCCGCCTGCGCGGCGCGCTCGGGCGCCCGCGTCGTCGCGATCAGCTCGCTCGACGTCTACCGGCACGGCGTCGACTCCGGGATGGGCGACGGCAGCGGCATGCTCGCGATGAGCGTCGACCCGATCCCGCTCGCCGAGGACGCCCGACGCCGTGTCGGCCCCTATCCCGGCGGCAGCCCCGCGCACGACAACGTGGCGATGGAGGACGCGCTCGCGCGGGCCGGGTGCGCGGCGACCCTGCTGAGGCCCGGGGCGATCTACGGACCCCACGCCACCACCCGCGAGTGGTCCCTGGTGCGCCGCGTCGCCCTCGGCGACCACGACCTGCCGCTGCCCGACGGCGGGGTCCAGCTCTTCCACCGCGTCGCGGTCGAGCGGCTGGCCCGCGCCATCCTCGCGGCCGCGGAGCGACCGCCGGAGGGCCCCTGGGCCTGCAACGTCGTCGACCCGGTCGACTGGGACCACTCCGGCCTGGCCCGCCGCGTCGGCGAGCTGCTCGACTGGGCCTGGGAGCCGCGCCGGGTCCCGTTCGAGGAGGACGTCCACCCATGGCAGACCGGCCACCCCGTCCTCGCCTCCGACCGGCGCCTGCGCGAGGACCTCGGGGTTGGCGCCGACCAGCCGGATCCCTCGGACGCCTTGCGGGAGACGGTGGAGTGGCTGTGGGATCACCGCGAGGAGATCCTCGCCGGCGAGACGGCGAGCAGGCAACGGTCGGCTGCGCGGCCGTAGGCGGGACTCGGCCGGTCGGGAGGCCCTGAGAGGCGGGCGCTGCCGGGCTTTTCCGCCCGCCGGAGCAACGCTCGGGGCCGAGCCGGACACTCTTACCGGTAGATGGCTCCTGGTCAAAGGAAGAAGGACCTGCTCGGCGCCGAGCTCGCCCAGGTTCGCTTCGGTCGGCTCTACCGCGAGCAGGGTCGGGCGGTCCTCTCCTACGCGCTGTGCCGGGTCGAGGACCCCGATGACGCCGCCGACGTGGTCGCCGAGACGTTCCTGATCGCCTGGCGCCGCCTCGACGACGTGCCGATCGGGCCGCGTGAGAGGCTGTGGCTCTACGGGGTGGCGCGTCGGGTCCTCGCCAACCTGCACCGCTCGGAGCGGCGGCGGACCAGGCTCGCCCGCCGCCTGGCCGAGTCGTTGCGCGGTGATCCGGCCATCCACCCGGGTCCCGGGGGCGAGCGGGCCGAGGTCCTCGAGGCGATGCGGGAGCTCGGCGAGGAGAACCGCGAGCTGCTGCTGCTCGTCTCCTGGGAGGGCCTCTCGCCGGGTGAGGCGGCGCGGGTGCTCGGGATCTCCGCGCTCGCCGCCCGCAGTCGCCTGCATCGCTCCCGGCGCCGGCTGCGGACGCTCCTCGAGGAACGCGGGGCCGCGCCGGAGACCAGGTCGAAACTCGAGATGGAGGAGACCTTATGAGCCCGCACGAGCCCGAGGCGAGCCTCGCCGCCGCCTACCCGCTCGACCGGGAGCGGATCGAGAGGCTCGACATCGAGTCCCTGGAAGCCGAGTTGCTCGGCGATCTCGACGATGAGGAGCTCGCACCACCGCCGGTCACCGCCGAACGGCCGCGCCGCCGACGCCTGCCGAGGCGCGCGCTCGCGCTCGGCGCCGTGACCCTCGCCGCCCTGGTCGTCGGAGTCGCCCTGCTCCTCGGCCGCGCCTCGCACCAGCCATCGCGCGCCTACGGAGCGGAGCTCGTCCGCTTCGCCGAATCGACGCCGTTGCTGCTGCTCGAAGGGCCGGGCTGGCGGGTCGCGGACCTCCACCAGTCGCCGACCCGCGAAGGAGCGCAAGGGTCGATCGAATTCGTCACCGGCAAGGCGATCCCCCCCGAAACGATGAACGGCCCGACCGTCGAGGTCGAACGCGGCGGACAGGTGGTCGGGGTCGCCCCTGGGACGCCGGAATCGGTCCGCCAACGGAAGGTCGAACTGGCCTGGAGCCACCACAGCCTGGCCGAAGCCGTCGGGTCGGGTCCCGCTGGCGCCCGCGCCCCGCGCGGACGCTGGAGAAGGGCCCCCGTCCTCGGCACGAGCGCCTTGATCGACACGCGAGCCGCCGTCTATGCGACCCACAACGGTCCCGGCCGCCAGATGGTCGGCTACTGGTCCGAAGACGGGCTCCTGCTCGAACTGCGGGCCTCCGTCCCCGACCTGGCCGCCTTCGAGGAACGGCTCGACTGGGTGACCAAGGTGGACTCGCGGACCTGGCTGGAAGCGATGCCCGCCAAGGTCGTCAAGGCGGCCAACCTCGAAGGCACGGAGCGCCGAATGCTGAGGGGGATTCCGTTGCCGAAGTCGTTCGCCTTCTCGCTGATCCCCGACGAAGGCCTCACCACCTCCCACGACCAGGTGGCCGGGACGGTGACCAACACGGTCGCCTGCCTGTGGTTCCGTCAGTGGGGCGCGGCGCGCGCGAGCGGGGACGCCGCGGCGAAGGCCGAAGCGGAAAAGGCGCTGGGGACCTACAGACGGTGGCCGATCCTGCGCCGGGAGGCCATGCGGGGCGGCGAATACCCGGAAACGCTGGTGAAGCTGGTCGCCTCGATGCCGAGCGGCGTCTGGCAGTTCGGGCCCCACCGGTACCGGCTGCTGCCCAAGGCCGAAGGCCTGGGGTGCGCCCGCCTCGGGATCCCGGTCCTGCCGTGGAAGCAGAAGCGCCGGCGCGAACGCGGCGGCTCACCCTTGCCTCGGTAGCTTCGGCCGCGTTCGCGATCCCGCTGGGGCGGCCGGTGGTCCGCCCGGCGCTATCCGCGTCCGGGGACGCGGACGGTGAGCCGGTCGGTGCCGACGTTGCCGGCCATGTGGTCCACCCGGGCGACGAACGGGATCCGGAGCGCCTTGCGCGAGTCGAGGCGGCGGAGCATCCGGTGGAGCGCGGGCGTGATCCCCAGCCGGAAAGTGGTGAGCCTGTGGGGCGGGATCGTCTTCATCGCCCCCATCGCGGCACCGCGATGGGGGAGCAGCCCCGACACGGCGACCCGGGCCCGGAGGCTGGAGCGCACCCTCACGCGGATCGCGCGGGCACCGATTTCGTAGGAGGGGGCGAAGTGGAGCACCGGGCAGGCGCCGTGGTATTCGGCGCTCTGCGGGCAGCCGTCCTGGGTCAGGTCGCCGTAGCCGTCGCCGTCGCGGTCGGGCTCGATCACCCCGGAGACCGGGACCGCGTATTCCGTCGCTTCGAAGGGCGCCTTCTGCCCCGGACCCGGGAGCGGGAAGCCGATCGCGCCGCCCCGCTCTTCGAGCGATTCCGAGGAAAAGGTGCTGCAGACGATCGACCCCCCTTCGCCGGAGCCGAAGGCGAGGTATTCCCCGGCCTTGACCGGCAGCCGGGTTTCGAATTCGTTCTCGCCCGGGTGGAGGGTCTCGAGGCTGCTCTTGGCGGTGACTTCGACGGCGCCGGAGCCGACGACGCGGACGAGGCGAACGGCCTGCGGCGGCAGGCCCGTCGGGAAATCGGCCGGCATGTGGGCGATCCACTTGGTCAGCACCCCCGAGACGGGGGCCGCCGCGGGCAACGGGGATCCCTTCCGCGAGAGCTCGAAGGCCGCAGCGTAGGGGGCGCCGGACTGGACGCCTTCGCACGTGTCCCCGAATTCGCCGCCCTGCTGCGC
Source organism: uncultured Actinomycetes bacterium (assembly GCA_963766705.1). GTDB lineage: Bacteria > Actinomycetota > Thermoleophilia > Solirubrobacterales > 70-9 > VAYN01. The sequence goes on from CAVYBE010000008.1 coordinate 108,919, forward strand.
GGCGCCGGCGACGCCGGAGGTCCACAGAAGCGACCCCACCAGGACCGCCATCACCGCCAAGAGCACAGGTCGCACCTTCGATCCCTCCGATCCGGTCCACACGGGCCGCGACAAGATAGCCGCAAACCACGCGGTCGGAAAGGCCGCGGCGCGAAAGCCGACCGCGTGGTCGGATCGCGCGCGCGGGCGAAGGACTTAGTCGCCCTCGTCGGACGGTATTTGAACCGCGTGGTCGGCAGCTTGGTTAGGGCTACTCCGGCCGCGAAAGGATCTCGTGGCCGCCCACCCGGAGCCATTCGACGTGGGTCTCGCCCGGCTTGACCTCGGTGCCGTAGCGAAAGGTGGCGCGGCCGTCGCCCGATTAGGACATCTCCCAGATGTCCCTGGTCCCCTGCACAGGGTCGGGCTCATCAATCGGGCTGCTGAGAAGACGCCGCGCTGAGACGATCGAGCGCGTCGAGGAACTCATCGCTCGTGAGCGGCCGATCGACCGTCTCCGCGACTACCTCCTCGACGGTCTCGGGAACGAGCACCAACGAGCCGTCCTGGCGCCGCTCTGAGACCTTGTAGCGGCCGAGCCGGTTGCCGGCGTCGGCTGCAGTGATGTCTACAACCAGCATCTTCATCCCCTTCAGTGTCACAGCCCGCCCCGATGGGGGCAAGCGACGTGCGAAGGGTGCCAAAGCCGGCGGATGCTTTTGTCTGCACGCCTCGACGCGCATCTACACATTCTCCGAGGCTCTCGAGGCCGCTCACAAGTGATACCGCGCCACCTGGCGATTGGTTCGTGACCGCTCGGGAATTAACCGGGTGCAGCCTTAGAAGCGACTTGGGCCAACGCCGGCCACGTGCGTGCCGACCACCCATTCCGGCACCGAGTGGGGGCAGGACCGAGAACTGGCCCCTAGCCGCTGACCCGGGGAAGACCGCTTCCCAGGCGGGCTCTCGAATATCGGGGAGACAGGATTTGAACCTGCGACCGCTCGGCCCCCAGCCGAGTGCGCTACCAGACTGCGCCACTCCCCGTTGGGGTCCGTGCATTCTGACGGATCGGGGCGATCGCGGCTACGCTCCCCTTTGCGCGGCGGTAGCTCAATGGTAGAGCCTCAGCCTTCCAAGCTGATGACGCGGGTTCGACTCCCGTCCGCCGCTTCTCGCGGCGCTCACCATCTCAGGGATCGCGCGGGATGCGGGCGACGGCCATGTCGACGCGGTCGCCTTTGAAGGGGACACCCTCGGCCCAGAGGCGCCGGCGCTGCTCGTCCCCCACCGCGAGGCTGCCGTCGGCGCGGACGACGCGCCACCAGGGCAGGCCATCGGGGAGGCGACCGGTCTCGAGGAGGCGCGCCGAGAGGCGCGGCGCGCCGGGCGAGACGTCGCCATAGGTCCGCACGAAGCCCTCCGGTATCCCCCGGATCGCATCGGCGATCGCTTCATGGCGCTGCTCCGCGATGGCAAAGTTCTACCGCCCACGCCGGCCCTCGACGCGTGTCGCCCAGAGGGTGACAAGCGTGGCCGCCCCGGCGACGTTCGTCCGCGTATGAAGGACGAGCGTCGAGGTGAGGGACCGTGCGTGCTGCGCGGCGCTCGTCGGGCGGCCCTCCTTTGAGCTAAATGGACAATGACGGGCCCGGACGGCGCGGATATGTTCGGCCGATGACCACGACCTCCCCGGTAGCCGAGTTGACCGAGCGCGAGCTCGGGCGGTTCGTCGCGACCCACCGACGCTCGGGCGACCTCCGCGACGCCGCCGCCGACTCGCTGCTCTCCGGGGTGCCGATGAACTGGATGACGCGCTGGCCAGGCGCCTTCCCGGTCGTCTTCGAGAGCGCCGCCGGCGCTTCCCTGACCGATGTCGACGGCAACTCCTACGTCGACTTCTGCCTCGGCGACACCGGGGCGATGGCGGGCCACTCCCCCGCGCCGACCGTGGCCGCGGCGAGCGCGCGGCTGGCGCGCGGGATCACGACGATGCTGCCGAGCGAGGACGCCGGGCCGGTCGCCGAGCAACTCACCCGGCGCTTCGGGCTGCGCCACTGGCAGTTCTCGCTGACCGCGACCGACGCGAACCGCTTCGCGATCCGGCTCTGCCGCGAGATCACCGGCCGACGGAAGATCCTCGTCTTCGACCACTGCTACCACGGCTCGGTCGACGAGACCTTTGCCGAGCTCGACGCCGCGGGCCAGGTCGTCGCCCAGCTCGGCAACGTCGGGCCGCCGGTGCCGCTCACGGAGACGACGCGGGTGGTGCAGTTCAACGACCTCGACGCCCTGGAGCGCGAACTCGCCCACGGCGACGTCGCCTGCGTGCTGGCCGAGCCGGCGCTGACCAACGTCGGCATCGTCCTCGCCCAGCCCGGATTCCACGACGCGATGCGGGAGCTGACCCGGGCCGCCGGAGCGCTGCTGATCATCGACGAGACCCACACCCTCTGCTGCGGGCCGGGCGGCTACACGGGCGCCGAGGGCCTCGAGCCGGACCTGCTGACGATCGGCAAGGCGATCGCGGGCGGCGTGCCCGTCGGGGCCTACGGGATGACCGACGAGGTGGCCGAGCAGGTGATCGCGAAGACCGTTTGGGAGGCGGCCGACGTCGGCGGCGTCGGCGGCACGCTGGCGGGCAACGCGCTGTCGCTGGCGGCGACCCGGGCGACGCTCGCCGAGGTGCTGACCGAGGAGGCCTTCGAGCGGATGATCGCGCTCGCCGAGCGCTTCGCGACGGGCTGCGACGAGGTGATCGGGGAGTTCGGGCTGCCCTGGCAGGCGACCCGGCTCGGCTGCCGGGTCGAGTACATGTTCAGCCCCACCCCGCCCCGCGACGGCGGCGAGGCGGCCGCCGCCTTCGACACCGGCCTCGACGCCCTGCTGCACCTCTACATGCTGAACCGCGGCATCCTGATGACCCCGTTCCACATGATGGCGCTGATGTGCCCGGCGACGACCGCCTCCGACGTCGACGCCCACACCGGCGCGCTGCGCCAGTTCGCCACCGAGCTGACGGCGTAGCCCCCCGCGGGGACGGGCCGGCCCCGGAGGACCGGCGAGCGTGCGTTCGTACTTCTGCATCCCCTACGAGCAAAAGTACGAACGCACCGAGCGTGGGAACGCCGCCGGCGGGTAAACCGCGGGCATGGGATGGGTACGCCTCGTGGCGTGTTGCGTGGGGGTCGTGGCCTGTCTCGTCGTCGCCGGCTGCGGCGGCGGGTCCGGGACGACCGGCGGATCCGCGACGAGCACCGGCACGGGCACCGAGCAGCGGAATCGAAGCTCGGCGGAAGGCGCCCACGGGGAAACGGAACCCGCGCACTCGGTCCAGTCGCAGGGGATCAAAGGCGAAAATCCACACACCGAAGCGCAAACGGACGCGCACATCTCCCACTCCGACTGCGCCCGGCTGGCACGCCTCGCCGCAGGACGGCTGGGGACGACGCCGGCGCGACGGTCGCAGCCTCGGCCGCCGCTCTCCCGCTGTCGCCTGACCGCCCCCGGCGTCTCGATCAACGTCTACCTCGACAGCGGCTTCGCCGCCAAACGCCGCTACCGCAACCGGATCGAGGAGACCGTGCAGTTCAACGCCGCGAACCCCGCGGCCACCCCGCACCCGGTCCCCCACGTCGGCGAAAAGGCGCCCTACGACGCCAACGCCAACTGGATCCCGGCGCTGCGCTCCCTGCTTGCGGTGCGCGGCAATCGCTGGCTGACGGTGACGATCTCGGCCGCCGGGCGCTCCAACCGCGAACTGCGACGAGAGGCGGCCACCCTCGCCAGGGCGGGCTTCCGCCTCACCGCATCGCGTTCGCAGTAATCCGCGCCATGCGCGGAGAAGTGCGAACGCCGGCGGGGCGCCCCGTTTGAGTTCGCAGAACGCCGCGCTATCCGCGGAGAAGTGCGAACGCGCACGGGCGGCGGCGGCGCGGGCCGAGCGTCAAACGCGGCGCGTCGGTAAAACTCCACCCATGCCTCGCGCGGTCCAATTCGACGAGTACGGCGGCCTCGACGTCCTGCAGGTGCGGGAGGTCGAAATCGCCCCGCCCGGCAAAGAAGACGTGGTGGTGGAAGTCAAGGCCGCCGGGATCAACCCCGGCGAGGCCGCGATCCGCGAGGGACGGCTCGACGACAAATGGCCCTCCACCTTCCCCTCCGGCCAGGGGAGCGACCTGGCCGGGGTCGTCACCGAGGTCGGGATCGACGTCACCGGCTTCGCGCCCGGCGACGAGGTGCTGGGCTGGAGCTGGAATCGCTCCAGCCAGGCGGAGGTCTGCGTCGTCCCCGCCGACCAGCTGATCCGCAAGCCTGCCGATCTCTCCTGGGAGGCGGCGGGCTCCCTCTACGTGGTCGGCGTGACCGCCTTCGCCGCGGTGCGCGCGGTCGACCCCGACGCGGGCGACACGGTCGTCGTCTCCGCCGCGGCGGGCGGCGTCGGCGCGATCACGGTCCAGCTCCTGCGCGTCCGCGGGGCCGAGGTGATCGGGCTCGCCTCCGAGCCCCACCACGACTGGCTGCGCGAGAAGGGGGTCACGCCCGTCGCCTACGGCGAGGGCGTCATGCAGCGGATCATCGCGGCGACGCCGCGGGGCATCGATGGATTCATCGACCTCTTCGGTCCCGAGTACGTCGACCTCGCGGTGGAGCTCGGCGTGCCGCCGGAGAAGATCGAGACGATCATCAGCTACGAGCGCGCGGAAGAGATCGGCGCCAAGGCCGAGGGCTCCGGCGACGCCTCGAGCCCCGAGATCCTCAAAGAGATGGCCGAACTGGTCGCCACCGGCAAGATCGAGATGCCGATCGCCGCGACCTACCCGCTCGAGGAAGTGCGCGAGGCCTTCGAACAGGTCGAAGAGCGCCACAGCCTCGGCAAGATCGTCCTCATCCCCTAGAGACCGCCAGCGCCGGGCGGCCGCTACCCCTGGATCCCCGGCCTCAACGCGTCTGCTTCGCCTCGGGGGACGCGTCCCAGAAGTCCTCGATCTTCGTCGCGTCCCTGTGCCCGGCCACGGAGACCGCCCAGATCTCGACCGGCTCGTCGCCCTCGTTGCGGTGCGAACGCGCCGTGCCGGGCGAGACCCGCACGACGGCGGGCGCCGCGACCTTCTCCACGTGCTCTTCGCAGCGCATCGTGATCGTCCCCTTGGCGACGATGTAGAGCTCCTCGACCTCGGAGTGGGTGTGCCCCGTCCCCTGCTCGAAGTCGGAGTGGGGCGGGACCCGGATCAGCGTCACCGCGAGCTGCTCGGCACCGAGCGCGTCGGTGAGGCGGCGGAACTCGCCGGGGACGTCGGAGCCCGCGTAGGCGTCCTCGACGCCGTCGGCGCTGACTATGGCGAAGCCGGGCATGACCCACCCGTACCCACTCCTCGTGAGTTCGCACCTATCCGCGCTATTCGCGGAGAACTGCGAACTCATCAGGGGGCGCCGCGGCGGCGTTCGCACTTCTCCGCGCTATTCGCGGAGAACTGCGAACTCACCGGGCGACGGCGGACGAATGGGCGGTGCCGGGCGTGCGCGGGGGCCTACGCGTCGGTGCGGACCTCGGCGCCGTCCTGGGGCCAGCGCACGTGGTAGGAGCCCTCGGCGTCGGTGCGCCGGTAGGTGTGGGCGCCGAAGTAGTCGCGCAGGCCCTGGATCAGCCCCGCCGGGCCGTGCTCGCGGCGGTAGCCGTCGTAGTAGGCGAGCGAGGAGGTGAAGGCGGGGACCGGGACGCCCTGCTCGACCGCCGCGGCGATCACCCGCCGCCAGGCCTCCTGCCCGGAGGCGACCGCGTCGCGGAAGTAGGGCACGGTCAGGAGGTTCACCACCTCGCCCTCGTCGTAGGCGTCTTTGATCCGGTTGAGGAAGCGGGCGCGGATGATGCAGCCGCCGCGCCAGATCGTCGCCATCGCGCCCAGGTCGAGGTCCCAGTCGTTGGCCTGGGAGGCGACCGCCATCTGCTGGAAGCCCTGCGCGTAGGCGACCACCTTGCTCGCGTAGAGGGCGTGCTGGATGTCGTCGAGGAGCTCGCGGCGGTCCTCGGTGCGCGAGGGCTCCGGCCCGGCCAGCCGGCGCGAGGCAGCGGCGCGCTCCTCCCCCAGCGAGGACAGGGTGCGGGCAAACACGGCCTCGGTGATGGCGGTCAGCGGCACGCCCTGCTCGAGCGCGTCCTGGCTGGTCCAGCGCCCGTGCCTTTCTGCTCGGCCTGGTCGACGATCTTGTCGATCAGCGGCCCGTCGCCCTGAGGGTCCTGCTTGGCGAGCACCTTGGCGGTGATCTCGATCAGGAAGCTTTCCAGGTCCCCTTCGTTCCACTCCTCGAAGGTGCGGGCGATCTCGGCCACCTCCAGCCCGGCGACGTTGCGCATCAGGTCGTAGGCCTCGGTGATCAGCTGGATGTCGGCGTACTCGATGCCGTTGTGGACCATCTTCACGTAATGGCCCGCGCCGCCCGGCCCGACGTAGGTGCAGCACGGGGTGCCGTCGACCTGGGCGGCGATCTTGGTGAGGATGTCCTCGACCTCGGCGTAGGCCTCGCGGGTGCCGCCGGGCATGATGCTCGGCCCGTTCAGGGCGCCCTCCTCGCCGCCCGAGACCCCGATCCCGAGGAAGCGCAGGCCCTGCTCCTCGCATCTGGCGGTCCGCCGCCGGGTGTCGGGGAAGTGGGAGTTGCCGGCGTCGATGAGGATGTCGCCGGGGTCGAGCAGCGGCATCAGCTCGTCGATCACCGCGTCGACCGGCGCGCCCGCCTTGACCATGATGATGATCTTGCGCGGCCGCTCCAAGGCGGCGACGAACTCCGCGTCGGACTCGGTGCCGGTGAAGTCGCCCTCCTCGCCGTGCTCGGCCATGAAGCGGCGCGTTTTCTCGGGGCTGCGGTTGTGGACGGCCACCGACCAGCCGTTGCGGGCGATGTTGCGGGCCAGGTTGGCCCCCATCACCGCGAGGCCGGTGACACCGATCTGGCTCTGCTCGCTCATGGCCTGACCCTACCGAGGCGGCGGCGCGCCGCCGTCCCCGCGCCGCGGCGGCGGCATCCCGGCCGCCAGCGCGCTGACCGGACCGCTGCGGGCGACGATCACGATCCCGACCAACATCACCACCAGCCCGACCAGCAGCGGGAAGCCTTCGAGGTCGGCGTCGCGGAAGCTCTCGGCGAGGAACAACGGCTCGAGCGCCACCGGGAGGAACGTCTGCACGGCGGTCGAGATCGGGATCACCATCGTCGCCGGCGCCCGCTGCAGCGCCGTCATCCCGGTCACCGTCGCGGCGAAGCCCGCGACCGCGGCGACCACGATCCAGGCCCCCGCCTGCGGGAGATGGGCGCTGCCGATGTCGTCGGCCATCAGCTTCATCGCCACGTTGGTCGCGGCGAAGCCGCAGGCCGAGCCGAGCACCGCGGTCAGCGCCGTGTCGAGCCGGCTGCCGCGCAGCGCGAAGGGGACGAAGGAGACGGCGGTCAGCCCGCCGACCACGGCGATCACCGCGACGGCGCCGCGGTGGGTGTCCTGGACGCCCGGCGCGCCCCAGGCGATCAGGGCGACCGAGGCGATGATCGCGCCGACCCCGACCAGCGCCTCGACGGTCGGCCGCTCCCCCAGCAGCCGCCCCGCCACCGCCAGCAGCACCAGCAGGCCGCAGGCGAGCAGCGGCTGCACGACGATGAACGGCGCCCAGGCGAAGGCGAGGATCTCCATCGGCACCCCGAGCCATTCGATCCCCAGGCCGTAGACCCACAGCCGCCGGCGCAGCAGGTGCCAGATGAGGACCGGGCGGAGGCTCTCCTCCGCCGGCGTGCGCCGCGCCTCGACGGCCTGCAGGGCGATGCCGACGTTGAAGAGAACCGAGGAGACGATCCCCGCGATCAAGCCGGCGGCCAACATCGGCGCCGGATTATTCAGCAGGGGCGCCGCGGCCGAGGATTCTGTGCGAGCCTTGCCGCCCGGCGCGCGATCGTCGCCGCCCTGCAAGAAAGGAAACCGTGAAGAAATCCCTGCTGATCCTCCCCTTCGTGCTGGTGGCCGCGGCGCTCGCGCTGACCGCCTGCGGCGGGGGTGGCTCGAGCTCGTCCAGCGGTGATGAATCGGCGATCGAAGAAGCGATCGAAACCGCGGCGACCAGCTCCGAACCGTCCAAGTGCACCGAAGTCCAGACCAAGGCCTTCACCGAAAACGAAACGTCGGAGACCGGCAAGGCGGCGGTGAAGACCTGCGAAGAAAACGCCGAAGAAGGCGAAAGCCCGGCGGAATCGGTGACGGTGTCGAACGTCGAAGTCAACGGCGAAACGGCGACCGCCGCGGTCGCGATCTCCGGCAGCAGCGCGCTAAACGGCCAGACGATCGAAGTCGAACTCGCGAAGGAGGAAGGCAAGTGGAAGCTGAATAAGTTCCTCAGCTTCGCCAAGTTCGACGGGAAGGCGCTGGGCGAAGAGCTGGAAAAGCGGCTGGTCAAGGAAGAAGGCATCAGTGCATCCCTCGCCAAGTGCGTCTCCGAAGGCGTCGCCAAGGTCTCCCAGGCCGAAGCGGAATCGATGGTCTTCGAAAAGAACCTCACGCCGGTCGAAGAACTCGCGGAAAAGTGCCACTAATTCACATCTGAGCTTTAGCCGACAGGTAGATGGTCCGGGGGTGGACACTGCCGCCCCCGGATCGCGCTACCCCACCGTTCCGCCCGCCCGCGCGGTCGGGCGCTCCGAACCGTCGGTCCGCCTCGGCCGGATCGGACTGGCGGGCCTGCTGGCCACCAGCCTGCTGGTCTGCCTCTCGGCGACCCAGAGCGAACTCCTCCTCCCCACCTCGCTGCGGCCGCTGCCCGCCTCGCTGGCCGGGCCGCTCGCGGGCGCCGGGCTGAAGCTCGGCGTCTTCGCGCTGATCGCCGCCTTCATCGCGATGTTCATCTCCTACGCGGTGGCGACCCGGGCCGCCGAGCGGCTCTCGGCGCGGACCGTGCTGATCGCGATCCTCGCCCTCCACGCGATCGTCCTGCTCGCCCCGCCGCTCTTCTCCAGCGACGTCTTCAGCTACACCGCCTACGGGCGGATGGGCGCCGTCTTCAACACCAACCCCTACCTGCACGGCCCGAGCGCGATCCCGCTCGGCGGCCTGCAGCCGCTGATCGGCGCCCAGTGGGTGGCGACGCCCAGCGCCTACGGGCCCCTCTTCACGGCGCTCAGCTACCTGCTGGTCCCGCTCAGCATCGCCGCCAACGTGGTCGCCTACAAGGCGGTCGCCGCGATCTCGAGCCTGGTCTTGATCCTGCTCGTCTGGCGGGCGGCGAGCCTGCGCGGGCTCTCGCCCGTGCGGGCCGGGGTGCTGGTCGGCCTGAACCCGGTGATCGTGCTCTACGGGGTCGGCGGCGGCCACAACGACCTGATGATGCTGGCGATCCTCGCCGCCGGCCTCTACGTGCTGCTGCAGGAGCGCGAGCGGCGCGGCGGAGCCCTGATCGTCGCCGCGACGGCGGTGAAGCTGACCGCCGGGCTGCTCCTGCCCTTCGCCCTGGCGCGCACCCCGCACGGCGAGGGGGCGGCCCGCCGGCGGCGGCTGGTGTTCGGCGCGGCGATCGGCGCCATCGCGGTCGCCTCGCTGGCGTACGCCTTTTTCGGCACCGGGCCGCTGCACCTGCTGGCGACCCTGCAGGGGATCCAGGCCGAAGGCGGCCCGCACAGCGTCGTCGGCTTCCTGCTCGCCGCGGTCGGCGTCGAACAGATGCCGAAGGCGCTCAGCATGGGGCTCACCCTGATCTTCCTGGCGGTCCTCGCCTGGCTCCTGCGACGGGTCTGGATCGGGGAGATGGACTGGATCGCGGGCGCCGGCTGGGCCACCGTGGCGCTGCTGCTCACGACCGGCTTCCTCGTGCCCTGGTACGTCGCCTGGCTGCTGCCGCTGGCGGCGCTCAGCAGCGACCGCCGCCTGCTCGTCGCCGCGCTCTTCTTCACCGGCGTGGGACTGACGACGCTTTAGGCAGATCGCCCCGCCCCGCCGCCCGTCCGCCAGGCCGCGCGCCCGTCCCACCCTCCACTTCGGCAGGTAGGAGGGCGGGACGGGCGCGCCTGCGCGGGCGGAGAACGTCGGGGGCGGCCGCTCGTTCACCTGAGCCGGTCGGAGGCGGCCAAGTGGCCGAGCGTCGCGAGATGCGCCAGTGCGTTCGCAGTTCTCCGCGCATAGCGCGGCAAAGTGCGAACGCGCCAGGGCGTCCCTCGATGAGTTCGCAGTTCTCCGCGCATAGCGCGGCAAAGTGCGAACGCCGCTGGACCCGTCCCGATGAGTTCGCAGACATCCGCGCTATGCGCGGCAAAGTGCGAACGCACAGGGCGGCCCCCGATGAGTTCGCAGTAATCCGCGCCATGCGCGGAGTTCTGCGAACGCCGCCGCGGCGCGGGGAGTGCGGTCGACCTTTGGTCCGCCCCGCCGGGCGCGGTCGTCCTAACGTCCGCCTACCGGACCAAAGGACGACCGCGATTTCCGGACCGGACCAAAGGACGACCGCGTCCCGGGGATCGTGGGCCGCCTCCCGATGAGTTCGCAGTAATCCGCGCTATGCGCGGCAAAGTGCGAACGCCGCTGGACCCGTCCCGATGAGTTCGCAGACATCCGCGCTATGCGCGGCAAAGTGCGAACGCACAGGGCAGCCCCCGATGAGTTCGCAGTAATCCGCGGTATGCGCGGAGAACTGCGAACGCCACGGAGGGCCTCCCGGTGAGTTCGCAGACATCCGCGCATAGCGCGGAGAACTGCGAACGCCGGGCGGGCGGTCGCACGGCGAGGCGCGCCCGTCCCGCCCTCCTACCTGCCGAAGTGGAGGGTGGGACGGGCGCGCCTCTCGGACGGGCGCACCGGCTCGGGCGGGCGGGCGCGGCTACTCGGACGGGCGGACCGGCCCCGACGGGCGCGGCTACTCGGACAGCCGCGGGGCATCGGACGGGCGCGCCGTCTCAGGCTGGCTGCGGGGCCCCAGGCCGTGGGATCGATCGTCTGCGGCCGCCCGCGCCAGGCCCGACGGCTAGGAGCCCTCGCCCCAGGCGGTGGCGACCAGCGAGCGGGTGCCACCGCGGTCGCGGTGCTCGCAGAGGAAGATCCCCTGCCAGGTGCCGAGCGCCGGGCGCCCTTCGCGCAGTGGCAGGGTCAGGGACGGTCCCATCAGCGCCGCCTTGACGTGGGCCGGCATGTCGTCGTCGCCCTCCAGCGTGTGGGTCCAGTGGGAGGCGCCTTCGGGCACCGCCCGGTCGAGCCAGGCGTCGAGGTCGCGGCGCACCTCCGGCGAGGCGTTCTCGTTCAGCGCCAACGAGGCCGAGGTGTGCTGGATCAGCAGGTGCAGGACGCCGACGCCGAAGTCACCCAGCTCGGGCAGCTCCCCGAGCACCTCGTCGGTGACCAGGTGGATGCCGCGCGGGCGCGGCGCGAGGCGGATCGTCCGCTGCAGCCACATGGCCCGAGCCTACGGGTTCGGCGCCGCGGGGCTCGGGGTTCGGCGGGCGGGGCTCAGGGCTCGACGACGACGCCGTCGGCGGCCAGCTCAAGCTCGAAGCTCATCGTGCCGCCCAGGTCGACCAGCCGAAAGACGCCGGGCAGCGCGCGCCAGGACAGGCGCGCGATCGCGATCCCGACCCGCTCCCACTCCTCGACCTCGATCACCCCGAGCGGCTCCCAGCGGCCCGCCCCCACTTCGTGTGCGACCAGAAAGTTCACGGTCCCGACAACACCCCCGGGCCGAAAAGTATCGCCCGGCCCGCGACGCGCGAGGGATCGCCGGCGGATCCCCTCAGCCTCAGAGGGCCGCGATGCCGTCGCCGATCAGCTTCGCCGCGATCACCAGGCAGATGACCGCGATGATCGTCGCGTTGCTGCGCGTCATCCAGGAGCGCAGCCCGTCGAGCAGCTCCTTGGAGCGCTCGCCCATCACCAGGTAGATCGCGACGGGCGCGCCGGGGCCGATCGTCGCGACGATGACGAAGACCGCCAGGGCGACCGCCTGGCTGCCCGCCGACACCCCGGTCTGGGCGATCGCCGCCGCGGCGCCGACCACGAGCAGCAGGTTCTTCGGGTTGACCGCCGACAGCAGCACGCCGAGCCCCGCCGCCCGCGGTGCCTCGAACCGGTCGATCGCATCCATCCAGCCCGGCATCTCGGCCTCCTCCCCGCCCCGCGGCCGGCCGCGCCACTGCCTCAGCGCGAGCCTGATCAACAGCACGCCGAGGACGATCTTCAGCCAGCTCACCCAGTCGGCGGGGGCCCCGCCTTCGGAGGCTTCGATGCCGCCGGAGACCAGCAGCACCACCGTCCCCGCGACCGCCAGCCCGGCCACCCAGCCGGCCAGGAAGGCGAGGCCGTTGCTGCGCGCCCGCGGCGTCGCCAGCATCAGCACCACGCCGACGATCGGGATCGGGCTGAGTGACACCCCGACCCCGAGCGACAGGACCTGGCCGATCGCCTCGCTCACCGGGCGAGCATAACCGGGCGCTCAGAGGCCGAGGACGGTGACGACCACCAGGATCAGCGACAGGGTCGAGGTGACCAGGACGGTCGCGGCGGTCACCCAGTCGACCGGACCGCGGTTGCGGTGCTCCCCCATCAGCTCCTCGTTGCGCGCCAGTCGCCAGACGAAGAAGAGGTTTACCGGCAGCAGCAGGCCGTTGACCACCTGCACGCCGACCAGGAGCGCGATCACCGGCACGCCGGGGACCATCGCGACGATCGTGGAGATGACGATCATCGCCGTGATCAGCCCCATGAAGACCGGCGCCTCCTCGGTCCGCCGCCCGATCCCCTTTTCGAAGCCGAGGCTCTCGGCGACGACGTAGGAGGTGGCGATCGGCAGGATCGCCGCGGCCAGCAGGCTGGCGCCGAGCAGCCCGACCCCGAAGAGCAGCTCGGCGTACTGCCCGGCCAGGGGCTCCAGGGCCTTCGCCGCGTCCGCCGCCGAACCGATCGAGTGGATGCCCGACACATACAGCGTCGCCCCGGTGGCGACGATGATGAACGCGGCGATCAGGTCGGCGAAGACCGCTCCCCCCACCGCCTCGCGCGACTCGGCCTGCAGGTCGGCCTCGGTCGCCCCCCGCTCGACCACCGCCGACTGCAGGTAGAGCTGCATGTACGGGGTGATCGTCGTCCCCGCCATCGCCACGAAGAGCAGCAGGAAGGTGGAGCTGGTGTGCATCTGCGGCACCAGCAGCGCGTGGCCGACCTGTCCCCAGTCGGGATGGGCGAGGATCGCCGCCACCGGATAGGCGAAGAAGGGGATCGTCAGCCAGATGAAGACCCGCTCGGCGCTGCGATAGGAGCCGCGCACGATCACCAGCCAGATGCCGATCGCCGCGATCGGCACCGAGACCTGGGCCGGGACGCCCGCCAGCCCCAGCGCCGCCCCCACCCCGACGAAGTCGGAGATGCAGATGCCGAAGTTGGCGACCAGCACGCAGAAGGTCGCGAAGGCCGACCAGCGGATCCCGTAGCGCTCGCGGATCAGCTCGGCGAGCCCCTTGCCGGTCACCGCCCCCATCCGCGCCGCCGAGCGCTGCACGAGCGCCAGCGAGACGGTGATCAGCACCATCGCCCAGAGCAGCGTGTAGCCGTACCGGGCGCCGACTTCGGAGTAGGTGGCGATGCCGCCGGCGTCGTTGCCCGCGTTGGCGGCGATCAGCCCGGGCCCGAGCAGCCCGAGGAAGACGAGGACGCGGCTGCGGCGCGAGCGCAGCCGGGCAGGCAGGTGCGGCCGCGCCGAGAGGGCGGGCCGCAGCCGGCGGAGGCGACGGTCAATCCTCACCGAGCAGCCCGAAGCGCCGGCGCCAGCCTTTCGGCAGGAGCACCTCGAGCACGTCGTCGACGGTGACGACGCCGACCATCCGTTCCTCGTCGTCGACCACCGCCGCAGCGGCCAGGTTGTAGTCGGCCATCAGCCGCGCGGTCTCCTCGAAGTCGGAGTCGGGCCGCAGGTGCGGCAGGTATTGGACTTCGAGGTCGACCAGCCCGGCGTCCGGCTCGGCGCGGACCAGCGCCGCCAGCGACACGGCGCCGATGAAGCGACGGTGGGCGTCCATCACCCAGACCGTCGCCAGGATCTCGTCCGGGAGGCGCGAGCGGCGGACCCGCTCCAGCGACTCGCCCGCGGTCGCCTGCCGGTAGACGCTGACGAAGTCGGGGCTCATCAGCCCGCCCGCCTCGGCCGGGTCGAAGCCGAGCAGGGCGCGGACCTTGCGCCGCGGCCCCGGCGGGAGCTGGTCGATCACCGCCTCGCGCCGGTCCTCGGCCAGCTCGGCGACCAGGTCGGCGGCGTCGTCGGGGGCCATCCGGGAGAGCAGTGCCGCCACTTCGGGGTCGGAGCGCTGCTCGACGAACTCGACCTGGTGGCGGGAGTCGAGCTCCTCGAAGACGTCGGCCTCGAGCTCCTCGTCGCCGCCGACCGCCTGGATGATCTCGGCGCCCTCGTCGTGGGACGCCGCCTCGACCAGGTCGGCGATCTCGGCCGGGTGCAGCCGCGCCAGCTTCGGGTGCAGGACCCGCAGACGCATCGCCGGGACGTCGCCGGAGAACGGCTCGAGCTCCGCCCAGTCGAGGAAGTCCCCGGTCGCGATCCGCCCCGCCAGCGCCTTGGGCAGGAGCCGGCGCAGCCCGCCGCGGGCGCCGGTGTCGACCCCGACCACCCGCCACCAGCCGTCGATCCGCGCCAGCTCGACCTCGTTGGCGCGCACGAGGCGGGCGCCCTCGACGTTGATCAGCTGGTGGTCGAGGACGTCGTGGCGCAGCAGGACCTCATCGGGCCGGCGGGCGAACGGGCGCAGGTCGAGCTTCGCCTCGGTCAGCGTCACCGCCCCCGGCGCCACCGTCGCCACCCGCTCGGCGGGCACGTAGGAGCCCCGCCCGGCGACCGTCACCAGGAAGCCGGTGATCGGCGGATAGCCGGCGCCGCCGAGGCGGACGATGAGGTCGTCGACGCGGCCGAGCCGGGCGCCGTCGGCGTCGCGCAGCGCGCCGCCGAGCACCAATGAGAGGTGGAGGACCTGGGGCGGTCGGGTGGGCGCGGCGGGCGGCACGCAGACAACTCTAGGTCGGCGGCTCAAGGGAGGCCCGATCCGGGTACCGTTGGCCCACCTTGGCGCGAATCCTCATCCTCGGCGCGGGCTTCGGCGGCCTGGAGCTGGGCACCCGACTCTCGGAGGCGCTCGGCGACGCCGCCGAGGTCACGCTGATCGACAAGAGCGACTCCTTCGTCTTCGGCTACTCGAAGCTCGACCTGATGTTCGCCGGCGCGAGCCCCGAGTCGGTGCGCCTCCCCTACGCCGACTTCGTCCACCCCGGGGTGCGGCTGCTGCGCGAGACGATCACCGCGATCGACCCTGAGGCCAAGCGGGTCACCACCGACGCCGGCGTCCACGAGGCCGACCACCTGGTGATCGCCCTCGGCGCCGACTACGACCTCGACGCGACCCCCGGGCTGGCCGAGCTCGACAGCCAGTTCTACTCGGTGCCGGGCGCCGAAAAGCTCGCCCCCGCGATCGCCGGCTTCTCCTCCGGGCGGGCGCTGATCGGCGTCTGCGGGGCACCCTACAAGTGCCCGCCCGCACCCGGCGAGTGCGCCCTGCTGCTCGACGCGGAGCTGCGCCGGCGCGGCGTCCGCGACGCCTGCGAGATCGTCTTCTCGACCCCGCTCCCCTCCCCCCTGCCGCCCTCGCCGGAGGCGTCCGCCGCCTTCGTGGCCGAATTCGAGCAGCGTGGGATCGGGCTGCTGACCGGCCGCCCCTTCGCGCGCCTCGACCCGGCGCGCAAGGTCGCCGTGTTCGAGGACGGCGAGGAGCTGGCCTTCGACCTCTTCCTCGGCGTGCCGAAGCACCGCGCGCCCGAGGTGGTGCTGGCGAGCGGGCTCGCCGAGGGCGACTACGTACCGGTCGACCCGGCGACGCTGGCCACCAAGGTGCCGGGAGTCTGGGCCATCGGCGACGTCTCCGAGCTCGGCGTGCCGAAGGCGGGCGCCTTCGCCGAGGGGGGCGCCCGCACGGTGGCCGAACAGCTGCTCGCGGAGGTGGCCGGCGGCCCGGCGCCGGAGCGCTACCCCGGCCAGGGCACCTGCTACATCGAGTTCGGCGAGGGCCGGATCGGCAGCGTCGACATCGACTTCCTCTCCGGCCCCGAGCGGCGCGGCACGTTCAACGCGCCGAGCGCCGCGCAGATGGCGCGCAAGGAGCAGTTCGGCGCCGAGCGCCTGCGCCGCTGGTTCGGCCGCTAGCAGCTCCCGCTCTCACCGGTCAGGTTCACCTGACACAACTCTGGTCCGCTACAGGGGCCCAAATCCGTGCAGCGTCGCCGAGCGCCTTCCCATGCCATTTCCATACCGTTTTGTGCTTGACAGCACATCCACCCGCCGTGAGGATCGGGGAGCCGGGAACCCCGACTCGACCCCGGCTCAAGGAGGAGAGATGTTCCGCTGTGAACGGTGTGGAATCCGGTTCAGCACCGGTGCCTTGTCCGACCGAAGGGACTGCCCCCGGTGCAAAGCCCGGGACGGCGTCGCCGTCGAACTGACCTGGGAGCCGGCGCTCGCGACTCGCGCGGCCGCGCACCACAGGGCCCGCCCCGACCCTGAGCGCCTGGCCGCCGGCTCTCGCCGCTGACCCCGGGGCGGGCGGACTGGAAGGACGAGCGCCTCCAGTCCGCTCGCCCCGGCGGCGGCGGGTAAAACTGAGGGCATGAGGCGCCCTCTCCCGGCGGCCACCGCCGCTCTGCTTCTGCTCGCCGTCCTGCTCGCCGCCGTCCTCGCCGGCTGCGGCTCGGGCGGCGGATCGAGCAGCGGCGAAGGCTCCGGCTCCTCCGGCCTCACCCGGAACGGCGCCGCGCCACCCCTGGCGGGCGCCCGCGAATCGGTGACGCTCACCGTGCCCCCTTCCCTGCGCGGTGGCGAACTGCCCGCGCCCCACACCCTGAACGTGCCGAAGGGCTGGCGGGCGAGCGTCTGGGCGCGCCCGGCCGGCGCGCGGATGGAGGCCGTCACCCCGGAAGGGAACCTGCTGGTCAGCGAGCCGAGCAACGGCGCCGTGATCGAACTGCGCGGCGGCCAGGTGGCCGAAGCAGAACAGGTCGTCCTCGGCGGCCTCGAATCGCCGCAGGGCCTCGCCTTCGCCCGCCGCGACGGCGGCTGGGTCCTCTACGTCGGCGAGTCCGACCAGATCGACAGCTACCCCTGGCGCGGGCAGGGCCGCGTCGGCGCCCAGACGGTGATCGCGCCGAACCTGCCCGACGAAGAGCCGGCCGGCGACGACAACCATCGCCAGAAGGACGTCGTGGTGGCGCCCGACGGCACCGTCTACTTCGACCTCGGCAGCTCCTCCAACGCCTCCCCCGCCGACCGCGGCTACGAACCGCCGCGCGGGCCGCGCGGGGTGATCGACGCGGTCGGCCCGCAAGGAGGGCCGGTGCGGGTGGTGATGATGGGCGTCCGCAACGGCGAGGGCCTGGCGGTGGCGCCCGACGGGAAGGTCTGGACGGCGGTCAACAACCGCGACGAAATCCCCTACCCCTTCCACGGCGAATTCGAAGGCGTGGGCGAAGCGTTCGGCCAGGTGATCCACGCCTACGTCGACAACCACCCGCCGGAGGAGGTCGTGCCGGTGAGCCAGGGCCGCGACCTCGGCTGGCCGCTCTGCAACCCCGAACAGGGGCGCAACGACCCGCCCGGCTCGCTGACCGACATCCCGCTGATCCCCGACGCCGTCACCAACCCCGGCGGCAAAGCGCTCGACTGCGGGAAGCTCGAGCCGATCGACGTCGGCCTGCCCGCCCACTCGGCGCCGCTCGGGATGTCGTTCCTCGAGGGGACCCAGGTGCCGGCGCCGTGGTCGGGCGGCGCGGTGATCGCGGCGCACGGGTCCTGGAACCGCCAGGAGCCGCGCTCGCCCGCGATCCTCTGGCTGCGCTGGAACGCCCGCCGGCGGACCCTCGAGCCGGCGCGGACCCTGGTCGCCGGCTTCCAGGAAGCCAACGGCGAACGCTGGGGCCGCCCGGTCGACGTCGTCCCCGGCCCCGAAGGCGCCCTGTTCGTCAGCGACGACACCGCGGGCGCCGTCTACAAGCTGACCCCGCCGGGGTAGAGGTACCCGCCGGCGCGTGGGCCAGCGCCCCGGGCAGCGATCGGCGTGCGGGCGCCCGCGGGCGCCGCACCGCTCAGCCGGGCTCGGGCCCGGTCCCCTCCTCGATCGCCTGGTAGTCGCGCGCGGTGCCGCCGGCGACCGCCATCGCGCCCTTGGCGACGAGGATCGCGTCCTCGGCGCTCCCGGCGTCGATCTGCAGCACGTGGCGCTTCATCCCGTCGCCCTTGAAGCCGGGTTCGGGCTCCTCGTGCAGGTAGACGCCGGCGTTGGTCAGCTGGGTGACGACGCCGCGGGGGAGGTCGCCGCGGCAGGTGACGGTGTAGATCGCCATTCGGGCAGGCTAGTTACTGGCGCGGCCCGGCGGAAGGTCCGCCCGGGCGGTTCGACGAAAGGGCCGGCGGCACGGCATCAGAGCAGGTCGGCGATCTCGTCCGGCGGGCCGCCGCGGAGCAGCCAGCGGTCGCCCTCGCGCTCGACCTGACCGCCTTCGGCGAGCGCCGAGAGCGCCGTCGTCACCGAGGGCCGGCGGGCGGCGACCAGTTCGCCCAGCAGTTCGTGGGTGAGCGGCACCTCGACTGTCACCCCTTCGCGGCCGATCCGCCCCCAGCGGTCGGCGAGCTGCCAGAGCAGCGCGTGCAGCCGGCGGTCGACCCGCGGCTGCTGGACCGCCGCCATCGTCAACGCCAGGTGGCGGGCGCGCAGCATCGCCCGGTCGACCAGCTGGACCGCGACGCTCGGGAAGGCCGCGGTGCGCCCGACGAAGCCCGCGTCGAGCACGGCCAGGCGGGCGGCCCCGGCGACCGTCCACGACGGCTCGAAGGGGAGGCTGGCGATCGCCCCGATGGTCTGCCAGGGACGCAGCAGGTCGCCCGGGCCGAGCAGCTCGGCGCCGAAGCGGCCGCCCCGTCCGACCCGCCGCACGAGGAAGCCGGAGAGCAGCAGCAGGCCGAAGCCGCCGCGATCGGCTACCGTCGCCACCGGGTCCCACGGTCCCCGGCCGAGCTCGAGGACCGAGGCCAGGCAGGCGCCCCGCGCCGCCACGAGGTGGTCGGCGTCGATGCCGATCGCCAGGTCGGGATCGGCGGTGAGAAGCTCGACACTGCCCGGCGCATTCATGGCGGCCGATCCTAACGCTGTCATAGATCTGACAAACGTTCGTGGGGTGCAGGCACTTTGCTGACCGGCGGCGATCCGCCGACATCGCCGCCCACATAGGTTTCACTACATCGCCTCGATCTCCCCCTTTCAGTCGCAGCCCAGGCCGACCCGTTCGGATCGTCTGCGCGCGCTTTCGACCGTAGCCACCCGCTGGTTCGCCGAGGCCTCCTACGTACGCAAGTGGATCGTGCTCGGCGTCGTGATCGGCGTGATCGCGGGGCTCGGCGCGGTCGTCTTCTACGAGGCGCTGAAGGCGGCGACGCACCTGTTCCTGGCGATCCTGGCCGGGTACACGGTGCCGACGCCGATCGGCGAGGGACACGTCCCCGTCGGGGCCGACCCGGCGCGCCCGTGGGCGCTGCCGCTGATCGTCGGCGGCGGCGCGCTGCTCGCCGGGCTGCTCGTCTTCAAGATCGCGCCCGAGGCCGAGGGGCACGGCACCGACGCGGCGATCGCCGCCGTCCACCACAACCCGCGCGGCGTCCGCTTCCGCACCGTGCTGGTGAAGATCGTCGCCTCGGCGCTGACGATCGGCTCCGGCGGCTCGGGCGGCCGCGAGGGCCCCACCGGGCAGATCAGCGCCGGCTTCGGCTCGCTGCTCGCCCGCGTGCTGGAGCTCTCACCCGAGGACGCGCGCGTCGCCGTCGCCACCGGGATCGGCTCCGGGATCGGCGCGATCTTCAGCGCTCCCCTGGGCGGCGCCGTGCTCTCCGCGGAGATCATCTACCGCGACGACTTCGACCCGGCGGCGCTCCTGCCGAGCTTCATCGCGGCCGGGGTCGGCTACGCGATCTTCGGCGGCTTCGAGGGCTACGGGGCGCTGTTCGGCAACCACGGCTCGACCGAATTCACCTCTCCCGCCAACCTGCCGTGGTTCGCGCTGATCGGGGTCCTCGGCGGCCTGATCGGGCTGGCCTACGCGCGCGGCTTCTACGGCATGCACGATTGGTTCAGCCGCTGGAGCGTGCCCCGTTCGCTCAAACCGGCGATCGGCGGTGTCCTGGTCGGCCTGATGGCGATCGCGATGCCGGAGGTGCTGGGGACCGGCTACGGCTGGATCCAGCACGGGCTCGGCGAACACCTGAAGACGATGCCGCTGTGGATCGTGCTGGCGCTGCCGTTCGCGCGGATCCTCGCCACCGGGCTGTCGATCGGCTCGGGCGGCTCGGGCGGGATCTTCGGGCCGGGGATGGTGATCGGCGCCTTCGTCGGCGCCGCCGTCTGGCGACTCTTCGAGCCGATCTTTCCCGGCATGGGCGCCGACCCGGCGCCGTTCGTGATCATCGGGATGATGTGCTGCTTCGGCAGCGTCGCGCGGGCCCCTCTCGCGGTGCTGCTGATGGTCGCCGAGATGACCGGCAGCATCATCGCGATCGAGCCGGGGATGATCGCGGTCGGGCTCGCCTGGCTGATCGTGCGGCGCACCGACGTGACCATGTACCGCTCGCAGCTGCTCGACCGCGACCACGCGCCCGGCCGCCGGCTGCTCGAGGACGTGCCGCTGCTGAGCGGCGCCCCGGTCGCGGCGGCGATGGACGATCCGAAAGTGATCCTCGGCGACCACCTGACGATCGGCGCGGCGCGGCTCGCGATGGCGGGCGCGCGGGTCGGTGCGGCACCCGTGGTCGACCGCGACGAACGCTTCGAGGGAGCGGTGCGGGCCGCCGCGCTGCTGACCGGCAAGGAGGACGCGCCGCTGCGCGAGCTGGTCGACGCGGGCGCCGCCTCGGTGCCGCTGAGCAGCACCGTCGACGTCGCCGTCGACGCGCTGGCGAGCGGCGAATCGACCTTCGTCACGGTGCTCGACGACAACCGCAAGGTGGTCGGGACGCTGGCGATCCACGACCTCGCCTCCGCCTACCGGCGCGAGCTGCAGGCCCGGGCGGGCGCCACCGGCAGCTCCGGCTCCTCCGGAACGCCGGACCCCCCGCCTCCGGTCACCACCGCGTAGAGGGAATCGCCGGCACTGGCGAGCGCCGGCGGCGGAGGGCCACGCCCTCGCGTTCGCAGTTCTCCGCGCATAGCGCGGAGAACTGCGAACGCGGAAGGAGGGCGGCTATTCGGCGACGGTGATCGCGGCGGGCATGAAGACGAGCCAGGTCGCCAGCGCGAGGCCGGCGGCGGCGAGCAGGACCAGCGCCAGGTCGACCTTGACGAGGAGGGCGCCCGCGACGGCGCCGACGAGCATCGAGACCACGGCGCCGCTGCGACGCCAGCTCCCTTTGCCGCTGCGCCCCGCCAACTGGGAGTCCGCCGCCAGCCCGGTCAGCGTCATGGTCAGGACCGTCGTGCTGAGGTCGGCCACTTTCAGCTGGCGCACGGTCGCGTTGCGGATGCCCATCGCGAAGGCGATCAGGGCGATGACCAGGTCGCCGGAGAAGCGCCCCGGCTTGATGTCGAAGAGGATCGCGAGCAGCGTCGCGAGGCTGATCAGCGTGACCTCGATCAGCATCGCGCGCGACAGGTGGGCCTCTTTCATCGGCAACCTGTCGCCCATCCTCCCGCCCACCACGGCGCCGCAGAAGAACGCCCCGAGCGACACCAGCGGCCCCACCACGGGCAGCCCGGTGGAGCCGGCGATCCCGAAGCCGAGCAGAACGATGTTGCCGGTCATGTTGGCGGCGAAGACGCGGCCGAGCCCCAGATAGGAGGCGCAGTCGATCACCCCGGTGGTCAAGGTCAGGACCAGCAGCGTGCGGGTCAGCGGGTGGCGCAGCGAATCCGTGGTCATCGCCCCTGACACTTCGCCGCCCGCGCCGTCTTTCCCCCAGGCCGACAGTGCCCTCCCTTGCGGTGTTCCTTACTTCGCCCATGCCGAAGTAAGGAACACCGCGGGCACGCCACCGCGCTCGTTCGCTCGTTACGATCCTTGTCCCGCTGGGGCAGTGGCCCAATTGGCTAAGGCACCGGTCTCCAAAACCGGCGATTCCAGGTTCGAGTCCTGGCTGCCCCGTCCCGCCATGGGGACGGCGATGATCGACCTGCACTGCCACATCCTGCCCGGGGTCGACGACGGGGCGCTCGACGTCGCCGACAGCCTCGGCCTGGCGCGCCAGGCGGTGAACGACGGGATCGAGACGGTCTGCGCGACGCCGCACATCCGCCACGACCACGACGTGCGGATCGAGGAGGTCGCCGGACGGGTCGAGGCGCTGAACGCGCGGCTGGCCGAGGAGGGCCTGCCGGTGACCGTGCTGAGCGGCGGCGAGGTCGCCGAGACCGCAGTCGAGGGGCTCTCCGAGGAGGAGCTGGGACGGGTGGCGCTCGGCGACGGGCGCTGGATCCTGCTCGAGCCGGCACCGGGACCCCTCTCCGACACCCTCCAGGAGCGGGTCGCCCACCTCGCCGAGCGGGGCCGGCGGGCGCTGATCGCCCACCCGGAGCGCCACCTCTCCGCCGACATGCACGAGCGGATCGCGGCGCTGATCGCCGCCGGGGCGCTGGTCCAGGCGACCGCCGACTTCTTCCTGCGCGAGCCGAGCGCCGCCGGGATGCGGGCGCTGGCCGAGGCCGGCCTGGTCCACGTCCTCAGCAGCGACGCGCACTCCTCCCACGGCGGCCGGCCGCTGCACCTGGCGGCGGCGTTCGCGGCGCTCGCCGAGATCGAGACCCTCGCCCCACACGTGCGGTGGATGCGCGAGACGGCGCCGCGGGCGATCGTCACCGGCGAGGCGCTCGAGCGGCCCTTCGACCCGGTCGTCTAGCCGGCGGGCCCGCACCGACCCACCTGGCGGGCTTCCGTGGTTCCTTTTGCTCGCATGGCGAGGAAAAGGAACCACGCGGCGCGGGAGCGCTACAGCGGGCGCAGCTCGACCCTGCGCGCCAGATCCTCGACGACCGCGCGCGAGCCGCTGCCGAGACCGCGGTGAAGGAAGTTGGCGGCGCCCGCGGCGGCGCCGATGCGCAGCGTCTCCTCCCAGCCACGCCCGCCCGCGACGCAGGCCGCCAGGGCGCCCATCATCGAGTCGCCGCAGCCCTCGCGCGAGCCCCGCTCGAAGCGGGGTGGGACGAGCTCCCAGGCCTCCTCGCCGCGCAGCACCATCGCCGGCTCCCCGGCCCTGGTGATGATCGCGGCGCCGGCGCCGGCATCGAGCAGGCGGCGGGCGGCATCGCGCATCCGCTCGGTGCCGTCGACCGGTCCCTTGACGTAGCTCGCCAGCTCCCAGTCGTTGATCTTGACCAGGTCGGGGGCGCCCTCGAGGGCGCTGTCGAGGCGGGGCGGCGAGAGGTCGACCAGCACCGGCGTGCCGTTGGTCCGCACGTCGGCGACCAGGCTGCCGTAGATCTCGAGCGGCAGCGCCTCGGGCGGGAACGGCCCGCAGAGCGCCAGCGCCTGCGAGTCGAGGGCGACCGCCACCGTGGTCGAGAAGAGCTCGTCGATCTCGTGTCGGGTCGGCGGCGTCGCCGCGCCCTGGGCGATCGGCACCCGCTCGCCGCTGCGCCGGTCGTGCAGGTAGCAGCCGCTGGGCGCGGCGGTCTCGACCAGGCGAAGGCCGACCGGCAGCTGCTCCAGCAGCGGCCGCAGCACCACCCCGGTCTCGCCGCCGATGAAGCCGCAGAGCACCGGCTCGGCCCCCAGCTCGGCCGCCATCCGCGCCACCCAGACCCCCTGCCCGGCGGCGTGCAGGTGGATGTCGTCGCCCAGGACGTCGTCGCCCGCGCCGTCGCCGGCCGGCGCCTCGACCGTGATCGAGAGCAACGGGTGAGGACCGAAGACCGCCACTTTGCCGCCGTCTGGCATCGCCTGAGGCTAGATGGTCGATCCCCCGCCGCGGCGCCCCCCGCCCCCCGGGGCCGCGTTCGCAGTTCTCCGCGAATAGCGCGGAGAACTGCGAACGCATCGGCCGACGCCCCGGCGAACCCATCGGCGCCGGCGCGGACTTCTACGGATGCGACCCCCGTGGGGCGGCCATAGGCTGTGCTCCCGTCAATCTCCTGGAAGGAGGCCATGGTGGCCGAAAAGCCGGTGTTCCTCTATGCGGCGATCTACGACGACATCCCCGACGCGGAGGCCGATTTCGACGCCGTGTACGACCTGCACGCGGCCGGACTGATCGGCACCTTCGACGCCGCCGTGATCGAGAAGGACGAGGGCAAGGTCCACGTCCACAAGAAAGAGAAGCCGACCCAGCACGGCGCCTGGACCGGGATCGCCGTGGGCGCGGTGGCGGGGATCCTCTTTCCCCCCTCGATCATCGGCAGCGCGATCGTCGGCGGTGCCGCGGGCGGCGTCATCGGCCACCTGTGGCGCGGCCTGTCGCGCTCCGACCTCAAGGACCTCGGCGAGGGCCTCGACGAGGGCGCCGCGGCGCTCGTCGTGGTCGGCGAGTCGAAGGTCGGCGAGCAGATCGAAAAGGCCGTGACCCGCGCCCGCAAGGTGATCGAAAAGGAAATCGACGCCGAAGCCGAGGACCTGAAGCAGGAGCTCAAGGACGCCGAGGGGGCGGCGGCCTAGTCCAGGCTCAGAGGGCGTCGGCCGCCTCCCTCAAGGCGCCGGCGATCAGCGCGATCTCCTCGGCGCCGCAGGTCAGCGGCGGGGAGATCGCGACTCCCCTGCCCAACGGGCGGACCAACACGCCCCGCTCGCGACAGCCGAGCTGCAGGCGGGTCACGCCGCCGGCCTCGACCAAGGCCGGATCGAGGTCGATCCCGGCCAGGAAGCCGAGGCCGGCCCGAACCTCGGCGACCGCCGGGTGGTCGGCGAGCGGGGCGAGCGCCTCCGCGAGGGGGCGCTCGAGGGTGCGGCCGCGCTCGATGACCGCGTCGCGCTCGTAGAGGTCGAGGGCGGCCAGGGCGGCGACCGCGCAGGTCGGATGGCCCGCGTACGTCGCCCCGTGGCGGAAGACCGGCGCGCCGGGCTCGGCGGCGAAGAACGGCGCCGCGATCTCCGGTGCGACCAACAGGGCGCCGACCGGGAGCGCGCCGTTGGAGATCCCCTTCGCCAGCACGACCATGTCGGGCCGGACCGGCCAGCGGTCGATCCCGAACCAGGTCCCGAGGCGGCCGAAGCCGCAGATCACGCAGTCGGCGATGAAGAGGACGCCGTAGCGGCGGCAGACCTCCGCGGCCGCCTCGATGTAGCCCTGCGGCGGCAGATGGACGCCGCCGGCGCCGATCACCGGCTCGCAGAAGAAGCCGGCGACGCGCCCCGGGCCGACCCGCTCGACCTCCGCCTCCAGCGCCCCCGCGTCGTCGAAGGCGACCGTGGAGGCGTCGGCGAGGAGCGGCCCGTAGCCGACCCGGTTGGCCTCGATGCCGCCGATGCTGGTGCCCAGCCCGTGCGTCCCGTGGTAGCCGCCGACCCGCCCGATCAGGTGCAGCCGCTCCGGTTCGCCGCGCTGGGCGTGGTGGGCGCGGGCGAGCTTCGCGGCGGTGTCGATCATGTCGCCGCCGCCCGAGCCGAGGAACACCTTGCTCCCCGCCACCGGCGCGAGCGCGGCGAGGCGGTCGGCCAGCCGGATCGCGGGCCGGTTCGCGTAGTCGCCGAAGATGCCGTAGGCGTCGAGGCGCCGCGCCTGCGCGGCGACCGCGTCGGCGATCTCCGGCCGCGAGTGGCCGAGGTTCGAGTACCAGAGCGCCGCCGTGGCGTCGAGGTACCGCCGCCCGCCCTCGTCCCACACCCAGGCGCCCTCACCCCGCTCGAGGACGAGCTCCGCCCCGGCCACCGACCCCATGGCGGCGAAGGGGTGCCACAGCGCGCCGCTCACCAGCCGCCTTCGGCGCGACGGTCGTACTTGACCTCGGTGTCGCCGAGCTCGAAGACCAGCAGCTTCTTCTCGGTGAAGCTGTCGAGGAACCACTGCGAGAGCTCGCGACCGACTCCGCTGCGCCCGGCGCCGCCGAACGGCGCCAGCTGATCCCAGTAGTTGCTGGTCTCGTTGATGTTGACCGAGCCGTGCGGCAGCGCCTCGCCGACCCGCCAGGCGGTCGCCAGGTCGCGCGTCCACAGCGAGGCGATCAATCCCAGGGAGCTGCGGTTGGCGATCTCCACCGCTTCCGCCGCCGAGTCCACCTTCATCACCGGGGCGACCGGGCCGAAGGTCTCTTCGCGCATGATCAGCATGTCGGGGTCGACGCCGGTGAGGATCGTCGCCGGGTGGTAGAGCCCCTCGTCGGGCCCGAAGGACTCGACCTGGGCCCCCCTGGCCACCGCGTCGGCGATGTGCTCGCGGATGCGGCCCAGGGTCGCCTCGTTGCAGACCGGCCCCATGAAGGTGTCCTCCTCGGCCGGATCGCCGATCTTCAGCTCGGCGGTGCGGGCGCGCAGCTTGGCGAGGAACTCGTCGTAGACGTCGGCGTGGACGAGCAGCCGCTCGGCCGACGTGCACACCTGCCCCGTGTAGTAGAAGCAGCCGTTGATCGCCCCCTCCACCGCCGCGTCGACGTCGGCGTCGGCGAGCACGATGAACGGGCCGTCGCCACCTAGCTCCAGCAGCTGCGGCTTCAGCGCCGCCGCCTTCGCGATCCGCTCCCCGGTCGCGGTCGAGCCGGTGAAGAAGACCCCGTCGACGCCGTCGTGGCCGACCAGGGTCGCCCCGACCTCGCCGAAGCCGTGGACCACGTTGAGCACGCCGGGCGGCATCCCGGCCTCCTCGGCCGCGGCGGCGATCATCGAGCAGCAGGCCGGCGCGAACTCCGAGGGCTTCCAGACCACGGTGTTGCCGGCCGCGATCGCGTGGGCCAGGGCGATCGA
Source organism: uncultured Actinomycetes bacterium (assembly GCA_963766705.1). GTDB lineage: Bacteria > Actinomycetota > Thermoleophilia > Solirubrobacterales > 70-9 > VAYN01. Next base: position 135,815 of record CAVYBE010000008.1, read on the forward strand.
GGAGATGTCGGTCGGGAAGTTGTACGGCGTCACCACCGCGATCGTCCCGACCGGGCGGTGGGTCAGCACCAGCCGCTTGTTGTTCGTCTGCTCCTGCGAGGAGGGGAAGGAGAGGCCGCGGTGGCGCAGCACCTCCTCCCCGGCCTTGTGCCAGCTCGGGGCCGCGTACTCGTAGACCTCCTCGCGGGCGTCGGTGATCGTCTTGCCGATCTCGGCGGTGATCGTGCGGGCGATCTCCTCGGCGCGATCGGCGACGATCTCGTGGACGCGGCGGAGGATCTTCACCCGCTCGATCACCGGCGTCGCCCGCCATCCCGGCTGGGCGCGGCGGGCGGCCTCGACCGCCCGCGTGACGTCGCCCTCGTCGCAGCGCGCCACCTCGGCGACCACCTCGCGGGAGTGCGGCGAGCGCACCTCGAAGGTGCCGGCGCCGCCGCCGCCCCACTCGCCGCCGATCAGCGCCCCGACCGTTCTCGTCGTCGTCGTCATGACTTCTCCTCTCCGGCCGCGGCGGCGACTTCACGGTGTCGCTCGGCCCCCGAGGCCTCCAACTCGTCGTGGGTGTGGCGACCCACCCCTCGCTGCGGGTGCCCGAACAGCAGGTAGATCGCCCCGACCGCGGCGATCACGAAGATCACCAGCAGGGTGATCCAGTCGATGTTGAAGTAGGCCCGTGGGCTGGTGACCCCGGACGGGTAGACGACGTTGACGAACATCAGCGCCAGGTAGACGACCGCGCCGATCGTCACCGGCCACGCCCATTTGCCGAGCCGGAACGTGCCCTCCGGGACCCAGCCGCGCAGGCGGGCGACGATCGCCGCGATCACGGTCAGCAGGAACGAGAGGTAGATGCCGCTCACCCCGAACGACACCAGCGCGACCAGCGCGTTCACTTCGGCCGGATAGGTGATGAACCAGATGTGGACGTCGTGACTGGGCGACGGGAACACCAGCAGGACGAAGAGCGCGGTGACGACGGCGCCCGCGACCAGGGCGTTGACCGGCGTGCGGAAGCGGTCGCTGACCCTGGAGATCCAGCTCGCGCCCGGCAGGGCCCCGTCGCGCGCGTAGGAGAAGGCGAGGCGGCTGCCCGCGCCCTGGATCGAGGTGCCGCAGGAGAAGAACGCGAAGATGATCAACAGCAGGAGGAAGTCCTGGAGCCCGCTCGAAAGCTGGCCGAGGATGAACGGCACCCCGCCGCCTTCGACCGTCGCCGCGACGCCGTTTTCGGCCGGCATCGAGAGGAGCAGCGCGCCGGTCAGGACCAGCGCCGCGAGACCGCCGAAGAGCACCGTCAGGCGCATCGCCCGGGGCACCTGGCGCCCCGCTTCCTTGGTCTCCTCGGAGATGTCCCCGGCCGACTCGAAGCCGTAGACGATGTAGACGGGCGCGAGCACCGCGACCAGGGCGGCGCCGGTCCACCAGTTGCCGCCGAAGTTGAGTTCGAGCGGGTTGGTCGCGGCGTTCTGGACGCCCTGGCTGCTGAACAGGAAGCCGAGGCCGTGGTGGAAGCCGTGGATCAGGAGGATCAGCGCGATGCCGAACGTGCCGATGATCTCGACGTAGACGCCGAACTGGGCGACCCGCGCCATCACCTTGGTGCCGGTGATGTTCAGCGTCGTCTGGATCGCCAGCAGGACGAGGGTGATGACGAGGATCGTGCCGTGGCTTTCCGGGTTGAGGTTCCAGCCGAACCAGTTATGGGTGAGGGCGGTGACATAGCCGACCACACCGGTGTCGACGGCGGCGACGGTGACCAACAGGGCGATCCCGTAGAACCAGCCGACGAACCAGCCGAACCGTGGGCCTACCGAGAACTTGCTGTATTGGTACAGCGCACCGGCGACGGGATAGTGGCTCGCCAGCTCACCGAAGACGAGCGCGACGAGGAACATGCCCGCCACCGGGATCGCCAGGAGCCACAGGTAGGCGGGGCCACCCGTCCCCACCCCGAGGAGGAACAGCGAGTAGATCCCGACCATCGGGGACAGATACGTGAACGCGACCGAAAAGTTCGCGAACAGCCCCAGGACCCGGTTCAGCTGTGGTTTGTAGCCGAGCCCTTCTAGGCGTGAGTCGTCGTCGCTTCGCAGCGCCGGTGCTTCCTGTGATCCCATTATCCCTCCTCTTTCCCGTAGAGAATTTCTTTATCCTATGAGTTCATAGTTTTTGCTGTCAAGGTGGCAAACGAAATCGACAAGCGGGCGCCCGGCGCCGAGGCGGCCGACGCCGAGGCTCCGCCGCGCGTGGCCGCCGTGCCCAACGTCTCGGTCGGCCTGACGACGGCGACGGCGCGGATGCTCCTCACCCCCGAGCAGGGGTCCGGTGCGCTCTCCGACCAGGTCGCCCGCCGGCTCGGCGACGCGATCCGGCTGGGCCTGCTGATCGACGGCGACCGCCTGCCCACGGAGACCGCGCTCGCCGCCCAGATGGGCGTCTCCACCGTGACCCTGCGCGAAGCGCTCAGCGTCCTGCGCGAGCAGGGCCTGGTGGTCACCCGCCGCGGCCGCGGCGGCGGCACCTTCGTCCAGGCGCCGGCCGACTCGCGCGAGCCGCTGCGCGCCTTCGGCGTCCACGAGCTGCAGGAGCTGGGCGATCAGCGCTCCGCGATCCGCGGCGCCGCCGCCCGGCTGGCGGCCGAACGGGCGCTCGACGACGAGATCGCCCGGCTCGAGGATCAGCTCCACCGCCTCGCCGCGGCGGGCACCGCGAGCGAGCGCCGGCGCGCCGACACCGAGCTGACGATCGGCATCGCCGCCGCCGCCCAGTCCTCGCGGCTGACCCGCGAGGAGGCGCGCCTGCGGGCCGAGGTCGGCAACCTGCTGGGGCTCGAACTGAGCGACGCCGAGCACTCCGCCGTCGTCGCCGACCGCCGCCGGCTGGTCACCGCGATCAAACGGCGCCGTCCCGCCAAGGCGCGGGAGCTGGCCGAAGCCCAGGTCGCCACCGAGACGGCACGGCTGGTGTCGCTGCGACTGGCGATGGCGGAGACCGAGGCCGACCCGAAGGCGAGCCGCGCCTCCCGCGACATCCTCGCCGAGGTGAAGGCCGACCTGGCGCGGATCTTCGACCAGCTGACAGGGCTGGCCGCCCGCTTCGCCGCGCTGCGGCGGGAGAACGAGGCGCCGACGGTCGACGACCTCGCCGCCCTGCGCCCGACGATCTTCGACATCCTCGAGTCGGGCGGCGACCTGGTCGCCGGGGCGGGCCTGGTGGTCGCCCCCGGCCTGCTCGCCGACTCGGAGCGCTGGCTCGAGTGGTGGTCGCGGACCGGGCCCGACGCCCGTCCCGAACCGATGCGCGCCAACCTCGACCCCGAGGCGCCGGACTTCTACGACTACACGACCGCCGACTGGTTCGCGACCCCGCTCGGCACGCGCGAGCCGCGGCTCTCGGGGCCCTTCGTCGACCACGCCTGCACGAACACCTGGGCGATCACCCTGTCGCTGCCGGTGGAGATCGACGGCGAGTTCTGCGGGGTTGCCGCCGCCGACGTCCTGGTGTCGAGCCTCGAGCGCCGGATCGTGCCACGACTCGCCCGGCTCGACGGCCGCGTCGCGCTGGTCACCGCGGAGGGGCGCGTCGTCGCCTCCAACGACGCCGCTCTCGTCTCCGGGCAGCGACTGCCCATGGACGACGACCCGGCGCCGCGCCCGCAGGGCCCGGTCGACTCGCTGCGCATCCTGGAGCTGTAGCCGCGGCGCCCCGCGGGGCTGGGCCTCACCGGCCCGTCAGCCAGGCGGAGAACTCCTCCAGGGCGTCGGGGATCACGTAGTAGTAGGACCACAGCCCGGGCCGCTCGGAGCCGACGATGCCGGCGTCCTTCAGCTTCTTCAGGTGATGGGAGACGGTCGGCTGGGAGAGGTCGAACAGGGGCACCAGCTCGCACACGCAGACCTTGCCCGCGTGCTTGCGCAGGACGTCGACCAGCTGCAGGCGCACCGGGTCCCCGAGCGCCTTCGCGATCGCCGCCATGCGCTGGGCCTGCTCGCGCTCGACGTCGGGGTAGACGACCGGCTCGCAGCAGGGCTCGCCGGGCGGTCGCTTGGTCTTCGGCTCGAGCTCCAGATCGATGTTCATCTATTTACAAATATCTATTGAACTTCGACTTGTCAATGCCTAGGATCGGACCCGTTCCATCGACGGGCACGAATCGAAAGGGTGGCGCGCCAGATGGCCGCGGTCAAGATCAGCGATGAGCGGGAGGAGGCGGCGGTCGGGGCGCCGCAGGGCACGGTGCCGACGGCGGTCGCGCGCAGGCTCTCCACCCTGGACCGGTACCTGCCGCTGTGGATCGGCGCCGCGATGGGCGTCGGGATCGGCCTCGGGGCGCTGGTCGGAGGCCTCGAGAGCGCCCTCTCGGCGGTGGCGATCGGCGGCACCTCGCTGCCGATCGCGATCGGCCTGCTGCTGATGATGTACCCGGTCCTGGCCCGGGTGCGCTACGAGGAGCTCGGCCGGCTGCGCGCCGAGCGCGGGCTCTTCGTCTCCTCGCTGGTCCTCAACTGGGTGCTCGGGCCGCTGCTGATGTTCACCTTCGCCTGGCTGATGCTGCCCGACCAGCCCGAGTACCGGACCGGCCTGATCGTCGTCGGCCTGGCGCGCTGCATCGCGATGGTCCTGATCTGGAGCGAGCTGGCCTGCGCCGACCGCGAGGCGACCGCCGTCCTGGTCGCGATCAACTCGCTCTTCCAGATCGTCGCCTACTCCATCCTCGGCTGGTTCTACCTCTCGGTGCTGCCCGGCTGGCTCGGCCTCGACACCGAAGGCTTCTCGGTGAGCATCTGGGAGGTCGCCCGCACCGTCCTGATCTTCCTCGGGATCCCGCTCGCCGCCGGCTACCTGACCCGGGTCGTCGGGCTGCGCCGCAGGGGCCGCGAGTGGTACGAGCGCAGCTTCCTGCCGCGGATCGGGCCGATCACCCTCTACGGGCTGCTCTTCACGATCGTCCTCCTCTTCGCCCTGCAGGGCCACCAGATCACCGGCCACCCGCTCGACGTGGTGCGGATCGCGCTGCCGCTGCTCGCCTACTTCGCGGCGATGTTCGCGATCGCGTTCGCCTGGGGCATCGTCGCCGGCTACGGCTACCCGCGGACCGCGACGCTCGCCCTCACCGCGGCCTCCAACAACTTCGAGTTGGCGATCGCGGTGGCGATCGGCGTCTTCGGCGCGACCTCCGGCGAGGCGCTGGCGGGCGTGGTCGGACCGCTGATCGAGGTCCCGGTCCTGGTCGGCCTCGTCTACTTCTCGCTGTGGGCCCGCGGCCGCTGGTTCGGCGCGCCGCCGGCGCCGGGCGCCTTGGGGGCGGCCTGATGGCCAACGCGCTCTTCGTCTGCCTCCACAACGCGGGGCGCTCGCAGATGAGCCGCGCCCTCTTCGAGCGCGCCGCGGCAGGCCGCCACGGCGCCGAGGCCGCGGGCACCCAGCCGGCCGCCCGCCTCCACCCCGCCGTGGTCGCGGCGATGGCGGAGATCGGCATCGACCTCTCCGACCGCCGCCCGCGGCTGCTGGACCGGGAGATGGCCGAGCGCGCCGACGTCGTCGTGACCATGGGCTGCGGCGACGAATGCCCCTACATCCCCGGCAAGCGCTACGTCGACTGGGACCTCGAGGACCCGGAGGAGATGCCGATCGAGCGGGTGCGGGAGCTGCGCGACGACATCGCCGCGCGGGTCGAGGCGCTCGTCGCCGAGCTCGACGCGGCCGATCCCGAGGCCCGCCCGTGACCCGGGTCGGGATCAACGGCTTCGGCCGCATGGGCCGGCTGGCGCTGCGCGCCGCCTGGGGCCGGCCCGGACTCGAGTTCGCACTCGTCAACGAGACGGCGGGCGACGCCGCGACCGGCGCCCACCTGCTCGAGTTCGACTCCGTCCATGGCCGCTGGTCGCCCGGCATCGAGGCCCGCCCGGACCACCTCCTGATCGACGGACGGGAGATCGGCTGGTCGGCGGAGTCGACCCCGGGCGCGGTCGACTGGGCCGCCGCCGGCGTCGAGGTCGTCCTCGAGTGCTCCGGCCGCTTCCGCACGATCGAGTCGCTGGCGCCCTACTTCGAGCGCGGCGTGCGCAAGGTCGTGGTCGCCGCGCCTGTCAAGGAGGAGGGCGCCCTGAACGTGGTGGTCGGGGTGAACGACGATCCCGCCGCGCTCGCCCGCCACGACATCCTCACCGCCGCCTCCTGCACCACCAACTGCCTCGCGCCGGTGGTCAAGGTGATCCACGCGGGCATCGGCATCGAGCACGGCGCGATCACCACCCTCCACGACCTCACCAACACCCAGGTCATCGTCGACGCCCCGCACAAGGACCTGCGCCGGGCGCGGGCGTCGAGCCTCTCGCTGATCCCCACCACCACCGGCTCGGCCACCGCGATCGGCCTGATCTTCCCCGAGCTGCAGGGCAAGCTGAACGGCCTCGCCGTGCGGGTGCCGCTGCTGAACGGATCGCTCACCGACTGCGTCTTCGAGGTCGCCCGCCCGACCACCGTCGAGGAGGTGAACCGGCTGCTGGCCGAGGCGGCCGCCGGCCCGCTCGCCGGGATCCTCGGCTACGAGACCCGGCCCCTCGTCTCGGTCGACTACCGCGACGACCCGCGCTCGAGCATCGTCGACGCGCCCTCGACCATGGTCGTCGATGGCACCCAGGTGAAGGTGCTGGCCTGGTACGACAACGAGTGGGGCTACGCCAACCGGCTGGTCGAGCTGGCCCGGGCGGTCGCCGCCGACCCCGGGAGCGCCGGCTGATGGTCGCCGCCGCCGCGCTCGACCGCCGCGGGGACCTGCGCAACTACATCCTGGTCACCGCCGCCTACTGGGTCGAGACCCTGACCGACGGGGCGACCCGGATGCTCGTCCTCTTCTACTTCTACGACCTCGGCTACTCGCCGTTCACGGTCGCCTCGCTGTTCATCTTCTACGAGATCTTCGGCGTCCTCACCAACCTCGTCGGCGGTTGGCTGGCGGCGCGCTTCGGGCTGCGCAGCACGCTGTTCATGGGCCTCGGCACCCAGGTCTTCGCGACGGCGATGGTCGGCCTCGCCCCGGCCGCGTGGCTGGTCATCCCCTACGTGATGACCGCCCAGGCCTTCTCCGGGATCGCCAAGGACCTGACCAAGATGAGCTCCAAGAGCGCCGTCAAGCTGGTCGTGCCGGAGGGCGACGAAGGCTCCCTCTACCGCTGGGTGGCGGTCCTCACCGGCTCCAAGAACGCGCTCAAGGGCGTCGGCTTCTTCGTCGGCGTCGCGATGCTGACCGTGGCCGGCTTCCAGACCTCGATGCTGATCCTGGCGGGCTCCGTGCTGACCACCCTGATCGTCGTGGCGACGCTGATGCACGGCCACCTCGGCAAGCCCGACGCCAAGGCGAAGTTCAAGCACATGTTCTCCAACAGCCGCGCCGTCAACTTCCTCGCCGCGGCGCGCATCTTCCTCTTCTCCTCGCGCGACGTCTGGTTCGTCGTCGGGCTGCCCGTCTACCTGGAGACCGTCCTCGGCTGGAGCTTCCTCGCGGCGGGCGGCTTCCTGGCGATCTGGGTGGTCGGGTACGGCCTGGTGCAGGCGGTGGCGCCGCGGTTCATCCGCGGCCGCGGCGCGCAGGCCGAGCCCGGTGGAGGCACCGCCGCCTGGCTGGCCTTCGTCCTCGCCACGCTCCCGGCGGGGATCGCGACCGGGCTCACCCTCGGGGTGGACCCGACCCTGGTGCTGGTGGTCGGCCTGATCGCCTTCGGCGTCGTCTTCGCCGCCAACTCGGCCGTCCACTCTTTCCTCATCCTCGCCTACTCCGAGCACGACACGGCGACGATGAACGTCGGCTTCTACTACATGGCCAACGCCGGCGGCCGGCTTGCCGGGACGGTCCTGTCGGGGCTGCTCTACCAGCTGGGCGGCCTCGAACTCTGCCTCTGGGCCTCGACCGCCTTCGTCCTCGCCGCGGCCTTCCTGTCGCTGGCGCTGCCGAGCCAGACCCCCGACCGGTCCCTGCCGACCGACACCCTCGCGGCGGCGGGCTGAGCAAGGAGATCGCAATGAGATACGTCCTCTTCGTCTGCACCCAGAACGCCGGCCGATCGCAGATGGCCGAGGCCTTCTTCACCCGCGCCGCGCCCGCCGACCTGCGCGCCGAGTCGGCGGGGCAGCTCCCCGCCAAGGCGGTGCACCCGGTGGTCCTCGAGGCGATGGCCGAGGTCGGCATCGACCTCTCCGGGCGGGTCCCGAAGAAGCTGACCGTGGAGATGCAGCTGCACGCCGACTGGGCCATCACCCTCGCCTGCGGCGGCCAGTGCCCGTACGTGCCGTCCGTGGTCGAAGACTGGGACGTCCCCGATCCGGCGGGCCGGCCGCTCGCGGAGGTCCGCCTCATCCGCGACGACATCCGCTCCCGGGTCGAGCGGCTGCTCGCCGTCCACGTCGACGACATCCGCGCCGACCGCACCGCCCACGAGCGCCGCCTCGCCGACCTCCTGCCGAGCCTCGATCAGGAGTTCTCCGGAATCCGCAGCCCGGCGGAGATCCGGACGTGCGCCGACGCCGTCCTCGACCGCTACGACGACGTGCCGATCCGGACCCATGTCGTCGCCCTGGCCCGACGCCGCGCGTCCGCGTGCCTGCGGGCCGACCACTGCCACGAGCTGACCGGAAGCCATTGACCCGGGCGCGGGCCGAGCGCTCCGCCGGAGGACGCCCGGCAGCGGGCGCGTGACTATCGGCACAACGGCAGCGCACGGATCCGGCCGGCGTCCCTACCGCGTCGGGATGATCCTCGAGAGCAGGCGCCGCGCCGCCTTGGCGACCAGCTCCCGGTCGTAGGTGAGGACGTACTCGAAGCGGCGGTCCAGGTCGGGGCCGTCGTCGCCGAGGTCGCGGGCGACGAAGGCGGCCGCGAAGTGCGGCGCGATCGCGATCACGTCCCACTCGGCGCGCAGGGGATCGCCGACGCCGAGGGGCGCGCCGCGCACCGCCCCTCCCGGACGCGACGACATGCCCGCACCGAGGGCGCCGACCAGCGCCGCCTGCTCGGCGAGGCGGCAGTACCGCTGCGCCGTCCGGCCGCTGAAGAAGTCGGCGTGCTGGAAGGTGGCCAGCACGACCGCCTCGCCGGCGAGGCCGAGCGCTTCCTCCTCGATCTGGCGGGAGATCGAGATGAGCAGCTGCTTGTCGCCGAGGCGGGCGCGGCGCTCGGGGGCCACGGTCTCGAAGGGCGTCTTGCCGTCGGGCTCCGGCGGCGGCCGGCGGGGGACGTCGACGCCGTGCCGGACGGGCCCGGTCGGCCGCAACGGGCCGGGCCTGCCGAGGTGCCAACCCTGTCCGAGCGTCGCGCCGATCGCCGAGGCGCGGCGCAGGTGCTCCTCGTTCTCGATCCCCTCCGCGACGATGATCGCCCCGGAGCGCTCGGCTTCGGCGCCGACGGCGTTGAGGATGCGGGCGGCCTCGAGCGCCGGCAGGCGCTTCTGCACCAGGGACATGTCGAGCTTGATCACGTCCGGGGACAGGAACGGCATCAGCGCCAGCGACCGCTCGTCGGCGCCGACGTCGTCGAGGGCGATCCGGCAGTTGCGCCGCCGCAGCCACCGCACCGCGGCGAGCACCTCGCTGGGGCGGGAGGCGAGGTCGCGCTCGGTCAGCTCGACCACGATCGAGGGCGTCCGGACGTTCAGGTCGCCGAGCCGGCCGAGCACGCCGCCCGCGTCGAGGGCGGCCGGCTCGACGTTCAAGAAGAGGAAGGCGGAGGGATCGAGGCCGGCCGCCAGGGCGCCCTCGAGCGCCTGGCCGCGACAGGCCCGGTCCAGCTGCGCCAGCTTCCCCTCCCGTTCGGCGGCCTCGAAAAGCGCGCCCGGGCTCGCGAGCCCGGTGCCGACCGGTCCCCGCGCGAGCGCCTCGTAGCCGACGACGCGCCCGGTGCGCAGCTCGACGATCGGCTGGTAGACGACCCGCAGGTGCCCGCGCGCCACCAGCTCGGTGACCGAGATCGCGGGTGCGATCACCTCATGCATGGAGGCGCTCCTTCCGTGGGTGTCTCCTGTCACCCCCACATATCGCCGGAAAGGCCGATTTGGATGCGTGCCACGCGCGCAGATGGACGGACGTCGGAGGCGGCCGCGACCCCGGGTGCCCGGCCGGCAGATGCGCTGCCGCCGGGCGGCCGGCAGCGGACCGCTGCCCGGTATTGCTACCTTGAGTGGGTCGGGTAGGCGAACCGCGCCGCCCGAGAGGTTCCGTTTCCTCCGCGTGCCATCTGGCGCCTTGGGGTCGCAGGATCTCCCAAGACGTTCAATAGAGCAGGAGAAACATCATCACCTCGTTTGCCGATCTCGGCACCTCTAAGCCTGTCGTCGACGCCCTCGCGGATCGCTCGATCGACCACCCGTTTCCCGTCCAGGAGATGGTCATCCGCGACGCGCTGGAGGGCTACGACCTCCTCGTCCAGTCCCCCACCGGCTCCGGCAAGACGCTCGCCTTCGGCATCCCGCTGGTCGACCTGATCGAGCCGCGCAAGGGCGGCCCGCAGGCCCTCGTCCTCGCCCCGACCCGCGAGCTCGCGGGCCAGATCGTCGACGAGCTGGAGACGCTCGCCGAGGCGCGCGGCCTGCACATCGCCGCCGTCTACGGCGGCGTCGGCTTCGGCCCGCAGATCAAGGCGGCGAAGCGCGCCGACATCCTCGTCGCCACGCCGGGCCGCCTCGAGGACCTGATCGAGCGCGGCGCCGTGGCGCTCGACCGGATCGAGGTCCTCGTCCTCGACGAGGCCGACCGGATGCTCGACATGGGCTTCCGCCCCGCCGTCGACCGCCTCGTCGACCGCACCCCGGACGACCGCCAGACCCTCTTCTTCTCGGCCACCCTGGCGGGCGCCACCGGCCGCGTCGCCGCCTCCTACACCTACGAGCCGCGCTCCCACACGCACGCCGAGCCGGAGCGCGAGGAGCCCGCGGTCGACCACCACTTCGTCGCCGTCGCCTCCCAGGACGCGAAGCTGGACCGCCTGGTCGAGCACCTGAGCGAGGAGGACGCCGGCCGCTCGCTGGTCTTCGTCCGCACCAAGCGCGGCGCCGACCGGCTGGTCAAGCGACTGCGGCGCCACGACCTCGAGGCGGTCGCCATGCACGGCGACAAGAGCCAGCGCCAGCGCGAACGGGCGCTCGCCCAGTTCGAGCGCGGCGAGGTGTTGACCCTGGTCGCCACCGACGTCGCCGCGCGGGGGATCGACGTCCCCGACGTCGCCCGGGTCATCAACTACGACGCGCCCGAGGACCGCGAGGCCTACGTCCACCGGGTCGGGCGCACCGGCCGGGCCGGGCGCACCGGCACCGGCATCAGCTTCGTCCTCGACGACCAGGCCGAGGACATGCACCGCATCCGCGCCGGGCTCGGCCTCGCCGATGGTGCCGAGGCGCCGCGGCGCACGACGGGCGGCGCGAGCCCCGGCCGCCGCCGGCGCAACCGCCGCCGCCGCTCCAAGCCGAAGGCAGCGGTCTGACCCGATGGAGTTCGGGATCGGCCTGGCGGTCGTGGTGGCGGTGATGACCAATCTCGCCTCGCTGCTCAAGCACCGCGGCTGCCAGGACACCCGCACGGTCTGCCTGCGCCGCCCGCTCGACGGGCTCCGCGACCTCGCGGGCTCGCGCTGGTTCGTCGCCGGCTGGCTGCTCGCGGCACTCGCCTGGCTGGCCCACGTCGCCGCCCTCTCGCTGGCCCCGATCTCCCTCGTGCAGGCGGTCCTGGCGGGCGGTGCGGTGACCCTCGCCGTCCTCTCCCAGCGCCTCTTCGGCGACCCGGTCGGCCGGCGCCAGTGGCTGGCGCTGGTGGTCGGCGCCACCGGCCTCGTCCTCCTCGTCCTCACCCTGCCGAACTTCCACGGCGCCGACTCGCGCTTCTCCCTGGCGGCGATCGCCGGCTTCGAGGGCGGCCTGGTCCTGCTCGCCGCCGGGATCGCGCTGGGACACCGCACGGCGCGCTTCGCGGCGCGCCGCGGCGTCATGCGCGCCGTCCTCGCCGGCCTCCTCTTCGCCCTGGCGGGCATCGCGATCAAGGCCGTGATGGGCTCCGGCGGCGGCCTCGCGATGATCGTCCCGCTGGTCCTCTTCACGGTCGCCTGCGGCGGCCTCGCCCAGTACACCGCCGTCGCCGCCCTGCAGGGAGGCGGCGCGGTGGAGACGATCGGCCTGATGGGCCTCGTCGCCAACGCCGTGCAGATCGTCGGCGGCATCCTCGTCTTCGGCGACCCCCTCTCTCCCAGCCCGCTGGGGGTCGTCCTGCAGGCCTCGGCCTTCGCGATGGTCTGCCTCTCCGCCCTCCTCCTCCCCTCGCCGCTCGCCGGCCGCGAGGCCGCCGCACCCGCCTGAGCGCCACCGCCGGGCCGCGCCCGTTCGTCCGCGTCCGGGGCTTGCGCGGTTCGAAATCCCCGCCTGGCGGGGAAAAGGAACCACGCAACGATCGTCGCCGCCGACCATCTAGCGTGTCGGCGCGATGATCCGCGCGGTCACCTTCGACTTCTGGAACACGATCGCCGCCGAGCCGCCCGGCGGGACGATGCGCGAGGCGCGCCGGGCGGCGGTCGCCGCCGCCTGCGATTCGTGCGGGCTGCGGATCGAGGAGGCGGCCCTGGAGGCGAGCCTCGGCGAGGTCATCCGCGCCCGCGAGGAGGCCTGGGCCGAAGGCCGGCACGTCTCCCCCGAGGAAGGCGCGCGGGACCTGGCGGCGGCGCTGGGAGCGGAGCCGGAGGCGGCGGAGGTCATCGTCGCCGCCTTCCTCGGCGCCGGCCGCGACGCCGAGCTGCGGCTGGCGCCGGAGATCGGCGAGACGCTGGAGCGACTGCGAGGGGAGGGCCTCGCCCTCGGGATCGTCTGCGACGCGGGCTTCACCGGCGGCGCGATCCTGCGCGAGTTCCTCGCCGGAGAGGGCCTCCTCGACCACTTCTCCGGCTGGGGCTTCTCCGACGAGGTCGGGGCCTACAAGCCCGCGCCGCGGATCTTCGCCGCGGCCCTCGAGATGCTCGGTGCCCAGCCCGGCGCGGCGGCCCACGTCGGCGACCTGCGCCGCACCGACGTCTCCGGCGCCCGCGGCGTCGGCATGCGGACGGTCCGCTACCGCGGCCTCGCCGACGACCGCGATGGCGGCGCCGAGGCCGACTTCGTGATCGACCGCCACCGCGAGCTGCCCGACCTTCTGCCCGCGCTCGGCTGAGCGCGGGCCGCGCCGTACGGGCAAGCGGCCGTCCCGGGCAGGCCGCCGCCCGGGGCAGGCGCCGCCCGCGTCCCGGGCGACGCCCGCGGGGCCCCGGCCGCAAGCCTCAGCGGGCGCTGCGCATCCGCGCGCTGGCGCGGTAGTTCTCGAGCGTCGCGTCGGTGGTGTCGCCGCCGAAGAAGAGGCGGCCGCGGAGCGTCGCCGCGTAGTCGTCGATCGCCATGCCGAGCACCTCGGCGCGGACGCGCAGCTCGTGCGGGCGTCCCGGTTCGCCGGCCTCGGCGGCCAGGGAGCTGAGGAAGGGCAGCAGGCCGGCCAGGGCGCGCTCCTCCTCCTGGGTGCGGAAGTAGTGGTTGATCGGGAAGTGGATCAGGTCGCGGCGGACGCGGATCAGCTGGCCCGCGAAGGAGGCGAGCAACGACTCCAGCAGCTGCGGGTCGGCGTCGGCGAGCTTCTCCCCCAGCCGCTCCTCGGTCGCGCGGGCGAGGTGGACTTCGTCGGCCAGCGCGTCGCGGCGGGAGACCGCGTTGTAGATCGAGATCAGCCAGGAGATGCTGGCGGTGAGCAGGCCGAGGCCGAAGAGGGTCTCCACCGGGCTGAGGATCCGCAGCAGCGCCGCGGCGGGCGAGATGTCCCCGTAGCCGAGGCTGGTCAGGTTGACCAGCGAGATGTAGAGGGCGTCGAGGAAGCCGGTGTGCGCGGCGGGGTCGAGGCCGCGGTCGAAGGTGAAGCCGGCGGGTAGCTGCGGCCAGAAGACGAAGGCCCAGCCGAGCGCCAGCAGCGCGGCCCAGGTGCCGACGACGACGATGTAGCTGGTCGGGCCGACCAGCAGCGCGACCCGCCGGCGCCCCGAGACCCGCGTGGCCAGCGCCGAGACGCCGAGCACGATGTGACGGGCGATCGCCGCCCGCCCGACGGGGTGGAAGAGGACGTCGAAGATGTCGCGCAGCGCCACCGCGATCAGCGCGATCCCGACCAGGGTCCAGACGACCGTCATGCCGGTAGCTAATCAGCGCCGCGCGGCGTCTGGGCGCCGAGCGCGGCGCGGCGCGCCCCGTCCGGGGCGAAACCGCTTGTGCAGCTCGACCGCGACGGCGACGCTCAGCCCGACGGCGACGATCTCGCCCCAGGTGGCGAGGTCGAGGGGCTCCAGGTGCAGCGCCGCCTGGGTCGGCGGGAAGTAGAGGGCGCCGACGTGCAGCGCCATCGCGACGGCCGTGCCGACGAAGAGCACGGGATTGGCAAACGGGCTCTTCGCGAACAGCGAGTGCATTTCCGAGCGGCAGTTGCCCACGTGGATGACCTGGAAGACGACCATCGCGGTGAGGGCGATCGTGCGCGCTTCCTCGAGCGGGGCCCCGGACGCCCGCTCGGCGAGGAAGAGCGACAGCGTGCCCGCCGCCATCACCACGCCGACCAGCACCGTGCGCTCCCAGAGCAGCGAGGAGATCACCCCCTCGGCGCGCGGCCGCGGCGACTGCCGCCGCACGTCCTCCTCGCCGGGCTCGAAGGCGAGGGCGACGTCCTGGGCACCGTTGGTGACGAGGTTGAGCCACAGCAGCTGCACCGGCAGGAAGGGGAGCGGCAGCCGGAACAGCAGGCTCGCCAGCACCGCGATCACCTCGGCGGCCCCGGAGGAGATCAGGAAGAAGGTCGTGTTGCGGACGTTGGCGAAGGCGACCCGCCCCTCTTCGACCGCGGCGAAGATCGTGGCGAAGTCGTCGTCGGTGACGACCATGTCGGCCGCCTCCTTGGCGACGTCGGTGCCGGAGCGCCCCATCGCGGCGCCGATGTCGGCCGCCTTCAGGGCCGGCGCGTCGTTGACCCCGTCGCCGGTCACCGCCACCACCTCGCCGCGCGCCCGCAGGGCCTCGACGATCCGCAGCTTGCCGCGCGGCGAGATCCGCGCGTAGACCGACACCCGCCCGACCGCCTCGCGCAGCTCCTCCTCGCCCATCCGGTCGAGCGTCTCGCCGGTCAGCACCTCCGGGCCGGCACCCGCGATCCCCAGCTGCGCGGCGATCGCGGCGGCGGTCACGGCGTGGTCGCCGGTGATCATGATCACCCGGATGCCCGCCTCGCGGCAGGCGCGGACCGCGCCGACGGCGGCCTCGCGCGGCGGGTCCAGCATGCCGATGAGCCCGAGCAACGTCAGGTCGCGCAGGTGGGCGTCCAGGGAGTCGGGCGAGGCGTCCGCGGCGCCGCGCGCGGCGACCGCCAGCACCCGCAGGCCTTCGCCCGCCATGCGCTCCGCCTCGCGCAGGGAGGCGGCGGGGTCGAACGGCGCCCCGGCGGCGTCGCCGCACATCTCGAGGACCCGCTCGGGCGCCCCCTTGACGACGATGAGCTCCCGCTCGCCGTCGCGGTGGAAGGTGGCGGCGAAGCGCTCACGCGGGTCGAAGGGGATCTCACCCCGGCGCGGCAGCCGCTCCTCGACCTCGTCGCCGAACAGACCCCCCTTGGCGGCGGCGACCAGCAGCGCCACCTCGGTCGGATCGCCGCGCACCGAGAACTCCTCCGCCGCCTCGCCGAGCGCGATCGAGGCGTCGTTGCAGAGGGTCGCGGCGAGGAGGGTGCGCCCCAGCGGCGTGCCGGGGGCAGGGTCGGCGGGCTCGCCGTCGCGCCGGAACCCACCGTCGGTCCCGTAGCCCGTCCCGGTCACCTCGAAGGAGGCCCCGCCCGCGCTCACCCGCTTCACCGTCATCCGGTTCTGGGTCAGGGTCCCGGTCTTGTCGGAGGCGATCACCGTGCAGCTGCCCAGCGTCTCGACGGCGGGCAGCCGGCGGACGACCGTGCGCCGCCGCGCCATCCGGCGCACGCTGATCGCGAGGGCGACGGTGAGGACGATCGCCAGCGCCTCGGGGATCGCCGAGACGGCCAGGGCGACGATCGCGAGGAACAGTTCGCCGAGGTCCTCGCCGGCGATCGCACCGAAGCCGAACCCGAGCAGCCCGATGCCGAGCACCGCGAAGCCGATCGTCCGCGCCAGGCGCGCGATCCGCGCCTGCAGCGGGGTCTCGACCAGGCCGATCTCGCCGAGGCTGGTGGAGATCTTGCCGAGCTCGGTGTCGGTCCCGGTCGCCACCACCAGCCCGGCGCCGCGGCCGAGCGTCACCGCCGAGCCGCTGTAGAGCATGTTCGCGCGGTCGGCCATCGGCGTCTCGGCGGGCAGCGCGCCGGCCAGCTTGGCGACGGTCTCCGACTCGCCGGTCAGGTGGGACTCGTCGGCCTCGAGGCCGGCCCCGGAGATCAGCCGGCAGTCGGCCGGGATCCGGGAGCCGGCCTCGACCACGACGACGTCGCCGGGGACGATCGCCTGCGCGTCGACCTCGAGCTCACGATCGCCGCGCAGGACCCTCGCCCGGGTGCCGGCGAGCCGGCGCAGCGCCGCCATCGAGCGTTCGGCGCGGAACTCCTGCAGGAAGCCGACCAGGGCGTTCATCACCAGCACGACGGCGATCACGGCGGCGTCCAGGTACTCGGCGAGGAGGACGGTCACCACTCCGGCCGCGAACAGGATGTAGACGAGCGGGCTGCGGAACTGGCGCACCGCGATCGTCAGCGCGGCGCCCGCCTGCTCGGCGGGCAGCTCGTTGGGCCCGAAGCGGGCGAGGCGGGCGCCCGCCTCCGCGGGGTCGATGCCGCCGGGGCCCGAGCCGAGGGCCTCGAAGAGCTCCTCGGCCTCGACCGCCCACGGGCCGCGGCCGGCCTCCACGCCGGTGCCGTCGATGTCGCTGAGGCCGGCCATCCGCCGGAGCTAGGTCGACCGCCCGACCCCGGTCAATCGCAATCTGCGGCAAGCCGGTCGAGGCGCTCGACCAGCTGCCGGAAGAAGGCGCTGCGGGTGACCAGCGCGTGCACCCGGCCCGCGGTCGCGATCGGCACGATCAGCACCCGGTGGTGGAGGAAGATCTCGGCCAGCTGGACGTCGGACCAGTCGTCCTCGACGAGGACGTGGTCGGTGGTGAGGTAGCGGCGGATCGGCTCGACCCCGCACTCGATCCGCCGCTCGATCGTCTCGTCGACCGACCGCGACACCATCGCCGCCGTCGCCAGCTCGCCCACGTAGCGGGGGAAGAGCGCCGCCATGAACTCGCGCTCGCCGAAGATGCCGGCGAAGCTGCCGTCCGCCTCGACGGCGGGGAGCGCCGGCAGGTCTGTGTCGATCAGACGGCGCGCGGCGACGCCGATCTGCTCGTCGGCGGGGAGCGGGTCGACCTCTCGCAGGATCTCCTTGGTTATCGAGTCCGCCATCTCCGTGCTCCTCTCATAGCGCGATGTACCGGATTGCGATGTAGCCGGCGGCGAGCGCGATCGAGATCACCGTAACCGGCAGCCCCACCCGCAGGAAGGACATGAAGCCGAAGGGAGTGCCTGCCCGCTCGGCCAGGCCCGCCGCGGCGACGTTGGCCGCCGCCGCGATCATCGTCGCGTTGCCGCCGAAGCAGGCGCCGAGGGCCAGCGACCACCAGTAGGCGTCGTCTCCCCCGGCTCCCGCCGTGTGCTGGATGTCCTTCACCACCGGGATCATCGCCGTGGTGAAGGGGATGTTGTCGACGACGGCGGAGCCGACGGCGGAGACGGAGAGGATCCCGAGCAGCTCCGCGGTCCGCTGTCCCCCGGTCGCGTTCTTGACCGCTTCGGCGACGTGCTCGATCGCCCCGGTCGCCTCCAGGGCGCCGACCATGACGAAGAGGCCGATGAAGAAGAAGAGGGTCGTCCACTCGATGTGCGAGAGGGCGTCCTCGAGGTTCACCCTGGTCACCAGCAGCCCGACCGCCGCCCCGCTGAGCGCGACGGTGGCGGGCTCGATGTGCAGCGCCTGGTGGGCGAAGAAGCCGAGGATGGTGAGCGCCAGGACCGGCCCGGTCCGCCGCAACTCCGCCGCGTCGCGGATCGAGGCCGCCGCGTCCAGCTCCATGATCGCCGTGCGGTTGCGCTCCGCGACGCGCAGGCGGCCGCGGAAGACGAGGTAGAGGAGCGGCACGACCGCGACGAAGGTGACGATGACGATCGGCGCCAGGTTGACGATGAAGGCGTTGAAGCCGAGCCCGGTGGCGCCGGCGATGATGATGTTCGGCGGGTCGCCGATCAGGGTGGCCGTGCCGCCGATGTTGGACGCGATCACCTCGATGATCAGCAGCGGCACCGCCTCGACGTCGAGCGCGTCGGCGAGCAGGAAGGTGATCGGTGCGATCAGCAGGATCGTCGTCAGGTTGTCGAGGAACGCCGACAGCAGCGCGGTGATCCCGGCGAGGATCATCGTCAGCGCGAACGGGCGCCCGCCCGACAACTGGCCGGCGCGGATCGCGACGTAGTCGTAGACGCCGGTCTGCTGGGTGAGGTAGACCAGAACCATCATCCCGACGAGCAGCCCGATCGTGTTGAAGTCGATCGACTCGATCGCCTGCTCCTGGGAGAATTCGCCGACGAAGAGGACGACGATCGCGGCGCCGAGCAGGGCGACGTTGGTCCGGTGCAGCTTCTCGGCGGCGATCACCGCGAGCACGATCACGAAGGTGGCTACCGCGATTGCCATGGGTGCCTTTCAGGGGTCGACGAGAACTTGCCGACCAGGCTTCCCGGCGCACCGTCAACCAGGCTACCGTTGTGGAGATCGAGATGGGGAGAGACCCGACAAGCGGAGTCGCGCCCTGAGCGCCATCCTCTCATCCTGGTGGACCGAGCCCGGCACGGACGGGGTGGCCGGCCGGCTGCGCGTGCGCCTCCACCGCCGCGAGCTGGATCGCCGGCTGGCGGCCGGCGCCGACCCCGAGGAGAGCCCCGAGCTGCGGCGACGCGCCGCCGAGCTGCTCGAGGAGAAGGTGCGCTGCCGGATCGCCGCGGCGCTCGAGCGGGTCTGCGGCGAAGCCGAGGGCCCGGCCCGGCCCTTCGAGTCGGTGGCGCCGCTGGCGCGGACGGCGATCCGCGACTGCGCGGCCGAGATCCGCCCGATCGTCGCGCGGCTCGATGCCGGGACCGGGGTCGGTCCGCGGGCCGTGGCCCGGGCCGCGGTCCTCCTGCACGACGACGACAGCCCGCTCTACTCGCCGCGGTCCTCCGCGGCCGACCTGCACGGGGCGCTCGCCTCGATCGCCGCCGAAATCGACGCGGGTTGACCTCGATCGCCGCACCCTGACGTCACCCGGCCCGCTCGCGACGCCGCGCGAGGGCCTTGCGCAGCTCCTCGGCCGCCACGACCAGCGGCGGCCAGAGGAACAGGAAGAGCCACTCCGGCGGGCTGAGCGGGGCGGCGTGGAAGAGGTCGTCGAGGCCGGGGGTGTAGGCGAGCAGGGCGACCATCGCGATCTCGACCCCGATGCCGACCACCAGCAGGCGGTTGGAGAGGAGGCCGACCCGGCGCAGGGAGAGGCGGTTGGTGCGCCAGGAGAGGCCGGCGCCGACCTGGGCCATCACGATCCCGGCCATCGTCATCGTCGTCGCCTCCAGGTAGAGGGCGCCTTGGTCGGCGAGCGGGCCCCAGGGCCGCCAGCCGTCCAGCCAGTAGGCGAAGAGGAAGCCGCTCATCCCCGCGAGCGCCGCCAGCGGCCCGATGCGCAGGGCGATGCGGGCCAGGGTGTGGCGGTCGAGCAGGCGCTCGGTGCGCGGGCGCGGCGGCCGGCTCATCGTCCCTTCCTCGGGGCGCTCGATCCCCAGCGCCATCGCCGGCAGCTGGTCGGTGCCGAGGTCGATCGCCAGCACCTGCATGACGACCAGCGGCAGCGGCACGGCGCCGCCGGAGATGCCCCAGACCAGGAACGGGACCAGCTCGCCGACGTTGCTGCAGAAGTGGTAGCCGGCGAAGCGCCGGATGTTGTCGTACACCGCCCGCCCTTCCTCGACCGCGGCGACGATCGAGGCGAAGTTGTCGTCGACCAGGATCAGGTCGGCCGCCTCCTTGGCGACGTCGGTGCCGGAGAGCCCCATCGCCACGCCGATGTCGGCGTGCTTCAGGGCCGGCGCGTCGTTGACGCCGTCGCCGGTCATCGCCACCACCTCACCGTCGGCGCGCAGGACCTCGGCGAGGCGCAGCTTCTGCTCGGGGTCGATGCGGGCGAAGATCACCTCGCGCTCGGCGAGGCGGGCGCGCAGCGCGGCGTCGTCCATCGCGCCCAGCTCGGCGCCGGTGATCAGGTGCACCTCGCCGCGCACCAGGCCGATCCGGCGGGCCACCGCCTCGGCGGTGCGGCCGCTGTCGCCGGTGACCATGATCAGCCGGATCCCGGCGCGGCGCGAGCGACGCACCGCGTCGGGCACCTCGGGGCGCGGCGGGTCGACCATCCCGACCAGACCGAGGAAATCGAGCTCGCGCTCGATCGCCGCCGCCTCCTCCTCCCCGTCGTCGGCCCCGAGCCGCCGCCGCGCGAAGGCGAGGACGCGCAGCGCGTCGCGCTCCATCGACTCCGCCGCGGCCAACGCCCGCGCCCGCTCCTCCTCGCCGAGCGCGCAGCGGGGCAGCACGACCTCGGCCGCGCCCTTCACGTAGGCGATCCGCTCCTCCCCGACCCGATGCACGGTCGTCATCCGCTTGCGCTCGGAGCTGAACGGCAGCTCGCGCAGCCGCGGCGCCCGGGCCGCCTCCTGCTCGTGGCGCAGCCCGCCCTTCTCGGCGAGCACGACCAGCGCCCCCTCGGTCGGGTCGCCGAGCACCGCGTAGCCGCCCTCGCCATGGACGAGACGGGCGTCGTTGCAGAGCAGCCCGGCGCGCAGCAGCTCCCGCAGCGGCGCCGGGTCGAGGACCTCGCCACCCTCGACGAAACGGCCGAAGGGCTCGTAGCCGACGCCCTCGACCGCGATCTCGCGGCCATCCGCCCAGATGCGCTCGACCGTCATCTGGTTCTCGGTCAAGGTCCCGGTCTTGTCGGTGCAGACGACGGTGGTCTCGCCGAGCGTCTCCACCGAGGTCAACCGCCGCACCAGGGCGTTGCGCCGCGCCATCCGCTGGGTGGCCAGGGCCAGCGAGAGGGTGACGGTCGGCAGGAGGCCCTCGGGGACGAGCGCCACCGCGACCCCGATCGCGAAGACGAAGCGGTCGGTGGCGCTCATCCCGGTGAAGCCGGCGGTGGCGAAGAAGACGACGCCGACCGCCAGCGAGATCAGCGCCACCCGGTGGGTGAGGCGGTCGAGTTCGCGCTCCAGCGGGCTGCGCTCGCGGCGGGTCTGCTGGGCGAGCGCGGCGATCCGGCCGAAGCGGGTCCGCATCCCGGTCGCCGTCACCACCGCCTCGGCCTCGCCCGCGGTCACGTAGGTGCCGGCGAAGACCTCCGAGCGGGGCGCCACCGGCCTCGACTCGCCGCTCAGGGTCGACTCGTCGACCCGCAGCGCACTCGCCTGGAAGAGATCGGCGTCGGCGGCGATCCGGTCGCCGGCGGCGAGCAGCAGCACGTCTCCGGGGACGATCTCCTCCCCGTCCACCTCGGCGGGGGCGCCGTCGCGCCGCACCCGGACCCGCAGCGGCAGCATGCGCCGCAACGCCGCGACCGCGCGCTCGGCCCGGTGCTGCTGCACGTAGGAGAAGACCGCGTTGACGATGATCACGGCGACGATCGCGGCGCTCAGCTGCGGCAACCCGGCGACCAGCGCCAGGATCGCTCCCACCCAGAGGAGCAGGGCCAGCAGTTGGACGAAGTTGGCGAGGAAGACGCGCAGCTGCGAGGGGCCGCGCGCCGCCTCGACCGTGTTGGGACCCGCCTCGGCGAGCCGCCGGCGGGCCTCCGCGGAGGTCAGCCCCCGCGAGGGATCCGGGCCGGCGGCGGGCGTCGGAGGCTTCTCGACGGCGCCCGCGGGCCGCGCCCCGTCGGTCGGGGAGCGGGGAACCAACGTCGAAGACGGTCTTCGCCAGGCCACGCAAGGCCACGGTAGGCACCAGGCGAGGACCGGCCATCGGGTGATCTCGCACGGCGCCGTGTGGACTTGCCGCAGGGCGCCACGCCGCCGCCCGGCGGAGAACCGGCCGGCCGCCCGGGACGAACCGGGGTGGCTGTCCTTTGTAGCCCAGCGGGCTACAAAGGACAGCCACCCCCCTCGGCGCGATCGCGGGGCGGACCCGATCCGCGCGTTAGGCGTTGACCGATCGCGGGAACATGGTGTTCCATGTGGAACATGCCTGAGCTTCCCGACGTCCCCGGCAAGAGTGTCCTCACCGGCACGACGAAGCGGCTGTGGCACCTCGCGGAGGATGCCGCCGGCGGCGTGATCGCGGCCGGCGGGTTCGTGGCCCGCCGGGTGCTCGGCCAGGGCGGCGGTGACGACGGCGGTCCGCGCGGCGAGCCCGGCGTCGAGGCCGCGCTGGTCGTGGAGGTCGAGCTTGGCGCGGAGGTCGAGCCGGGGACGGTCGAGCCGGAGACCGAGGAGGGGATCGGGCCACGGGCGGTCGAGCCAGAGTCGCCCGCGCCTCGGGCCACGGGGCCGAAACCGACGGAGCCCAAAGCGAGAGCGGCCAAACCCAAAGCGTCGAAACCGAAGGCCAAAGCGAAACCCGCCAAGCCCAAAGGGTCGAAACCCAAACCGCCCAAAGCCAAACCCGGGAAACCGAAAGCGGGTGGGCCGAAAGCCAAAGCCGCCGGGGCGAAACCGGCGAAACCGAAAGCGGACGAGCCGCAAGCGAAAGCCGAACCGGGCAACATCGCCGGCGACCGCGATCCGCACCACGCGCTGAACAACCCGGTCGGGGAGCCCGATCCGACCGAGTACCCGGACCCGTTCGAGCGGCGCGAGGACCCGCGCGACCCGCCCGACCCCGACAACGCGCCGTTCGGCGCCGAGCCGCACCCGCAGACCGGCTCCGAGAGCACCAGCGAACCGCCCCCCGGGCAGGACCCGGAGGCCGGCGACCGGGCCAGGCCGCCGCGGCGCGAAAAGCTCGACGAGTGACCGCCGGTCCCGGCCGGGACCGGCGGTGAGGCCCGTGTCCGCCCGCTGACAGCCGCCGTTTCCGCGGCGCGCCCGCGGGGCAGCTACTCGGGCGCATGCTGAGACGCCATCTCCGCACCTCGGTGGTCGAGAGCGCCGCGCCGTACGGCTACACGTTGACCATCTTCGGCGCCGGCTCGGTCACCGAGTACATCGTCGGCAAGCCGCACGTCTTCGAGGTCCTGCTGTACCTCGGCGGCGCGGTCGGCGGCTTCCTGCTGATCGGCCTGATCGCCTACGGCCGGCTCACGGTGCGGCTGCGCAAACCGGAGCCCAGCCCGGAAGCGATCTGGGGCCACGCCGCCGTGCTGTCGGCGGGGGTGGCGATCTTCGCCTGCTGGGCGTTCCTGCAGGTGCTCGACACCGACCTCTCCTGGCTGATCGTCGGCTTCCTCGCGACTGCCATCTACCTCTTCCTGAACGCCGTCCAGACGACGATCGCGTCCGCCGCGGAGAGCTGAGCCTAGCCGCGCGGCAACGGGAAGCCCATGCGCAGCTCGGTGCCGCGACCTTCCTGGCAGATCTCGAGGCGACCGCTGAGCCGGGCGATGATCGCCAGCCCGAGGCCGAGGCCGTCGGAGGGCTCGGTGCCGAAGCCCGTCCCACGGTCGATCACGCGGATCTCCAGCCAGCCGTCACCCGCCGATGCGGCCAGGGTGACGCGTTCGCCCTCACGGGCGTTCGCGTGCTTGACGGCGTTGGTGACCGCCTCCGACACCGCGAGCCCGACGTCGGCGCCGAGCGCGTCATCGGCCCCGTGCTCGGCGGCGAAGGCGACGGCGGCGTGGCGGAGCACCGGAACCGCCTCCGGCCGGGCGGGCTCGCACACCTTCAGCGAGACGATCGACCGGCCGCCCCCGGCCGCCTCCGCGGTGTCGAGTGACGGCTTCACCCATCGTCCCTGTCGTCGGTCGCCTTGGCCATCGCCATCGCCATTCCCCGCCGCTTGGCGACGACAAGATACCCGGCGTGCCGCTCGACCACCTCCTCGATGTCCTCGATCTCATGCCCCGGGACGACGAGGAAGCGGTCGAAGTCGGAGCGGACCTCCGCGTAGGCCGAGAGCGCCATCTCGACCGTGTCGTTGCAGCCGAGATTGCCGCACTCGCAGACGAAGACCGCGGTGCCGGAGGACGCGGCGCCGCGCTCGATCGCCTCGTTCACCTGCCGCCCGTTGATCTCGGCGGCGGCCAGGCGCTGGACCCGGCGGGCGTCCTCGAAGGAATCCAGGTTGCGAATCCCGTCGCTCATGTAGGGAAAGGCATTCCCGCCCGCGCGGTCGCGCAAACCTCCGCCGCGCGGCGGCGCACACGGGCTTGCGGACGCGCGGCGCGCCGCGGGCGAGGGGACGGGCGGCCTCGGGCGCCAGGGCGAGGAGCCGGCCTCAGACGCGCAGCGCGCGCAGCGCGTTGAGGATGACCGCCAGGTCGATCGCCTCCTGCAGCAGGGCGCCGGAGAGCGGCGGCAGGTAGCCGAAGGCGGCGACGCCCATCGCCGCGAGGCTCAGGCCCATGCCGGCGACGACGCTCTCGCGGGCGATCCGCAGCGCGCCGCGGCCCGCGTGCACCGCGTCGGCGACGCGGTCGACCCGGTCGACGGTGACCACCGCGTCGGCGGTCTCCGAGGACACGGTGGCGCCCGCCGCCCCCATCGCGACGCCGATGTCGGCGATCGCCAGCGCCGGCGCGTCGTTGACGCCGTCGCCGACCATCATCACCGGGCCGCCGGCGGTGTCCTCGCGCAGCCGGCGGATCACTTCCAGCTTGTCCTGCGGCGACTGCTCGGCGTAGACCCGGTCGACGCCGAGCTCGCGGCCGGTGCGCTCGGCCACCGAGCGGCGGTCGCCGGAGACCATCGCGATCTGCTCGACGCCCTCGGCGCGCAGGCGCTCGACGATCCCGCGGGCGTCGGGACGCAGGTCGTCGGCCATCACGATCACCCCGGCCAGCGCCCCGTCGACGCCGACCAGCACCCGGGCCTCGCCGGAGCCGTGGCCGTCGACGATCGCCGCCGCCTCGAGCTGCTCGCGGGGGATGCCCTGGTCGGCGAGGAAGCCGCGGCTGCCGACCGCCACGCGGCGCCCGTCCACGGTCCCGGCGATCCCCTGGCCGGGGTCCTCGTGGACCGCGCTCGGCTCCGTCATGGCGAGCTCGGCGTCGCGCGCCGCCTCGGTCAGCGCCGTCCCGAGGACGTGCGCGGACATGCTGTCGACCGACGCCGCCAGCCGCAGGACCTCGGCCCGGCCGAGGCCGTCGCGGGGCACGATCTCGCGCACCTCCGGCGTCCCCACCGTGAGCGTGCCGGTCTTGTCGAAGAGGACCGTGCGCACCTGCCCGAGCGTCTCGATCGCGCCGGTCCCCTTGACCACGACGCCCGCCGCGGCGGCCCGGGAGAGCCCGGAGACGAGGGCGATCGGGGCGGCCAGGATCAGCGGGCAGGGGGTCGCCACCACGACCACGGCGAGGCCGCGCACGGCTTCGCCGCTGAGCGCCCAGGCGAGCCCGGCGATCAACAGCGTGGCGGGCAGGAAGAAGCCGGCGTAGCGGTCGGCGAGGCGAACCATCGGGGCGCGCTCGGTCTCGGCCTGGGTGACGAGCCGGACCAGCGCCGCGTAGGCGCTCTCGGCGGCGGGGCGATCGGCGCGCACCTCGAACGGCGCGCCGGCGTTGGCGGTCCCGCTCAGCACCGACATGCCACCGGCGAGGGTGACCGGCAGCGGCTCCCCGGTGAGGGTGCTGGTGTCGACCACCGCCTTGTCGCTCAGCAGCGTGCCGTCGACCGGGATCACCTCGCCGGTGCGCACGACGGCGACGTCGCCCGCCGCGACCTGCTCGACCGACACCTCGCGCAGGCCGCCGTCGACCCGGATCCGGGCCCGCTTCGGCGCCCGTTCGACCAACGCCGTGAGCTCGCGGCGCGCCCGCGCCGAGGCGATTTCCTCGAGCGCCAGGCCGCCGGAGAACATCAGGCCGATGACGACGCCCGCCAGCAGTTCCCCCAGCGCGAGGGCGCCGACCATCGCCACCAGGGCGATCGTGTCGACCCCCATGTGGTGCTCGACCAGCACGGTCCACCCCACCTCCACCGCCAGCTCGGCGGCGAGCAGGACGAGCACCGCCCGCCAGACCGTGTCGCCGAGCGCCGGCTCCCCGGCGAGGTGCAGGGCACCGCCGACGACGATCGCGCCGAGCGCGGTCGCGGCGAGGATCCGGGCCCGGTGTCCGATCAGGCGGCGCACGGGCCGATCTTCGTGGAGGCGGGAATCCCGGTCATCCGTAGTCCCCCGCCGGGCACGATCGGGAATCTCATCGTCGTTTTACACGGGGAAGGGATATTTTCGTCCGTATGCAGTCCCCCCTCGAGCCTGCGCGCCGGCGGTCACGTCCCGGCACGCCTTCGCGTGCCCAACGCCGGCGACGCCTCCTGATCCCGCTCGGCGGGATCGTCGTCCTGATCCTCGTGGTGGTGCTGGCGACGAGCGGTGGCGGCGAAGGGGGCGGCGCGACGGCCAAGTCCGATCCGCCGAAGTTCACCGAAAAGCTGGTCGCCCAGGCGGCTCCGAAGCCGCTGCCGGCGCCGATCTCCGGCGAGTCGGTGGTCGGGATGCGCGGCGGCCCCCTGATCCTCGGCGGCCTCGACTCGGGCGAAAGCTCGGTCGGCGGCGTCTTCCAGCTCAGCCCCTCCGGCGGCCTGCGGGAAGTCGGGGCGCTGGCCGGCCCGCTGCACGACGCCGCCGCGGTGGCGCTCGGCAACGAGGTGCTGGTGTTCGGCGGCGGGACCGAAGCGAGCACCGACCAGGTCCAGGCGCTGGCGACCTCCGGCGGGGCGGTCGCCGAAGGCACCACGGCGGCGCTGGTGGGGCGCCTGCCGACGGTGCGCTCAGACCTCAGCGCGGTGACGGTCGGCAAGACCGCCTACGTGCTCGGCGGCTACGACGGCAGCGAAGCGATCGCCTCGGTCCTCGCGACCACCGACGGCACGAGGTTCAAGGAAGTCGCGAAGCTCCCGACCCCGGGCCGCTACCTGGCGGCGGCGGCGCTCGGCGGGCGCATCTACGCCTTCGGCGGCGAGTCGGTGGGCGGCTCGGCGAGCAACGCGATCCAGGAAGTCGACCCGAAGACGGGCAAGGCGCGGGTGGTCGGGCACCTGCAGGCCCCGGTGTCGCACGCGAGCGCGGTGGTGCTCGGCAAGGCGATCTACGTGCTCGGCGGCGAACAGAACGGGCACCCGAGCGATCGGATCTGGCGCTTCGACCCGGGCAAGAAGCAGGTGACCGCGGCGGGCACCCTGCCGCGCGCGACGGCCGACGGCGCGGCCGCGACGGTCGGCTCCACCGCCTACCTGATCGGCGGCACCGGCGCCGGCGGCACCGCCCTGGCGGACATCGTGAAGCTCGAAGTCGTGCGCAAGAAGGTGGCGCCGCCGAAGAGCGCCTCCGAAGGCTCGGAAGGCGGCGAAGGCTCCGAAGGCGAAGGCGGCACGGCGAGCGCCGCGAAGGAATGGCCCTTCTCCGGGAAGCTGATGATCGCCGACCGCGGCAACGACCGGATCTTGGTCGTCAACGCGGAAAAGAAGGTGCTCTGGCGCTTCCCCTCCAAGGCGCACCCGGCACCGCCGGGCGGCTTCTACTTCCCCGACGACGCCTTCTTCACCCACGGCGGCCACCAGATCATCTCCAACGAGGAGCAGAACGAGCGGATCGTGCAGCTCTCCTATCCCGGAGGCAAGCTGCTGTGGTCCTATGGCCACCCGGGCGTGACCGGCTCCGAACCTGGCTACCTGCACGAGCCCGACGATGCCTACCTGTGGAAAAACGGGACCATTTCCGTCGCCGACGCGCAGAACTGCCGCATCCTGCTGATCTCCCCGCAGAAGAAGATCCTGAAGGAATTCGGCAGCCCGGAAGCGTGCACGCACGAACCGCCGAACTACCTCGGGTCACCGAACGGCGACACGCCGCTGGCCAACGGCAACATCCTGGTCTCCGAGGTCAACGGCTCCTACATCGACGAAATCACCCCGCAGGGGAAGCTCAACTGGAGCGTCCAGCTGCCGATCGAATACCCCTCCGACCCGCAGCAGCTCGGCCCCGACCGCTACCTGGTCGCCGACTACACGAAGCCGGGCGGGATCTTGGAATTCAACCGCGCCGGGAAGATCCTCTGGTCCTACGCGCCGGAATCGGGCAAGGGGATGCTGAACCACCCGAGCCTCGCCGAGCGGCTGCCCAACGGGCTGATCGCGGCCAACGACGACTACCGCGACCGGATCGTGATCATCAACCCGAAGACGGAAAAGATCGTCTGGCAGTACGGGACCACCGGGGAACCGGGGACCGGCCACGATCACCTGAAGATCCCGGACGGCTTCGACCTGCTGGCCCCGAACGGCACCACCCCCACCCACCCGTACACGGGCTAGATGGTTGATTCCTAGCTGATCGGCCGCCCGGCCACCGGCCACGCGAGACGACGCGCCCCGCGCATGGCGTTCGCAGTTCTCCGCGCATAGCGCGGCAAAGTGCGAACGCGCAGGCCGACCCCGGATGAGTTCGCAGTTATCCGCGCATAGCGCGGAGAACTGCGAACGCCACGGCGCCGCCCGAATGCGGTCGTCCTTTGGTCCGGTCCGGGCATCGCGGTCGTCCTTTGGTCCGGTCCGGACATCGCGGTCGTCCTTTGGTCCGGTCTCGACATCGCGGTCGTCCTTTGGTCCGGTAGACGGACGTTAGGACGACCGCGCCGGGCGGGGGTCCTAGGACCAATGTCTTCTTGAGACCCGGACCGCTACAGGCGCATGCTCATGTCACACACCAACCACCCCCACCAAGGAGTGAGCGACATGAACAAATTCACCCGACTTCTCGCAGTGACCGGCGTCACCGGCGCCCTGGCCCTCGGCGCGACCGGCGTCGCGGCGGCCGCGAGCCCCAACCAGGCGCCGCAGCAGAGCCGCGACCACGTCACCAACGTCAAGGACGTCAAGTCGAGCCCCGACCGCACCTCGAGCCGGGACCGCGGCAACTCGAGCCGCGACCACAGCAAGAACGACCGCAGCGGCAAGCACGACTCGAGCAGCAAGGACCACGGCAAGAAGCACGAGCGTAACTCGCGCCGGTAGGGACGGGACGTGCCCGCCCCTGGCGGCCTCGCAACGTGGCGGGGCCGCCTCCGACGCATCGAGGAGCACCCGGCCCGGCCCACGCCGGGCCGTTGCCGTGCCGGCGTCGGTGGCCCACCGCCCCCTCCCTCGCCCGCGGTCCTTCCTCCGCCGCCCCCGCCCTACTGCGGCGACCCGATGCCGTGGCGGCGGGCCCAGAGGGCGGCCTGGGTGCGGTCGGTGACGCCGATCCGCTCGAAGACCCGGGTCAGGTGGGCCTTGACGGTCTTCTCGCTGATCTCCAGGCGCCGGGCGATCAGCTTGTTCGGCAGCCCATCGGCGACCAGGGCGAGGACCTCGCGCTCGCGGTCGGTCAGGTCGGCGTCCCGCCGGCCCGCCCGCGCGGCCAGCAGCTCGCTCGCCGCCTTCGGCGCCAGCGGCGACTCGCCGCGGGCGGCGGCGCGGATG
Source organism: uncultured Actinomycetes bacterium (assembly GCA_963766705.1). Classification (GTDB taxonomy): domain Bacteria; phylum Actinomycetota; class Thermoleophilia; order Solirubrobacterales; family 70-9; genus VAYN01. Next base: position 165,470 of record CAVYBE010000008.1, read on the forward strand.
CCGCCGATCAGTTCCTCCGGCGGGGCGTCCTTCAGCAGGTAGCCGAGCGCGCCGGCGTCGAGCGCGCCGAGGATCCGCTCGCGGTCGGCGAAGGCGGTGAGGACGACGACGTGGGCGCCGGGCCGCGCGGCGACGATCCGGGCGGTGGCGGCGATCCCGTCGAGGCGAGGCATCGAGAGGTCGATCACGACCACGTCGGGCTCGAGCTCCGCGGCGCGGGCGACCGCCTCCTCCCCGTCGCCCACCGCGCCCACCACCTCGATGTCCTCGGCGACGGCGAGCAGCGATTCGATCCCCGCCCTGACCACCGGGTGGTCCTCGGCCAGCAGCACGCGGATCATCGCCGCGGCACCCCCACCCGCACCCGCGTCCCGGCGCCGGGCGCGGACTCGACCGTGAAGGTGGCTCCTGCCTCATGGGTTAGATCGCGCAGCATCGACAGGCCGAAGTGTCCCTCGGCGGCGCTCTCCTCGGCGGCCGGCTCGAAGCCCGCCCCGTCGTCGGCCACCTCGAGCACCGCCTCGCCGTCGCGCGCCGCCACCGTGACGTCGATCCGCCGCGGCCGACCGTGGCCGACCGCGTTGCGGACCGCCTCCTGGGCGACCCTGAACATCAGCGCCTCGTCCTCCTCGGACAGCTCCAGCCCGCTCGCCATCTCGACGTGGGTCTCGATCCCCCGCGAGGAGGCGGGCCCGAGCAAGTCGGTCAGCGCCGAGCCGAGGCCGGCCTGGCGCAGGTTGGGCGGGTAGATCTCGACCAGCAGGCTGCGCAGCCCGCGGACGCTCTGGCGCGCCTGCGCGGCGCCGCGGCCGAGCTCCTCCGCCGCCGCGTCGTCGCCCTGCGCGCGGCTGCGCTCGGCCGCCGCGGCGAGCGTGAAGGACAGCCCGGCGAGGTCCTGGACCACGCCGTCGTGCAGGTCCCCGGCGATCCGCCGCCGCTCGGTGCTGGACGCGTCGACCGCCCGCTCCAGCAGCTCCTCGCGCTCGCGGTTGCCGCGCCGCAGCCGGCGCGCCATCGAGGCGGCGATCGGCAGCTGCAGCAGATAGAGGACGCCGACCGCGAGCACCAGGGCGGGCAGGAAGGCGACCCAGATCGAGTGGGCGCCGGCGGTCACCGTGCTGAAGTGCTGATAGGCCTCGAAGAGGAACTTGCGCCCGCCGCGGTCGCGGATCGGCAGATAGACCTCGAGCAGCTTGCCCTGTCCGCGCTCGGAGCGGTTCTCGGGCAGCGAGAGGTCGCTGATGCCCGAGTCGACGGTCCCGTTGCGCAGCGAGGCGACCTCGTCTTCGCCCAGCTTGAAGCGGCGGCCGATCAGGTACTTGGCGTCGGAGTAGACGACCCGCCCGTCCGGCGCCCACAGCTTCACCCTGACGATCGGGTCGCGTAGCACCCGTTCTTCGATCACCCGGTTGAAGCGCGCCAGCGCCGCCGGGTCGCCGCGCACCACGCCGCGGGTGAGGTTCGGTTCGACGATCCCCTTGCCGACCAGTTCGGTCAGCTGGCGGGCGTTCTTCAGCGCCTCGTTGGTGCCGACGTTGCGCAGCACCAGGTAGCTGACGACCCCGGCGACGGCGAGCGCCACCAGGCCGCCGAGGGCGAAACGGAGCACGGCTCCGCCGACCGAGGGTGAACGCGTCTTCATCCCCCGAATGCTGCGCCTCCACGAGCGATCCGAAATCCGTAGAGATTCCCCTGCAAACCGTGGATCGCCCGAAACCACCCCCAGCGCCCCCCGGCGGCGTTCGCAGTTCTCCGCGCATAGCGCGGCAAAGTGCGAACGCGTCGGGGCGCCTCCCGCAGCGTTCGCAGTTCTCCGCGCATAGCGCGGCAAAGTGCGAACGCGGCGGGTGGGCGGCGGGACGGAGGCGCGGTCAGAAGCGGTGGCGGGAGAGGTCGAGGCCGCCGCGGCGTTCGTCGCCGTTGATCGCGGTCAGCGCCGGGACCATCTCGCTGGTCACCAGGCCGCGCTCGGCGGTCAGCTCGTCGACGATCTCGAAGGCCAGCGCGATCCGCTCGGGCCGGTCGACGACGATCGTGGTGACCGGGACGTGGCGGGTCAGGGAGAGGAAGCGGTCCCCGTGCGGGGCGTGGTCGCCGTGGAAGCCCCACACCCCGCGCAACGCGGTGGCGCCGGCGAGGCCCGCTTCGCGCAGCCGGTGGACGATGGCGACGTGGATCGGCCGGCCGTCGTGCCGAGCCGACTCCGACGTGTAGACCATCAACTTCTGCCAGATGTCGAAGCCGTGCTCGTCGGCGCTCGGCAGCGCGTGGGGACGGGCCAGCAGCTCGCCGTCGCGCTTGCAGACGCGCACCCGCTCCAGGGTGAGCAGCGGCCGCCCCAGCATCCTGCCCACCTCGGGCAGGACCGCGGCGATGCGCGGCCCGTCGCCGACCGCCACGAGCATCATCGGCACCTCGCGGTTGCGGCCGAAGAAGCGCGCCCGCTCGCGGGTGCCGCGCAGGGTCCCGTCGACCCCGAGGAAGGCGGTCGCGCCGGCGATCCCCCGGCGGTGCAGGAGGTCGCAGACCGCGACGAAGGCGGGCGTCCCCTCGACCCGCTCCTGGCGACCCAGGTAGATCGTCAATTTCGTCGCCTCGTGGAGCTCCTGCGGCAGCTCCGGCGCACCGACCTCCCCGCTCGCCAGCCGCGCCCGCTCCAAGGTCACCAGCCCGCCCCGCCTCAGCGCGACCGCGTCCTCGAGCACCGCCTCGATCCGCTCCCGGGTGTCGACCGCGACCGACACCATCGGCAGGTCTTCGGAGAAGGTCAGCAGCCGGTCGGTGCGCAGCTGGTGCTTGAGGCCGAAGCCCTCCGTCCCCCGCATCAGGACGCTGGTCTGCAGGCCGGCCGCCCCGTAGAGGTCGAGCAGCCGGTCGGCGACCAGCTCGGCGCCCGCCCGTTCGCGCTCGCCGAAGTAGGTCGTCAGCTTCAGCGATTGCTGACTCGGCGAGACGGCCGCGCTCACAGCCCACTCCCGATCGCCCGGCCGAGCGCCGCGGCGCCGATCCCGACCGCGAGGCTGACGACGACGTTCAGCGCCATCGGCAGTTGCCGGCCGTCCTCGCCGAGCCGGTGCGTCTCCAGCATCCAGGTGGAGAAGGTGGTGTAGGCGCCGACCGTCGCCGTCCCGGCCAGGAGCGCCGCGTTCGCCCCCAGCGCGAGCCCGGAGAGCAGGCCGAGCACGAACGCGCCGCTGACGTTGACGACGAAGGTGCCGAGTGGGAAGTCGACCGCCGCCCGCGAGCCGACCGCGCCGTCGAGCAGGAACCGCGCGCAGGCGCCGACCCCGCCGAGCAGGGCGACACCGACCCAGACCGCCACGTTCATCCCCGCACCCCCAGCCTGCGCACGGCCGCCGTGGCGACGTGGATGCCGACGAACCCGGCGAGGACGCTACCGGCGACGTAGGCGGCGGCCAGCCCGAGCACGCCGGCGTCGAGCATCTGCACGACTTCCACCTGCATCGTCGAGAAGGTCGAGAGCCCGCCGCAGATCCCGGTCGCCAGGAAGGGGCGCCGGTAGCTCGACAGCGGCAGCCGCTCCTGCAGCCGGGTGACGAAGTAGCCGAGCAGGAAGACGGAGGCGACGTTGGCGATGAAGGTCGGCCAGGGCCAGCTGGTGACCGCGTGCGGGAACGCTTCGCCGAGCCCGGCGCGCGCCAGCGCGCCCACCGCGCCCCCCGCGAAGATGGCGGCGATCTCGCGTCTGTCCTTCGGCACTCAGGGGCTCCTTTCGCTGTGTTGCGGTTTGGCGAAAGAAGCCATCAGCCGTTTTGGTCTCCGGCGGTTCGAGAGGCGGCGCCCCTGCGTCAGGGCCTCATCTGACCGGCCGCACCTTAGCCGATGCGACCGGGGGCGTCGGCCTCCCCACCCCGGAACGGTCGGTCATCTACGGATGAGCCGGGGCCTCGGACTCCTATCCTCGCTGCATGCCGAACGCGGCGAGCGCGCAGACCGGACCCACCCACCGCGGCGCCTCCGACCAGCGGACCGAGGAGGACCGGCAGGCCGACGCGCAGCTCGCCGACGACGCGGGACTGAGCGGCGCCGAGGCGGCGGCGCGCCTGGCCCGCTACGGCCCCAACTCGCTGCGGGAAGAGGGGGGCAACGTGCTGCTCGAGCTGCTCTCCCACTTCTGGGCCCCGATCCCCTGGATGATCGAGGTCGCCCTGGTCCTGACCGCGGTCACCGGGCGCTGGCCGGACTTCGGCATCATCGGCGCCCTGCTGCTGCTGAACGGGCTGGTCGGCTTCTGGGAGGAGCACCAGGCCGCCGACGCGATTGCCGCGCTGAAAGAGCGGCTGGCCAAACGGGCGCGGGTCAGGCGCGATGGCGCCTGGGCGGACGTGGCGGCCGAGGAGATCGTCCCCGGCGACCTGCTGACGGTGGCCCGCGGCGACGTCGTCCCGGCCGACGGCCACGTCCTCGCGGGCACGGCGCAGGTCGACGAGTCGGCGCTCACCGGCGAGTCGCTGCCGGTCGACAAGGGAGCTGGCGAGGATCTCTTCTCCGGCACCGTCGTCTCCCGCGGGACGCCGCGGCTGCGCGTGCTGGCGACCGGCTCGCAGACCGCGTTCGGACGCACCGCCGAGCTGACCGAGGAGGGACCGGAAGAAAGCCACTTCCAGGCGGCGATCTTCTCGATCGGCAAATACCTGATCGGCATCGCGATGGCGCTGATCGCGGTGATCGTGGTGGTCTCGCTGCTGCGCGGCACGAGCGTCTCCGAAACGCTGGAGTTCGCGCTGGTGGTGACGATCGCGGCGATCCCGGTGGCGCTGCCGGCGGTGCTCTCGGTGACGATGGCGGTCGGCGCCCGCTACCTCGCCCGCCACGAGGCCGTGGTCAGCCACCTGCCCGCGGTCGAGGAGATGTCCGGGGTCGACGTGCTCTGCTCCGACAAGACCGGCACGATCACCCGCAACGAGCTGGCGGTCGCCGACGTGGTGGCGGTGGCCGCGGGCGGCGACCGGGACGCGGTGCTGCGCGAGGCGGCGATGACGGTCGAGCCGGACGGCGGCGACCCGGTCGACGCCGCCGTGCTGGGCGCCCTGGCGGATCGGCACGACGACTACGAGGTGCTCGACTTCGATCCCTTCGACGCCGACCGCAAGCGGGCCGAGGCGCGGGTGCGGGAGGCGGGCGGCGAGGAGTACCGGGTGGCCAAGGGAGCGGTGCAGGCGATCGTCGACCTCTGTGGCCCCGACGACCCGGGCGCGGCGCGGGTCGAGAGGGCGACGGCGGAGTTCGCCGCCAAGGGCCAACGGGCGCTGGCCGTCGCCCGGGCCGACGACGGCGACTGGCGACTCACCGGCGTGCTGGCGATCGCCGACCCGCCGCGGGAGGACTCGCGCGCCACGATCGAGCGGGCGCGGGCGCTCGGCGTCGAGGTGAAGATGGTGACCGGGGACCGGGTCGAGATCGCCCGCGAGATCGCCGCCGAGGTCGGGATGGGCTCCGACATCCTCGAGTCGAGCGCGATCGAGCGCCTCGAGGGCGCCGAGATGGAGCGCCGGGTCGAGGACGCCGACGGCTTCGCCCAAGTGGTGCCGGAGGATAAGTTCCGGATCGTCGCCGCGCTGCAGTCGCGCGGCCACATCGTCGGGATGACCGGCGACGGCGTCAACGACGCTCCCGCCCTCGCCCGCGCCGATGCGGGGATCGCCGTCTCCGGGGCCGCCGACGCGGCCCGCGCCGCCGCCGACATCGTCCTGCTCTCCTCCGGGCTCTCGGTGATCGTCGAGGCGATCCAGCGCGCCCGCGAGGTGTTCCGGCGGATGGCCAACTACGCGATCTACAGGATCACCGAGACGATCCGGGTCGTCCTCTTCGTCACCCTCTCGATCGTCGTCTTCAACTTCTTCCCGGTGACCCCGATCCAGATCGTCCTGTTGGCGATCCTCAACGACGCGGCCATCCTGACGATCGCCTACGACCGGGTCCGGCCCTCACCCCGGCCCGAGCGCTGGGACCTCAGCGAAGTGCTGGCGATCGCCACGGTGCTCGGGGTCGCCGGGGTGATCGAGTCCTTCTCGCTGGTCGGGATCGCGGTCGGCTTCCTCGACGTCAGCCACGCCGAGATCCAGACCCTCATGTACCTGAAGCTCTCGGTCGCCGGGCACCTCACCCTCTTCGTCGCCCGCACCAGGGACCGGCTGTGGTCGCGGCCGTTCCCGGCCCCGGTACTGCTCGCGGCGGTGATCGGCACCAAGGTGATCGCCACCTTGATGGCGGCCTGGGGGATCCTGATGGAGCCGATCGGCTGGGGGCTCGTGGGGCTCGCCTGGGGCTACGCGATCGTCTGGATCCTGGCGCTCGACCAGGTCAAGCTGTGGACCTACGCGTGGCTGGACCGGCGGCGCGCCGGGGCGACGCGGGCGGTCGGTGCCGCCGGGGAGCCGGCCGCCTGATGCGCGATCCGGCCGGCACCGAGGGCTCGGGCGAGGAGGCAGGGGGACCGCGAGCGCCGTTCGCCCCCCGCGCCGGGTCCCTGCTCGTCCTCGAGTTCGGCGACCGCAGGGACTTCGACGATCCGCGGCGGGAGTGGCGCCGACTGTTCGCCGAGCTGCTCGGCACCTTCTTCCTCGTCCTCGTGGCGGCCGGCGGCGGGCTGCTCCACGCGAAGGGGCAGATCGGCCTCGCCGCAGCGACCGCTGCGCCCGGTCTGATGGTGATGGCGATCATCCTCTTCATGGGAGCCGTCTCCGGCGCCCACCTCAACCCGGTCGTCTCGATCGCCTTCGCCCTGCGCGGCGACTTCCCCTGGAAGCGGGTGCCCGGCTACGTGCTCATTCAGCTCGCCGGCGCCGTGCTGGCCGGCCTGTTCCTGCGCGCCGTCTTCGGCGACGTCGGGGGACTCGGGGTGACCGTGCCCGGCCCCGGCTACGCCGGCTGGCAGGCGCTCCTGCTGGAGACGGTGCTGACGCTCGGCCTGGTCAGCGTCATCCTCGGCACCGCCTCGGCGGCGCAGAACGTCGGGGCGATCGCGGCGATCGCCGTCGGCGGCTACATCGCCCTGGCCGGGATGTGGGCGGCGCCGGTCAGCGGCGCCTCGATGAACCCGGCCCGCTCGTTCGGCCCGGCGCTGGTGGCCGGCGACTTCTCCGCCTTCTGGGTCTACGTGCTGGGTCCCCTGGTGGGCGCGATCGCCGCGGTCGGCTGCGCGATCGTGCTCCGGGGCCCCGGCGGCAGCGCGATCTCCAGGGCGGCGGCGTCGGGCATCCTCGACCCCGAGCGCTTCCTCGAGCGGCAACGCCTCGCCCGCCAGATCGAACTCGGCGAGCGCCGGCCTCCCGGCCTCGGGCCCGAAGACGACGACGGGCACGATCCGTGAGGCCGCCGCCCAGGCGGCGGCACTGGCCGCGGGGACCGACGGGATCGGCACCGTCCCCCGGCCCGGTCAGGACGGGGCGAACGGCATCGGGCCATCGGCCGCGGTCACCGGCGGCCGACCGTCGGGTGGGTGACCCTGGGTCAGTGCCCAGACACGCTGGGCGGCCTCGAAGCGACTGCTGACGCCAAGTCGCCGGTAGGCCCGGCGCAGGTGGGTCTGGACGGTGCGCTCGCCGATCCCCAGATCGGAGGCGATCTCCGCGTTGGAGGCGCCGCGGGCGATCCGCGAGACGATCTCGGCCTGGCGAGCGGTGAGACCCTCGCCCCGCAACAGGCTCACCTGGCCGGTGCCGCCGGCAGAAGGGCCGTAGCGACTGGCCCGTTCGTAGGCGAGCGCGTTGCGGTAGGCCTGCGTCAGGTAGGGGCGAGCCCGGTCGAGGAGGTCGCGCTCGCGGTCGTTGAAGTCCCGGCTACGCCGACTCAGCGCCACCGCCAGGACCCGGTCGGAGGCGGCGGGCAGGTGAAAGGCGATCTGATACCGCAGCCCGAGCGGCTCGTACACCTCGCGGAAAAGGTCGAGCGCACGCAGCTCCTCCTCGGAGGCGAGGTCGGAGAAGCGGTAGGCGCGACTGTCGCGGGTACGCAACCAGTGCACCAGCATCGGGTTCTGGTGGACGTGGCGGGCGAACGCCTTGTGCCATCGCGGTGCCAGCGCCGGGCGGACGATCGCGAACGTCTCCCCGGGGCTGGGGCCGACGTCGTTGAGCGAGACCCAGTCGCAGGGGACGGCGGCGACCAGGGCCGCCAGCATCCCGTCGCGCAGCTCCGCCATCTCCAGGAGGCCGAAGACTTCGCCGACCAGTTCGAGGAGCGAGTTTTCGAGGGCACCGGGCACGGAATGGATTCTCCACCGCGGTCGCCGACCGGGAAAGGGGTCGGCGACTACCCCCGCCGACGCTTCGCCGACCAGCGCAATCGCACCTTGCGGGTGACGGTTCGGTGGCCTCCTTCGGCGCCGGTGATCTTGATCCGCACGGTCGCCCTCAGGTGGTGCCGGCGATGGAGGAGGCGGCGCCCGCGCCCGGTCAGCCGCACCCGCAGCTGCATGGTCTTGCCGGCCGGGACCTTCGCGGCGCCCTTGCCCAGCACCAGGCTCGACGCCCGGCTCTTCCGCAGGGCGGAGCCGTGGGCGCCGCGCGACGGGAGCAGGAGCTTCTGCACGGTGGCGGCGACCGGAGGGTTGCTCACCTTGCCGAGCACCGCCCGTCCGTCCGGACCCACGGCGACGGCGCCGTGGGCAAGCCTCAGTCCCTGCCCCGCGGGCACGGGCACGGGCGCGGGCGCGGGCGCAGGGGCGGGCGCCGGTGCGGGTGCGGCGCCTTCGCCGCCCCCGCCGCCGGGGGCGCCGCCCGCCCCGGGTGCGCCCGCTTCGGCCAGCGTGAACCGCGCCAGCAGCTGGTACCCCTGCGGGTCGATCGGTTCGACGAAGTTTTCGGCCGGCTGTGCCGGGGCCGGGTAATAGGCGTCGTCGACGTCGGCGTTCGCGATCGTGGTTTCACTGGTCTGACCCGTGTAGGCCAGCGGCAGCGTCGCGGTCGGGGAGAGCACCGAGACGGCCACCCAGTCGCCAAACCAGGTGTCGCCCGGTTCTTCGAGGTGGACCGTTTCCTGCGAGGCCACCGGCAGGTCGAGCGCAACGGTCGACACGGTGTTGGCGGGAACGGTGAACTGAGGGCTGAGCGCCTTGATCTGACAGCACGCGAAGTCCGGCTTCGACGGTTCGGTGCTCGCCGTGATGGCCGAGGTCAGGACGACGACCTGCATCGGCCCGGGGTTGGCCATCGCCGGCAGGGTGACGCTGGTGATCGTCCCGGTCCCGCCGGTCGCCGGAAGAGGCACCACGTCGGAGCCGGCACTGGGATTGGTCCACCACCAGGTGCACGACTGCGCCCCCGGCCAGGAGAATCCCGGGAGGCTCGGGATCGGCGCCCCGTCCTGGCAGCTGAGCGTCTGGTTGACCGCCTGGGTGGGGTCGCCGCCGAACGCGGTGTCGGCGCGGGCCGTGCCTGCGCCGAGCGCCAGGAGGAGCAGCGAGGCGATTATGGCCAGTGCCGCCATCCCGCATCCCGCCCGGTCGAGTCGAGTGGCGCTCATCGGTGGGACGGTGCCGGTCAGGCGGGTCGGAGGGATCGAGGCACGGAGCACTGAGGTCACCCTGGCGAGCAAGCTAACAGTGTGTTCGCGAACCCACGAGCCGTGGCGCGAGTTTGTGCGACTAGTGGGTACGCGCGTGCGGCGTACAGCTTGTATCGGTGCTCGGATCGGTCGCGATACTCGCTCGACCCAACGTTGGCGCCCGGCGCCAGAAAGGCTGAAGATGAAACACACACACCTCCTCGCTCGAGGCGGTCTGGCGATCGTGCTCGCGCTCGTGGTGGCGGCCGCGCTCGCCCTCGCTCCCGGCGCCGCCCTCGCCCGGCCGGCGCACCAATGCGCGAACAAGAAGTTGAAGTCGAAGGTCGGCGGCCGCACCTACACCGTGGTGCTGAAGGAGATCTCGACCGAAGGCGGGGTCAGCTGCGCCAAGGCCTACAAGCTGATCCGCCAGGTGACCGGCGGCCACATCCCCAACGGGTGGAAGGCACAGGTGGGTCGGTTCACGGTGCCGGAAGGCATGGTTCCGGAGGTGCTCGCGAAAGGCCACCAGAAGGTCAAGTACGCGATTCCCGGGGGCTGAGCGAGACCGGGGGCTCGTCGGGGATGATCCGGCGAGCTCCCGATGCCGACCCCCGCCCGCCGCCTCTCCACCCGGCTCAAGCCGCCCTACCACCCCCGCACCCGCGCGAAGCGGGCCGGCGGCGGGCTGCTCGGGCTGCGCGAGGCGAGCGCGATGGCGATCGGCGGGATGATCGGCGGCGGCATCTTCAGCGTCCTCGGGGTGACGATCGACCTCGCCGGCCACCTGGCCTTCGCGGCCTTCCTGCTGGGCGGCGCGATCGCCGCGCTCACGGCCCACGCCTACGCCCGGCTGGCGCTCCACTCCGGCCGCGCGGGCGGGCCCTTCACCTACCTGCGCGAGGAGGGCCACCCCCGCGCCGCGGCGTGGGTCGCCTGGCTCCTGGTCGCGGGCTACGTCTTCGCGCTGGCGGTCTACGCCTTCACCTTCGGCCACTACCTCGCCCACGCGCTGGGCCTGCCGTCGATCGTCGCCCGGGTTGGCGGGATCGCGGTGATGGCGGCCTTCGCGGGCATCAATCTGCGCGGCGTCGCCACCTCGGGGCTGACCGAGGACATCGTCGTCTTCACCAAGCTCGCGGTGCTTGCCGGGATCGCCCTGGTCGGGCTCGGGATGTTCTCCACCGCCCGGCTGGCGCCGCTCGACAACAAGGGGCTGCTCGGTCCGTTCCTCGGCGCCGCGGTGATCTTCGTCGCCTACGAGGGCTTCGAGCTGCTCCCCTACGACTACGACGACCTGGAGCGGCCGCGCCGCACCCTTCCCCGCGCCCTCTACCTCTCGGTGGCGGTCGTCGTGGCGGTCTACGTCGGCGTCACGATCGCCTCCCAGATGCTCCTCCCGGACGCGACGATCACCGCCGAAAAGGAGGTCGCCTTCGCGGTGGTCGGCGAAAAGGCGCTGGGCAGCTTCGGCCTCTGGGCGGCGGTGGTCGCCGCCCTGTTCTCGACCAGCTCGGCGATCAACGCGACGCTCTTCTCGACCGCCCGGCTGGTCCGCGACGTCAGCTCCGCCGGGGAGCTGCCCGACGCGCTCGGCCGCGACCACCACGGCATCCCGGCCGACGCGATCCTCTGGATCTCCCTGGTCGGCGCGGCCTTCTCGCTGCTGCCCGGGATCACCGAGATCGTCTCCTTCGGCTCGCTCACCTTCCTCCTCGTCTTCGGCCTGATCAACCTCCTGCACGGCCGGCACACGGCGAAGCCCGGCTGGGACCGCCGGCTCGCCTACGCGGGCGCGACCGCCTGCCTGCTGGCCGCCGGGGGGCTCGTCTACTACCTCGCCGCCCACGACGTCGCGGGCCTCGGGCTGATCGCGGTCTGCGCCCTGCTGCTGGCCGCGGCGCGGGCCTCGTTCGTGCGCTCGCGGAAGCCCTCGTCCGCGTAGCGTCGCCGCCGGGACGCGCCGCGGTCGCGGGCTCCGCGGTCGACGGGGGAGCCGGCCGGGCTGCGTCACACTGGAGGAGACGTGACCTCCTGGCTGCTGCCGTCACTCGCCGTCTGCGTCGCGGCCTACCTCGCCGCGGTCCTCGCCCTGGTCGCCCGCGGCCGGCGCGGCGACGCCAAGGCGCTGGTCCGCTTCATCCCGGACTGCGTGGTGCTGGTCCGGCGGCTGCTGGCCGACCCGGCCGTGCCGCGGTCGCGCAAGGCGGCCCTGGCCGGGCTGCTTGCCTACCTCGCGCTGCCCATCGACCTGGTGCCCGACGTGATCCCGGTCGCCGGCCAGCTCGACGACGCCGTCGTCACCGCCGTCGTCCTGCGCTTCGTCCTGCGCGGGTCGACCCCCGAGTCCCTCGCCGCGCGGTGGCCGGGCCCGCGTCAGGGGCTGGCGGTGGTGGCCCGCCTCGCGTTCGGCGCCGAGGCGGGCGCCGCGGCCCTCGGCGATCGACCGGAGGATTGATCCCCGCCCGCGCATTGCCGGCGCGGCGCGGTCGAGGGAGGTGGCGACTTCAGCCGGGGCGGCGCGGTCGGGCGGGGCGGGCGCTCAGCCGTCGACCGCGACCTGCAGCAGCGGCTTGCGGACGTGGTCGATCTGCAACGTCGTGTGCTCGAGGCCGAAGCGCTCGTGCAGCATCGCTTCCAGCTCGCGACGGCGGGTGTGGCAGTCGTCTTCTTCACCGACCAGCACGTGGGCGGCGAGCGCCGGGAAGCCGGAGCTGACCTCCCAGAGGTGGAGGTCGTGCACCTCCACCACGCCCGGGTGCGCGACCATCGCCTCGCCGACCTCGTCGGGATCGAGGCCCTGCGGGGCGCCCTCGAGCAGGATCCGGCCGGAGTCGCGGAGCAGCCCGTAGGCGGCGCGCAGCATGATCGCCGCGATCACCAGGGCGGCGATCCCGTCGGCGCGGTCGAAGCCGGTGAGGAGGATGACGGCGCCGGCGATCGCGGTGGCGACGAAGGCGGCGAGGTCGGTGAGGATGTGCTGGAAGGCGCCCTCGACGTTGAGGCTCTGGCGGTTGGCCCTCGACAGCGTCAAGGTCGCCGCGAGGTTGACGACGATGCCGACCAGCGCGACGACGAGCAGCGGCGCGCCGGGCACGTCCGGCGGGTTGAACAGGCGCGTCACCCCCTCGTAGAGGATGAGCACGCCGAGCACCGCGAGCGTCGCCCCGTTGACCTGCGCGGAGAGGATCTCGGCGCGTTTGAGCCCGAAGGTGAAGGTGCCCTCGGCCGGCCGCTGCGCCAGGCGGATGGCGACGAGCGCCAGCGCGATCGCGCCCGCGTCGGTGAGCATGTGGACGGCGTCGGAGAGCAGCGCCAGCGAGGAGGAGAGGATGCCGACGACGACCTCCACCACCATGAAGCCGACGATCAGCGCCAGCGCGATCGCCAGCTTGCCACGGTCGGCGTCCCCGCTGACCCCGTGGCTGTGGCCGACGCCGCCGTGGTCGTGTCCGCCGTGGTCGTGCCCTGCGTGCGCGGCGCTCATAGTGCAACCTCGCCGCGTCCGGTCTCCGCCGCGCCCGTCATCGTCCTGCCATCATATGCACAACTGCGTACATATGCACAACGGCGATGGTTAGATTCCTGACCACCCATGGACGACGCTCGCGAGGAACGGCTGACCGAGACCTTCAGGCTCCTGGCCGACCCGGGCCGGACGCGGATCGTCCTGCGGCTCCACGCCGAGGAGGAGCTGCCGGTCGGCGAGCTGGCGGCAGCCGCCGGCCTCAGCCCCACCGCCTGCTCCCAGCAGCTGCGCCTGCTGCGCGCGGCGCGGCTGGTCAAGCGTCGCCGCGAGGGGCGCCACGTCTTCTACTCGCTGTTCGACGCCCATGTCGCCGAGCTGATCGAGCTGGTCGAGCGCCACCTCGCCGAGGACGCCTGAGCCCGCGTGGTTCCTTTTCCTCCCCATGGAGGGAAAAGGAACCACGCAAGGAGAGGCTAGGCGCCCGGTGCGTGGCCCGCGCCGTGCTCGTGCGCGTGGTGCGGCTCGGCGGGCGCGCCGCCGTCCAGGTACCGCCCCGGGTCCGCCTGGAAGGCCTGCAGGCAGTGCGGGGAGCAGAAGAAGTGGGTCCTGCCGTCGAGCTCCAGCGCCTCCGCCTTGTCACGGTCGACCGCCATCCCGCACACCGGGTCGGTGATGCCGCGGCGGGCGGTCACCCAGAACAGGGCGCCGAAGATCGCCACCCCGACGACGTTCAGCACCAGCTTGTAGTTGAGCTCGATCGAGCTGAAGATTTCGGAGTTGTCCGGCCGCGGCCCGGTCGGGATCAGCCCGAGGACGCTGAAGAGGCCGTCGACGGCGAGCGCCGCGATCACCATCGTCACGAACATCAGGGCGACGATCCGCACCGTGTAGGCGGTGCCGTAGTACTTGCGGTAGATCGCCACGATCGGCAGCACGATCAGGTCGGCGAAGAGGAACGCGAGCACGCCGGCGAAGCTGATGCCGCCCGACCAGAGCACCGCGGCCAGCGGCACGTTGCCGACCGAGCAGACGAAGGAGAGCACGGCGATGAGCGGGCCGATGAGGACGTTCTCGATCGTCGGCAGCGGCGCCGGCGCGTCGGTGATGAACAGGCTGGAGAAGAAGTCGTGACCGAACTGGGCGATGAAGCCGGCCAGCAGGAAGCCGATCGCGATCTCCTTGTAGAGCATCTGCCAGTCGCCGCGGAAGTTGTGGGCGACGTCCGACCACGAGCTCGCCGAGGTGAGGCGCTCGCGCCAGCCGAGCTCCTCGCCCGCCATGTGGTGCTGGTGGCCGGTGTCGGCCTCGGTCGCGTGCTCGCGCGCCTCCTCCTCCACCCGGCGGCTGACGAAGAGGCGCAGCAGCACCGTCATCAGCACGATCATCACGATCCCGCCGACGTACTCGGCGAGCGTAAACTGCCAGCCGATCAGCACCCAGAGGACGAGGCCGAGCTCCCACACCAGGTTGGTCGAGGCGAACTGGAAGGCCAGCGCGCTCGCCGCCGAGGCGCCTTTCTGGAAGAGCGACTTGGCGATCGCGATCGCCGCGTAGGAGCAGGAGGAGGAGCCGGCGCCGAGCCCGGTCGCCCAGGCGACGGGACGCGCGCCGGAGCCGCTCATCAGCCCTTCGACCCGCTCGCGCGGCACCCACGCCTGGACGACGGCGGAGATGAAGAAGCCGAGCACCAGGGCCCACCACACCTCCCACGCCATCAGGAAGGAGTCGCGCAGCCCGTGCCAAATCACTTCCAGGACACCCATGGGCCGACCCTATCAGATACCCCCAGGGGGTACCTGTGCATGTCAGATGCTCATCTCGCCCCGGCCTCGGCCCCCCGACGACCGCGCCGACCGCCGCCTACGCGTGGCCGATCGCGATGCCCACGCCGGCGACCATCGCCCCGGCCATCGTCACCTGGACCAGCGACTGGCTGAGCGCCACCTTCAGGTAGCGCTTGCGGACGAAGGCGATCACGAGCAGCTCGATGGTGACCACCCCGTAGGCGATCGGCAATGCCGTGTTCACGTCGTGGATCAGGAACGGCAGCGCGTGCATCGTGCCGCCGAGGAAGGTGGCGAAGCCGGTGATCATGCCGCGCCGCAGCGAGCTCCCGCGGCCGGTCAGCTCACCGTCGTCGGAGAGCGCCTCGGAGATCCCCATGCTGATCGCCGCGCCCAGCGCCGAGGCCAGGCCGACCAGCAGGGCGGCCTGCGAGCCCGCGATGTAGGCGGCGGCGAAGATCGGCGCCAGGGTGGAGACGGTGCCGTCGATCAACCCGACCAGACCGGGTTGGACGACCTGAAGGAGGCGGGCGCGCTCGTCGGCGCCCCGCCAGTGATCGAGGAGTGCCTGTGGGGTCGATGCCATGGCGGGAACTATAGCAAACGACTTAAAATAAGGTATCCCTAAGATATAGGAGTTAGGAGCACCTGAGAGTCGCTATCCTGGATGGAGAGATGGCCACCGCGACCAGACAGCAGACCACCGACGACCTGGCCGCCGCCCTGCGCGAGCGCGGGCAGCGCGTCACCCCGCAGCGCCTCTTCATCTACCGGGTGCTGGGCGACCTCGATCGCCACGTCAGCGCCGAGGAGGTGCTCGACGCCGTCAACGAGGACCTGCCGAACGTCTCCCTGCCGACCGTCTACTCGACCCTGGAGCTGTTCGAGGAGCTCGGCCTGGTGCGTCGGCTCGCCGTCACCCAGGGAGCCGTCCTCTACGACCCGCGGCCCGACCCCCACCACCACCGCGTCTGCGATCGCTGCGGCGCGATCGAGGACGTCGAGGCCGACCTCGACCTCGGCGCGGCCGTGGCGGGCGCCGGCGACCACGGCTTCCAGGCCGCGCGGGCCGAGGTCCTCGTCCACGGCCTCTGCCGCGAGTGCGCGGTCGCCGCCGCTCAGTAGTTCTCCGCATCGTCCCCGGGGGTCGCGAACGGATGACCGACACCGGCGCCCCTCCTAGCTTCGGACGGATGGCATCGACTGCGCCCCCCGCCCCCGCGCCGCCCGGTCCCCCTCCCCGCACCTCCGGGCGGGCCGCGGGGCGGGCGGCGCGCGGAGCCCTGCCCCGCTCCGCCCACGCCGAGTGGAAGCCCGCGCCGGATCGCGCCGACCCGCTCGCGATCCTCGCCGCCCAGGACGCCACCCGGGTCCCCGAGCTGGTCCCGGTCCGCTACGGGCGGATGCTCGCCTCGCCGTTCACCTTCTACCGCGGCGCCGCGGCGATCATGGCCGCCGACCTCGGCTCGCAGCCGGACACCGGCCTCCGCGCGCAGCTCTGCGGCGACGCCCACCTCTCCAACTTCGGCGCCTTCCAGGCCCCCGACCGCCGCCTCGTCTTCGACATCAACGACTTCGACGAGACCCTGCCCGGGCCGTTCGAGTGGGACGTCAAGCGGCTCGCGGCGAGCTTCGAGATCGGCGGCCGCGACCGCGAATTCGGCACCCGCCGGCGCCGTCGCTGCGTGCTCGCGGTCGGGCGCAAATACCGCGAGGCGATGCGGAGCTTCGCGGCGATGGGCGAGCTCCAGGTCTGGTACTCGCGGCTCGACATCGTGGACGTCGTCTCCGGGATGCAGAGCCGGGTGCGCCGCGCCGACCGCCGCCGCTTCGAGAAGAACGTCGCCAAGGCGCGCAACAAGGACAGCCTCCGGGCGCTCGCCAAGCTGACCGAAGAGACCCCGGATGGCCTGCGGATCGCCAACCGCCCGCCGCTCCTCATGCCGATCTCCGAACTCACCGGGGACCTCTCCACGGAGGAGGTGCGCGGCCTGATGACCGCCCTCCTCGAGCACTACCGGTCGACCGTCGACGACCACTGCGGAACCCTCCTCGACCGCTTCGAGTTCGTCGACGCGGGGCACAAGGTGGTCGGCGTCGGCAGCGTCGGCACCCGGGCCTGGATCGTGCTGATGATGGGGCGCGATCACGATGACCCCCTGTTCCTGCAGGTGAAGCAGGCCGGCGCCTCGGTGCTCGAGCCCTTCGCCGGGCCGAGCGAGCACTCCGAACACGGCCGGCGGGTCGTCGCCGGGCAGCGCCTGATGCAGGCGGCGGGCGACATCTTCCTCGGCTGGCTGCAGGGGGTCGGGCTGGACGGGGTCGAGCGCCACTTCTACGTGCGCCAGCTCTGGGACGGCAAGGCCTCGGCCGACATCGAGGCGCTGAGCCCGGAGGCGATGGAGAGCTACGCCGAGCTCTGCGGCTGGACCCTGGCGCGCGCCCACGCGCGCAGCGGCGACCGCGCCGCGATCGCCGGCTACCTCGGCAAGGGGAAAGCGTTCGACCGGGCGATCGCCGAGTTCGCGGTCGCCTACGCCGACCAGAACGAGGCCGACTACGAACGCCTGCTCGCGGCCGAGCGCGACGGCGAGCTGACCGTCGCCCGCGGCCTCTGAGCCCTACAGAAGCCCGCCGATTTCGCTCGCGATCAGGTACACGTTGAGGCCGGTGATCACCACCGTCACCGCGGTCATCAGCGCCGTGGTCGCGCGCCGGTTGACCCCCTCCCCCATGATGTCGGCGCGGCGGGTGATCAGCAGCAGCGGGACGACCGCGAAGGGGATCCCGAAGGACAGGACGATCTGCGAGAAGACCAGCGCCTGGGTGGTGTTGACCGCCAGCGCCAGGACGACCAGCGACGGCAGCATGGTCAGCGCCCGCCGCAGCAGCAGCCGGATCCGCCAGCCCATGAAGCCTTCCATGACGATCTGGCCGGCGTAGGTGCCGACCGAGGAGGAGGAGAAGCCGGAGGCCATCAGCGCGACGCCGAAGGCGAGCGCCGCGCCGCCGCCGACCAGGGTGTCGAGGTGGGCGTGCACGGGGCCGAGGTCGCTGATGCCTTCCAGCCCCGGCTTGTGGAAGAGGGCGGCCGCGATGCAGAGCATCGAGAGGTTGACGAGCCCCGCGAGGCCGAGGCCGATGAAGCAGTCCCAGCGGTTGAAGCGCAGCAGGGTCTGGCGCTCGGCGGCGTCGGCGGCCGGGATCCGGTTGCGCTGCAGCGCCGAGTGCAGGTAGACGACGTGCGGCATCACGGTCGCGCCGATGATCCCGACGGTGAGGCTGAGGGTGCCGGTGCCTTCCAGGCGCGGGATCAGCCCGCCCGCGATCCCGGCGTAGTCCTGCCCGCCCGCCGCGAAGAAGACGTAGACGAATCCCGCCGCGACCAGGGCCAGCAGGGCGATGATCGCCAGCTCGAACTTGCGGTAGCCGCGCTGCTCGAGCGCCAGGATGGCGAAGGCGACCGCCGCGGTGATCAGCCCGGCGGGGAAGAGCGGCACACCGAAGACGAGGTTGAGGCCGAGCGCGGCGCCGACGAACTCGGCCAGGTCGGTCGCCATCGCGACGACCTCGGCCTGCACCCAGAGGAGGACGTTCGCCCGCCGCGGGAAGGCCTGGTGGCACAGCTCGGGGAGGCTCTTGCGGGTGAAGAGGCCGGCCTTGGAGGTCAGGTACTGGACCAGGATCGCCATCAGGTTGGCCATCACGATCACCCAGACGAGCAGGTAGCCGTATTCGGCGCCGGCGGCGAAGTTGGTGGCGAAGTTGCCGGGGTCGATGTAGGCGACCGAGGCGACGAAGGCGGGACCCATGATCGCCAGCGCGCCGCGCACGCGACCGCGGGCGAGGACGCGGCGCAGCTCACTGGTCCCGCCCAGCGACGGGGAGTCCGGCAGCGAGACCGACCCGGAATCCATGAGCGGACCCTAACAGAGAAGTCAGCACCGCCTAACTTTCTGTCTCTTGGGTGACCCAGGAGGTGTCATCGCCGCCAAAAAGGGGACCCGCCCGGTTATCCTGGGAGCACGATGCCGACCATCGACCTCTCTCCTGGTCCCTCGGCGGCGGCGGAGGATTACGTCAAGGCGATCTACTCCCTGACCCGCCGCACGCCCGGCGGCGCCTCGACCACCGACCTCGCCGAACGGCTCGGCGTCGCCAGCGGCTCGGTGTCGACGATGCTGCGGCGCCTCGACGAAGCCGGGCTGGTCGACCACGCCCCATATAAGGGGGTGCGGCTGACCGCCGAGGGCGAGCGCCTGGCGCTCGGGGTGCTGCGCCGCCACCGCATCCTCGAGCTGTTCCTGCACCGCTCGCTGGAGATCCCCTGGGAGGACGTCCACCGCTACTCCGAGCAACTCGAGCACGCGGCCTCCGACGAGTTGATCGAGATCATCGCGGCGAAGCTCGGCGACCCCTGCTTCGACCCGCACGGCGACCCGATCCCGACCCGGGACCTGGAGATCGACGAAGGGGCCACCGAGGCCCTCGCCGAGCTCGAGCCCGCCGCGCGGGCGACCCTGGTCCGGGTCTCCGACTCCGACCCGGAGATGCTGCGCTACCTCGCCGCAGAGGGGATCCAGATCGGCGACGAGCTGGAGATGCTCGGCCGCAAGCCGTTCGACGGCCCGTTCGAGATCCGCATCGGCGCCGAGCGCCACGACCTCGGCCAGGGGCTGGTGCGGGCGATGCGGGTCGAACGCCGCACCTGAGCGCCGCGCCCAGGAGCTGCGCCCCAGCCCCGGGGCGCCCGCGTCGGCATCCACCCAAGCGCGTTCGCACTTTGCCGCGCTATGCGCGGAGAACTGCGAACTCGTCGGGAGGCGGTCCCCTGGCGTTCGCAGTTCTCCGCGCATAGCGCGGAGAACTGCGAACGCGCCCGGGGATCGGGGTCGCTCACTCCTCTTGCGGGAAGGTGCGCCGGGCGGCGACCGTGTCGGTCAGGCCGTGGGCGACGATCGAGGCGAGGATGACGAAGGCGGCGACGTTGAAGATCAGGGCGGCGTTGTCGGCGGCCGAGTTGAGGACGATCAGCGCGAACAGCATCGAGGCGACCCCTTTCGGCCCGAACCAGGCGATGAACGCGCGCTCGCGCCGCTCGAGGCCGGCGCCGACGGTGGCGATCCGCACCGCCACCGGGCGGGCGATCAGGAAGACGACCGCGAGGATCGCCGCCAGCTGCCAGGCCGAGGAGTGGAGGCCGGTCCCGACCACCAGCGCGCCGAGCGCGAAGAAGGCGACCACCTGGGCGACCGAGCTCGCGTACTCGCTGAAGGCGGCGAACTCCTCCGGCACGCCCCCCTCCTCGGCCAGGGCGAGGGTGATGCCGCAGCAGAAGACGGCGACCAGGCCGTTGCCGATCGTCAGTTCCGCCAGCCCGTAGATGGTCAGCGCCAGGCCGAGCGTGAAGATGCCGGTGTAGTGCTCGGGGAGGCCGCCGAGCGGCAGGCGCGGGTGCAGCTTGCCGGCCAGGTAGCCCAGCCCGGCGCCCATCGCCGCCCCGGCGAGCGCTTCGCCGACCAGTCGCAGGGCATCGAGCCCCGCCCCGCCGGCGGGCGAGGAGAGGACGAGGAAGAAGAGGACGAACGGCACCGCCAGCCCGTCGTTCAGCCCCGACTCGAGGTTGAGCGCGTTGCGGATCCGCCAGGGGACGTTGGGCGAGGTGACGACGCCGGTGCTCACCACCGGGTCGGTCGGCGCCAGGATCGCCCCGAGCAGGAAGGCCTCCGGCCAGCCGAGCGCCCCGAACAGCAGCTTCGCCCCGACCCCGATCAGCAGCACGGTGATCGGCATCGCGATCGCCAGCGCCCGGGCGGGCGAGTCCCAGTGCCGTCGCAGCAGCTCGCGCCGCACCACGAGGCCGTCGGAGAACAGCGTCAGGATCAGCGTCGCCTCGGCGATGTCGCGCAACGCGGAGCTCGAGGGGTCGATGTGGACGACCCCCAACTCCGCCATCCCGACCCCGACGGCGGTCGAGAAGACCGAGATCGACAGCACCGTCCCTTTCATCACCCCGGAGAGCATCGCCGCCACCCAGAGCAGGGCGCCGAAGGTCAGCAGCGCGGTGTCGAAGCCGATGTCCACCCACTTCGTGTCCCCGTACCGCGGCCGTGCCACACCAGGCGCCGGCACGCGCCCCGGGCCCGCGGCTCGGGGCCAACGGCGCCGGCGCGCCGCGGCGGGTCAGGCGGAGGGAACCGCGCCGCGCCGCAGCTCGGCGGCGATCGAGCGCGCCCAGGCCTCGATCGCGGCCCAGTCGCGGCGGTCGCGCAGCTCGGCCGGCATGTCGCGGGCCATCTTCTTGCGCATGAAGCCGGCGTCCTCGGCGACCATGCCGCCGAAGACGACGTGCTCGTGGGCGCCGATCCGGTCGGCGAGCGCCTGCACCTTCGGCGGTTTCGTCCAGCGCTCGCGTTTGGCGGGGTCGCCCTGGTCCTCGCCGACCATGCCGCTGGAGAAGACCCAGACCTCGCGGTCGGCCAGCTGCGACCGGCGCAGCAGGCGCATCGCGTCGCGCCGCCAGCGGCCCGCGTAGACGGCGCTGCCCAGCACCACGGCCCGGTAGGGATCGAGCGAGCGCACCTTGCCCGCCCGCTCCAGGTCGACCCGCAGGCCGGCCGCGCCCAGCGCGTCGGCGATCGCCCGGGCGATCTCGGCGGTGGCGCCGTGCTTGGTCCCGTAGGCGACGAGGACCCGATTGGGATCGTTCCGAACCGCGGCTTGCTTGCTCATGGCGCCCACGGTAGGGCGGCGCGGCGGGGCCGGCGTCCGTCAATCCCCGACGCGATCGGTGCAGTGAATTGCGGATGGCCGGGCCGCGCGCCCTCCCTACCTTGGCGGCATGTCTGGGGACGAGTCGACGCGAGCGGGAGACGGGCGCCAGGAGGCGACGTCCGGGGCCACGGCGGAGGGCGGTGCGACGGCGGCGGAGACCGGCGCCACGCCGGTCCTCGAGGCGCACGGCCTGGAACGCAACTTCGGCGCCGGGGCGACCGCGGTGCGGGCCCTCGACGGGATCGACCTGCGCGTCGCCGAGGGCGAGATGGTCGCGATCATGGGGCCGTCGGGCTCCGGCAAGAGCACCCTGCTCCACATCCTCGGCGCCCTCGACCGCCCCGACGGCGGCTCGGTCGAGATCGCGGGCCGCCGCTACGACAACCTCTCCGACCACGAGCTGACCAGGATGCGGGGCGACGTCTTCGGCTTCGTCTTCCAGTTCTTCAACCTGCTGCCGACCCTGACCGCGGCCGAGAACGTGCTGCTGCCGGCGCTGATCAACGGCGAGCGGCCCGGCCGGCGCGCGGCGCGGGTCGACGAGCTGATGGGGATGGTCGGGCTCGGTGACCGCGCCTCCCACCTGCCGACCGAGCTCTCCGGCGGCGAGCAGCAGCGGGTGGCGATCGCCCGCGCCCTGCTGCGCGACCCGACCGTGGTGCTGGCCGACGAGCCGACCGGCAACCTCGACTCGGCGAGTGGCGCGACCGTGATGGCCCTGCTGCGCCGCGTCGTCGACGGCGGCCAGACCGTGGTCATGGTGACCCACGATCCCGGCGCCGCGGCGCTCGCCGACCGGGTCGTCTTCCTGCGCGACGGCCGCATCGTCGGCGAGGTCCCGGGCGGCGACACCGAGCGCGTCCTCGGCGCCTTCCACGACGTCGAGTCCGGCGTCGCGGTGCGGACCGCCGCATGAGTGCCGACGCCGCCCCGCCCGCTTCCCGCTCCCTCCCCCACGGCGCCCGCCTGCGCGGCTTCGGTGGGCTCGGGCTGCGCTCGCTGCGGGCGCGGCCGCTGCGCTCGCTGCTCACCACGGCGGGGATCGTGCTCGGGGTCGGGATGGCCTTCGGGGTCCTGATCCTCGTCGCCACCATCCACTCGACCTTCAACAACCTCTACGGCGCCGTCTACGGCAACACCAGCCTGATCGTCTCCGGCAAGTCGGGCGTCGGCTCGGTCCCGGCGGGCACGCTCGACAAGGTGCGGCAGGTCGAAGGCGTGGAAGGCGTCAGCGGCACCGTCTACGGCGTCTACCGGCTGATCGAAGGCGGCGAGGTAAACACCTCCCAGACGGCCACGCTCTTCGTCGCCGGCATCGACTTCAACGCCCCCGACACGTCGGGGGCGAAGACGGTGGAGGGCCACGAACCGACCGCCCCGAACCAGATCGAGCTGGAGGAATCCTGGGCGTCGCAGCGCGGCTACGCGGTCGGCGACACGGTCCGCCTGGCGACCCCGTCGGGCGAAGCGGCGCTGCGGGTCAGCGGGATCTACCGCTTCGCCTCCAGCCTCGACCTCGGCGGCTACGGGACGGCGGCGATGCCGGTCGCGACGGCGCGCAGGCTGACCGGCAAATTCGGGACCTGGGACGAGATCAACGTGATCGCCGCCCCGGGGGTCTCGGTCGACGCCCTGCAGCGGCGGATCGAAGCGGCGACCGGCCCCGGCGTCGGCGTCCGGACGCCCGCCGGGGTGGGCGAGGAAGCCAACGAATCCCTCGCCGGCCTCGACATCGTCCTCTACTTCTTCTCCGGCATGGCGCTGTTCGTCGGCGCCTTCCTGATCCTCAACTCCTTCAACATGACCGTGCTGCAGCGGATGCGGGAGATCGGCACGCTGCGGGCGCTCGGCGCCTCGCGTCGACGGGTCGCGGTCTCGATCGTGCGCGAGGCGGTGATCCTCGCCGCGATCGGCTCGGTGCTCGGCCTGGCCCTGGGGGTCGGGCTCGCCTACCTGCTCTCGGAAATCATGCGCAGCCTCTTCGGCCTGCCGGTCTCGACCCTGACGATCACCCCGGCGTCGGTGATCGCGGCGATCGCGGTCGGGGTGCTGGCGACGATCGCCGGGGCCCTCAACCCGGCGCTGCGGGCGGGGCGGATCCCGCCGATCCGGGCGCTCACCGGCAGCGGCGCCGGCGAAGGCAGGCCGGGCCGGATCCGTGCTCTGGCCGGGCTCGTCCTCTTCTTCCCCGGTCTCCTGGTCGGCGGGCTCTTCTGGTTCAGCAACCAGAGCGGCGGCCTCCTCTCGACCCTGGTCGGGGTCGGGTCGACGATGGTGATGTTCGTCGGCATGGTGCTGCTGGCGCCGTTCGTGGTGATGCCGCTGATCCGGGCGCTCGCCTGGCCGATCCGGGCGCTGATGCCGGCCGAGGGCCGGTTGGCCTCGGACTCGGTGCGGGCCAACCCGCTGCGCACCTCGGCGACCGCGGCGGCGCTGATCGTGACGCTCTCGGTGGTCGTCGTCGACTCGATGATGAGCGCCAGCTTCGTCGGCTCGATCTCCAACGAGATCAACGCCCGCTTCGCCCGCGACCTGACGATCCAGCCGCTCGACTACACCGAATACGGGGCGCCGACCGGTGGCCTCTCTCCCTCCCTACGCAAGCAGGTCGCCGCCCTGCCCGCGGCCGGTACCGTGACCCCGCGGCGCGTCGTCTTCACCCGGGAGCTGCCCGGCGGCGGCGAACCGGGCCTGCTCGTCGCGGTCGACCCGGCCGCCTGGCCGCGGGTCGACCACAGCGAATACGAAGGCGCGACGACCGCGACTGCGATGGCCGGGCTGGCGCGGGGCGGCATCGTCCTCGGCAAGGGGTACGCGGTAGACATCGGCGCCGCGGTCGGCGACCGACTGCTGCTGAAAGGACCGTCCGGGACCCGCCGCGCGCCGGTCGTCGCGCTGCTGGAAACCTTCGAAGCGAGCGGCGACGAGGTGATGGTCTCGCTGGCGACGATGAGGCAGGTCTACGGGATCACGACCGACTCGCAGTTGGCGGTGACGGCGGCGAGCCCGGCCGACCGCGGCCCGCTGACCCGCCAGGTGAACCGCCTGCTGGCGCGCGACTACCCCGGCGCCGAAGCGGTCTCCGACGAGAAGGTGAAGGAAGGCTACGAAAAGCAGATCAACCAGCAGTTCGCCTTCTTCAACGCGATCATCGGCATCGCCGTGATCGTCGGGCTGCTGGGGATCATCAACACGCTCTCGATGTCGGTGATCGAACGGACCCGGGAGATCGGCGTCCTGCGCGCCCTCGGCGGCTCCCGCTGGCGCATCCGCCGCACGATGCTCGACGAGAGCCTGCTGATCTCGGTCGCCGGCTGCCTGGCCGGCATCGCCGCCGGCCTGCTGGTCGGCTTCGTCTGGATCTACTCGGTGCGAGAAAGCACCTTGACGGCGCTCGACATCAGCGTGCCGACCGGCACCCTGGCCCTGATCGCGGTGCTGGGCATCGTCATGGGCACGCTGGCCGCGATCGTCCCCGCCCGCCGCGCCGCCCACCTCGACCCGCTGCAGGCGCTGACCTACGAGTGACGCGACTCCCACGCCCATCCGCTCCGCCCGACGGGCGTGGGCGCGGGCAACGAGTGTTCACTTGACCACGCCCTGGTGTGGTCAAGTGAACGAGCGGCGGCGGGGTGGCCTTCGACGAATTCAGCGCTTTCCCTGCGCGCCTCGAATCGCGGTGCGACCCAGACCGCGCTTCGTCTTGTCCGATGGGCGCTGATCCTTCGGCGGGAACTCCGGCTTCGAATTCGGGTTCTCGCTGGGCTTCTGATGTCGATCCTTCTCCGGACTCCATCCCATATGAAATCGCTTCCTCCCAGGGTCTAACAGTGACTGAACGACTCTTCCTCGATAAAGCCTATACATTTCGGTACGGGCTCGGTATCACGGCCTATTTTCACGGCAGAGGACAGGAGGAGAACATGAGCGCACAACTCAACGAGCTGATCACGAACGCGCCGATCAATCACAATCACACCACGTTCGATCTTGAAGGAATCGAAGAGGCGATGGGTGAAGCGGGGGTCGATCCCGCGTCGGTGCTCACGGTAAGCCACGCTCAATTCGGGACGGCCAACATCGAGGCGCTCGTGGATGCCGACACGCTGGCCTTCATCCATCCCACCGGAGTTCTTTGTACGGCTGGCAAGCGGAAGCTTTTGGGCAGGGCGGTGAAGTACAAGACGATCGACTTCGCTCAGTGTCGTGGCTTCGGTCCTGTGGAACATACGGACGAACGCGGATTCGGAAAGTACGCGATCGAGTTTGCGGGGCCTGGAAATGTCCTTCTCGGACGCCTCCATTGGACCTGGCGTGCCAAGAGGTTTCGGGACTCGTCGCGGGAAATCATGGCGGTTGCAGAAGAGCGTGACCGTGTACTTGAACTCGTCGTGAGCCTGATCGGCTAGATGATCGACCCCAAGGCCGGGCGGCCTGCCCCCCGTCCGAGACGGCATGTGCGGGGCGCCCCGCCGTCTCCCGGCGGGGTTGACCCTTCCAACGTCCGACGGTGTGCGGTCGTCCTAACGCCCGCCTACTGGGCCAAGAGGACGAACGCGATGCGGAGACAGGACGGTGCGCGCGCCCCGGAGACGGGGGGCGTGCGGTCGTCCTTTGGCCCTCTTCCCCTCCTGCCTGCCGAGGCGCAGAGCGCGACCCGTGGCGTGCCGTCTCAAACGAGGCTCCGG
Organism: uncultured Actinomycetes bacterium; assembly: GCA_963766705.1. Lineage (GTDB taxonomy): Bacteria > Actinomycetota > Thermoleophilia > Solirubrobacterales > 70-9 > VAYN01. The sequence continues at coordinate 191,692 of CAVYBE010000008.1, forward strand.
GCGTAGGGTCGATCGTCTGGCGGCTACGAATAGCCGCCGGGCGCACGACACGCGGTCCTCGCTAGCGCGTGCGCGAGTGGGTGTGGGTCCGGTGGGCCGCCTTGGCCCGCCCGGGGACGAGGAGGACCTTGTGGCCGTAGTGGGACCAGCGGGCACCGGGAGGCCTGACCGAGAGGCGCATCTTGGTCGCCAGCCGGTGGGAGCGCGCCAGCATCAGCCTGCCCACCTTGGTCAGGTGCAGCGTCACGAAGGGCTTGTGGGACTTCGTCCGCGCCTTGACCCGGGCGACGACCTTCTTGCCGTCCTTGGCGACGGCGACGATCCGGCCGCAGGCGGTGCCGCAGAAGAGCCGCGCGACGCGCACCTTGCCCCGCCTCACGTTGTCGCGCTTGAGGAAGTGGATCCTCGGACGGGCAGTCGCGGGAGTGTGGACGGCACCCGTGGGGGCCGGGGACGAGGGCGGCGAGGAGGTCGGCGTGGAAGTCGGGGCCGCGGTCGGGGTCGGGGTGGGCGCGGGCGGGCTCGGCGGCGCGGCGCCGCAGTTCGGATTGCCGGAGTTGACGGGCATCGCGGTGCCCGAGTCGGGGAGGATCGTCAGCCGCAGCTTCGTGGTCTTGGCCGGATCCAGGCTCACCGTCGTCTTCTTCGCGGCGTCGCTGTAGGCGCTGCCGTAGGAGTCGCTGTACTGGTTGATCACCGCCGCGTACTGGTTGCAGGCGGCGAACGGTTCGAGCGCCGCACGGGCGTCGCCGAAGGCGGGTTCGGTGAAGCCGGCGTTGCAGTAGAGGAACAGCGAGCCCGCTTCCAGGGGTGACCGCTGGCTCGGAGGGCAGAAGTCGATCGCGTTGTTGCCGTACCTGCCGCCCCAGAAGCCGGTGCTGAACCCGGCGAGCAGGTCGCGGCGAATCGCCGTTTCGGCGTCGTTGGCGTGCGTCACCGGCGCGTAGATTTCCGGGATCAGCTGGGCGGCGGGAATGGTGATCGTCGCCGGCGGCGGTTCTGGCATCGCGGCGCCGCCGAGCGTGCTGTAGCCGCCTGCCAGCGTGATCGAGCCGTCGGGGGCGAAGGTGCCGCTGTATTCGGTGACCGCGAACGGGCTTTTGTAGAAGGCGGTGTGCAGGGTGATCGTCTTGCCGGCCATCGAGCGCACGTATTCGCCGAGGTCCGGATAGGCGGTGCTGTCCACCGGCGAGAGCACGCGGATGATTTCGCCTTTGGCGTTGCGGACCGTCGCCTGCGGCCCGCCGGGGATCTGCTGCAGCGCGTTGAAGACCGTGTCGGCATTGGCCTCGCTCAGCGTTTCTTCCGTTTTCGCGCCGTTGATCGCTTCCATCTTCATCGCGATCGCGAACTGGTTCACCGCGGTCAGGTTGGCCACGTCGCTGGAGGAGGGCGTCACCGTCATCTCGGCCCAGTCGAACCGCGTCGGCGAGGCCTCGGTCACCCCTTCGACCACCGGATTTTCGAAGGAGACGTAGACGCGCCCGGAGATCAGCTTCTTGACGTTGAGGTCGAGGGGTTCGGTGGGTTCTTTGCCGAGCAGCTTCGGTTCGTCCTGTTCGGCGCCTTCGACTTCGTAGCCGCCGGCGCCGTGCAGCGTCACGTAGACATCGTTCCTCCCCGTCTCGTTGACGATTTCGAGCTCGGTTTCGGCGCTCGCGACCGCCGGCAGGGCGAGCGCGAGAACCAACGCGAGGAGGGCAAGGGCGGTGGGGGCGGATCGACGCAGGCTCATGGCCCGGCTATCGACCGCCCCCCTCCACTCCTTTAGTGGAAAGCGCCCAACCGGCTAAAAAGCCGTGATGCCGTGCTTGCGGCTGGTCAGGAAGTAGCGCTCGAAGGCGAGCTTGGCCCAGTGGGCCTGGGGACCGGCCATGACCCGCGCGGTCGGCTCCGCGTCGTCGGCGTAGATGCCGTGCGCGAGGACGTTGTCGGCCTTGAAGATGATGCCGTTGTTGCCCGCGTCGAGGACGCAGATCGCCGACAGCTCGGCGATCGGCAGGTCCTTGTGGCTGCCCTTGCCGAGGTCGGCGACGATGTTCTGGGCGGCGACCTTGGCCATCGCCTCGCTCATCTGCCCGGTCTTCGGGACGCCCGCCATCACCTTGGTTTTCTCCGGCGGGGCGATCGCCGCGGCGACCCCCGCCGCGTAGACATCCTCCTGGTCGGGATGGCGGAAGCGGTCGTCGATCGGCACGAAGCCGGCCGGGTTGGCCAGCCCCTCGCTTTCGCGGATCGCGTCGACGCCGGCAAACGGCGGCACGACCATCGAGTAGGCGAAGGGCAGCACGCGTCCCCCCTCCAGCTCGATCTCGCCGTCGCGCACCTCGACGATCGAGGCGTTGGGGATCCCCTCGATGCCGAGTTTCTCGAGGAAGCCCTCGACCCGCTTGCCCGAGTCCCCCACACCGCCGAGGCCGAAGTGGCCGAGGAACGGCTCGGAGGTGATGAAGGTGACCGGCGCCACCTTCTCCAGGCCCGCCTTGCGGATCCGGTGGCGGATGTTGAAGAGGAACTCATAGGAGGCGCCGAAGCAGGAGCCGCCCTGGGAGGTGCCGACGACGACCGGGCCCGGGTCCTCCAGGAACCGGTCCCAGGCACGCGCCGCGGCTTCGGCGTGCTCGAGATTGCAGACCGACTGGGTGAAGCCGCCTTCCGGCCCGAGCCCCGGAATTTTCTCGAACGCGAGCCGCGGCCCGGTACCGACCAGCAGCTTGTCGTAGGCGATCTCCCGGCCCGAGCCGGTGGTGACGGTGTGCCCGGCCGCGTCGATCTTCGCCGCCCCCTCGTTGACGAACTCGACGCCCTTGTCGTCGTAGAGCGGCGCCAGCGGGAAGGTGACGTCACCCGAGTCGCGCAGGCCGAACGGCAGCCAGATCAGCGACGGGATGAAGGTGAAGTGGTCGCGGGGGTCGAGGACGACGACCTCGTGGCGGTCGTCCAGGTGCTTGCGCATCTCCAGCGCGGCGGTCATGCCGGCGAAGCTGGAGCCGAGGACGACGACTCGCTTGGGGCTGGATGCGGTGGACATTTTGCTGCTCCCTTCGTATGGATCGAGACGTGGAGGCGGAGTTGAAGAAGAAGGCGGATCGTCCGTCCGGGCGGCGCCGGTCACATCGGTAGTTCGCCGACGCTCAGCCGTTGAACACCCGCTCCAGCTCCGACAGCTGGGCTTCGATCCCACCGCAGACCTGCTCGCAGAGCTCGACGACCGCCGGGTCGGAGATCGTGTAGATCGAGCTCGTCCCTTCCTTGCGTCGGGAGACGAAGCCCTCGGCGTGCAGCGTGGCGAGGTGCTTGGAGACGTTCTGCTGGGAGGTGTCGAGAACCTCGGTCAGTTCGCCGACCGTCGCTTCGCGGCGCTCGGTGAGCAGGCCGATCAGGCGCAGGCGGGTCGGATCGGAGAGGGCGAGGAAGCGGCGGGCGATCAGCTCGGCGGCCTCGGGCGTGATTGGAGTCTTCATCTTCTGCTATCTTTCCGCTTTCACAACTGTAAAGTTGTTAAATTGTACTCCAGTAGAAAGGATAGCGATATGGCGACCATCGACAGCGTTTCCGGCGCCCGCAGCGGACGAAGGAACTGGCCGCTCGAGCGCGTTCTCTTTCTCATGGCCGGCACGGTGACCATCGTAAGCGCCGTCCTGGCGGCACTCGTCAGCCCCTGGTTCCTGCTGCTGACCGGCTTCGTGGGCGCCAACCAGTTGGCCTTCGTGGCCCTGGGCAACTGCCCCAGCTCCTGGGTCCTGCAGCGCTACTTCGGCGTCGAGCGGGGGTGTGCCCGATGAGCGCCCTGGGACCGATCGGCCGTCTCGGCCGCTACGCCGCCGAGCACCGGCGCGGCGTCTTCATCACCTGGGCGATCGTCGCCGTGGCCCTCGGCTTCCTCGCCCCCCGCGTCGAGACGGCGCTCTCGGGGGCGGGCTGGCAGGCCAACGGCTCGGAGTCGGTGAAGGTCCGCGAAGCGGCCGACAAGTCGTTCGGCGGCGCGGGCTCCTACGCGATCCAGGTCGCCGTCCACTCCGATGAACTGACCGCCAACGACCCGGCCTTCCGCCGCACGGTCGCGCGGGTCGGCACCGTGCTGGCCGCCGACTCGAAGGTGGGCAAAGTGATCCCGCCGGCCGCCAGCGGCCAGGTCTCCCCCGACGGCCACACCGCGGTCGTCGTCGGCACCGCCGCCGCGAGCCCCAACGAAATGGTCGCCGCGGCCAACGACCTGAAGACCGAAGTGTCGAAGGTCGCCGTGGGCGGCGTCGAAGCCAACGTGACCGGCGCCGCCGGCATGTGGTCGGACTTCAACGAAGCCAACCGGGAAGCGATGATGAAGTCGGAGCTCTTCTCCTGGCCGGTGACGCTGGCGATCCTCGTGCTCGCCTTCGGCTCGCTGGTCGCGGCGGGGCTGCCGCTGCTGCTGACGATCGTCGGGCTGATGGCCTCGGCGGGCGTCCTCTACCTGGGCACCCAGGTCACGCCGATCTCGATCTGGGCGATGAACTTCGCCTTGATGTTTGCCTTGGCGCTCGGGATCGACTACGCGCTGTTCATCGTGATGCGATTCCGCAACGCGTTGTTCGGGCAACACGAGAACGTCTCCGAAGCGGTCGGCGAGACGATGGACACGGCCGGCAAGGCCGTGCTCTTCTCCGGCATCACGGTGCTGATCTCGCTGTCGGCGGTGATGCTGGTGCCAAGCCCGGCCTTCCGCTCGATGTCGCTCGGGATCATGATCTCGGTGATCTTCGTCCTCGCGGCGACGCTCACCCTGCTGCCCGCGGTACTGGGCAAGCTGGGCCCGCGGATCGACAAGCTGTCGTTGCCCTGGGTGCACTCGGGTGAGCACCGCTCACCCCGCTTCGCCCGCTGGGGCGAACGGCTCTGGCGGCACCCGATCGCCTTCGGCGGCCTGGCGCTCGTCGTCCTTATCGGCCTGGCGATCCCGGTGCTCAGCCTGAAGACGGGCATGCCGTCGATCAAGGTGGTGCCGAAGAGCGACTCCTCGCGGATCGGCTACGACCAGATCAGCGAATCGTTCGGCCCCGGCACCCCCGGCACCCTGCAGGTGGTCGTGCCGGGCTCCGAAACGGGCGCGACCGTGGCCGCCCTGCGGTCCGACGAAGGCATCGCCCAGGTCGGCCGGCCGCTGCCGGGCCGTGAAGGTCTGACGCTGATCCAGGCGGTCCCGACCAGCGGGCCGTCGAGCGAAGCGACCAGCACGACGATCGACCGGCTGCGGACGGAGTTGCCCGCGGGCGCCCTGGTCGGCGGGCCCGCGGCCGAAAACCACGACCTCGAAGCGGCGCTCTCGGCGAAGACGCCGGTCGTCATCGGCGTCGTGCTCGGCCTCGGGTTCCTGCTGTTGCTGATCGCCTTCCAGGCACCGCTGGTGGCGGCGATCGGCGTCCTCGCCAACCTGCTCTCCACCGGGGCGGCGTTCGGCGTGGCGAAGCTGATCTTCCAGGACGGTCACCTGTCCGGGTTCCTCGGCTTCGAACCGCAGGGCTTCCTCGACGCCTGGGGGCCGGTGTTCTTCTTCGCGATGATCTTCGCGATCGCGATGGACTACACCGTGTTCCTGCTCTCGTCCTCGCGTGAGCACTGGGAAGCCTCGGGCGACCCGAAGGACGCGATGGTGAACGGCCTCGCCCACTCCGGCCGGGTGATCCTGGCGGCGGGCGCGGTGATGGTCGCGGTGTTCTTCACCTTCGCCCTGTCGGGCCCGCTGCCGCCGAAGGAGATGGGGATGATCCTCGGGATCGCCGTGCTCCTCGACGCGTTCCTGGTCCGCCTGCTGCTGCTGCCGGTGTTCCTGCGGCTGAGCGGCCGCGCGGCCTGGTGGCTGCCCGGTTGGCTCGACCGGATCCTGCCCGAAGTCCACTTCGGGCATGGCGACGGGCACGACCGGCCGGCGACGGAGCCGGAGCGGGTCCCCGCCGGGGTGCGGTAGTCCCGGCGCGAAACCTGCGGGTTTGGACGGATGCGGCGCCCTCCGGGGCGTCGCATCCTTTGCCGCGTGAAGCGAGTGGTGATCATCGGCGGCGGCACCGGCGGGACCCTGGTCGCCAACCGGCTGCGCCGGCACACCGACCCGGAGGAGCTCGAGATCACGGTCGTCGACCGCGACGACCGCCACGTCTACCAGCCGGGCCTGCTTTTCGTGCCGTTCGGGCTGGAAGACCCCGAGGACATCGTCCGCCCCCGCGGCGCCCAGCTGCACAAGGGGATCGACTTCCGGCTCACCGAGGTCGACCGGGTCGAGACCGCCGACGACACGGTCCACCTGGCCGACGGCGCCGAGCTCCCCTACGACGTGCTGGTGGTCGCCACCGGCGCCTCCCTCCTCTACGACGAGACCGAGGGCCTGCGCGGCCCCGGCTGGCACCAGTGCGTGCACTCCTTCTACTCGGTCGAGGACGCGACGGCTCTGCGCGACGCGCTGGCCGGCCTCGACCGCGGCAGGCTGGTCGTGAACCTGGTCGACATGCCGATCAAATGCCCGGTCGCGCCGCTCGAGTTCTGCTTCCTCGCCGACTGGTTCCTGCGCGAGCGCGGCGTTCGCGAGAACGTCGAGATCACCTACGCGACGCCGCTCGACGGCGCCTTCACCAAGCCGGTGGCCGCCGAGCACCTGGGCGGCATGCTGGCCGAGCGCGACATCCACCTGGAGACCGAGTTCGCGACCGGCAAGGTCGACGGCGCCGAGCGCAAGCTGGAAAGCTGGGACGAGCGCGAGATTCCCTTCGACCTCGCCGTCGTCATCCCACTGCACGGCGGGGCGCCGTTCGTCGGCCGCTCCCCCGGCCTCGGCGACGAGCTGGACTTCGTCGCCGTCGACATCCACACCCTGCAGGCAAAGGCGGCGCCGAACGTCTTCGCGATCGGCGACGCGGCCAGCCTGCCGACCTCCAAGGCCGGCTCCTCGACCCACTTCGAGGCGGAGACGCTCTGCGCGAACGTCGAGCGCGCGCTGGGCGGCGAAGAGATCGAGGGGACCTACGACGGCCACGTCAACTGCTTCATCGAGAGCGGCTTTCACAAGGCGCTGCTGATCGACTTCAACTACGACGTCGAGCCGCTGCCCGGCCGCTACCCCGAGGCGCACGTCGGGCCGCTGCCGCTGCTGCGCGAATCGCGGCTCAACCACCTCGGCAAGCTCGCCTTCCAGCCCCTCTACTGGCACGTCCTGCTGCCCGGCCGGGAGGTCCCCGGCGTCGGCGCGGAGATGTCGATGGCCGGCAAGCGCAAACCCGACGAAGGAGGAGAGAAGTGAGCACCGTGACCTACGCCGACCACCCGGTCGAGGTCGACGCCGAAGGCTTCATGACCGACCCGGCCCAGTGGAACGAGGACGTCGCCCGGGCGATCGCCGCCGAGGCGGGGATCGACGAGCTGACCGACCGCCACTGGCTGGTCGTCAACTTCATGCGCGACACCTATCTCGAGTCCGGCTCGGCGCCCTCGATCCGCACCCTCGGCAAGGCCTCGGGCGTGCCGATCAGGGAGCTGTACCAGCTGTTTCCGAAAGGGCCGGCCAAGCTGGCCGCGAAGATCGCCGGCATCCCGAAGCCGCGCGGCTGCATCTAGGCGAGGAGGAGCGAGCATGAGCATCGACGCGCAGCGCGACGGCGGCGGTCCGGAGCCGATCGAGAAGGTCTCGATCGTCATCTCCAAAGGATCCCTGGAGGGCGTCTACCCCGGCCTGATCATGGCCAACGGGGCCCGCATGGAGGGGATCGAGGCGAACCTCTTCTTCACCTTCTTCGGCCTCGACGCCGTCAACCGCGACAAGCACGAGCACGTCAAGGTGGCGACGGTCGGCAATCCCGGGCTGCACCTGGCGACCTGGGCCGGCGGCATCCCCGGCGTCTCCTCGCTGGTCACCCACAAACTCGCCGAGGAGATGGAGAAGCTCGACATCCCGCCGATCCCCGAGTTCGTCGAGATGATCGCCGAATCCGGCGCCGGGCTCTACGCCTGCAAGGCCTCGGTGGACCTCTTCGGCCTGTCGAAGGACGACTTCATCGACGAGGTCGACGACGTGATCACGGTCGGTGAGTTCTACGGGCTCGCCGCGGGCGGTCAGATCATCTTCACCTGAGCACCGCGCGGGTCCTCCACCTTGCGCACGCCGTCGGCTTCGAGGAAGCGGCGCAGCTCGAAGTCGCTGCGGAAGGCGGCCAGCATCTCGCCGTCGGAGCGAAAGAGCGCCTCGCCGCCCCGCCAGGCGCGCACCTTCCCCGCCAAGCCGGCGTCGGCGCGCAGGGCGATGCCGAGGGGCAGCGGCTCGAGCCGCAGGTCGACCCCGAACTCGACCCGCATCCGCTCGACCACCGCCTCGAACTGCAGCTCGCCGAGGCCGGCGAGGATCGACTCCGGGTGGTCGGGGTCACGGCGCACGACCTGGATCAGGCCCTCGCCGTCGAGCTGGCGCAGCCCGCGCTCGAACTGCTTGTGGCGACGACCGAGCCGGTTGCGCGCCACCGCGAAGCGGATCGGGTCGAGGCGCGGCGGCGGCGGGAACTCGACCGGCTCGGCGGCGTAGACGGTGTCGCCGACCCGCAGGTCGGCGGCGTTGACGACGCCGATCACGTCGCCGGGCCAGGCCACCTCCAGGGTCGAGCGCTCGCGCCCGAAGATCTGCTGCGGGTAGTTCAGCGCCAGGTCGCGGCCGCTGCGCGCGTTGACCACCCGCATGCCGCGCTCGAAGCGGCCCGAGCAGACGCGCAGGTAGGCGAGGTTGTCGCGGTGGCGCGGGTCCATGTTTGCCTGCACCTTGAAGACGAAGGCGGCGAACGGCGCCGCCAGCGGGCGCTCGGCGCCGGCCAGGTCGCGCGCCGGGCGCGGCGGCGGGGTCAGCTCGGCGACCGCCGCGAGCAGCATGCGCACGCCGAAGTTCCAGGCGGCCGAGCCGAAGAGGACCGCCGCCTGCTCGCCGGCGGCGAAGAGCTCGGCGTCAAAGGGCAGCGAGGACGCCTCGACCAGCTCGAGCTCCTCGCGGGCGCGCCGCAGCGGCTCCCCCTCCTGGCGCTCGGCGACCGCCGCCGGGACCCGCTCTTCCTCACCCGCGGTGGCGCCGTGGGCGGTGCGCTCGAAGCGCAGGAAGGTGCCCTCGCGGCGCTCGAGCAGGCCGCGCAGCTCGCCCGGGTCCCCCACCGGCCAGTTGAGTGGCGCGGCGGGGACGCCGACGCCGGCCTCGATCGACTCGAACAGCTCGAGCGGCTCCAGCCCCGGCCGGTCGCACTTGTTGACGAAGACGAGCAGCGGCATGCGGCGCTCGCGCGCCACCCGCAGGAGCCGCGCGGTCTGGCGCTCGATCCCGCGCGAGGAGTCGATCAGCACCACCGCGCAGTCGGCGGCGCCCATCACCCGCAGCGTGTCCTCGGAGAAGTCCTGGTGGCCGGGGGTGTCGAGCAGGGTCAGCTCGAGGCCCCGGTGGCCGAACTGCAGCGCGGTCGCGGTGATCGAGATGCCGCGCCGGCGCTCGAACTCCATCCAGTCGGAGGTGGTCTGGGTCTGGCCGGAGCGCGCCTTCACCGAGCCCGCGCGCTCCAGCGCGCCGGCGTAGAGCAGCAGCTTCTCGGTGGTGGTCGTCTTGCCGGCGTCGGGGTGGGAGACGATCGCGAAGGTGCGCCGCCGGGCCGCCTGCGCCTCGATGTCCCCCACGCCCGCCACGGCGGGCGCGGCGGTACTCATGGCTTCCAGCTTAGAGACAGGTTCTCAGGACCTGGCCCAGGTCGCCGGGCCGGCACCCGCCACGCCCGGCGACCCCGCCCGCGGGACCCCGGCCAGACGTTCCGGTAGGGTTCCGCGATTCGCCGTCCCCCGCGGCGAGATCGGCAGGGCACCTGGCCCGCCGACCGTCCCTCTCCCCCGTCCCCCGGAGACACTTTGCTGCCCGAATTCACCCTGCCCCGCAACCGACCCTCGCTGCCGTCCGTCCGCACCCTGCGGGTCGAGGCGCTGGCGGGGCTGGTCGTCGGCCTCGCCCTGATCCCGGAGGCGATCTCCTTCTCGGTGATCGCCGGCGTCGACCCGCGGGTGGGGCTCTTCGCCTCCTTCACGATGGCGGTGACGATCGCCTTCGTCGGCGGCCGCCCGGCGATGATCTCGGCCGCGACCGGTTCGACGGCGCTGGTGCTGGCCTCGGTCTCCAAGGCCCACGGGGTCGACTACCTGGTGGCGGCGGTGCTGCTGGCGGGCCTGGTGCAGGTCGTGCTCGGCCTGCTCGGGATCGCCAAGCTGATGCGCTACGTGCCCCGCTCGGTCTCGATCGGCTTCGTCAACGCGCTCGGCATCCTGCTGTTCGTCGCCCAGTGGCCGAACCTGGAGGGCGTCCCGGCGGTCGTCTACGCGCTGGTCGCGGGCGGGGTCGCGATCATCGCCCTGTTCCCGCGGGTCAACAAGGCGATCCCGGCGCCGCTGGTCGCGATCGTCACGATCACCGCGCTCACGGTCGGGCTCGGGATGGGCTCGGTGCCGACCGTCGGCGACAAAGGGGCGCTGCCGCACTCGCTGCCGATCCCGGGGCTACCGAACGTGCCGCTCAGCCTCCACACTCTCTCGATCATCGCCCTGCCGGCGGTGACGATGGCGATCGTCGGCCTGCTGGAGACGCAGATGACGGCGCGGCTGGTCGACGAACTGACCGACTCCGACTCCGACAAGACGCGCGAGTCCTGGGGCCAGGGGATCGCCAACCTGGTGACCGGCATCTTCGGTGGGATGGGCGGCTGCGCGATGATCGGCCAGACGATGATCAACGTCAAAGCTGGGGCGCGGACGCGGCTCTCCACCTTCCTCGCCGGCGTCTTCCTGCTGATCCTCGTGGTCGGGCTGAACCCGATCGTCTCCGAGATCCCGATGGCGGCGCTGGTCGCGGTGATGTTCGTGGTCGCCTGGTCGACCTTCAACTGGGAAAGCGTCCGGCCGTCGCACCTGAAACGGATGCCGGCGAGCGAGACGGCGGTGATGGTGGTGACCGTGGTGCTGACCGTGGTGACGAAAAACCTCTCGATCGGGGTGATCTCCGGCGTGGTCGTCGCGGCGCTCCTCTTCGCCCGTCGCGTCGCCCACCTGGTCGAGGTCGACCGGGTCCTCGACCCGGACGGGACCAACTGCATCTACTCGGTGCACGGCGAGGTCTTCTTCGTCTCCGAGCAGGAGCTGATCGACGCCTTCCGCTACGCCGAGGACCCGCCGCACGTCCTCGTCGACTTCTCCCGCGCCCACCTCTGGGACGCGTCGGCGATCGCGGCGCTGGACGCGATCGAGGCGAACTACCGCCGCTACGGCGTCGAGGTGGCGATCACCGGCATGAACGAGCACAGCGAGGAGCTGCACGGGCGGCTCTCCGGGCAGCTGGTCTCCGCCCACTGAGGGGCGCCGCCCGGCGCCCCGCCCTCGGCACCAAGGCCTGCGGGGCCGAGCGCCAGGACCCCTCCCGGAGTTTCGGTACGGGCTCGATTTCTACACGGAACGGTGCTACCTTCGGCCGCGCATATCTCAAAGGAAAGGCGGCCATCCGGCCGCCTTTCCTTTTCCTGAGACCTGCGGGAGGTAGCGGGACGCTCGTCAGCCCTTCGGCGTGCAGGGGCGGATGATTTCCGTCTTCGCCCTGACCCCGTTTTCGAACTTGCCTTCGACGTGCACTTTCAACTTGCCGTCGGTGCACTTGGCACTGATCGGGTTGCCGCCCTTCACCTTCCGCTTGATCGCCAGGTTGAAGGACGTGATCGATCCGCTGCCGCCGGTGATCTGCGGGATCTTGGCGACGGTCAGGGTCCCGAAGCGCCCGTGACGGTGCTTCTTGATCGTGATCGTGGTGACGATTGCGCCGCTGATCGGGTCCGAGAAGTAGGCGTGCGCGAACCAGGTGATCTTGCCGCCCCTTTCGCCACCGTTGAAAAGCAGCAGCTTCGAGTTGACGTTGATCGGATGCTGTTCGGCGAATGCCACCTGGGCGGTCGTGTTCCCTTCGCCGATCAGCGCGGGCCCGCAGGCCTTGCGCGCCGCGGTGGTGTCGGTCGCCTGCAGCTTGCCCGCCGTGCAGGTCGGGATGCCCTTCACATGGATTTCGGCGTTCTTGTCACCTTCGATGAAGAGTTCGCGGACCGCGGGCGGATGTTCGCCGTTCGCCATCTTGACCGAGCCGGAAGCCTTCAGTTCGATCGGCGTCTGCTTGGTCTTGGAGAGGGCGTTCGGGCTGAACCCGCCGTTCGCGGTCAGTTCGAGTTCCCCGACCCTGACCGTGACCGGCTTTTCGCCCCCGGCCGCGGTCGCGATGCCGACCGCCGACACGGCGACCAGCGCCGCCACGCCCAACACCAACGTCAAGTACTTGCGCATCAGTTCCCCTCCTTTGCAACCGCCGCCCTCCCGAGGCCTCGGTGCGAATCGGCAACGCCCCCGTCGGGATCCATCCCGACGGGCATACGTCGCGTTTCCGGAAGCATACTGCCGCTTCTCTGCTCAGAGGTCGGGGCGCCTGCTACGCGGCTCCGCGGGAAAGCCCACGCCGCAGGTAGCCGGCGTTGGCCGGCGCGTACCCGTTCCAGTCGTTGTTGAGGTAGGCGAACACCGGGCGGCGGGAGCGCCAGGCGGCGATCCGCCGGCGCCAGCGGTCGAGCTCGGCCTCGGAGTAGTTGCCGTCGCGGCCGCGATGGCCGTAGTGGAGGCGCAGGTAGGCGAGCCGGCCCAGCGGTCGCGCCTCGGGGAGCGGCCGGCGCTTGTCGTCGCCGATCGCGAGCGAGGCGCCGTGCTCGGCGAGCAGCTCGCGGACGGGGTCGGCGAACCAGCTCGGGTGGCGGAACTCGAAGCAGTGGTCGGCGCGCGGCAGCCGCGCGAGCGCGGCGGCGAGCAGGTCGTCGTCGCGCTCGAAGCCCTCCGGCAGCTGCCAGAGCACCGGCCCGAGCTTGCGCGAGCGGCGCAGCGGCTCGAGCGGCTCCCAGAAGCGGGCGACGCCGTCGGCGATGTCGTGAAGCCGCTTCATGTGGGTGAGGTAGCGGCTCGCCTTGACCGCGAAGAGGAAGCCGTCGGGCACCTGTTCGGTCCAGCCGCGCACGGTCTCCTCCTTCGGCAGCCGGTAGAAGGTGGCGTTGACCTCGACCGTGTCGAAGACCTCGGCGTAGCGCTCGAGCCGCCGCGAAGCCGCCAGCCCCTCCGGGTACAGGCCGCCGCGCCAGTCGTCGTAGCTCCAGCCCGAGCAGCCGATCCGCACCGCCTCCAAGCTCCGGCCTCCTCAGGCTGCGCGCCGCTCCATCAGCCGCCGGCCCTTCTCGTGGGCGCCGTCGTCCTCATGCGTCAGGACCCCGACCACCTCGCCGTCGCGCTCGTACCAGCAGGCGAAGGCACCGTCCTCGCCGGGCTCGAAGCGCGCCTCGTCCCAGCCGTCGCCCCAGCCGGCGTACCGGACGGTGTGCTCGCCGATCGTCGACCAGAAGCTGGGCGCGACGTCCCAGGTCGCGACCTCGCCGGCCATCGTGCGGCCGGCGATCTCCCCCATGCGCCGCGCCTCGTCCCAGTGTTCGACCCGCAGCCGGCGCCCGGCGGCGGTGTTGAAGGCGAAGGCGACGTCGCCGGCGGCGAGCAGGCGCGGGTCCGCCGACACCATCGAGGCGCCGACCTCCACCCCGTCTTCGACCGGGACCCCGGCCGCCGCCGCAAGCCGGTCGTTGCGTTCGATCCCCACCGCCAGCAGCACCCGGCCGCCGAGCGCCTCGCGGCCGTCGGCGAAGAGAATCCGATTGCCGTCGCTCACGGTGTCGCGGATCGAGGCCAGGTGGGCCTCGGGGACGATCTCGATGCCGAGCTCCCCGAGCCAGCCGGCGATCCGCGCCGCGACGTCCTCGCCCAGCCGCAGCGCCTGCGGGGCCGGTTCCTCGCTCGCCACCGTCACCGTGGCCCCCCGCATCGCCAGCGAGGCGGCGGCCTCGCAGCCGATGAAGCCGGACCCGATCACCACCACCCGGTCGCCCTTGCCGAGCTTCGCGAGCCGCTCGGAGTCGGCGATCTGCCGCACGGTCTGGGCGCCGCCGCCATTCACGTTGGGCACCGACGGAACCGTGGGCCGGGCGCCGGTCGCCAGCAGCACGCGGTCGAAGTCGAAGGTCTGGCCGGCCGCCGAGCGCGCCGCTCCCCGCTCCAGGTCGATGCGCACGACGTCGACCTCGGTCCGCAGCTCGATCTCCCGCTCGGCGTACCACTCCGGCGGCGCCAGCGGCAGCGCCTCGCGGCCCGCCTCGCCGCGCAGGAAGCCCTTGGTCAGCGGCGGCCGTTCGTAGGGCGGGTCGGGCTCGCGGGCGAGGATCGTCACCGTCCCTTCGCCGCCCGCCTCGCGGTAGGCGCCCGCCGCGGCCTGGCCGGCCGGCCCGCCGCCGACGATCACGATCTTCCCGGTCGGCTCGCTCATCGGAGCCGGCGCCGGTCGAGGAGGTAGTCGGGGCAGCACTGCGAGGCGTCCTGGGGGAGCGAGCTCTCGGCCTGCAGGATCGCGTGGACCTCGTCCCCGTCGAGCTCGCGGCGCGGGTCGGGATGGCGCCGGTGGACGATGAGCAGCGTCCCGCCCGGGGCCAGGGCGCCCTCCATGCGACGCAGGCCGTCGCGGACCAGGTCGGCCCGCCAGTGGTGGAGCACCTCGGCGCAGACGATCGTGTCGAACGGGCCCTCGGGGATCCCCTCCGGGAGGCGCCGGCACCGCAGCTCGACGTCCTCGGCGCCGCCGAGTCGGCGGCGGGCGCGGTCCAGCGAGCCGGGGCCGAAGTCGACGGCGAGAAGCCCGTCGCAGCGCGGCGCCAGCAGCGCGGTGAAGGAGCCGATCGAGCGGCCGAGCTCCAGCGTGCGGCCGGTCCGCCGAGGCAGGTAGGAGAGGGTACGGCGGCGCTTGCGCCGCTCGCTCAGCACCAACGCCTCCTCCCGGTCGGTGCCGTTGTCGCGGGTGAGGACGATCGTTCCGCGCATCTGCGCTTCCGGTACCCGGAGGGGCGAGTGGTCTAATCCCCCTTGGGCCGGCCGCCGAGCGGCGGCGATTCTGGTCGTCTGCGTGCTGGAGGAGGTGTTCACGCGGCGGAGCGGGTACTGGTCGACGGCGGTCGCTTCGACCAGGTGCGGCTGAACCGCCAGGCCTTCCAGGACGAGATCGAGCCGCTCTTCCGCGAACGGATCGAGCGGCTGACCGGCCGTGCGGTCCTGGCCTGCCTCAGCCAGGTGAACCGCGACGGCGTCGCCGCCGAGCTGTTCGTCCTCGGCCCGCCGGTCGCCGGGGACTTGTCCCCGGAGGGGCGTCTCGGCTAAGGTCGGATCTGGTCGCCGGGCGGTGCCGAGGCGCAGTCGGCGGCCGCCCCCCACCGAGTGGATCACGCGCCGCCGATACCGGTCGACGGGATCTCCCGGTCACGAGTTCCACGACAGGAGACCCATGTCCGCCCAGACCGAAGTCGCGCTCGAGGGACCGCTCGGCATCAAGCGAACCCGCTACGGCGACGACGTCCTCGTCTTCGCGCTGACCGGCGAGCTGGACCTCTCCGTCGCCGACGCCGCCAGGGACGTGCTGGGGGTCCGCGTCGAGGACTTCGGCGGCCTCCTGGTGCTCGACCTGACCCACCTCGAGTTCATCGACTCGAGCGGCATCGCGCTGATCTACGAGCTCGCCCGCGCCCGCCCCGACCCGGCGTCGCTGCGCCTGCTGCCGAGCCGGCACGGTGGCGTCAACCGCCTGCTGAAGTTGACCGCGGTCGACTCGGTGATCACGATCGCCCCTTCCTGACCGGACGCCGGCCTCGCCGCGGTGTTCCTTACTTCGGCATGGCGTAGGTTTCGAACACCGCGGCGAAGCGGCGGGGTCAGCGGGCGGGCTCGGTGCCGACGCCCCGCGCCCAGAGCACGGTCAGCGTCTCGACCAGCTCCGCGGCCGCCGCGGCGCTCCCGCCGGAGCGGAGGTGCTCGTGGATGCTCTGCAGCGTCATGTGCATCAGCGCCCGCGCCATCGCGTCGGCGGCCGGACCGCCGGCGGGCGCCAGGCCGGCGTCGCGCTCGCGCTCGATCAGCGCCGCGGAGCGTTCCACGGCGCGCTCGAAGTAGGTGCCGAGGACCCGGTCGATCTCCGCGTGGGAGCCGCGGCCCTCGAGCGCGGCGCGGACCACGCCGGAGTTGCGGCGGGCGATCGTCACGGCGGCCTCGATGCTGACCCGCGACCAGGGCTCGGAGTGCCGCTCCGGGTCGGCGAACCAATGCTCGAGTTCGCCCGACATCTCCGCCAGCACCTCGCCGTAGAGGAGCAGCAGGATCTGCCCCTTGTCGGCGAAGTAGAAGTAGAAGGAGGAGCGCGAGACCCCGGCCGCGGCGGCGATCTGCTCGACCGTCAGCTCGGCGAGCGCGCTGCCCTCGAGCAGGTCCCGGGTCGCGTCGAGGATCGCCCGTTCGCGCCGATCGCCCTGGCGCGGCTTGGCCTCCCGCTGTCCCCGCCTCGACGTCGCCGACCCGCTCATGCCGTGATTATCGGCAGACCTTGTTACTCGACGTCGTGTCGACTAAGCTCGGTGAAGGTCGTCAGCCACCGGGAGGAGTCGAGGATGTCCACCGACCAGAACGCTGCCGTCGGACTCGACGGGCTGCAGCTCGCCGATCGAGAGCACTGGCTCGACGGTCCGCCGTATGAGCTTTTCGCCCGGCTGCGGCGCGAGTGCCCGGTCCACTGGAGCGCGGGCTTCGAGGAGTTCCCCGAGGAAGACGGCTTCTGGTCGGTGACCCGAGCCGAGGACGTCCACGCGGTGAGCCGCGACTGGCAGACCTACTCCTCGGAAGCCGGCGGCATCACCGCGCTGAAGAACGCGATCCTGCCGCTGGAGCTGCAGCAGGCGATGTTCATCGGCATGGACCCGCCCAAGCACGACCGGCTGAAGGCGCTGTTCCAGCGCGGATTCACGCCGAAGCGGATCGCCGAGCACGAGGGCCGCATCCGCGACATCACCACGACGGTGCTCGACCGGGTCGAGGGCCGCGAGCGCTGCGACCTGGTCACCGAGGTCGCCCAGCCGGTGGTCGCCCGGGTGATCGGCAGCTTCATGGGCATCCCGCCCGCCGACGACCAGATGTGGGCCGACATCATGAACGCGACGCTCTCGGCCGGCGACCCGGACGTCAACCCGGCGGGGGTCGAGGCGGTCAACGCCGAGCTGATCCCGCAGGTCTTCGCCCGCTGCCAGGAGCTGATCGCGGCGCGGCGCGAGAATCCCACCGACGACCTCACCAGCGTCCTCGTGCACGCCGAGGTCGACGGCGAGCAGCTCGAGGAGCACGAGATCGTGATGGGCTTCTTCCTGCTGATGGCGGCGGGCAACGACTCCACCAAGGCGACCTACTGCAGCGGCATGCGGGCGCTGATGGAAGACGACGAGCAGCGCCGGCTGGTGCTCGAGGACCCGTCGCTGATCCCCGACGCGGTGGAGGAGTCGCTGCGGATGTTCCCCGCCTTCGGCCACTTCGGCCGCACCGCGACCCGCGATACCGAGTTGGCCGGGTGCCCGATCAAGGCGGGCGACAAGGTGGTGATGTGGTACCCGTCCTCCAACCGCGACGAGGCGCGCTACGAGGACTCCGAAACCTTCGACCTGCGCCGGCGCGCCGAGCACCAGGCGTTCGGGGCGGGTGGGCGCCACTTCTGCCTCGGCGCCGCCCTCGCCCGGCTCGAGTTGCGGGTCCTGATCGAGGAGACGCTGCGGCGCCACCCCCGGATCCGGATCGCCGACCGGCCGCGCTACGCCGAATCGCCCTTCGCCAACCAGCTGAAGACGCTGCCCGTGGAGCTCGACCCGTAGACCGTCGACCGGCGGCGCTCAGCCCGTCTCGGCGGGCGGGCGGGCCTGTTCGGTTTCCTCTCGCAGCCGCTTCAGGGTGCTGCGCAGGAGCCGCGAGACGTGCATCTGGGAGCAGCCGATGCGCGCGGCGATCTTCGACTGCGGCAGGTCCTCGACGAAGCGCAGCCGCAGCACCTCGCGCTCGCGCTCGTCGAGGCCCGGCAGCACGCTCTCGACCGTGAGGCGGTCCTCGACCAGCTCGTAGCCCTCGTCGACGTGGCCGATCCACTCCGGCGTCTTCGGGCCCTCGCCCTCCTCGCCCTGGATCTGGGTTTCGAGGCCGAGCGGCCGGCGGTTCTCCTCGGCGGCGAGCGTCTCCAGCACGTCGCCGACGTCCATCTCGAGATGCGCGGCGATCTCCCGCGGCGACGGCGGCCGGGAGAGCTCCTCGGTCAGCTCCTCGGTCGCCGAGTCGATCGCCGCCATCCGGTCGTGCAGGACCCGCGGAACGCGGATCGTCCAGACCTTGTCGCGGAAGTAGCGTTTCAGCTCCCCCATGATGGTCGGCTTGGCGAAGCCGACGAAGGGCGTGCCGCGGTCGAGGTCGTAGCGGTCGATCGCGTTCAGCAGCCCGACGCTGGCGACCTGCACGAGGTCGTCATAGGGCTCGACCACGCCGGCGTAGCGCCCCGCCATGCGGCGCGCCATCGGCAGGTAGATCCGCACCAGCTCCTCGCGCGCCCGCTGGTCGCGCTGCGTGGCGACCCGTCGCCATAGCTCCTGCTCGTGTTGCTCGTTGACCGCGTGGGTCGCGGTCGAGGTTCCACTCATCGGGGTCCTCCCGCTTCGTTTGGATTTCCCGACTCAGCCGCCCTTGGCCCATGAGCGCGCGGTTGCGTGCGGTCTGTGATCGAGCCGCGAGTGTTGCGCTGCACCATTCCCGGCCCGGGCTCTCTCCTACCCGGCGCCCGGTGGCCAAATCGAGCTTGAGGATTTCTTTAGTCGCCGGGCCCGGACAGGTGGTCACGGCGCCCGATCGCGGCCCGTGGAGCGGCCCGGGCATGCCGAGGCAGGTGTCAACGGCCGGCCTGCCGGGTATGCCGGTGGCGTGAGCGACAAGGCCTCGGTAGGCACCCCTGCGGCACCGGAAGGCGGCCGCGGCACCTCCCTCGTCGCGACCATCTCCCGCGACATCGTCCGCATCCACGCCCGGTTCTACGGCCGCGGGCCGACCAAGGCGAAGACGGTCTGGCGCGAGGAGATCGTCATCTGCGTGCTCGAAGACATCTTCACCAAGGCCGAGCGGCTGCTGGTCGACGGCGGCCGCTTCGAGCAGGTCCGCGCCCACCGGACCGCCTTCCAGGACGAGGCCGGGCCGATCTTCCGCGCCGCGGTCGAGGAGACCACCGGCCGGCGGGTCAGATCGTTCCTCAGCCAGACCAGCGCCGACGGGGTCGCCTCCGAGGTCTTCGTCCTCGACGACCCCACGGCCCCCCACCCGTAGCCGATCGATTCCACGGCCGGAGGCTCCGCGGCCGGTTTGAGGCGGCGCGCCCGTCCGAGGAGGCGCGCCCGTCCGCCCGGGCCGGTCCGCCCGTCCGAGACGGCGCGCCCGTCCCACCCTCCACTTCGGCAGGTAGGAGGGTGGGACGGGCGCGCCTCGGCGGGCGCCCGGCCGTCCGGCGTTCGCAGTTCTCCGCGCATAGCGCGGATGTCTGCGAACTCATCAGGAGGCGGGCCTGTGCGTTCGCACTTTGCCGCGCTATGCGCGGAGAACTGCGAACTCATCGAGGGACGCCCTGGCGCGTTCGCAGTTTGCCGCGCCATGCGCGGATTACTGCGAACGCGGTCCGCGGGAGGTGGCGGATGCCGCTGCCATGCGTGTCCCGCGACGCTCGTTCACTTGAGCCGGTCGGAGGCGGCTCAGGTGAACGAGCGGCCGGCCCCGACGTTCCCCGCCCGCGCAGGCGCGCCCGTTCCGCCCTCCTACCTGCCGAAGTGGAGGGTGGGACGGGCGCGCCGGCTCGGATGGACGGTGGGCGTGTGAGATCGATCGCCTAGTCGTCGGACTCCTGCGGCGAGTCGAGCAGCACCGCGGTCTCGAACAGCAGGGCGTGGACGAAGGCCTGCGGCAGGTTGCCGCGGAGCTGGCGCTGGTCGACGTCGTACTCCTCGGCGAAGAGGCCGGGGGTGCCGCAGGCGGCGCGGTTGCGCTCGAAGACCTCGAGCGCCCGGTCGCGTTCCCCCTGGCCGGCGTAGGCCATCGCGAGCCAGAAGCCGCAGACCAGGAAGGCGCCCTCGGCTTCGCCCAGCGGCAGCCCTTCGGAGCGGAAGCGGTAGCAGTAGTCGTCGCTGGTGAGGTGGTCCCGGACGGCGTCGAGCGTGGCGCGCGAGCGCGGGTCCTCGGCCGCCACCGCGCCGCGGATCTGGGCGAGGAGCAGCGAGGCGTCTACCCGCTCGTCGTCGGGCGTCCGCTGCCAGTGCCCGTCGCGACCGACCCCGCGGGCCCCGGCGGTGGAGGTGAGCTCGTCGGCCAGCGCCAGCCAGCGCGGCCCGCGCTCGCGCCCCGGCGCGACGCGGGCGACCGAGCGCAGCCCGGCGGCGCAGATCAGCCTGCTGTGGGTCCAGAGGTCCGGGTAGATCTCCCAGATCCCCGCCTCGGGGTCGTCGCGGCGCTTTTCGATCGCCTCGACCGCGGTCTCGACCGCGCGCCAGGCGTCGCCGTCGAGCCGGTCACGGCGGGCGGCGGCGGCGAAGAGCAGCAGCGCCTCGCCGTAGGCATCGAGCTGGAACTGGGTGCGGACGTGGTTGCCGAGGGTGTCGGAGCCGCCCGGGTAGCCGGGGAGCGCGAGCTTGCGTTCCTCCGGCACCGAGTCGCCGTCGACGGTGTAGGCGGGCTGCAGCTCGGAGCCGTCGGCGAGGATCCGCCCGGAGACGAACCGGACCGCGTCGTCGAGCAGCGGGTAGGCGCCGGCCGCCGCGACCGCCTGGCCCGCGTAGGACTGGTCGCGGATCCAGGCGAA
This sequence comes from uncultured Actinomycetes bacterium, assembly GCA_963766705.1. GTDB lineage: Bacteria > Actinomycetota > Thermoleophilia > Solirubrobacterales > 70-9 > VAYN01. Next base: position 212,501 of record CAVYBE010000008.1, read on the forward strand.
GCGGTAGTCGTAGTTGCGCGAGCTGCCGGCGCGCTCGGGCAGCGAGGTCGTCGCCGCCGCGACCATCGCCCCGCTCGCGCTGGTCAGCCCGCTCATCACCGCGTAGGCGTGGCGGACGTCGCGGCGGGCGAGCCGCTGCTCGGCGAAGGCGGGGACGCGCTCCGCCCAGGCGGCCTCGGTGGCCGCCCAGAGGCTCCCGGCGGAGGCGGGATCGGACCCGCCGTCGCCGCGGTCCAGCACCAGCACCAGGTCGTGGCTCTCGCCCTCGTCGAGTTGCATCTCGAAGTGCAGCGAGGGTCCGTGGACACCCGACTCGCCCGGCGTCGCCTGGCCGGCGCCGATCCATCTCATCCGCTCCTCGCCGAGCTCGGCGGTCCAGACGCCGTCGTCGCGCTGCTTCAGGCGCGCCATCCCGTGGCGGTCGAAGCCGGCCCCGGCGGCGAGCGCCACCTCGAGCCGCGCCGACCCCTTGACCGCGGTCGCCTGCCGCAGCAGGATCGCCCGGTCGGACCGGGCCGGCAGCGCCAGCGCCTCGCGGCACTCGACGATCGAGTTCTCCTCGGTGATCCAGCGGCTGCGCCAGATCAGGCTGCCGTCCTCGTAGTGGCCGCCCCAGACGAAGCGGCCGGTCGGGCACACGGTGTAGCCGCTGTGGCCGCCGATCAGGGCGCCGAAGACCGCGTCGTCGTGCCACCGCGGGAAGCACATCCAGGCGAAGTCGCCCCGCGGCCCGACCAGGACGCCACGTTCGCCGTCGGCCAGCAGCGCGTACTCGCGCAGCACGTGCGGCGCGAGGGCCGGTCCTTCCATGCTCACGAGGAGCGGGCCAGCATCCCGGCCGCGCCGAGCGCCGCGGCGCCGAGCAGGGCGCCGCCGCCGAGGGCCACGCGGTGCCTGGTGCCCCACCAGGCGGCGCTGTGCTCGTGCGCCTTCTCGTCGAAGGGCCCGTGCGCGCCGGGGTCGCCGGGCGGCGCCTCCATCAGGTTGCCGTCGCGGTTCTGGGCGTCCGGCGGGCCTTCGGTCTGCTGGCCCGAGACGGCGGTCCGGGAGAGGTAGAGCTCGGCCAGCCAGGGGGCGATTTTGCTCCCCAGCACCGTGTAGTAGGTGGGCACGCCGACGTAGACCTGGCGGCGCTTCTTTTCGGCGGCGAAGTGGATCGCGTCGGCGGCGACCTCGGGCTGGTAGACCGGCGCCACCGGCTGCGGGTGGTTCGGCATCTTGGAGCGGCCGTGGTCGAACTGCGGCGTGTTGAGGCCGGGTAGCTGCACCATCGTCACGTGGACCTTGGAGCCCTTGTTGCGCAGCTCGCAACGGACCGAGTCGAAGAAGCCCTTGATCGCGTGCTTGGCGCCGCAGTAGGGGGCCTGCAGGGGGATGCCCTGGTAGGACATCGCCGAGCCGACGAGGACGATCGTGCCGCGGTCGCGCGGCACCATCCGCTTGAGCGCCGAGCGGGTCGACCAGACGGCGCCGTGGTAGGTGACGTCGGTGGCGCGGCGGAACTCCTCCGGCTCGATGTCCTCGAAGAAGGAGAAGACGGTGGTCATCGCGTCGGAGACCCAGACGTCGATCGGCCCGAGCTCGCGCTCGACCCGGTCCGCCGCCGCCTCGACCGCGTCGGCGTCGGCGACGTCGGTCGGCACGACGAGCGCCGTCCCCCCGGTCGCCTCGATCTCGCGCGCGGCGCCTTCGAGTTCCTCCTCGCTGCGCGCCAGCAACGCGACCTTGTCGCCGTCGGCGCCGAACATCCGCGCGGTCGCGCGGCCGATCCCGGCACCGGCCCCGGTGATCACCACCACTCTCTGCTTCTTGTCTTTGCTCATGCCGATCCCTTACCCGTTTGGCCGACGGGCGTCGGAACCGCGGCGGGAAGTGTCAGTCCGCTGACCGGCGGTCGAGCTCGGCCACCCGGTCGCCCACCCAGGCGGCGCCGATCGTGTCGGTTAGCCCGTGGATGACGATCGAGGCGACGATCGCGATCGAGGCGACGTCGAAGACCAGGCTGCGGTCGGCGACCGTCGATTTCAGGACCAGCAGGGCGAAGAGCATCGAGGCGACCCCCTTCGGCCCGAACCAGGCCATGAAGACGCGCTCGGCGCGGGAGAGCGCCGTGCCGAGGAAGGAGGCCAGAATCGCGGCCGGGCGGGCGACCAGGATCGCGAAGGCGACGAAGACGATCAGCGCCGGGACGCTGTGGTGGAAGCCGGTGGCGACGATCAGCGCCCCGAAGACGAAGAAGGTGAGCACCTGGAAGATCGTGCTGGCGGTCTCGGAGAACTCGACGAAGCCCTCCGGGCATTCGCCCTCGCTCGCCGCCATCGCGATGCCGCAGACGAAGGCGGCGATCAGCCCGTTGCCCCAGGTGACTTCGGCCAGCCCGAAGGCGACCAGGGCGAAGCCGATCGCGTAGATCCCCTCGTAGCGCGAGGTGATCCCGCCGCCCGGCAGGCGCGGGTGCAACCGCCCCCCGAAGGCGCCGAGGGCGACGCCGAGCAGGCCGCCGACCACCGCCTGGCCGGCCAGCTTCGCCGCTTCGGCGCCGGCGTCGCCGCCGGACTGCGAGAGGACCAGGAAGAAGAGGACGAAGGGCAGCGCCAGGCCGTCGTTCAGACCCGACTCCAGGTTGAGGGTGTGGCGGACCGCGGCGGGGACGCGGGCGGAGGTGACGACGGCCGAGGTGACTACCGGGTCGGTCGCGGTGAGGACGGCGCCGAGCAGGAACGCCTCCGACCAGGAGAGGCTCGGGAAGAGTCCCTTGCCGGCCAGGGCGAGCAGCACCAGGGTGAGCGGCATCGCCAGCACCAGCGCCCGGAGCACCGGGCCGCGGTTGCGGCGCAGCAGCTCGCGCTCGACGAACATCCCGTCGGAGAACAGGGTCAGGGCGAGCGCCAACTCGATCAGCTCGACGATCGCGGGCGACTTCGGGTCGACGTGCAGGAGGCCGACCGCGGCCAGGAAAATGCCGAGCGCCAGCGAGAGGACGGACGCCGAGAGCACGGTGGCGCGGATGACCCCGGAGAGCGCCGCGACGGTGGCGAGAAGGGCACCGAAGACGAGTAGGGCGGCGCCGAAGGAGAGATCCACTCCCCCAAACCTATGGGAGGGGCGGATCTCTCTGTGGCGCCGTGCCCGCGGCGGGTTACTGACCCATGCGGATGCCCGGCTCGGCCTGCGCGTACTGCGCCGACCGGGTCACCTTGGTACCCGGGACGTTGGCGTCCTTTTCGATCTTGCCGAGCGGCAGGACCACACGGCCCCAGCTCCCCTCGAGCATCATCGCGCCGGCCGTGTAGGCGGCGGCGCCCGCCGAGCCGATCAGGATCCAGCCGCCGGCGGTTGCCCACCAGCCGGTGCCGGTCAGGTAGTGGACGGCGAGGAAGCCCGCGCCCACCGCCAGCGAGCCGAGCACCGCGAACAGCGCCAGGTTCTCCCCCAGCGCGGCCAGCATGCCGAACCCGGTGATCACCGACAGGGCGACGAACCAGAAGCCCAGCTCCGGGAACGAGCCCGCCGGCAGCGCGTAGGCGCCGACCGCGACGAGCAGGTTCAGGATCCCGTAGGCGAGCCAGAACGAGCCCCACATGCCGTGCATGGCGGTGGCGAGCCCGTCCCGCGCCTTGTACGCCCACATCCCGGCGAGGAACTGGGCGAGGCCGCCGAACATCGCGGCGAACGGGAACAGGTACTCCCCGGAGGTCGCCGACCCGTACCAGCCGGCCAGGTGGGCGGCGACCACGAAGGTCGCCCCGGCGAACCCGAACAGCCCCAATATGGATGGAGCCGCGATCGGCTGGAGCATCACGCGAGTGTGTTCACGCATCTCCCTCAGTTCGCCTTTTCCGTTTCCTGAGTGTTCCATCTTGAGAACCTCCTCTCGATGGGTTGACAGACGGGGGTACCCGCGGCCACGGCACGGTCAAAGGGCTCGCGGCCCGATCGGGAGCCGAAGGTCAGGGCGCTGACCGACGGCGCCCACCCGCCCCCGGATGCCCCTCCGGGGGCGGCGGGTACGGCGGCCGCCTGGACGCCGGTCGCGATCCCGCGGTCCCGGCCTCGGAGATCTCGGACGGACGGAGCCGCACCTGGGCGAGCAGACGCGCCCCCAGCAGCCCGACCGCGCGCAACGGCGCGCAGCAGCGCGGGCAGGAGGCGACCTGCTCCCCCACCTCGGAGTTGCCCTCGACCATCTCCACGTGGCCGCAGCGCCTGCATCCGGCGAGCTGTCGCATCGTCGTCCTCCTCCGTTCGTCACGTTGTCGAGCAGGCCGTTCCCCGACGTCGACCAGCAGGGTGTGAGGAAGGTGAGCGGTCTCGAGGGCGGTACCGGCGGCGCGCTCGCGTCCGCCGGGCCGACCCCCAGGTACCCGGCCCGGCGAGGGGCCAACCGCGGCCGCCCACGTCGCGCTCGCCGTCGCTCGTTCGCCCGAGCCACCCCTGGAGGGCCCAAGTGGACGATCGTCGAGCCCCGGGACCGGGTACTCGTAGCGGTGACCCCGATGAGAGGAGAAGCATGACTCCCAGCCCAACCCAGATTCCCGCGAACCTGAAGCCCCTTGCCGAGGAGCTGGTCCAGAACGACTACGCCCGGGAGAACCTCCAGCAAGGCGCGGAGAAGCTCCGCGACGCCTACGGGCGCGCGCGCAAGCGCCGCGTCAAGGTCGCCAAGGACCGCAAGCTGCGCAAGCAGGTCGAGTCGGCCCTGCAGTCGATCGACGAGGGCACCGCGGCCCTGGCCTCGGGCCGTCGCAAGCCGCGACGCCGCGGCCGCAACCTCGTCCTCGGGCTGATCGCCCTGGCGGTCGCCGGCGCCGGCGTGGCGCTCGGCACCAACGCGGACCTGCGCCGGCAGGTCTTCGGCTCGGCGCGGGCGCTCGGCGAAGAGGCGACGGCCGGCGGTCCGCCCGGCGACGGTGGCGGTCCGTCCCCGTCCTGAGCCGGCCGAGGTCGAGCCGCCCGAGGGGGCGCGCCCGGATTCGGACGACCCCCCTCGGGTAACCAGCTCCAAGAGGCCTTGGGCATTCGGCTCGGAGAGGCCGGAGCCCTATCCACGTCGACCCGGAGGACCGCATGACGGTCCTCCGCAGCGAAGGAGGCGATGAAACCGTGAGCGCGCCGCTGCCCCAGGACACCGAAGCCGCCGAAGGGCGGGCCCTGGTCGTCATCGACGAGGAGATCGGGGGACGGGAGCTGACCCGTTCGCTCGCCGACCACCTCGGCGACGGAATCGCGGAGATCTTCGTCGTCGCCCCCGCCGTCCAGAGCACCAGCCCCGGGGCCGAGCGCGGGCTCGACTCGCGGGGCCCCTACTTCCTGCCGAAGTCGACCGGCCGCGACACCCTCAGCATCATCGTCGGGGTGATCGGCACCGGTGTCCTGATCGTCCTCGCCGCGCTGGCGATGGGCAACCACCCGAGCCGCGTCGGCAACCACGAAGAAGGTCGACTCGGCGCCGATGTCGTGGCGATGATGCTGCTCGCGGGCGGCTTCTTCCTGATCAACGTCGGCAACATCATCGGCATGGTGCTGTTCCAGGGCATCCGGTTCCAGGGCCTTCCGGCCCGCTTCTTCGCCTGGACCACGCCGGCCACGCCGCCGGCGGTCGCCGCCTCGGTCGTCCTGCTGATCGCCGGCTCCCACTGACCGTGCTCGCCGAACGGCTCGCCGACCGGTTCGCGGCCCTCGCCGAGGTCAGACCCAGGCGACCGCGCGCGACCCGTTCCGACGGGGCCTTGGTCTTCTCCTTCGAGTGGCCGCTGACGCCCGGCGACGAGCACCTCCTCGCCACCGGCCACAAGGACGACGTGATGGCGCTGCGCCGCGGGTTCCTGGGCGCGCTCATGCGGTCGCTGGCGGAGCTGGTGGAACTCGACCTGGGGCGCGCGGTCACGGCGTCGGACCCGGAGCTGGGCGACGACCCCAGCGACGCCAGGGCCTGGTTCACGCTGGGCGGCCGGCGCGAGCCCCGGCGACCGCGCGAGGAGCTCGCGCGCCGCTCCTGACGGTGCGGCTCCCGACGACGCGACGCGGGCGACCGGCGCGGCACCGGCGCCGCCTCGTTTCGGCGCCCGGACCAGGGGTACTGGCGAACCATGCAGCTCCCGCCCCTGCTTCGCCAGCTTCGGGAAGACCCCACCGGGCGCGGCGCCGCGGCCCGGTCGCGGCGCTCCGCGGAGCTGCGGCCGCGGACCGACGGCGCCGAGATGGTCAAGTCGGTCTGCCCCTACTGCGCGGTCGGCTGCGGCCAGCGGGTCTGGAGCAAGGACGGCAAGGTGATCCAGATCGAGGGCGACCCGGACAGCCCGATCTCCCGCGGCCGGCTCTGCCCGAAGGGCTCGGCGTCCGAGCAGCTGGTCAACTCCTCCTCGCGCCTGAAGAAGGTCAAATACCGGCGCCCCCACGGCACCGAGTGGGAGGAGCTCGACCTCGACCAGGCGATGGACATGATCGCCGACCGGGTGCTCGACGCCCGCGACGCGGGCTGGCAGGAGACGCGCGGCAAGGAACAGCTGCGGCGCACCCTCGGCTTCGCCCACCTCGGCGGCGCGACGCTCGACAACGAGGAGAACTACCTGATCAAGAAGCTCTTCACCGCGATGGGCGCGGTGCAGATCGAGAATCAGGCCCGCATATGACACTCCTCCACGGTCCCCAGTCTGGGGACCTCGTTCGGTAGGGGCGGCGCGACGACCTTCCAGCAGGATCTGGCGAACTCAGACTGTATCGTGATCATGGGGTCGAACATGGCCGAGTGCCATCCGGTCGGCTTCCAGTGGGTCATGGAGGCGCGCGAACGCGGCGCCAAGGTGATCCACGTCGACCCCCGCTACACGCGCACCAGCGCGGTCGCCGACCTGCACGTGCCGCTGCGGGCGGGCTCCGACATCGCCTTCCTCGGCGGCGTCATCAACTACATCCTCTCGGGCGAACGCGAGTTCCGCGAGTACATGCAGGCCTACACCAACGCCCGCACGATCATCAGCGACGACTTCCGCGACACCGAGGACCTCGACGGGATCTTCTCCGGGCTCGACCGCGAGGGGCGCAAGTACGAACGCGACTCCTGGCAGTACAAGGGCATGGAGGTCGGCGCCTCGGCGGGCGAACGCGAGTATGGCGAGGCCGAAGGCGAGCAGGCCCACGGCGCGCACGGGGGCGAACTCGAGCACGGCGAACCGCCGAGCGAGGACGAGACGCTGCAGGACCCGCGCTGCGTCTTTCAGCTGCTGAAGAAGCACTACGCGCGCTACACGCCGGAGATGGTCGAGCGGGTCTGCGGCGTGCCGAAGGAGACCTTCCTCGAGGTCGCCGAGGCGCTCTGCCAGAACTCCGGGCGCGAGCGCACCAGCGCCTTCGCCTACGCGGTCGGCTGGACCCAGCACACGGTCGGCGTCCAGTACATCCGCGCGGCGGCGATCGTGCAGCTTCTGCTCGGCAACATCGGCCGGCCCGGCGGCGGCATCCTGGCGCTGCGCGGCCACGCCTCGATCCAGGGCTCGACCGACATCCCGACCCTCTTCAACATCCTGCCCGGCTACCTGCCGATGCCGCACGCGCACGAGCGGACGAGCCTCGACACCTACGTCGACCGCAACGCGCCGCCGACCGGCTTCTGGGGCAACACCCGCTCCTACCTGGTCAGCCTGCTGAAGGCGTGGTGGGGCGACGCCGCCCAGCCCGACAACGACTTCTGCTTCGACCACCTGCCGCGGATCGACCCCGACCACTCCCACTACCGGACGGTCGCCGACATGGAGGACAACAAGCTCGAGGGGTACTTCGTGATGGGCGAGAACCCGGCGGTCGGCTCGGCCAACTCGAAGCTGCAGCGGACCGCGCTGGCGAAGCTGAAATGGCTCGTGGTGCGGGACTTCGACGAGATCGAGACCGCCTCGTTCTGGCGCGACTCCCAGGAGATCGAAACCGGCGAGCTGAAGACGGAGGAGATCGGCACCGAGGTGTTTCTGATGCCGGCCGCCTCCCACACCGAGAAGGACGGCACCTTCACCAACACCCAGCGGCTGCTGCAGTGGCACCACAAGGCGGTCGAGCCGCAGGGCGACTGTCGCTCGGAGCTGTGGTTCATGTACCACCTCGGACGCAAGGTGCGCGAGAAGCTGGCGGGCTCCGAGCGCGAGCGCGACCGCGCGATCCTCGACCTGACCTGGGACTACCCGACGGTCGGCCCGACCGCCGAGCCCGACGCCGAAGCGGTGCTCGCCGAGATCAACGGCTTCGACGCCGAAGGGAAGCCGCTCTCCAACTACCTGCCGCTGGAACCGGACGGGTCGACCAGCTGCGGCTGCTGGATCTACGCGGGCTGTCGGGCCGAAGCCGTGAACCAGACGGCGCGGCGCAAGCCCGGCTCCGAGCAGACCTGGGTGGCGCCGGAGTGGGCCTGGGCCTGGCCGATGAACCGCCGCATCCTCTACAACCGCGCCTCCGCCGACCCCGAGGGCAAGCCGTGGTCGGAGCGCAAGCGCTACGTCTGGTGGGACGCCGAGCAGGAGGAATGGTCCGGCGAGGACGTCCCCGACTTCACCCCGACCAAGGCGCCCGACTACGTGCCGCCCGCCGACGCCACCGCCCAGAAAGCGCTGCGCGGCGACGAGCCGTTCATCATGCAGGGCGACGGTCGGGCCTGGCTCTTCGCCCCGAACGGGCTCGTCGACGGCCCCTTCCCGACCCACTACGAGCCGCACGAGTCGCCCTTCGACAACCCGCTCTACGGCCAGCGCGCCAACCCGGTGCGCGAAGAGTACCGGCGCCGCGACAACCCCTACAACCCGACCGACGGCGAGCCGGGCGCCGACGCCTACCCCTTCGTGATGACCACCTACCGGCTCACCGAGCACCACACCGCCGGCGGCATGAGCCGCACCCTCCCCTTCCTCTCGGAGCTGCAGCCGGAGATGTTCTGCGAGGTCAGCCCGGAGCTGGCGCGCGAGCGCGGGCTCGAGCACGGCGGCTGGGCGACGATCGTCAGCTCGCGGACCGCGATCGAGGCGCGGGTGATGGTCACCGAGCGGATGAAACCGCTGCGGGTCGACGGCCGCGTCCTCCACCAGGTCGGCCTCCCCTACCACTGGGGCACCCGCGGGCTGGTCACCGGGGACTCCGCCAACGACCTCTTCCCCTTCGCGCTCGACCCGAACGTCCACATCCAGGAGGTGAAGGCGGCGACCTGCGACATCAAGCCGGGGCGCCGGCCGCGTGGGCCGGAGCTGCCCGTCTACGTCGAGCGCCACCGCCGCGAAGCCCAGGCCGGCCCGCAGAGCGCGGTCGGCGGCCAATCCGAGGAGCTGAGCCGATGAGCGCAAACGTGATCGCCACCCCGTCCGCCGACACCTACGGCGAGGAAGCCGAGCCGCGCAAGGGCTTCTTCACCGACACCTCGGTCTGCATCGGCTGCAAGGCCTGCGAGGTCGCCTGCAAGGAGTGGAACCAGGTGCCCCCGGACCCGCAGGGGTTCACCGGCACCTCCTACGACAACAGCGGCGAACTGGGCGCCAACCGCTGGCGCCACGTGGCCTTCATCGAGCAGAAGGTCGGGGTCGGGATCGAGGAAGCGGCGCCCGAGTCCTTCGTCGAGGAGGCGGCGCGGCAGAGCCTGGTCGAGGAGGGGCTCGACCCGCACACCGACGAGGACGGCTTCCGCTGGCTGATGAGCTCCGACGTCTGCAAGCACTGCACCGAGGCGGGCTGCCTCGACGCCTGCCCCACGGGGGCGCTGTTTCGCACCGAGTTCGGCACCGTCGTCGTCCAGCCCGACATCTGCAACGGCTGCGGCTACTGCGTCGTCTCCTGCCCGTTCGGGGTGATCGACCAGCGCGAGGACGACGGCCGGGTGTGGAAGTGCACGATGTGTTACGACCGCCTCAAGGACGACATGGAACCGGCCTGCGCGCAGGCCTGCCCGACCGACTCGATCCAGTACGGCGACCTCGACGAGCTGCGCGAGCGGGCCGAGCGGCGGGTCGAGCGCCTGCACGACCGCGGGTTCGAGGGAGCGCGCCTCTACGGCGACTCCGAGGACGACGGGGTCGGCGGCTTCGGCGCCTTCTTCCTGCTGCTCGACGAGCCCGAGACCTACCGGCTGCCGCCCGACCCGGTCGTGCCGACGCGGCGCTCGCCCGAGGTGTGGGCGGCGACCGCTGCGGCGGCGGCGACGCTGATCGGCGGCATCGCGGCGAGCTTCCTCGGGGGGCGACGATGAGCGCCGTCGGCGAGGGGCGTCGGCGCGGCGGCGGCAAGGCCGAAAAGGCGATGGTGCCGCGCGAGGAGCCGACCAGCTACTACGGCCGGCCGATCGTCAAGCCGCCGGTCTGGAAACCGGAGATCCCCTTCTACTTCTTCTTCGGCGGCCTCGCCGGGGCCTCCTCGATCCTCGCCTCGGCGGCCACCTTCGCCGGTCGCCACGGCCTCGCCCGGCGGGCCTGGCTGGGCGCCGCGGTCGGCGTGTCGGTCAGCCCGGTGCTGTTGATCAGGGACCTCGGCCGGCCGGCGCGCTTCCCCTACATGCTGCGCGTCGTCAAGGTCACCTCGCCGATGAGCCTCGGCGCCTGGATCCTCGCCGCCAACGGCGGCGCGACCACGGTGGCGGCGGGCCTCAACCTCCTCGACCGGCGCCGCCGCGGCGGCGCCCCCGAGGTCGGCGCGACGCTGCTCGGCGCCCCGCTCGCCACCTACACCGCGGCGCTGATCACCAACAGCGCGATCCCCGCCTGGGCGGAGGCCCGCCGCGAGATGCCGTTCGTCTTCGGCGCCAGCTCCGCGGCGAGCGCCGCGGGCGCCGCGATGCTGACCGTCCACTCCGACGAAGCCGAGCCGGCCCGGGCCCTCGGCATCGCCGCGGTGGTGGCCGAGGAGGCCGCCTGGAAGGTGATGCGTCGCCGGCTCGGACCGCTGGCGAGCGCCTACGAGGAGGGCTCCGCGGGCAAGCTCGACAAGGTCGCCCGCGCCCTCGGCGCGGCGGGCGCGCTGACGCTGGCGACGGGCGCCCGCTCCGCCCCCGGCAGCCGCCGAGCCCATCGCGCCGTCTCCGCCGCCGGCGGTGCGCTCCTCCTGGCGGGCGCCGCCTGCAAGCGCTGGGCGATCTTCAAGGCGGGCTTCGCCTCCGCCGCGGACCCCGACCAGACCGTGTCGACCCAGCGCGAGCGCATGGCCCGGGAAGGCGGCGGCGCCTGAGCCCTCGCTGACCGACACCTGACCCTCTGGTTCGAAGTCGCCCCGCCGGGTACCGAGCGGCGCGAACGTCCATCGGCGGCGACTGAAGGGTTGGTGATGCATGGCGACGACGGCGGCGACCGGGGCCGAGCAGGTGCTCGCGGCGGTCGAGGAGGTGGCGAGGGAGCGGATCGCCCCGGCGGCGAGGGAGGTCGACGCGGAGCGGCGCTACCCGCGCGCGGCGCTCGAGGCGCTGGCCGCGATCGGCGCGACGGGACTGCTGGTCCCGGCGGACGACGGCGGCAGCGGCGGCGGCTTCGGCGACCTCGCCCGGGCCTGTGAGGCGGTCGGGGCGGCCTGCGCGTCGACCGGGATGACCTTCCTGATGCACTCGGTGGCGGCGGCGACCGTCGCCGGCGGCGGCGGCGAGCGCGCCGCGGAGCTGCTGCGGCGCCTGGCGGGCGGCGCGATCGGCACCCTCGCCTTCAGCGAGCGCGGCACCGGGTCGCACTTCTACTCGCCGGAGATCCGCGCCGAGCGGAGCGACGGGTCGCTGCGGGTCTCCGGGCGCAAGAGCTTCGTCACCAGCGGCGGCGAGGCCGACGTCTACCTGCTGCTGGTGGGCGAGGAGAGCGGCGAGGGCGCCGACTGCTTCGCGGTCGAGGCCGACCGCCCCGGCCTCTCCTTCAGCGGCACCTGGGAAGGCCTCGGGATGTCCGGCAGCTCGAGCGTCGCGATGGAGCTCGACGGGCTCGAGCTGACCGACGCCGACCGGATCGGCGCCGCCGGGGCGGGGGCGGAACTGGTCTTCGGCGTCGTCGCCCCCTGCTTCCTGGTCGGCCTGGCGGCGGTCAACGTCGGCATCGCGGCGGCGGCCGAGGCGGCGGCGATCGGGCACGTCACCGGGCGCCGCTACCCGGACGGCGGCGCGCTCGCCGAGCTGCAGTCGATCCAGCACTCGCTCGCCGACATGGACCTGGCGACGCGCCAGGCGCGCCTGGCGGTGCGCGAGGCGGCGCGGCTCGGCGACGCCGGCGACGAGGCGGCCCTGGTGCCGATGATGGAGGCCAAGGTGGCGGCGACGGAGGCGGCGACCGCGGTGACCCAGCTGGCGCTCGACGCCTGCGGCGGCCAGGCCTACGGGCCGGGGCTGCCGATCGAGCGCCACCTGCGCGACGCCCGGGCGGGCGCGGTGATGGCGCCGACCAACGGCGTCCTGCGCAACTGGATCGGCAAGGCCCTGGCCGGCCTGCCGGTGCCGTAGGGAGGGAGGAATCGTGGACGAACCGCTGCTGATCGGGGCCGTGAGCTACCACCCGCGGGTGGTGACCGTCTGGGAGCGCTTCCGCGAGTACTTCGAGGCGCGCGGCGCGCCGGTCGACTACCTGCTCTTCTCCAACTACGAGCGGCTGGTCGAGGCGGTGCTCGACGGGATGGTCGAGATCGGCTGGAACACCAACACCGCCTACGTGGCGCTCGATGAGCGGGCCGGCGGGCAGACCGAGATCCTCGGCATGCGCGACCTCGACGCCGAGTTCGCCACCGTGCTGCTGGCCCGGCGCGGCGAGCTCGCCGACGGGCCGGCGGCGGAGCTGGCCGGGCGCCGGCTGGCGCTCGGCAGCCGCGACTCCGGCCACGCCGCGATCCTCCCCCTCCACCACCTCGCCGCCGAAGGCCTCGACCCGGACAGGGTCGAGCTGCTGCGCTTCGACACCGACCTCGGCAAGCACGGCGACACCGGCAGCTCGGAGCTCGAGGTGCTGCGCGCCGTCGCCGCGGGCGAGGCCGACGCCGGGGCGATCGGCGAGCCGACCCTCGCCGCGTTCCGGAGCCAGGGGCTGCCAGAGCTCGCCGAGGTCGAGGTCGTCTGGCGCAGCCCGACCTACTACCACTGCAACTTCACCGCCCTTGCCGGCCCGGGCCGCGACCGGCGCGAGCGTTGGGCGGCGGCGCTGCTGGCGATGAGCTTCGAGGACCCGGAGATGCGCCCGGCGATGGAGCTCGAGGGGGTCCGGCGCTGGCTGCCCGGCGACCGCGAGGGCTACGAGTCGCTGCGGGCCGCGATGCGCGAGCAGGGGCGGCTCGGCGCCGCGTCCTAGGAGGGCTTGCCAGGTGGGGGCAAGGCGCCTCGAGGTCGGCTCGCTGGAGCTCGGCGGCGGCCTCGAGGTGCTGCTCGCAGCCGCCCTCGAGGGGGTCGGCGCGGGCGAGGAGATCGAGGTGGTGACGCCGTCCCGCGCGGTCGCCCTCGAGCTGCCGAGCTGGGCGCGGGCGTGGGGCCACCGGACCGGCGAGCCGCGGCGGGACGACGAGGCGGGTGGGACCGGGCGTGCAGGCGCGCCGGACGCGATGGGCCGCGGCGGCTCCCCACGCGAGGCGGGGCGCGAGGGCTCCCCCGGCCGGTCCGAGTACGTCGTCACGGTCGTCAAAGCCGGGCCGCGCCGCATCCTCGCCGACCGCCTGCCCGGGACCGGCCGGCCGCCGCCGCTGCGCGACGGCGAGTTCCACAGCGCCGACCTGCGCGAGGGCCCGCCGCCGGCGCGCGCCGATCCCGGCGCGGGCCTCGCCCCGCTCGGCTCGGTGCCCGAGCAGGGCGCCCCGGAGTTCTCCTGGTCGCTCAACGACCTCGACGGCCTCTGGGCCGACGACGTCGCCGAGCTGACCGAGCAGGCGAGCGCCGCCCAGTGGGACGCCTCCCGCGACATCCCCTGGGAGGCGGCCGCCGGGCTGCCGGTCGAGGTCGAGCGGGCGGTCGCCCAGGTGATGACCTACATCGCCCAGAACGAGTGCGCGGCCCTCTACGTGCCGAGCCGCTTCCTGCCGCGGGTCAACCCGCGCTACGCCGAGATGCTGATGTGGCTGTCGTCCCACGTCCACGACGAGGCGCGCCACCTGGAGGTCTTCACCAAGCGCTCGCTGGTCGGCGGCCAGGCCGGATACGCGCTCGCCTCGACCGAGCTGTCGCTGCGCACCCTGCTCGACGAGGGCGACTTCACCGCCGCCTCGCTGCTGCTCAACGTGCTCGGCGAGGGGACCTTCCTCGACCTGCTCGCCTTCGTCGAGCGCACCGCGCCGGACGCGGCGACGGCGACCGCGGCGCGCCTCGCCCACCGCGACGAGCAGCGCCACGTCCATTTCGGCATCTCCCACGTGCGGCGCTCGCTGGAGCGCGACCCCGACCTCGCCGGGGTGCTGGTCGCGGCGGCCGAGAACCGCACCGCGAAGCTGGCGAGCCTCTCGCAGCTGAGCCCGGTGGTCACCGAGTCCCTGGTGCTGATGAGCGCCGCCTCGCGCCAGCCCGCCGAGATCGGCGAGGCGGCCGCCGGGGTGCGCGACCTGCTGGCGACGATGGAGCGCAATCGGGTGCGGCGCCTGCGCGCCGCCGGGTTCGACGAGGCGACGGCGCGCCGGCTATCCGACCTGCACACGCCGAACCTGATGTGAGCGGCGCCGCGGCCGGGCGCGGCCCTGGGGCCGGCGGCCGGGCGGCAGCCGGCCCAGGCCGTGCGGACGGCCCGGGCCGATGCGGACGAGGCGGCGAAGGAATCGAACCTTCCAAGCGATGGGCTTCATCGCCCTGCTGGTTTTGAAGACCAGATGGGCCACCAGACCCCTGCCACCCCACGTCGGGCTTGAGCTTACGTCGGCGGCCTCCTCGGGCGGTGGCGGTCGCCGTCGCGGAGCAGGACGCCCTCGCCGTCGAGGTGCTCGAGCAGCGCCTGGGCGTACTTGCGGCTGAGCCCGAGCGCGTCGCGGGCCTCGGCGAGGCTGGTCGACCCGTTCCGGGCGGCGAGCGCCGCCGCCTCCGCGCCGAGCCGGGCGGCGGTGGCGGTCGGGTAGACGACGTCGGCCTTGAAGCGCACCGCGGCGCCGGCGGCGACCAGCTCGCCGACCGCCGCCTCGACCGCGCGGCGCGGCGCGTCGAGGTCCTCGGCGAGCCGGGCCGGCGTGCGCGGCCGGTCCCCGTCGGCCTCCAGCTCCGCAAGCACCCGCCGCCCCAGCGCGCCGGGCTGCGGCGGCGCGGGCGGGGACTCCAGCGCGGGCGCGTCCCCGGAGGGTGTCACGGAAGACGCGCGGCGGATTTCGGTTGCTGAGGACCCGGAATCTTCCTCGGGGATCCCTGATCGGCCGCTGTGGCGCGGCGGCGCCGCGTCGATGACCTCGCCGCCGCCGAGCGTGTCGGGCGGGGAGATGCGGCGCACGACGACGCGGTCGCCGCGACGGGCCAGCAGCGGGCGCTCGAGGCGCAGCTGCACGGCGCCACCGCCGAGGTCGACGACCCGGGCGGGGGCCTCGCGGGTCCCGTGGTGGACCTGGACGCGGCGCTCGCCGAGGACCGGCCCCGCCGCCTCATCGAGCGCGACGTCGAGTCGGAACGTCGGCGCGAGGGCGGCGCCGGGAACGGTGACGACGTCGCCGCGCTCCACTTCCTCGCGGCGCAGACCGGCGAGGTTGAGGGCGACGCGCCGGCGCGGCCCGGCCGCCTCCAGCGCGCGGTCATGGCTCTCGATCGAGCGCACCCGCGCCTCCTTGCCGCCGGGCAGCACCAGTACCCGGTCGCCGCGCCGCAGCGTCCCCGACCAGAGCGTCCCGGTGACAACCGTGCCGTGCCCGGCCACGGTGAAGCAGCGATCGACGTGCAGGACCGGATCGCCCTCGTCGCCGGCCGCCCGCCCGGCGGCGACGCGCTCGGCCACCTCCGCGAGCCGGGCGCGGAGCGCGTCGATCCCCTCGCCGGTCCGGGCGCTGGTGCGCACCACGGGCGCCGCCGGCAGCAGCGCGGCGACCTCGGCCGCGACCGCCGCGGCCCGCTCCTCGTCCACCAGGTCCATCTTGGTCAGCGCCACCACCCCGGCCTCGACCCCGAGCGCGCCGAGCACCGCCAGGTGCTCCCCCGTCTGCGGCATCACCCCGTCGTCGGCGGCGACCACGAGCAGGTAGAGGTCGATGCCGGTCGCCCCGGCGATCATCGTGCGGACGAAGCGCTCGTGGCCCGGCACGTCGACGAGGCTGAGCCGCCGCCCATCCAGCTCCAAGGCGGCGTAGCCGAGCTCGATCGACATGCCGCGGCGGCGCTCCTCGGCGAGGCGATCGGTGTCGCGGCCGGTCAGCGCCCGGACGAGGGCGGTCTTGCCGTGGTCGATGTGGCCGGCGGTGCCGACGGTCAGCGAGGTCGCGCCGGCGAGGCCGTCGTCGTCGGTCCCGAGCTGCGACGGACGCGAAGTGCTCACGCCGGCGTCCCACCGTCTGCGTTATGACCCGCCTGGCGGGCAAGAATGCAGACGCTCATCTTGTCTCGAGCGCGTCGCGAACCGCCGTCGCCGCCACCTCCACCTCGCCGTCGGCGATCGTGCGCGGGTCGAGGACGACGCGGCCGCGGACGACCCTTGCGATCACCGGCGGGTCGCCGGCGCGCAGCCGTGCGAGCAGGGCGTCGGCGCCCTCCGGCCCCGGCTCCACCGCGCACACCGGGCCCTCGAGCGCGATCTCGGCGAGCGCGCCGCCGCCGGGGGCGCCGCTCTCGCGCTCCACCGACGCGGCCGCGCCGATCGGCGCCGCGAGCCGCCCGGCCCGCGACGCCAGCTCCTCCTCGCCCGCCTCGATCATCGCCAGCGCCGGGACCGCCGTCGCGCCGCCGTCGCGGTGCGCGCGCAGGGTCGCTTCCAGGGCGGCGACCTGCATCTTGTCGAGGCGCAGCGCCCGGGCCAGCGGGTGGGCGCGGCAGCGCTCGACCGCGGCGGCGCGGCCGAGCAGGATGCCGGCCTGCGGCCCACCCAGCAGCTTGTCGCCGGAGCAGCAGACGACATCGGCGCCGGCCGCCACCGCGGCCCGCACGGTCGGCTCGCCGAGCACCTCCTCGAGCGCCCCGGAGCCGAGGTCGTCGACCATCGCCAGGCCGTGGTCGCGGGCGAGCGTGGCGAGCGCCGCGGCGTCCGGTTCCTCGGTGAAGCCGACGATCCGGAAGTTCGACTGGTGGACGCGGAGGATCGCCGTCGTGCGCGGACCGATCGCCGCCTCGTAGTCGGCGAGCCGGGTGCGGTTCGTCGTCCCCACCTCGACCAGGGTGGCGCCGGACTGGGCGAGGATGTCGGGGATGCGGAAGGAGCCGCCGATCTCGACCAGCTGACCGCGGCCGACCAGCACCTCGCCGTCGCCGGCCAGCGCCGCCAGTGCCAGCATCACCGCCGCCGCGTTGTTGTTGACCGCGTGCGCCGCCTCGGCGCCGCCCAACTCGCACAGCAATGCGTCGAGGTGCGCGGCGCGGCTGCCCCGCCGCCCCGCCCCGAGGTCGTACTCGAGGTTGCTGTAGCCGGCGGCGACCGCGGCGACCCGCTCCACCGCGGCGGCGGGCAGCGGCGCGCGGCCGAGGTTGGTGTGGAGGACGATGCCGGTGGCGTTGACGACCGGGCGCAGGCTGGGGGCCGCGGCGCGCGCCGCGCGCGCGGCGACCGCGGCGATCAGGTCCCCGGGGTCCGGGGCGGGCGCGCCGGCGCGGATCGCCTCGCGGGCGCGCTCCAGCTCCTCGCGGGCGGCGGCGACGACCAGGTGGTGCGGGCGGTCGCCCAGCGCCGCGGCGATCCGCTCGACCGACGGGAGGCGGCGAAGCTCCTCCCCGCGCGCTTCCTCGATCGCCCTGGTTTCCATCGCGTCGCTCCCGGATACCCTCAGTCCGATGACGGTAACCCACCGGCCGCGACTGACCGAGCTCTCCCACGGCGCCGGCTGCGCCTGCAAGATCGGCGCGGCCGACCTGCGGGCGGTCCGCTCGGCGCTCCCCGGCTCCGCCGACCCCAACCTGCTGATCGGCCTCGACCCGGCCGACGATGCCGCCGTATACCGGCTCGCCGACGACCTCGCGCTGGTGCAGACGATCGACTTCTTCACCCCGATCGTCGACGACCCGCGCGACTTCGGCCGCGTCGCCGCGACCAACGCGCTCTCCGACGTCTACGCGATGGGCGCCACGCCGGTGCTGGCGCTGAACGTCGTTGCCTTCTCGCTGGAGGCGCTCGGCGCCGAGGTGCTGCGGGAGATCCTCGCCGGCGGCGCCGAGGTCGCCGCCGCGGCGGGGGTCGCGATCGGCGGCGGCCACTCGATCGACGACCCCGAGCCGAAGTACGGGATGGCGGTGAGCGGCACCGTCCACCCGGACGAGGTGCTCGGCGCGGGCGGCGCGCGGGCGGGCGACGAGCTGTACCTGACCAAGCCCTTGGGCGGCGGTCTGATCACCACCGGCGCCAAGCGCGGCGTCGCCGCGCCGGAGTGGATCGAGGCGGCGGTGGCGGCGATGACGACGCTGAACGACGCGGCGGCGCGGGCGGCGCGGGCGGCCGGCGCCCACGCGCTCACCGACGTCACCGGCTTCGGCCTGCTCGGCCACCTGCACGAGATGTGCGAGGCGAGCGGCCTCGAGGCGGAGGTCGACGCGGCCGCCGTGCCGGCCCTGCCGGGGGCGCTCGAGCTGGCCGCCGCGGGCACGGCGCGGGCCGGCGGCAGCGCCCGCAACTCGAGCGAGGCCGAGGCCTTCACCGAGTTCGCCGCCGAGCTCGACCCGGCGCGGCGGGCGCTGCTGAGCGACGCGATGACCTCCGGTGGCCTGCTCGCCGCGGTGCCCGCCGGCGCGCCGATGGAGGGCGTGCGGATCGGCGCCCTGCGGGCGGGCGAGGCCGGGCGGATCGCGGTGGCCTGACGCCGATGGGAACGCCCGCCAAGCCGCGATCCCGTCCCGGCGCCCACGCCGGCTGGCGGGAGGTGGAGCGCGACGGCGAGCGCGACCCGGTCGCGGTCGAGGAGCCGCTCGAGATCCGGGTCGACGGCCGGCCGCTCAGCGTCACGATGCGGACCCCCGGCCACGACGAGGAGCTGGCGCTCGGCTTCCTCCACGGCGAGGGTCTGATCGACGGGCCGCGCGCCGCGGGCCTCACCGAGGACTTCGCCGCCAACACGATCGAGGTCGCCGGGCCGCTCCTCCGCGACCCCGGCGAGCGCCGCTTCTACACCACCTCCTCCTGCGGCGTCTGCGGCAAGGGGGCGCTGGAGGAGGTCGCGGTGGCGAGCGCCCCGCTCGGGCCCGGCCCGGTCGTCGCGCGCGACCTCCTCGCGGCGCTTCCCGACCGCCTCGAGCAGCCGACCTTCGAGCTGACCGGCGGCGTCCACGCGACCGGGCTCTTCGACGCCGCGGGGCGGCTGCTGATCGCCCGCGAGGATGTCGGCCGCCACAACGCGATGGACAAGGTCGTGGGACGGGCGCTCCTCGACGGCCTCCTGCCGCTCGCCGACCGCATCCTCTGCGTCAGCGGCCGGCTCTCCTTCGAGCTGGTCCAGAAGGCGGCGGTCGCCGGCGCCCCGATCCTGGTCGGCGTCGGCGCCCCCAGCACCCTCGCCATCGACCTCGCCGTCGACCGCGGCATGACCCTCGCCGGCTTCACCCGCCGCGGACGCACCAACGTCTACGCCGGCCCCGCCCGAGTGCGGTCGTCCTAAGGTCCGGTAGCCGGAGCGCGGTCGTCCTAAGGTCCGGTAGCCGGACATAGGGTCGACCGCGCGCGGCGGAGGGGTTGATAAGGACGACCGCGGTCAGGGGTTGACGCCGCGGGCGATCTCGCGGAGCTCGGCCGCGGAACGTCCGGTTCGCCCCGCGACCCAGCAGGCTAGCGGCGCCGCGGGGCGCTCGGAGGAGTGGGCGGCGACCGCCGCCAGCTCGAGCAGCGCCTCGATCTCCTCGGCGCCCGGCGGCTCGACCCCGAGCTCGGCGCAGAACGCGGCCAGCCACTCCTCGCGGGACATCTCCGCCACGCTCAGCCGCCGATCGCGCTCATCGTCCGGGCGGGCGGGCGGAAGCCGGGCTCGTCGATCCGGTGCTTCAGCTCCTTGCGCCAGACCGCCTCGCGGACGATCCGCTCCAGCTCGGCGTCCTCGGCGCCGTCGCGCAGCGGCGCGCGCAGGTCGGTCTCGTGCAGGGAAAAGAGGCAGGTTCGCAGCTTGCCGTCGGCGGTCAGCCGCAGCCGGTTGCAGTCGCCGCAGAACGGTTCGGAGACCGGGTTGACGAAGCCGATCTCACCCCGCCCGTCGGCAAAGGCGTAGACGCGCGCCGTCGCGTGCGGCTCGCGCGGGCGCTCGACCAGCGGGTGGACCTCCTCGACCATCGAGCGCACCTCCGCCCCGGTCAGCACCTCCTCCGAGCGCCAGGCGCGGTCTCCGTCGAGCGGCATGAACTCGATGAAGCGGACCTGGAAGCCGCGCTCGCGGGCCAGGTCGCAGAAGCGCAGCACGTCCTCGCGGCCGAAGCCGGGCATCGGCACCGCGTTCACCTTGACCGGGCTCACCGCCGGGAAGGCGGCGATCGCGTCGAGGCCGTCGAGCACCCGATCGAGCGCGTCGCGGCGGGTGATCTCGAAGAAGCGGCCGCGGGCGAGGCTGTCGATCGAGACGTTGACCCGGTCGATCCCGGCGGCGACGAGGTCGGCGGCCTGGGCGCGCAGCAGGTAGCCGTTGGTGGTCAGCGAGAGGTCCTCGATTCCCTCGATGCCGCGCAGCCGCGCGACCAGCGCCGGGAATTCGCGCCGCACCAGCGGCTCGCCGCCGGTCAGCCGCACGTCGGCGACGCCGAGGTCGACCAGCAGCCGGACCAGCCGCTCGATCTCCTCGAAGCTGAGGATCTCGGCCCGGTCGATCCACTCCATCCCCTCGGCGGGCATGCAGTAGCGGCAGCGGAAGTTGCAGCGATCGGTCACCGAG
This sequence comes from uncultured Actinomycetes bacterium, assembly GCA_963766705.1. Taxonomy (GTDB): domain Bacteria; phylum Actinomycetota; class Thermoleophilia; order Solirubrobacterales; family 70-9; genus VAYN01. Next base: position 233,399 of record CAVYBE010000008.1, read on the forward strand.
ACCCGGAGGTCGGAGATCAGCCTGCCGTGCGCGTCTGCGAGGGGCACTCCCAGACGGTACCCGCTCACCCCGCCGCGCACGCACCCGCGGCCGGGAGGGAACGCGCCCGCGGCCCGCAGCGCACCCTCGCGCGCCCCGGGCGCACGCCTCAGCCGCCGTGGGCGGGACGACCGCCGGACAGCAGCGCCAGCGCGTGCGGGAGCGCCGCGGCGACCGCCTCCCCGCACTGGCCGATGCTGCGCGGGCTGCCGGGGAAGTTGACGATCAGGGTGCGCCCGCGGGTGCCGGCGACGCCGCGGGAGAGCATCCAGTTGGCGGTGTGGGGACGGGAGGCGGCGCGCATCGCCTCGGCGATCCCGGGCGCCTCGCGCTCGATCACGTCGCGGGTCGCCTCCGGGGTCAGGTCGTCCGGGGAGAAGCCGGTGCCGCCGCTGGTCAGCACCAGCTCGACCCGCAGCACTTCGCAGAAGTGCAGGAGGCGCGCCGCGACCGTCCCCCGCCCGTCCGGGACGATCTCCCGGGCGGCGACCTCGAGGCCGAGCTCGCCCGCCAGCGCGGCGAGCGCCGCGCCGCTCTCGTCCTCCCCCTCGCCGCGCGCCTTCGACGAGGAGACGGTGAGGAGCGCCGCCCGCATCGGCCTCAGGCCGGCTCCTCGAGCCGCCACTCGCCGGAGCGCCCGCCGCTCTTCTCCAGCAGGACCACCGACTCGATCGCGACACCGCGCTCCAGGCCCTTGACCATGTCGTAGACGGTCAGCGCGGCGACCGAGGCGGCGGTCATCGCCTCCATCTCGACCCCGGTCTGGCCGACCGTTCGCGCCTCGGCGCGCAGCTCGACCAGGCCGGCCTCGACGTCCACCTCCGCCTCGACGTCGACGAAGGAGAGCGGCAGCGGGTGACAGAGCGGGACCAGGCCCGCGGTCTGCTTGGCCCCCTGGACGCCGGCGATCCTGGCGACGCCGAGCACCTCGCCCTTCGGCCCGTCGCCGCGCTCGACCGCGCGGGCGGTGTCCGGGGACATGCGCAGCCGGGCGCGCGCCACCGCCCGGCGCTCGCCGGCCGGCTTGCGCCCGACGTCGACCATCCGGGCGCGGCCGTCGTCGCCAAGGTGGGTCAGGCCGTCGGTCGGCTCGCTCACGCGGCACCCTCCGGCTCCGGCGCGGCCTCGCCCTCGACCCACTCGCCGGCGCCTTCGCCGTCCAGCTCGCGCTTCCAGATCGGCGCCTCGGCCTTGATCCGGTCGATCGCCTCCCGCGCCCCGGCGAAAGCTTCCTCGCGATGGCCCGCCGAGACCGCCACCACGACGCCCGGCTCGCCGCGCGGCACCCGCCCGACGCGGTGCTCGGCGGCGGCGGCGAGCAACCCGTGCTCCCGCACGCAGTCGGCAAGGATCGCCCGCATCCGCTCCTCGGCCATCTCGCGGTAGGCCTCGTAGTCGAGGCTCGCGACCTCCCGCGTCACCCCCTGGAAGACGACGATCCCCCCCGCCCCCGGATCCCCGACCCAACGCGACAGCCGCTCCGCCGAGATCCCCTCTTCGGTCACACAAGCGTGCGTCCGCCCTCGACGCTTGTCACCCACAGGGCGACAAGCGTCGAGGTGGTCGATAGGGCCGGGGGCGCCGCCGGAGATCGGCGGGATCAGGGCCAGCTCGTCGCCGGGGGCGATCGCGGTGGCGGGACCGGCGTACTCGCGGTTGACGGCCATGCGCAGAGGCAGGCGCTCGACCAGCTCGCCGAGGCCGGGCGCGGCGGCGAGGCGCTCGAAGGCGTCGCCGACCGTCGCCCCCTCGGGCAGCTCGATCTCGACCGAGTCGCGCCCGGCGCGCTCGCGCAGGATCGCGAAGAGGCGCACGTGCACGGTCATCGGCCCATGCTAGCCCGGTCGAGCAGCTCGACCTCGACCGTCTCCCCGGCGGCGAGGCCAGGGCTGTCGGTCGGGATCACCGCGAGGCAGTCGGCGGCCAGCATCGAGGTGAGGACGTGGGACCCCTGCCGCGGCAGCGGCCAGGCGGTCCAGCCGTCGGGCCCGAGCTCGAGCCGGCAGCGGACCGCGTGGGCGCGGTCGGTCGGCTTCTCGTAGGCGGCGCCGAGGCGCGCCGTGGTCCGCCGCGCGGCCGGCTCGCCGCCGGCGAGCGCGATCAGCGCGGGCCGCGCGAAGAGCAGGAACGTGGCGATCACCGAGACCGGGTTGCCGGGCAGGCCGAAGACCAGCGTCGCGCCCCGGGTCCCGAACCAGGTCGGGCCGCCCGGCTTCAGCGCCACCCGCCAGAAGACCTGCTCGGCGCCGAGCGCCGCCAGCGCGGCCTTGACGTGGTCGTGCGCGCCGACCGAGACGCCGCCGCAGACGATCGCCACGTCGGCCTCGAGGGCGGCGGCGAGCACCGCCCGGGTCGCGTCCGGCTCATCCGGCGCCCAGGCGACCGAGACGACCTCGGCGCCGGCCAGGCGGGCGAGCGCCGGGACCGTGCGCGCGTTGGAGTCGCGGATGCCCCCCGGAGCGAGCTCCCGGCCGGGCGGGGTCAGCTCGTCGCCGCTGGTCACCACCGCGACCCGGGGACGGCGGCGGACGGGCGCCGGATCGAGGTCGATCGTCGCCAGCGTCCCGAGCTCGGCCGGCCCCAGCTCGGCGCCGGCGCGCAGCACGGTCTCCCCGGCGGCGACGTCCTCGCCCGCGCGGCGTACGTTGGCGCCGGGCGCGACCGCGGCGCCGATCAGCACGCGACCGCGATCGCGCCCCGGGGCGGCGCCCTCGCCCGGACCCGCCGCGGCGCCCTCGCCGCCATCCGGGGCGGCACCCTCGCCCGAACCGGCCGCGGCGCCGCCCGCCGGGCTCGTGTCCTCGACCCGGACCACCGCGTCGGCGCCCTGCGGCAGCATCGCGCCGGTCGAGATCGCGATCGCCTCGCCGGGGCCGAGCGCGCGCGCCGCCGGGTGCCCGGCCCGCGACTCGGCGATCACGGCCAGCGCCACCGGGGCGTGCCCGTCCGCCCCGTCGAGGTCGGCGGCCCGCACCGCGAAGCCGTCCATCGCCGAGTTGTCGAACGGCTGGGACGGCCCCGCCGCCACCGCGTCGGCGGCCAGCCGGCGCCCGAGCGCCTCCCCGAGGCCGACCTCCTCGACCGGCAGCGGGCGCACCCGGGCGAGGATCTCCCGCCGCGCCGCCTCGATCTCGATCGCCTTCGCCATGTACACACCCTGCCGTACCCGCCGCTGCGACACTCGGACGGTGGGACCAGAAAGTGAAGCCGCCGCCCGGCCGAACGACGGGACGACGCCGACCGGAGCGGGCGGCGCGGCGCTCGGCTGCGTCCTCGCCGGCGGGCGCGGCTCCCGCCTCGGCGGCGCCAAGGCGACGGTCGAGCTGGCCGGCCGACCGCTGATCCGCCACCCGCTTGCCGCGCTGGCCGCCGCCGGCCTCGAGGCCTTCGTCGTCGCCAAGCCGGACACCGCGCTGCCGCCGGTCGCGGTCCCGCTCGTCACCGAGCCTGCCGACCCGACCCACCCGCTGGCCGGGATCCGCGCCGCGCTCCGCCACGCCGGCCGGCCGCTCGTCGTCGTCGGCTGCGACTTCCCCTTCGCGCCGCCTGCGCTCCTGCGCGCCCTCGCCGACGCCCCGCAGCCGCTCGTCGTCCCCGCCCCCGGCGGCGCCCCGCAGCCGCTCCTCGCCCGCTGGTCCCCGGCGCTCCTACCGCGGTTGGAGGCGGCGCTCGCCCGCGAGGAGCCACTCCGCCGCACCGCCGCCGCGCTCGGCTCGCGCCTCCTCGACGACGCCGAGCTGGACCGCTTCGGCGACCCGGACCGCGCCTTCCTCAACGTCAACACCGAGGCCGACCTGCGCGCCGCCGAGGCGATGATCCGCCGCTGACCGGCCGCCGCCCGGCCAGTGCCTGGAGCGCGGCTTTCCGGTCCTCACCGCCGGCTACGCCCCCGAGCGCATCCGCACCGAGCGCTTCGACCCCACCGGCTGACCGCCCTTCGCCCGACCCCCGACGGCCCGGGGTGCGATCGGGGATCGGTCGCCGCGGGGCTACGGGAGCGGGGCGCCGGCGAGGGCGAGGACGACGCCGACCGTGCCGGCGCCGAGCAGAGTCGGGACGACGCCGCGCCGCAGCGCCAGCAGGCTGACCGCGGCGGCGGCCAGCAGGGCGAGCTGCCAGCTCTCGGCGAGCGCCGTGGTGAGCGGGATGGTCGCGCCGAGGATCGCGCCGATCGCCGCCGGGCCGGCGCCGTCGAGGAAGGCGCGGGCGTTGGGGTCGGCGCGCAGGCGCTCGAAGCGGCCGCCGCCGAGCAGGACGAAGGAGAAGGACGGGCTGAAGGCGACGGCGGCGGCGAGCAGCCCGCCGGCGACCCCGTGCGCGGCGTAGCCGACCGCGGCGACCGTGGCGACGACCGGCCCCGGCGTGACCTGGCCGAGCGCGACCGCGTTGAGGAATTCCGCGTTGGTCATCCAGTGGTAGGTGTCCACCGCGCTTTCCTGCATCAGCGGGATGATCACGAAGCCACCACCGAAGGAGAGGGCACCGACCTTGAAGGCGGTCCAGACCAAGGCGCCGACGCCGCCGGTCGCGACCGCCGCGAGGAGCAGCAGCGGCGCGGCGTGGGCGCCGAGCGCGGCGCCGGGCCGCCGGCGCATGAGCGTCTCGATCGCGCCGCAGGCGAGGAGCACCAGCACCAGGTAGGTGCCGAGGAGCGCCGCGGCGGCGGCGCCGAGCAGCACGTAGCCGAGCCAGCGCACCTCCTCGCGGCCGTCCTCGCGCACCCGCGCGAAGCTCGGGCCGACCAGGTCGAGCCCGGCCCGCAGCGCCACCGCGGCCACCGCCGCCCCGGCCCCGGCCCCCGCGCCGCGCACCCAGAGCGGCGGCGACTGCGAGAGGAAGAGCAGCGACAGCGCGATCACCATCGCCACCGCCGGGACGATGAACCCGCAGCCGCCGACGAGCGCGCCCGGCCAGCCGCCGACCCGGTAGGCGCAGAAGATCGAGAGCTGGGTCGAGGACGGCCCCGGCAGGAGCGAGCAGGCGGCGTTGGCGTCCTCGAAGGAGCGGGCGTCCATCCAGCCTTCGCGGTCGACGACCAGCCCGCGCAGCAGGGAGACGTGGGCGGGTGGACCGCCGAAGCCGGTGACGCCGATCCGCGTCCACTCGCGGGCGATCGTCCCCAGCGAGGCCTCTCCCCCGGCCGCCGCCGTCGCCTCGCTCACGGCGCCCCCGCCGCGAGGGCGCCGAGCAGGAATCCGATCCGCCGCTCCAGCTCGGCCGCGACCCGCTCGAATGCCGCCAACGTGCTGCCGTCCTCGTCGGCTTCCCGGACCGGGTCGGGCACGCTCCAGTGGGTACGGGCCGGGGCCCCGGGGAACTCCGGGCAGACCTCGCGCACCCGGTCGCAGAGGGTGACGACCTGGTCGAACTCCGCCGCGGCGAAGACGTCGAGCGACTTCGAGCGGGCGGCGCCGAGGTCGACGCCGCGCCGCCGCATCACCGCGATCGCGTCGGGGTGGACGGGCTTCGGGTTGCTGCCCGCGCTGGCCGCCTCGACCGCCCCGGCGGAGAGCTCCGCGGTGAGCGCCTCGGCGATCTGGGAGCGGCCGCTGTTGCCGGTGCAGAGGAAGAGGATCCGCGTGCCCGCCGGCACCGGCGCGGCCGACGGGGGTGCCGCCGACCCGCCGTCCGCCGGCGCCGCAGCACCGTCGCGGCCGAATCCCGCGGCGGCATCCCGGCCCCGGCCGAGTGCCGGGTGCAGGGTCGCCGGGGAAGGTCCGAGCGCCGGGTGCAGGGTCGTCGCGGTGTCGGCGAGTAGCTCGCCGCAGCGCCCCAGGTCGAGCGCGTAGTAGGTGTCGCGCCCGTCGGCGAGGCTGCGCCGCGCCGAGACGAGGCCGCCCCGGCGCAGCATCCGCAGGTGGTAGGAGACGAGGCTCTGCCGCTCCCCCGAGGCCGCGCAGAGCTCCCGCACGCGCAGGTCGCCGCGCGAGAGCTCGGCCAGCAGCCGCCAGCGCAGGGGATGGCCGGCCAGCCGCAGGAACCGGGGGTAGGTCGGGCCGGTCGGCACCGCCCCCGTCGCCGCGGCGGTCGCGCCGGTGGACCCTCCCCCTGGACCGCTCGCCGCCATCGCGCGGCAGGGTACATCAATCCAGCTTGATCGATTGGCGACCCGCCGCGCGGCGATCGCCGGCCAACCGCGGTCGTTCGTCGATTCGAAGCCGGGCGAACCGGCGACGGCTCAGCCCGGCGGGGCCTCGAGGGCGGCGCGGCGGACCGCCGGGTCGGGGACGAGCGCGCGCCAGGCCCACACCGCCCCGGCGTAGATCAGGACCGCCAGCACGGTCGCGGCGCTCACCACCATGCCCGCCGCCGTGGCGGTGGCCAGGTCGACGGTGCCGAGCGCGGCGACGGTCGCCGCCGGGCCGGTGCCGATCCCCAGCGGCAGCAGCCCCACCGCCCCCATCGTGAAGAGGACGAGCGCCACGTGGGCCGGGTCGGCGGGCAGGCCGAAGCCGGCGAGGACGATCCAGGTCCGCACGAAGGCCATCGCGGTGAACGCGGCGACCAGGAAGGCGAGCCGGTTGCGCAGGTCGGGGTCGGCGATCACCCCCAGCCCGGCGGCGAGCCGGCGGCGGCGGAAGCGCGCGTAGAGGAGGCGGAGCCCGCCGAGCACGGCGAGCGCGGCGGCGAGCAGCGCCCACGGCGCCCAGGCCGGGATCAGGCCGCCGACCGCGGTCGAGCCGATCGCCGCGAGCACCGCCGCGGTGCAGACCTCGAAGAGGACGATCGGCGCGTCGGCGAGCGCCACCTGCGAGACCGCGGGCGCGCCCGCGCCGCCGTAGCGGCGCAGCAGCGCGATCCGCGTCGGCAGCGCCGCCTGTCCCTGCACGGTGCCGGCCAGGAAGGCGCCGGCATTGGCGGCGTGCACCGCCCGCGGCTCCAACTGCTCGCCGCCCGCGGCGCGCAGCACGGTTCGCCAGGCCTCGGTCCGCAGCGACAGCGTCGCCAGGTGCGCGGCCACCGCGCCGGCGATCGTCAGCGGGCTGACGGCAACGACCGCGGCGAGCACCGACCCGCCCCGCGTGAAGACGATCCAGCCGACGGCGAGAACCGCCGCGATCGGGATCACCCGCGAAAGCGCCCTCCGCGCAGACCCGACCCAAGACCTCCGATCGCGGGTGATGGGCACAGGATGAACCATCCCCAGGGATGCTCCCGCGACACGGTGAAGGCGCGATGAGAGCGACCGACCGCCGACGGCGGCGCGATCCCTAAAGGGCGTGCTATGCAGGCAGGAGGTCGGCGCTGGCCGGCGTCTCGCCCGGCTCCAGCTTGAGCTCCGACAGGCGGAGCTCAGGAAGATCCTCGCCAGGCTCGGCCTTCATGAGGCGGATGCCCTCCTCGAGGCTCGCCCTCAGCTCCTCCAGGTCATCCCCCATCGCGAGGACGCCGGGGTACTCATCGACCGTCGCCCAAAAGGAACCGTCCTCCTGGCGAATCTTCACGTGGAGATGGTGCTCCGGCATCACTGCGAAGGGTAGACCAACAGCGGCACCACTCCTTTAGGCATCTTCCCACGCGCTTGGCACCCCTCCTTTCGGTGACCAATTCCGGCGAAGCCTGACCTCCGGGTGGACGCTTACAGGCGTAGCCGTTAGAGCTGCATTGATGATGTCTTCAAAGAAGAGGGAGCCTCTGAGCTGCTCAGCTGGCTCGTCGATGTCCGACAGCTGCAACGTCGCGTCCTCCCATTCCGCTACGAGCAGCATGGTTGCATCGAACGGTCCATCGGGCTTCCTGAGTCTGAGCAGTAGATCGCGCAGTAACTCGAAATGCCCACTTTCGTCGTAAATGTTGCTTCGTACGAGAAACGCAAAACCGATCGCCGCCAGCGGATAGCGATCACCGAGGTTGGGCGCCTCGCCCAAGGCCTCCTCGTATCGGTTAATGCGGTTGTTCGCGTAGGAGCTAAAAGCAGTCTTGGTCGACACCAGGACATCGGGGCCATGCTGCCAATTGGAGACAACAACGTCGACCTGCTTCTCGTAGAACCGGCCGAGAATGTAGGAGGCACTCTTGCCTGGGAGCGATCTGCCCAGCGCCTTGATCGCTCGCCGAATTGACGCTGGTTTCATCCGCTCGCCGGTCAGTTCCTCCTCTACATCGACCAGCCTGTTCAGTCCATCAATCTTCTCCTCTAGGTCGCTCAGATCGTCCGGCAGAACACGCGGACGGCGAAGCCGGGGCCAGACGGCGTTCTTGGAGAAGCCCGCTCGGCGAAGCTCGTGCGCAATCCAGCAGTCGAAGGCTTTCGCGGCTGCGCCGGACTGCTGAGATTGCGCCTGCCCGGCGGCAACCGGAATCGCGAGCAGTCGGCGGGCAATATCCCAGTCTGGGACGTATATGCCGTTCTCCCAGGGCGACGACTCAAGGTCAGCCCCCTCCAAGACCTTGTCATATCTTGAAAAGCTGTCTTCTGCGCTAGTCAATCCCCACGCCTCGTTCGTCTCAGTCGCAGAGTTTCCCCCGCCTCTCGCAGGCTGCTGACTTCGACTCGGGACATGCCTAATCCTTCTCTGAGCAAAGCGTCGTCGATTACATCCTGTACGTCACGCCAGCCGCCCCGGGCAAGAGCTCGATCAAGGGAGGTTCGCCTGGGGCCGATCCGCACCCATGCCTTTTCAAGCGCTTCGGGCTGCGGCACCGGAAGGACTGCGGCCTCCCGTGGCTCCATCTTCAATACCCCGCCCCCGTAAGAGCGTCCATAAATCTCCGCCCCGAGTAGCGTCACCGAATTCATCGATAAGAGGGGCAGCGCTCTCTTGGCTACGGCTGGTGCGCCACCTAGACGAACACCGTGCATGGAGTTCACGAAGCCAACACCGGCCAGATTCGTCACGAGGCGCGGAAACCAATGCGACATATAAGTGAAAAACAGATCGGGCGGTGAGACGGCGGGGGGGATCCACCAGACCGGACGGATTGCGCACTTGTAGGCCGAGTTGACTCCAAGGTCTTCGCCGTGTTCCAGGTACTTCCGTAACGAAGACGGAAGGCGAGACGGATCGGCTGTATCGGGATGAAGGAGCCAGACACGCTGCCCGGTACAACGAAGCTCCTCCCACTGACCCTTGGTAAAGGTCGTACGTGTCAGATGCTTCGTTCCCGGAGGCGAAATAGGCTTCAGGAAGCGCTCGGGGAGCCTGAATTTCTTCCGCGTCGGCTCGCTCAGAGTAAAGAAGCCGTTCGCACCGGTAACGGTCCCGAGTTCCGGCGATCCATAGTCAGAGAGGGGCCTGAAGTGCTCCGCAGCGGCCCGCTGGAAAGCCTGGCGCTGGCCCAAGGTTAGAAGCAGGTCGGTCCACTTGCCCTGACTGGCAGGCTGGGCACCGAGCGGATCGAGAACGTGAAGATGAGCCAAATCCGCGGCATCGTTCACGTGGAGGAGCGTGAAGGACTTGCACCCCCCGCTCCCCTCGGCAGCGAGCAGCACGACCTGCTCCTCGGCGCCGTTGAACTGCAGACGCTCGAAGAAGACGAGGCGAACCGCGGCGAATCGACGCTGCAGCCAGCGTCGTACAGGCTCGGCGTAATGGACGGTCAGAAGCTCGGCGGGAAGCACCATCGCCAACCGTCCGTCCTCTTTCAGGAAGCCGGAGGCATGCACCAGCAGCGGCGCCCAGGAAGATGCAAGGCCAGAAAGACGGACGCCTTGAGCCAGAGCGGCAGCCGCCGCGCGCTTGCGTGAGTCTCCTCGGTGTTCCTGGTAGCGAATGAAAGGCGGGTTGCCGATAACGGCATCCATCAGTGGAAGTTCGTGGCCGAGTCGATCCGGCGTGTCGAGAAGCGAAAAGTCCTTTGCAAGCAGAGTCGCCGAGGCGTCGTGATCCGCCTTGAGCAATCCGGCCGCTACGTCCAGGCTGTCCTCATGGAGATCCACCCCGAAAAGCTGCTCGCGTAGATCTCCTCGGGCACCGAGGGACCGGAGGCGCGAGGCAGCGGCGAGAAGGAAGACCGCCTCACCGCAGGTGGGATCGAGAATTCGCGCGTTCGACTTCCCGCCTATGGCCCAGCTAGACAGGAATTCGGCGATCATCGGGGGCGTAAAAAAGGCCCCACGCGATTTGCGGTCAAGTTCTTTGATCGCCTCCATGACCAACGAAGGCTATGTGCTCGCTCAGTCGGAAACCTCCGAGAGCTGGCTTCGGCCGGATCAGGCCTGGCACCTCAAGTCGACCAAACCGGGGCGTCCATATTTGCCCTTGATGACTGGCAACCGCGACTCGCGGATCCCCATGCGGGCGGAGGGACTTGAACCCCCACGGGCCGAAGCCCACCAGGACCTAAACCTGGCGCGTATGCCAATTCCGCCACGCCCGCGCGGCGCCCCGGGAAGGGCTTAACGAGCGGTCAATGCCGCGTCGAGAGCAGATTCTATGATCGTGGCGTGCCTGTAGGGGAGGTGAGACCGGGCTACGAACTGTGGCGCCCGAACCGGGAGAAGGCCGGCTCGGTGACCACCAAGTGGCTGATCGTCCTGCTGCTGCTGTTGACGGCGGGGCTCGCGGGCCTGGTCACGGTCGGCGGCTGGACGGTGCTGGACGGCGGCAGCGGGATGGGCGTGGTCTGCGCGGTCTACGCGATCCTCTACTTCGCCTTCGCGCTGATGGTGGCGCGCTGGCGGCGCGGGGTTCTGCCCCTGGCGGCGGCGCTTTCGATGATCCTGGCGATCTTCTGCGCGGTCGGCGCCAACAGCTGGTTCGCCCGCGACAAGGCGGGCTTCGAAGAAGCGTTGCTCTCCTCCTCGCTGGTCGGGGTGCTGGTGCTCGTGCTGATGGTCGTCCAGCTGGTGGTGATCGTCGCCGCCCTCTACGGCTTCAACCAGGGCTGGAACATCGAGGAGGAGCGGCCGATCGGCAACGGCGAGGACTACGGCGCCGGCTCCGGCGGCGACGCCGCCCCCCAGCCCGCCTGACCGGCGCCCGCCCGGCGCCCGCGGCGCCCGCGGCCCGAGGGCGGCGGGCGCCCGGAATCGTCGATGCCGGAGGTGGGACTCGAACCCACAAGCCCGCAAGGGCAATCGATTTTGAGTCGATCGCGTATGCCAATTCCGCCACTCCGGCGCGGCTTCGAGTGGGAACTGTAAAGCGGTCTAGTCGGTGGGGACGGCGAGGTTCCGGGGTTGGGGTCGCTCGCCGGTGACGAAGGCGCGGTCGCGACCCTCGCGGAAACGCAGCCAGGCGAGGACGGCGAAGCTCCAGGAGCCGACGACGAGCAGCCCGCCCAGCACGTCGCTCGGGTAGTGCCAGCCAAGGACCACCACCGAGAGCCCGACGGCCGCGAGCAGGAGCAGCCCGGCCATCGCCGCGGCCGGGCGGTGCCGCCCCGGGACCACGAGCAGCAGGGCCACGGCGATCGACGCCGCGGCGGTCGTGTGGCCGCTCGGGAAGGAGTTGGGCCAGGGAAGTTCGACGCCGTACTCCGAGGCGCGGTGACGAGCGTGCTCGAGCACGATCTTCAACAGCTGCGTGGTGACGTTGGCGCCGAGAACCAGGACGAGCGCCCCGGCGACCTCGCGTCGCCGTCCGAAGCGCAGCCCGAGCGCACAGACGATCCCCAGCAGCACGAGAAGCGAGACGGGGCCGCCGAGGTTCACCAGGGCGGCGGCCAGCCGATGGACGAATCCCGCTTCACGCTCGAGGTGGAGCAGGATCCGCAGGTCCAGGCTCTTGACCGGACCGACGCCGTAGGCGGCGATCGCCAGGGGGACGAGCGCCACGGCGCAGGCGAGGGCCGCGAGGAGCGGCGCCTTGACGTTGCGCGACATCCGAAAACCGTAGCGGCAGGTCGCCGCCCCCCACCGGGCGCGCCCAGGGGCGAGGGCGAGGCGGCGGGCCGCCCCGCCCGGACGGCGCGCCTCAGGCAGCGGGCGCCATGTGGCGGCGGAGGCGGTGGAAGCGCTCGGCGGCGGCCGTGGCCATGACGTACTCGTCGACCCGCAGCACCAGGCCCGACTCGACCAGCCCCTGGATCGCGCGGGCGGCGAGCCGCGGTTCCCCGATCCTCGCCATCACCGCCTCGATGCGCAGCTCCGACGGCCGTTCGGCGAGCAGGAGCCGCAGGATGATCGCCTGCGCCTCGCGCTCCCGGTCGACGTCGTGGACCACCCGCAGCCGCACCGGACGGGCCGGTTCGCTCCTGCCGGTCTCCGCGACCTTGTCGCGGAGCCTTATCGCGTTGATGTCCTCAGTTTCTACGAACATATGTTCGTAGTGTGGCACTGTCCGCGGCGGAAAACCGCGCCCGCCGCGGTCGGCGGCCCGAGGGCGCGCAACACGGCCCGGCGCGCGGTCAGGAGCCGGCGACGACCTCGGCGAGCGTCCTGCCGCTCACCACCGAGGCGGGCGCCTCGGCGACGACGTCGGAACCGGGCCGGGCGGCGTCGTCCTTGCGCTTGATCAGCAGCCATTGCGCCTTCTCCCCCGGCCGCGTGCGTTGCAGGGCGAAGCCGCCCGCGAGCTTCTCGCCGTGCAGGACGAAGACCGCGTGGCCGCGCTCGAGCGCCTCCGGCCAGGCGACCCGGCCGCCCTGCTCGTAGGTGCCACGGTCCCAGACGATCACGCCGCCCTCTCCCGTCCTCCCCTCGAAGTCGTTGTGGGACTTCTGGTGGTCGTCGACCTGCACCGCCAGCCGTTTGCGCGCCGGGTCCATCGACGGCCCCTTGGGCACCGCCCAGGAGCGCATCACGCCGTCGACCTCGAGCCGCAGGTCCCAGTGGTGGGCGGTCGCGGCGTGCTCCTGGACGACGAAGACGCCCGCCTCGACGCCGCGGATCGCGAACTGCTCGTGCCCCTCCACCTTGGCCGGCTCGACCTCGACCCGCTCGACCACCGTCCCGCGCGGCCCCTCGCCGAGCCACTCGACCAGCGCGCCGACCGTCTCCTCGGCGCCCTCGGCATGGACCAGCACCGTCCCGTCCTCCTGGTTGCGCACCCAGCCCAGCACGCCGAGCCCGTGCGCCCGCCGCACCGTCGCCTGCCTGAACCCGACCCCCTGCACCCGCCCCCGCACCGTCACCCGCACCGCCCTGCCCTTCGTCCCACCCCCGCCCGCCGCTTCTCTGCCCGCCGCGGAACCCCCGCCCCGCGCCCCGTCGCCGCCCGCCGCTTCTCCGCTCCCGGCCCGCGCCCCGTCGTCGCCCGCCGCTTCTCTGCCCTCGACCACACCCCGGTTCTACCCGAGTCGTGGCGCTGCTGTGCGCCGGGCGGGGGTGACCCCCCGAACGAACCTCCCCGCTGTTCGTGAGAGAGGGGGGTCACCCCCGCCCGTCCCCCGACAGCCCTACGCCTCGAGCGGCGCCGGCGTGGCGGCCGAGCGCAGCGCCCCGGCACTCGCCGCGACGACGAGCGCGATCGCCACCGCTTCGCTCCAGCTCAGCCCCTGCCCCAGGGCCAGGAAGCCGATCGAGGCCGCGACCGCCGGCTCGAGGCTCATCATCACGCCGAAGACCGCGTTCGGCAGCCGCCGCAGCGCCTCGATCTCGAGCGCGTAGGGGAACGCCGAGCTCAAGATCCCGACCGCCAGCCCCCGCGCCAGCACCCCGGCCGAGCCCATCTCCCCCGCGCCTTCGAGGAGCCCCAGCGGCGCCAGCAGAAGCGAGGAGATCAGCATCGCCAGCGCCAGCCCGCCGAGGCCCTCGCTGCGCCCTCCGACCCGGGCGCTGAGCAAGATGTAGGAGGCCCAGCAGGCGCCCGCGCCGAAGGCGAACGCGGCGCCGAGCGGATCGATCGGGGCGCCGCCGAAGTCGCCGGAGAGCAGCACGATGCCGAGCGCCGCCAGCGCCGCCCAGATCAGGTCGCGCCGCCGACGCGACCCGAAGATCGCCACCGCCAGCGGCCCGCTGAACTCGAAGGTGACCGCGACGCCGAGTGGCAGCCGCTGGATCGCCTCGTAGAAGCCGAGGTTCATCGCCGCCAAGGTCAGCCCGAAGAGGGCGACGTCGCGCCGCTCCTGGCCCGCCAGGCGGCGCACGTCGCGGTGGGCGACCGCGAGCAGGACCAGCGCCGCGAAGCCGGCGCGCAGGAAGACGGCGCCCGCCGGCCCGACCCGCCCGAACAGCGTCGTCGCCAGGGCCGCGCCGCTCTGCACGGAGCAGATCGAGCCCAGCACCATGGCCACGGCGACCGTGGGGGCGCCGCGGATGCCGCCCGCGGTCTCGGGCCGGGCCTGGGAGGTGCTCGCCATCCCGGCCACGCTAGATGGTCGCATCCGCGGCAGGGTGCGACCGGGGGCGCGCATCCCGCCGCCGATCCGCCGCGTGGTTCCTTTTCCCCGTATACGAGGGGAAAGGAACCACGGAAGCCGATACGGGGGCGCCGGGTCGACCGAACGCCGCACGCATCGGCAGAATGGGGGCCGTGTCCCGATGGATCGCCGCCATCGTCGCGCTCGCCTGCGCGAGCGTCGCCACCCTTGCCGTCACCGCCGCCGGTGCCGAACCCGGCCCCGCGCCGCGCTGCGACGGCAAGCGCGCGACGATCGTCGGCACCGCCGGCGACGACGTCATCCACGGCACCGAAAAGGCCGACGTGATCTGGGCCGGGCCCGGCAACGACGTCGTCTACGGTGGGCTCGGCAACGACATCATCTGCGGCGGCCCGGGTAACGACCTGATCCACGGCGGCCGCGGCAACGACTGGATCGAAGGGGGCGCCGGGACCGACCGCGTGTTCGGCGACCTCGGCGACGACCACGTCAGCGGCGGCCCCGGGAACCGCGACGAAGTGAGCGGCGGGCTTGGCATCGACACCGTCAACGGCGGCCCCGGCAACGAAGACATCGTCCGCGGCGACTACGGCTACGACCGCATGGACGGCGGGCCGGGCAAGGGCGACATCGCCTCCTTCTCGACCGCCGTGGCGGGCCGCAGGGGCAGCGGCGTCTGGGTCTCCCTCCCCCGCCACAAGGCCCTCGGCGACGGGCACGACCGCCTCTTCCGCTTCGCCAGCATCGAAGGCTCGGCCTTCCACGACACGCTGATCGGCGACAAGCGGGCGAACGTGATCCGCGGCGGCCCCGGCAACGACACGATCATCGGCGGCGGCGGGCGCGACACGCTGAACGGCGGCCAGGGCACCGACCGCTGCAAGGGCGGCCCGATCAGGATCTCCTGCGGCCGCGAAGCGCGGCCGGTCGGCTCCGCCTACGTCACCCTCGACCCGAGCCCGGAAGGCGGCGCCGGCCTGCAGATCGTCGGCGGCGCCGGCCCTGACCACCTCACCGTGCACTTCGAAGAAGTGGAACCGGAAGAAGCGGCGGAAGAAGGTGCCGGGACGACGACCGGCGCGACCGCCGAAACCGCGGGCCCGCCCGAAGCGGCCACCACCGGCGTCTTCACGGTCGGCGCCGCGGCCCGTCTCGCGGCGGGCGAAGGCTGCGCGCGCACGCCCGGCGACGACAGGCAGGTGACCTGCCCGATCTCCGGCCCGGCGCGCTGGCTGATGGCCGACCTCGGCCCCGGCAACGACAGCCTCGCCGTCCAGGGGAGCCTCGAAGCGGTCGACTTCGTGCGGATCAACGGCGGCGACGGC
The DNA here is from genome assembly GCA_963766705.1 of uncultured Actinomycetes bacterium. GTDB lineage: Bacteria > Actinomycetota > Thermoleophilia > Solirubrobacterales > 70-9 > VAYN01. The sequence continues at coordinate 248,968 of CAVYBE010000008.1, forward strand.
AACGACACGATCCACGGCGGCCCCGAGGAAGACCTGATCGAGTCCGGCCCCGGCTCCGACCACATCTACGGCGGCGCCGGCTCCGACGGGCTGATCGGCGGCCTGCCAGGACCGACCTACCTCTACGGCGAAGGCGGCGGCGACCTGCTGGCGGCGGGCGGCGGCTGCGCGGGCGGCACGCTCGACGGCGGGCCCGGCGTGGACAACGCCTCCTTCGCCGAGACCCAGGCCCACCCCGGCACGCTCTACATCTCGTTGGCGGCGGGCTGGGCCTGGATCGACGCGGTCAAGCATTGCCACAAAGTGCGCCTGCCCCGCTCCGACGAGAACATCGAGGGCTCCTTCGACAACGACGTGCTGATCGGCGACTCGCGCGCCAACGTCCTGCTCGGCCAGCCCGGCGTCGACAGCTTCTTCGGCCGCGGCGGCAAGGACGTGATCGTCGCCACCGACAGCGTCAAGGACTGGTACATCCAGTGCGGCGAAAAAGGGCACCCGGAAGGGATCGCGATCATCGACTCGATCGACCCCAAGCCGCACGACTGCGCCAAGGTGAAAGTCAGCAACCCGGTCGCCGGGCTGAACAAGTCGGCGCACGGAAACGGGTCGCGCTGATCCGCCGACGGCTGAGCGGCGTAGGATCTGACTGGCTCCGCAAACCCGACCCAGAGGAGGCACCGCATGTTCAGTGGCCTGGAGAGCCCGATGCACCTGCTGATCGTCCTGATCATCGCCATCCTCGTCCTCGGACCGAAAAAGCTGCCCGAGGCGGCACGCGGCCTCGGCTCCGGCATCCGCCAGTTCAAAGACTCGCTCGAGGGCAACGAGAAGCCCCGGGTCGAGGGTGAGAAAACCGAGTAGCGCCCGCTCAGCGAGCAGCGCCCGCTCAGGGCAGGTGCTGTAGGCGCCAGCCGAGCGACGGTTCGCCGAGCGCCGCCGCGGCGACCGCGGGCGACCGCGCGACGCTCGTGCCGCGCACGGTCACTGCCCCCCAACGTTCGCCCTTCGTGGCGGTGCGGCGCCGGGAACCGATCTTCACCCCGACCCCGACCCGCATCCCCGGCCAGCCGACCTGCCGCAGCGGCCGCGCGGTCTTCACCGAGACCCGGTGGCCTTCGGCGTTTTCGAGCGTCATCGCCGTGGTCCCGGCCGGGACCGCCACCCGGTTCTTCACCGCCGCGGCGACCGAGCCGGCGAGCCGGTCGGCGCTCGCCAGCGCGGCGCTCACCAGTTCGCCGTCGCGCTGGCCGAGGACCGCGCCGAGCATCGTGAAGGACCGCCCTCCCGCCTTCACCCGCCGGGCGAAGACCAGGCAGCCGCCCGCCGCTTCGTCGGAGCCGGTCTTGATCCCGATGTAGCCGTCGTGGCCGACCAGGTGGTTGTAGTTGAGGACGAGGCCGACGACCGGCAGCTGTGCCGAGGGCTTGGCGACGATCTGCGCGAAGGTCGGGTCCTGCATCGCCACCCGCGCCAGCTTCAGCTGGTCGGCGGCGGTCGAGACGGTGCTCGCTTCGAAGCCGCTGGGGTCGGTGTAGGTGGTGTGCGACATCCCCAGCTCGCGCGCGGTCCGGTTCATCCGCTTGAGGAAGGCGCCGATCGAGCCCGCGTCGTGGACGGCGAGCAGCGCCGCGATGTTGTTGGCCGAGGGCAGCAGCAGCGCCTGCAGCAGCTGGCGCTCGCTCAAGACCTCGCCCGCCCGCACGGCGACGGTCGACTGGTCGAGCGCCACCCGCTGCTGCTCGTCCCGCACCTGCGCCGGGGTGATCCGCACGTGGAAGCCTTCGGCGCCCGGCGCCAGCGGGAACTGTTTCAGGGTCAGGTAGGCGGTCATCACCTTGGCGACGCTGGCGATCGGCACCGGCTTCCGGCCGCCGCTCGAGCCGAGGCCGCCGATCCCCTGCACCGCGACCGCCGCCTCGCCTTCGCTCGGCCAGGCCGGCTTGAACGGCTTGCCGGCGAGCTTCGCGGTCTTCGGCAGCACCCGCTGGACGACCAGGTAGGGGACAGTCTTCGTCTCCGCCCGGACCAGCGCCGCGGCGATCAGGCCCGCGAGGAGCAGCAGCGCGAGCAGGGCGAGCACCCAGAGGCGACGACGCCGCCGCGGCGGCGTCGGTCGACGGTAGTCGAGTGGTTCGACGGCTCCCGACATCTCCGTCGAAGGTAGCCGACCCCGCCGGGTGCGTTCGCAGTTTGCCGCGCTATGCGCGGAGAACTGCGAACGCGCTGCGCCGGCGGGCTACTTGGTCGGCTGCGGGACGATGCGGATGTAGGGCTTCGGTTCCTGCCACTCGCCGAACAGCTGCTTGGCCTCGTCCTCTTTGACCGAGCCGGAGATGATCACGTCGTCGCCGCTCTGCCACTGCGCCGGGGTCGCCACTTTGCTGTTGGCGGTCAGCTGCAGCGAGTCGATCACCCGCAGCACCTCGTCGAAGTTGCGGCCGGTGCTCATCGGGTAGACGAGGATCAGCTTGACCTTCTTGTCGGGGCCGATGACGAACACGTTGCGGACCGTCTGGTTGTCGGCCGCGGTGCGGTCGGCGGGGTCGCCGGACTCCTCCGCGGGCAGCATCCCGTAGGCCTTCGCCACCACCAGGTCGGCGTCGCCGATGATCGGGTAGTTCGGTGCCGTGCCCTGGGTCTCCTCGATGTCCTTCGACCAACCCTCGTTCTCCTCCACCGGGTCCGCCGACAGGCCGATGATCTTGACGCCGCGCTTCGCGAACTCCGGCTCGATCGAGGCCATGTAGCCGAGCTCGGTCGTGCAGATCGGCGTGTAGGCCTTCGGGTGCGAGAACAGGACCGCCCACGAGTCGCCGATCCAGTCGTGGAAGTTGATCGGCCCCTCGGTCGTCTGCGCCTCGAAGTTCGGGGCTTCGTCACCTAGTCTCAATGCCATCTTGGCTCCTCTTCCTTAATTCCGATCAGATTTAGCTAGATTAGCGCGCCGCGCGCCTGCGTCGGCCGCGCCGATCGCCTGCCGGTCGGTGGCCGGGCGCGACCTGGCCTCGCACCCCCACCCGGCGCTCAGGTCGCCATCCCTACCACGATCGCGGCGGCGATCGCAACCAGCGCCGTCGGCACCCCGCGGCGGGAGAACTCGAGCAGCGACGGCCGCTCCTCGATCTCCCGCGCGGCGCGGAACCAGAGCAGCGCCGAGAGCGCCCCGCTCGCCGCCAGGTTCGGGCCGACGTTGAGCCCGAGCAGGAGCATCCGCGAGTGGTCGACCGCGTGGGCCGAGTACAGCGCCGCCGCCGGGAGGTTGTTGACGAAGACGGTCGAGACGGCGGCGAGGACCGCGGTCTCCGGGCCGCTCGCGCCGTCGAGCAGGCGCGCCGGGCCGTCCCAGTGGCGAGCCAGGGTGCCGAGCGCCACGGTGAGGGCGAAGGCGGCGAGCAGGCTCGGCGGGCCGACGACCCGCCACACCGCGGCGAACTCGATCCTCCCCCGGGCGAGCTCCACCGCCGCCGCCGCGGCCCCGATGGCCAGCACCGGGATCGCGGGGTCGCCCAGCGCCAGCACGAGGACCGCCGCGGCGGCGGTGGCGAGCGCCCCGACCCCGAGCACGAGCGGCGCGTCGGGCACCGTCTCCGCCCCGCCCGGACGGGAGGCGAGCGGGCTGCGGAAGGCGAAGGCGATGGCGACCGCGGTCACCACGGCGGCCGTGGCGGCGACCGGCAGCATCTTCGCCGCGAACGCGGCGCCGGAGGAGCCGTGGGCGTCCAGCACCAGCAGGTTGGTCAGGTTCGACCCCGGCAGGAAGAGCGAGGAGGCGTTGGCCATGAACACGCAGCCGTAGAGGAACGGCTCGACCGCGACGCGGCGCCGGCGCGCGGCGAACACCAGCACCGGGGTGAGGAAGACCACGGCGGTATCGAGGTTCAGCACCGCGGTCACCACGGCGTCGAGCAGGAGCGCCGCCCCGAGCAGCGCCAGGCCGCCGCCCGGCAGCCGCTGCAGCCGCGCCCCGCCCCAGGCGAAGAGCCCGTCGCGGTTGGCCAGGAGGCCGATCAGGAGCAGCCCCGTGATCAGGGCGAAGGGGGGCCAGGTCTGTGCGAGCGCCGCCGACACGGCGGCTTCCTACCCCATGCGGGCTAGCCTTGCGCAGGTGATGGCGCGATCCGAGGACCCTGAGGAGCTGGTGGCGGCGGAGCTGGCCGAGCTGGAGACGCTCGCCGCGGCGCTGCCGGTGGAGGAGCTGGAAGGCGTGCCGCCGGTCGCGGGCCCGCAGGGCTGGGACGACTGAGCCGATGGTCCGGGCCGAGGAGCGGGTCGAGGCGGCGATCGCCGCGACGCGGCGGCTGAACCCGGGTCTCGCCGCCTACCTGCACCTCGACCTGGAAGGCGCCCGGGCCGCCGCCGCCGAGCAGGACGCGATCGAGGAGGGGCGGGCCGCCGCGGGCCACACCGGCCCCGACCCGCACCGGCCGCTGGCCGGGATGCCGATCTGCGTCAAGGACATCGTCGACGTGGCCGGGATGCCGACCACCGCGGGCGCCGCCGAGTGGGTCCGCCACCCCGACGCCGACGCGACGGTGGTGGCGCGACTGCGGGCCGCCGGGGCGGTCGTGGTCGGCAAGGGCAACACCAACGAATTCGCCTGCGGGATCGACGGCCGCAACCCGCAGAAGGGCGACTGCCGCAACCCCTGGGACCCGGAGCGGCTGAGCGGCGGCTCGAGCTCGGGCCCGGCGACGGCGACGATGAGCGGCATGGCCGAGGCCGGGGTCGGCTCCGACACCAGCGGCTCGATCCGCGTCCCGGCGGCTCTCACCGGCGCGGTCGGCATCCGCCCCACCCGCGGCCTGGTGCCGACCGACGGCGTCGTGCCGCTCGCCTGGAGCCTCGACGCGGTCGGGCCGCTGGCGCGCGACGTGGGGACCGCGGCGCTCCTCCTCGACGTCCTCGCCGGGCGGCCGCCGGCGCCCGCGCCCCGCCCCGAGGTCGGCGGCCTGCGGCTGGGACTGGCGGGCGAGCTGCTTGACCTCGCCGAGGAGCCGGTCGCGGCGGCGGTCGAGGCGGCCGCGGCCGGGCTCGCCGCGCGGGGGGCGGAGATCGTCGACTGCCCCCTGCCCGACCTCGGCCGGGCGACGGCGATCCACCGGATCGTCCAGGCGGTCGAGGTCGCCGCCGCCCACGCGCCGTGGTTCGAGCGCCAACGCGACCTCTACGAGCCCGCGGTACGGGCGCGGATCGAGGTCGGCTACCGGCTCGGCGGCGAGGCCTATCTGCGCGCCCAGCGCCACCGCCGGCTCTTCACCCGGGCCTTCGCCGGCGCGATGGCGGGGCTCGACGCGGTGCTGGCACCCGCCTCCCCGGTCTTGGCGCCGCGCCTGGAGGCCGGCGAGGTGACCATCCGCGGCGGGCGGCGCTCCGTCCGCACCGCCCTGCTGTCCTGCGTGGCGCCGCTCAGCCAGCTCGACTGCCCGATCGTCGCGGTGCCCGCCGGGCTGCGCGAAGGCCTGCCGGTCGGCCTGCAGCTGATCGGCCGTCCCGGCTCCGAGGCCCTGCTGCTGCGGATCGCCGCGGCGGTCGAGTCGCAGGCGGGGCCGCTCAGTCCGCCGCGTCCGTAGCCTCGGTCTCCTCGCGGAGCTTGTCGAGCGCCCGTCGCAGCAGGCGCGAGACCTGCATCTGCGAGCAGCCGATCCGGGTCGCGATCTCGGTCTGCGGCAGTTCCTCGACGAAGCGCAGTCGCAGCACCTCGCGCTCGCGCCGCTCCAGGCTCGGCAGCGCCGCCGCCACCGTCATCCAGTCCTCGACCAGGTCGAAGTTGCCGTCGGCGCGGCCGACCCACTCGGTCGTGGCGGCGTCCTCGTCGCGCTCACCGCCGGGCGGTGCGTCGAGCGAGAGCGGCCGGCGGTTCTGCTTGGCCTCGAGGACCTCCAGCACCTCGTCGGCGGCGATGCCCACCTCGTCGGCGAGCTCGTCGACCGACGGCGGCCGGCCCAGGTCCAGGGTCAGCCGCTCGGTCGCCTTGCCGACCTCCTCCATCCGGTCGTGGACCGAGCGCGGCACCCGCACCGTCCACACCTTGTCGCGGAAGTGGCGCTTCAGCTCACCAAGGATGGTCGGCTTGGCGAAGCCGCCGAACTTGGCGCCGCGACTCGGGTCGAAGCGGTCGATCGCGCCGAGGAGGCCGACTCCGGCGACCTGCAGCAGGTCGTCGTAGGGCTCCGAGCCGCCCGCATACCGGCTCGCCATCCGGCGCGCCAGCGGCATGTACATCTCGACCAGCTCCTCCCGCGCGGCCTGATCGCGCCGCTCGGCGACGCGCCGCCACAACTCCTGCTCGGGGATCATGCTCGCAACTGAACTCATCGCTCCTCCAATCCACACTGGCGCCATGGGGCGCCGCTCTTCCGGCGGTCCGCCCAGAGGCTTGCGGAGAAGCGTGCAGAGTGACCGGAGCCTTCTGGCGGACCCCTACCCGAGCGGGTCGATCGCCAATCAGGCGTCGATCGGCACGTAGCCGGCCAGCGCCTCGACCCGGCCGAGCCAGGCACGGATCGCGTCGAGACGACCGAGATCGAAGCCGCCCTCGTCGGCGACGTGGGTGTAGGCGTAGAGAGCCAGGTCGGCGACCGTGGGCGTCTCGCCGACCAGGAAGTCCCGCCGCGCCAGCCGGCCCTCCAGCGCCGCCAGCGCCCGGTCGCCCGCCTCCCGCCTGGCCGCCGCCTCGCGCGGGTCGGGCACGATCCCGGCGTGCGCCCAGAAGCGCGGCACGGCGATGTTCGGCTCGTGGCTGTACTGCTCGAAGAACATCCACTGCAGCACCTGGGCGCGCGCGTAGCGGTCGTCCGGCAGGTACTCGGTCCCCTCGGCGAAGTAGACGAGGATCGCGTCCGACTCGGCCAGCGGCCGGCCGTCGTCGAGGACCACCGTCGGCACCCGCAGCCCCGGGTTCAGGTCACCGAGCAGCGCCACCCGGTCGGAGCGGTCGAACACGTCCACCGCGCGCCGCTCGTACTCGATCCCGAGCAGCGAGAAGAGCAGCCGGACCTTGTAGCAGTTGCCCGAGATCGCGTTGTCGTAGAGCAGCACCGGCCCACCCTAAGGGGAGAGTCGCGCCGCCGCCGCCCCTTGGCTCGGGATGGCACCACGGGCAGACACTCGGCAGTGGAAACAAGCTTGTCGCGCGGTCGGCATCGTCGGGGAGGAGCGAGAGCGGGCCTCCGAGGACTTCCACGCCGAAAAGCGAGCCACCGGAGAACGAGCCCACTGGCCCTATGGAAAACTGATCGCCTGGTTGCGAGACTGGAAGGAAGACAGATGGCAGTCGTGATTCCTGATACTTCCCCGGCGCAATTCCTGGCCCGCTTTCGGGGCTTGGTCACCTCGTCGCGACCCGGCTATCCCAGCGTGCTGCATCTTCACGTGAAAGACGCCGAGGGAGGTCTCTGGCGCTTCGGAACCTTCGAGTCTCGCTACCTCCCGACCGACCCCGAGATGTTCGTCGGCAAGACGGTGGTGGACGTCGACCTGAACGCCTCTTCGGCCGAGATGACGATCTACTTCTCCGACGGCGCCGACCTTCGCATCGTCCCCTTCTCCCTCGAGTCGGACGAAGTGGACGCCGATCTCGAGTCTTGGTGGCTGATCACGCCCGAGGGCCTGATTCTGAACTACGGGCCCGGCGACCACTGGGTGCTGAAGCGGGCGAGCGATCCGATCTGACCGGGAGGTCCCCGCCCTGTCCCTCAGAGGGACAGGGCGATCGGCTCCTGGAGGATCCGCTTGACCTCGGCGAGGAACTCGGCGCCGTCGGCGCCGTAGAGGATGCGGTGGTCGCAGGAGAGGGTCATCTCCATCAGCTTGCCGGGGACGACCTCGCCGTCCTTGACGACCGGCCGGTCGGCGATCTCGCCGACCGCGAGGATCCCGGCCTGGGGCGAGTTGACGATCGCCTCGAAGCTCTTGATCCCGTACATCCCCAGGTTCGAGACCGAGAAGGTGCCGCCGGAGAGCTCGGGCGGGGTGATCGAACCGTCGCGGACCTTGCCCGCGAGCGCCCGCGCGTCGGCGGCGATCTCCCGCAGGCCCTTGTGGTCGGCGTCGAAGATCGTCGGCACGACGAGCGCGTCGGAGGCGGCGACGGCGATGCCGACGTTGACCCGCGAGTAGAGCTCGAAGCGGCCGTCCTTGTAGGCGCCGTTGGCGCGCGGGAAGCGCCTCAGCGCGATCGCGCACGCCTTCACCACCATGTCGTTGAAGGACGGCACGACCTCGCCCTCGGCGCTGATCTCCTTGATCCGCGCCCGCGCGGCGACCGCCGCGCCCATGTCGACCTCGGTGGTGAGGTAGAAGTGCGGCGCGGTCGCCTTGGACTCCGACATGCGGCGGGCGACGACCTGCTGCAGCTTGGTCGGCTCGACGATCTCGACGTTGCCCTTTGCGGTCTCCGGTGGGGTCGTTGCGGGGGACGGCGAGGGACCGGGCATCGCGGCCGCGGGTCCTGTCGCGCGGGCCACCCCCACGGTGCTCGGCGGCTCCGCCGCCTGCGCGCCGCGGGGGTCCCCCGCCCGCGCGCCACCCGCGGAAGCAGCGCTCTCCACATCACGCTTCACCACACGACCACCGGGGCCGCTGCCGCTCAAGCCGTCGAGGGAGACGCCCAGCTCCGCGGCCATGCGACGAGCGACGGGCGAAGCCTTGACCCGCCCGGAAGTCGAGCCGCCCTCCGGAGCGGCACCGTTGCCGGTCGCGAACGCCGGAGCACCAGCCCCTCCGACCGCGGGTGGCGTCGACGCGGGGGCCCCCCGCGGAGCGGAGCCGCCTTGCGCGGCGAGCACCGTGGGGGTGGCGTCGGCGACAGGACCCGCGGCCGCAGGGGCCGATCCTTCGTCGTCCCCCGCGGAGACAGCGTCCGGGTCCCCGATCCTTGCGATCACAGCGCCCACGGGAGCCGTCTCGTTCTCCTGCACGACGATCTCCAGCAGCGTCCCGGCAACGTCGGCCTCGTAGCCCATGTTGGCCTTGTCGGTCTCGATCTCGACCAGTTCCTCGCCGACGGCGACCTCGTCGCCGACCTGCTTGCGCCAGCTCAACACCGTCCCCTCCTCCATCGAGTCGGAGAGGCGCGGCATCGTCACCTCCTGCACCGCGGTCCGCGCCATCGCTAGACCCCCGTCGCGATCTCGGCGGCGAGGCCGAGCCGGCTCGAGACCTCGCCGACGATCTTGCCCTCGGCGGGCATGTAGGCGTCCTCGAGCGTCGGGCTGTAGGGGATCGGCGTCTCCGGGCAGGCGATCGCCCAGGCGTCGTCGAGGTCGTGCAGGCCCTCGGCGGCGACGATGCCGAGCAGGTTCCCCGCCCAGCCGCCGACCAGCGGCCCCTCCTCGACGACCACCACGCGGTTGGTCTTGGCGACCGAGCGCAGCACGGTCTCGGTGTCGAGCGGGCGCAGGCTGCGCAGGTCGACGACCTCGGCCTCGACGCCCTTCTCGGCCAGCTCGTCGGCGGCGCGCAGGCAGTCGCGCACCCCCTTGGAGATCGACACCAGGGTCACGTCGCCGCCCTCGCGGACCACCGCCGCCTCGCCGAGCGGCAGCACCTCGTCCTCGCCCACCGGGTCTTTGACCGAGTAGAGACGCTTGTGCTCGAGGAAGGCGACCGGGTTGTCGTCGCGGATCGCCGCGCGCAGCAGCGCCTTGGCGTCGCCCGCCGTCGCCGGCGCGACCACCTTCAGTCCCGGCACGCCCTGCAGCCACGGGATCGGGGACTGCGAGTGCATCGCGCCGAAGTTGCCGCCCGCGCCCATCGCCGAGCGCACCACCAGCGGGCAGGGCGCCTGCTCGTTGGACACGTACCAGTACTTCGCCGCCTGGTTGATCAGGCTGTCCATCGCCAGCGGCAGGAAGTCGGCGAACATGATCTCGAAGATCGGCCGCAGCCCGGTGACCGCGGCGCCGAACGCGCCCGCCGACATCGCCAGCTCGGAGATCGGGGTGTCGATGACGCGCTCGCCGAAGCGCTCGTACAGCCCCGGCGTCACCGCGAACACGCCGCCCGCGATCGCCACGTCCTCGCCGAAGAAGACGACGGTCTCGTCTGCCTCCATCTCCGCCGCGATCGCCTCGCGGATCGCCACCCGGTACTCGAGCGTGTCGCCCTTCTCAGCCATCACTTGAACTCCTTCCCGCCGTCGGCGGGGTCCGGGAACGGCGCCGCCAGGCCCCGCTCGACGATCTCCTCCAGCTGCCTGGCGACCTCGGCGTCGATTTCGTCGCAGCGCTCGGCCTCGATCCCGTAGCGCTCCGCGAGCGCCTTGCGGCCGAGGATCAGGGGGTCGCGCTTTTTCCACTCGTCGAGCTCGCCCGGCTTGCGGTACTTGCCCGGATCGGAGCGCGAGTGGCCGACGAAGCGGTAGGTCATCGTCTCCAGGAAGGCCGGGCCCTTGCCGGAGCGGGCGTGCTCGATCGCCTCCCCCGCCGCCTCGCGCACCGCGAAGACGTCGTTGCCGTCGACCTGCTGGGTGTGGATGCCCATCGCGATCGGCCGTGAGCCGATCGCCCCGGCGGTGACGTCCTCGATCGGCGTGAACTCCATGTAGAGGTTGTTCTCGCAGACGAAGACGACCGGCAGCTTCTCCACCTGCGCCCAGTTCAGCGACTCGTGGAAGTAGGCCTGGTTGGAGGTCCCGTCGCCGAAGAAGGCGACCGCGACGTTGCCGGTGCCGAGCAGCTTCTCCGACAGCGCCGCCCCGGTCGCCGCGCCGATCGAGCCGCCGACGATGCCGAAGCAGCCGATCAGCCCGTTGGCCCGGTCGACCACGTTCATCGAGCCGGCGCGGCCGCCGCAGGCGCCGGTCGCCCGCCCCAGCATCTCGTCCATCAGCTTCTGCGGGTCGACCCCGTGGGCGATCGAGTGGCCGTGGCCGCGGTAGGTCGCGGCGACCTTGTCGCCCTCGCGCAGCATCGAGCAGACCCCCACCCCGCTCGCCTCCTGGCCGGAGTAGAGGTGGGTGGTGCCGTGGACGTTGCCCTTCTGGAACTGGGACTGGACCGTGTCCTCGAAGGTGCGGATCAGCCGCATGCGGCGGTAGAGGTCGCGCGCACCGGCCGCGTCGATCTCGGCCCCGAGGGCCTTCGACTTGGTCTTCTCTGCCATTTGCCTCTCGCTCCTGTCTGGGTTTCAGTTCTTCGCTTCGGGGTCCCGGCCGCCCGCGATCCGCCGCAGGGCGTCGGCCACCCGCACCAGGTCCGCGTCGCCGCCCTCCAGGCCCGCCGCCACGGTCACCGCATCGGCCGCGGCGCCCGCCCCGAGCAGCGGCACCCCGGCCGCCTCGCCCTGCTCCAGGGCGAGCTTCAGGTCCTTGCGCATCAGGTCGAGGGCGAAGGCCGGCGGCGTGCCGTCGGGGTCGAGGAAGGCGGCCTTCTTGTAGTCGACGAAGGGCGAGGCGAGGGCGCCCGCGCCGATCACCTCGTAGGCGTCCTCGCGCTCGATCCCGGCCGCCTCGGCGAGCACCAGGGCCTCGGAGATCGCCACCGTCGCCGAGGCGATCATCACGTTGACGGCGAGCTTCATCGCCGCGCCGGCGCCGGAGCCGCCGAGGTGGAAGTGCGCTTTGGTCATCGCCTCGAGCACCGGGCGGGCGCGCTCCAGCGCCGCCTCCGGGCCGCCGACCATCGCCGCCAGCGCCGCCGCCTCGGCGACCGCGACGCTGCCCGACACGGGCGCGTCGAGCATCTCGACCCCGGCCGCGGCGGCGCGCGCCGCGAACTCGCGGGCCGCGGTCGGGCCGATCGTGCTCATCTCCAGCCACACCAGGCCCTCGCCGGCGCCGGCGAGGATCCCGCCCTCGCCCTCCAGCTGGTCGGCGACGGCGGCCGGATCGGCCAGCATCGTCACCACCACGTCGGCGCCGCGCACCGCCTCGGCGGCGCTCGCCGCGACGGCCGCGCCGTCCTCGCGCAGCGGCTCGCTGCGCTCCGGCGTGCGGTTGAAGGCGGTCAGCTCGTGCCCGGCGCGGGCGACGTTCCGCGCCATCGGCAGGCCCATCCGGCCGATCCCGACGAAGGCGACCTTCACGCCGCCACCTCGACCACCATCTTGCCCGGGGCGCGGCCCTCGGCCAGCGGCGCGATCGCGCCCTCGACCAGGCGGGACATCGGCACCACCTCGCCGAGCACCTCGCCCGCCAGCTCGGTCCGGGCCAGCACGCCCAGGGCCTCGGGCAGATTCGAATCGCAGATGTGGGCGACGGTGGCGATCAGGTCGACCTCGCGCAGCGCCGCGTCGAAGATGTCGACCGGCGGCGGGTCGGCCTGCAGGCCGACGATCACCACACGGCCGCCGCGCTTCGTCGCGTGGATCGCGGCGCTCGGGCTCGTCGGCACCCCGGAGGCCTCGATCACCACGTCGGCGCCTTCGCCGTCGGTGGCCTCGAGGATCGCCGCGGCGACGTCGCTCGCACGGGCGTCGACCGTCTCCTCGGCGCCGAGCGCGCGGGCCAGCGCCAGCTTGCCCGGGTCGACGTCGACGGCGATCAGCCGAGCCAGGCCGCGGGTCGCGGCGGCGCCGACCAGGAAGCCCCCGATCCCGCCGATCCCGAGCACCGCGACGGTCAGGCCGGGGCCCACCCCGCCGCGGTCGAGGGCGTGGATCGCCACCGCCAGCGGCTGAGCCATCGCGGCGGCGATGTCGTCGACCTCGTCGGGCACCGGGACGCTGATCGAGGCCGGGCCGAGGACACGGTCGGCGAGGCCGCCGGGAGCGCTCAGCCCGAGCGTGTAGTAGCTCGCGCAGAGGTTGGTGCGGCCCGCCCGGCACCAGGCGCACTCGCCGCAGGAGACGCCGGCGCCGGAGACGACGCGGTCGCCGACCGCGAGGCCCTCGACCCCGTCGCCGAGGGCCTCGACCCGGCCGACGAACTCGTGGCCCAGCACCAGCGGCCCGACGTGGCCGCTGCCGGGGTGGCGCTCGTGCAGCGGGATCATGTGCGGGCCGTGGGCGTACTCGGAGGCGTCGGTGCCGCAGATCGCCGCCATGCTCGGGGCGATCAGCACCTCACCGGGGCCGGGCTCGCCGGGCGCCGCCGCCGCTTCGATGCGGACGTCGCCCGCTCCGTGGTAGACGGCGGCGCGCATCGGCTGCGGCTAGGCGCCCACCTGCACGCGCCCGTCGACGATGTCGGCGCCGCGCACGTACTGGCGCCCGGCGACCAGCAGCTCGTCGGCCGGGAAGCGGGTGAGCAGCCGGTTGCCGTCCTCGGTGACCAGCACCTCCTCCTCGATCCGGGCCGCGGAGACGCCGTCGGAGGCCGGGCAGTAGGTCTCCAGGGCGAACACCATCCCGGGGACGATCTCCTCCGGGTGGTCGAGGCTGTGCAGGCGCGAGATCATCGGCGACTCGTACAGGCCGACGCCGAGGCCGTGGCCGAACTGCAGGCCGAAGCAGGCCTCCTCGCTGGGGAACCCCTGCTCCTCCGCACTCGGCCAGACCGAGGCGATCTGGTCGGTGGTGACGCCGGGCCGGACCAGGTCGATCGCTTCGTCGAGCCACTCGCGGCACTGCTTGTAGGCGTCCACCTGCGCCTGGTTGGCGCCGCCGACCGAGAACGTGCGGTAGTAGCACGTGCGGTAGCCCATGAAGGAGTGGATGATGTCGAAGAAGGCCTGGTCGCCGGGGCGCAGCAGGCGGTCGGAGAAGACGTGCGGGTGCGGGATGCAGCGGTCCCCGGAGACCGCGTTGATCGCCTCGACCTGCTCGGAGCCGAGCTCGAAGAGCAGTCGCTGGGCGTCGGCGACGATCGCCGACTCGGTGACGCCGGGTCGCAGCATCTCGTAGATCCGCTCGTAGACCGCGTCGACGATCGCCGCCGCGTGGTCGAGCAGCGCGACCTCCTCGTCGGTCTTGATCGTGCGCGCCGCGAGCATCACCTGGGAGCCGTCGGTGGTCGCGATCCCGGCCCGGTTGAGGGCGGCGAGGGCGACCATGTCGGTCATGTCGATGCCGACCGGCTCGTTCTCCAGGCCGCGCGCCTCCAGCTCCTCGCGGATGTGGCCGGCGAGGCGGTCGGGGACGCCGGTGTGGTCGGGCATCGCGCCGCGCATCGGGCTGACGCCGCCGCGGAAGTTCTCGGGGGGAAGCCAGGGGGCGTACATCTGATGGTGCTTGGCGGCCGAGCCGAAGTCCCAGAGGACGGGCGGGCCGCTGCGCGGCACCAGCGCGAAGCGGGCGTTCTTGTCGCGGGCCCACTCGCCGATGTGCGTCGAGGTGACGTAGCGGATGTTGTTCGGGTCGAACAACAGGAGAGCGCCGAGGTCGGATTTGGCGAGCTCGGCCTGGGCGCGGGCGAGCCGGTCGCTGCGGAGCTTCCCGAAGTCGATCCGCTGCTCCCAGTCCACGCCCATCGTGGCGCCACGTGAAGCGATGTTGGTCATAGGCGTGTCCTTTCCTCCTCGGCAACCCGGCGCAGCGATCTGCGCCCTGCGCGATAGTAAACCAAATTGAACAGCCACGTCAACAGTGATTAGGCTGGATGAACGGCCAGTACCTGGCCGGGGTCCGGTGCGCCGGCGCCCGCCCCGGTGCGTCCCGGGGCCCTGGAAAGGGACTACCCGGCGAGGACGGCGGTCATCAGCTCGGCGTTCTCGAGGCCGGGCCGCAGCTCCCCCGCCTCGATCCGCCGCGACAGCTCGACCAGCATCCGGTTGACCGGCGCGTCGCCGCCGAGCCGCTCCTGCTCGCGGACGACGAGGCCGCTCATCTCCTCGCCCTCGCCCTTGCGGCCCTTCAGCCAGTCCTGGAGGATCGCCACCTTGGTGTCCTCCAGCGACCAGCCGGCCAGCACCGCGTCCAGCAGCGCCGCCGAGTAACGCTCCGGCGGCAGGTCGTCGATTCCCTCCTGGCCGAACATCGGCACGATCTTGTTGCCGAGCGCCAGCGCGGTGTCGAGCGCCTCGGTGCCCGCAGCGTCCATCACCTCGCGCATCCCCTCCACGTGGAGGGCGGCGACCAGCGGCACCCCGAGGATCGCCGAGGGCAGCATCTCGGCCGCGTTGGCGACCAGCTTCATCCACTTGGCCGAGCGCACGTCGTCGGTCACTTCGACCGCGCCGGCGCTGCGCAGGGGGACGGCGAGCTCCTCCACCCGGTCGGCCGGGCTGCGCTCGTCGTAGGGGCCGAGCGCGAACCAGGTCCCGGCGGGCGGCGTCTGCCGTTCGACCACGCCCGGCTCGAAGCAGTTGCCGGCGATCTCGATCGCCGAGGCGAAGGTGCGCTCGGCGCCGAGCACCGCTGCCATGTCATCGAGCGTCATCCCGTTCTGCAGGCCGACCGCGAGCCCGTCGGGGGCGAGCACCGGCTCGATCAGCATCGAGTGCCAACGGGCGTCGTAGGCCTTGGTGACGAGGTAGACCAGGTCGAAGGGCCGCTTGATCTCGGCGACCTCGCAGAGGTGGTGGATGCGCAGCTCGGTGACCGTCTCCTCCCCCTGGGGGGTGCGGACCGTGACGCCGCGCTCGCGGATCGCCTCGACGTGGGCGGGCCACTGCTCGATGCAGGTGACGTCGAAGCCGGCCGCGGTCATGTCGGCGGCGATCGCCGCCCCGTTGGCGCCGGTGCCGACCACCGCGATGCGCTGCTCTGCCATTCCCTCGACCCTCCTGTCCATCGGCTCTGCACGCACGCTTGCCTTTCGGCTCCGTACGGGTACTTGCGGTCAGATCGACAGTAAACTACATTGAACGGGCATCAACCGGGCTTAAGAGGGACGAAGGGAAAGGCTGACCGGCGCTCCGAAGCGTCTAGTAACTTCGCGAACGTATGGCCACCAAGACTGACAAAGGGGAGTCGGCCCCCGACGAGGCAGGGCGCACCAACGGTGGGCGCGAGCCGCTTGCCGAGCCGGTCGGCGCCGGGCTGCGCAAACACCGCCAGGACGCGGGGATGAGCCTGCGGGCGCTGGCCCGTGAAGTGGGCGTCTCCCCCAGCCTGATCTCGCAGATCGAGCACGGCAAGGCGACCCCGTCGGTGGCGACGCTCTACGCGATCGTCTCCCAGCTCGGCATCTCGCTGGACGAGCTCTTCTTCGACAATCCGCGCGGCGCCGCGGCGCCGCCGGTCCCCGCCTTCGAGCGCCACGCCGACACCGGCAACGAACGCACCCCGTCGAGCCACTGGCGGGCGCCGAGCGAGGGGCCGGTCCTGCGGGCCGGCAACCGCCTCAGCCTGACGCTGGCGACCGGCGTGCGCTGGGAACGGCTGACCGCCTCCCACGACCCCGGCGTCGAGTTCCTCTACTGCACCTACCCGGTCGGCGGCGAGTCGGCCCCGGTAGACGACCTGATGACCCATGAGGGCTCCGAGTACGGGATCGTCCTCGAAGGCCGCTGCGGCGCCACGGTCGGCGAGGAGACCTACGAGCTCGAGGCCGGCGACTCGATCGCCTTCGACTCCCGCACCCCGCACCGGATCTGGAACCTCAGCGACGACAAGCCGATGATGGCGATCTGGACCGTCGTCGGCCGCGACGGCGATCCCCGCGTCGGCTGAGCACGCTGTAGAGATCGACCACACCATGGTGTGGTCAACCCGTGCAGCGCGTCAGGCGAGGCCGGCGAGACGGGCCAGCTCGGCGTAGTTCTCGATCCGCGGCTCCAACTCGCCGCGTTCGACCCGGTGGGCCATCTCGACCACCGCCGCGTTCACCGGCGCCTCCCCGGGCCCGAGCGCGGCGACGACGGCGCCGTTGATCTCGTCGACCTCGCTGCGCCGGCCCTTGCCCCAATCGTGGAGGACGGTCGTCGTCGTGCTCGGCAGGACGAAGCCCTCGTAGAGGACGTCGAGCAGCTTCTCCACCACCCCGTCGGCGTCGTCGAGGTCGGCGGCGGTGAGGCCGAAGATCGGCTGGACCTCGTAGCCCCGCGCCAGGCCCGCCGCCAGCGCCTCGCGCCCCGAGGCGATCATCAGGTCGCGCATCGCCTCGTGCTTCAGCGAGGCGAGCATCGGTTCGCCGAGGATCGCCGTCGTCACCAGGGTCGTCGCGTTGGAGACCAGCTTCATCCACTTCGCCGAGCGGATGTCGGCGACCACCTCGGTCCGGCCCGCGTGCGCCAGCAGCGCGGCGACCTCCGCCTCGCGGCCCGCCGTCGCCTCGCTCAGCGAGCCGACCGCGAACCAGGAGCTCTCCGGCGGCGTGTGCCGCTCGACCACGCCCGGCTTCTCCATCATCGCCGAGCACTCGATCACGCAGCCGAGCGCCCGCTCGGGGCCGACCACCGCGGCGATCTCATCGGCCGTGAAGCCGTTCTGCACGCCGACCAGCAGGCCGTCCGCGGCCAGCACCGGCTCGATCAGCTGCGCCGCCCAGCGCGTGTCGTAGGCCTTCATCAGCATCAGCACCACGTCGAAGGGCTCGCGGATCTCGGCCACCTCGCAGAGGTGGCGCGCCCGCACCGGCACCTCGAGCACCCGCTCGGGCATCTCGATCCGCAGCCCGTCGGCGCGCATCTTCTCGACGTGCGCGGGCCACTGCTCGATCAGCGTCACGTCGACCCCGGCCGCCGCCAGCTCGGCGCCGACCCCGGCCCCGTTGGCGCCCGCCCCGAGGACGGCGACGCGCCTGCCGTCCACCGCCGGCGTCACGCCTGCGACGCTTCCCGCCACGGCGCTAGAACCCGAGCTCGATCCGCGGCTGCGGCAGGATGCCGCCGTGCTCGTCGGCCCAGCCGCGCACGAAGCCCTGCGAGGACTCGACCTGGCGGCGCACCTCGGCCGGGTCGACGCCGACCATCGCGCCGTCGCGTTTGACCACCTCGCCGGCGACGATCACGGTGCCGACGTTGCCCGCGTTGGCCTGCATCACCACCGTCCCGACCGGGTCCTCGCGGTCCCAGCCGATCAGGTTGAAGTGGTTGCCGTCGATCAGCACCACGTCGGCCTGCTTGCCCGGCGTCAGGGTGCCGGTCACGTCGCCCAGCCCCGCCCCCTTGGCGCCGTTGACGGTCGCCCATTCGAGTGCCTGCCGGGTGGTCAGCGAGACGTCCTCGGGCATCGTCTCGCGCTCGTAGTAGGGCTGGTCGCCGAGCATCCGCCCCACCTGCAGCGCCAGCCGCATCTGGGCGAACATGTCGCCGCTGCCGTTGGAGGTGATGTCGACGCCGAGGCTCGGCGCGACGCCCAGCTCGATCAGCTTGCCGGTGATCGGGAAGCCCATGCCCATCTGCATCTCGGTCTCCGCCTGCACCGAGACCGAGGCCCCGGCGTCGGCGATCATCTTCAGCTCGTCGTCGGCCGAGAACGAGCAGTGGACGAAGAGGATGTCGGGGCCGAGCAGGTCGGCCCGCCCGAGCTTGCGGACGTCTTCCCAGCGATGTCCGGTCAGCGACTGGTTGGCGTGCAGGGAGATCCAGGCGTCGAGCTCCCGCGCCGAGCGGAACTCCTCCACCACTTCCTCCCAGTCGCGGGCGATTTCGATCTCCTGCGGGACGATCGCCAGCGTCACCCGCCCGTCCTTGGAGCTGAACTCCTCCCCCGCCAGCTGCCCGGCGAAGGCGACCCGGGACGCGTGGTCGGGCAGGTCGGGGTTCTCGACCTCGAAGCTGGGCGCGGCGGCGAAGCCGTGGTCGAGCACCGGGGTGTAGGCGAGCCCGAAGAGCGCCCGCACGCCGGAGTCGCGCAGGCCGCGCAGCGCCTCCCGGGCGTGGTCGCGGGTGACCACGTTGTGGCAGTAGTCGACGACCAGCGTCACCCCGGCGTTCAGCGCGTCGAGCGCCCCGGCGTAGTTGCCGACGTACATGTCCTCGGGCCGGTACATCGGCCCCAGGTGGATGCGCCAGCAGCGCACGTAGTCTTTGACCGTCCAGTCGGCGCACACCCCGCGCAGCGCGTGCTGCCAGGTGTGCAGGTGGGTGTTGGCGAAGCCGGGGATCGCGATCTGGCCGCGCCCGTCGATCACCTCGGCGTCGGTGACCCCGAGGTTCGGCCCGACCGCGACGATCGCGTCGTCCTCGATCAGGATGTCGCCCTCGCGGACGTCGCCGAGCCGCGGGTCGAGGGTGACGATCGAGGCACCCTCGATCACCAGTCGTCGCTTGGCCATGGATGACCTCCTTGTCTGGCGTTACTGGATCTAGATGGTTGATTCCACGACACCGCACGCCCGGATGGCGCGCCCGGCATCTAGGCCGTCTCGGCCTCGGCCGCGTCGGCGAGGCGGATGCGGCTGACCCGGGCGAAGATCGCCGCCGCGATCAGGATCACCGCGCCGGGGAACCAGTACTGCCAGGCTTCGCCGAGTTCGAGGAAGGTGATCGCGTTGATCATCTCGGTCAGCAGCAGCGCGCCGAGCAGGCCGCCGAGGAAGGAGCCGCGGCCGCCGTAGATCGAGGCGCCGCCGAGCACCACCGCCGAGATCGACTGCAGGGTGTAGCTCTGGCCGGCGGTGGCGTCGCCGGTGCCGATCTGGACCGCCAGCATGACCGCGGCGAGCGCCGCGAACATGCCCGCGATCACGTAGGCGCCGATCCGCGTCAGGCCGACGTTGACCCCCATCCGGTGCGCGGCCGCCTCGTTGGAGCCGACCGCCCGCAGCGCCAGGCCGAGCCTGCCGCGCCGCAGGGTGAACTCGGCGAGGAACGCCAGCGCCACGCAGACGAGGAAGATGATCGGGATCCCGGCGACGGTCGTCGACAGCGCTTCGGTCGCCGAGGCGGCGAACAGGCCCGACGGCACCGGGTTGATCAGCAGCGCGATCCCCTGGACGCCGATGTAGGTGGCGAGGGTCGCGATGACCGGGTTGATCTTCGCGAACTGGACCAGCCCGCCGTTGATCATCCCGATCCCGACCCCGGCGAGGACCGCCAGGGCGAGGCCGAGGATGAAGCCACCGGTGCCCTTCCCGTCGGTCGCGAAGCTGGTCAACACGACCAGCCCGAGGCCCATCATCGGCCCCACCGAGAGGTCGACGCCGGCGGTCAGCAGGACCACCAGCTGCCCCAGCGCGACCAGGATCAGCGCGGTCGAGAGCAGCAGCAGGTTTTCGATGTTGAAACTGGTGAGGAAGTTCGAGTTCTGGGCCTGGGTGAAGATCGCCAGCGCGACGATCACCAGCGCCAGCACCGGCGTGGCGACGCCGTCGCCGCGCAGGAAGCGGCCCAACCTGCCGACCGAGGCGCGCGGCTCCTTCTTCGTCGACTTCGCCTTGCGCTCGGTGGTCGCCGTGACCGCGGCACCGGTGACCCGGCTCTCGGTGACCGCTTCGTCGGCGAGCATCGCCACCGTCTGGCCGCGCGACATCACCATCACCCGGTCGCAGAGGCCGACCAGCTCGAGCGCGTCGGAGGAGCAGACGATCACCGCGCAGCCGTCGGCGGCGAGCTCGCGCAGCAGCCGATAGATCTCGACCCGGGCGCCGACGTCGACGCCCTGGGTGGGCTCGTCGCAGATCAGCACCTTGGGGCGCCCGAGCATCGCCCGGGCGAAGACGACCTTCTGCTGGTTGCCGCCGGAGAGGCTCGCGATGTCGGCCTCCTGGGAGGCGGTCTTGATCGCCAGCTCCTGTTCCTGCTCGGCGAGCGCGGCGCGCTCGGCCCGCGGGCCGACGACGCCGAACTCGGTGAAGCTCTGCAGCGAGCTGGCGACCGCGTTCTCGCGCACGCTCAGCGCCGGGAAGATCCCCTCGCGCTGGCGGTCGGAGGAGACGTAGAAGACGCCGTCACGCTGGGCGCGCCGCGCGTTGCGCAGGTTGACGGGGGAGCCGTTGACGGTGACCGAGCCGGTGTGGTGGCCGAGCCCGGCGAGGGCGCGGACGAACTCGCGCTGCCCGTTGCCGGCGACGCCGGCGATGCCGACGATCTCGCCCTCGGCCACCGCCAGCGAGACGTCGTCGAAGTTCTTGCCGCTCAGCTCGGTGACCGAGAGGACCGTGTCCCCCGCGGCGCCGGGGCCGAGCTTCGGCGGGAAGACCGCCTCCAGCTCGCGACCGGCGATCAGCTCGAGGATGCGGGCCTCGTCGACCTCGTCGACCCGGAAGGTCCCGCGGGTGGCGCCGTCGCGCAGGACGGTCAGCCGGTCGCCGATCGCCTCGACCTCGGGGATGCGGTGGGAGATGTAGACGATCGCGGTGCCGCGCTCGCGGATCGCGCGCACCTGCTGGAAGAGATGGTCGACCTCCTCGGATTCGAGCGCCGCGGTGGGCTCGTCGAGGATCAGGACCTTGGGGTCGAGGGCGAGCGCCTTGGCGATCTCGACCAGCTGCGCCTCGGCGGCGCTGAGCTCGGAGATGCGGGAGCTCGGGTCGATCTTCTCGGCCCCGATCGTGGCCAGCGCCTCGCGCGCCCAGGCAGGCGCCTTGGAGTGCGAGGGGCGCAGCCGGCGCGGCATCGAGATCAGCATGTTCTCGACCACGGTGAGGTCCTCGGCCAGGGCCGGGTGCTGATAGACGACGCCGAGCCCCAGCGCCTGGGCGGCGCTGGGGCTGGCGTGGTCGAGTCGCGTGCCGGCGATCTCCACGGTGCCCTCGTCGGGCTGCAGGGAACCGGCGGCGACGGCCATCAGAGTCGACTTCCCGGCCCCGTTCTCGCCCAGGAGGGCGTGCACCTCGCCGGCGCGGACCTCGAGGGTCACGCCCTTCAGCGCGCGGACCGCGCCGAAGGATTTGCGCACCTCGGTGAGCCGCAGGGCGATGGTGTGGTCGGTGTTCGACTCCATGGCTTCCTTCTGTCGTTCGTGAGGCTCGTGCCTATTCGAGCACGATTTCGTTCATTTCTTCTTCGGACATTTCGTTCGAGAACGAGGCTTCCGGGCTGGCCGACGGTTTGCACTGCGGTTCTTTGCCG
Organism: uncultured Actinomycetes bacterium; assembly: GCA_963766705.1. GTDB lineage: Bacteria > Actinomycetota > Thermoleophilia > Solirubrobacterales > 70-9 > VAYN01. The sequence continues at coordinate 270,744 of CAVYBE010000008.1, forward strand.
GAGACCGAGTTCTCCCACTGGCCGAGCGTCACGATGCCGTTGTTCTTCAGCGGCGGCGGGGTGCCACCGGAGGCTTCGGCGATCGCGAACTGGGCGGCGTAGCGGCCGAGCCAGTTACGCGACGAGATCGTCATCAGCGGGAATTCGTGCCCGTTTTCTTTTTCTTCTTTCCAGGTGCAGGCCAGGGCGTTGGACTCGCTGGCCGCGACCGCCGGGATTTCGCGTCCCGCCGCCTGGAAGGCCTGGAGCTCGGCCTCGACCGAGGCACCGTAGTCGTTGATCAGGCCGTTGATTTCCGGGTGCTTGGCGAGGATCGCGGCGGTCAGCTTTTTGGTTTCCGCCGGGTCCCAGTTGGTGACCGGCCATTCTTCGGAGCTGATCGGTTCGACCATCGAGACGCCCGGGTTTTCTTCCACCACTTCGGCGATCGCTTCGGCGGCGTTCGAGCTGACGGTGTTGCCGGCCGGACCACCCTCGTACAGGAGCTTGCCTTTGCCGCCCATCTGTTCGATGACCCATTCGGCCCATTCGCGGCCGGCGGCCTTGGTGTTCCAGTCGATGTACCTGGTGTAGTCGGTGCCTTCGGTGCCACACGGGTTGGCGGCCCAGGGGACGACCACGATGTTGTGCTGCATCGCCTGGCGCATCGCCGGGACCTCGGCGCAGTTGCCGGAGTCCGGGATCAGGACGATCGCGTTGGCGCCCTGGGAGATCATGCTCTGGATCCCCGAGACGGCCTTCTGCGGTTCGAAGTCGGCGTCGACGATGATTTCCTTTTCGACCGCCGGGCAGGCCTTGGAAGCGACCTGCACCTGTTCGAGCGATTCTTTCGACCAGTTGTTGAGGCCGCCGCCGTCCTGGATGCCCAGGGTGATTCCTTCAGGGCCGCACCAGGCGTTTTCGCCTTCGGCGGAGGCGGGCTTGCTTTCGCCGCCGTTACTGGAGCCTTCGCCTTCACTTTCCGTGGCGGCACCTTCCGAAGAGCTTGAGCTGCTCGAGCTGCCACCGCCGCCACATGCCGAGAGCACGAGCGCGGCGAGCAGGGCGACCAGCACCAGCAGTGCCGCTCCCTTCACCCGCGAGCGTTCAGGTCTTACTGACATCGATTGAGTCCTCCTCCTTGTGTTCACTGAGAAGCGCGCGGCTGCTGCCGCCCGCGGTGTCGTGGGAAGTCGTCTCTGCGATCGCGTCCGCCCCGCCGCCACGACGGCCGGGCAGGATCTGGTTCCAGGGGACGTTGCGCAGGCCCATGCCGAGCGCGACGATCGCGCCCTGGATCAGGTAGTCGATCGATTTCTTGGCGCCGAGCGCCGAGATCACCTGTTCGAGCTGGGAGAGGAAGAGCACGCCGACCGCGGTGGCGATCACGCTGCCGCGGCCCCCTCCCAGGGCGGTGCCGCCGAGGACGACCGCGGCGATCGTCGGCAGCAGGTATTCGTTGCCGGGCAGCAGCGGCGGCGACTGCAGGTAGCCGGAGAGCAGCGCCCCGGCGAGCGCGTAGGACAGACCGGCGCCCGCGTAGGCGCCGAGCTGGTAGCGCTCCACCGAGAGGCCGGCGGCGCGGGCGGCGAGCGGGCTCGAGCCGACCAGGACGAAGCGCCGTCCCCACACGGTGCGGGCGATGAAGAGCGCGACGACGATCACCGCGATCAGGGCGATCACGGCGAGGATCGGGATCCCGAGCACCTTGTCGGCGGTGAAGGTCTGCCAGTTGCGGGTCGCCTTGAAGGCGATCGAGCCGCCGGTCGCCTGCAGGACCACGCCGATGAAGATCGCGTTGGAGCCGAGCGTCGCGACCAGCGGCGTGATCCCGAAGCGGGTCACGGCGATCCCGTTGACGAGGCCGCCGGCGATGCCGACCACGGCGACGACCAGCAGCGCCGGGATCAGCGAGCCGTCGTTGCCGCCCGGCACGGTGACCACCAGCACGGCGCCCATCGAGAAGATCCCGGGCACCGAGAGGTCGAGGCCGCCCTGCTGGATGACCAGCGTCTGGCCGATCGCGGCGATCGCGAGGATCCCGGCGAACGGCAGCATCCCCTGCAGGGCGCTGTGGCCGAGGCTGCCCGAGGCGATGAACGGGCTCACCACGAAGAGCAGCGCGGTGGCCACCCAGATCGCGGCAAACGGGGACGCGACACGGTTTTTAAGTGCGGTCAATCTCTCCACTCCAGCCCTGTGTGTGGCGCCCTATTGATGCCACGGCCGGAATTCGTACCATGTCGCTAAACACCCTGTCAAGGCCAAGCAAACATTGCGTTGACGGATCGTTCATGGGGATCGAAGGAATTCCGCGGGCCACGGGAGGGCGCTCGGCACCCGCCGGCCAAGAGGTCGGCGCGACCGCGCGCATCCTCCGGTGCGCGCCGGCAGGCCGCGACATGCCCGTCCGAATGAAGCTCGGGGACACGGTCCGAGCCCTTTCAGCCGTTTCAGCTGCGCGACGGCTTCAGGCGGAGGGGCGTATCGCGGCCCCCCGCCCTGCCTGACTTCGCCGCGGCCGCTAGGCCCGAACCTGCTCGGGGATCCAGTCGCCACCCGTCTTGGCGTCGGCGATGGTCGGATCCTCGGGGGCCTCGGCGAGCAGGTAGTCGCGCGTCTCCAACGCCAGTCGCCTGACGCGGTCGACGTCGACGTCGACCAGTTTGCCGTCGCGCTTCACCACGCGCCCCCGGACCAGGACCGTGTCGACGTTGCCGGGGTGCGCCGCGTAGACGATCGCGCCCCACGGGTTGTTCATCGGCGTGAGCGAGAGCGAGCCGGTGTCGACCAGGATCAGGTCGGCCTCCTTGCCCGGCGCCAGGCTGCCGACCTTGTGGTCGAGGCCGCAGGCGCGGGCGCCCTGGACGGTCGCGAACTCGACCATGTCCTTGCAGCTCAGCCGCAGTTCGTCGACCAGCGAGACCCCTTCCTCGGAAGCGTGGGCGTTGTCGAGCGCCCGCTGCGAGGAGATCGCGGTCTGCATCGCCCCGAACATGTCGCCGCCGATCGAGGAGCAGACGTCGATCGAGAGGCTCGGGCGGATGCCGTGGTCGAGCAGCCTGCCGGTGGCGGGCCAGCCGTGGCCCATCTGCATCTCGACCGCCGCCGCGACCGAGGCGGTGCCGCCGGAGTCGGCGATCATCGCCAGCTCGTCGTCGGCCAGTTCGTTGCAGTGGACGTAGGTGACCTCGTCGGAGAGCAGGCCGTTGTCCCGCAGCCACTCGACCGGCCGCGAACGCCCCCACTCGCCGTCGCCGACATGGACGGTGATCCGCGTGCCGATCTCCTTGGCCAGCGCGTAGTCGGCGAGCGTCGCCTCCTTGGTGGCGAACTGCGGCCCGCGCAGCGCCATCGCCAGCGTCACCAGCTGGTCCTCGGAGGAGAAGAACTCGTTGCGCAGCCGCTTCACGTCGTCGGAGTGCGGCACCGGGCTGGGCAGGTTCGACCACTGTTCGGCCCCCGAGCCGTGGGCGAAGACGGCGCGCGCGCCGGAGTCCTTGAGCCCTTCGATCGCGGCGTCGGCGTGGGCCGGCGTGCGCAGGTTGTGGGACCAGTCGAGCAGGGTGGTGATCCCCGAGTCGAGCGCCTCCGCCGTCCCCAGCAGGTTGCCGATGTAGGTGTCCTCGGGGCGGAAGTGTTTGGAGAAGCCGGAGTGGATGCCCATCAGGTAGTGGCCGAGGGTCCAGTCGGAGGCCAGCAGCCGCAGCGGCGCCTGCCAGGTGTGGCGGTGGGTGTCGACGAAGCCGGGCATCGCGATCGCCTCGGGCATCTCGATGCGCTCCGCGTCGGTGACGCCGAGGTCGGCGCCGACGGCGGTGATCTTGCCGTCCTCGACGAGGACCTGCCCGGGCGAGAGCACCCCCAGGTCCGGGTCCATGGTCAGGACGGTTCCAGCTTCGATCAGCAGTCGATCAGACATTTCTCCTCCTCCTCCTCTGGGCGCGCCACTCTAACAATGGCACTTCACAGCCGTCAAGTGGTGATGTACACCGAGAGCTCGCCGACGCCCTCGATCCGGTTGGTCAGTCGCTGGCCCGGGGCGATGTCGAGCAGCGGCACGACGGCACCGCTGATCACCACCTCGCCCGCCGCCGTCGCGACGCCGAAGTGGCGCAGGTAGGAGACCGTCCAGGCGGCGAGCTCCTCGATCCGCCCCACCGCGGCCTCGGCGTCGTCGGTGGCGGCGATCTCCTCGCCGTCGCGCCCGACCCGCGCGGCGAGCGGATGGGCGAGCGGCGTCGGCGCCGCGTCGCGGTCGAGGACCACGGCGCGGTGGTAGATGTCGCCGGCCAGGACCGCCTCGGTCTCGGTCGGCGGCCGGTCGGCGTCGGCCAGCTCGATCGCCGGCGAGACCCCGGCGACGCCCTCTCCCCCCGGCCCGAGGTGGATGGCGATCTCCGGCTCGAGCTTCGGCGCGCTCCAGCCGGCGATCGCGCACCCGTCGCCCGGCGCGATCAGCGTCGCGTCGGTGAGGAAGCCGACCAGCGGCCCCGTCGTCCCCAGTTTCGCCATCGCCGCCTCGGTGCCGAAGGCGAGCTTCCAGCCGAGCGGCGCGGCGCCGCGCTCGAGCAGCTCCGCCCGCCGGGCGAGGAGCTTCTCCATCCCGGCGACGACCGCGGGGACGTCCCAGGGGTCGCGGCGCGGGGCGGCATCGCTCGGCGGTGGCGTGGCGGGCATCGCCTCCGCCCCTAGAAGTGGTGCGGCATCCAGCCGCCGCCGATCGCGGCGTCGGCGGTCGCCGGCACCTCGCGCGCCCGCTCGAAGATGTGGTCGCGGCTCTCGAAGGCGAGCCGGCGCACCCGCTCGCGGTCGGGTCCCAGCAGCTCGCCGTCGCGCTTGACCACCCGCCCGGCGACGAGGATCGTGTCGACGACGCCAGGGTGGGCGTTGTAGACCACCGCGCCATAGGGGCCGTTGGCCGGGAACATGCCGTAGGAGTCGGTGCTCAGCAGGATCACGTCGGCCTGCTTGCCCGGGGTCAGGGTGCCGATCCGGTCGTCGAGGCCACAGGCGCGCGCGCCGTCGATGGTCGCGAATTCGACCACCTCGCGGCAGGTGAGCGGCACGTGGTCGAGCGGTTCGCCCCGTTCGGCCGCCTCGGCGTGGTCGAAGCCGCGCTGCGTGCCGATCAGCGAGCGCATCGCGCCGAACATGTGGCCGCCGTTGGAGGAGCAGACGTCGATCGAGATCGTCGGCCGGATCCCGGCCCGCAGCAGGCGCCCGGTGGCGGGCCAACCGTGGCCCATCTGAAGCTCGATGTCGGGCGAGCAGGACGCGGTGCCGCCGGAGTCGGCGATCATCGCCAGCTCGTCGTCGCCGACCGCGTTGCAGTGGACGTAGGTCACGTCGGACCCCATCAGCCCGGCCTCGTGGAGCCAGGCCAGCGGCCGGTCCTTGGCCATCTCGCCGTTGCCGACGTGGACCGTGATCCGCAGGCCGAGCTCGCGGGCCAGCTCGTAGTCGCCGACGGTCACCTCACGGGTGGCGATCTCCGGCCCGCGCAGCGCCATCGCCATCGTCACCAGGCCGTCGTCGGTCGGGAAGTGCTCGGCGCGGACGCGGCGCGCGTCGTCGGGGTGCGGCACCGCGTTGGGGACGACGTCCCACTGCGGGGCGCCGCCGCCGTGGGCGAAGACGGCGCGGGCGCCGGACTCGCGCAGGCCCTCGATCGCCGCGTCGGCGTGCTCGGGGGTGGCGAGGTTGTGGGACCAGTCGAGCAGGGTAGTGATCCCCGAGTCGAGCGCCTCCGCCGTCCCCAGCAGGTTGCCGATGTAGGTGTCCTCGGGGCGGAAGTGGCCGGAGAGGCCCGAGTGCAGGCCGGTCATGTACTGGCCCAGGGTCCAGTCGCAGGCGATCGTCCGCAGCTGCGCCTGCCAGGTGTGGCGGTGGGTGTCGACGAAGCCGGGCAGGACGATCGCGCGGCTCGCGTCGATCACCTCGGCGTCGGCCACCTCGAGGTCGGGGCCGACGGCGGCGATCCGCTCGCCCTCGACGAGGACGTCGGCGCGGTCGAAGTCCCCCACCTCGCGGTCGAGGGTGAGGACGGTCCCGCCCTTGATCAGCTTGCGACCCTGACCTGGCATCGCACTCCTCAGTCCTGGGTCGAGCCCTCGGCGGCGCTCACGCCGTCGCGCTCGGCCAGGTAGTCCCAGTCGCGGTTGAAGCGGTAGCTGTTGCGGGCGGGCGGCTGCGGCGAGGAGGTCTCCAGCCAGCGCACCGTCCCGCCGCTCTCGTTGTAGAAGGCGTGGACGCAGCCGACCCCGCACCAGAGGAAGTCGCCGGGGCCCATCCGGAAGCGGTCCCCCGCCGCTTCGGCGGTGACTTCGCCGTCGAGGATCAGGTAGCTCTCCTCCAGCGGGTGGTCGTGCGGGTGGGCGACGCCGCCCGGCTGGTAGAAGACCATGAACATCGTGTGGAGGGCGGCGCCGAGCCGCTCGTCGACCAGCATCTTCACCGCGATGCCGCTGTAGGCGAGGAGCGCGGTCGCCATGCTGGCCGAGACCTGCGGTTCGCCGACCTGGCTGCCCCGCTTGAGGGTGTCGACGTCCATCTGGGAGGGGTCGAGGCGGAAGAAGCGCGCGTTGCGGGGATCGCGGAGGTCGACCGCGGCCCCCTCGCCGCCCGGGTCCTCGGGGACGAAGAAGGTGTCCGGCGGGGCCGGGTCGTCCTGCTCCCGGGCGCGCGGCGCCTGCATCTCGAAGAAGCGGGCGGGCTCGGGGCCCGGGTTGCGCCAGGCGTGCGGAGTGCCGACCGGCAGCACGCCGCAGCGGTCCGGGCCGAGCTCGACGCTCTGGCCGTCGACGTCCAGGACCGGGTTGCCGGAGAGCACGTAGAAGCTCTCCTCGTAGGAGTGGACGTGGGGGTCGATGGCGCCACCGGGCTCGAGGTCGCAGAGGCCGGTCGAGGTGTGGATCGCGCCGTGGCGCCCGCCCAGCAGCTGGGTGCGGGCGAAGCCGGAGCTGTGGCCGGCGAAGGCCGCCGGGACGGTCGGGGCGGGAGCGTCCTCGACGGTCAGCCGGTGGTAGCCGAGGTGCCTCGTGTCGGTGGTCATGCCTCTCCTTCCGGTGGGGCGGCCGGGCGGGCGCCGGGCGCCCGCGCCGTCGCCGGGATGCCTAGTTGAAGTGCCAGCCGCCGTCCACCACGACCGTCTGCCCGGTGACGAAGGAGGCGTCTTCGGAGGCGAGCCAGGAGACGGCCCCGGCCAGGTCGGCGGGGGTCTCGGTGCGTTTGAGGCACTGTTCGGCGAGGAAGCCCTCGAACATGCCGTCGGCCTGCGGGCCGGAATCGGTGGTCGGCGTGCGGACCAGGCCCGGCGCCAGCACGTTGGCGGTGACCTCGGCGGGCCCGACCTCGATCGCCAGCGAGCGGGTGAAGCCGACGACCGCCGCCTTCGCCGCGTTGTAGTGGGTGTAGTTCTCCATCCCCTCCATGAAGGAGGTCGAGGAGACGTTGATCACGCGGCCCCAGCGGCGCTCCACCATGCCGGGGACGAAGGCGCGGCAGGTGTGGAAGACGGAGTCGATGTTGATCGCGAAGGTCTCCCGCCACTGCTCGTAGGTCATCTCGAGGAAGCCCTGCATCGGGTAGGCGCCGGCGTTGTTGACGAGCACGTCGACGCGGCCGAAGCGCTCCTCGACCGCGGCCGCCAGGTCGGTGACGCCCTGCTCGAGCGAGACGTCGACGTGGTGGACCAGCGACTCGACGCCGGCCGCCTTGACCGCCGCCTCGGTGTCGGTGGGCGGGGTGCGGTGGGCGGCGATGACGACGTCCGCGCCGTCCTGCGCGAGCCTGACCGCCAGCGCCTGGCCGATACCCTGGGCCGCGCCGGTGACCAGGGCGACCCTCCCCTTGAGGCGTCCGGGCGTCGCCGCGGAACCCGTGCTCTGCAAGCTCTCCACTCGCTCCTCCTTGACCATCGGTCGCTGTATGCGGCCGCGCGTTCGGCGGCCCACCCTGTTGTCCGATACTAAACAGAAGGTCCGCTCGGGTGCAACGTTGCGGGCCTGTTTGTAAAGCGTTACTGTACGGCGCCGGGATGAAGGGAGCCGCGACGGTAATCATCGGTGGCACGGCCGGACTGGGCCGCGACCTCGCCGCGCTCTGCCTGGAGCGCGGGCAGAGGGTGATCATCGCCGGTCGCGACGAGGCGCGCTGCGCCGGCGTGGCCGACGGCCTCGGCGGCGAGTGCGAGAGCCTCGCGATCGACCTCTCCCGCCCGGAGGCGATCGGCGCCGCCCTGGCCGGCGTCGACAGCGTCCGCCACCTCGCCCTGGTCGCGATCGAGCGCGACGAGAACACCGTCCGCGACTACTCGGTCGCCGACGCGATGCGCCTCACCACCCTGAAGCTGGTCGGCTACACCGAGGTCGTCCATCAGCTGCTGCCGCGGATGGACGGCGAGGGCTCGGTCGTCATCTACGGGGGCCAGGCCCAGGCCCGCCCCTACCCCGGCTCGACCACCGTCTCCACCGTCAACGGCGGCGTGCTGGGGATGGTGCGCACGATGGCGGTGGAGCTGGCGCCGATCCGCGTCAACGCGATCCACCCCGGCGTGATCGGCGACAGCCCCTACTGGGCCGACAAGCCCGCCGGGGTGCTCGAGCCGATCGCCGAGCGCACCCCGACCGGCCGCCTGGTGTCCATGCGCGAGCTCTCCGAAGCGGCCCTCTTCCTGCTCGAGAACGGCGCCGTCAACGGCGTCAACCTGGCCGCCGACGGCGGCTGGACCCTGAAGTAGCCCTCCGTCACTCCGCCGCCGCGTCCTCGGCCAGCGCCTTGATCCGCGCCAGCCGACGGTCCCAGGCCGCCGCGACGCGCGCCATCGTGCGGCCGACCTCGTCGAGGCGCTCGGCGCGGACCGCGTAGCGGACCTCCCGCCCCTCCTTGCGCCCGTCGACCAGCCCGGCCCGGTCGAGCACCGCGAGGTGCTTGGCGACCGCCTGGCGGCTGACCGGCAGCTCGGCCGCGAGCGCCGTGGCGGTCGCCTCACCGTGTGCCAGCAGCGCGTCCAGGAGCTGCCGCCGGGTCGGGTCCCCGACGGCAGCCCACAGTGCATCGCCCTCGCGCCCGGCGCCGCCCATCGTCAGGCCGGCACCTCGGTCTCCGCGGCGTAGGCGGCGAGCCGGTCGAGGAACGTGCCCCAGCCACCGGTGTGGCGCTCGGCGAGCCGGCGACCCTCCTCCGCGCCGCCCGCCAGCGCGGCGAAGCCGCTCTCGGCCAGCCGCAGCACGGTGCCGTCACCGTCGGCGCGCAGTCGAAGCTCGACCAGCGTCTCGTATCCCTCTCCGGTGCCGGGAGCGCGGTCGGACTCCGGCGTCACCCAGCGGAACGAGAAGAGGACCGGGCGCTCGACCCGCTCCACGGTGCCGCGCGCGACGTCGCGGTCGCCGAGGTGGATCGCCACGGCACCGCCGGGACGGAGATCGACCTCGGCCGACTCGCCGAGCCAGTGCCCGATGTGCTCCGGTCGGGTGACGATCGCCCAGACGACCTCCACCGGCGCGTCGATCCGCACCTCCTTCTCGATGCTGTCCTGAACCACCCTCGTGTCTCCCATCTTCGTGCACCTCCTCATTAGCAACCAACGGTTGCGCATACGGTAGCACGATGCGCAACCAACGGTTGCCTATCGAGCCAATGCGGAGCGCCTCTCGGCCCGCCCCGGCGGACGGCCTTCGCTGCTTCCCCCTATTGCGTTCGCAGTTCTCCGCGCATAGCGCGGCAAAGTGCGAACGCCCGGGGCGCCTCCCGATGCGTTCGCAGTTCTCCGCGCTATGCGCGGAGAACTGCGAACGCGCCGTGGGCCGCCGCCGTGGGCCGCGGCCGCGGGCCGATGCCGTGGACCGCCGCCTTGTTACTAATGGCCATAGTTGTTAGACTAATGCCATTAGTCCACGCCACAGGAGGTCTCGATGTCCGTCAATCGCATCATCCGCTTCGGAATGGTCAACGCCTATCTGGTCGAGGAGGAGGACGGGCTGACCCTGATCGACACGACGGTGCCGCGCAGCGCCAAGGCGATCCTCGCCGCGGCCAAGCGGCTGGGCGCGCCGATCGCGACGATCCTCCTCACCCACGCCCACGCCGACCACGTCGGCTCGCTCGACGAGCTGCACGCGGCGCTGCCGGAGGCGGCGGTGGTGATCTCCGAGCGCGACTCGCGCTACCTCGACAAGGTGATGACGCTCGACCCCGGCGAGCCGCAGGACAAGCTGCGCGGCGGGTTCCCCGGCACCGCGACGAAGCCGACGCGGACCGTCACCCCCGGCGAGCGGGTCGGCTCGCTGGAGGTGATCGCCTCCCCCGGGCACACGCCCGGCCACGTCTCCTTCCTCGACCCGCGCGACCGCACCCTCTACAGCGGCGACGCCTGGGTGACGCTGGGCGGCGTCGCCACGCCGGCCAAGCCGAAGCCGTGGTTTCCTCTGCCGGCGATGGCGACCTGGCACAAGCCGACCGCACTGGAGAGCGCGAAGGCGCTGCGCGCGCTGGAGCCCGCCCGGCTGGCGCCGGGACACGGCAAGGTCGTCGAGGCGCCGGGCGCGGCGATGGACGCGGCGATCGGACGGGCGTCATGACCGCACCCGTCCCGGCGGCGCGGATCGGCGGCACGCGGTGACCCCGCCGCGCAGGCGCCGGCTCGACCAGGCCGCGGTGGTCGCGGCGGCGGCGCGGATCGCCGACGCCGAGGGGCTCGAGGCGGCGACCCTGGCGCGGGTCGCGGCCGAGCTCGAGGTCCGGCCGCCCTCCCTCTACAACCACGTCGAGAGCCACACGGCGCTGATGCGCGCCCTCGGCATCGAGGCGGTCGCGGGACTGGCGGCGGCGATCCGCGACGCGGCGGTGGGACGCTCGCGAGAGGACGCCCTCCGCGCGATCGCGGTCGCCTTCCGCGCCTACGCGCTCGCGCACCCCGGCCTCTACGCGGCGACGGTGCGCGCGCCGGGCCCGGACGATCCCGAGGCGGCCGAGGTGGCCTCGGCGGCGCTCGCCCCGATCCTCGCCGTGCTGGCAGGCTGGGGCATCGAGGGAGACGAGGCCGTCCACTTCGTGCGCGTGATCCGCGCCGCCCTGCACGGTTTCGTCAGCCTCGAGCTCGGCGGTGGCTTCGGCCTCGCCCTCCTTGTCGAGGACTCCTTCGCCCTGCTGGTCGACTCCCTCGTCGCGGCGGTCGCCGCGGCCGCGCCGAGCGCCGGGCCTCAGGCGGCGAGCGCCTCGTAGGCGGCCGCCGTCGCCACGCCGTAGACGAGGTGGAAGCCGAGGTCCTCGGCGACGGCGGCCGGGGCCTGCCGCCAGGGCGGCGGTGAGACGCCGAGGGCGGGCAGCCCCGCGAGCCCGATGAGCCCGACGCCGATGCCGAAGGCGAGGCCGCGGCCGGGTCCCGGCGGATACTCACCCCTTCCCAGGGCGACGCCGAAGGGCACGCCCCAGCTCGTGCCGTAGAGGGCGTGCATCGCGGTGTTGAGCGCCGGCCGCCGTCGCTTCGCGGGCTTGACGCCGAACTTGGCGAGGATCCGCTCGCCGACCGCCGCGGGCGCCCGCGACTCTCGCCCGCCGGTCAGGCCGTGGAGCCAATGCTGCGCGCTGGTCATCGCCGCGGTCCCGACCGCCGCCGCGGCGAGCCCCCGCCCCGCCGCGGTGACGATCCCGACCGCAGCGCCGGCCGCGGGCCCGCCTTCCGAGCCCTCGCCGGGAAGGTGGCGGGGCTCGGTCGAGGCGCTCGCGGCCAGGGCGATGCCGGCCAGGTCCTCGGCGACCGCGAAGGCGGGGTCGGGCAACGGGGTCCGCCCGACGACCTGGGCGCGGAGGGCCTGGGACGGGTAGGTGCCGGCGAGCGCGAAGGCGGCGCCGACGCGGGCGCCGCGGGCGCCGGCGCAGACGCGGCCGGAAAGGGCTCCGGAGGCCACCCGGGCGAGGAGGCCCGGGCCGGCCACGCGCGGCGGCGCGAACGGCAGCTTGTCGCCGACCAGCTCGCCGGCGGCGAGCACCGGCAGCACCGCCTTCGCCGGCCGGCCGAGCCGGCCGCGCAGCGCCAGCGCCGTCGGGGCGAGGAAGGTGCGCGCGCCGGTCACCGCGCCGAGCGCGGCCGCGCGGCGCGCCCCGGCGCCCGCGGCGCTCACCCGTCCGCCTCCCCGCCGTCGGCCAGCCGCCGCTCGACCGAGGCGACCTTGTCGTCCAGCGTCTGCTCGGGGCGGTCGCGGCGCTCGTCCAGTTTCAGCACCGTGTAGACGCGCGGCAGCCCCAGCTCGAAGGGCACCGCGTGCAACTCGCCGACCACGGCGAGGATGTCCTCGGTGCTGCCTTCCAGGGAGGTGCCCATCGCGTGCATCCGGTACCCGACCTTGTCCTGCTCGGCCAGCCGGCGCTGGATCGCCGCGACGTAGGCGCCCGCGCCGGGGTCGGGGCGGCCGAGCGCGATCACGGTGAGGTCGGCGGTGGCCATCGACCCAGCGTAGAGGCCTGGGGCGGCCGGCCCGCCCTGACAGGATGAGCCCGATGTCAGACCAGACCCAGGTGCGCCGTGGCCTCGTCCTCGCGATCTGCTGCATGAGCATGCTGATCGTCGGCCTCGACGTGACGATCCTGAACGTCGCGCTGCCCTCGATCCAGCACGACTTCGGCGCCTCGGTCTCCGGCGCGCAGTGGACGATCGACGCCTACACGCTGGTGATCGCCTGCCTGCTGATGCTGTCCGGGTCGACCGGTGACCGGCTCGGGCGCCGGCGCACCTTCCAGGTCGGACTGATCGTCTTCACGCTCGGCTCCGGCCTCTGCAGCCTCGCCCCCGGCCTCGGCTGGCTGATCGCCTTCCGCGCCCTGCAGGCGATCGGCGGCAGCATGCTGAACCCGGTGGCGATGTCGATCGTCACCAACGTCTTCACCGAGCCGCGCGAGCGCGCCCGGGCGATCGGCTGGTGGGGCGGCGTCGCCGGGGTGAGCATCGCCGGCGGCCCGCTGGTCGGCGGCGCGCTGGTGCAGGCGGTCGGCTGGCGCTCGGTCTTCTGGATCAACATCCCGGTCGGCATCGCCGCGATCCTCCTCACCGCGAGGTTCGTCCCCGAATCGAAGGCGCCGCACCCGCGCCGGCTCGACCCGGTCGGCCAGGCGCTGATGATCCTCACCCTCGGCCTGACCGTCTTCGGGATCATCGAGGCGCCGAACCACGGCTGGGGGTCGACGCTGATCCTCGCCTGCTTCGCGGGCGCCCTGCTCGCCGGCGCGCTGCTGGTCTACTTCGAGGCGCGCCACCCGGAGCCGCTGATCGACCTGCGCTTCTTCCGCTCGCCGCCGTTCAGCGGCGCCGCCGTCGTCGCCGTGTGCGCCTTCCTCTCGATGGGCGGCTTCCTCTTCCTCAACACGCTCTACCTGCAGGAGGTCCGCGGGTACTCGGCCCTCCACGCCGGCGTCGCGCTGCTGCCGATGGCCGGGCTGATGATGATCTTCTCGCCGCTGTCGGGGCGCGTGGTCGGCCACCGCGGGCCGCGACCGTCGCTGGTGATCGGCGGCGCGGCGGTGCTCGCCGCGGGCCTCGTCTCCGCCATCCCCCCGGGCGAACCGAGCGACCTGCGCCTCTTCCTCGGCTACGCGCTGCTCGGCACCGGGCTCGGCTGGGTGAACGCGGCGATCACCAACACGGCGGTCTCGGGGATGCCGCGCGAGCAGGCGGGCGTCGCCGCCGCGGTCGCCTCGACCACCCGCCAGCTCGGCTCGGCGCTCGGCGTCGCGATCATCGGCTCGGTGATCGCCGAGCACGTCACCCGGATCGCCGCCGGGCCCGCGTTCACCGCCGCGGCGCGGACGAGCTGGGGGATCATCGCCCTCTGCGGCCTCCTCGCGCTGATCGTCGGCGCCGTCACGACGGGCGCCTGGGGACGGCGCCGGGCGGTCGCCAACGCCGAGCGGATGCGGGCCGATTCCGCGACTTCTCAAGGCGACAACAAGTCGGCCGCCTCGTTCGGCTTCCATTCCGGGCAGAAGGCCGACGACGATGCCCGCCTCAACCCTTCCCCGCCGGCGCCCTGACGCCGCCGCGCCGCGCCTGGACCGCGAGCGCCGCCGTCTCGAAGACGGTGCCCTGACGACCCTTCACGTCGCCCGCTTCCGCCGCGACGCCTTCGCCGTCTCGGTCGCGACGCTCGAGCCGTGCGCGACCCTGGCCGCCTGGTGCGCCGCCGAGGGCACCCCGCACGCGATCGTCGGTGGCTTCTACATGCGCCCCGGCGGGCCGCCGCTCGGCGACGTCTGGGTCGACGGCCGCGCCCACCCGACCGCGCCCTTCGACGCGCCCTGGGACGCCTGCCGAGCCTGCCTCCACGCCGCCGCCGGCGAGGTCACCCTGTGCGCCCGCGAGGAGATCGTCGGCGCGCCGCGCGGCGACCTGCTGCAGGCCGGGCCGATGCTGGTCCGCGAAGGCGAGCTGCTGGCCCGGACCGGCGTCGACGTCGAGGGCTTCTCGGCCGGCTCGCGCCAGTTCGACTCCGACATCACCGTCGGCCGCTACCCGCGCGCCGCGCTCGGCATCAGCGCCACGGAGATCGTCGCCGTGGCCTGCGACGGCCGCGCCGACGACGAGGCGGGGATGACGATGACCGAGCTCGCCGAGGCGATGGCGGCGCTCGGCTGCGAGGACGCGATGAACCTCGACGGGGGCGGCTCGGCCTCCCTGGTCGTCGACGGCGCGCTGGTCAACACGCCGCGCGAGGAGCACGGGCGCGAGCTGGCCGGCGGCCGGGCGATCGCCACGGCGCTTCGCATCTCGCCCCGCTGACGGAGCGGTCGCGGCAGCGGCGACCCAGACGACCAGATGGCCGCGGGCGAGTGCCCACGGCCACCTGGTCGACCGCTGCTCCTGGAGCGAGATGGGACGCGAGCCGGTGGCCCTCGTCCGCGGCGCCGATTTCCCTGCCGGCGGGGCCCGTCAGGCCCGCGGAACTACTTTTTCGATGCTTTTTTCGCAGCTTTCGCTTTGCCCGCTTTGGCTTTCGGTTTGGCGGCTTTCGAAGTCGATTTCGCTTTTGCCGTTTTGGCTTTGGCGGTTTTGCCTTTCGTGGCTTTCGATTTCGTCGCTTTGCCTTTTGCCGCCGCTTTCGGTTTCGCTTTGGCTTTCGGTTTCGCTTTGGCTTTGGCTTTTGCTTTCGGTTTCGCCGATTTCGATTTCGCCGCGGCTTTGGCCGGTTTTTTCACCGTTTTTTTGGCTTTGCCTTTCGCCGCGGCTTTGGTGGTTTTTTTCGCCGCCGCTTTTTTCGGCGCCGCTTTTTTCACCGTTTTTTTGGCTGCTTTTTTCGCACTC
Source organism: uncultured Actinomycetes bacterium (assembly GCA_963766705.1). Classification (GTDB taxonomy): domain Bacteria; phylum Actinomycetota; class Thermoleophilia; order Solirubrobacterales; family 70-9; genus VAYN01. Next base: position 286,015 of record CAVYBE010000008.1, read on the forward strand.
GCTTTGGCCGGTTTTTTGCCGGCTGCTTTCGAGGCTTTTTTCGTTCCTTTTGGCATTTCTCGCTCCTTGGATCTCCGGGGGCGAGCGCACCGTACCCGCTCGACCGGCGGGATGCGGCTCCCCGAGCCAATTTGGAGCCGTCCGCCCGTAAGATCGCACCGATCATGTCGACGCTCACCATCCCCTCCCGGTTCAACGGGCCTACCACCAGCGGCAACGGTGGTTACTCCTGCGGCACGCTCGCCACACACATCAAGGGCCCGGCCTCGGTGTCGCTGCGCCGCCCGGTCCCACTGGACGAGCCGCTCGAGGTCCGCGCCGGGGAGGAGGGCGCGGTGGGCGCCTTCGACGCCGCCGGCGAGCTGGTCGCCGAGGCGGTTCCCGCGCCGCCGCTCGCGCCCTGGAGCGGGCCGGCCATCGACCTCGCCGCCGCGCGTGAGGCCAGGAAGCGCTACGCCGGGCCCGCCGAGGGCCTCTTCGCCCACTGCTTCGTCTGCGGCCGCGCCCGGCCCGACAGCCTCGGCGTCTTCGCCGGGCCGGTCGGCGAGGAAGGCGCCATCGCCTCCTCCTGGATCCCGCCCGACTGGGCCGCCGACGAGGGCGGCGCGGTGCGGCCCGAGCTGGTCTGGGCGGTGCTCGACTGCCCCTCCTACTTCGCCGTCTACGGCGAGTACTCGACCCTCGCCTTCCTGGTCCGCGAGCAGGCCGAGATCCTCGCCCCGATCCACCCCGGGGTCGAGTACGTCGTCGCCGCGCGGCCCCTCGAGCGCTCCGAGCGCAAAGGCCTCGCCGCGACCGCGATCCTCGGCGCCGACGGCGAGGTCCTCGCCCACGCCGAGTGCCTCATGGTCGCGCCGCGGGAGCCGATGTCACAGGAATAGGGACCTGCGTCGTCTCTCCTTCGTACACCGACGAGAGGAGACGAGATGAACACCACGAGCTACCCGGCCAGACGACTGGAGATCGCCGCGGCGGCACCGCGCCAGATCGGCGCGCTGGTCCGCTTCGGCGCCCACGGGGGACTCGACCCGACGATCGCCGAGCTGGTCGCGCTGCGCGTCTCGCAGCTGAACGGCTGCGCCTTCTGCATCGACATGCACTGGAAGGACGCGCGGGCGGCGGGCGAGGAGGAGGCGCGGCTCTACTCGCTCGACGCCTGGCGCGAGTCGCCCTTCTACGACCCGCGCGAGCGCGCCGCCCTGGCGCTTTGCGAGGCGGTGACCCTGATCCACCGGGAGGGCGTCCCCGACCCGGTCTGGGAGGAGGCGGCGGCGCGCTTCGGCGAGGCCGAGCTCGGCCGGCTGCTCTGCGCGATCGCCGCCACCAACACCTGGAACCGCCTGCAGATCGCGACCCGCGCCGAGCCCGGCCACTATCGGCCCGGCGACCTCGACGGGGCGGCACCCGCGGACCCGCCGGCGACTTCCGGCGGCGCGGCGGCGGCCGGCGTGGACCCCGAGGGATGGCTCGGCCGCGATGGCTGACGGCGGCGATGCGGGCGGCGGCGGCGGACGCGTGCCTGCCGGCGGCGATGCGGGCGGCGGCGGCGGACGCGTGCCTGCCGGCGCCGGCGGCGGGGACCGAGGCCTCGCCGCCGAGTTCGAGGCGCTCCGCCCGCGGCTGACCCGGGTCGCCTACGGGATGCTCGGCAGCGTCGCCGAAGCCGAGGACGTCGTCCAGGAGGCCTGGCTGCGCCTCGGGCGCACCGACCGCGCGACGATCCGTGACCTGCGCGCCTGGCTGACCGCGGTCGTCGGCCGGCTCTCCCTCGACGCGCTCGGCAGTGCCCGCCGCCGGCGCGAGAGCTACGTCGGCGAGTGGCTGCCGGAGCCGCTGGTCGAAGACGACGGCGACGACCCGACCCTCGACGAGTCGGTCTCCACCGCGCTCCTCGTCGTGCTCGAGCGCCTCTCCCCCGCCGAGCGCACCGCCTTCCTCCTGCACGACGTCTTCGACCTTCCCTTCGAGAAGGTCGCCGCGGTCGTCGGCCGCTCCCCCGCCGCCGTCCGCCGGCTGGCCGCCCGTGCCCGCGCCCACGTCGAGGCCGGCAAGCCGCGCTTCCCCGCCGACCGCGCCGAAGAGGAACGGGTCGTCGCCGCCTTCGCCCTCGCCTGGCGGGAGGGCGACCACGCGGCGCTGCTCGACGTGCTCGACCCGGGGGCGGTCATGCGCTCCGACGGCGGCGGCCGCGTCCACGCGGCGGGCAGGCCGCTGCTCGGCGCCGACCGGATCGCCCGCGCGCTGCTCGGCCTGCGCCGCGCCACGGCCCGTCGCGGCCACGCGATCGAGGATCGGCTCGCCCGGGTCAATGGCGCCGTCGGACTCGTCCTCGTCGACCGGGAGGCGACCAGCGTGGTCTCGCTGACGATCGACGCCGGCCGGATCGCCGCGATCGACGTCGTCCGCAACCCGGACAAGCTGCGGCGCCTGACGCCGCCCGACTGACGGCCGTCTCCGACCACCCGCCCGCCCGGCGGGGTCGACGGCGGGGCCCGGCCGGCGGGGGCGGTGGCGGTCCCTTAGCCTGGCCGCATGGCAACCAAGGTCGGCTTCATCGGGCTCGGCGTGATGGGCGAGCCGATGGCGCGCAACCTGCTGGCGGCGGGCCACGAGGTAATTGCCTGGAACCGCGGCCGGGGCCCACTCGAGGCGCTCGCCGAGGTCGGCGCGCGGCCCGCCGACGGGCCGGCGGCGGTGGCCGCCGAGGCCGACGCGACGATCACGATCCTCAGCGACGACGCCGCGGTGGCCGCGGTGCTCGGCGGCGAGCGGGGGGTGATCGCCGCGGCGGCGCCCGGCTCGTTGGTGATCGACATGAGCACGGTCTCCCCCGCCCTCGCCCGGGAGCTGGCCGGCGCGGCGGCGGAGCGCGAGGTCGCCTTCCTCGACGCCCCGGTCTCCGGCGGTGACGTCGGCGCCCGCGAAGGGACGCTCTCGATCATGGTCGGCGGCGAGGCGGCAGACGTCGAGCGGGCGCGCCCCGTCTTCGACGCCGTCGGCTCGCGGGTCACCCACGTCGGCGCGGCCGGCGCGGGCCAGGTCGCCAAGGCCTGCAACCAGATCCTGGTCGCGGTGATCTTCGCCGGGCTCGCCGAGGCGCTGGTGCTCGGCTCGAAGCTCGGCGTCGACGCGGAGGCGGTGCTCGACGCGGTCGGCGGCGGCATGGCGGCCAACCGGATCATGGAGATGCGCCGCGACAACCTCCTGCGCCACGACTTCGCACCCGGCTTCAAGATCGACCTCCACCACAAGGACCTCGAGATCGCCCTCGGCGCGGGCGCCGAAAGCGACGTGCCGCTGCCGCTCACCGCCGAGGTCCAGGACATGTTCCGCCGGCTGCGAGAGGCGGGGCACGGCGGCGAGGACGACTCGGCGCTGCTGCGAATCGCCGAGCAGCGCGCCGGCCACCGCATCGGCGAGCCGGACTGAGCGGCCGCGGCGGGTGCCGCGGGCGGGTGCCGCCGGTCCGCAAGGTGACCGGTCGGCGTACGCACAAGGGAATTTTTTGAATTCGCGGGCGCGGCCGATCAGAATGGACCGCGTGGCGGTAGTCAAGAGCACGGGGCGGCTCTCGACGCGCTCGCGCAATCGCGCGTGCGCGCTCCTGGCGATCGCGGTCACGGCCGCGCTGGCCGCGGGGGTCGCCGGCTGCGGCGGGTCCGCGCAGAGGACGTCGGAGGCCTCGACCCTCAAGGTCACCTTCGCCGCGTTCCCGGACTACCTCGACCCGTCGCTCTCCTACACGCTCGAAGGCTGGTCGGCGATGTGGGAGACCTACGTGCCCCTGCTCACCTACGCCCACGCCGATGGCGCCGCCGGGACGAAGCTGATCCCTGGCCTGGCGCGGTCGCTGCCGAAGATCGGCGACGGGGGCCGCACCTACACGCTCCGGCTGCGCCAGGGCCTGCGCTACTCGGACGGCACGCCGGTCCGCGCCTCCGACTTCGCCGCGACGATCGAACGGGTCCTGGCGATGAACTCGCCCGCGACCCCCTTCTACACCGACATCGTCGGCGCCGAACGCTTCGCCAAGACCAAGCGCGGCCACATCGCCGGGATCGAAGCCGACGACCGCAGTGGTCGCATCGTCATCCACCTGGTCCAACCGCGCAGCACCTTCGCCAACGAGCTGGCGATGCTCTTCGCGGCCCCGCTGCCGGCGGGCACCAGGCGCGCCGACCTCTCCGGCAGCCCGCCGCCGGGCACCGGCCCGTACGAGATCGTCGCCGCCAAGCCGGGGCGCGGCTGGGAATACCGCCGCAACCCGCAGTGGGCGAAGGCGAACCGCAAGCTATTGCCGCAGATCCCGAGCGGCCACTACGGGGCGATCGAGGTGAAAGTGATCAGCAATCCCGAGACGGCGGTGAACGAAGTCGAGAACGGGCGGATCGACTGGATGGAGGAGCCGCCGCCCCCCGACCGCTTCGCCGAACTGCGCAGGCGCTTCAACGGCACCCAACTGCTGACCACGCCGCAGATCGACCTCTACTACTTCTGGATGAACGTCAACAAGCCGCCCTTCGACAGCCTGCGGGTGCGGCGCGCCGTCAACTACGCGCTCGACCCGGCGGCGCTGGAACGGATCTACGCGGGGCAGCTGCGCGCCATCCAGCAGATCCTGCCGCGGGCGATGCCCGGCCACCGCCCCTACACGCCCTATCCCTACGACCTCGCCAAGGCGCGCAAGCTGATCGCCGCGGCGAAGCCGCGCGTCCGCAAGGTGACGGTCTGGACCGACGACTACGGCCCGAACAAACAGGCGGGCGAATACTACGAAGGGGTGCTGCGCGAGCTCGGCTTCGAACCGACGCTGAAGATCATCCCCGCCGCCAACTACGCGACGGTTATCGGCAACGGCTCGACCCCCAACCTCGACACCGGCTGGGCCAACTGGTTCATGGACTACCCGCACCCGAACGACTACTTCCAGCCGCAGCTCTCCGGCGCCAGCATCACCCCGACCGCCGACAGCAACTACTCGCGCTTCGACGTGCCGGCGATCGACCGCCAGATCGCCAGGCTCGACACCGAACCGCTCGGCCCGCGCCAGGAAGCCGCCTACGCCCGCCTCGACCGCGAGGTGATGCGCCAGGCCCCCTGGGCGCCCTTCGGCTCGCTCACCCTGACCACCTTCGTCTCCGCCGCGATCGACCTCGAAAAGCTGGTCGTCAGCCCCGTCTACGGCCAGGACCTGGCCAGCTTCGCGCCGCGCGAATAGCGGCGGGGCCGGCCGCGCCGGCGCGGCTCGCTCAGACGCCGGCGCGGCTCGCTCAGACCTCGGCGGCGGCCGGGCTCCAGCCGATCGCCGGGGCTACGTGGGCGGCGATGTTGCGCAGCAGCTCGGCGTTGTAGTCGACGCCGAGCTGGTTGGGGACCGTCAACAGGATGGTGTCGGCGAGGGCGACCGCGGCGTCGTCGGCGAGCTCGGCGGCGATCCGGTCGGGCTCGCCGGCGTAGGAGCGGCCGAAGCGGGCGATGCCGCCGTCGAGAAAGCCGGCGGCGTCGCCGCCGCCCACCTCGCGGCCGAAGTAGGCACGGTCGAGGTCGCTGACGATCGGCATCACGCTGCGGCTCACCGAGACCCGCGGGCGCCGCTCCCAGCCCGCTTCCCGCCAGGCCTCCAGGTACATCTCGATCTGCTCTGCCTGCAGCTGGTCGAAGGGCACGCCGGTGTCCTCGGTGAGCAGCGTCGAGCTCATCAGGTTCATCCCCTGGCGCGCCGTCCAGACGCCGGTCTCGCGCGTCCCGGCGCCCCACCAGATCCGCTCCGGCAGGCCCTCGGAGCGCGGCTGGACCGCGAGGCGCCCGATCCCGCCGGCCATCGTCGCGTCGGCCTGCACCATCGGCTCGCCGGCGATCGCGGCGCGGAAGCGGGCGGCGTGCTCGCGGGCGAGGTCGGCGTCGCTCTGCCCCTCGGCAGGGACGTGGCCGAAGGCCTCCGAGCCGCGCAGCGCCGGCTCCGGCGACCCGCGGCTGATCCCCAGCTGCAGCCTGCCGCCGCTCAGCAGATCGGCGGCCGCCGCGTCCTCGGCCATGTAGAGCGGCGTCTCGTAGCGCATGTCGATCACCGCGGTGCCGATCTCGATCCGGCTGGTCGCCGTCCCGATCGCGGCAAGCAGCGGGAACGGCGAGGCGAGCTGGCGGGCGAAGTGGTGGACGCGGACGAAGGCGCCGTCGATCCCGATCTCCTCGGCGGCGACTGCGAGCTCGACCGTCTGGCGGAGCGCCTCGCCGGCGCTCGTCGTCTGCGAGCCGGGCGCCCGCGACCAGTGGCCGAAGCTGAGGAAGCCGATGCGCTTGCGGTGCGGGCCGTCGTCGCTCACCCCGGAATCCTCGCAGGCGGGCGGCGTCAGCTCGCGTGGACGATCAGGACGCTGCGCTTGCTGTGCTGGGCGACCGCGCCGGAGACGCTGCCGAGCACCACGTGCTTGAGGCCGGAGAGGCCGCGCGAGCCGAGCGCGATCAGCGCCGCGTCGTGCTGCTCGGCGGCGTCGACGATCGCGCTCCAGGTCGGCCCGCCTTCGGCCACCGCGGTGGTGGCGTCGAGGCCGAGGCCGCGGGCCCGCTCGGCACCTCTGTCGGCGATCTCCTGGGAGCCCTGCCGGGCAGCCTCGGTCAGCTGTTCCATCGTCTCCGGTTCGACCGGGACGCCGGAGGTGGCGAAGAACGGCACCCGCTCGAGCTGCTCGGAGACGACGAAGATCACCACCTCGCGCGGCCCGAGCTCCGCCGCGACCTTGTCGATCGCCGCGTCCGCGCAGTCGGAGCCGTCGTAGGCGATCAGGATCGGGCGGCGAGCGTCGGCCATCGGCCAGAAACCTAGCCGAACACCGCCACCGCCCCACCCCCGTTTCCGAGCTTTCGGGGTCTATAGACCCCGAAAGCTCGGAAACCCCCCCTGGCGGCGGGGGAACGGGGGCGCCGGCCAGCGGCGGCGGCTCGCGCTCGGCGGGCGCTCGCTATAAGGAGGCATGCCCGCGCCTTGGCCGCTCACCCCGATCACCGCGGCGGAGCGCGCCGCCTACGCCGACGCCGAGCCGCGGTCGTTCTGGCTCGCCGAGCTCCCGGCCCGCGAGCCGTGCCCGCCGCTGCGCGGCGCCGCCACCGCCGACCTCTGCGTCGTCGGCGGCGGCTTCACCGGGCTCTGGGCGGCGCTCCACGCCAAGGCCGACGACCCGGGCCGCGACGTCGTCCTGCTCGAGGCGGGGACGATCGGCTGCGGGGCGAGCGGCCGCAACGGCGGCTTCGCGATCGGCTCGCTCACCCACGGCCTCGAGAACGGCCTCGCCCGCTTCGCCGACGAGATCGAGCTGCTCGAGCGGCTCGGCCGCGAGAACCTCGCCGGGATGCTCGCCGACCTGGAGCGCCACGGGATCGACTGCGACCTCGAGGCGACCGGCGAGCTGACCCCGAGCGTCGCCGCCTACCAGGACGACTGGCCGACCGAGACGGCAGATCTCTACCGCCGCTTCGGCTACGACGTCGAGCTCTTCGCCGACGCCACCGCGATGCGCGCCGAGGTCGACTCGCCGCTCTACCGCGGCGGCGCCTGGGTGAAGGACGCGGGCGGCGTGCTCGACCCGGCGAAGCTGGCGATCGGCCTCCTGGCGGCGGCGCGGCGGGCGGGGGTCCGGGTCCACGAGGGCAGCCCGGTCACGGCGCTCGAGGAGGACGGCGACGCGGTCCTCGTCCGCGCCCCGGCCGGCACGGTGCGCGCCCGGCGCGCGGTGGTCGGCACCAGCGCCTACCCCTCCCCGGTCGGCGCGATCGGCCGCTACGTCGCCCCGGTCTACGACTACGCGCTGATGAGCGAGCCGCTATCCCCGGCCCAGCGCCGGGCGATCGGCTGGGATCGCCGCCAGGGGATCGGGGACGGCGGCAACCGGTTCCACTACTACCGGCTGAGCGCCGACGACCGGATCCTCTGGGGCGGCTTCGACGCCGTCTACCGCTACGGCGGCCCGGTACGGCCGGACCTCGACGACCACGACGCGACCTTCGGCCGGCTGGTACAGAACTTCCGCGTCACCTTCCCGCAGCTGGAGGACCTCCGCTTCACCCACCGCTGGGGCGGCGCGATCGACACCTGCAGCCGCTTCTCGGTCTTCTTCGGGACGACGCTCGGCGGCCGCGTCGCCTACGCCGCGGGCTACACGGGACTCGGGGTCGTCGCCACCCGCTTCGGCGCCCGCGTCGCCCTCGACCTGGCCGACGGCCGCGAGACCGAGGCGACGCGCAGCCGCTACGTGCGCCGCAAGCCGGTCCCCTTCCCGCCGGAGCCGCTACGCACCGCGGTCATCCAGCTGACCCGCAACCGCCTCGCCGCCGCCGACCGCCGCGACGGCCGCCGCGGCGTCTGGCTCGGCCTGCTCGACCGCCTCGGCCTCGGCTTCGACAGCTAGAACACACTTCCGTGCGGACGGGCTGACGCTCGTTCACTCGAGCCGCCCCCGCCCGGCTCGAGTGAACGAGCGTAGGATGCGCTCGTGCGTAGGATCCCCCCGCTCCTCGTCCTCCCCGTGGTCGCCTGCCTCGTGCTCGCGCTCGGGACCACGGCCGCCGCCGCGAGGACGACCGACGCGCAGGTCCTGCGCGGGCTGCAGGGACTGGTCGCGGCGCCCGGCGGGCCGCCGGGGGCGATCGCGACCCTCTACCGCGGCGGCAAGCTGACGACGCTCGCCACCGGGCGCGCCGACGTCAACCGGCGCGGCGCGCCGCGGGCCGGCGACCACATGCGGATCGCCAGCGTCGCCAAGGCCTTCAGCGGTGCCGTCGCCCTGAACCTGGTCCGCGCCGGGAAGCTGAGCCTCGACGACACGATCGCCCGCGTCCTCCCCACCATGCCGGGCGCCTGGGGCAGGGTGACGCTGCGCGAGCTCCTCAACCACACCAGCGGCCTGCCCGACTACACCAAGTCGAAGGGCTTCGCGAAGCACGTGGCCCGCGATCCGCGCGGCTTCGTGTCGCCGGCGACGATCATCGGCTGGGTGCGCAGGGACCCGCTCGTCTTCAGGCCCGGCTCCAGGTACGAGTACTCGAACACCGACAACATCGTGGTCGGCCTGATGGTCGAATCGGCGACCGGGCGGACGTACGCGAGCGAGCTGCGGCGGATCGTCTTCCGCCCGGCGCACCTGTCCCGGTCCTCGCTGCCGACCAAGGTCGCGATGCCGTCGCCTTTCATCCACGGGTACGAAACCGAGGCCGGCGCCGAACCGCAGGACGTCTCCGAAGCGCTCAGCCCCTCCGGGGCCTGGGCGTCGGGCGGGATCGTCTCGACGCCGGCGAACCTGAACGCCTTCATCCGCGCCGACCTCGGCCTGCGGTTCTTCGACCGCGCCGAGCAGGCGCAGCAGATGCGCTGGTGGCCGGGCGGCGAATCGAGCCCGCCGGGGCCGGGGCGCAACTCGGCCGGCCTGGCGCTGTTCCGCTACCGGACCCGCTGCGGCACGGTCTACGGCCACACCGGCAACTTCCCCGGCTACACCCAGTTCGCCGCCGCGACCGCCGACGGCAGCCGCGCGGTGACGACGACGCTGAACATCCCGGCGCCGACCGGCCGGCTGCTCGCCCGGCTGCGGGCCGTGCAGACCGCAGCCGTCTGCGATCTGCTCGGGCGATAGCCGCGCCTCCTTGCGCCCGGGTGTTCAGCCTTCCCGGCGCCCGGGCACAGCCATCTCCTTGCGCCCGGGGCCTGGCTGCGCTTAGGGTGGGTACGGGTTCCAGGGAGTGAGGGTCGGACGCCGAGCGTGGGAGCTCGGGCGCAGGGGGCTGACCTCCGGACATAGGAGGAAGTCGTGAGGAGTCGCTACACCATCGTCGCCGCCTTGGCGGCCTGGATCATCATGGCGTTGTGCCTCGCCGGCACGGCGCTCGCCGGATCGCATTCACCGCGCCACAGCTCGTACCACCATCGATCTCCACGCGTCTTCCCCTCCCACCGCGCATCCCACGGTCCGGGCCATCACCGCGACCGGGGCCGTGACCACGGCCACGGCCACGGCTGGGGCTGGGGTCACGGCCCCGGCTGGGGACACGGACATGGCTGGGGTCACGGCCCCGGCCACCATCCGCACCCGCCGCACGAAACGCTCCCGGAAATCGATATGGGCGAAGCCGAAAACTGCGACTTCATCGCCGATCCCGGCAACGAACTCTGCATGCTGCCCTTCCCGGACAACTACTACACGACCCCGGACCCGACCAGCGCGACCGGCCGCCGGGTCGACTTCAAGACCGAAGGGATGCCGGCCAACGTGCTCGGCCAGCACATCGAAGCGGCCCCCTACAACCACGCCGACGGGTTCAGCCCCGGCTCGGTGATCCTGGTCAAGGTGCCCGGGATCGAAACGACCGCCGACGTCGCCGCCACCGGCGCGACGCCCGTCAACCACCTCGGCCGCTTCGCCGAATGGAACGCGCCGGTCGTCGTGATCGACGCCCAGACCGGCCGACGGTGGCCGATCTGGACCGAGATCGACTCGACCGCGGCGGACCCCTCCAAGGCGGTGCTGGAGATCCACCCGGCGGTCAACTTCACCCCCGGCCACAGCTACATCGTCGCCCTGCGCCATCTGCGCAACGCGGCGGGCGAAGAACCAGAAGCGCCGGCCGCGTTCCGCTACTACCGCGACCGGGTGCCCTCGACGCAGCCGCAGATCAACGCCCAGCGGGGCCGCTTCGAATGGATCTTCGCGCGCCTCGGGCACGCCGGGATCGCCCGCCACGACCTCTATCTGGCCTGGGACTTCACCGTCGCCAGCACGCAGAACCTGACCGGCCGCGAGCTCTCGATGCGCAACTCCGCCTTCGCGGCGCTCGGCGACTCGAACCTCGCCGACGGCATCCCGCAGGGCACCTCGCCGAGCTTCCAGGTGACGAGTGTCGAAGACGAACCGAACCCCGGACAGATCGCCCGCCGCGTCAAAGGGACCTTCGAGGTCCCCTGCTTCCTGTTCCCGAGTTGCGGGCCGGGCGGCACGATGCAGCTGAACGGCAGCGAAGAACCGATCCAGAACGGCACCTGGACGGCCAACTTCGACTGCATCATCCCCGCCGCGGCGGTGACCGGTCCCGGTGAATCGGCGCGGCCCTCGCTCTACGGCCACGGCCTGTTCGGGCGGGCGGCGGAGGTCGCCTCCAGCCCGCAGCGGGAACTCTCGCAGGCGCACGACATCGTCCAGTGCGCGACCGATGAGATCGGGATGGCGGAATCGGACGTGCCGCCGACGATCGCGGCGCTCGAGAACCTCTCGAACTTCCCGACGATCCCCGACCGCCTGCAGCAGGGCCTGCTCGACGAGCTGTACCTGGGGCGGGCGCTGATCAGCCCGACCGGCTTCACCACCGCAGCCGCCTTCCACCAGGACGGCACGGCGGCGTCGCCCTCGGTGCTGAACACGCAAGCCCTGTTCTACAACGGCAACAGCCAGGGCGGGATCATGGGCGGCGCCCTGACCGCGGTGTCGCCGGACTTCACCCGCGCCTCACTCGGGGTCCCGGCGATGAACTACTCGGTGCTGCTGCCGCGGTCCGTGGACTTCGACGAATTCGCCAAAGTCCTCTACGGCTACTACCCGAGCGAAACGGCGCGGCCGTTGATCCTCGACCTGATGCAGATGCTCTGGGACCGCGGTGAGCCGGACGGCTACGCGAACCGGATGACCGGCAACCCGCTACCCGACACGCCGGCCCACCAGGTGCTCCTCGACATCGCCCTCGGCGACCACCAGGTCACCGACTACCAGGCCGACGTCGAGGCACGGACGGTCGGCGCCGCGGCGCACCGCCCGGTCCTCTACCCGGGGCGCTGGCCCGACACCGAAGTGCAGTGGGGCATGCCGACCATCACCGGCTACCCGTACACCGGGTCGGCGGCCTACTACTGGGACGCCGGGCCGGTGCGGCCCGACCCGTCCAACCCGGGCGAAACGATCGGGACCGAACCGCCGCCCTGGGAAAACCTGCCCAACCGGGTCGGCGAAGATCCGCACGGCCTGCCCCGGGCGACCGCGGCCGAGCAGCAGCTCGTCTCCGACTTCTTCGACGGAGCGATCCAGTCGCGCGACGACTGCGGCGGCGGGCCCTGCTACTCGGGGACGTTCACCGGGCCGTAGGCGGCGAGCGTCAGGACACCCCGGCGCCCAACCCGGGCGTCGGGGTCCCGCCGCGCAGTCGCTCGCCGGTCGCGACGACGTCGAAGATGCGGGCGTTGCGGCCGCGGCGCACCCGCCGCGGCAGCAGGTCGTGGGCGCGCCGGTGGGAAGCGGTGAAGGCGCGGAAGGCGCGCTCCTGCCGGCCGCCCCAGGCGATGCCGAAGATCTCCCGCACGCGGGGCGGCAGCGTGCCCTTGATGACGAGGTTCTGGGTCGCGAGGTTGAGGCGCGCGGAGCGCGGCACCGGCTGCTCGAAGGCGACCAAGGGCGCGAAGGCGAGCGCGTGCGGGGTCGCGTGCAGGTCGGGGGAGCGCAGCCGCTCCTCCCACCAGGCGGCGAACTCCGGGTAGGAGGCGGGCGCCGCGTCACGGGGCATGCCGAAGAGCTCGCCGAAGCGCAGGTAGTCCTGCCAGAGCCCCTCCCGCTCGGCCGGCGAGAGCGGCCGCACCATCGTCTCGTACATCGCCCGGCCGGAGTCCGCGATCACCGCCAGCGTCCAGAGCATCAGCTCCGGGTCCAGGGCCGAGTACGGCGCCCCGGCGGCGTGGGCGCCGGCCGGCTCCGGCAACGTCCCGACCACACGCTCGTGCCGGCGGCGCACCCGGGCGAGGACCCGGTCGGCCTCCTCCTTGGTGCCGAGGAAGATCGCCTCCTGCGCCTTCGCCGTGCGCACCAGCCGCTCGAACGGCCGATCGCCCGACTTGGTGCTCAGCATCGTGCCGGTGTAGGTGAGCGGCTCGAGCGCCCCGATCAGCAGCGCCCGCTGGCCGTAGAGCAGCCCGACCGACCGCTCCCCGTGAACGCGCCGCGCCACCGATTCGCCGGGCGGAAAGTAGTGCACGGCCCCATCATGCCGGCGGGCCGGCCAGGCAGCCGGCGCGGTCCGGGTGCGCGGAGGGCGTGACGAGCCGGCGCGGCCGTTACTCAGGGGACGGGACGGCCGTCGAGCAGGACCCGCCGCAGCTCCAGCGAGTCGTCGAGGACGACGAGGTCGGCGCGGGCGCCGGGCTCGATGCGGCCGAGGTCGGCGCGGCGCGCCATCCGGGCCGGGGCTTCGCCGGCCGCGCGCAGGGCGGCGGCGAGCGGGACGCCGAGCGCGTGGGCGCCGCGGACGGCGTCGAGCATCGTCAGGGTCGAGCCGGCGAGCGCGCCGGCGGCATCGCGGACGACGCCGGCGCGGGCGCTGATCGCGACCGTGCCGCCGAGCGTGTAGTCGCCGTCCGGGGCGCCCGCCGCGGCCACCGCGTCGCTGATCAGGACGACCCGCTGGCCGGCGGCCCGCCAGGCGACGCGGACGGTGTCGTCGGCGAGGTGGAGCCCGTCGACGATCATCGTCGCGAAGACGCCCTCACGCCCGAGCGCCGCGAAAGCGACGCCGGGATCGCGCGGCGCCGGGCGCCGCATCGCGTTGAAGAGGTGGGTGACGGCGCTCGCGCCGTGCTCGAAGGCGAGCCGCGCCGCCGCCGCGTCGGCGTCGGTGTGCCCGCAGGAGACGACCACCCCGCGGGCCACCAGGGCATCGACGAGGTCGAGCGCCCCGGCCGGCTCCGGCGCCAGGGTTACCTGGCTCACCGGCCCGGCGCCGAGCAGCTCCTCGAGGACCTCCGGGTCCGGCGCCCGGATCGCTCCGGGGTCGTGGGCTCCGGGCCAGGACGGGGAGATGAACGGGCCCTCGAGATGCGCCCCGATCACCCGCGGCCCCCGCTCCCCCGCCCGCGCCGCGGGCACCCGCGCCAGGGCGCCGACCATCGACTCGACGGCCGCGGTGACGATCGTCGGCTGGAAGGCCGTGACCCCGCCCGCCAGGAGCGCCGCGCCCGCCACCTCGTACCCTTCCTCGCCCGGGGCCGAGAAGTCGACCCCCGCGCAGCCGTTCACCTGCAGGTCGACGAACCCCGGCGCGGCGATCAGCGATCCGCCCGGCGCGCCCACCCCGACCGCGACGACCCGACCGTCGACCACCTCGACGTCGCCGGCGACCAGCTCCCCGCCGACCAGCGCCGCCCCGACCCCGAGCCTCATCTCAGCTTCCCTGCCTTCGACTTTCCATGGGCCCGAACGTAGCGGCCCGCGGACGCCGGCACCATGGAGAGATGAGCGACTCCGGGCCAGGCGACTCGACCGCCTTCGTCTGCGTCACCTGCGGGACCCAGCACGCGCCGTCGGCGCGGCCGCCGCGCGAGTGCGCAATCTGCCTCGACGAGCGCCAGTACGTCGGCCACGACGGACAGCGGTGGACGACGCTCGAGGAGCTGCGGGGCGACCACCGCGCCGACATCCGCGAGGAAGAGCCGGGGCTGACCGGGATCGGGTCGAGCCCGTCGTTTGCGATCGGCCAGCGGGCGCTGCTCCTGCGGACCGGGTACGGCAACGTGCTCTGGGACTGCCTCGCGCCGTTCGACGACGAGGTCGCCCGGGCGGTTGAGGCGCGCGGCGGGATCGACGCGATCGCAATCTCCCACCCGCACTACTACACGACGATGGTCGAGTGGAGCCGCGCCTTCGGCGCGCCGGTCCACCTCCACGCCGCCGACCGGCGCTGGGTGATGCGCCCCGACCCGGCGGTCGTGCACTGGGACGGCGAGCGGCTCGAGCTGCCCGGCGGCCTGACGCTGCTGCGGCTCGGCGGCCACTTCGCCGGCGGCACCGTGCTCCACTGGCCCGGCGGCGCCGGCGGGCGCGGCGCCCTCCTCTCCGGCGACATCGTCCAGGTGGTGGCCGACCGCCGTTGGGTCAGCTTCATGCGCTCCTACCCGAACCTGATCCCCCTCCCCGCCGCGACCGTCGCCGGGATCGCCGCGGCACTCGAGCCGTGGCCCTTCGAGCGCCTCTACGGAGCTTGGTTCGGCCGCGTCGTCGCCGCCGACGCCAAGGCCGCCGTGCGCCGCTCGGCCGAGCGCTACGTCCACGCGGTCAACGAGGGCTTCGGAGACGAGTAACGCCGCCGCGGGGTTGCTTCCCCACCATGGCCGAAGCTTCCAGGCGCGCGGTGAGCGCAGGCTAGGGGCCGGCTTGCCAGGCGAGCGCGTCGGTGCCGTAGCGACCCATCTTCCCCCGCCACCGCGGCGACCGGCCGGCGAGCGACCCGGGCGGCGGAACGGCGACCAGCGACGGGTCGCCGTCGACCGCCTCGACGTGCGCGGCGCCGGCCTCGTCCCAACGCGGGGGCGCGCCGTCGGCCGCGTCGCCGACCCCTTCGCCGAGCAGCCAGTGGGCGGTGCGGGCGAGGGAGAGGCGGCGGAGATGGCTGCCGCCGGACTCGTGCCGCTCGGCCAGCGCGGTCAGCACCGCGGCGGCGGACAGGTAGCCGGTCCCGTGGTCGAGGAGCTGGCAGGGCAGCGCCCCCGGCTCCCCCTCCGGCCCGGCTTCGACGGCGGCGATGCCGCTCGCCGCCTGGACGATCGAGTCGAAGCCGCGCCGGCCGTGCCACGGCCCCGAGTGCCCCCACGCCGCCAGCTCCAGCACGACGATCCCCGGGTGGCGATCCGCCACTTCCTCCGGCGCCAGCCCGAAGCGGGCGAGCGCGCCGGGGCGGTAGCCCAGCAGGACGACGTCGGCGTCGGCCAGTAAGCCCTCGAGCAACCGCGCGCCCTCCGGGGTCGCGAGGTCGAGGAAGGCGCTCCGCTTGCCGAGCAGGGTGTCGGCGGGCGCTCCCGGCTCCAGGTCGGGAAGGCCGGGGGGGTCGATCCGCAGCACGTCGGCGCCGAGCGCGCCGAGATGGCGGCTGCACACCGGCCCGGCGATCACCCGGGTCAGGTCGAGGACGCGAAGGCCGGCCGCGGGGGCCGGCTCGATCATCTTGCGTGGTTCGTTTTCCTCGCCATGCGAGGAAAACGAACCACGCAACGAGACACCCACGCCCCGCCGGAGCGATCTTGGCTCGGCGTCGCCGAGCCGGACGGACCCGACCAGCGGCTCGGCGGCAACCGCCGCGCCCTGCGGATGTCCGAGCCAATCCGCGGGCGTGCGCACCGCGGCGGCGACGCCGCCCGCGGCGAAGGCCTCGGCCTCGACCAGCGCCGCGGGCCGCGCGGCGATCGCCACGGCGATGTCCTCCGCGCCCGCCGCCTCAACCGCCTTCAGGAGTGCCTCGCGGTGCCAGGGGAAGTTCGCGTGGGTGCGGACCCAGCCGTCGGCGGCGCGCCAGAACCGCGACAGCGGCGCGAAGCCCGCGCCCGCCGGCTCGCCGTCGACCCGGAACAGCCGCTCGCTGACCAGAGCCCGGCGGAGCCGGGCGCGGTCGAGCGCCGCCGCCGGCCACTCGCCCGTCCGCGCCTCGGCCAGGCGCCCCGCGGCGAGGAGCGCGGCGCCGGCGCAGGCCACGCCGACCTCCTCGACGGCGAGACGCGGCGCGGGCACGCCCGGCTCGCCACCGACCTCCAACCGACTCGCGGCGTCCCCCGGCAGGCCGACGGCGGCCAGCGCGGCGGCGAGCGGCGCGGCGGATTGGCGATCGCCCATGGGCCGACCCTACGACGGCGGCGCCTCAGCCCGCCGCCACCCGCTCCAGCCGCTCCCAGTCGATCTCGCGGAAGTTGTGCATCGGGCAGTACTTAGGCCCGCACATCGAGCAGAACTCGGCCGTCTTGAAGTAGTCGTCGGCGAGCGTCTCGTCGTGCATGCGGCGCGCCGTGTCCGGGTCGATCGCGAGCTCGAACTGGCGCTCCCAGTCGAAGCCGAAGCGGGCCTCGGAGAGCTCGCGGTCCCAGGCCGCGGCGCGCCGGTCGCCGCGCGCCAGGTCGGCGGCGTGGGCGGCGATCCGGTAGGCGACGAGGCCCTGCTTGACGTCCTCGGCGTCGGGCAGCCCGAGGTGCTCCTTCGGGGTCACGTAACAGAGCATCGAGGTCCCGTGCCAGCCGACCACGGCGGCGCCGATCGCCGAGGTGATGTGGTCGTATCCCGGCGCGACGTCGGTGACCAGCGGCCCGAGCGTGTAGAAGGGCGCTTCGTGGCAGAGGCGCTGCTGCTTTGCGACGTTGCGCTCCAACTGGTCGAGCGGCACGTGTCCCGGCCCCTCGATCATCACCTGCACGCCCTGCTCCCAGGCGCGCTCGGTCAGCTTGCCCAGCGTGCGCAGCTCGGCGAACTGGGCGGCGTCGGAGGCGTCGGCGATCGACCCGGGCCGCAGCCCGTCGCCGAGCGAGATCGTCACGTCGTGGGCGGCGCAGATGTCGAGGACCTCGTCGAACGCCTCGTACAGCGGGTTCTCGCGCTCGTGCTCGACCATCCAGCGGGCGAGGATGCCGCCGCCCCGGGAGACGATCCCGGTCACCCGCCGCCGGGTGAGCGGCAGGTGGGCGAGCAGCACCCCGGCGTGGATCGTCATGTAGTCGACGCCCTGGCGCGCCTGGTGGTCGATCGTCTCCAACAGGACCTCGGCGGTCAGGTCCTCGATCCGATCGACGCGCTCGAGCGCCTGGTAGATCGGCACGGTGCCGATCGGCACGCTCGCCGCGGCGAGGATCGCCTCGCGGGTCTCGTCGATCCGCTTCCCGGTCGAGAGGTCCATCACGGTGTCGGCGCCCCAGCGCTCCGCGAGCGCCAGCTTGCCGACCTCCTCCTCGGTCCCGGAGGTGGTCGGCGAGGAGCCGATGTTGGCGTTGATCTTGACCCGGGCGGCGAGGCCGATCGCCATCGGGTCGAGCCGCCGGTGGTTGACGTTGGCGGGGATGATCATCCGCCCCCGGGCGACCTCCTCGCGGACGAGCTCGGCGGCGAGCCCCTCGCGGGCGGCGACCCGCTCCATCTCGGGCGAGACCACCCCCTGCCGGGCGAGGTGCATCTGGGTGCGGGTCGCGGCGTCGGCGGAGAACGCGGTGCGGTGCTGCTCGGACATGTATCGCTCCCTTCGCTGGTCTGAACCAGATCAGGTTCTGCGGGTGGTGGCGCTAGGGAGCGCCATCTCAGCCCCTCGTCAGGGACCCCCCGGATTTGTCTTTCGGCCAGCCTAGCGGCCAACCGCCGCGGCGCGTCCGCGGCGCCCCGCTAGAAGGACTCGACCGCGAAGCAGGTCTGGCCGGAGCTGACCGCGATCGGCTCCTCGCCACTCGCCGCCATCCGCTCGAGGCTCTCGTGCTGGATCGCGAGCACGCGCTCGAAGAGCTCGCGATGGGCCTCGCGCATTTCCTCGAAGCCCTGCCGGTCGGTCGCGTGGATCGGCGTCCGAGTGACGATCCAGTCGCCGTCCCGCCCCAGGATGCCGCTCTTCACCGCCCCGGTGAAGTCGTCGACGATCGGCTGCATGAAGTCGACGAGAAGCCCTTCGCGGTCCCCCGGATCGATCGATTCCCACTCCTCGGTGTCGATCAGGTGCCGGTCGGTCGCGACGTAGAAGTTTTTCACCGCGCCGCGGACTTTTTCCTCGCGCACCTTCTCCAGGAAGCCGAATTTCTCCAGCGCGCGGACGTGGTAGGCGACCAGGTGGAGCTTGCCGCCGAGGGCCCAGAAGATTTCAACCGGGCTGCTTTCGCCTTTCTCGATCACGTGCTTCAGCACGGCCCGCCGCAAAGGATGGCCCATGGCCTTGATGCGGTCGGCGCTTGCGGCGTCCCGTTTCTGTTCGGTCTTGGTCATCGACGCTCCCTCCACGAAATCTCCTGATCGGTAGACCCTAGTCGTTCAGTCCACCTGTCTGCATGAACAGTCTCGCTAAATGCGTCGGTAATACCTATTGGTAGGCCGTCCTCCACCAACTCTATGTTCATCCGCGGGATTGCTCCGAACACTGGATGAAGGGGGTGAGAGCATGAAGGTTGCGACGATTGGCGCCGTTTACCCGGGCGCTGCACTCGGCAAGGGCGCGTAGCCCCGAGGGTCGACGGCGACCTCCCGGAGGTCGCCGGCCGGCCCATCCCGGGCCGGTGGCGGCGGCCGGTGGGTCGCCGTCACCGGCCGTTCAGCGCCGCGCGACGTGCACGATCTTGTGATCGCGCTCCTCGTCCCAGTCGGACTCGATCAGGATGCCGGTGCCCGTCTCCCGCTGCCCCAGCGCGGCGACCGGGGTGAGCCCCGCCTTCAGCATGGCGGCCTGGATCTCGGCGACCCGCCAGTAGCGCTCCTCGTGGCGATGCGGTTCGACGCCGGCTCCCGACAGCTCGGCCGCGTAGACGTCGCGCTCGTCGGCGCCCATCCCGCGCCAGCGGAAGCGCTCGTCCTCCTCTT
This sequence comes from uncultured Actinomycetes bacterium, assembly GCA_963766705.1. Taxonomy (GTDB): domain Bacteria; phylum Actinomycetota; class Thermoleophilia; order Solirubrobacterales; family 70-9; genus VAYN01. Next base: position 305,331 of record CAVYBE010000008.1, read on the forward strand.
CGATGCCGAACAGCGCGTCCATCCCACGGCGCGTGTTGCAGTCGAAGACCAGCAGGCCGTCCGCGGCGAGATTCGAGGACATCGCCCGCAGCGCGGCGCCGAGATCCTCCTCGTCGAGCAGGTAGTTGACCGGGTCGTTCAGCGCCCAGACCAGCTCGAAGCTGCCGTAGGCCGGCAGCTCGCGCATGTCGCAGACCTCGAAGCGGACCCCGTCGAAGCCTTTCGCCCGCGCCTCGGCGATCATCCCCGCCGAAAGGTCGCACCCGGCGACCTCCCAGCCGCGCCGCAACATCGGCTCGACCGCCCGCCCGGTGCCGCAGCCGACGTCGAGCACCGCGCCTTGTCGCAGGCCCAGCTCCTCCAGTTTCGGCAGCAGGGCGCTGAACCACATCTCGTAGTCGTTGGCGGCGTTGAAGTCGTCGTATCCCGGCGCGAAGGCGTCGTAGGCGACGCGTGCTTGATCGGTTCCCATGTCGGCGAGGCTAACGCGGCGCCGAACCGCCGCGAACCGGCCGGCCGGCCCCCGATGTCGCTACTTGCGGAAGAAGCGGGGCCGCACGCCGCCCCATCCGTGCTTCTCCGAAGCCCGGCCGGGTGGTTGCCCCCGAGGTTCGTCGGCCGGCCCGGGACTAGGTTCGATCCCACAACCAATAGGCCCGCGCAGGGCGACGACGAGAGAGGAAGACCACACGATGAAGGCACTCGTCTACCACGGTCCCGGCGAACGCGGCTGGGACACCGTCGAGGACCCGAAGATCCTCGATCCCACGGACGCGATCGTACGGATCGACACGACGACGATATGCGGCACCGACCTGCACATCCTCAAAGGCGACGTGCCCGAGACGACGCCGGGGACGATCCTCGGCCACGAGGCGGTCGGCACCGTCGAGGAGGTCGGCCCGAGCGTCACCACGATCGCTCCGGGCGACCGGGTGCTGCTCTCCTGCGTCACCTCGTGCGGGCGCTGCCGCTACTGCAAGGAAGGGCGCTACGGACAGTGCCTGGGCGGCGGTGGCTGGATCTTCGGCCACACGATCAACGGGGTGCAGGCGGAGTACGCACGCGTCCCGTTCGCCGACAACTCGACCTACAAGGTGCCCGAGGGGCTCTCCGACGAGCAGGTCCTCTTCCTCGCCGACATCCTCCCCACCTCCTACGAGGTCGGCGTGCTGAACGGCATGGTGGCGCCCGGCGACACCGTCGCGATCGTCGGCGCCGGCCCGATCGGCCTCGCCGCGATCCTCACCGCGCAGCTCTACACGCCGGGGCGGATCGTCGCCATCGACCTCGCCGACAGCCGCCTGGAAAGCGCCCGCCGCTTCGGCGCCGACACCACGATCAACAACGGCGAGGTCGACCCGGTGGCCGCGGTGATGGAGCTGACCGACGGCCTCGGCGCCGACGTCGCCCTCGAGGCGGTCGGGGTCCCGGCGACCTTCGAGCTGGCCACCGAGCTGATCCGGCCCGGGGGCCGGGTCGCCAACATCGGCGTCCACGGCGAGGCCGCCACCCTGCACCTGGAGAAGCTCTGGATCCGTGACGTCACCGTCACCACCGGTCTGGTCGACACCTACAGCATCCCCCAGCTGATGCGCCTGATCGTCAACGGTCGCCTCGACCCGACGCTGTTCGCGACCCACCGCTTCTCGCTCGACTCGGCGATGACCGCCTACGACACCTTCGCCGACCCGGCCTCCACCGGTGCCCTGAAGGTGGTCCTGGAGCGGAGCGTCGGTGCCGGTGAGGTGCCGGCGGCGGCCGAGGAGCCCGCGGGCGCCCCGGTGTGAGATCACCCGCCGTCTGGTAAGTTAATCAATCGTTTGATGGAGGACGACGAACCGACTAGATCCCAGCAGCGGGCCGGCACGCGCGAGCGTCTCGTCGAGGCCACCATCGAGCTGCTCTCGGAGGGCGGGTTCGAGGCCGTCTCGATCCGCTCCGTGACGGCCCGCGCCGGGGTCAACAGCGCCCTCGTCAACTACTACTTCGGCACCAAGCGCGAGCTGCTGGTCGAGGCGGCCACGACCGCCTCGCTGCGCGCCTTCGAGGAGCCCGGGTCGATGCTGATCGAGGCCGAGGACCCGATCGACGGGATCCGGGCGGCGGTCGGCTGGCTCGCCAACGTCAGCGGCAGCAACCCGCTCCTCCCCGTCGTCGCCGAGTCCGCCGTGCGAGCCCTGCGCGACCCGGACCTGCGCACGGCGATCGGCGGCGGGCTGGCCGGCTTCAGGGACCGGTTCGCGCGGCGCCTGGAGGCCGCGCTGGACAAGGAGGGCTCCGCGCGGCAGATCGACGCGGACGGCCTGGCGGTCGTCATCACCGCCCTGGTCGACGGCCTGCTGATCCACCGCCTGCTTGACCCCGACCTCGATCTCGACGCCGCTGTGTCGGCCCTGACCGCGATGCTGGAGCCGTTCGGCGAAGGGCCGTGAGCACCTCCCCCGCCAGATCCGTGACGGAGGGCGGGCCCGGCGATCGCGGCACGAGACCCTCCCTGGCGGTCCGCTGGGGCATTTGGGTGGCCCGCCGGCGCTGGTGGGTGCTGGGGGCGTGGGTCGCGATCCTGTTCGCGGCGAGCGCGTCCTACCCCCACCTGATCCGCTCGCTGGTCGCCACCGACTACAGCGTCACCGGCTCCGAATCGGCCGCCGTCGCGAAGCTGATGGAAGGCGACTTCGCCGCCGCCGGGGCCGAGCAGGACGTGATCGCCTTCGACTCGGGCACGCTGACGATCGGCGATCCGGCCTACCGACGAACCGTCGAACGGGTGCTGGCGCGGGCCCGAGCCCAGCCCGGCGTGGTCTCGGTGGTGGGACCGACCGCCCCCGCCGCCCGCGACCAGGTCTCCGCCGACGGCCACGCCGCCCTCGCGACGGTCGGGCTGGCGGGCGACGACCGGCAGCGGGGCAACCGGGCCGCCGAACTGCAGGACTCGGTCGCCGCGGCCGCCGCCGGGAGCCCGGTCGACGCCTACCTGACCGGCTACTCGCCGGTCGCCAACGACCTCACCGAAGTGGAGAACACCGACGTCGAGCGGGCCGAGTCGATCGGCGTCCCCGTCGCCTTCGTCGTGCTGGTGCTGGCGCTCGGGGCCGTGGTCGCCGCCTTCGTGCCGCTGATCACCGCCGCCTTCGCCCTGATGGCGACCTACGGGGTGCTCGCGGCGGCGACCGGCTTCGCCTCCTTCGACGCGCTGCTGCTCTCGATCGTGACGATGATCGGGGTCGGGGTGTCGATCGACTACTCGCTCTTCGTCCTCACCCGCTTCCGCGAAGAGCTGGTGCGGCGACGGCGCGAAGGGCATCCCGATCCGGTGCCGGCCGCGGTGGGCACGGCGATGACGACGAGCGGCCGCACGATCGCCTTCTCCGGGGCGATCGTGATGGTCTCCCTCTTCTCGCTGTTCGTCGTCCACGCGCCGCTCTTCCGGGAGATCGCCGCGGGCGCGGTGCTGGTGGTGGCCTGCACCCTGATCACCGCCTGGACGATGCTGCCCGCGCTCCTGGCCGCGCTCGGCGACCGCGTCGACCGCTGGGCGCTCCCGGCCCGCCTGCGACCCCGCTACGAGGAGCCCGCGTCCGCGGGTCCCGGCGGCTGGGAACGCTGGGCGCGGACGGTGCTGGCGCGGCCCTGGCTCGCCCTGCCCGCGGTCGCCTTCCTCCTCCTGCTCGCCCTGCCCATGCTCGGCCTCAGGTTCGGCATCGACCTCGGCCTCAGCTCGTTGGCGGACGAGCCGTCCGGCAAGGCCGAGCAGGTCCTCGCGCGGTCTTTCAGCCCCGGCGCGCTCTCCCCGATCCAGATCGTCGCCTCCCACCGCGGCCCCGGCGAGCTCGACTCCGGCGACCTGGCGGCGATCGGCCGGCTCACCGCCCGCCTCGAACGCGACCCGCGCGTCGCCGCCGTCTACTCGATCACGGGCGTGCTCGAAGAAGAGGGCGGCGCGGTCTCGCCGCGGTCACTGGCGGCGCTGGAGGCCGAACCGCGAGCCAAGCCCCTGCTCGCCCAGGTGCTCAACATCGGCGATGGGTCCAACCGCACGATCGTCACCGTCGTGCCGGGCGTCCCGATCGACTCGAACGCGGCGACGGAACTGGTCAAGGACATCCGCGACCGGGTCATCCCCGCCCAGGCCGCGGGCGGTGGGCCGCAGATGCTGGTCGGCGGCACCACCGCCCAGTTCGTCGACCTCTCGGCCGAAAGCATCGGCAAGCTGCCCCTGGTCGTGGCGCTCGTCCTCGCGCTCTCCTTCCTCTACCTGATGGCGATCTTCCGCTCCCTGCTGATCCCGGCGAAGGCGGTGTTGATGAACCTGCTGGCGACGGCGGCGGCCTTCGGCCTGGTCACCTGGGTCTTCCAGGACGGCCATCTGTCGGGCCTGCTCGGCTTCACCGGTGTCGGCTACATCCAGACCTTCCTGCCGATCACCGTCTTCGCCCTGCTCTTCGGGCTCTCGATGGACTACGAGGTGTTCCTGATCCGCAGCATGCAGGAGCGCTGGCTGGAGACGCACGACAACGACGACGCGGTCGCCACCGGGCTGGCCCGCACGGCGCGGCCGATCCTCGCCGCGGCGGCGATCATGGCCGCGGTGTTCGGCTGCTTCCTGGTCGCCGACGTGCTCGAACTGAAGGAGTTCGGCCTCGCCCTGGCGGCGGCGGTGGTCATCGACGCCACCCTGGTGCGCCTGCTGCTGGTGCCGGCGATCATGAAGGTGGCGGGACGGGCGAACTGGTGGCTGCCCGCCTGGCTCGGGCGACTGCTGCCGACCGTGCGCCTGGACTGATCGCGGCGCGAGGGCGGCGCGGAACTAGGGGTGGCTGAGGGGACTCGAACCCCCGACCGCCTGGACCACAACCAGGAGCTCTACCAACTGAGCTACAGCCACCGCGCGGCACCAAATCTAGCGACCCCGCCGCGGAAGCGCGGGCGGACGCGACGGGGGCCGCGCGGGCTGCTCAGGCGTGGCCGGAGATCGGATGGGGTCGGTAGGGCTCCTCGAGGGCGGCAATGTCCTCATCGGCGAGCTCGAGGTCGACCGCGGCGACCGCGTCGGCCAGGTGCCGCGGTTTGGTGACGCCGACGATCGGGGCGCTGACCACCGGCTTGGACATCAGCCAGGCAAGCGCCACCTGGGCGGGCGTCCGGCCGAGCCGCTCCGCCACCGCGAGCGTGCGGGCGACGATCTCCTCGTCCTCGTCCCGGTAGAGCGTGGAGCCGAACTCGTCGGTCTCCGACCGGGCCGTGGTGGCATCCCAGGGACGGGTGAGGCGGCCGCGAGCCAGCGGGCTCCAGGGGATCGAGCCGACGCCCTCGGCCGCGCAGAGCGGCAGCATCTCCCGCTCCTCCTCGCGGTAGAGGAGGTTGTAGTGGTCCTGCATCGAGACGAAGCGGGCCCAGCCGTGGCGCTCGCTCGTCGCCAGGGCCTTCGCGAACTGCCAGGCGAACATCGAGGAGGCGCCGATGTAGCGGGCCTTGCCCGCCCGGACGACGTCGTTCAGCGCCTCCAGCGTCTCCTCGATCGGCGTCCCGTAGTCCCAGCGGTGGATCTGGTAAAGGTCGACGTAGTCGGTGCCGAGCCGGCGCAGGCTGTTGTCGATCTCGGCGAGGATCGCCTTGCGGGAGAGGCCGCCGCCGTTCGGGCCGGAGCGCATCGGCATGTAGACCTTGGTGGCGAGGACGACCTCGTCCCGTCGCGCCATGTCGGCGAGCGCGCGGCCGACGATCTCCTCGCTCGACCCCGCCGAGTAGGCGTTGGCGGTGTCGAAGAAGTTGACCCCCGCGTCGAGCGCCTGCCTGATCACCTCGCGGGCCTCGGCCTCCGGCAGGGACCACTCGTGCTTGCCGCGGTCGGGCTCGCCGAAGGACATGCAGCCCAGGCAGATCGCCGACACCTCGATTCCGGTCGAGCCGAGCTTCTCGTAGCGCATCAGAACCTTTCTATGAGAGGGACGACCGCGCGGCCGATCAGCTCGATCGCCCCGATGTCGCGGTGCATCAGGTGTTGGGCCATCACCCGCTCGCAGCCCGCCTCGTGGAAGGCACGCAGCTGCTCGACGGCCTCGGAGACCGTGCCGGTGATCCAGGCGTCGGGTGCCTCGGCGAGAAAGCGCTCGCCGTCGCCGTCCCGGCCTCGCCACTCCGAGAGGCGGGCGGCGCGGTCGACGACCTCCTCGCGGGTCTCCCCCACGATCCAACCGGTCATCACCGAGAGCGGCAGCGTCGCCGGGTCGCGGCCCTGCGCCTCGCAGGCGGCGTCGAGCTTGCCGCGCATCGCGGCAAGCTCATCCGGGCCGACGAAGACGGTGTTGTACTCGTCGGCCCAGCGGGTCGCGATCCGCAGGCTGCGCGGCCCGCCTTTGCCGCCGACGACGAAGGGCGGTCGCGGCCGCTGCACGGGCTTCGGACGGGCGTCCAGGTCGACGACCCGGAAGTGCTCGCCATCGAAGCTGAAGGGCTCGTCCTCCCACTGCCTGGTGATGATCTCCAGCTGCTCTTCGAAGGCATCCATGCGGGGGCCGAGCTCCGGCAGGTCGAACCCGTAGGCCTCGTGCTCGCGATCCCACCAACCCGCGCCGAGGCCGGGCTCGACCCGGCCGCCGCTGATCTGGTCGACCGTGACCACCGACTTGGCGAACACGGATGGGTGGCGGAACGTGGCCGGCGAGACCATCGTCCCCAGTCGCAGCTCGTCGGTCACCGCGGCGAGCGCCGCCAGCGTCGCCCAGGCGTCGAGCGAGCCGCGCTCGGGCTGGTCTTCGACCGAGTAATAGTGGTCGGAGCGAAAGAGCGTCCCCACCCCGCTGCGCTCGCATGCCTGCGCGATCGCCACCCAGTCCTCCCAGGTGACGTCCTCCTGCCCCTCGATCATCAGCGCGATATCCATCGCCGCTGAACCTACCCAAGAGCCCTCGCGGGCATGCCGCGGGCGAACGCGCTACGCCGCGACCGGCAGGCGCTCCAGCTGGGCGACCGTCTCGGTGCAGGCCTTGGCGACCTCACGGCCCTTCTGCTGGAAGTGGTCGTGGAAGAAGCGCTCGTGGTCGGCGTGCTCATGGAAGTGGTGCGGGGTGAGGACGGCGGAGAAGACCGGCACGCCGGTGTCGAGCTGGACCCGCATCAGCCCGTCGATCACCGCCTCGGCGACGAACTCGTGGCGGTAGATGCCGCCGTCCACGACCAGCCCGGCGGCGACCACGGCCCGGTAGCGACCGCTTTCGGCGAGCCGCTTGGCGTGCAGGGGGATCTCGAAGGCGCCGGTCACCTCGAAGAGGTCGACCTGGTCGGCGGGCAGGCCGCGCGCCACCACCTCGGCCAGGAACGAATCACGGCACTGGTCGACGATCTCGCGGTGCCAGCACGACTGCACGAAGGCGATCCGCCCGTCCCGGTCCTCGATTGCGCTGCTCTCCATCGCCTCGCTCCTCTCGCTCGAATGCCTGCCACGAGGGTATCGCCGCCCCTGACCCCGTGCGACCCTGCCGAACTGTTCCTTATGCCGGAATGCCGGCGACAAGGAACAGCCGGGCGGGCGGTCCCCCCGCGGGCTACTCGCCCGCGTTGAACTCGGCGATGGCGATGCCGAGCATCACCATCCCGAGCGCGAAGACGGTGAAGATCTGCAGCGCGATCGGCACGTCCCAGCCGAACCAGGTGATCGGCGGGTTCAGCGCCTGGTGCGCCGCCGCGGAGATGTCGAGCTGGTTGAAGACCAGGGTGCGCATCGGCGAGACCGCGTAGGTGATCGGGTCGATCCGGTTGAGGAATTCGAGCCAACCGGGCAGCCCCGCGACCGGGAAGAGGGCCCCGGAGATGAAGAACATCGGCGTGACGATCATCTGCATCACGCCCATGAAGGACTGCATCTGGGTGATCCGCGCGGCGACCATGACGCCGAAGGCGGTGATGCTGAAGGCGAGCAGCAGTTGCAGGGCGAAGACTCCGACCACCAGGCCGAGGCTGTAGGGGACGTGGACGGCCCAGGCCAGCGCCAGCAGGATCAGCCCCTGCAGCGAGGAGACGGTGGCGCCGCCGAGGCACTTGCCGATCACGATCGAGCTGCGGCGCACCGGCGCCACCATCATCTCCCGCAGGAAGCCGAACTCGCGGTCCCAGACGATCGAGGCGGCCGAGAACATCGCCGTGAACATCACCGAGATGCAGAGCACGCCGGGGTAGATGAAGGTCTTCAGTTCGACCCCGTGGGTGCTCGCGGCGGAGAGCTGCTGCAGACCGGCGCCGAGCACGAAGAGGAAGAGCAGCGGCTGCACCAGCGAGGTGACGATCCGCATCCGGTCTTTCTCGAAGCGGATGATCTCGCGGCGCCAGACGATCTTGATCGCCCGCACCTCCGACCGCCAGCTGCGCGGCGGGACGCGGACCTCGACGGTCGGCGCGGCGATCGCGTCGGTGGTCATCGCCGCCCCGCCATCGCCTGCATCACGGCGCGGTTGCGGTTTTTCGACGCCGACTCCTCGGCGTCGCGGATCGTCGTCCCGGTGTGCGACATGAAGACGTCGTCGAGGGTCGGCCGCGAGAGGCTGACCGCCTTGATCGGCACGTCCAGCTCGGCGAACAGGCGCGGCACGAACTCCTCCCCGTCGGCGACGGCGAAGCTGACCGCCCCCTCCGACATCGTCGCCTCGAGGCCGAAGCGCTCGCCCAGCTCGGCGATCGCCCGCTCGTCGTCGGCGGTCTCGATCCGGATCCGGTCGGCGCCGACCGCCTCCTTCAAGGCCTCGGGCGTGTCGAGGGCGACGATCTCCCCGTGGTCCATGATCGCGATGCGGCCGCAGAACTCGGCCTCGTCCATGTAGTGGGTGGTCATGAAGATGGTGATGTCCTCGCTTTGCTGCAGCTGGCGGATGTAGCCCCAGATCGAGCTGCGGGTCTGCGGGTCGAGGCCGATCGTCGGCTCGTCGAGGAAGAGGACGCGCGGCGAGTGCATCAGGCCACGGGCGATCTCCAGTCGCCGCCGCATGCCGCCGGAGAAGGTCAGCACCTGGGAGTCGCGCCGCTCCCACAGCCCGACCATCCGCAGCACCTGCTCCATGCGCGGCTTCACGACCTTGCTCTCGACCCCGTAGAGCTCGGCGTGGAGGCGCAGGTTCTGCTCGGCGCTGAGGTAGCCGTCGAGCGTCTGGTCCTGGAACACGAGGCCGATGTGGCGGCGCACGTCGTCGCGCGCGGCGACCACGTCGTAGCCCGCGACCTCGGCGCTGCCGGCGGTCGGCCTGGTCAGCGTGCAGAGCATGTTGATCGTGGTCGTCTTGCCCGCCCCGTTGGGGCCGAGGAAGCCGAACACCTCACCCGTCGCGACCTCGAAGCTGACGCCTTTGACCGCTTCGAAGTCGCCGAAGGATTTGCGCAGTTCTTTGACCGAGATCGCGGGAGCCATACGTCGTACGGCTGATCACTGTACAGTGTACGGGCGATGGAGGCTTCTCCGGTCGAGCAGAGGCGCTGCCGCCGCGCGGAGATCGTCGCCGCGGCGGTGCGGATCGCCGACGCCGAGGGCGTCGAGGCGGTCTCGATGCGGCGGCTCGCCGAGGAGCTCGGCGTGGCGACGATGACCCCCTACGGCCACCTCGAGTCCAAGGACGAGCTGATCGACCTGATGCGCGACGCGGTCGCCGCCGAGATGCTCCTCCCCGAGCCGATCCCCGACGACTGGCGTGAGGCGCTGCGGGCGATCGCCCACAAGACCAAGGACGCCTTCGAAGCGCACCCCTGGAGCCTCGACATCACCCCCCGCCGGCCGCGCGCCCGGATCAACCGCCTCCGCCACATCGAGCAGTCGGTCGGGATCATGGTGGGCCTCCACGTCGACCCGCCGACCGGCCGGGCGATCCTGATGTCGATCGACGACTACGTGATCGGCTACTGCATGCGGGCGCGTTCCCGCCAGCGGATGCTCGCCTCGCTCGGGCCGGAGGGCAAGGAGGCACTGCACTCCTTCGACGACCCCGACCCCGAGGTCGCGGCGGCGCTCGAGGCGGGTGAGCTGCCGCTGATCCGCAAGATCACCGGCCGCCGCAACCGCAGCCACCCGTTCGGCGTGCCGCCGGACTCCGGCTTCGAGCCGGGGCTCGAGTGGCTGCTCGACGGGATCGAAGCAGCCGTCGCCGGGTAGCCGCAGCGCCGCCCGCTACCGTTTCCGCATGGCCCGCCGATCGCTCGCCGCCCGGCGCCCCCGCGCCCTCCCGACCGAGACCATCGGCGCCCTGCTGCGCGGTGGTGTCGCCACGGTGGCCGAGTGGCACGGCGCCGAATCGACCGGCGCCAAGGCGGTCGGCGCCCTCGCCATCGGCGCGGCGGCGGTCGGCGGCTTCGCGATCGGGCGCCTCTCGGTGCGCCGGCTGCGGATCGAGCAGGCCGAGCTCGGCGACGTGGAAATTCGCCGGTTGCGGGTCGAGGAGCTCGAGGTCGGCCGGCTCACCGTCCGCGACGGCGCCGCGCCACCGATGGCCGCCGCGCCACCGACCGCCTGAAGGCGACCCGCACCGCGGGCGCGCCGCGGCGCGGACGTCAGGCCCGTCGCCGCCGTCCGACGCCGCTGACCCGGCGGCCGGCCCCGCCGAGCAGCCGCCAGATCTTGCCGAGCACGGCGAGGACGATGAAGGCGACGCCGAGCCCGATCGCGCCCAGCACGATCAGGAAGACGATGAAGGCGAGGATCGCGATGGGGATCAGCAGGACTTTCAAGGCCCAGGGAAACTAACGCGCGCTTCACATCCGCGACGACGGCGCTGGCTAAGGTTGTGTGGTCTGGGTCAGACGATGGGGTTCCAGCGGGACATCGATACCGAGCAGGTCGGCAGAGGCGGCAGATGGCTCCGGCGCGGCGCCGGAGCGCTGGCGAGCGTGCTGGCGGCCGTTGCCCTGCTCGGCCCGGCGACCGCGACCGCCGCGCCGCCCGGCTCCTCGAAGGGCCTCGACGCGCTCGGCGAAGCGCTGATCGACGCGCTCGGCGCGGGCCGCGCCGAAAAAGCGGTCGACGCGATCGGCCACGGCCTCGCGCTGATGGAAGCGCAGAAGCGGATCGCCGCGACCGAGCGCAAGCTCGCCCACCGGGAAGCCGCCGCCGAAGCGGAAGCCGAAGCCGAAGCGACCCTCGCCGCCGACGAAGAAGTCAAGAACCCCGCCGAAATGCCGCCCGCCTCGGCCGGCACCAATGGCACCAAGGCGCAGACGGCGGCCCACACCGGCGGCCCGCTCTTCGCCCACACCAGGCCGGGCGCGACCGGCGCGACCGCGATCCTCCTCTCCGGCATCGCCCTGGCGCCGCCGGACGCGCCGGAAGCGGTGCAGAAAGTGATCAACGCGGCCAACACGATCGTCGGCCGCCCATACGTCTGGGGCGGCGGCCACGCCTCCTTCTACTCCTACGGCTACGACTGCTCGGGCTCGGTCAGCTTCGCCCTGTTCGGCGGCGGCCTGATCCCGGAACCGCTCACCTCGGGCTCGCTCGAGGGCTGGGGCCAACCCGGCCCGGGCAAGTGGATCACCGTCTACGCCAACGCCGGTCACACCTTCATGGAGATCGCCGGGCTGCGCTGGGACACCGTTGGCGACGCCCACGGCACCGGTCCCCGCTGGCACCTCGCGGCGACCTCGACCGCCGGCTTCGTCGCCCGGCACCCGCCGGGCCTGTAGCCCCACGGAAGTGTCTCGGGGGCGTCGCGCTAACCGTCCTCGAAGGGCTGGATCGGGATCCCGTGGTCGGTCTCCCGCATCCCCAGCTCGTAGGCGCCGCCGCCGGGAAGGGTGAGGCGGCGGTCCGGCAGGCCGGGACGCTCGACGGTCAGCTCGAGGTCGGCGACCGAGCAGTTGACGGTGTGGTGCTCGCCGCCCTTCGGGTCGGCGTAGACCCAGCCGACGAAGTCCTCGCGCGGCGCCGCGACGCGCCCGCGGACGACGATGTCCTTGCCGGGCAGCAGGAACGAGCAGGCGGTCGGCGACTCCTCCACCCGCGCCGAGCGGATCGCGCCGAGACCGCCGAGGCGGTGGCGGACGCCGTCCAGCGCCAGCATCCCGGACGGCACCCAGGGGCTCACCCGGGAGCCGAGCCTGACCCGGGCGGCGCCGGCGTCGAACCAGGTGCCGGGTGAGTCGGCGAACCCGGTTCCCTCCAGCCACACCCAGCGCTCGGCGTGCTCGCTGCCCCAGTTGTGGCCGATCATCCCCGGCCAGTCGGAGACGTCGATCGCCTCGCCGGCGATCTCAAGGCTGCCCTCGAACCTCGCGTCGGGGACGGGGGCGACGAACTTGGTCCGCGGCAACGGCGCCGCGTAGAGCCAGTCGGCGGGCAGGTAGCGACAGGGCTCGAAGTCGCCGTCGAAGCGCAGCGACCAGGCGGCGGACAACCCCTCGCCGTCGACCCGGCCCGCCGCCCTCCCCGGCCCGACCTCGGCCTCGCCGACCCGGATCCAGGCGCCCGGCGGCGTCGCCAGTCCGCTCCCCGGCAACGTCACCTTGGTCGCCCGCGGCGCGCCCGCGGCGCGATCGAAGACCGTGAACCAGATCGACCCGGTCGGCTCGCGCCCCGGCCGCTTGTGGACGGTGTGGCGGATCCACACCCCGTAGCCGCCGTCGGGCCTGCAGGCCTTGACGTAGAAGCTCTCGTAGTGGCCCGCCTTGGCGGCGACCTCCCCGAAGCGCGCTCGTTCCTCCACGGGGGAAGCCTAACTGGCGATTGGCCGGCCGGCCAGATAGGGTCGCGGCGTGCAGGGGCCGCAAGCGGAGAGATTCGTCGTGGTCGTCCTCCGCGTCCTGGCGGTGACGTTCGCGGTCGTCGGCGTGCTCTACATCGCCGCGCCGAGCCCGGTGCTCGACCTGATCTCCGACGTCGGCGAACTGCTCGGCAACGACGCCCGCGCCCCGCACACGCAGGAGTACCTCTGGCTGGCGCTCGGCTTCGCCTACATGGTGGTGATCACCGGCCTCTGCCTGATCGCCCAGGCCGACGTGGTTCGCTACCGACCGCTGATCGCGCTGCTGGCCGCGGGCAAGGCCGCCTCCTCGCTCACCTCGCTCGGCTTCTTCGTGGTGCAGGGCGGGGCCTTCGCCTACCTGCTCGGCGGGGTCGTCGACGGCTCGCTGATCCTGCTGGCGCTCTGGCTCTTCGTGCTGGCGGGCCGGGTCGACCGCCCGATCCTCGCCGACGGCCGCCCCGGGCTCGGCGGCGCCGAACGCAGGACCCTCGCCGCGATCTGCGAGGCGATGGCGCCCGGGGTCGACGGCCTGCCCACCGCGGAGCGCGACGTCGACGTCTCCGGCCCGGTCGCCGAGTTCCTGCGCAACGTCCCTCCCCGTCAGCTGCTGCAGCTGCGGCTCGGCCTGCGCGCCTTCGAGTGGCTGCCGTTCCCGCGCCGCTTCAGCCGGCTCGACCAGGCGAGGCGCGAACGGCTCCTGCGGCGCCTGGCGGGCTCCCGGCTCTCGCTCAAGCTCGACCTGCTGCTGATGGCGAAGCTCTTCTCGACGCTCGGCTACGCGGTGACGCCGGCGGTCCAGACGCGGGTCGGCTACGAGATCGGCTGCGGGCTCGCCGACGGCGGCGCCCCGGAGCCGGCGGGCGGGCTCGGGGACACCGAGCCACCGCCGCGCGGCGAGGAGTGCGACGTGGTGGTGGTCGGGTCCGGCGCGGGCGGCGCGGTCGCCGCGGCGACGCTGGCCGAGTCGGGCCTCGACGTCCTGGTGCTGGAGGCCGGCCGACACTACGAGCGCGACAGCTATCCCCGCGGGCAGCTGGAGGCCATCGCCGGGCTCTACCGCGAAGGCGGCCTCACGATCGCCGCCGGCAGGCCGCCGATCGTGGTGCCGGTGGCGAAGGCGGTCGGCGGCACCACGGTGGTCAACTCCGGCACCTGCTTCCGGGCGCCGGAGGCGGTGCTCGACGACTGGGCGCGGCGCTTCGGGATCGACTGGGCGCGCGAGCTGGAGCCCGACTTCGCCGCCGCCGAGGAGATGCTGCGCGTGACCCCGCTCGACCCGGCCCGGATGGGCCGCAACGGGCAGCTCGCGATGGAGGGCGCCGCGGCGCTCGGCGCCCGCGGCGGACCGATCGCCCGCAACGCGGGCCACTGCGTGCAGTGCAGCTCCTGCCCGTTCGGCTGCCCGCTCGACGCGAAGCGCGGCATGCACGTCAGCTACCTGCCGCGGGCGGTCGCGGCGGGGGCGCGGGTGCGCGCCGGGGTCGAGGCGCGGCGGGTCCTGGTCAAGGGTGGCCGCGCGGTCGGGGTCGAGTGCCGGGTCGGCGACGGCGACGGGCCCGCGCGTCCGTTCACGGTGCGCGCCCGGCGGGCGGTGCTGGTCGCCGGCGGCGCCCTGGGGACGCCGGAGCTGCTGCGGCGCTCGGGCCTCGGGGGCGGCGCGGTCGGGCGCAACCTCCACGTCCACCCGGCCTGCTGGGTAGGCGGTCGCTACCCGGAGGAGGTGCGCGGCTGGGACGGGGTGATGCAGAGCTACTACGTCGACGAGTGGAAGGAGCGCGGGATCCTGCTCGAGGCCACCTTCACGCCCCTGGCCTTCGGCGGCGCCTGGCTGGCCGGCTCCGGCACCGAGCACCAGCGGGCGATGCTCGACTTCGGGCACCTCGCCTCGATCGGCGTCCAGCTCACCGACCGCTCCGCCGGGCGGGTCGGACTCGACCGGGGCGGCTCGTTGCGCATCTCCTACGACCTCGGCCGCGAGGACGCCGACCGCCTCGTCTTCGGGATCGCCCGCGCCGCCGAAGTCCACTTCGCCGCCGGCGCCACCGAGGTCTACCCCAACGTCGGCCGGGTCGAGGTCCTGCGGCCGCAGGACCTCGACGGCTTCGAGGCGACCACCTTCAAGCCCTCCGAGCTGCGCCTCGAGGGCTTCCACCCGATGGGCACCGCGCGGATCGCCGCCGACCCGCGCCAGGGCGCCTGCGCGCCCGACGGCTCCCTCCACGGCACCGCCGGCCTCTACGTCGCCGACGCCTCGCTCTTTCCCACCGCGCTCGGCGTCAACCCGATGATGACCGTCATCGCCTTCGCCAAGCAGATCGCCCGCCAGGTCGCGAGCGCCGCCGAGCGCCCCTCGCCCGCCGGCCGCTCCAAGGTCGGCAACCCCACCCCCGGCGCCTGACGGGGGTCGCCGGGGGTCGGCCCGCGCCGGCGGGGTCGCTCATGGCACGATCGGCCGATCGGTTCTCTCCGGTATGTCTGGCCCGCCCTGCTCGTGGCGACGATCGGGACGGCCCTCGTCTTGTTCGACGGCACCGTGGTCACGGTGGCGCTGCCCTCTGTGCAGCGCGACCTCGGCCTGTCCCTCGCCGACCAGGAATGGGTGATCCAGGCCTACCTCCTCGCCCCGATCGCGCTGCTGCCGGTCGGCGGCGCGATCGCCGACCGGTACGGGCGGCGGGCCGTATTCGTCACCGGCGTGGTCGTCTTCGCGGTCGGCTCGGCCGTCTGCGCGACCGCTCCCACCCCCGCCGCGCTGATCGCCGGCCGCGCCCTGCAGGGAGTCGGGGCGGGGCTGACCCTCCCGGCCTCGCTCGGCCTGCTCGCGGCGGCGGCGACCCACCGCAAGGAGCGGCGCCGCTCGGTGGCCGCGTGGACTGTGTTGACCGGGGTCGCCTCGGCGCTCGGGCCGGTGCTCGGCGGCACGATCGCCGGCGCCCTCGGCTGGCGCTGGATCTTCTGGGGCAGCCTGGCCCTGGCCATCGCGACCCTGCTGGTGACGCGGCGCTTCGTGCGCGAGAGCCGCGATCCCTCCGCCGTGGCCCCCGGCCGGCGCGGGCCGGTGCTGCTGCTGGTGGCGGTCGGGGGGCTCGGCCTGGCGCTGGGGCGCGTCGACAGCGCGGGGCTGCTGAGCCCCGGCTTCCTGATCCCGGCGGCGGTCGGGCTGCTCGCCGCGATCCTGTTCGTGGCGGTCGAGCGGCGCGCCCCCAACCCGGTGGTGCCACTGATCATGTTCAGCCACCCCTCCTTCCGGGTCGCCAACGCGCTGACCGCCTCCGTCTACGGCGCCCTCTTCGGCGCCCTCTTCCTGATCTCGCTGTTCCTGCAGCAGACGATGCGGCTGACGCCGACCGAGGCCGGCCTGGCCCTGCTTCCCTTCGCCATCGGCCTCGTCGTCGGCTCGCCGCTCGGCGAGCGCGTGGCCACCGGCCGCGGGCCGCGCGTACCGGTCGCCGCCGGCTGCGTCATGGCGGGCGCGGCGCTGGCGGCGATCGCCCTCTTCAACCCGGGGGTCGCCGGGATCATCGTCGCCGCCGGGCTCGCCGGCTTCGGCCTCGGTGGCGCCGCCGGGCCGTTGATGGCGACCGTCGTCGACTCGGTCGAGCTGCGGCGGGCGGGGGTCGCGGGCGGGGTCAACGCGGCGGTCTCGCGCGCCGCCGCGATCGGCGCGATCGCCGTCCTCGGCCTGGTCGCCTCCCAGGCCTTCAAGCACAGCCTCGACAATCAGCAAATCGGCGCCAAGGCGCACCGACAGGCCGAAGGCCGCGTCTTCGCCGCGCCGCGCGCGCTCCAGCGCGCGGGCTTCCCCGTCGCCGACGTGGAAGCGTCCCGCGAGGCGGCGACCAGCGGCTTCCGGCTGGCGCTCGGCGTCGCCGGCGTCGCCCTGCTGGCCTCCTCCCTGCTCGCCGCGATCGGTCTCGGCACGCCGTTCGAGGAGACGGGCGAAATGCCCCTGGTCGTCGCCCCCTCCCCCTTCGCCATCGCCCTGCGCCGCCGCCTGGGCTCCCCACCGCGGATACGCGGACCGCGCCTCCGCGGACCGCCGCCGATGTGACCACGACGGCGGCCTCGCCAAGGATCAGAACGGGGTGTGCATCGCGTCGACGATGTCGCCGACCACCTTCTGCATCGGGTAGTGCTTCATCACCTGGTCGCGCCCCCAGGCCACGGCCCGGTTCTCCACGAAGATGTACTTGGCGAGCGTGCGCGAGTCGTGCTGGTTCTTCTCGACGATCTTGCGGCAGCGCTTCTCGAACATCTCCGCGGCGAGCGGCGCGATCTCGCCGTTGACGCGCGAGAGCTCGTCGGCAAGCGAGGCGGCCGAGCGCATCGCGGTGTTGGCCCCGGCCCCGGCGGTCGGCATGAAGCCGACGGCGGCGTCGCCGCAGAGCAGGACCCGGCCCTTGGACCACTCCGCCGCCCGCGCGTCGGTCATCGGCCAGGGGAAGAGCCGCTCGGCGGCGTCGATCGCGGTGCCGATCCGAGGGTCCGAGGCGACGAAGTCGGCGAAGCGCTCCTGCATGAAGGCCTTGGCGCGCTCCAGGTCGGCCGGGTCCACGTCGAGGTCGTCCTTGTGCATGCCGGCGCAGACCATCACCCGCTGGGTGGTCGGGTAGAGGCCGAAGAACTGCCCGCCGCCCCAGGACTCGAGGTTGGTCCCCCGGTCCCAGTCGGGCATCGGCGCCCACCACGCCCAGAGGATCCAATCGGTGTCGAAGACGTCCGGGTCCTGACCGAAGACGGTCTCCCTGGTCGCCGAGTGGATGCCATCGCACCCGATCAGCAGGTCGAAGCGCTCGGTGGCCCCGTCGCTGAGCTCCACCTCGACGACGCGATCGTCGCCCTGGTCAAGCGCGGAGACCGTGGTCCCCATCCTGATGTCGGCGCCGTTCGCGGCGGAGTGGAGGATGTCGACAAGGTCGGTCCGACTGATCAGCATCATCGGCCCGATCTCGCCGATGATCTGGCCCAGGTCGACGTCCTGCAGTCGCTCCCCGCGGCCGTTGACGACCTCGTAGGTCTGGGCGACCTCACCCCGTTCGATCAGTTCGTCGTACCTGCCGAGCCCGTGCAGGACGCAGCTGCCGAGCGGATACATCCCCAGCGAGTAGCCCTTGTCCTCGAACTCCTCGACCTGCTCGATCACGACCGGCGTCCGGCCCTGCTGCAGCAGCTTGGCGGCCAGGGTCAGCCCGGCGACCCCACCCCCGACGATCCCAACCCTCACGTTCCTCTCCCCTCGACTCGGTTTGTGGATGAATCTACGGCCTTATTGGCGCGCGTCAATAGCGGCGAGGTCGGGTGGGATCGCGTCGGTGGCGGGGATCCTCAGTCCTCGGGTAGCGCGGCGAAGTCCCGCTTGGCCTCCCTGCACCAGCCCATTCCCGACACGGGGTGCCGCCAGCGGCTCTTCATCTCCTTCAGGGCCGGCTCGTGCGCCGCATCCCGCCCGCGACGACCCCCTTCTCGAGCTCGTCCGGGGTGGTGACGTTGGTGGCGTTCATGGATCTCCTTTGGTGCGTTCGACGACTTGGGCGAAGCGGTCCAGTCGCGCCAGCCAGGTGCCGATCGGCTCGAACGCATACGGCTGGAGCGTGCAGATCCGGGCGCGGCCGACCTTCTCGGTCCGCACCAGTCCCGCCTCCTCCAAGATCCGCACGTGCTTCTTCATGCCGGTCAGCGAGATGTCCCAGGGCTCCGCGAGCTCGCTGATCGAGGCGCTCCCCCGGCCGAGATGCTCGAGCACACCGCGTCGGGTCGGGTCGGCCAATGCCGCGAAGGCCCGGCTCCGACACCACGCCCGTACGCGTGGCCCGTGGTGCGGACTAGGCTCAGCGCATGGCGGACCTCCCCGAGCACGTCGCGACCAACCGCGCCTTCTGGGACGGGCTGGCGAGCAGATACGTCGAGTCGGGCCGGCGCAACTGGGAAAGGGACGAACCGGCCTGGGGGATCTTCTCCGTCGCCGAGTCGGAAGTCGGCCTGCTGCCGGCGGCGATCGAGGGGCGCGACTCGATCGAGCTCGGCTGCGGCACCGGCTACGTCTCCGCCTGGCTCGCCCGGCGCGGCGCCCGCCCGGTCGGCATCGACAACTCCGCCAGACAGCTGGAGACGGCGCGCGGCTTCCAGCAGGAGTTCGGGATCGAGTTCCCGCTCCTCCACGGCAGCGCCGAGCAGGTGCCCTACCCCGATGCTTCCTTCGACATCGCGATCTCCGAGTACGGGGCGAGCATCTGGTGCGACCCCTACGCCTGGATCCCCGAGGCCGCCCGCCTCCTGCGCCCCGGCGGCGAGCTCGTCTTCCTCGTCAACTCGATCTTCACGATCCTCTGCGGGCCCGACGACGAGACGATCCCGGCGGGCGACCGGCTCCTGCGGCCGCTCTTCGGCATGCACCGGGTCCAGTGGCCCGGCGAGGACTCGGTCGAATTCCACCTGCCCCCAGGCAGGATGATCGCGCTGCTCGGCGACTGCGGCCTGGAGGTGGCCGAGCTGATCGAAGTCCGCCCGCCCGCCGACGCGAAGACGAGCTCGACGAGCGTCGCGCTCGACTGGGCGCGCCGCTACCCGTGCGAGGAAGTCTGGCGCGCCCGCAAGCGCGGCTGAGCGCTCGACTGGCCAGAGGTGGCAGAATGCCCGCCGCCATGGCCCGCCGCCACCTCCTGACGCTCGTAGTCATGACCGTCGCCCTCGCGTTCTCGGCCGCATTCGCCTCCGCCGCCGCGGCGGGCGGCCTGCGGATCGTCCGCCCCGCCAACGGCCGCTTCCTGGTCGGCGCCCCGGTCCACGTGAGGGTCGAGGCGCCGCGGTCGGTCGGCTCCCTGCACCTGACCCTCGACGGCAAGGGCGTCAGCGGCCGGCTGCGGCGGGTGAAGCCGGGCGTGTGGCAGGGAACGCTCGCGCGCAAGCAGGTCCGGGTCGGCGTCGACCAGCTCGACGCGGTCGCCCGAATCAAGGGCAGGCAGGCGCAGGCGCGCTCGATCTTCACGATCGGCAGACGCAACCGCAAGCTGCTCACCGTCCTCCCTCCGCCGCGCCGGGCGCGGGCGGTCGCGGCCCGCGTACGGGTCGGCAAGAAGCCGGAAAAGCTGGTCGCGCGACTGAACGGCAAACGACTGCGGTGGCCGGTCGGGGTGGCGAGGAATCGGCGTGAGCTGCTTCGCCTCGGCGCCGACGACGGTCTCCATTACGGCGTCAACCACCTGCGGGTGACGGCGATCCGGGGCGGTGTCTACGACGTCGAACGGCGCGACATCCGCGTGCCCCGAAATCGGCCGCTGGTCGGCGCCGGCCGCGACCGGCGCACGGTCGCAGGGGCGAAGGTGCATCTCGACGGCAGCAGCTCCCGCGCGGCCGGCCCGGGCAAGCTCCGCTACCGGTGGAAGATCGTGCGCAAGCCGAAGGGCTCGAAGGCGAAGCTGAAGGGCGCCGCCAAGGTGCGTCCGGTCCTGACGACCGACCGTCCCGGCAACTACCGGGTGGCGCTCACCGTCACCGAACCGGGCAGCGAAGCGCCGGGGGCGACCGATGTCGTGACCGCCTCCGCGGTGCCGAAGCTGCAGCCGATCGGCGAGCCGATCGAAACGATCGCCTACAACGGCGAGAACACCGAAGAAACCGCCGACACCGGGATCAAGGTCGGGTCGACCACCTACTGGATGGGGATGCCGCAGGGCAACTCGATCCAGGCCGTGATCCTCGAACGCGGCACGCTCGAAGTCCTCTACCACGCCTCCTTCAAGGGCACCGCGGAAGACGCCAAGACGCTCGAAGAAGCGATCAAGGAATACGGCGAAAAGGCGCTCGTCGTGATCTCCAACCCCGACTTCTTCGAAAACCAGGTGAGCACCGCCTTCGTCCCGATCGTCAAGTCTTTGGGAGTGTCCAAGGAAGCGGTCGCCTCGCTCCAGCTCGGCCGCGACGGCTGGTCGGTGATCGGCGTCCCCGGGGTCAAGGGCAGCGCCTACTTCGGCAACGGCTCGAACTACCGCGAGAGCGGCGCCGGCCAGGTGCGCGGCGACCTGATCGGCTATCTCGAGGAAAGCCTCAGCCCCGAAGGCAAGCACGCCTTCGCCTTCGTGCCGGGCGAACGGGTCTCCTTCGACACCTCGGTCCCGGGCACCGCGGAGCTCCACAACACGATCGCGATCGGCGGCAGCGACTACGCTTCCCAGCCGCTGCCCCCGTGCGCCACGGGCGGCTTCCAGGTGGAGGTCGTGCTGGCCGAAACCTTGGCTCCGGTGGAGGGACAGACCTTCACCACCGACGGCTGCCCGGGCAACGCCACGGAAATCGAAAAGATGGCGGCGATGCTCAAGGGCGTCGTCCTGACCGGCGGGCAGACCGAAGGCAACAAGCTCGTCTTCGTCCAGGGCATCGGCTCGCCCTACCCGATCAACGAAGGCGTGTCTGCCCAGTGGGACGCCGTCGCCGCGCAGATCGCGCGCCTCGGCGGGACCGGGCAGGTCTTCGCCGCGGCCAAGTACACCTGGGCCTTCGTCGGCGGCCTCGGGATCTCGCGACTGCCGTTGACGGAAGCCAGTCAGTCGCTGACCGGCCAGGTCGCCCGGATCACCGGCGTGCTCGAGCCCGAACGGGAAGACTCCTTCGTGCCGGTGCTCTCCTCCCCCACCGGGGCGGTGCCCTTCGAACTGAGCACGATCGCCTACCAGGCGCCGCAGCCGTGGCCCGAATCACAGAGCGCCGAACAGAAGGCGGCGCTCGCCTACGCCGACGAATACCTGGAACTGGAAACGCCGCGGGCAGGCGCCGCCTGCTCGACGCCGGGGCCGGGCGAACAATGGCTCTACCTGCGGGCCGAGTACTGCAACCTGCGCTACGAAACCCAATGGGCCGCGATGGGGGTGAAGCTCGAACGGGCGCAGGCGCCGGCGGGCAAGGGGTTCACGGAGGAAACCTGGGAAGGCGTCACGAGCGAGCTGGCAACCGAGTTCGGTGACGTGCAGTCGGTCTGGAAGATGGTCGGGATCCTGCAGGGTGCCTTCGGCACCAGCAGCGTCACGGCCGACGTGAACCTGGAAGAAATCGGCCTGGCGATCGAAAAAGACCTGCGCGTGCCGGAAAAGAGCGAAGTCGCCGGCTGGTGGCTGGAAATGGCGGCAAACATCGCCTCGATCATCTCCTACTACGACTTCGGCGTCCCCGACGAAGTGGTGCAGAAAACGAGCGGCACCTTGTCGGGCGGGCTGTTCATCGCCGCCCAGCTGACCATCGGGCCGCAGGGTGCGCCGGAAGCCGAAGAATTCGACATCGTGGCGAAGGAATTCGCCGGACAGCTGGCCGAGCGATACCTCCGCGCGTCCAGCGGCCTGGGGTATATCGGCGAACTGCTGGTCAGCGACCACGGCAAGCTCGCCGCGGTCTCCGCGAGCGGCCTACTCGGGATCGATGCGGCCCGGGTCTCCGAACTCGAGCAACAGCTCGGGCCGGGCAGCAAAGCCTGGTCCTATGAACGGCTGATGCCGAGCGCCTTCGAAGCGGTCGGCCTGGAAGCGCAGGAACCGGCCAACAGCCCGTTGCCGTCGAACGCCAACGAATACCGCTGCACCGTCGTCGCCGAGACGGTCGAAGAAAACTACAAGCCGTTCAACGCTTCGGCCGAAGCCCAGATGCACACGACCGAGCCGAACGAATCGCTCGGGGTGCTCGTGGTCAAGGGCTCGACGTTGCCGGGCGGCGGCAGCGGCGCCGAGGAGCACCCGGTCTCGCCCAAGGCCGAACTGCTGGAACCGATCTTCAAGTCGCCGACCGAACTGAAGGGCGCCCTCGGCCTGAAGGCACCGTGGTTCTGGCGCACGGCCTTCGATTACCCCTCGGCCGCCAACCGGACGGTGAAGTGCCGAGGGGTCAACTGAGGCCCGGACCGCCGAAGGCGCGCGGCGCGATCCCCGACCGCGTTCAACCGTAGGTCGGTCGACGGTTCCGGCAAGCCGATATCGGTGACGCAGTAGCGGCGAGAGCCGCAACAGGTCGCGGTCCGAATCCTCCACCCATCGCGTTCACACCCCCATGCATGACCTCGAGATCATCCGGGTGCACGCCGCGGTGCCGCGAGCCACCCTGGTGCTGCTGCACGGGGCGTGGCACGGCGCCTGGTGCTGGCAGGAGGGCTTTGCCGAGCGTCTGGCCGCGCGCGGGATCTCCTCGGCGGCGCCGAGCCTGCGCGGCCACGCCGGGTCGCCCTTCCCGAGGCCGCTCAACCGCCTGCGGATGCGCGACTACGTCGATGACCTGGCGCAGGTGATAACCGGGCTCGACCGGCCCTTCGTCGCCGGACACTCGATGGGCGGCGGTGTCGTGCAGATGTTCCTGGCTCGCCGTCGACGCCCGGCGATCGCCGGAGCCGCGCTGTTGGCCTCGATGCCGCCGCGCGGGGTGATCGGGGTGACGCTTGCCCAGGCCCGGCACCACCCCGCGGATTTCGCCACCGCGAGCGTGACCCGCGACCTCCACCGCCTGGTGCGCACGCCCGATCAGGCGCGGGCTCTCTTCTTCTCCCCCGAGGCGCCTGAGGATCTGGTCGCCGCGACGATGACCCGGCTGCAGTCGGAGTCCTTCCTCGCCTTTCTCGACATGCTCGTGCTCGACCGCCCACGCCCGCGCCGGGTAGATGATCCCCTCCTCGTGGTCGGCGCCGGACGCGACACGATCTTCCCGCCCGCCGACGTCGCGGCGACGGCCGCGGCCTGGGGCACGACCCCGGTCGTGATCGAGGACGTCGCCCACGATCTGATGCTCGATCCCGGCTGGGAGAAGGTCGCCGACGTGGTCGCCGACTGGGTGCTGGCGCACGTCTGATCGCGCGCAGGAGCGCAGCGGACCCCCGAAAGAGGTGCGGCCGCAGAAGGGCGCGGCGCGGACGGCCGCCGACCTCTATTCGTTGCGCCGCGAGGGCAGGGTTGCGCCGACCGTGCAGACAACCGGATTCCGGCTCGCCAGATGGACGTACTCGCCGCAAGCCTGTTGCTTGGCAAGCCCTCGGTAGCCCGCGGCTGCCGCGATCAGGGAAGCGTCCCGGCGGGCGCCAGCCACACGGACTGAAATCCCATCAACTCGGCGAGGGTGTCGTAGTCCTGGTCGTAGTGGATCACCGCCGCACCTAGATCAAGCGCTGCGGCGGCGACCAGGTAGTCGACGATGGGAAGGCGCTGCGAGCCGGCCGAGCGATGCGCCAGTTCCCGCATTGCGTGCTCGGCGGATCGAATCACCGAGGCGTTCAGGGGGGCTGCCTGAATGGCCGAAAGACGTTCCCCAAGGACATCGAAGCTGCCGCCGTCCCGCGCGCTGAACAGGATCTCGAATCGCACGAGAGGCGAAAGGCGCAGCCGACGACCGAGGAGCGCATCTCTCCAGGCGTCTCGCACCGACGGATGGTGCGCACGCGCCCAGGCGGAGGTGTCGACGACGAGAGGGAGCGCTCCCCAGGGCGAACCGCTACCGGACTGGCCAGGCACGGTGCTTGCCGTCGCGCAAGAGATCCCAGTCGACGCCCGCGGTCTGGGGATCCTCGAAATCCTGGACCAGTTCCTCGAGAAGTTCCTGGCGCCTCTCCTCGCCGACCAGTTCGCCGCTGAGATGACGAGCCCCGGCGATCGCCAGCTCCCGCACCTGGCGAGAGCGAGGCAGGCCCGCGGGCAGGTGCGGAGCCGCCGCACGCAGCGCTGCGGTCAACTCGCTGTCTTCGGTGATCTGGATACGGGCATGGCGCGTAGGCATAGGTGAAGTGTACCACCTGTGTACCACCTCGTATCCTTCGACCACCGTCAGGATTAGTGCCCCCGGCGGGATTCGAACGTGCGACCCTCGGAGTCGAAGTTCAGCCGAAACGGCTCTATCAAGCCGAATCCAACTCGTTGCGGCGAATCTGCTCCGCGGAGTCCGGCTGAGCTCGCCGGCCTCGGGACCAAATTCGGGACCAAGCTTTCATCGCCGTCGATCTGTCCCTAGGCCCGGCTCAACCCAGCAGCCGAACCTCGCAACTGATCCCAGACAGCCGGGCGACCCGCCGATCGCCGGTAACGATCAGGTTGACCTCGGCATGGGTCTCGGCGGTGGCGACAACGAGGGCATCGGGCATCCGCAAGGCTTTGGCCCGCGACCTAAGGTCGGCCGCCTTGTCCGCGACCGTGACGTCGACAGGAAGCACCGTGGAGATCAGCTGCGAGAAGAAGCCGCGTACCTGGGCCTCGTCGTGGTGGCCGAGTCGCGCCCCGGTCAATACCTCCGCGTAGGTGACCGCCGAGACCAGCAGCCGCCGCTCTCGAACGAGCTCGCGGACGACCGTGTCAGCGGCGATGTGGAGGGCGTCGTCCCGATCCAGGAACCCGACGACCGCATCGGAGTCGAGGACTACCCCCACTCCTCGCGAAGCCCTTCGACGCGCCCCCGCAAATCGCCGCCGGTGGCGAGCAGGCCGGAGTATCGATCGACAAGCTCGTCGACCCGCGTGAGCACCACGCGTCCCGCTCCCTCGGCTTCAACCCTGAGCGTATCGCCGGGTTCGAGGCCTGCACCACGAAAGGCTCCGGCCGGAATCGTCACCTGATGCTTACTGGAGACCCTGGTCTGATTCTTTACCTTCTCGACCATAGGTAAAGCGTAGCACTGGAATGTCCCCGGTCATACAAGCTCGCCGTCCGGCCGGCGACGATCAAGCTCCTGTCGCGTTCCCAGGGGCAACCAAGATCGTCCTCACCGTGGATGATGGCGCCGGGGATGCCGTCCAGCGCCGTTGCGCCCCCCAGCAGCGCACCGTCGTCGAGGAATGCGGCGTGCACCCAGTAGTGGGTCACGAGGCGCGCGAAACAGAGGCGAAATCGCGGATCCGCGAAAGTTCCGCCGAAACGGCTCTACTGAGCCGAATCTGGTTCGTTGGAGCGAATCTGCTCCGCGGAGTTCGGCTGAATGCCCTGGGGTCGGGGACCAAATTCGGGACCAGGTTCGCGACGAACCCTCATGTCCCGACGCCCTACTCGTACTGCGAGAGGAGCTTCCTCAGGTCCTTCATCAGCAGGACCAGATGATGAGAGTCGGTGGGGGAACGTTCAAAGCCAAACCGCTCGTAGAAGCGCCGAGCCTCGTCGGATATCGCGTGCACGACCACGGCTCGCGCCCCGATGCTGTCCGCAGCGGTGGCGCATCTCAGCAGGGCATCCTGTAGAAGCGAGCGCCCCACCTGGTTGCCTTGGTGAACTTGATCGACGGCGAGCCGCCCGATCAATATGGCCGGAACGGATTGATGCTCCGGCTGTCCCTTCATCAGCCGCCCGGTCGCATCCCGAGGGCTGACGGCGGCTGCGGCCAGTGCATAGAAGCCGGCGACCCTCTCGTCATCGTCGGTCGTCACGAAGACCCGCGCGGAGCCGGACGCCTCAGCCTGACGAGCATGTCTTTCGATCCAGGTATTCAGAGACGGCTCCCCACACTCGAATCCCTCTGTGGTGTGCCTTCCCCGGAGGGGCTCGGGCGGTGAGTAGGCCACCCCTACCGGAAGACGGGCGGCTTAGAAAAGAGCTCCGTCAAGCCCTCGGGAACCCTTGCCGGGCGCTCCAGAAGTTCGGAGAACTCCTCCCAGGCATCCTGATCCAGATCGAAGCTTCTCCGATCAGCCAGAACTCGGTGCGCTTCCGCAACCGCTGCGGCGCGAACGAAACTAGAGAACTTCGTGTCGCTGGACTCGACCGCTGCTTTGACGAGCCTGTCTTCGTCCTCGGCAACGCGGAACTTCCAATCCTTGGATTTGGTGGCCATGGATAGATCCCTTCAGTTTGTGGGCACAATGTAGCCACAAATAGCAAAAATGCAACCCGGCCCACGCCGCCACGCCCCCGGCAGGATTCGAACCCGCGACCCTCGGATTAGAAGTTCGGCCGGAACGCGTCCATGGAGACGAATCTGGCCCGAGCAGCGCGATCCTGTCTAAGGAGTTCCGCCGAGCTCACTGGAGTCGGGGACCAACTTCGGGACCAGGTTCTCAGCGGATCAGCCGAATCTCGGCTGCAACGTCTGCCTTGAGCCATTCGCGGTCGGCGGTCAACGCCGGAACTTCCAGACGCTCCGCCAGGGCAAGGCAGGCTCGGTCCGCCAGCGAAAGCCCTTGTCGTCTCGTGACGGGACGAAGCCGAGCGACCGCCACGCAATCAGCCGCCGTGAGCGGCTCAATCGACAGGGCTCGACGCGACCCTTCGGCTCGACGTAGTTCCGCAGCGGCGCTCTCCGGATCTTTTCCAGCCTCGGCAAGCTTGGACAGAACCTCGGCCCAGTTGACAACGCTGACGGCTGCCCCCTCCCCGATCGCCTCGATGGCTACCGACGCACCATCCTCAGCATGGAGGATGGCCATCAACGCCGAGGCGTCGAGAACCGACGCAGGAGCGCCCTCAGTCACCGCGGCGCCGGCGAACCGCCGACTCGCCACTTTCGGCCGCTGCTTCTGCTCGACGGTCGGCGATCAGCTCGTCGACCAACCTTCGATCCGGTGCAACGTCCGCAAAGATGCCCCGCATCCGCTCCGCTGCGGCGCGGCGACGTTCGACCTCGGACTTCGTGAGCTTGGTCACGCGTGCCATGTTGGCCATGATATCGGCCGACCAGGACCCGGCCGGCAGGGTTAGTCTCGGAGCATGGCGCACCACAAGCGCAAGCGACCGAAGCACCGTCGAAGCGGTTGCCTACTCTGCAAGCCACATAAGCTGACCGCAAACGTCAAGTCGCAACGACGGCAGAGTCTCCGCGGTGCGCTCTCGCACGAGCGAACTGCCGGCTAACAGGCGTCCGACGCGTCCAGCCTTACCCGAGCGCCCCCGGCAGGATTCGAACCTGCGACCCTCGGATTAGAAGATTGGCCGGAAGTTGCCCGCGGAGGGCGGTCGAGTCTCGTCGAGTCCGCCCTATCCCATGGAGTTCGGCTGAGTCACGTGGAGCTGGGGACCAATTTCGGGACCAAGTTCTGTCCTGGGTGCCCTGGAGCTGCGCCTCAAGCGTTCTTCGGATCGTGCCCCTGGAAGGCTTTGTATCGTGCCGCTGAATTCTTCGTATTTGTGCCGCCCAGGGTCCTACAATCGTGCCGATGGACGACTGGATCTATGTAGAGCGCGTCGTTGACGAGGAGTTGGATCAAAGGCTGGAAACCAGCGGTGCCGTCCTGGTCGAGGGGCCAAAGGCCTGTGGGAAGACCGAGACGGCGCGACAGCGAGCCGCGAGCGAGGTGCTGCTGGACGTCGACGAGTCGGCCCAAGCCGCCGCAGCGGTGGACCCAGACCTCGTCCTCTCTGGCGCCACCCCGCGCTTGATCGATGAGTGGCAGGTAGAGCCGAAGATCTGGAACCACGTGCGCAGGGCGGTCGACGATCGGAAGAAGCCCGGGCAGTTCATACTCGCCGGCTCCGCTGCTCCCGCGGATGACGCGACCCGTCACTCGGGTGCGGGACGCATCAGTCGCCTTCGCATGCGGCCAATGTCGTTGTTCGAGTCCGGACTGAGCGACGGCTCGATTTCGCTTCGCGACCTGTTCGAGGGCAACGAGGCGGAGGCAGAGGACAGGGGGGTCGAGCTCGCGGATCTCACCGAGGCAATCGTTCGTGGCGGTTGGCCCGCGCTTCGGCAACTTCCGGTCGACGTCGCAATGGAGAGCGTCTCCGACTACCTGGAAGAGGTCTGCCGTACTGACATCAACCGAGTTGATGGCGTCCATCGCGATCCGTCCCGCGTGCGGCGCCTCTTGCACAGCCTCGCGCGCAACGTCGCCACCCACGTCGCGATGACGACCCTCGCGGCCGATACCGCGGACAGCGGAGACAACCCCCTGAAAAAACACACCGTCGGCGAGTATCTCTCGGCACTCCAACGCCTCTTCGTCGTCGAGGACCAGGCCCCATGGGAGCCGCATCTGCGTTCCCGCTCCATCCTCCGTAAATCGGTCAAGCGGCACTTCGTCGATCCCTCGCTGGCTGCCTCCGCACTGGGAGCCGACCCTCAGGCGCTACTGCGAGACCTGAACCTCCTCGGCTTCCTCTTCGAGTCCCTGGTCGTGCGGGACCTGCGGATCTACGCGCAGAGGAAGCGCGGCGAGGTCCGGCAGTACCTGGACAACAAGGGCTTGGAGATCGATGCGATCGTCGAATCCGGCGGAAGCTGGATGGCATTCGAGGTCAAGATCGGCGGCGAGGGACCGATTGAGCAGGCCGCAGCAAACCTGCGCAAGTTCGCCGGCGAAATCGACACCAGGCGGAGCGGCGAGCCTGCGGCGCTTGGCGTAATTGTCGCCGGCGGCTACGGCTACACCCGAGAAGACGGCGTTCAGGTAATTCCGATCTCCGCACTCGGGCCTTGATCCATGTCGCGCGACGCCCCCAGCCGAACACAAGACGAACCGGACCGCTCGCATCGAGGTCGGCCCTATCGCCTTGGATCGGGACGCCGGCCGGTTTCCCTATCCCGGCGGCCGAGCGCGTGATCGAGCCGACTGAAGGGAGAAGCGGCGATCAGGCGGTCAATGGGGCCTCGGTCGACTCAAGCTCCCTGATGACCGTCGCGGGAACGCCCGCGACGAGAGTCGCCGGGGGGACGTCATGGGTGACGACGGCCCCGGCAGCGACGACGGAGCCAGCTCCGATGGTGACGCCGGGGAGGATCGTCGCGGCGGTCCCGATCCAGACGTTCGTCTCGATGGTGATGGGCGCCCCCGTGAGGTAGTCCCGCCGCTGATCGGGCGGAACGGGATGCCCGCTGGTGACCAGGTTGGTCTTGTTGGCGATCATCACCTCATCGGCGATGTCGATCGGCGCATGGCCCGTAAACATGCACTCGTAGCCGATGTGGACCTTTCGGCCGACCGTGATGTTCAGGCCGTAGTCGGCATAGAAAGGGGGTATCAACGAGAGAGACTCGTCGACCGGCTTGCCGATCAGCTCCTCGAAGGCCCCTCGAACCCGCTCCGGTTCGTCGTAGCAAAGAGCGCTGAGCTTGGATGACAACCGGGTCGCGACCTTGACCCGCCCAACTATCTCGCGGGCCTCCGGCGTCCTGGTCTTGATCCACCACTTCCGATTGTCCACCGCTGCCTTCTATCACCCGCCTCGGCGGCCCCTGACCGCTCGGCTTGGGATCGTCGAGAGCGGTTGCGCCTAGCCCGCGAGCAGGTCGTCCGCCTCGGGCAGGACCTGAATCGCCTGGACGCGCCAGCGCCCAACAGCCCCAGACGGCCCGTCGGCCTCGAACCAGGCCGAGGGCCGGTTCGACCACCGTAAAGGCCGTCGAGCCCTTCACGCACGAAGTGCCCCCGGCAGGATTCGAACCTGCGACCCTCGGATTAGAAGTCCGACGCTCTATCCAGCTGAGCTACGGGGGCCCGACCGGCATTGTCGCGCGCGGGGCGCCGGGGCGCGCGGCGCCCACGGAGGCGGTCGCGTGGCACCGATCCGCCGCGCAAGCCGCCGCCCCGCACCGTCCACGCGGTGCGGGGGCGGTGCGGGCGAGGGTCAGTGACAGGCCCAGCTGGTGGTGCCGGTGACGAGGATCTTGTAGTTGATCGGGCTGAGGACGACGCGGACCAGTTTCTGACAGTCGTAGCGGCCCTGGGCCGGCGTCGAGCGTTCCACGTACATGCGGCAGGCCACCACGTGCAGGCTGATGCGGCGGCAGTTGGTGATGCCGTATTTGACGCAGTGGACGTCGTGGGCACAGGTGTGCCTGGCGTAGATGAATGCCTTCTGGGACGCCAGCCCCACCGGCAGCTTGACCGCCGCGGCGGCGGGCATGGCGACGGTGGCGAGCAGGACGAAGGCGGCAAGGAGAGCGCAAAACAGGCGTTTCACTCTCATGAAGGGCTCCTTCCCGGAATGAGCCGCCGAACGACCGGGCATCCGGCGGGGATTCGGACACTGCGCGCAGCCTAGACCGGGAAGTGCGAAATGTCACCTGGCTTTGGCCGGCGGCGGCGGTCGCGTGGTCGCGACCGTACCGATCCCGTACGATCCCCCCGTGCCGACCACGCTCAGCGGAGGAGTCGAGCTTTACTGGCAACGCACCGGTGAGGGCGAGCCGCTGCTGCTGATCCAGGGGATGAGCGGCACCCACCTCGCCTGGGGCGAGCCCTTTCTCGCCCCGCTCGAACCGGACTTCGACTGCGTGGTCTTCGACCACCGCGGGATCGGCAACTCGCCCGAGGTCGACGCGCCCTTCACGATCGCCGACCTCGCCGCCGACGCCGTCGCGGTGATGGACGCCGCCGGCCTCGAGACGGCCCACGTGCTCGGCATCTCGATGGGCGGGATGGTCGCCCAGGAGCTCGCCCTCGCCAACCCGGAGCGCGTCCGCACCCTCACGCTCGGCTGCACCTATTGCGGTGGCCCCGGCTCCTCGCTGATCGACCCGGCCGACGCCGGGCCGCTGCTCGCGGCGCTGGGCTCCGGCGACCTGCAGCGCGTCTTCCGGGCGATGTACGAGGTGAACCTCTCCCCCGGCTTCCGCGCCGACGAGTCCCACTACGGGGACTTCGCCGCGATGGCGGCCGCGCTGCCCGCCCGCCAGGCGACCGTCCAGCTGCAGATCCAGGCGGTCGGCGGCCACGACACCCAGGCCCGCCTCGGCGAGATCGCCGCGCCGACCCTGGTCGTCCATGGGACCGAGGACCGGATGATCCCGGTCGCCAACGGGAAGCTGATCGCCTCGCTCGTCCCCGGCGCCCGCCTGGAGCTGCTCGACGGGGTCGGTCACATGTTCTGGTGGGAGGAGCCCGGCCGCTCGGCCGACCTCCTCCGCGCCCACGCGCTCGACTGAGCGGCTATTCGACCGCTTCGCCTTCGCCTTCGCCCGCTTCCCCTTCCGCCGCTTCGCCTGCGCCCGCTTCCCCTTCGCCCTTTTCGGCTTCCCGGCGTTCTTCGGCTTCCCTGGCTTCGGTCCCTTCGCGTTCAAGTTCTTCTTCTTCTTCTTCGAGTTCGAACGCTTCTTCCTGCGCCGGCGTCGGGCAATACCGCGGGGACAGCTTTCCTTCCACCTTGAAGACGTAGTCGGGTTGCGGCTGGATCGTCGGCTCGGCGACTTCCTCCTTGAGCGCCGGGTCGTTCTTCACCCACCCGTACACCGGGTAGAAATAGGCGCCCTGTTCGCTCTGCCGCGAGTCGACGGTGTCCCGGGACATGATCAGGTAGTCGTAGTTGCCGGCGTTCACCCGTTCCATGAACTGCGGGCAGGTGGTCGCCAGGCGGTAGGCGCCGTGCGGGCCGGGCACGCCGATGTATTCGACTTCGTTGGTCGGCGGGTTGCCGAAGAAGCCGTACTGGCCGAAGATGATCTCGCTCGAGCCGACGATCCCGATCCGCTGGTGCTGTAGGTGCTGGGCGAAGGCGTACGCTTTCTGCGGCCCGCCGTCGGAGAGGAACAGTTTCGTGTTCGTGTAGTGCTGTTCGGCGTACTGGACCTGCTGCGCGCGCCCCAGGACGACCGCCAGCAGCAAGACGACCCCGGCCGCCCCGGCCACCACCCCGCGCGACACCATCCGCCGCGAGCGCCCGAGCCCCAGCGCGGTCGGCACCCACACCAGCGCCAGGGTCAGGAAGATCGTCCCGAAGATGTAGGTCGGGTACCACTTCGGCGTGGTCAGCACGGTCAGCCAGTAGACGGCGGCGAGGAACCACATCGTGATCCAGGCGCGCCGGTCCGGCACCCGCAGCGGACGGGCGATCGGCAGCATCACCATCGCCAGGATCAGTCCCGGGATCAGATAGCGGGTGTTGGTGAAGAAGCCGGTCGGGCTGCCTTCCTGGCCGGCCGCGGTGAGCGGCGTGAAGACGTAGACGACCGCCGTGAGCAGCGCCGCGGCGGCGATCACCCGGAGGATCTTGTTGCGCGAGCGGACGACGATGAAGACCGCGGCCGCCGCCGCGATGATCAGGATCAGCGGCCACAGCGGGCCGAGCGCGTTTTCCAGCTGCGGGAAGAACCAGCGCCGGTAGACGGTCGGGTCGCCGAGGTAGTGGGCGACGGCGAAGCGGGGCCGCGGGTCGAGCGGCATCTGGTTCGGCACCGGCAGGTTGAGCGGGCCGAACTTGGTGATCGGGATCGGGTTGCCGCCGGTCTTGATCGCCGCCCGCACGTACCAGTAGCCGCCCACGATCAGGGTCGTCAGGGCGAGGATCCAGGCGGTCGTCCAGCGCCGGCCCCTGCCGCTGAACAGGAAGACGCCGAGCGCGATCGCCACCACCGGCACGAGGAAGGTCGTCTTCACCGAGATCGCCAGCCCGCCGGCGATCCCGGCCAGGACCAGCGGGCCCTTGTCGAGCAGCGGCGCGTCGCGCTCGGGCGTGTCCTGGACCGCGGCGCCTTCGCGCGGCGCCCGCCGCTGGTGCCCGTTGATCAGGAACGCCACGAAGGCGACCAGGAAGGCGAGCCCCATGATGTCGTTGCGCGCTTCGCCGGGCTGCGTTTCGATCATCACGCCCGAGTCGAGGATGATCGCCCCGGCGATCAGCGTCGCCGGGCCGACCTTGTAGGGGCGGCCGACGCACCAGCAGGCGAGCAGGGCGATCGGCAGCCAGATCAGGTTGATCAGCGGCGAGAGCCAGTCGGTCTTGAAGAGGACGATCGCCGCGCCGTGGATCAGTTCCGAGCTCTGCGGGTAGAACCAGGCGGCGAGGCGAAGGGGGTCGGTGAAGTGCAGGTGGACGGTCGAGTGCTGCTGGGCGATCGTCGCCGCGAAGGGCATGTGGTACCAGGTGGTGTCGCCGCCGAACATCCCCAGATCGAGGTTCAGCTGGGACGGGAACGTCCACTCGGCCATCGTGAACGAGGCGACCGCGACCGCCATCACCAGCGCCCATTTGTGGACGGCGGGGGCCTTCACCTCCTCCCCGCGCTCCGGCGCCTTCCAGTAGCCGAGCAGAGCCGCCCCGAGCCCGACCGCGATCGTGAAGACGATGATCCAGCCGAAGCGCAGGATGCTGAACGAGCCGAGGAACTCCAGCGACAGGACCAGCAGGGCGACCGCGAGCGTGGCGTCGGCGAGGCGCGCCAGGGCGCCCGAGAATTCGGGGACGATCCAACGTCGCAACCAGTAGCCGCCGAGCCCGAGGGCGGCGACGATGCCGATCACGGCGAGGCAGCCCGCTATGTAGGAGCCGAAGGAGGGTGCCACGGGCGGGTGATGCTATTCGCCGCGCCCGGCGGCGGGCGCGCGGGCACCGGCCACGCTCGTCGCCCTCTGGGCGACAAGCGGCGGATCGGGGGCTATGCGGCGGCCGGGATCGTGCAGGCGACGCCGGTGCCTTTCAGGCCGCAGTAGCCGTTGGGGACCTTGTGCAGGTACTGCTGGTGGTAGTCCTCGGCGTAGTAGAAGGGGGCGGCCGGCTCGATCTCGGTGGTCACCGGGTCCTTGCCGGCGGCGCGCAGCTCGGCGTCGTAGGCGTCCCGCGCCCGCTCGGCGATCTCCTTCTGCGCGTCGCCGGCGAAGTAGATCCCGGAGCGGTACTGGGTGCCGATGTCGTTGCCCTGGCGCATGCCCTGGGTCGGGTCGTGCTCCTCGAAGAAGACCTTCAGCAGGTCCTCGTAGGAGACCTTCCGCGGGTCGAAGGCGACCATCACGGCCTCCGCGTGGCCGGTCTTGCCGGTGCAGACCTCCTCGTAGGTCGGGTTCGGCGTGATCCCGTTCTGGTAGCCGACCGCGGTCGTGTAGACGCCGTCGATCTGCCAGAAGAGCCGCTCGGCGCCCCAGAAGCAGCCCAGCGCGAAGTAGGCGACCTCGATGCCCTCGGGGAACGGCGGCCGCAGCGGCGTGCCGAGCACCTCGTGCGTCTCCGGCACCGGGTAGGCGGGCTCGGAGCGCCCCGGCAGGGCGTCCGCCGCGGTGACCATCTGCGTCTTGTCGGGGTTCAGCATCGTCATCAGCTTGCCAAGTGAGCTCATTCGCTTCCTCTCTTTCTCTCGCGGGAAACGTTACGCCCAAGGCCTAACAAGTCTGTGAACGGTCGGCAACGGCCCGAACGCGTTCGCAGTTCTCCGCGCATACCGCGGAGAACTGCGAACGCAGACGGGGACAGCTAACGCGAACGCCCTCCGTCAGGAGCCCGGCGACTCGACCGGGTAGGCGACCCGCACGTGGCGCTTGGAGAGCATCAGGAAGTCCCGCGACTCGACCCGGCCGTCGACGAGGTGGGTCAGCTCGCACTTGGTCAGCGCCAAGAACTCCAGGTCGGGCCGGTTGAGCGAGTCCGAGAAACGGCTCTGGTAGCCCTCCGGCGGCAGCGTCACGTCGCCGACCACGAGCAGATGGTCGGTTTCGAAGGCGGCCCGTTCGACCCGCCTCGCGCCGTAGTCGTGCTGCTCGTCCATCCGGGTACGGGTATCGGCAGATGGGCGCCGCCGCTGAAGCGATAGGCTGCTGCCGCCCAGGCTAGGGAGGCCTAGGAACGGAGAGAGCCATATACCTCTGCGAACGCTGTGACAGCCGGTTCAACTCACGCCGCTTCGCGACGATCGAGTTGTGTCCGCGCTGTCTGCTCCGCGACGACGTCGCCTCGCATCTCGTCTACGTCCCGGACGGCTCATCCGCCCCGCGACGCCCGCGCCCGGCCGAGGAGCCCGGAGGCGGCCCGCCCGAGCCGGAGCCGGACCCCGCCTCGGCCGAGCTCGGCTGAGGCGCCGCGCCGCGCCGGCGGTCGACGCCCGCCCACGGCCGACCGCGACAATCGACGCGGAGTCGGGGCGCCCGGATTCGAACCGGACCAACGGGATTACGCCGGGGCGTTTTCCCTGCTAATCGACGGTTTCAGGTTCTCTGAGGTCACGTCAGATTCGCTCAGATTGGTCCCTTGATTGGTACCACGGGCGAAAGCGCGGGCGATCATCTCGCCCTCGGTGGCGCTCGGCGCGTAGTCGGCGTAGATCTGCGTGGTGGCGAGGTCGCGGTGCCCCATCCACTCCTGCAGCGTCCGCATCGACACTTCGCCGGTGGCCGCCATGCGGGTCCCGAAGGTGTGCCGCAGATCGTGGAACCGATGGCTGCCGTCGAGCCCCGCAGCCTTCAGCGCCTTGCGGAACCGTCTCGTGACGTTGGCCTTCGGCAACGGCTCGCCGGTCAGGGTGAAGACGAGATCGCCGTCACCTTGGTGGCGCGAGGACTTGAACAGGCGCTCCAATTCGCCCCCAACCTCATCGGCCATCGGCACCGAGCGAGTCGAGCGCTTCGACTTCGGCGTCCCGAACTCGCCGCGGACCCAGTTTTGTCGAACGCGGATCCTCGCCGCCGTCCAGTCGACGTCGCGCCAGCGCAGGGCCAACAGCTCCCCCTTTCGCAGCCCGGTCATCGCGGCGGTGAGGATCAGGGCCCTGTCGATGGCCTGGTAGATGCCCTCGGGCACGTTGGCGATCGCCGCGTCCACTTCCTCGAGCGCCAGGTAGCGGATCTCCGTCCTCTCGGGGACGGCAGGCAGCTCGACCCCTTCGCAGGGGTTCCCGGACGCCCAGCGGCGCTGTGGTGCCCTCGCGAAGTTGAACAGCGCCGAGAGCGTGGCGATCACGTTGCGGATCGACTTCGGCGAGAGATCCTTCTCCTCCAGAGTCGACACCAGGTCGAGCACGTCGGCCGAGCGGACCGAGTCCAACGAGCGCTCGCCGAAGAACGGCGCCAGATGCACCCGCGTCTCCGACTCGACGTTGGCCCGGGTCGAGAGCTTGCGACCGCGGCGCTTGGCGGCGGTGATGTATCGGGCCGAGACCTCCGCGATCGTCAGTGACTCACCGGGGGTCGCCGTGACCTGCGTCTCGGCCATCTTCTTCCGCAGCTCGGCCTCGGCCTGGCCGCGGGTGAGACCCTGCCGGCTGCCCGCCGTCCGCTTGGGGCCGAGTGCCCGCTTGACCTGGCGGCCGCCTTGGCGCCACTTGCCGTACCAGTGCTCGCGCCCGGCGGCATCGATCCGCACATAGAGACTCCCGGTGCCGTAGCTGCGTCTCGCGGCCATCAGGCCTCCACGCCTTCGGTCGAGACGGGCAGGAGGTCGAAGATCGGCAGGCCGTCGCGGTCCTTCATCCCGTCCTCCCTCGCGAGATCCATCACGGAGTCGATGAGCGACACGATGCCCTCGCGCTCCTCCCAGGGATTCTGCGGGTAGGCGATGGCCCCGGCGGCGCCGGCGAGACATCCGGCGGAGATCAGGGCCTTGTCTCGCTCCGAGAGCTCGCACTCGGCCTCCACCGATCCCGCGACGCCGGTCTGGGCGGCCATGACGATGCCGTTTTCGCCAAATGCAACCTCCCAGGCGTTGCGCAGTATCAGGCGAGCTTCTTCGCGGAAGCGCTCTTCGCTTTGGGTCAGGTTGTTGGTCATCAGGCCACCTCCGCCTCGACCTGGGCGGGAACCAGCCCGACGGCGACGTCGAGCGCCGCGTCGAACCTCGCCCGGCCCCGCTCGACCTCGGCCCGGACCTCCGCGAAGCGCCGGCGCGAGCCGGTTCCCTCCCGCACGGCCGCCGCCGCGTCGGCGAGTCGTTCCTCGTCGACTTTCGGGAGTGCCTCCCACACCGCCGGCGCATGCAGCTCCCCCGAGTCCTTGAAGGTGTGGCCTTCCTCCATCAGGAACCGCATCGCGGCGCAGGTCACCTCTTCATAGTCGGCGGCTGCCGCGAGGACGTCCTGATGCCTGTCCATGGGCAGCACGTCCGACCTGTTCTCCGGATGCGCCTCCAGTGGGAGCACCAGGGCGTGCTGCAGGTCGATCACCGCATCGACGAGCCGCTCGCTGGCGTCATGCAGCGCCTCCGAGAGGTCCGCCCGCTTCTCGGGGTTGTTGGCTCGGGTGCCGATGAACTCCGCATAGGTCATCTGTTGGGGCATGCGTCTACCTCCTGATATCCAGGGGACCGCGGGGACGAATAGCCTTGCCCGTGTCCTCGGCCGAGCGTCCAACTTTGCCGAGGGCCACGGGGCCGGCGACTGCTATCGCGCGGCCCCATTTATGTGCGACCGACTGTACTGCGCCACTCGGAGGACCGCAAGGCACTCAGGCACCCTCCTCGGCGCGACTTGCACGCCTACGCCGCCGATCGAGCCACTGGTCGAGGGTCAGGTAGTCACCGTCGGCCTCCCCGGCCGCGAGACGCCTCGCACGGCTCCGCTCACGGCGGCAGGGTGAGCTGCACGTGACGCAGTCGGCGCGGCGACCGGCGAGGCTCGCTCCGCAGATCGGGCAGCGGCGGTCGGTCACCCCCGCGCCATTTCCTTCGCCCGCCTCCTCGCCTCGGCGCGCCGCTGCTGACGGGTCGGCGGATCAACCGGCGCGCACGGATCTACGGCGCGGAGAGCCCGGCGGAGATCGGCCCGGATTGCCTCCGCGGCCCGCTCAGGTTCGCGGTCCAGCGGCCA
Organism: uncultured Actinomycetes bacterium; assembly: GCA_963766705.1. GTDB lineage: Bacteria > Actinomycetota > Thermoleophilia > Solirubrobacterales > 70-9 > VAYN01. The sequence continues at coordinate 343,412 of CAVYBE010000008.1, forward strand.
GACGGGTGCCTGGAGCGCGTACGCGGCGGTCATGGCAGCGTCCGCGTTGCCGGTCAGCAGCGCGATGAGGGGACGCACGAACATCTGCCGCAGGTCGGGATCGAAACCCTCCAGCCCGGCATCGTGTAGGCGCTCGATCGTCGCCACCGCCCACCGCGCCTCCCTGTGCTCGGCGAGATCCCGGATCAGCGGCAGCGCGGCGGCGATGTCGCCATGCCTAAGCTCGAGCATCGCGAGCATTCGGCGCGCACTCGGGTCTTCGGGTTCCTCCGCCGCCCAACGCCGCGCTATCGCGAGGTTGCGCGGCAGCGAGGCCGCCCGATCGGGACATCGGTCGGTGCGCCAACGCACCGGCGAGCGATCCCACCTGAAGGGGGGGAAGGCGGCGCACCTGCTGAGGTCGCGGACCTCGTGAACCCGCGATTGCCAGGGCGCATCCGCGGTCCTGTGGATCAGGCGGACCGCGTTCCGCGGGGGCCGGTCGGTGACGAAGTAGGGAAACAGGACCGCCTCGACGCCCGGGGGCGCTTCCTGTAGCAGGGGCTTGATCTCGAGGGCACCTTCCAGCCAGTCGTCACAGTCCGCCCAGCACAGCCAGTCGGTCTCCAGTAGCTCGTCGGCGGCGGTTCGAGCCGCGGCGAAGTCGTCGCACCACTGGAAGTGACCCAGCGTCGAGACGAATCCCGGCCGGCGCTCGTTCTCCGCGGCCGACCACTCCTCGAACACCTCCACGGTGCGGTCGGTGCTGCCCGTATCGAGGAGCGCCACCTGGTCGAAGGCACCTTCGACCGAGGCGAGGAGGTTGGGCAGCGTGTCCGCCTCGTCGCGGGCGATGATGGCGAGGCCGAGGGTCGGCGCGCTCACGCCGTCTACACCCCCTCGCTGATCGGCTCGAAAGCCGGGCAGCGAGGAACCGGCGCCGCGAGCACTTTCCGCGCCGGCTGCCAATCGTGGGGGCGAGGGTGCGGCAGCTTCAGCTCGGTCGGAGCGCTGCGGTTGTGGTCGCCGACGATCCGGCCCCACTCGGCATTCGCCGCGGTCCAGGCCGTTTCAGCCTCGACATAGGCCGAGCGGGCGCGCTCGATCGCGGCCAGCGCCGCCTGCGTCGATTCCTCGGCGAGCTCGGCGTAGACATCCAGATGCTTCACGCGGTGCCGGCGGATCGCCTCGACCGGGGCCGCGGTATCCAGTGCGTCGCGCTCGGCCTCGACCCTCGACAGCTCGGCCCGCGCCTCGGCGGCCTTTCTGTGGTGCCCGTCGACGTCCGGCTCGCGGCCGGAGGCCGCCGCGTCCTGCACCTCGGCCTTGATAGCCGCCTGGGCGGAGCCGATCTCGCGATTCAGCTCGCCGAGGCGCCTCTTGAGTCCATCGTGGCGCGTTTCGACATTGGTCTGGATCTCGCGGAGTCGCTTCTCCTCGGCGAGCACGTCCTTCGTGTCAGTGGTGTCAACCATTCTTCAGTCCTCTTTCGTGCTGGGGGCGATCGGGTTCTTGCCTGCGCGTCGGCAGGCGTCCCATCGCTCGTTGAACCGGTGCGGATCGCTCCGCGCCATCTCGGTCGCCTCGCCGGGCGACATCGGTGCCGTTCGGGCGTCCTGCAGTTCCTGCTGCTTCTCTGCAACTTCGGCTTCGAGCTGCTCGAGGTCGGTTGGCATTGGTCAGGGTTCCTTTCTTATCGGCGGATCAGGAAGTTGCCGACGCGTTCAGGCGTCGGCGGGCGGGTAGGGATCGCGGGGCGGTTCGCGTCGTCCTCGGCAGTGCGCCGCTGCCGGGCGGCCCATCGGCGGAACCTGCCCCGGGCCTCGAAGGGCGACGGCACGCTGACCGCCGGTCCCGGCGCCGGGTCGGTGAGGAGCCGATGGGCGGCGAGGGCGACGGCGACTGCCCTGTCGTCGTGTCGGCCGGAGTCGTGGTCGAGGCGAAAGGTGCCGGGCGAGGACTCGCGGAGGCGGACGTGGGCGAGCTCGTCGAGCAGCTCCTCGTCGTCGGGCAAGGCCAGCCGGCGGTCACGGAGCAGGTTGAACAACGCGCCGGCGATCTTCCCCACCGACTGCGCGGTGAAGCTGAACTCCTCGCAACGAATGCCGCCGTCGCGGAGGCGCTGGACCAGCCCGACACTTTGCCATGGGTCCGCGATGATCCTGGCGCCGTTGTAGAGGCCCGCGGCCTGCTGCAGCCACTCCTCGACCTCGCCGATCTGCACCGGCTTCAGCCGGCTCCCCTGCCACACGGCGATCCGGTCGAGGACGACGCGCTCGTCCTCGCGGTGGCAGACGGCGGCGACGGTCCGGTCGCGCTTGAGTCCGAGGTCGAGCCCGATGACGTAGCGGATGCCGGGCCTCGGGTCGAGCGGGCCATCGTGCGCCACCGCCTCGCGCAGCGCCGCGGAGTCGCTGAGGGCGTCGTCGGCCTCGGTCCAGCGGCCCATGAACAGCCTCTCGAACATCGTCGGCGAGAGCCGGCGGCGCTGCTCCTCGATCCGCTCCTCGGGCAGCCAGGGCACCGGGCCCTCGACTTCAGACAGACGCCACAGCGGGTCCTCGGCGGCGTGGTCGCGCAGCTTGTGGGAGAAGTGGGACGGCGACGATGGCGAGGTGATGACCGCGACGCGGCACCCCGGCGTCTTCGCGGCGGAGCTGAGCAGTGAGTCGAGGAGGACCTGCGGCGCAGCCGTGTCGGTCCACCAGGCGAGCTCGTCGATCACGACCCCGTCCGGCCGGATGCCCCAGCTCCCGGCGGTGTCGGAGGCGAGGATCGTCAGCGTCGCCCCGGAGGCGATAGCCGTCACCTTCCAGGTGTCGATCTGGAGCGCGGCGGCGATCTGCGGCGAGCGACGGGCGAACCCGGCGAGCGAGTCGAGCAGCAGCCGGGCTTGGTCGCGGTCGGCGGCGACGGCGTAGTAGCGCAGTGCCTCCGGGGCGCTGAGCAGCCAGGCGATGGCGATCCCGGACAAATCGGAAGTCTTGCTGCCGCCCCGCGGCCGCGTGATGAAGCTGAAGGGCCGGGGACCGTCGAGGATCGCGCGAGCATCGGCGAGCTGCCAGTCGGCCGAGCGCTCGACCCACGACGAGCCGTCCTCGAGGCGGAGCTGCGCGAGGACGTCGAGTGCGGCGGTCATCGGCCGACCTCTCGAAGCGATGCGCGGAGGCGGTCCCTGCAGGCAACCGGGTTGAGGCAGCGAGCCACGGGCCGGCCATCGAGTTGGACCACCGTCAGCGCAGGCGAGGCGGTCTCGCAGCGCTCGCAGACGCCGCCCGCGACGCGCAGGACCTCGGCCGCCTCGATATCGGCCCGGGTCGCGCGGGGAGGCGCAGGGCGCCTAGCTTTCTTCGGCATGGTCATCGCCCTCCTCGTCGTCGGCCACGTCGAGCGCGGCCAGTCTCTGGTCAAGTCGATGCCGGGCCGCCGCCTGCTCGGCCGCTTCCTCGGCGGCCCCGGCGGCGCGGACCAACTCAACGCCCAACTTCGCTCGCGCTGCCGGGGTGAGGCCCATCTCGCGCAGCAGGTCCAGGGCCTCGGCCCGCAGGCGGCGCTCCAGGTCGACGGCCGGGCGTGGCTCGCCCTTGTCGTCCTGCCAGCCGCGGCGACCGAGGAAGTCCGAGACAGATTCGAGCCGGCACAGGCATTCGGCCAGCAACCGCAGGGCGGCAGCGTCGGCGCGGGGAACCTCGCCGTCCTCGCGGAGCGGCAGGTCTTCGCCCAGGGCGCGGTAGACCTCGGAGACCTTGGCGTCGAGGCGCTCGGCGGCTACGGCTGCATAGCCTCCGTGCCTTTCGGCTCGGCGGTTCCCGGCAGGCGCAGGCTTGGCACCTGGGCGGAGATTCGCGAGCTGCCGCTTGCGGGCAGCCTGACGTCGGCTCAGGGGCACGTTGACCCCCTGATCCCGGCCCGATTGGTACCCGGATTGGTCCCTCGGCGGTCGAGACGGCTGGCGATCGGCTTGCTCATGCGGCTCGCTCCGTCGAGGCGCCCGGTCCACGACCGGATGCCCTCGGTCCGACGTGTCGAGGACCGCGCGCCCACGTGAGCAGCTCTGCACGGTCGAAGCGGACGTACCTGCCGAGCCTGACGTGCGGGATCCGTTCGGCTCGCGCCTCGGCGAGACACCACGACTTCGGCACCGACAGCAACTCGGCGGCCCCGGCGGCGTCGAGCAGCGGCGCATTCGACTGTTCGGCACTCGGGGCCGGCGAGGCGTCGGGGACGAGCCTGCGCGCGAGCGAGTCGGACGGCTGCGACGGTCTCGCACTCATCCCCCATCCCCTCCCTCTTCGGCCACCTGACGGCGGATCCGGTCGGCGCAGGCCGGGCGGTTGATGCAACGGGGCGAGAACCTGGCCGATCCCTTCGGGACTTCGGCAGCGACGAGCAGGTGGCCACCGGTTTCGCAGCGCTCGCAGACGCCGTCGGCCTCTTCGAGCGCGCGGACGGCGCAGAGGGTCAGGCGACGGGCATCGGATGCTGCGCGGCGGCGGTCAGTCCTGGGCATCGTCGACCTCCTCGTCGGCGTGTTCGGCGATCACTTGGCGGTAGCCTGCGGCGCACTCGCTATGGAGCCAGCCGAGGCGATCGTGTTTGGAGACGTAGTGGACGTCGGGCAGGATCGGCTCGTGGCAAAGCCTGCAGCGTCCGCGGCGGCGCGCGAGCGTTTCGGGGGCGGCGACCGGGGCGTTCACGCTGCGACCTCGATCCCGAGTTCCTGGCGAAGCTCGGCGGCCGCCGCCTTCGTCATCGCTCCGCCACGTCCTTCGGCGAGCGTCCGGTCGCAGGCGGCGAGCTCGGCGACCTTCTCCGCACGCTCGGCCTCGATCTGCGCGGGCGTCGGTCCTGCGGATCCGGTCGACGACGGCGAGAGGCCGCTGATGATCGGGTCGGTCGGGACGCTGGCGTTGTGGCGACGCTGGGCAGCGACGCGGGCGGAGTCGGTCTCGCCGTCGGGGTAGCGATGGTTTTCGGAGGATGGAGATGGGCTCAGCGCGCGCGCGCCTGCGCGCGCATCTCCGGTCTCATCTCCGGTCTCAAGTTGGTCTCTTCCGGTCTCGGGTGCACCCACCGAACCGCTCGGGGGCGCAGACCGAACCCCTGGCCGATCAGACCGAACCCCTGACGGTTCGCCTACCGAACCATCTTCTTGCTGAGGTTCGCTCTCCGAACCCTGGAATAGGAGTTCACTCTCCGAACCCTCCAAGTCCGCTTTGGCGGCTTCCGCACGTTCGCGCAGAGGGGCCATCGACATCACCCGCACGCGGCCCTTCATCAGGGGCTCCCCATCGGGGCGGTCGGTGAGTTCAGCCTCGCCGTTCTTCAGATGCCAGTGGCGGCCGTCGACCGCAGACTTGCGGTTCACGTTGGCCTCGCGCATTAGCCGGTCGAGGCTGACCCAGATGCCGTTGCCCCATTTGTCGGCGTAGGAGGCGAGCACAAAGCCGACCGTGCGCGCCGCCCCGCGCGCCTTTGAGTGCTCGCGGTAAATCCTCGTCATCTCGGAACTCACGCCGCCTCGCGTCCTGCCTCGATCTGGGCGAGCGCGGCGCGGCATCCGGCCAGCACGCGGGAGCGACGGGGGACCGCGCCGTTCTCGATCGCCTGGATTTGCGAGGGGCCGCACCCGGCGAGGGCCGCGAGCTTATGTCGCGAGAGTCCTGCCGCTTCCCGCTGTGCACGGAGTTCCCGCCCGACCCTCGCCCTAGGATTGTTGTCGCCGAGATGCATGAAGTGGTAACAAGCTTCGCGAGCAGGGGCGTCCCTGAGAAGGACAGATCAGGCGCGTTATCTGTCCCCCAGCCCGGGCCGGATCTGCTGAGCGAATTCGTCCAGGAGAGGGAGCGGCCGACGTTCCGGCCCGCCTTTCTCGTAGCGGTACCGCAGCTCGCCTATGGGTATGACCTCGGCTCCGTCCGCCCGCGGGTCGCCCTTTGGCTATCCGGCTGGCAGGCCAAACGGGTTTTGCACGGCCAGCTCGACTCACTGGACATCGGCGCCCTGCAGAAGTTGACCGCGGCCGCCCTCCGCGACGTCGGCGGCCTCTCTCCAGCAGCCGTCGCGGAGTGGGTCGAAGGCGCAGCGTTCGACGCGGACCGCGCCGCCGAACTCCTGGACGGAGGCGAGCCAGTGTGGGGGCCTTCTGCGATCTCAGGGAACACCGACCAGGTGAAGCGGCGCGCCCGCGAAGGCCGGCACCTCTGGTCGTTATTGCGAGCTTGGCCTTGGTGGCCGATTGCACAGGAAGCGACGCTCGATGGCGGCCTCCCCGCCGACTGGCACGAGATGCCGGCCGTGGTCCGAACCTACGCCAACTGGCGCTGATTCCATCCTAGGTGCGGACGCCTGATTTGGTCCCACATTGGTCCCTCGGCTCGGCGCCGAAACGGCGGAAGCCCGCTCCGAGAGCGGGCTTCCTGTCATCGGGGCGCCCGGATTCGAACCGGGGACCTCCGCCACCCAAAGGCGGCGCGCTACCAGGCTGCGCCACGCCCCGACGGGGGCAGTGTAGGCGGAACCGCGGGTTCCGGCCGAGGAATCGGCCGGCGGCCGACCGGTGCACGGCGGCGATCATCTAGCGTCTGGGGCGATGGCCCACGTCCTGCCGCTGAAGGCGCTCCACTACGACCTCGACAAGGTCGGCGGCCTCGCCGCGGTCGCCTCGCCGCCCTACGACGTGATCGACGCCGCCGGCCGGGCGCGGCTGCTGGGCCGCTCGCCCTACAACGCGGTGGCGGTCGACCTGCCGGTCCCCTTCGATCCCGCCGACCCCGCCAGCCGGCCGGTCGGCGACCCCTATGAGGACACCGCGCGGCGGATCGACGCCTGGCGCGCCGAGGGGGTCCTCCGCGCCGACACCGAGGACGCGGTCTGGGCGCTCGCCCAGGACTACACCGCGCCCGACGGCGCCCGCCACACCCGCCACGGCGTGCTCGTCCGGGTCCGGGTCGAGGACTACGACACGGGCACCGTCCGCCCCCACGAGCGCACCCACCCCGGCCCGCTCAAGGACCGCCTCGAGCTGACCCGGGCGACGCGGCTCAACCTCTCGCCGATCTTCTCGCTCTCCACCGAGGACCCGTGGCCGCTGGTCGAGCCGGCCCTCTCCCCCGAGCCCTGGGGCGAGGTGACCGACGACGACGGCACCGTGAACCGCGTGTGGCGGGTCGCCGACCCGGCCGTCGTCGCCGCCGTGGTCGAGCGCCTCGCGAGCGCCCAGCTGCTGATCGCCGATGGCCATCACCGCTACGAGACCGCCCGCGCCTACCGCGACGAGGTCGGCGGCGAGGGCCCGCAGAACTACACCCTGATGGCGCTCACCGGGCTCGACGACCCGGGCCTCACCGTCTTCCCCACCCACCGCCTGCTCTCCGGCTTCTCCCACGACCCGGCCCGCCGCGAGCGCCTCCTCGCCGGGCTCGAGGAGCTCTTCGAGGTCACCGAGCTCCCGCGGGAGGAGCTCGACCCGGCCGCCGCCGAGGGGATCGGCGTCTTCGGCCTCTTCGACGCCGGCGACGGCACCTCGCGCCGGCTCCGCCTCCGCGACACCGCCGAGCTCGACCGGCGCCTGGCGGGCAAGCCGGAGGCCTACCGGCGGCTCGACTCGGCGATCCTCGAGACGCTGGTGCTCGAGGGCCTCGCCGGGATGACCGAGGCCGACATCACCGAGCGCCGCGGCCTCGAGTACGCCAAGAGCGTCCCGGAGGCGGTGGAGATGGTCGCCGACGGCATCTACGACCTGGCCTTCGTCCTGCGCCCGGTGCCGATCGAGCAGGTCCGCGCGATCGCCGCCACCGACGAGAACATGCCGCCGAAGTCGACCTACTTCTTCCCCAAGGTGATGAGCGGATTCGTCTTCAGCCCGGTCGGCTGAGGGCGCCTCGGCCCGCCCGCGCCGGGGCGATCGCCGGGGGCGCGCCGGAGGCGATCCCCTCGCCCCCGTAGGATCGGGGCGTGGTCAAGATCTACACCAAGAAGGGCGACGACGGCACCACCTCCCTCTGGTACGGCGGCCGCGTGACCAAGGACAGCGCCCGCACCGAGGCCTACGGCTCCCTCGACGAGGCCTGCTCGGCGCTCGGCGTGGCGCGGGCGCTCTGCGCCGCGGGGGACGGTGGCGCCGAGCTCGCCGCCGACATCCTTGCCCTGCAGACCGACCTCTTCATCGCGGGTGCCGAGCTGGCGACCGCGCCGGAGGCGGCGGGCCGGCTCGAAGACGGCGTCAGCCGCACCACCGCGGCGATGGTCACCGCGGCCGAGGCGCTGATCGACCGTTACATGGCCGAGGTCGAGCTGCCGCCCAAGTTCGTCATCCCCGGCGGCAACCTGCTGTCCGCCCACCTCGACGTCGCCCGCACCGCGATCCGCCGCGCCGAGCGCCGCATCGCCACCCTCGCCGAGTCCGGCGACCTGGCGAGCGACACCGTGATCGGCTTCGTCAACCGCGCCTCCGACCTCGCCTACGCGATGGCCCGCTGGGCCGACGTCGAGGAGCCGGCGCTGTTCGAGGGGAGGGGCGGCTGATGCACGCCGACGTGGTCGTCCGGCGGATCGCCGGCTTCTCCCACGAAGGGGACCTCGGCGACGGTCACGAGATCGTCATCGACGAGCCCGGCGAGGAAGGCGGCACCGACACCGGGCCGCGCCCCGGCCAGCTGCTGGCGAGCAGCCTGGCGGGCTGCACCGCGATCACCATGGAGCTCTACGCGCGGCACAAAGGCTGGGAGCTCGGCCAGGGCCTCGAGGTCGCCGTCAAGATGACCTCCGAGGGGCCGGTGCCGAACCGCTTCGAGGTCGAGGTGACCCTCCCGGCGGAGCTCGACGACGAGCAGCGCCGCAGGCTGATGGTGATCGCCGAGAAGTGCCCCGTGCACAAGGTCCTGGAGCACGGCGCCGAGATCACCGTCGGCGAACGCGCCGCGGCCTGATGGACCTCGGGATCGCCGGGCGCGTCTGCGTCGTCACCGGCGGCAGCCGTGGGATCGGCCTGGCGACGGCGCGGATGCTGCGCGACGAGGACGCCAAGGTGCTGCTGGTGGCGCGCGGGGCCGAGCGGCTCGCCGCCGCGGCCGCGGCGCTGGAGGGCGGCGCCGAGTCGGTCGCGACGCTGGCGCTCGACATCACCGACGCGGACGCCGGCGAGCGCATGCTGGAGGCCGCGCGCGAGGCTTTCGGCGGCATCGACGTCCTCGTCAACAACGCCGGCGCCTCCCGCTACCGCGACGTCTTCGAGGTCCCCGACGCCGACTGGCGGGCCCAGTACGAGCTGAACGTGATGGCGCCGATGCGGGCGATGAAGGCGATCGCCCCGGTGCTCGCCGAGCGCGGCTGGGGGCGAATCGTGAACGTCTGCTCGACCGCCGCCAAGCGGCCCTCGCAGTCGCTGCCGGAGTACTCGGTGGCGAAGGCGGCCGAGCTCTCCCTCTCCCGCCTCTTCGCCGACCGCTTCGTCAAGGAGGGCGTGCTCGTGAACGCCGTCTGCCCGGCCGCGGTCGCCGCGGAGATGTGGCTCGAGCCGGGCGGCCTGCTCGACCAGCACGTGGAGAAGACCGGCGCCACCGACCGCGAGCGGGCACTCGCCGAGCTGCACGCCGCCAAACCCAATGGCCGCCTCGCCGAGGCCGAGGAGATCGCCGCGGCGATCGTCTTCCTCTGCTCGGAGCGGGCCTCCTACGTGGCGGGCGCCGCTTGGTCGGTCGACGCGGGGACCGTCCAGGTGATCATTTGAGCGGCGCCCGCGTCACGCGGTCGACTCAACCGGCGCCATAGGTGGGTAAGGACGGCCGCGGGCGGTTCGGGATGATGTCGGCTTGACCGGCAACGGAGACATCGGGGCGCTCCTGATCGGTGCCGAGGAGGCGGCGGCGATGGACGCGCGCGGCACCGAGGCGGCGGTGCTGCTGGCGCTCTTCGGCTGGCCGGAGGAGCCGGGGCTGATCTTCACCGAGCGGCGCGCCGACCTGCGCCGCCACGCCGGCGAGATCTCCTTCCCGGGCGGCCGCAAGGACCCCGGCGACACCGACCTCGAGGCGACCGCGCTGCGCGAGGCGCGCGAGGAGATCGACCTCGACCCCGGCCGGGTCGAGGTGATCGGCGCCCTGCCGCCGGTCTCGACCTTCGTCACCGGCTACCGGATCCAGCCCTTCGTCGGCCTGGTCGGCGACCCGGTGGGGCTGGGACTGGACCCCAACCCGTCCGAGGTCGAGACCGTGCTCGCCTTCTCGCTCGACAAGCTGCGCGCGGGCTATGAGATGCGCCGGCTCCTCCGCCGCGGCGTGCCGATCCACACGCCGACCTATGAGGTCGAAGGGCAGATGATCTGGGGGGCGACGGCGCGGATCCTCGGCGACTTCCTCAAGCGGCTCGGCTAGCTGCCCATCCGCGCAGACAGCAGTGGACGCCCCGGCAGGGGGCCTGGTCAACCCCTGCGCGAGAGCAGCTCGACGACCGCGCGCTGCAGCTCCTCCGACCAGGCGGGGCCCCGGTCGCGCGGCGTCTCGGTGACCGCCACCGGGATGCGCCAGGTGCGCTCGGCGTTGCGGGCCAGCTCCGCCCCGCTCGCCAGCAGCCCCGCGTCGACGCTCCCCGCGCCCTCGTAGACGAAGCCCCGCACCGGGGTGTCGACCAGGCGCTCGAGCAGCGACTCGAGGCGCGGGCCGTGAATCGCCGCAAGGTCCTCCGCGGGCCCGGTCGCCGAGCCCAGCAGCCAGATCAGCACGGTGACGTCGCCGACCAGGTCGAGGACCGAGCCCGGGCGCTCCGGGTCGGCACGGGCCGGCTCGAGCCCGGCCGCCTCGATCTCCGCCAGCCCCTCCGCGCCGCGGCTGGTGCCACGCACCTGCCAGCCCTCGTCGCGCAGCTCGGTGCCGAGCGCGCGGCCCGCGCAGCCGCAGCCGACGATCAGTGCCCGAGCCACGCGAGCTTGCGGCGCTGTTCGGCGTTGGCGCCGGGGCCGGGACGGATGTGGACGTTGTGGGTGTCGAGCGGCTCGCCGCACTCCGAGCAGACCGGCACCATGTGGAAGGCGTGGCCATCGTGAACGGTCTCCAGCGGCGGCCCGTCCTCGGCGGTGTAGCGGTCGCCCCAGGCGAGCAGCGCGAGCAGCACCGGCTGCAGGTCGCGGCCCTTCTCGGTCAGCACGTATTCGAAGCGTTCGGGGTGCTCGCTGTAGCGGCGGCGTTCGATGATTCCCTCCGCGGTCAGCGTCGTCAGCCGTTGGCTGAGCACGTTGGTGGCGACGCCAAGCGAGGCCTGGAACTGGTCGAACCGCTTGCGACCGAGGAAGAGGTCGCGCAGGACGAGGAGGGTCCAGCGCTCGCCGAGGAAGGCCAGCGGCTTCGCGATCGAGCAGTTCTTCTCCGCGTAGGCCTCGATGCTCACGCACCGATTCTAGCAGTGACTTGCTTTATGAAACCCAGCTTTGGTAGCGTGACTTGCAAATTACAAGTCACGCTGGCGCGCGCCGTCGCGCCGCGGATCGGAGCGACGACATGGCACACCGCTGGAAGGTGCTCGGCATCACCTCGATCGGCCTCTTCATGGCCAGCCTCGACCTCTTCATCGTCAACATCGCCTTCCCCGACCTCTCGCGCTCCTTCGGCGGCGCCTCGCTGCCCGCTCTCTCCTGGGTGCTGAACGGCTACGCGATCGTCTTCGCGGCGCTGCTCGTGCCGGCCGGGCGGATCGCCGACCGGGTCGGTCGCAAGCGGGTCTTCGTCGGCGGGCTGCTCACCTTCTCGCTCGCCTCCGCCCTCTGCGCGGCCGCGCCCTCGATCCCCTTCCTGGTCGTCGCCCGGGTCCTCCAGGCGGCCGGCGCCGCGATGATGATCCCGACCACGCTCGGTCTCATCCTGCCCGCCTTCCCGGTCGAGCAGCGCCCGATCGCGATCGGCATCTGGTCGGCGATCTCGGGGGTCGCGGCGGCGCTCGGGCCGCCGCTCGGGGGCCTTCTCGTACAGCTCAGCTGGCACTGGATCTTCCTCGTCAACGTGCCGATCGGCCTGGCGACCGCGCTGGTCGGGATGCGCGTCCTCGACGAGTCCCGCCAGCCCGAGGACGGCCGGCCCGACCTGCTCGGCGCGCTCGAGCTGGCGCTCGGGATCGGCCTGCTCACGCTCGGCATCGTCCAGGGCCCGGAATGGGGCTGGACCGACGCCCGCGTGCTCGGCTGCTTCGTCGCCGCGGTCACCCTCGTCGCCGCGTTCGCGGTCCGCTCCTCCCACCACCGCGCCCCGGTGATCGAGCTGCCGCTGCTGCGGGTCCGCTCCTTCGCCCTCGCGAACCTCGCGACCCTCGTCTTCTTCATGGGCTTCGGGACGATGCTGCTCGCCGGCGTGCTGCTGCTTACCGAAGTGTGGGGCTGGTCGGAGCTGCGGGCCGGCTTCGCCCTCTCCCCCGGCCCGCTGATGGCGGCGGCGGCGACGGCGCCCGCGGGGCGGCTGGGCGCGCGGATCGGCCAACGGCCGGTGGCGACGCTGGGCGGCCTCGTCTTCGCGGGAGGCTTCGCCTTCATGCTCGCCGCGATCGGCCCGCGACCCCAATACGCGACCACCTTCCTCCCCGCCTTCATGCTCGGCGGCGTCGGCGTCGGCCTGACCCTTGGGACCCTTCCCGCCGCGGCCACCGCCGCCCTGCCGCCGGGACGCTTCGCGACCGGCAGCGCCGTCTTCGGCATGGCCCGCCAGCTCGGCTCGGCGATCGGGGTGGCGGTACTCGTCGCGCTCATCGACTCGGCGGGCGCGGACCTGCTCAACGGCATCCGCGCCGGTTGGTGGTTCGCGCTCGCCACCGGGCTCGGCGCCGCGCTGCTCGCCTTCTCCCTCCCCGCCCGCGAGCCGGCGCCGTCGACCGACCCCGCCCCGGCCGCCGTCTGAGCGCCGCCGTGGAGCCTTTGTTGCCCATGGCGCTACTTTCGCTCCACGCGGCTCAACCGTCGCGGCGCATCTGCCGCTTCCAGCGCTCGTCGGCGGCGACCCGGGCCTCGATCTCGGCCTCGGTCAGGTCGGGAGCGCCGCGCCGGCGGCGCATCTCGTTCTGCGCCTCGAGCATCTGGCGCACGTCGTCGATCTCGTTCTGCACCTCGAGCGCCGGCGAGCGGGTCGGCCGCCAGTCGAGCAGGTCGGCGTCCTCGCCCGGGTAGAAGTGGCCGACGACGACGAGCACGCCGACGATGAACGCGACAACCGCCACCGTCCCCAGCAGAAGCAGCATCGTTCCAGCATACGCCCGCGCCTCGCCGGTCAGGTAGCCTCGCCGCCATGGCGAGCGCCTTCACCGAGATGGCCAGCGTCGACGGGAGAATCGGGCCGACCGCCGAGGCGACGATCGGGCTGAAGGACGACGGCCTCTACCGCGGCGACGGCGCCTTCGAGGTGATCCGCCTCTACGCGGGCCGGCCCTTCGCGCTGGAGGACCACGTCGCCCGCCTCGAACGCTCGGCCGCGGCGCTGCGGCTCGAGTTCGACCGCATGGCGCTGCGGGCGGAGATCGACGCGCTGCTCGCCGCGGCCGGACCGGTCGAGGGCCAGCTGCGGCTGATCGTCACCCGCGGCGGCCGGCGGATCGCGGCCACCGAGCAGATCCCGACCCACACCGAGACGGTCAGGGTCGCCGCGATCACTTATCAGCCGACGATCGTCCTCAACGGGGTCAAGTCGCTCTCCTACGGCGCCAACATGCTGGCCACCCGACTGGCCCGGGAAGCGGGCGCGGAGGAGGCGCTGCTCGTCCGCCCCGACAAGGTCGTGCTGGAGCCGCCCACCTCCTCGATCTTCTGGGTGGTCGACGGCGCCCTGCGCACCACCGCGCTCGCCGAGGGCGTGCTCGCCTCGATCACCCGCGACCGGCTGATGCGGGCCGTCCCCGGGATCGAGGAGGGGGCCTGGAGCCTCGACCAGGTGAAGGAGGCCTCGGAGGCGTTCCTCGCCTCCACCACCCGCGAGCTGCAGGCGGTCGCCGCGATCGACGACGTCGCCCTCCCGGCGGCGCCGGGCCCGGTGACCCGCGAGGTGCAGCAGGCGTTCGCCGCGGCCCGCGACGCCGAGCTCGAGGCCGCCGGGCAGGCGCAGGTCTCCAGCTGACCGCAGACCGACCGATCGACCCGCGAAAGGCAGGACAGTGGACTTCAACCTCACCGACGAGCAGAAGCTGATCGCCGAAACCGCGCGCGAGTTCGCCGAGCGCGAGATCCTGCCGCGGGTGCGCGAGAACGACCGCGCCGAACGCTTCGACCGCGAGCTGGCGCGCAAGCTCGGCGAGGTCGGCTTCCTCGGCCCGATCCTCGACGAGCGCTACGGCGGTCGCAACCTCGACTACATCGGCTACGGGCTGATCGTCGAGGCGATCGGCCGCGCCGACTCCTCGGCGCGCACCGTGGTCTCGGTGCAGACCTCGCTGGTCGGGTCGGCGATCGAGAAGTGGGGCAGCGAGGAGCAGAAGCAGCGCTGGCTGCCGGGCCTCTGCTCGGGCGAGGGACTCGGCTGCTTCGGCCTCACCGAGCCCGACACCGGCTCCGACGCCGCCAACCTGCGCACCCGGGCGACGAAGACCGACTCCGGCTGGTCGATCAGCGGCCAGAAGATGTGGATCTCACTGGGCAACCACGCCGAGTTCGCGCTGATCTTCGCCCAGACCGACCCCGAGAAGAAGCACAAGGGCCTCGCCTGCTTCATCGTCCCGACCGCCGCCGAGGGCTTCACCAGCGCCGAGATCCACGGCAAGCTCGGGCTGCGCTCCTCCGACACCGCGGAGCTGTCGCTGGACGCCGTGGCGGTCGGCGAGGAGGCGCTTCTGGGCGAGGTCGGCGACGGCTTCAAGGTCGCGATGAGCGCGCTGGAATCCGGCCGCTACAGCGTCGCCGCGGGCTGCGTCGGGATCTGCGACGGCTGCGTCGAGTCCTCCGTTGCCTATGCCAAAGAGCGCCACCAGTTCGGCGTGCCGCTGGCCCGCTTCCAGCTGGTCCAGGAGATGATCGCCGACATGATCCTGAAGCGCGACGCCAGCCGGATGCTGGTGCTGCGGGCCGGGATGCTGAAGGACGAAGGCAAGCCGAACGCGACCGAGACCTCGGTCGCCAAGGTCTACGCGACCGAGTCCGCGGTCGAGTGCGCCAACCTGGCGATCCAGGTCCACGGCGGCTCCGGCTACGTCGACGACTACCCGGTCGAGCGCTACCTGCGGGATGCCCGGGTGACCACCTTGTACGAGGGGACCTCGCAGATCCAGAAGCTGATCATCGGCCGTGCGGCGACCGGAGTGAACGCGATGCTGCCGCTCGCGGAGGGCTAGCCACGGCCTCGGTCGCCGACCAACTGCGCGAGAAGCGCCGCCCCGCGGCGGACGTCGTCGGCCACATCGCGGTCGGCGGCGACGTGATCGTCGGGGTCGGCAACGGCGAACCGAAGACCGTCGTCGACGCGATCGAGGCCAACGCCGACCGCGTCCAGGAGGTCCGCCTCCACCAGATGCTGCCGTTCCGGGACCGCGACCACTTCTCCGGCAAGGTCAAAGGGCTGCGCCACGTCTCCTGGTTCCTCTCGCCGCACGACAAAGACGCCTTCCACCGGGGCGAGTGCGACCTGGTCCCGAACAACTTCAGCGAGGTCCCGGCGCTGATGCGGCGGACGCTGATCGAGCCGCTGGCGATCGCCGCCGCCGCGCCGCCGGACGCGCACGGCTGGTTCAGCCTCGGCACCCACGCCGAGTACACGGCGGCGATGATCGGCGAGGTGCCCTTCTTCCTCGAGGTGAACGCGCGGATGCCGCGCACCCACGGCGAGAACCAGGTCCACGTCAGCCAGATCCTCGGCTGGTGCGAGGCCGACTACCCGCTGATCGAGCTGCCGCCGCGCGAGAGCCGCGAGGAGGACCGCAAGATCGCCGAGCTGGTCGCCGAGCGGATCCCCGACGGGGCGACGATCCAGGCCGGGATCGGCGCGATCCCCGACCTCGTGCTCGGCCTGCTCGGCGACCACCGCGAGCTCGGCATCCACACCGAGATGTTCGGTCCCGGCTTCGTCGACCTGATCGAAGCCGGGGTGGCCACCGGCTCGCGCAAGCGCAACCATCGCAACAAGGCGATCACCACCACGGCAGCGGGCACCGCCCGCCTGTACGAGTTCGTCGACGAGAACCCGGGCGTGGAGTTCTGGCCGGTCGAACTGACCAACGACCCGAAGCTGGTCGCCGCGGAGCCGCATTTCAACGCGATCAACGCGACGATCGAGGTCGACTTCCTCGGCCAGTGCGCCTCGGAGAGCCTCGGCTCCGACTACTGGTCCTCGTCGGGCGGTCAGCCGGACTTCGCCCGCGGCGCCGTCCTCTCGGAGGCGGGACAGGCGTTCATCGTCCTCCACTCGACCGCCGGCGACGGCTCGACCTCGCGGATCGTGCCGCGCCTCCACCCCGGCGCCGCGGTCACCACCTTCAAGAACGTGGTCGACCACGTGGTCACCGAGTGGGGCGTGGCCGAGCTACGGGGCAGCTCGATCGCCGAGCGCACCCGGCGGCTGATCGACATCGCCCATCCCAAATTCCGCGACGAGCTCCACGCCGCCGCCCGCGACTGCGGCTACCTGGCCTGAGCGGGCCGGTCGCCGCACCGCGGGCGCCTTCTCCTCGTCCGGGCCGGCGCGCCCGTCCCGTCCTCCACTCGGCAGGTAGGAGGGCGGGACGGGCACGCCTCGGCGTGCGGCTCCCGGCCCGGGACGCGCCCTGCCATCCGGGGCGCGGTCGACCTTTGGTCCGCCCCCCCGGGCGCGGTCGTCCTAACGTCCGCCTACCGGACCAAAGGACGACCGCGACGTCGGGTCCGGACCAAAGGACGACCGCATGCCCCGCGCCGCGGTGGCGTTCGCAGTTCTCCGCGCTATGCGCGGAGAACTGCGAACTCATCGGCCCGACCCCCGGGTGCGTTCGCACTAAGCCGCGCTATGCGCGGAGAACTGCGAACTCATCGGGAGGCGGGCCGGCGCGTTCGGACCTTGCCGTGACCAGAACGCCGCCGGCGGCGGTCAGTCCGCGGCGAGGCGCATCATCAGCTCGTCGACGTAGCACCAGCTCCAGTCCTCGCCCGGCTCGGCGGAGCGGACGATCGGGTGGCCGACCGCCTTGAAGTGCGCGCTGGCGTGCTTGCCCTCGGAGTTGTCGCAGCAGCCGATATGGCCGCAGGTCTGGCACATCCGCAGGTGGACCCAGCGCATCCCCAGTTGCAGGCACTCCTCGCACCCCTCGACCTCATCCGGCGCCTCCAGGAACTGGACGGAATCGAGATGGGAACATTCGGCGGCCACGAGCGCTGACGATAGCGCGATCCGCCCGCTGGACGAATGTATGAGTCAGGAGGTCGTCGGCGCGATCTCGGCGGGCTCGCCGCCGGGGAACCAGTGGGCCTCGACCGGCGGCGCCGAGTCGCGCAGGTAGCGCTCCGCGTCCAGCGCGCCCATGCAGCCGGTGCCCGCCGCGGTGACCGCCTGGCGGTAGGTGTGGTCGACGACGTCGCCGACCGCGAAGACGCCCCCCAGGTTGGTTCGGGTCGATCCCGCCTGGGTGAGGATGTAGCCGTCCTCGTCGGTGTCGACCTGGCCCTTGGCGATCTCCGAGCGCGGGATGTGGCCGATCGCCACGAAGGCGCCGGTCGCCTCGACGTCGGTCTCCTCGCCGGTCTCGGCATGGCGCAGGCGGACGGTCTTCAGCTTGCCGTCCTCGCCGGCGACGAACTCGAGCGGCACGTACGGCGTGAGGGTGTCGATGTTGTCGACGGCCAGCGCCCGGTCGCGCATGATCTTCGAGGCGCGGAACTCGTCGCGGCGGTTGACGATCGTCAGCTGCTCGGCGAACTTCGAGATGAAGACCGAGTCCTCCATCGCCGAGTCGCCGCCGCCGATCACCAGCACCCGGTGGCCCTTGAAGAAGGCACCGTCGCAGACGCCGCAGGTGGACACGCCGCGGCCGCCGAGCTCCATCTCGCCGGGGATGCCGAGCCGTTTCGGCTCCGCCCCCATCGCCAGGATCACGGTCTTGGCGCGGTGTTCCTCGTCGCCGAGGAAGACCTTCTGGACGCCGCCGTCGGAGAGCTCGACCCGGTCCACGTCGTCGGTGACGAAGCGGGTCCCGAAGCGCTCCGCCTGGGCGCGGAACTGGCTCATCATCTCCGGCCCCATGATCCCCTCGGGGAAGCCCGGGTAGTTCTCGACGTCGGTCGTGTTCTGCAGCTGGCCGCCCCACTGGAAGCCCTCGAAGACGAGCGGCTCCAGGTTGGCGCGGGCCGTGTAGAGCGCCGCCGTGTAACCGGCGGGGCCGCCGCCGACGATGATCACGTTCTCGACCTTCCTGCTGCTCTCGTCGCTCATCTCACGCACCCGTCCTAAGTTACGAAGTTCGATTCCCCGTCCAATACTTTACTTTTTATAGTACCACCGTCGCGGTCGATCGGCAGCCCTTCCTCTTCCCAGCCGCGGACAGTGTTGCGCAGCTGGAAGAAGGCCACGATGCCGGGTGGGATCGGCATCCAGAAGGCCACCAGCCGGAAGATCAGGATCGCCGGGAAGACGGTTTCCTCGGGCAGCCCGAAGAGGACGAAGGCGCCGATCATCCCGGCGTCGACCGCACCGACCCCGGCGGGCGCCAGCGGGAAGAGGTTGGCGACCATGCCGATGAAGAAGCCCTGGACGACGACGGCGAGCGGCACGTGGATGCCGAGCGAGTGGAAGGAGGCCCACAGCACGCCGATGCTGGCCGCCCAGAAGCCGCCGGCGCCGATCACCGCGAGGCCCCCCTGGCGGGGGTGGGCGAACAGGGAGAGCGCGAAGCGGAAGCCCTCCCCCGCCGTCTCCGGCACCCGTGACGCCCACTCGACGAAGCTGCGCATATGCTCGCCGCGGACGTGCGGCATCAGCCGCCCTTCGACGTCGGCCGGGATCAGCGTGACCAGGACGCCGAGCGCCAGCATCAGGCCCGCGATCGCGGCCGGGATGATCGTCAGCTCGACCGAGTTCACCCCGCTCACCACACCGGTCCGCAGCAGCAGCCCGAAGACGATCAGCGCCAGCGGGTAGAAAGCGTAGTGCAGGGTGATGAACGCGACCATGCGGCGGGCCACGTCGCGGCGCCGCATCCCGGCTTTGCGCAGCGCCCAGTAGGTCAGCGCGATGCCGCCCGCGCCGCCCGCCGAGAAGAGCAGCGTCGCCGCCACCCCGGCCATGTTGATCTGGTAGGTCTCGCCCCAGGTCAGCCGCAGGTCGTCGCCGCCGACCACCGCCTTGAAGAGGGCGATGTAGGTCGCGTAGGAGGCGATGCTGAAGAGGACCGCGACGCCGATCCAGATCGGGTTGGCTTCGTCGAGCCGGCCGAGCGCGTCCTGGAGCCCGACCAGCTTCGGGAAGAGGAAGTAGATCCCGACCAGGAGGATGATCACGACCACCCCGGTCTGCAGCATCCGCCTGACGCTGAAGACCGGCAGTTCGATCAGCCCGCCGCTCTCCTGGCGATCCTCTTCCTCCTCTGACCTGGCGTCGTCCGGCACTGCACCGGAGACGCTACCGGCGCCGCCCCCGTCCGGCTATGAGGTGGCGATCCGCTCGAGCCGCTGGAGGACCCGGTTGATCCGGCCGACCGCCGGGGCGAAGAGCGGGTCGGCGCCGCGCACCGCGCCGACCAGCCCGCCGCCGGCGAGCAGATCGGTGACGTAGTGCTCGCCGAGGTAGACCAGGCCGAAGCCGAGCGTGAGCGCGTAGGCCCAGGCGACCGCGCCCTCCTCGCGGCTCGCTTCCGACAGCGAGACGGCGCCCTGCAGCGAGGTGGCGAAGTGCAGCGAGGGCATCGCCGCCCAGGGATTGCCGCCGAGCGCCGCGTAGAGCGGCCCCCAGAGGCGCCCCCAGAGGGGTTCGCCGACCTCGACCATGATCCGCCGCACCGGCTCCCGGGTCACCCCATGCTGCGAGGACCACCAGGGCGGCGCGGTCGGCAGCGCCCAGTAGCCGAGGACGCCGGCGTCGAAGACGGCCGCCATCTGGCGGGCGGCGCGGGGGAAGTGCTCGGGATGACGGACGAGGATCCAGACGAGAACCGTGTAGGGCTCGAAGAACCAGAGCCAGTGGATGGCGGTGAGGAAGCGGTCGAGCCCGGCGACCCCGCGGCGGCCGGCGAGGAGGGTCTGCAGGCGCGCGCCGGGCAGCCGGCCGGCACCGATCCGCCGGTCGAGCTCGATCGGGTAGCGGGTGTAGAGCCGGCGGCGGAGACGCTCCGGGTCGTCGTAGGGCATCTCGTGGACGACCGTGAAGGCCCACATCTGCATCGCGAAGAGGGCGACGTCGCGTTTGCGCGTGCGGGGGGCCAGGACGGCGACGGCGAGCGGCCCGGCGGCGCTCACCACGAGGGTCACCGGGCCGGGGACGCGGAGGCGCCGGCGCACCAACGGAAGCGCGATCGCGGCGCCCACGCCGGCCGCCGCGGCGGCCCTGACGGCCAGCCGCAACGCTGTGGGTGGCCGTGAGCGCCTCCTCATAGGGTGGGCGAGTATAGGTAGGCGGCGGCCGGCCGGACTGCATCGGCGCCGCTTTCCGTGATTAGAATGGCCGCGCCTTGACGCCGCACTCGCCTGGCACCGGCCAGATAAACACTCTGATTTGGATCGGCTTCTTCGCCGCCCTGATCGTCTTCGTGGTGATCAACCTCGGCCTGTTCGGGGCGATCCGTCGCAATCTCGGCGGTCGCGGCCGCAGCCCGCGGCAGGAGCGCGGCCGCCGCGGCCTCCAGTTCCGCGTCGCCGGCGCCCTCTCGGGCTTCGCGATCGTGCTCTTCGTCCTCGGAATCATCTTCACCAGCGGCGCGACCAGCACGCCGCAGACGACCTCCGCCGGCCTCACCTCCTTCAAAGGCGAACCGATGGAAGGGCCGCTGACGATCAAGGCGACCGGCCAGCAGTGGATCTGGCGCTACAACTACCCGAACGGCGCCTTCTCCTACTACAAGCTGGTGATCCCGGCCCACACCGCGATCGACCTGAGGCTCGAATCGACCGACGTGGTCCACACCTGGAGCGTCCCCGACCTGGCGCCGAAGACCGACGCCGTCCCGGGCAAGGTCACCAACCTCTACTTCCGGGCCGACGCCGAAGGCGAATTCTGGGGCCAGTCCTCCACCTTCTCCGGCCAGGCGTACGCGCCGATGCGGACCACGGTCGAAGTGGTCTCGCCCGAACGCTTCGAAGAATTCATCGTCGAACAGCAGAAGGGCATCAAAGCGGGCCAGGAAGCGGCCGGGGTGATCGAGGCCGAAAAGGTCAAGGAACTTGAAGAAGTCGAAGCCGAAGAAGCCGAAGAAACCGGCGAAACGCAGGAAGAACCGGCCGCCGAAGGAGAAGAAGGAGAATGAGCGAGGCGCACCGCCCCGAGATCGCCGTCGACGGCTTCCCGCGCCGTAATCGTCCCGGCTGGGTCGAGTTCGTCACCAGCGCCGATCACAAGGACGTCGCGAAAATCCTCATGGTCGGCGCGGGCGGCTTCCTCTTCATCGCCGCGCTGGAGATGCTGCTGATGCGGCTGCAGCTGGCGATCCCGGAGAACACCTTCATGCCGCCGGTCACCTTCAACCGGGTGCTCTCGCTCTACGGCGGCACCTCGATCTTCTTCTTCGCCCTGCCGCTGGTGATGGGGATCTTCCTCTACGTCGCGCCGCTGCAGGTGGGCGCGCGCGGCACCGCGCTGCCGCGCCTCAGCCAGATCGGCGCCGCCCTCTGGGTCGCGGGCGCGGTCGTCCTCTACTCGGGCTTCCTCTGGACCCCGTCGGAGGCCGGCGTCAATCCGCTGCCGCCGCTGTCGGAGCTCGCCTTCCTCAGCAACAACGGGGTCGACGCGTGGCTCACCGCCTGCGGCTTCGCGACGCTCGGCTTCGTGCTCGTCTCGATCGACCTCTCCACCACCCTGCGGGTCGACCGCGCGCCCGGGATGGCCTGGCGGCGCGCCCCGATCTTCGCCTGGACCGCCGCCGTCGGCTCCTGGCTGATGCTCTTCATCGGTCCCGTCCTGCTCGCCGCCTTCACGATGCTGATGATCGACCGCAACTACGACGGCACCTTCTTCGTCGACGGTGGCGGCGGCGCGCCGATCCTCTGGCAGCACCTCAGCTGGATCTTCTACTCGGGCGCCTACATGCTGGTGCTGATCTTCGCCTTCGCCGCGGTGGCCGAAATCTTCGCGACCTTCTCCCGCAACGCGATCTTCGACCGCGGCGTGATGATGATCTCGATCGCCGCCGTCGCGGTGATCGGCACGCTGGCCTACATGCAGAACATGTACACGGCCCCGATCGGGATCGGCTGGAAGTACTTCGCGATGCTGATGTCGCTGGCCCTGATCGTGCCGATCGGCCTGATCTTCTTCAACCTGATCGCCACGCTGATCGGCGGCGTGCTGCGGATGCGGGCCGCGGTGCTGTTCGCGGTCGGCGCGCTCGTCCTGATCTCGCTGGGGCTGGCGGCCGAGATGCAGCAGTCGCTGGTCGGCGCCGCCTTCTACCTCAAAAACACCACCGACTCGACCGCCGCCACCCACTTCGCGCTGATCGGCGGCGCCGTCTTCGGCGGCTTCGCGGCCCTCCACTACTGGTTCCCGAAGATGACCGGCCGCACGATGGGCGAGCAGCTCGGCCTGATCTCCTTCGTCACCCTCGTGCTCGGCACCCTGGTCGCCTTCGTGCCGATGGCGCTGGCGGGCTGGGAAGAGGGCCAAGTGGTCGACGCCTACAAGTTCTTCAACCACACCGGCGTCAACTTCTACAACCTGCTCGCCTCGATCGGGGTGTTGATCCTCTTCATCGGCGTCGTCCTGATCCTGATCAACGCCGTGGCGAGCATCAAGGGCGGCTCCCGCGCCGGGCACGATCCCTGGGGCGGCGACACGCTCGAGTGGTTCGCCCCCGCGCCGCCGCCGGCGCACAACTTCGATGTTCAGCCGGACGTCCGCAGCGACCGGCCGATGCGTGACATCCGCGCCGCGATCGCGCACCGCGCCGAGCAGGCCGAGCAAGAGCCGACTCGCGCCTCCCAGCCTGTAGCCTGAGCGTCATGCAATCCGGCGCCGGCGCGCAAACCGCGCCCTCCCAGGCGGCCGGCGCCGCCCCTCGCTCGGCTGCGCTGATCGTCGCCCGCGACTACCTGACGCTCACCAAGCCGACGGTCCAGTCGCTGCTGCTGCTGACCACGGTGACGACGATGTACGTGGCCGGCAACCCGTCCGTGCGCCTGATCCTGCTGACCTGCCTGGGCGGCGCCCTCTCCGCGGGCGGCGCGGGAGCCATCAACCACGCGGTCGACCGCGACATAGACCGCATGATGAAGCGGACCGCGGACCGCCCGGTCGCCTCCGGCCGCGTCTCCCCCGGCGCCGCGATCGCCTTCGGCTGCGGGCTCGGCGCCGCCTCCTTCCTGCTGCTGGCGACCCAGGTCAACCTGCTCGCCGCGGCGCTGTCGTTCTCCGGCCTGTTCGGCTACGTCTTCGTCTACACGCTGTGGCTGAAGCGCTCGACGCCGCAGAACATCGTGATCGGGGGCGCCGCGGGCGCGGTGCCGCCTCTCGTCGCCTGGGCGGCCACCACGGGCCATCTCAGCGGCATGGCCTTCTACCTCTTCGCGATCGTCTTCTTCTGGACCCCGCCCCACTTCTGGGCCCTCTCGCTGCTGATGAAGGACGACTACGCCGCGGCCCGGATCCCGATGCTTCCCGTGGTCGCCGGCGAGGACGAGACGCGGCGCCAGATCATGCTCTACACGGTGCTGCTCTACGCGGTCACCCAGCTGCCCTTCTGCGCGGGCGGCCTCGGCGTCGCCTACCTGGTGCCCTCGATGGCGCTGGGCGCCGGCTTCATCGGCTTCTCCTACATGCTGCTGCGGACCAAGGACCGGCGCTGGGCGCTGCGCACCTACCTCTTCTCGCTGCTCTACCTGGCGCTGCTGTTCATCTCCGCGGCCATCGCCGCCCACGTCTAAGGGCCGCCGGGCGACGCCGGGGGCGGCGTGCGGTCGCCGGAACCGCCCCGCCTGATAGAAATCCGGGCGTGGATCGTGAGACCGCACGCAGGAACATGACCGCCGGCCTGGTGGCCGGGGGGTTCTCCGCGGTGGTCTTCGCCCTCTGCTTCGTCACCGCCCTCCTCTACATCGCCCACTGATGAGCGAGGGCAACCGCATCCCGGCCGCCGGCGAGACGATCCAGACGCCGCGCCCTTCCTGGGGCCCGGCCTTCTTCGCACTCGGCGCGATGGGCGCGGTCGGCGGCATCTACGCCACCTTCATCTTCTCCGGCTTCATCTGGTCCTACATCGGGATCATCGTCCTGCTCTTCGCCTTCCGCGCGATCGTGAAGAGCGCGACCCGCAGCTACTTCAGCCTGCCGCGCCGCCAGCACGTTCCGCCGGCCACCCTGCCGGTCGAGCAGATCTACCTCGAGTCGCGCGCGCCCGGCACAGACCGCCCGCAAGGCTAAGAGCTTCGCCGGGCGCCCTGGCGCGCTGAGACCAAGCAGCTCCAGGACGCAGGGAGCGAGGCAAGGGGAGCGCACTACAGTGCGTGACCCGCAGCCGAGCGACCGAGGACACCGAGCTGCGCCGGTCTCAGCGCGCCAGGCCGAGGACGCCGAGATGCGCCGGTCTCAGCGCGCCAGGGGCATTTCGCTGGTCGCGCCGGCGGAGGTCCAGCAGCGGACGATGTCGCGCATCGAGAGGACGCCGACCACCTCGCCCGCCTCGAAGACGACCAGGTGGCGGACGCCGCGGCGCGACATCTCGGCGGCCGCGTGCTCAAGGCTCCATTCGGGCGACGCGGTGATCACCGACTCGGTCATATGGCCCGCCACCGGCTCGACGTCGGGGTCCTCCCCCGCTCCCACCGAAAGCAGCAGGTCGCGCTCGGTGACGATCCCCGGAGTCGCGGTCTCTCCGTCCAGCACCAGGGCCGCGCCGACGTTGCGCGCGACCATCGCCGCCGCCGCCTGCCGCAGCGTGTGCGACGGACCGACGGTCACCGATACCTCAGACATGCCATCCCTCACCTGCATCGCTGCCTCCTCGTGGACGAGTTCCGTGGACGAGGGTGCCAGATAGTGCGGATCGATGCAAATCTACCCGGCCGCCGGAGGCCGGCAAACGTCGTCCCGGGTGCCTCGACATATAGACTCCGCCGCGCCTCAGCAGTATGCAGAACCTTCCTAAGCCCATCCGCCTGCTCGCCCCGATCGTGGCCCTGGTCGCGACCGTCTTCGTGATCTCCGGCTGCGGCACGACGAGCCCGAGCATCGCCCACGGCCGCGAGCTCTTCATCACCAAATGCGGTGCCTGCCACACGCTGGCCCAGGCCGCCACCAGCGGCGTCCAGGGCCCGAACCTCGATGCCGCCTTCGCCGCCGCGCGCGAAGCCGGCGGCTTCGACGCGGCGACGATCGAAGAAGTCGTCAAGGACCAGGTCGCGCACCCGCGGCCCTCCAACGGCAACCCGATGGCCTCGATGCCCGCCGGCATCGTCGAAGGCTCCAACCTCGACGACATCGCCGCCTACGTCGGCAAGTACGCGGGCGTCCCCGGCGCGGCGCCGCCGGAAGTCGAAGGCGGGCCCGGCGCCCAGGTCTTCGCCGCCAACGGCTGCGGCGGCTGCCACACCCTCGCCGCCGCCAAAGCGGGCGGCACCACCGGCCCGGACCTCGACGAAGTCCTCCCCGGCCAGAGCGAAGCCGAAATCGAAGAATCGATCGTCAAACCGGAAGCGAAAATCGCGAAAGGCTACCCGCGGGGCGTCATGCCCCAGACCTTCGGCGAAAAGCTCTCCGAAGAAGAACTCAAACAGCTCGTCGAATTCCTGAGCGAAAACGCCGGCAAAAAATAGGCGGCCGGGCGGGCCACGAGGCCAGGCCCGTCATCATCCGAATATGTTTGCGCGCCTCCGCAACCGCTACGAGATCTCTCCGCACCGCTACGCGCAGGTGACGGCGGTCGCGCTGGTCGGGCTGGCCCTGATCGTGCTGACCGGCGCCGCCGTCCGCCTCACCGACTCCGGCCTCGGCTGCCCCGACTGGCCCAAATGCTACGGCGGGGCGGTACCGCCGCTGGAATCGCACGCGGTGATCGAGATGACCAACCGGATCATCACCGGTTTCCTCGGCATCGCGGTGATCGCCGCCTGCGTGCTCGCCTTCTTCCGCCGCCCCTATCGCCGCCACCTCGCCTGGATCGGCGCGCTGCTGCCGCTCGGCGTCATCTGCCAGGCGATCCTCGGCGGCCTGGTGGTCAAGTACCACCTTGCCCCCGGGCTGGTCATGAGCCACTTCATCCTCTCGATGATGCTGCTCGACGCCGGGTTCGCGCTGATGTGGTGCTCGCGCTTCGAGCCGTGGGACAGGCGCCGCTCGACCGATCGCGTGGGCGTCTGGGCGGTGCGCGGGCTGGTGCCGCTCGGCCAGCTCACGATCCTCGCCGGGACGATCGCCACGGCCGCCGGCCCCCACGCCGGCGCCCATGCCGGGCAGCTGGTCCACCGGTTCCACTTCGAGGGGGCGGGGACGCTGGAATGGGTCGTCCAACGACACGCCGTAATCGCCACCGTCTACGGCCTCGCGGCGATCGGCGTCTGGTTCTTCCTGCGACGCCCGGGCGGCGACCGCCGGGCGCTGAAGCCGCTGACCCTGGTGCTCGCCCTGCTCGCCGTGCAGGGGATCGTCGGCTACCTGCAGTGGGAACTCGAATTGCCGACCGAGATCGTCTGGGTCCACGTCGCGCTCGCCACCGGCAATTGGCTGGCAATGCTCTGGACGATCGCCGCGGCGGGCCGGCTCGAGCCGCGCTCGGGCTCCGTATCCACCGCACCCGTCGACGACGCCTCCGCCGCCGGCGCGCCCGCCGGCGCGACCTGAGAGCGCCGGGGAGCCCGGTTGCTCCCCTTCTGGCTGTCGATCGGCGTCCTGAGCCTCGCTCAGGGCCTCCTGGTGGCCCTCCCGCGCCCTCCCGCGCCCGTGCCCCTTCTCGGGCGCCTGCAGGGCCGCTGGTGGGCTCTGGTGCTGCCGCTCTCGATCGTCGTCGTGATCGCGGCGGTCGCGCTCGACTCGGCGTCGGCCCGCTTCCTCACCTGGCTGGCGCTGATCGCGGTTCCGCCGCTGGCGGCGGTGGCGCTGGGTCGGCTCGTCCGCGGGGCGCGGCCCTGGCTCGCCCTCGCCGTGATCCCGCTCTTCGCGGTCGCCTGGGCGGCGAAGGGCGAACTCGGCGGCCAGACGTGCGCGCTGGCGCTCTCGGCGCTGGCCTGCGTGAGCCTCGGGTGGCTGCTCGTCTCGGTGGTGCCGGCGCGCTGGGTGAAGCTCGGCATCTACGCGATGGCCGCGGTCGACGCCTACCTCGTCTTCACCGAACTGCTGCAGGAACCGAACTCCGTCCTCAACGCCGCCGCCCCCGCCGGCGGCCTGCCGAAGCTGCAGCTGGTCAGCTGGGGCTCGGCGCTGATGGGCTTCGGCGACCTCTTCATCGCCGCCGTCCTCGGCGCCCTCCTGGCCCGCGACCGGGCCCTGCAGGTCCGCGGCGCGCTGCTCGCGGCGACCCTCTGCTGCGCCTGGGACCTCCTCTTCTTCGCGATCAAGACGACTCCCGCGACCGTACCCATCGCCCTCACCCTGCTGACGCTCGAGCTCTGGGCCCGGCGGGCACCCCGCCCGGCGACGCCCTGACGCCACGCCGGCGCCCCGCGTTCGCACTTATCCGCGGATAGCGCGGCAAACTGCGAACGCCCCGGGCGCCGCGCCGATGCGTTCGCACTTATCCGCGGATAGCGCGGAGAACTGCGAACGCCGCGCGGGGGCGCCGCCGCGAGGCCGACGGCCGGTTAGGGCCGGTGGTCGGCTAGGACCGGTGGTCGGGGCCGCCGGGACGGTCGCGGGAGGTCCGCCACCACTCCCGCGTCCAGCGGTAGCCGTAGACGCAGGCGGCGATCACCAGCACGAGGCCCCAGAGGGCGCCGACCAAGGGGCGGGTGAGCAGGGTGAGGGCGATCACCGTGGCCCCGGCCGCGCCGACGATCAGGACCCATTTGAAGACCGCGCCCTCGTTGTAGTTCATCGCCCCGCTCCCTTCCGCGGTGCGCCCGGCCGGGGGCCGTTGGACCCGGGCCGGTGCCGACTAGAGGATGTAGACCGTGGCGAACACGATGATCCACATGATGTCGACGAAGTGCCAGTAGATCCCCGGCACCTCGACCCCAAGATGCTTCTCGGGGTCCTTGCCGAAGTGGCCGCGGAAGGCGCGGACCGTGGCGAACGTCAACAGCATCAGACCGGCGAAGACGTGGGCGCCGTGCAGGCCGGTGAGCGAGTAGAAGATCGAGCCGAACGCCTCGGTGCGGGCGCTGAAGCCGATGTGCACGTACTCGTTGATCTGCACGAAGAGGAAGGTCAGGCCCAGCAGCCAGGTCAGCGCCAGGCCGAGTTTCATGCCCTGCTTGTTGCCCTTGCGGATCGCCTCCAGCGCGTAGTGGACCGTGAAGCTGGAGGAGACCAGGATCGCGGTGTTCATCCCCGCCACGCCGACCGGGAGTTCGAACGGCTTCGGCGGCCAGGCGGTCGGGTTGACGACGACCCGGAGGAAGAAGTACGACGCAAAGAAGGCGCCGAAGAGCATCACCTCGGAGATGATGAAGAGCAGGATGCCGAGCGTCTGGCGGTCGATCCGCGAGCTCTGGTTGGCCTCCGGCGGCCCGTGGTGGTGGGACTCCGCGGCATGGCCTCCGGCGCCGTGCGGAAGCGGTACGGAAGCGCTCTCCATCAGCTCTCTCCTCCTTCGGCCACCGCGGCGGCGACCGCAGCGGGCGCGCGACCGACCTCGACGTGGCTCACGGGCTTGTCGGTGATCTCGCGCACCCGACCGATCAGGTTGGCCTCGAGCCAGCGGGACTGCTCGCCGGCGAAGGTCGAGATCAGGATCTCGTCGATCTTGTAGTGCTCGATCGCGTTGCCGACCGCCTCGAACGGGTCGGAGCTGCTGATCGGCAGGCCGGTGGCGTCGACCTCGGCCCGGTAGAGCTCGGCCAGGGTCGAGGCGAGGTCGCGGACGACCTGACCCTCGGCCACCGCCTCGCTGCGCGGGCAGATGATCGTGTACCGGTGCGGACGGGCGGCGGCGCGCTCCTTGAGCCTCGCGACGAGGTCGGGCGCGGCGACGGTCTGGGTGGCGACCACGAGCACGTGGCTGAGGTCGAGGCGGATCGCGTCCTCTTCCACCCGCACCGGGATGTGGGTGAACTTCACCTCCGGCTCGGCAAGCTCGCGGGACCACTCGACGAGGTCTTTGCGCGCCGGCCCGAAGCGGGTGTCGTACAGGGCCGAGTAGAGGACCTCGGCGGGCTGGTGGGCGCGGAGCGCGTCGCCGAGCGCGAGCTGCGGCGCCGGGTCGAGGACCTCGCCGACGGACTCGATGCCGAACTCGGCGAGGATAGACATCGTGACCTCCACCCGGTTGCGGGCGGAGGCGTAGAGCTCCTCGCGGTCGATCAGGTGCCCGATCGTCGGCTGGTTCTGAGGCGCGGCAACAATCACGCGGGAAACCTGGTCTGTGCGTTCGCGTACGGCCTGCAGCAGCTTGCGGCCGCCGCCGACCTCGTTCAGGAAGACCAGCAGCGGGCGCTTCTCGCCATCGCCTACGGCGTCCGTCACGACCCCACCACGCTGGGCTGGCCGGCCGGGACCTCGGCGCCTTCACCGGCCATGATCGCGTGCCGGGCGCCGGGGACGCCGTACTCGTACGGGCCGCCGACGACCCGCGGAATCTCGTCGAAGTTGAAGACCGGCGGCGGCGACGACACCAGCCACTCGATCGACTTGCCGCCCCAGGGGTTGGCGTCGGCTTTCGGCCCGAAGCGCCAGGAGACGATCATGTTGTAGAGGAAGACCACCTGGATGGCGCCGAGCATGAAGGCAAAGCAGCTGATCAGCAGGTTCCAGTTGCCGAACTGCGCGGCGTAGTCGGCCACGCGGCGCGGCATGCCGTCCATCCCGACCCAGTGCATCGGAAGGAAGGTACCCCAGGTGCCGATCACCGTGCCCCAGAAGTGGACGCGGCCGAGCTTCTCGTCGTACATCCGCCCCGTCATCTTCGGGAACCAGTGGTAGATGCCGGCGAAGATCGTGAAGACCGAGCCGCCGAAGAGCACGAAGTGGAAGTGGGCGACGACGAAGTAGGTGTCGGAGACGTGGATGTCGATCGGCACCATGCCGAGCATGACGCCGGATATGCCGCCGACCGTAAAGGTCACGATGAAGGCGAGCGCGAACAGCATCGCCGTCGATTTCGTGTGGATCTTCGAGAAGTAGAGCGTCCCCAGCCAGGAGAAGATCTTGATCCCCGTCGGCACCGCAATCAGCAGCGTGGTGATCATCATCGGCACGCGCAGCCAGCTGAACATCCCGGCGACGAACATGTGGTGTGCCCAGACCGAGTAGCTGAGCACAACGATCCCGATCAGGGCAAGCGCCATCAATCGGTAACCGAAGATCGGTTTACGGGCGTGGATCGAGATGACCTCGGAGATGATCCCGAACCCGGGCAAGACCATGATGTAGACCGCCGGGTGCGAGTAGAACCAGAAGATGTGCTGGTAGCTGATCACGTCGCCGCCGGAGCCGAACTGGAAGAAGTTCGTGTGCAGGACGCGGTCGAAGAGGACCATGAACTGGGCGCCGGCGATGAACGGCGTCGCGGCGACCACCAGCAATGAGGTCGAGAGGTTTGCCCAGACCAGCAGCGGCATCCGCCAGAACGTCATCCCGGGCGCCCGCATGGTGATGATCGTGACGAGGAAGTTGAGCGCCGTCGCGATCGAGGAGGCGCCCGCGAACTGGACGCCGAGGTTGAAGAACGACTGCCCGAGCGGGGCACCGGTCGAGAGCGGCGCGTAGCCGGTCCAGCCGGCGTCGAAGGCGCCGCCGGGGGCGAAGAAGCTGGCGAGGAACAGCACGCCCGCCATCGGCAGCAGCCAGAAGCTGAGCGCGTTGAGGCGCGGGAAAGCCATGTCCGGCGCGCCGATCATCAGCGGCAGCACGTAGTTCGCCATGCCCGCGAAGACCGGGATGACGAAGACGAAGATCATCAGCGCGGCATGCACCGAGAAGAGGCTGTTGAAGGCGCCGGCGCCGACGATCTGGGTGCCGGGCTGGGCGAGCTCGGCGCGGATCAGCATCGCCGCGATGCCGCCCAGGAAGAAGAAGACGAAGGTCGTGCAGACGTACTGGACGCCGATGACCTTGTGGTCGGTATTGACCTTGAAGTAGTCCTTCCAGGTCTTGGCCCCGTGCGAGGAGTGGTCCTCGGGGATCGTCGGCAGGCCGAAGGCCCAGCGCAGCCAGTAGTCGAAGCAGCCGATCCCGAGCAGGAAGCCGAACGGCGTGGTGACCAGCGGCACGACCACCTGCGGGTAGCCGGTCTGTTCGCTCTGGAAGGCCGAGAGGCCCGAGATGGAGCGCAGGACGACCACGAGACCGACCCCGAACGCGGCGCCGACAACGGCACCGAACAGGGCGCGGTACCAACCGGGTCGTTTGAGCGCTGCAGCCATCTACTTCGCCTCCATTATTCCGCGTTCAGCCGTTCAAGTGGTTCTGGATTCGTTTCCGTGTCCTGTTTGATCGACACCAGCAAGGGCGTCGGGACTTTTTCTTCAAGGCCTTCGACCCATTTGTCGAATGCCGATTGCGACTGGACGATCACCTTTGCCCGCATCGAGGCGTGGCCGAAGCCACAAAGCTCGGCACAGACGACTTCGTAGTGGCCGACCTTGTCGGGCGTGACGATGGCGGTGGTCGTGATCCCCGGGACGTTGTCTTTCTTGATCCGCCACTGCGGGACCCAGAAAGAGTGGATCACGTCTTGGGAATGCATCTTGAAGACGATCTGCCGGTTCACCGGGACGTGCAGGACGCCCTGTGAGTAGGCGAAGTCTTTGCCCGGGTAGCCGAAGGACCAGGCGTATTGCTGGGAGAAGACGTCAACGGTCATCGAGCCGGGAACCGGTTCTTCGATTTCGTTGAGGACTTTCCAGCTCCAGCCGGCGCCGAAGAGGACGATGATCGTCGGCACGATCGTCCAGGCGATCTCCAGGCGGGTGTTGCCGTGGATCGGCTCGCCGTCGGACTCGTCGCCCGGCTTCGCGCGGAACTTGTAGAGCGCGTACGCCAGGCCGACGATGACGATCGCGAAGATGATCGACGACAGGACGATCATGATGTTCAGCAGATCGTCGATCTTCGGGGCGGCCGTGGAGGCCTCCTGGCCATCCCAGTTGATGGAAAGCATCACCGCCGAGATCGCCGCGGACAGGGCGACGACGGCAGCGGCCATTTTCGCTATCGGGAGGCGGTCGGAGAACAAGCCGCGCGGCATTCTATTGAAGCTGCGGCGGGACGTCTCGCGGGTCAAATGACGCGCGCAACTAAGGGCTCGCGGGCGGCAGCCCGTCTAGGTTTCCGGCGGCCGCGTCGAGGACGCCGCGAGCCACCCCCTCCCAGCTCCAAAGTCGTGCGACCGTCTCCACGAGCGTCGCCCGGGACTCGGCCCGGGTCAGCTCGGAGAGGGCGAGCCAGCGGTCGAGGCGGTCGGCGATCGCCTCGACCGCGCCGGGCTCGACCGGGAAGGAGGTGAGCGGCGCGACCTCCTCGGGCAGGGCCGCCGACAGCCGACGCGAGACCTCCCGCATCCCCGAGTGGCCCGCCGAGATCGGCAGGACCCCACACGCGGCCGCCTCGGCCGCGACCATCCCGAACGCCTCCGGGAAGGTGCTCGGCATCACCAGCGCCTCCGCCCGGGGCAGCAGGGCGGCGACCTGGTCGTGCTCGAGCCGGCCGATCCACTCCACCGAGCCCGCAGCGCCGCGGGCCGCCTCGGCGTAGCCGGGCGGTGGCGCGGCGAGGAAGGCCGAGAGGAGCGGCAGCGGTCCCTCCTCCCCTCCCTCCAGGCCACGGCCGGCGGCGGCGACGGCGCGGGCCTCGTCGAGGTCGCCGCGGTCGAGCGCCGCCTGCAGGCGCCGCAGGCCGTCCTCGTAGGCGCCGAACCCGCAGACCTCGAGCCGGACCTCGGGGTGCCGGGCGTGGACCAGCGGCCAGGCGGCGAGCAGGAGGTCGACGCCCTTGGAGACGATCAGCTTGCCGACGAAGACGACCAGCGGGTCGCGTGCGACCTCCGCCGGGGCGAACTCGTCGACGTCGACGCCGGGCGGCCCGAGGCGGGTCTTGTCCCGCAGGTCGGGCAATCCCGGCAGGGCGGCCCAGAGGGATTCGGCGGTGTGGGCGGAGCCGACCAGCACGCCGCGGGCGGCGGCGAGGCCCTCTTCGGCGTAGGGCAGGAAGCGCGGGTAGGGCTTCACCGTGTACTCCAGCGCCGAGCCGTGGACCTTGACGGCGAACGGCGCCACGTCGGCGCGGGCGAGGATCGTCGGGCCCATCACCAGGTGGTTGGCCAGCGCCGCGTCGATACCCCCCGTCCGGGCGGCGACCTCGCGCACGGCGGCGACGTTGGCGTCGAGGTAGCGGTCCAGCTCGCCCTCGGTCAGATCCCCGAAGGCCTTCACCTCGAAGCCGGGATACGGGTCCTTGACGTAGACCGGCAGCAGGCCGCCGATGTCGGGGTTGTGGATCTGGACGCCGGGGATCTCGACCTCGCGGTCCTGGCACAGGAGGTGGACCTCGTGGCCGAGCCGCGCCAGAGCCGGCGCCAGGTTGACGTTGTAGATGTTGCTGCCGGTGCCGCGCAGCATGTAGCCGTGGAAGATGAGGACGCGCATCTCTTTCCGCCCAAGCTAATAGTCTGTGCGGCGATGAATCTGAAGCAGCTCTACCGCATGCGCGCCCCGGCCTCCGGCCGCGAGGCGATCGCCCCGGCCGAGCCGGGCCAGATCTACCGCGACCGTGAGACCGGCGAGGAGATGTTCCCCGTCGCGATGGTGCTCCCGCTCGCCCCATCCGCCTCGTCGCTGCCCCGCAGCCCCGAGAACCTGCGGGCCTGCCGTCGCTGCGATCAACTGATCGGCATCGACGTCAGCGACTGCCCGCACTGCGGCCTGCGCCAGGGCGCGGTCT
Organism: uncultured Actinomycetes bacterium; assembly: GCA_963766705.1. Lineage (GTDB taxonomy): Bacteria > Actinomycetota > Thermoleophilia > Solirubrobacterales > 70-9 > VAYN01. The sequence goes on from CAVYBE010000008.1 coordinate 377,476, forward strand.
AGACACGCTCCGTCTGCACTTGACCGTCCCTGAGACGGTCAATTGCAGACACCGGGATCGCTACCCGGTGGATTCGGTCTTTTCGATCGTGCCCGATTCTTCCGTGGGGGCCGTGGGGGCCGCCGTTTCGCCCGGAACCGGCTTTTTGACCAGCGTCGCGGTGTAGAGCAGCCGCGCGTTCGAGTAGTAGCAGCCGTAGACCTTGGTTTTGTCGACGCCTTGCTGGGGGTGCCCGTTCTGGATGTCTTCCTTGGAGGAGCAGTGTTCGGCCTGGCGGCTGCCCCGCCAGGTGTTTTCGCTGGAGACGTTGAAGGCGAACATCGGCGCCCAGGTCGGCACGGTGAGGGCGACGACCTGGCCTTCGAGGACGTTCAGCGGGTGTTTGAGGGCGAAGATCGGGGTGCTGCCGAAGTAGCGGTTGAGAACCTCCAGCGGGCTCTGCCGGACGAGCGTGTACTGCGGCGGTTCGGTGCCTTCCACCGGCCGCAGGATGCCGATCCGCGCCTCCGCCGGTTCACCGAGGAATTCGTCGAAGAAGCCGACCTCGTTGGTCGTCGTTTCGGTTTCCCTGGTCGAGGGTTTGGCGAGCGTGATCGACCAGGCGACGATCTTGCCGTCGTAGGGCACCACGTAGGGACTGGCGATCCCGTCGGCGATCGACTGGAAGCCGGTCACGTGTCCCTCGACCCGGCAGGGCTTGACCTCGACGTTGTTGACGATTTTCCCCGGGCAGGAGGCGGGCGGGGTTTCCGCCGTCTGACCGAGCACGGTGACGGTGAGCGGCGCCGAGTTCGCCGACCCTGGATGGAACACGGCGACGAGGCCCGCGCAGAGGCAGGCGACGGCGGCGGCGATCAGGGCGACGCGGCGGCGGCTGTGGGTGGACGAATTGAGCATGAGTTCCTGGCAACACCGGGCCGGCGGGCCAGTTGCGGCGCCAATCTTGCCGGGCCGGCGCCGTCGATGCCCGCTCGGGGCGCCCGTTGCACGATCTGGCCCCGTCCCGACGACCGTGTTCGCAGTTCTCCGCGCATAGCGCGGAGAACTGCGAACGCCGGCCGGGGAAGCCGGCGGGGAGCCGGCCCGTGCAGCCGGCTCGGTAGCCTGCTCGCGACATGGATGACGCGGCGCGGGCCCTGGCGGAGGCCGAGCGAATCCTCCGCCGGAACTGGCGCGAAGGCGAGGCCGACGGCGTCCCCTACGCCTACACCGAACCGAGCCCCGGCCGCTATCCGTGGCAGTGGTACTGGGACTCCTGCTTCGTCGCGATCGCCAACCGGCGCTTCGAGCCGGGCCGCGCCCGCGCCGAGCTGGAGAGCCTGCTCGCCGCACAGCGCCCCGACGGCTTCATCGGCCACACGATCTTCTGGCACCGGCGCGTCTCCGGCGTGCGGCGCCTCTTCTACAACGTCGCCGACCGCCACGCGCGGCTGACCGAGTCGATCCAGCCGCCGCTCCTGGCCTGGGCCTGGCGGCTCGCGGTCGGCGACCCGGCCGCCGAGCCGCGGATCGGCGCCCAGGCCGACTGGCTGAGGGCCCATCGCGACCTCGATGGCGACGGGCTCCTCTGGATCGTCCAGCCCGACGAGTCGGGGCTCGACGCCTCGCCCAAGTTCGACCCGGTCTGGGGATGGCGCGCCGACGGGCGCCTCGGCTTCCCGCTGCTGGTCGCCCGCAACCGGCGGCTCGGCTGGGACGCGCGGGCGATCCGCGACCGCGGCGGCCCGGTCCTCTGCGAGGCCCTCCTCAACACGCTCTGGTCGCTTTCCCTGCAAAGCCTCGGCCGCCCCTCGGCGACGCCGGCGCTGGTCGAGCGCCTGTGGGACGACCGGCGCGGCCTCTTCGTCGACGAGGCCCAGCCCGGCGACCTCCGCCCCGCCCCGGTGACCTGGGCCGCCCTGGCGCCGCTGGCCCTGCCCGACCTGCCGGAGGCGATCGGACGGCGGCTGGTCGAGGAGCACCTGCTGTCGGCGCGCGAGTTCCTGACGCCGGTGGCGCCGCCCTCGGTCTCGGTGTCGGAGCGGAGCTACGAGCCGGGCGGCGGCCGCGGCCCGATCCGCCGCTACTGGCGCGGCCCGACCTGGCTGAACGCGAGCTGGCTCGTCTGGCTGGGGATGCAACGGCTCGGCTACCGCGAGGAGGCCGACCGGCTCGCCGCCGGCGCGATCGGCGCCGTCGTCCGCTCCGGCCTGCGCGAGTACTACGACCCGCGCGACGGCACCGGCCTCGGCGCCCGCGACTTCGCCTGGTCGGCTCTGATCGCCGAGCTGGCCGACCCCCGTCCCGAGCCCGACCTATCGCTCCAAGGAGTCCCCTGACGCCCGAGCCCACCTGTCGCTTCCCGTCGGTACCTGACCGGACGCCCGAGCCCGACCTACCGCTTCAAATCGGCGTCTGACCAGGACGCAGGGAGGGCGGCAAGGGGAGCGCACTCCAGTGCGTGACCCGCAGCCAACCGACCGAGGACACCGTCAGACGCCTATTTGTAGCGGTAGGTGATCCTTCCGCGGTCGAGGTCGTAGGGACTCAACTCGATCTTTACCCGGTCGCCGGGCAGGATGCGGATGTAGTGGCGGCGCATCTTGCCGGAGATGTGGCCGAGCACGTCGTGCCCGTTATCGAGTTTGACCCGAAACATCGTGTTCGGGAGGGCCTCGGTGATCTCGCCCTCCATTTCGATCTTTTCCTCTTTTGCCATGCGGTCCGAGACAGTATCTCAACCGCGCAGCAAGCTGATCGCCTGGGCGCGATCGGTCACCTCGCCGGCGTACTGCGCGGCCTCCAGCTCGGCCAGCTTCTCGCCGATCTCCGGGCCCTCGATGCCGAGCTCGGCGGCGATCTCATCGCCCCGCAGAAGCGGCTCGGGCGGGCCTTCACGGCGCCAGTCGAGCGCCGCGGCGACCATCTCGCGGGCCAGGTCGAGGTGGGCGCGGACCATCTCGGGACGGGCGATCGGCCCGGCCCCGCGGGCCGAGAGGCGATCGGCGACGGTGAGCAGGGTGACGTCGACGGTGACCGGTTCGGTGGAGCGCAGGTAGTCGTGGACCCGGCGCGGCGGCAGCGGCGCCTCGCGGATCATGAAGCCGAGCCGCAGGTGGTGCAGGGCGAGCGCCTGCAGGTGGCGGGTCAGCCTGCGGGAGGCGCGCAGGCGCCCCATGATCGCGCCGATCGTCGCCGCGCCCTCGACGTCATGGCCTTTGAAGCCGACGAAGCCGTCGCGCTCCTGGCGGGTCGCGGGCTTGGCGATGTCGTGGAAGAGGGCGCCGAAGCGCAGGGCGACGCGGCGGTCCATCTCGTCGGCCAGCGGCTCGGCCAGCAGGGCGGCGGTCTCCGCCGCGCGCTCGGGCCCGACGATCTGCGCCAGGTCGGCCTCGATCTCCAGCGTGTGCTCGAGCACGGCGAGCGTGTGGCCGTGGACGTCGAGGTGGTGGTTGGGGCCCTGCTCGACCCCCTTCGTCCCCTCCAGCTCGGGCAGGACGACCGCGGTCAGCCGCAACTCGTCGAGCAGCTCGAGGCCGCGCAGGGGGTCGGGGCCGCCGACCAGCCGGCGCAGCTCGGCCAGCTGCCGCTCGCCCGCGGGCTCGGCCGCGCGCGGGGCGTCGTCGTGGGCGAGGGCGACGGTCTCGGGGTCGATCCGCAGGCTCAGGTCGGTGGCCAGCCGGGCGGCGCGCAGCAGCCGCAGCGGGTCCGCGGCGAAGGTGCGCGGGCCGACCGCGCGCAGCACGCCGCGCTCGAGATCGGCGAGGCCGCCCGTCGGGTCGATCGCCTCGCCGCCCGCCAGCGCCACCGCGACGGCGCCGACGGTGAAGTCCCGTTCGGCGAGGTCGGCCTCGATCGTCTCGCCGCGCAGCGCGGTGACGTCGACCTGCCAGCCCCGCGAAGGGGCGACGACGCGCCAGGTGCCGAACTCGGCCGAGAGCTCGAAGGCGTGCTCGCCGAGCTCCCGCGCCAGCGCCTTGGCCACCGGCCCCGGGTCGCCCACGACGGCCAGGTCGAGGTCGGCGACCGCGCGGCCGAGGGCCGCGTCGCGCACCGCCCCGCCCGCGATCCAGACGCCCTCGGCGCCGCCCAGAGCGCGTCTCGCGGCGCTCGGGAGAGGCGCCGCGCGAAGGTCGTCGGCGAGGCTCACGGGCGCCCCGCCGGCGTCCGCGGCACCCGCGGGGAGATCCCGCAGGTCACCTCGTAGTTGATCGTCTCGAGCCGCGCGGCGATCTCCTCGGCGCGGACCTCCTCCTCGCCCTGGCGGCCGATCAGCACCGCCTCCGCCCCCGGCTCGACCGCGGTCTCCGGGCCGAGGTCGATCGTCAGGTTGTCCATCGAGATCGTCCCGACCAGCGGGTACCGGCGGCCGCCGACGAGGACGTCGCAATCGCCGGAGAGGGCACGGCGCACCCCGTCGCCGTAGCCGAGCGGGACGACCCCGACCCAGGTGTCGCGTGGGGCCCGCCAGCGGCGCCCGTAGCCCGCGCTCTGCCCGGCCGGGAAGCGCTTCACCGCGGCGACGTGGGAGCGCAGCGACATGACCGGCGCCAGGCCGCGCGCCGCGGGTTCGCCCTGGAACGGGTCGAGCCCGTAGATCGCCACCCCGCAGCGGGCCATGTCGAAGTGGGAGCGGTCGGAACGGAAGACGGCGGCGCTGTTGGCGGCGTGCACGGTCACCCCCGGGAACTCGGCGCGCACCGCCGCGGCGACCGGCTCGAAGCGGTCGAGCTGCGCGAAGAAGTACCCCTCGTCGGTGTCCGGTTCGTCGGCGGTCGCGAAGTGCGTCCAGACGCCCGCCAGCTCGAGGTCGGGGTCGGCGGCGACGGCGCGGGCCAGCGCCACCACCTCGGCGCCGTCGAAGGTGCCGAGCCGGCCCATGCCGCTGTCGTGCTTGACGTGGACGCGGGCCGGGCGGCCGGCGGCGCGGGCGCGGGCGGCGAGCAGCTCGCGGAAGCCCTCGGTCCAGAGCGCCGGCTCCGAGTCGGCGGCGAGCGCCGCGTCGACCTCCGCGGCGGTCAACGCGCCCAGCGTCAGCAGCTCCACCCCGCCCGCCCGACCGCCGATCTCGGCGGCCTCGGCGGCCGTCGCCACGGCCAGGGCGCCGGCGCCGCCCGCCAGCGCCGCGTCGGCGCAGGCCGCCGCCCCGTGCCCGTAGCCGTCGGCCTTCACCACCGCGCAGAGCCGCGCCCCGCCCAGCTCGGCCCGCAGCCGCTCGCAGTTGGCGCGCAGCGCGCCGAGGTCGATTCGGGCGACCGCCCGCTCCATCAGGCGCCCGATGCGGTGGCGGGGCCGGGCATCGCTAGGAGTCGGAATCGACGACCGCGGCGAGCGCGTCGGCCCGCGTGACCATCCCCGCCAATCGCCCGTCCTCGTCGACCACAGGCAGGTGGTTGTGGTGGTGGTCGGCGATCTTCTTCGCCACCCGGTCGGCCGCTTCGTAGGTGTGGGCGACGACCGGGTCGGCGGTCATCAGCTCCGAGACCTTCGTCGCGAAGGCCTTTTCGAGCCGCTTCTCGAAGCCTTTCATCGAGCCGATGAAGATGATCCCGCCCATGATGTTGAGGTAGTGGGGCAGGTGAAGATCGGACTCCTCGTCGGCGAGGATCAGGTCGGACTCGCTGACGATCCCGATCACCTTGCGGCCGTCGTCGACCACCGGCACGGCGCCCAGGTCGGTCTTCGAGAGCAGGTCGATCGCGGTGCGGGCGTCGTCGTCGGCGGTGACGCTGGGGACGTCGCGGTCCATGATCTCGGCGGCGGTCTTCATGCGCGGTCGGGCGAGATTATTCGACCGGCCGGCCGGAGCGCAGGCCCGCCGGGACCGCGGCGATCACGTCGGTGGCGATCACCGACTCGGCGGCGCCGACGCGGCGCGCCGCCTCCTGGCCCGCGCGGGCGTGGGCGAACACCGCGGCGCAGGCGGCGGCGAACGGCTCGAGGCCGCGGGCGAGGAGCGCCGCGGTGACCCCGGAGAGGACGTCGCCGCTGCCCGCCGTCGCCAGGCCGGGCGCGGGAACCGCGTTGACGGCAACCCGCGCGCCGTCGGTGACGATCGTGTCGTCGCCCTTGAGGACGACGATCGCGCCGCTCCAGGCGGCCGCCTCCTTGGCGGCGGCGAGCCGCCGTTCGCCGATCTCGGCGGAGTCGCGCTCCAGCAGCCGGCCGAGCTCGCCGGCATGTGGGGTGAGGACCGTCGGCGCCTGCCGGGCGGCGAGGCGGTCGAGCTGCCCGGCGAAGGCGTTGAGGCCGTCGGCGTCGAGCACCAGCGGCGCCTCGACCCGCGGCGCCACCTCACGGGCGAGCGCCAGCGAGTCCTCGTCGCGCCCGAGGCCCGGGCCGAGCACGCCGGCGGCGGCGCGCCCGAAGGCGGCCAGCAGCTCCTCGGCCGCCTCGCTGCCGAGCCGCCCGGCGGGGCCGGCGATCCCTTTCGACATCACCTCGACCTCGGCCGCTTCGAAGACCGGCTCGAGGTCGGCGGGGACGGCGACCGTGGCGTACCCGGCACCCGCCCGGATCGCCGCGGTTGAGGACATCCGCACCGCCCCGGTGAGCCCGCGCGAGCCGCCCGCGATCGTCACCTGGCCGGAGCTGAACTTGGTCGACCGCGCCCCGCGGCGCGGTGCCAGCTCGAGCACCGCCGGCCCGATCACGCCGGCCGCGGCCGGCGCCGGGGCGCCCGCCGGGATGCCGATCGGCGCGACCAGGAGCTCGCCGGTCGCCCACTTGCCGGGGGCGACGTAGTGGCCGATCTTGGCGCCGTGGAAGGTCACCGTCGCGTCGGCCTCGACGACGGGCCCCGCGGCCTCGCCGGTGGACGCGTCGACGCCGGAGGCGATGTCGCAGGCGACCGTGGGCGCCCCGCAGGCGCCGATCGCGGCGATCGCCGCCGCGGCGGGCTCGCGGGCGACGCCGGAGAAGCCGGTGCCGAAGATCGCGTCGACGACGGCGCCCGAGCCCGCCAGACGCGCCGCGACGTCGTCGGCGACCTCGATGACCCCGCCGTCAAGCCGCTTCAGGCTCGCCGCGGCGTCGGGGCTCAGGCCGTCCGCCGGCCAGAGCAGCAGCGCCTCGGCCTCGAAGCCCATCCCGCGCAGCAGCCGCACCGCGACCAGCCCGTCGCCGCCGTTGTTGCCCTTGCCGCAGACGACCCGCACGGGCCCCTGCGGGCCGAGCCGCGCCACCTCCTCGGCGACCGCGCGCCCGGCCTCCTCCATCAGGGCGAGCGAGTCGACGCCCTGCCCCTCGATCGCCCAGCGGTCGGCCGCCCGCATCCCGGCGGCGTCATAGAGACCTCGCAGCCATGGCTCCATGGCTTCAAGTTACCCGCCCGCCGGGCCCGGAGGCGCGCCCCGGACGGGAGGCGCGGCGCTACTTGTGGAGGCCGACGATGACCTTGGCGGTCGTCGTCTTGCCGGCGACTTCAGAGCCGATCGCGACGTAGGAGATCTTGCGCAGGTAGGGCCGCGCCCCGGCAAGCTTCGCCCGTTCGGCCGGTGAGAGGATCGCTTCGACCAGCTTCAGCGTCGGGCCGCCGTCGAGGAAGGCGTTCATCGGGGTCGAGCCGAGGGCGCTCTTGCCGGCCTGGAAGTCGGCGCCCGAGCCGAGCGTCCCGGCGCCGGTGCGCAGCGCCTGCGCGGCGGCCTTGGGGCCGTAGGCGATCACGATCTTCGCGCCCGCGGTGCCGACGATCAGCGGTTTCGGCCCCAGCCCCCCCGAGTGGACGGAGAAGCCGCTCACCTTGCCGCTGATGGCGGTCACGCCCTTCGTCCCGATCGCCCGCAGCAGCAACCCGACGTTGGTGACGGTGCTGCGGGCTTCGCCCGGATCGCTCGTTTCGAGCACCATCGCGCCGCTGAGATCGCCGACCGAACTGCCTTCGACGAAGCCGCCGACGTCGCCGACCGAGGCGGCGATCGAGTCGAGGTTGATCCCGACCGTTTCCAGCGCCGGCTTCAGTTCGCCCGGCTTGATCTGGCCCGGGATCCCCTGTTCGCTCAGTTCGTCGATCCCTGCGCCGAAACCCTTGCCGAATTCTGCCGAGGCGAAGCCGGCGGTCGCCGTCGCGGGCATCGATTCGAGCAGCTTGGTGGCGCCGCCGCCGGCGACCCCCTTGCCGATGTCGGTGGAGATGTCGACCTCGACCTGTTCGGAGTGCGGCACCACGGAGGCGACCGCGGTCGCCTTGCGCGGTTCGATCCCGACCAGGTCGAAGAAGGCTTCGACTTCCGGCGGGATCGAGCCCTTGGCCTGTTCGATCAGGCCGCCGATGTCGACGTAGACGTGGCCGACCCCTTCCCCGGAGGACGCTTCCATCGCGCTCTTGAACCGCGACGATTCGTTCAGCCCTTCGCCTTCGAAGGCCTTGTACATCGCTTCCAGGTCGGCCTTGGTTTCGCCGAAGACGACGTAGTCGCCGACCATTCCCAGCACCGCTCCGTCTTCCGGGTCGACGTAGTAGGTGTCGCCTTCGTATTCGGCCTTTTCGTGTTCGCCCCCCGCGGCCTCGCGCTTTTCGATGAATTCCCGCGCTTCGCCGGAGTTGGTCGTTTCCAGCGCGATCCCGTAGCCGTGGAAGCCCTTGCCGTCGTAGCCGTCCAGGTACATCCCGGCCTTGTCGCCGAGCCACGGTTCGACTTCGGTTTCGTAGTCGAGCTTTTCGCCCGCGCCGAGCGCCGCCTTTTCGAGTTCTTCGGCGACGAACCCGCCGACGCTTTCGATCCCGAGCACGCCCTGGGTGAGTTCGTCGAGCGCTTCGCTCTCCTTCGCTTCCGGCGAGAGGCTCACTTCCAGGTAGACGGGCGCCTGCTTCGGCGCCAAGCCGGCCGGTTCGCCACTGCCCCCGGAGGAGCCGCCGCAGCCCGCGACCGCGAGCGCCACCGCGAGGATGGCGACGGCGGCGAGAAGAAGCCTGGATGCCTTCATCGGACGGAGGATCTTAGACCGCCCGCGTACCGATGGCGGACCGGAGCGGGTTCACTCGACCGTGACCGTCTTCGCCAGGTTGCGCGGCTGGTCGACGTTGAGGCCGCGCGCCTTCGCGATGTCGTAGGCGAGCAGCTGCAGCGGCAGCACCGCGAGGATCGGCTGCAGGATCCAGTCGCTCGCCGCCACCTCGATCGTCGCGTCGGCCACCTCGGCGGCGCGGCCCGACCCGGCGGTGGCGATCGCGATCGTGTCGGCGCCGCGGGCCCGCACCTCCTCGACGTTGGAGAGCACCTTCTCCAGCACCGGGCTGTCGGTGGCGACGCAGACGACCGGAGTCGACTCGTCGAGCAGCGCGATCGGCCCGTGCTTCATCTCCCCGGCCGCGTAGGCGTCGGTCGGGATGTAGGAGATCTCCTTCAGCTTCAGCGCCCCCTCCAGGCACACCGGCAGGCCGATGTGGCGGCCGAGGTAGAGGAAGAACTCGCGCGCCGCGTGCTTCTCGGCGATCGCCCGGACCGGCGCCTCGGCGGCTTCCAGGGTCTCGTCGATCTTGCTCGGCAGCGCCTTCAGTTCGGCGACCAGCTCGTGGATCCGCTCCGGCGGCAGCGTGCCGCGCAGCTGGGCGATCCGCAGCCCCAGCAGGTACATCGCCGCCACCTGGGCGAGGAAGGTCTTGGTCGCCGCGACGCCGATCTCGAGACCGGCCCGCGTGTAGAGGACGGCGTCGGCGTCGCGGGTCGCCTGGCTGCCCATGATGTTGGTGACGGCCAGCACCTTGGCGCCGGCTCCGCGGGCGAGGCGCATCGCGGCCAGGGTGTCGGCGGTCTCCCCGGACTGGGTGATCCCGATCACCAGGTCGCCCGGCCCAACCACCGGATTGCGGTAGCGGTACTCGGAGGCGATGTCCATTTCCACCGGGACCCGCGCCCACTCCTCGATCGCGTAGCGGCCGACCAGGCCGGCGTGGTAGCTGGTCCCGCAGGCGACGATGACGATCCGGCCAACCTCGCGCAGGAACTCGTCGGCGAGGTCGACGTCGGAGAGGTCGACGCCGTCGGTCCCCGGCAGGCGGTCGGTGATCGTCTCGGCGACCGCGTCGGCCTGTTCGTGGATCTCCTTCAGCATGAAGGTCTCATAGCCCCCCTTCTCGGCGGCCTCCGCGTCCCACGTCACCTCCTCGGGGGCGCGCTCGACCGGGTTGCCCTCGGTGTCGGTGATCCGCACCTCGTCGGCTTCGATTTCGACCAGCTCGCCGTTTTCGATCGGCACCGCGACGCGGGTGTCGGCGAGGAAGGCGGGGATCGCCGAGGCGAGAAAGGTCTCCCCCTCGCCCAGCCCGGCGACCAAGGGGCACTCCTTGCGGGCGCCGAGCAGGCGCGCGGGCTCGTCGGCGTGCATGGCGACGAAGGCGTAGTGGCCGCGCAGCTCGGCATAGGCGGCGCGGGTGGCGGCGGCGAGGTCGCCGTCGTAGTGGTGGGCGATCAGGTGGGCGACCACCTCGGCGTCGGTCTCGGAGGTGAACTCCTGGCCTTCGGCGGCGAGCCGGCGGCGCAGCTCGGCGTGGTTCTCGACGATCCCGTTGAGGACGATGTGGACCTTGCCGGAGCTGTCGTCGTGCGGGTGGGCGTTCTGCTCGGTGACCCGGCCGTGGGTCGCCCAGCGGGTGTGGGCGATGCCGGTCTCGGCGGGCGCGAGCGCACCGTTGCCGTTGGCGGCCCGCTCGACCGCGGCCCGCAGGTTGGCGAGGTTGCCCACCGCGTGGACCGACTCGACCGCGCCGTCGTCCTCGAGCAGGCTGATCCCGGCCGAGTCATAGCCGCGGTATTCGAGCTTTTCGAGGCCCTGGAGCAGCAGCTCCTCGCAGGGCCTCTTGCCCACGTATCCGACGATTCCGCACATAAGAAGGGAAAGGAGGTTAGAGACTGACTCGGCCCGGGGGCGCCGAATCTTGAGCGGCGGGCCGCACCCGCCGGCCCGCGCGGCCGGCGCCGGCTCAGGTTCTCAGCCGAGCTCGGCGCGGACCAGCGCCACCAGCCGGTCGCAGACCGCGTCGGCCTCGGCCACCTCCGGCGCCTCGACCATCACCCGCACCAGCGGCTCGGTGCCCGAAGGGCGCAGGAGGACCCGCCCGCGGCCGTCCAGCGCGGCGCTCTCCTTGGCGACCGCGTCCCAGACGGCGCCCGCGCCCGCGAGGCTCTCGCGGTCGGCGACCTCGACGTTGACGAGCCGCTGCGGCAGCTTCTCCATCGGCACCGCGTCGGCCAGCGATGACCCGGCGAGCTCGCGCATGGTCAGCAGCGCGGCGGCGATCCCGTCGCCGGTGGCGACGATGTCGGAGGCGATGATGTGGCCGGACTGCTCGCCGCCGAGCCGCCACTCGCGGCGCAGCATCTCGTCGATCACGTAGCGATCTCCGACCGGGGTGACGGCGACGTCGATCCCCGCCTCCGCCATCGCCTGGTGGAAGCCGAAGTTGGTCATCACGGTCACCACGACGCCGCCGCCGAGCTCGCCGCGCGAGGCGAGGCCGCGGGCGGCGAGCGCGATCAACTCGTCGCCGTCGTGGACGCGCCCGGCGCCGTCGACCGCGAGCACCCGGTCGCCGTCGCCGTCGAAGGCGAAGCCGATCTCCGCGTCGGAGGCGGCGACCCGGGCGGCCAGCGCCTCGACGTGGGTGGAGCCGACGCCCGCGTTGATGTTGCGCCCGTCGGGATCGACGCCGATCGCCTCGACCGTCGCCCCGAACTGCTCGAAGATCCGCGGCGCGACCCGGTAGGTGGCGCCGTTGGCGCAGTCGAGGGCGACCTTGCGGCCGGAGAGGTCGATCCGGAAGGCGGCCGCGAGCTCGCGCACGTAGTCGTCCTCACCGCCGTTCAGCTCCCCGATCCGCCCCGGCTCGGCGGCAGGCGGGGGCCCGTCGCCGTCCATCAGCGCCTCGATCCGCGCCTCGACCTCGTCGGGCAGCTTGGTCCCGGCGGCGGAGAAGAACTTGATCCCGTTGTCCCCGTAGGGGTTGTGGGAGGCGGAGACGACCGCCGCCAGGTCGAGGCCGAGGCGGCGGACGAGGATCGCCGCCGCCGGAGTCGGCAGGACGCCGGCCAGCAGCGCGTCGCCGCCCGCCGCGGCGATCCCGGCCGCCAGCGCCGACTCCAGCATCGGCCCCGACTCGCGGGTGTCGCGGACGATCAGGACCTGCGGGCGCGGCGCGGCCAACGAGGCGGTCGCGGCGCGGCCGAGCGCCGTCGCCAGCTCGGCGGTGAGGAAGGTGCCTGCCTCGCCCCGGACACCGTCGGTTCCGAACAGCTTCCGGCTCGCGTGGGCCACCGACAGAGACTAATGCGGAAGGTGGGGTCGGGTCGGACTCAGCGCTTGCTGAACTGCGGCTTCTTACGGGCCTTCTTGAACCCGGCCTTGCGCCGCTCCTTGGCGCGTGAGTCGCGGGTCAGGAAGCCGCGGCGCTTGAGGTCGCCGCGCAGCTCGGCGTCGACCTCGGTGAGCGCCCTGGCGATCCCGTGGCGGACCGCCCCGGCCTGGCCGGAGATGCCGCCGCCGTGGACGCGGACGCGGACGTCGACGTTGCCCTCGTAGCCGGAGACGGTGAGCGGCTGGCGCACCATCGTCTGGTGCAGCGGGCGGGGGAAGAACTCGTCGAGCTCACGGCCGTTGACGCTGAACTTGCCGCTACCGGGGAGCAAGATGACGCGGGCGATCGAGGTCTTGCGCTTGCCGGTGGCGAGGAAGCGGGCGCCGCTCTCCATTTTCGCCGGGGCGCGTTCGGCGACCGACGACTCGTTTTCGGCGGCGGCGCGCTCGGCCTCACGGCGCGCTTTCTCTTCTTCCTCGGCCTCCAGCCGGGCGCGCTCCTCGGCGGAGAGCTCGGGACGCTCCGGTTCGACCGCGATCGGTTCGAGGTCGGCGCCCGGGATGACGTCCCTTTTCTCCTCTTTGGCGGCCGGAGCGGGCCGCTCCGGGGGCTGCGCCGGGGCCTCGGCCTGCGGCTCCTCGCCCGCCTCGGAGGCGTCAGCCTGGGGCTGCTCGGGCTGCTCCGCGGCGTCAGCTTGGGGCTGCTCTTCAGTCGTGCCGGCGTCCGAGCCCTCGGCCGCGGCCTGCCCGGCCTCTTCCGCGGGTGGCGCCGATGGGGCGTCCTCGCCCGCAGCCTGTGAGGACGAGGGCGCCTCGTCGGCGACAGGACCCGCGGTCGGGTCGGTCTGTCCCTCGGTCGTCTCGTCCACCGGCTGCTGCTGCTCTGAAGTCTCGTTCGTCTCGTCAGGCATCTATCGCTTGATCTCCATCGGTTTCGGCTGCTGGGCGGCGTGCGGGTGGTCGGGCCCGGCGTACACCTTCAGCTTGGTCAGCTGACGGCGGGCGAGCCGGTTGCGCGGCAGCATTCCCTTGACGGCCTTGCGGATCACTTCCTCGGGGCGCCGCTCGAGCATCTCGCCGAGGCTGCGGGACTTGATCCCGCCCGGGTAGCCGCTGTGGCGCCAGTAGGTCTTCTGGGCCAGCTTGTCGCCGGTGACCCGGATCTTCTCCGCGTTGACGACGACGACGAAGTCGCCGGTGTCGACGTGCGGCGTGTAGGTCGGCTTGCGCTTGCCGCGCAGCGCGTCGGCGATCTGCGTCGCCAGCCGGCCCAGGGTCTGGCCCTCGGCGTCGACGACGTACCAGTCGCGCTCGCGGTTCTCGGCTGTTGCCACAAAGGTCTTCATCGCGAAAAAAAGCGCGGGCAACGCCCACGCGGCCGGGGAATGATAGCCAGGTTGGCCGCCGGGCGTTGCCCGGGGCGACCCACCGGTGGGGCAAGCCCGGCCTGCGTCAGTGAGAACAGCGCTCGCAGCGGCCGCGCAGGACCACGTCATGCTCGGTGACGTCGAAGCTCATCGTCCCCGCCACCTCCTCCAGGGCGCGCTCCAGGCCGGAGTCCTCGAAGGGGACCATGCGGCCGCAGTCGCGGCAGATCGCGTGGTGATGGTGGTGGCCGGTCGGGTCGACCCGCTCGAAGCCGGCGGTGCCGCGGCAGACCTCGATCCGCTGCACCAGGCCGAGCTGCTCGAGCTGCTCCAGGGCGCGGTACACGCTGGCCCGGCCGACCGGCGGCTCGCGCCGGCGCAGCTCGTCGTCGAGGTCGAGCGCGGTCACCGCGCAGTCGTGCCCGGCAAGCGCCTCGACCACCGCCGTGCGGGCGCCGCCGCGCCGGAAGCCGGCGTCGGCGAGGGCGGCCAGCGCGTGCTCGGCCCAGACACCGCCCGGCGAGGTTTTCGCCTGCGTGCTCACCCTTCGATCCTAGCCCCCGGCACCGCAGCCCCGGCGGGGCTCGCGTCCGACTTCGGCCGGCCCGCCCAGGCCCGGGCGCCGGCGCCTCGGGTGGGCAGCAACGGCCGGCGGTCGCGCGCCCGATCGCGCAGCGCGGCGACCAGGAAGACCGCGGTCGCGACGCCGACCACCGCGGTTCCGGCGGGCAGCGATTCGATCGTGTAGGAGAGCCACAGCCCCAGCCACATCGAGCCCACCGCGATCGCCGCCGCGAGGCCGATCCCCAGCCAGGGACGGTCGGTGAGCAGGCGCGCCGCGCCGCCCGGCGCCGCCAGCAGCCCCAGGAGCAGCAGGGCGCCGACCGCCTGGGTCGCCTCGGCGGCGACCGCGCCGAGGATCAGGAAGAAGCCGACGCCGAGGGCGCGGACCGGGACGCCGAGGCCGCGCGCCACCCGGGGGTCGAGGGAGGCGAGCAGGAGCGGCCGGGCGATCGCCGCGAGGGCGAGGCAGGCGGCGATCGCCACCGCCGCGGCGAGGCGCGCGTCGGCCGCCGAGAGGCCGAGGATCGAGCCGAAGAGGACGCGGACCGCCGCGGTCCCGTCGTTGCCGCTGGAGCCGCTGACGAAGAGCGAGAGGAAGAGCGCGCCGAGGCCGAGGATCCAGGCGAAGACGGTGCCGATCACCACATCGTCGGCGCGCGCCCGCTCGCCGAGCCCGCCGAGCGCCGCCCCGACGCCGATCGTCACGACGAAGAGGCCGAGGCGGATGTCGATGCCAAGCGCCGCCGCGCCCAGCGCCCCGGCGAAGGCGACGTGGCTGAGCGCGTCGCCGGCGAAGACCTGGGCGCGCAGGACCACGAACCAGCCGATCGCCCCGCAGGCGAGCGCCACGAACGTCCCCGCCAGGTAGGCGTTGCGCATGAATTCATGCGCCAGCATCACCCCACCCCCTCCGACAACCCCGACTCTTGTCGCCCAGAGGCCGAAAAGAGTCGGGGGGCGGGCCGGCGGCGCAGCGCGGAAGAGGCGCGGACCGCGACGTAGAGAGCGAAGCTGAGGCTGGTCACCCAGAAGCCGACCGGGTAGGGCGAGAAGTAGGCGATCCCGAGGCCGAGCCAGGTGACGGCGAAGGCGAGGACGATCGCCAGCGCCAGGCCGCGCACCGGCCGCGCGGTGATGAGCTGGGCGGTCGCCGCCGGCGTGACCAGCAGGGCGAAGACCAGGAGCGCGCCGGTGATCTGCGCGGTCGCCGCCACCGCCATCCCCAGCAGCGCCAGGAAGGCGACGTCGAGCAGCCGGGTCGGCACGCCGCCCGCCCGCGCCACCGCCCCGTCGACCGAGGCGAAGAGCAGCGGCCGGCCGAGCGCCGCCAGCGCCGCCAGCACGACGACCGCGATGACCAGCAGGGTCAGCACCTGCCCCGAGGTGATGCCGAGAAAGGTGCCGAACAGGAGCTCCTCGAGGCCCGCCAGCTGACCGCCGTAGAGGCCGACGAAGAGGAAGCCGAGCCCGAGCGCGAAGGCCTGCACCACGCCGATCCCCGCCGACTCGCCGGAGCGGCCGCCGGCCCCGTCGCGGCCGACCGCGGCGAGCGCCAGGGCGCCGAGGCCGCAGGCGCCGAAGTAGCCGATCGCGATCGGGATCGCCGCCAGCGTCGCGGCCGCGGCACCGGGGAAGGAGATCACCGCCAGCGTGTGCCCGGCGAAGGCCTGGCGCCGCAACACCATGAACCAGCCGATCGCCCCGGCCATGACGGCGACGATCGCGCCCGCCTCGAGCGCCTGCACCATGAACGGGTAGGCGGTCAGCCGTTCCCAGTCGGCGACCAGGTCCCAGGTGAGATGCGGGGCCGAGGGGCTCATCCGGCCGGCGCCTGCTCCTGCGCCCCGACGGGCTCGTGGCCGTCCGCGCAGTGGCCGGGGTCGGGGGTGCCGACCACGATCAGCCGGCCGCTCGGCGTTTCCACGACCTCGATCGGCGAGCCGTAGAGGCGGCTCAGCACGTCGGCGTCGATCACCTCGCGCGGCGCCCCCTCCACCCCGCGCCCGCCGGCGAAGTAGACGACCCGGTCGAGGTAGCCGAGGATCGGGTTGACGTCGTGGGCGACGAGGACGACGGTGACGCCCTTGGCGCGGCAGATCCGCTGGACGAGCGCCGCGACCGCCGCCTGGTTGGGCAGGTCGAGGCTGTCGAGCGGCTCGTCGAGCAGCAGCAGCTCGGGGTCGCGGACCAGGGCCTGGGCGATCAGCAGCCGCTGCTGCTCGCCGCCCGAGAGTGAGCCGATCGGGCGCTCTGCGTAGGCGGCGGCACCCACCAGCTCGACCGTCTCCCGGACCTTCGCGCGGGCCGCCCGGCCGGAGGCCGACAGCGCCGCGGGCAGCGGCAGCCCCCAACGGGCGCCGTCGAGGCCGAGCCGCACGACGTCGACGCCGCGCACCCTGGTCGAGGGGTCGAAGCTGCGCCGCTGCGGCAGGTAGCCGATCCGCCCGCGGGCGGCGCGCGGCGCCTCGCCGAGCACGCTCACCGAGCCCGCGCTCGGCGCCAGCAGGCCGAGCACCACGTCGAGGAAGGTCGACTTGCCCGCCCCGTTGGGGCCGAGCACCGCGACGAACTCGCCGCGGCCGATCGTCAGGTCGACGCCCGACCAGACCGGCGCGCCGCCGCGTGCGGCGGCGGCGTCGCGCAGCACGACCGCCGCCGATGAGCCCGCCGCGCTCATCCGCCTCCCCCTCCCGCTTCGGCGGCGCGGAGGGCCCGCCGGATGCCTTCCAGCTCGCGCACCATCCAGGCCTGGAAGCTCGCCCCTTCCGGGGTCAGGGTCTCGGTCACGGACGCGATCGGGATCCCGGCCGCTTCGGCCGCCTCGTTCAGCCGCTTCACGTCCGGGGTCGCGTTCTGGCTGTTGTAGACCCAGAGGCGGATCTGGCCATCGGCGATCTGGCGGTCCGCGGTCGCCTTCTCGGAGGGGCTCGGTTCGTTGCCCTCGGAGACCGCGTCGAGGAAGCCTTGCGGGGTGAGGAGCCGCAGCCCCAGCGCCGGCGCCAGCGGTTCGAAGATGCTCTCCGAGGCACCCACCGGCGTGCCGCCGAATTCATGCCTGATCTGCGCGATCAGCCGGTTGTAGCGGGCGAGGCCCTTCGCGTCGAACCGGGCCGCCTGCGCCTCGTAGTAGGCGTCGTGCCCGGGATCGGCCCGCTCGAAGGCGGCGAGGAGCGCCGCGACCACCTTGTGGACAGCCGTGGGCGAGTACCACTGGTGCGGGTTGTCACCGGCTTCGAGGCCCAGCACTTCGCCGACCTCGACTTCGACCCGCGAGGCTTCCGGGTTGGCCGCGAGCAGCTTCGAGGCCCATTCGTCGTAGCCGATCCCGTTGACGATCGACACCTGGGAGGACGCCAGGGCGCGGGCGTCTTCCCCGGTCGGTTCGTAGTCGTGGGGATCGGCGGAGGGGTTGGTGATGATCTCGGTCACCGCAACCCTGTCCCCGCCCACCTGCTGGGCGACGCTGCCCCAGAAGTCCTCGGCGGCGACGACGTTCAGCTTGCCGCCTTCGCCCGTGGTCGACCCGGCCCCGCCGCACCCCGCGAGCGCGAGCAGGAGGACGAGACCGAGCCCGAGCGCGGCCCCGGAGAATTTGAGACGCGTTCTCATCACTGCGGCAACCTACCACACTCTTGAGAACTGTTCTCGTTTTCATCGAGGCCCCTCCTTCACCCTTCCCCGCGAACGCCCGCAGGGGGGGTTCGTGTCCTTTGTAGCCCTCTGGGCTACAAAGGACAGCCACCCCCATGCGATGCGGGAAACCGCGAGTGCACCCCGCGGACGGGGGCTCTTTCATCGCCCTTGAACCGCATCAGGGAGAATCCCGCTCCGTGATCGCATCGATCCCCAGCCCGTCGAGCAACGGGATCACCCTCGGGCCCTTCGAGATCCACGCCTACGGGCTGATGTACGCGATCGCGGTGACCGCCGCGATCCTGATCGTGCGGCGGCGCTGGCGCGAGCAGGGCGGTGACCCCGACCTCGTCTACGACGTCGCGATCTGGGCCTTCCCGGCCGGCCTGCTCGGCGGCCGCCTCTACTTCGACATCACCAGCTTCTCGGAAATGCCGCACGTCTGGTACGGCCCGATCGCGGTCTGGGACGGCGGCCTGGGGATCTGGGGCGGGGTCGCGGCGGGCGCCGCGGTGGGCATCTGGCGGGTGCGCCGGGCGGGCGTCTCGGTCACCGCCTTCATGGACGCGACCGCCCCGGCGCTGCTCGTCGCCCAGGCGATCGGCCGGATCGGCAACTACTTCAACCAGGAGCTGTTCGGTGGGCCGTCGAGCCTGCCCTGGGCGTTGCAGATCGAACCCCAACACCGGCCCGCGGGCTACACCCAGTACGCGACCTTCCAGCCGACCTTCCTCTACGAGCTGACCTGGGACCTCGCCCTGGCCGGCTTCCTGGTCTGGCTCGGGCACCACCGCAAGATCCGCCCACCGGGGCTCTTCGCCCTCTACGTCACCGGCTACTCCGCCTTCCGCATCTTCGAGGAGAGCCTGCGGGTCGACCCCTCCCACTACATCCTCGGCGAGCGGTTGAACTTCTGGCTCGCGATCCTCCTCACCCTGGTCGGGGCCGGCTGGTTCGTCTGGACCCAGCGGCGCGGCGCCGACGAAGCGGCGGCCGACGATGACGCCGCCGTGGCGCCGGCGTCCGCTACTCCCACTCGATAGTCGCGGGCGGCTTCGAGGAGATGTCGAGGGCGCAGCGGTTGACGCCGCGGATCTCGTTGATGATCCGATTGGAGACGCGCTCCAGCAGGTCGTAAGGCAGCCGCGCCCAGTCCGCGGTCATCGCGTCGTCGGAGGTGACGGCGCGGATCACGATCGGGTAGGCATAGGTGCGGCCGTCGCCCTGGACCCCCACCGAGCGGACCACCGGCAGGACGCAGAAGGACTGCCACAGCTGCCGGTACATCTCGGCGGCGCGGATCTCCTCCTGCAGGATCGCGTCGGCGGCGCGCAGGATGTCGAGTCGTTCGCGGTTGACCTCGCCGCCGACGATGCGGATCGCCAGGCCCGGTCCCGGGAAGGGCTGGCGCCAGACCATCCGCTCGGGCAGGCCGAGCTCGGCGCCGACCGCGCGCACCTCGTCCTTGAAGAGCATCCGCAGCGGCTCGACCAGGTCGAGGTCGAACTCCTCCGGCAGGCCGCCGACGTTGTGGTGGGACTTGATCGTCGCCGCGTGGTCGGAGCCGCCCGACTCGATCACGTCCGAGTAGAGGGTCCCCTGGACGAGGTAGCCGATGTCCTCGAGCTTGCCGGCCTCCTCCTCGAAGACGCGGATGAACTCCTCGCCGATGATCTTGCGCTTGCGCTCCGGGTCGTCGACCCCGGCGAGCTTGGCGAGGAAGCGCTCTTCGGCGTCGACCGCGATCAGCGGGATGCCGAACTGGGAGAAGGTCTCGACCACCTGCTCGGACTCGTTCAGCCGCATCATCCCGTGGTCGACGTAGATGCAGGTAAGCCGCTCCCCCACCGCCTTGTGGACGAGCAGCGCCGCGACCGAGGAATCGACGCCGCCCGAGAGGCCGCAGATCACCCGCCCGTCGCCGACCTGGGCGCGGACCTTCTCCACCTGTTCGGCGATCACCGACTCGGCGCTCCAGTGCTCGACGCAGCCGGCGACCTCGCGCAGGAAGCGGGTGAGGATCTCGGTCCCGTAGGGCGTGTGGACGACCTCGGGGTGGAACTGGATCCCGTAGAGGCCGCGGGCGGGCATCTCATAGGCGGCCACCGGCGAGCTCGGCGAGGAGGCCAAGGCGGTGAACCCGGCCGGCGGCTCGCGGACGATGTCGCGGTGGCTCATCCAGCAGCTCTGCTCCTCGGGCAGACCGGCGAGCAGCCTGCCGCCGCCGTCGCGCAGGGTCAGCTCGGTCCGGCCGAACTCGCCCGCCTCCGCCCCGTCGACCTTGCCGCCCAGCGCCAGCGCCATCACCTGCATGCCGTAACAGATGCCGAGCATCGGGATGTCCAGCTCCAGCAGCTCCTCCGGGAACGCCGGCGCCCCCGGTTCGTAGACCGAAGCGGGCCCGCCGGAGAGCACCAGCGCCTTCGGCTTGCGCTGCCGGATCCGCTCGATCGGCACGTGCGCCGGCAGCATCTCGGCGAACACGCCGCATTCGCGGATCCTGCGCGCGATCAACTGCGAGTACTGCCCCCCGAAATCGAGAACCAGTACCTCCTCGGCAGCGATCCGGCCGGCGGGTCCTGTCGCCGCAGGGGACCCCCCATGTCCTGCGGTAGCTGAAGCTTCCTCGGACATGGCCCCCCCTACGGCGCCACCCGCCGGAGGAGGCGCCCCCGTGGGAGCAGGAGTCGCCCCCGTGGGAGCGGGAGATGCTCCCACGGGATCAGTCATCCGATACTGCGACTCCAGCGCTCACGGCGGCCCGCCCGTTCGATCCCATGCCGACCTGCTGCTCGGTCTGCAGCTTCTTGCCCTCGCTCATCAGGGCGGGAGCGACCATCACCTCGGCCCGCTGGAAGGAGCGGATGTCCTCGTAGCCGCAGGTGGCCATCGAGGTTTTCAGCGCCCCCATCAGGTTGAAGGTGCCGTCGTTCTCCTGCGCCGGCCCGAGCAGGATCTGCTCCATCGTGCCGTCCTGCTTGGTCGAGACGCGGGTGCCGCGCGGCAGCGAGGGGTGGAAGGTGGCCATCCCCCAGTGGAAGCCGCGGCCGGGAGCCTCCTTGGCGCGGGCGAGCGGCGAGCCGATCATCACCGCGTCGGCGCCCATCGCGATCGCCTTGGAGACGTCGCCGCCGGTCCGCATGCCGCCGTCGGCGATCACGTTCACGTACTCGCCGGTCTCCAGCATGTGCTGGGCGCGGGCCGCCGCCACGTCGGCGATCGCGGTCGCCTGCGGGACGCCGATCCCAAGCACGCCACGGGTGGTGCAGGCGGCGCCCGGGCCGACCCCGACCAGGACCCCGACCGCGCCGGTCCGCATCAGGTGCAGGCCGGTCGAGTAGGAGGCGCAGCCGCCGACGATCGTCGGCACCGGTACTTCGGCGATGAACTCCTTCAGGTTCAGCGGCTCGACCGTGGTCGAGACGTGCTCGGCGGAGATCACGGTGCCCTGGACGACGAGGATGTCGAGACCCGCCTCGATCGCGGCCTCGTAGTGCTCGCGCACTTTCTGCGGCGTCAGCGAGCCGCAGACGACGCTCCCCTTCGCCTTGATCTCCTCGACCCGGCGACCGATCAGCTCCGGCTTCACCGGCTCGGTGTAGATCTCCTGCATCAGCCGGGTCGCTTCGTGCTTGGGCGCCGCGGAGATCGCCTCGAGCTTCTCTTCGGCGTTCTCGAAGCGCGTCCAGATGCCCTCCAGGTTGAGGACGCCCAGCCCACCGAGCTGGTTGGTCAGCGCAGCGGTCTCGGGGCTCACCACGCCGTCCATCGCGGAGGCGAGCAGCGGCAGATCGAAGCGGTAGGGACCTAGCGTCCAGGTGATGTCGATGTCGTCAGGGTCCCGCGTGCGGCGCGAAGGAACGATCGCGATGTCGTCGAATCCATAGGCGCGCCGCCCTTTCTTTCCGCGGCCGATTTCGATTTCCAAAGTGGCTACCTCCAGGGCTGGCGTTGAACGTCCAGCCTACACTTCGGCCGGGACCTCCAGATCGTGGACGGCGACGCCGCCCAGCAGCCGCTCCACCTGGTTGCGGTCGACGGTGCCGGCGCCGAAGTGCTGGGTCGACTCCGCCCCGCAGGCGACCCCGTAGGCGAGGCACTCCTCGGCGCTGCGTCCCTCGTAGCGGGCGGCGACGTAGCCGGCCACGAAGGCGTCACCGGAGCCGACCGTGGAGACCGGCTCCAGCGACTCGGTGTGGACCTCCAGCAGGCGCCGCTCCGAGTTTTCGCCGACCGCCGCCACGCAGCCTTCGGGGCGGGTGATCGCCGCCTCCTCGGCGCCCAGCCGGACCAGCTCCAGAAGGCCGGTGGTGAGGTCGGACCCGTCGGCGAACTCCTGGCCGACCAGCTCCTCGGCCTCGCGCTCGTTCGGGGTCACCATCGTCGCGCCCGCCCGCACCCCGGCCAGCATCGCCTCGCCCTCGGCGTCGAGGACGACCGGCACGCCGCGCCGCCGCAGGTCGTCGATCAGCCGCGCGTAGAGGTCGTCCCCGGCCCCGGGCGGCAGCGAGCCCGCCAGCACGCAGATCTTGGTGCCGCCGGCGAGGTAGCCGATGCGGTCGAAGAGGCGCTTCGTCTCCTCCGCCGAGACCGCCGGGCCACGCTCGTTGATCTCGGTCTGCTCGCCGGAGGTCGGGTCGATCACCGCCAGGTTGATCCGCGTCTCGGCGGCGATCTGGATGAAATCGGTGAGCACCGACTCTTCCTGGAGCTCTTCGAGCACGCGGGTGCCCGAGGGCCCGCCGACGAACCCCGTCGCGATCACCGGCCGGCCCAGCAGGTTCAGGGCCCGCGCCACGTTGATGCCCTTGCCGCCCGCCACGGTGCGGCTCTCCACCGCGCGGTGGCGGCGGCCCAGCTGGAAGTTCGGTACCGCGACGGTGCGATCGATCGCCGCGTTCAGCGTCACCGTCAGGATCACTTCTTCTGCACCCGCTTTCCCCGTCGGATTCGGCGGACCAGCCGCCCGAGAAGTATCGCTGCGACCAGTATCGCGCACGCCGCGACCGCGAGGGGGACGGGATGTTCGCCGACGAACTCGCGGGCCCGGTCGAAGCTGCTCGCGGCCGGGATCGAGCGGCTCGCGAGCAGCGGGACGGTCCCGGCCCGCAGCCCGTCGACGCTCACCGTGGCGCTGCCCAGCCGGGCGCCGCGGCGGATCGGGCCGCTCACCTGGCCCGGCGCGTCGACCTCGACCTGGACCTTCTGGCCCTTGCGCAGGCGGACGGCCAGCGAGCGGCCCACCAGCAGCGGCAGTTCGCCGCCGGACCAGCGGATCGCCGGGCGGGCGAGCTCCTGGCCCCGGCGGAGCGCCTTGCGCCGGTGGTATTGGCGGAAGCCCCACTCGAGCAGTTCGAGGTTGTCGGAGAAGCGGGTTTCGTCGGTCGGCGCGTCGATCGCCACCGAGATCAGCCGGATGCCGTGCCGGCGCCCCGAGCCGACCAGGACGTAGCCCGCCTTCCAGGTGTGGCCGGTCTTCACGCCGGTCACCCAGGGGGCCATTTCGAGCAGCTCGTTGATCGTGTGGATGCGGCGCTTCGGGTGGACGCTGCGCAGCACCGCTTCGCGGGAGGCGGCGATCTTGGCAAAGGCCGGGATCCGCTCCAGCTCCACGGTCAGCGCCGCCAGGTCGAGGGCGCTCGAGTAGTTGCCCTTCTGGTCGAGCCCGACCGGGTTGGCGAAGTGGGTGTTGGTGAGCCCGAGCGCCGCCGCGTGGCGGTTCATCTGGGCGACGAACTTCTTCACCGAGCCCGCCGCGTCGATCGCCAGCGTGTGGGCGGCGTCGCCGGCGCTCAGCAGGATCAGCCCGTAGAGGAGGTCGCGGACGCTGATCTTCTGGCCCGGCCGCAGGCCCATCACCGACTCGCCGTATTCGTACTCATAGCGGCGGGCCCGCACGACCTTGTCCAGCGGCAGGTCCTTGATCGCGACGTAGGCGGTCATCAGCTTGGTGGTCGAGGCGACCAGCCGCCGTTCGTTGCCGGCGTGGGAGGTCAGCACCTCGCCGGTCCGGCCGTCGACCAGCGCCCAGGACTTGGCCAGGACGTGCGGCGGGTTCGCCTGCGCGCTCGCGCAGAGGCAGAGGAGGAGCGCCGGCAGGATCGCGAGAAGGGCGCCGATCCGGCGCCGGCTCATTTCTGCAGCTTCAACTTCTCGCCCGCGATCAGGATCTGCGGGTCGACTTCAGGGTTCAGCGCCTGCAGTTCGGCGACCGGGATGCCGGTCTTGCGGGCGATCGAGATCAGCGTGTCGCCGCTCTTCACCACGTAGACCTTGGCCGTGGTCCGCTTCTTCTTGTGCTGCTTGCGCTGCGCCTGGGTCTGGCCGGCGTTGCCGCCCGAGCTGCTGTGCAGGTGCGTATTGGACGCGACCACGATCACCACCACGACCGCCGCCGCCAGGGCGGCCAAGGCGAGGAACCTGGCTATCCAGCTTCGCTTTCTTCTCATCTGACCGGGTGCCCGCGGGGCTCCGCCCCGGGCTGTCTTGGAGCGGCATCGTAGCGGCGCGGGAGGCGAGCGCCGGCCCCTTCGGCTCAGGCGTTCGAGATCTCCCAGAGCTTCGCCCGCAGCTCCGCCGCCGCCGCGGCCGGGTCCGGGGCGCCGGCGATCCCGCGCGAGGAGGCGACGAGGGCCGCCGCCGGGCCCGGCGCGAAGGCGGCGCCGAGCAGCTCGGGGCGACCTCCCTGGGCGCCCACCCCGGGCAGCAGGAAGACCGAGCGCGGCATCAGCTCGCGCAGGCGGGCGATGTGCCCGGGCTCGGTGGCGCCGACGACGGCGCCCAGGCCACTGAGGCCGCCCTCGCCGAGCAGGCGCCCGGAGAGCGACTCGACCAGCGCGGCGAGGCGCTCGTGCAGCGGCGCCTCCGGGGACGGCAGGTCCATCAGGTCGGCGGCGCCGGGGTTGCTGGTGCGCACGAGGACGAACATCCCCGCCCCGGTCCCCTCACAGGCGGCGACGAGCGGCTCCAGCGCGTCGCCGCCGAGCAGCGGGTTGGCGGTGAAGGCGTCGGCGCCGAGGCCAGCGACCTCGCCCCAGGGGGTCGGGGTCGAGCCGATCAGCGCCTGGGCGTAGGCGGCGGCGGTCACCGGCACGTCGCCGCGCTTGCCGTCGGCGAGGAAGAGGAGGCCCGCCTCGCGGGCGGCATCACGGGCGGCCGCGAGCGCCTCCCAGCCGGGTGGGCCGAGCCGCTCGAAGCAGGCGAGCTGCGGCTTCACCGCGACGCAATGGGGTCCGGCCCGCTCGATCAGGGCGCGGCAGTGGGCGGCGACGGCGCGGCCCGCAAGGACCGCGGGGGGGTCGCCGCCATCGGCCTCGACCGCGATTCCCGGCAACAGCCGGGCGGGATCGGGGTCGAGGCCGAGGCAGACCTGGCTGCGGCGCTCCTCGACGAGCGCCGCCAGCCGGTCGGCGAACTTGGAGCCCATCCCGGAACCGGGTGGACCCTGGGTCGGTGTCAGCCCTTGACTTTGTTCTTCAGGGCGGAGCCGGCGGAGAAGCGGGGCACCTTGCCGCCCGGGATCGTGATCCGCTCGCCGGTGCGGGGATTCACGCCCTGGCGCGGGCCGCGCTCGGCGACGTGGAATTTGCCGAAGCCGGTGAAGCTGACCTCGTCGCCCGCCGCGAGAGCGCCGGTGATCGCGTCGAGGACGGCGTCGACCGCGTCGCTCGCCGCTTTTTTGCTGCCCAGCCGGTCGTCTCCTGCGAGTTGGTCCAGAAACTCAGCCTTGGTCACGTCGTGATTCCTCCTCGGGGGTTGAAGATGAGCCGCAATCTAACAACGCCGCCCGGCGGCAACCCGCGCCGGAAGCCAAAAGGAGCTTGAGTGGGTTGATCAGGTTCCGCTGATCGAAAGCTCGGAGACCAGCAGCGGCGGCGTCGACACCGAGCCGCCGAAAGGCACCCAGCGGGCCTCCGAACCGGCCGCGGCGACCGCCCGCAGCATCGCCACCAACTCGCCCGCGATCGTGAACTCGCGAACCGGCTCGGCGAGCGCGCCGTCGCGGATCACCCGTCCCGAGGCGCCGACCGAGAAGACGCCGGTGACCGGGTTGACCCCCGAGTGCAGGCCGGCGACGTCGGTGACGAAGATGCCATCGCCCGCCTCGGCGAGCAGGCTCTCGGTGGAGAGGTCGCCGGGGGCGACGACGAGGTTAGAGGGCGCGACCGAGGGCAGCGAGCGGTAGCCCGACCGCGAGGCCGAGCCGGTCGAGTCCGTCCCCTCGCGGTTTCCGGTGTAGGTGTCGTACAGGTAGCTGCGCAGGGCGCCGCCCTCGATCAGCGCGGTGCGCCGGCGCGGCACCCCCTCGCCGTCGAACGGCGCCGAGGCGGCGCCCGCCGGGTCGCGGCCGTCGTCGTGCAGGGCGAAGGCCGCGGAGGCGATCTCCTCGCCGAGCCTGCCCGCGAAGGGCGAGCGGCCGCGCTGCACGGCGCGGGCGCCGAGCGCGCCGCCGATCAGGCCCGCGAAGCTGGCGGCGACGGTCGGGTCGAGGACGACCGGGCAGGAGCGCGAGGCGGGCTTTGCAGCGCCGATCATCGCGACCGCGCGCGCGGCCCCCTCGGCGCCGATCGCCTCCGGGTCGAGGTCGGCCGGGCCGCGGGCAAGACCGAAGCCGAGGCCGGTCTCGCGGCCGCCGTCACCGGCGGCGAGCGCCTGCAGGTAGGCGAAGCAGCTGGAGCTCTCATACGCGGCGGCGATCCCCGTGGAGGAGGCGATCGCCACCTGCTCGGTCGAGTCGGCGTAGACGGCGGTCTCGACCCCGGCGACGCGGGGGTCGGCGGCCAGCGCGGTGCGCTCCACGGTCAGCGCCAGGTCGGCCACCTGGCCGGCGCTCCACTCGCCGACGCTGGCGTCGTCGAGGCCGGCGATCGCCTCGATCTCGGCGGGCGCTGGGGGCGCGGCGAAGTCGTCGGGGTCGGCGACCGCGGCCATCTCCGCGGCGCGGGCGGCGAGGGCCGCCACCCCGGCCTCCGAGAGGTCGGTGCCGTAGGCGTAGCCGACCCGATGGTCGTCCCAGGCGCGGATCCCGATCCCGGTCTGGGTCGCCGCCGTGAGGCTCTCCACCTCGCCGCCGTGGACGCGCACCTCACGACCGGTGTCGCGGCTCGCGTAGGCCTCGGCGGCGCCCGCGCCAGCGGCGAGGGTGGCCTCCACGGCGCGCGCCGCGGCCGGTGACAGCTCGACGCTCGGCAGCTCGCTCATCGCCTCGCCCTTCCGCGTGGTCGCCGCGTCCGCCGGCTCGCGTGCGGGCGCCTCACAGCTGCGTCCCTCCGACCGTCATCCGGCCCACCCGCACGTGGCCCTGGCCGGTCCCGACCGGCACCCGCTGGCCGCCCTTGCCGCAGATCCCGGTCTTCATGAAGAAGTCGTCGCCGACCGCGTCGATCGCCGCCAGCGCGTCGAGGCAGTTGCCGATCAGGGTGGCGCCGGTGCAGGGGCTGGTCACCTTGCCGTCCTCGATCAGGTAGCCCTCGGAGACGCCGAAGACGAAGTCGCCGGTCGCCGGATCGACCTGGCCGCCGCCGAAAGACACTGCATAGAAGCCGTTTTTGACCGACTCGATCATCGCCTCGGGGGTCGACTCGCCGGGCGCGATGTAGGTGTTGGTCATCCGCGGCAGCGGCAGGTGGCGGAAGCTCTCGCGGCGGCCGTTGCCGGTCGAGGCGACGCCGTCGCGCTCGGCGCCGAGGTGGTCGTAGAGGTAGGAGACGAGCCTGCCGCCCTCGATCACCTGGGTCTTCTGCGTCGGCTGCCCCTCGTCGTCGATCGCGTCGCTCCCCCACTCGTTGGGCAGGCGGCCGTCGTCGTAGGCGTTCAACAGCGGCTGGGCGACCTGCTCGCCGAGCTTGCCGATGTAGACGCTGGCCCCCTTGTGGATGTGGTCGATCTCGAGGCCGTGGCCGGTCATCTCGTGGAAGAGGACGCCGCCGAAGCCGCCGCCGACGACGACCGGCATCGAGCCCGAGGGCGCGGGGCGCGAGTCGAGCAGGGTGAGCGCCTTGCGGGCGGCCTGCTCGGCGATCTGGCCGGGGTCGTCTTCGAGCAGCTCGAAGCCGCGGTGGGCGCCGAGCGTCTCGGCGCCGGTCTCCACCTTCTCGCCGCGACGGGCGACCACCTGGGCGCCGATCCGGGTGCGGGTGCGGTCGTCGCCGGTGAAGAGGCCGTCGGAGTTGGCGATCGTGACGACGCGGCGCGCCTCCGCGTAGGAGGCGGTGAACTGGGCGATCTCGTCGCCGGTGGCGCGGCCGCGCTGGTCGAGCTCCCGCAGCAGCTCCGCCTTGCGGGCGGCGGGGACGTCCTCGGGCGCGACCTCGATCGGCAGCGGCGCGACCGGGCGGGCGGTGAGCGGGCGCGGCTCCGCGCGACCGGCGCGGAGCGCCGAGGCGGCCTCGTCGGCGGCGCGCTCGAGCTCGGCGGGCCGGAGGCCGTCGACGTGGGCGAAGTAGGTGGTGGCGCCGTCGACGACGCGCACGCCGGCGCCCTCCTCGGCGCCCGCCTGGACCGACTCGATGCGCGACTCGTCGATCGCCATCGTCAGGCCGCCGCGCCGTTCGGCGAAGACCTCGGCAAAACGGCCGCCGTGGGCCAGCGCGCGGCCGAGCACCCGCGCGGCGAGCTCCTGGTCGAGCAGCTCGGTCATTGCCGCCGCCGCTTCGCGGTGAGGTCGATGACGGCGCCCGCGGCGACGAAGAGCTCGGCGCCGACGGTCGAGTCGGCGGGGAACTCGGTGGCGCGGCCCTCCGGGTAGTAGAGGCGGGCGAAGGGCCGGCGCTGGATGCGCCGGCGGCGCATGTAGGCGGCGGCCTCGTCGGCGTAGCCGGAGACGCGGTCGAGCAGGATGCGGTGTGGCTTCGGCGGCATCAGCTCGTCTCCTTGGCGAGCTCGCGCAGGGCCGAGCGCATGTCGAAGAAGGTCAGCGAGGCGAGCGCGAAGCGCTCGGTGACGACGACGGCGACGAAGCCCCCCTCGCGGAGCGCGAAGACCTCGCCCGCCTGGGTGGCGACGTGGACCTGCTCGACCGGCTCCTCGCCGGCCGCGTCGGCGACCCGCAGCAGGGGGACCGACTCCTCGGCCCAGGCGCCGGCGTCGCCGGAGGCGGCGAGCACGGTGCCGTCGGCGGCGAGGATGGCGCCACCGCGCAGGTCGGGCGACATCTCGGTGAGGAACGAGAGGGCCGCCTCGGCGGCCGCCGATGAGGGGGCTGTTGCGGCGGCATCGGGCACTTAGGTGAAAATACCGACCATGCCACTCGCCCGAGCATCCTGGCTCACCGTCGTCGTCGTCTGCGCCGTCGCCGCGGTCCTCTTCGCGCTCAGCGGCTACACCGGCTACACGATCACCGTCTGCGCCGTCGGCCTCGCCGCCGCGGTCAATCTGCTGCCGGAGGCCTGAGGCCGCCACGACGAGTTCGCACCAGGGGTCAGCCGGTGAGTTCGCAGTTCTCCGCGCATAGCGCGGGCGGTCTCCAGCGGTCAACGCAACAGTCCCTGTTGTCGTTGACCGAAAGGAGACCGATGTCGAGAAGGAGAAGGCCGGGGCGGCGCAGCCGCCGGTTGACGGCCGATGAGCGGCGGGAGATCGTCGAGCGATGTCGCACGGGGGAGCCGGCCCGTGATGTGGCCGCCGCGATCGGCTGCTCCGTGCGGACCGTCTACGGGCTCTGCGAGGACGCGCGGCTCCGGGGGCCGGCCGACCCGGAGGCCCCGGGGCTGCGCCTCGGCTTCGCCGAGCGCGAGCAGATCAGCCGCGGGATCGCCGCCGGCCTGAGCGCCCGGGAGATCGGCCGCAGGCTCGACCGGGCGGGCTCGACGATCAGCCGCGAGATCGGGCGCGGCGGAGGCAGATGCCGCTACCGGGCCCTGGGCGCCCAGCGTCGCGCCGTGGCCCACGCGGCCCGTCCCAGGGCGGGCAAGCTCTCGCTCCTCCCGCGGCTCAGGGAGGAGGTGGAGGCGGGCCTCGCCAGGCGCTGGTCCCCGCAGCAGATATCGGCCAGACTGAGACTCGACCATCCCGAGGACGAGGAGATGCGGATCAGCCACGAGACCATCTACCGGTCGCTCTACGTCCAGTCCCGCGGCGAGCTGCGCCGCGAGCTCACCCGCGCCCTGCGCAGCGGGCGCACGAGGCGGCGCCCCCGTCGCGAGGGACCGGAGCGCCGTGGCCGGATCCCCGCCATGGTGCCGATCGCCGAGCGCCCGCCCGAGGTCGACCCGCGGGCCGTCCCCGGCCATTGGGAGGGCGATCTGGTCCTCGGTGCGGGAGGGCGCTCGGCGGTCGCGACCCTGGTCGAGAGGCGGACCCGCTACGTGATGCTCGCCGCCCTGCAGGAGCGGGGGAGCGCCCACGTGACCGCCGCGCTCGCCCGGCTGATCGAGCGGCTGCCGGACCACCTCGCCCGCTCCCTCACCTGGGATCAGGGCAAGGAGCTCACCGAACATCGCAGGTTCACCGCCGAGACCGGGGTCGCCGTCTACTTCTGCGACCCCCACTCGCCCTGGCAGCGGGGCTCCAACGAGAACACCAACGGCCTCCTGCGCCAGTACCTGCCCAAGGGCACCGACCTGGCCGCTCGCGGCCAGGTCGAGCTCGACGGGATCGCGGCCGAGCTGAACGGGCGCCCACGGGAGACGCTGGGGTGGGCGACGCCGGCTGAGAAGATGGAGGAGCTGTTGCGTTGACTCGTTGAGGCCGCCGCGGCAAAGTGCGAACGCCACGGGCCGCCTCATGGTGAGTTCGCAGACATCCGCGCTATGCGCGGAGAAGTGCGAACGCCAGCCGGGGGGACGGGCGTCCGCCGGGTCATGCACTCGACGCTTGTCACCCATAGGGCGACAAGCGTCGAGGGGGCGTGCCGGGGTCGCATGCCGGCGCTCCCGGAGGCACGCCCGTCCCGCCCTCCTACCTGCCGAAGTGGAGGGTGGGAGGGGCGTGCCGTGTCGGACGGCTACGCCGTTTCGGATGGCCGCGCCGGCGCAGACGGGCGACGGGACCCCCGGCGGGGACAATCGACCGGGACGGATCGCCGCCCCGAGGCTCAGCGACCGAGGTGGGCGGCGAGAAGGCGGGCGGCGCGCCCGCGGTGGCTGACCTCGTTCTTCTCGGTCGGGGACAGCTCCGACATCGTCCGCCCGTCGGCGGTGTCGTCGGGGACGAAGACCGGGTCGTAGCCGAAGCCGCCGCCGCCGCGACGCTCGCGCAGGAGCCGGCCGGTGCAGGTCGCTTCGAAGACGCGCTCGCTGCCGTCCTCCTCGACCAGGGCGAGCACGCAGACGTAGGCGGCGCGGCGCTCGCCGCCGGCGGCGTCGACCTCGCGCAGCAGCTTGTCGAGGTTGGCCTCGTCGCCCGCTCCCTCGCCGGCGTAGCGGGCCGAGTAGATGCCGGGCGCGCCGCCCAGGTCGAAGGCCTCGATCCCCGAGTCGTCGGCCAGGACCGGGCCGCCGAGCGCCGCGTGGGCCGCCCGCGCCTTGATCAGCGCGTTGGCCTCGAAACTGTCGCCATCCTCGACCGGCGACTCATAGCCGGCGGGTAGCGGCTCGAGCTCGACGCCCGGCAGCAGTTCGCGCATCTCCCCCACCTTGTGGAGGTTGGCGGTCGCGAGGATCATCGTCCGACCGCCCGGCGGTCGACCGCCGACCGGCGACGCCGACCCTCGGTCCGGCAGCACCTCACGCGGCCCGCTCCTGCACCTCCCGCAGGCGGGCGATGCCGCCCTCGGCGAGGCCGAGCAGCTCGTCAAGCGAGGCGCGCGAGAGCGGCGTCCGCTCCGCAGTCGCCTGCACCTCGACCAGGCCGCCGTCGCCGGTCATCACCACGTTGGCGTCGACCTCGGCACGGGAGTCCTCGTTGTAGTCGAGGTCGCAGAGGGCGCGGCCGTCGACCATGCCGACGCTGACCGCGGCGATCGAGCCGGTCAGCGGCATCGTCTCGATCAGCTTGCGGTCGAGCAGCCCCTGGAAGGCCATCCGCAGCGCCACGAAGCCACCGGTGATCGACGCGCAGCGGGTGCCGCCGTCGGCTTCGAGGACGTCGCAGTCCACGTAGACGCTGCGTTCGCCGAGCGCCTTGAAGTCGACGACCACCCGTAGGCTGCGGCCGATCAGCCGCTGGATCTCCACCCCGCGGCCGTCCTGCTTGCCCTTCGAGATGTCGCGCTGCTTGCGATCGCCGGTCGAGGCCGGGAGCATCGCGTACTCGGCGGTGACCCAGCCTTTGCCGCGGCCGGTCATCCAGCGCGGCACCTGCTCGGAGACCGAGGCGGTGCAGATCACCCGCGTCCGCCCGACCGAGATCAGTGCCGAGCCGTCGGCGCTTTCGACGAAGCCGGGATCGATCGTCACCGGTCGGATGTCGGCGGGCGCGCGGTCGTAGCTGCGGGAGGCGGGCATCGGCGGCGAGTCTTGCAGGCGCGGCGGGCCGGGCGCGCCGACGTGGACGCGCCGCGGCAGCCGTCAGGGCCCCGCCGGTTCGACACCGGTTGGGGGCCTTGCCTATCTCGGCGGCCGAGGCCGCGCGGTCGACCCGACCTGTCTTCAGCCTTGCGACGTTATGTGGTCGATGACCCGATCCAGTTCCTCGGTGGGCGAAAAGTCGACGTACTCGACATCCTCCAGCGCCTCCGGTGCGTGACCGGCAGCCCAGTAGAACGCTTGACCGCCGGCGTAATCCTCGGCACCACCCGCCGTATGCATCCGGAGCCGCCCGGAGCGAACGTAGCCCCAGTGGGGACACGGGCACAGATCGTCCGGCAGACCTACCAGCGCGGGCCGGAGGTCTGCGCCTTTCGGCAGTTTCACGAACGCGACGGACATGCCACCGCCGATCTCCTGCTTGCGAAATTCGACGCCGTCGCCCTCGATCGCGATCGGGGCCTCGTCACGAGACACAGCCTGCATTTTGCTCCTCCCCAGGTAGCTGTTGCGGCTTGGTAGAGACAATGTAGCGGCCTGCCGCCACGCTGCCACCGGGTCCACCACGACCGGGCCCGGGTGCAGGCTCGCCGGAGGCAACCCGGCGCAGAGGCGAGGCGACGCGGCGCGCCGACGTGGGCCGGGCGCCCGGCGGGCACCGCGGTGCCGTGCCGGACGCCCCGCGCGGGCCGGCGGCCCAGAACTCACTTGAAGGCGACCTTGTCGACCGCTTCCTTGATCTTGTCGACGATGACGTTGGCGAGCGCGGTCCCCTGCTTGCCGTTGAACCCCTTCATCGCCGCCACCATCCCGACCATCAGCAGCGAGACGAGCAGGATCAGGCCGACGTACTCGACCGTCCCCTGCCCGCGCTGCTCGGCGAGGACGTGGATCGCCCTCGCCCGGCGGGTTATGGCGGCGTTGACCCGCCAGGCGGCGGCGTGCAGGTAGCCCAGGATTGCGTAGAACATCGATCTCCCTTCCTCGGTTGGCGGGAGCGATGCTGGGCCGCAAACGCGCACCGAACAAGACGCGCGAGTGCCGAATGCGTGACGGCTAGGGAAAGCTTCTCGCCAGCGTGGTGTGGAACTGCGGACCGACCAGGGAGACGCGTTCCTCGCCGGGGAAGGTGGCGGCGAGGGTGCCGGTCCAGAAGCGCTTGCCGTGCGGCCCGCGGCGCAGGGTCCCATAGCCGAGAAACGGCTTCGGCGGGCGGACCCGGCCGAAGCTGACCCGGGGGTCGGAGACGAAGGTCGAGCGCGGCCCGACCGCGTAGTCGAGGCTCAGCAGGCCGATCCGCCCGTCCATGCCGAACCGTTCCGCGTAGAAGCCGGTCTTGCCCTCCCGCCGGGCGACGAACAGCAGGCCCCCGGTCCCCGCCTTGTCGAGCGCCGAGAGGCTCATCCGCGTCCGCGCCGGCGGCAGCGCCGCGGCGGGGTCTTCGAGCAGCGGGTTGGCGCCGCCCGCGACCAGCGGGCACTGCGCGGTCGGCGGCAGGACGACCTCGCCGCGAACCCGGTGGGCGAGGACGGCGGTGTAGCCCCCCTGGCCGTGGAAGTCGAGCGTGCCGGTGAAGTAGCCGGTGATCGTCGCCGCGCCGGTCGTCCCGCCGAAGCAGTCGGGCGGCAGGCCCCGCGCGGCGGGGGCGGTGGCGTGGAACCGGAGGTCGACACGGCCGAACTGGCGAAAGCTCGCGTGGATGCCGTCGGCGCCGCCGACGCCGCGGGCGACGTAGGTGGTCGAGGACCCGGCGCGCCGGGAGTCGTCGGCCCGCGAGACCCCGATCGTCACGGTCCGCCCGCGCCCCGAGACCAGCAGGCGATAGCCGTGGGAGCCGCTCAGCTGAAGGCGCGGTTCGACTTCCGTCCGGGGATGGTTCGGGGCGCCCTGCCCGGCGAGCGCGTCGGCGGCGAACGCGCCGCCGCCGATCAGCATCGCCGCCGCCGCGACCACGCCGAGTGCGTTCGCAGTTCTCCGCGCTATGCGCGGAGAACTGCGAACGCGGCGGTGGGGGGTGTGACGGAAGGCGCTCACTTGACCCGCTTTGCCCGCGTGTAGAGGTCCGCCACGTCACGGCCGAAGTAGGGGCCGAAGTTGGTCGACGGGTCGCTCGGATAGCCGTAGGTGGTGACGCTGTTGAGGACGTCGCCTTCGATCACCCAGCCGCCGCCGGAGCCGCCGGCGCTGTCGTCGCAGCTGATCGCCAGGTCGAGCGGCCCCGGTTCGAAGAGCGAGGCGAAGTCGTGCCCCTCGAAGCCAGCTTCGCGGCAGACCTGCAGGGTGCCGCCGTTGAAGGGCTGTTCGACCGGATAGCCGTAGACGTCGAAGGTCTGGCCGGGAGAGAGCCCGGTCGCGAGCCGGTCGGCGCCGACCGCCGCCGCCAGCGTCTGGCCTCTTTCGTTGCGCCCGACCACCGCCGCGCCGACGTCGAAGTTCTCGTTTTCGTGGTTGTGCCAGGCCGGGGTCGTCCCCAGCCAGTGGGCGGTGAAGGTGCCGAAGGGACGTTCGCCGTGGTGGTAGCCGGGGACGAAGACCCACTTGCGTTCCCACCACAGGCCTTCGTCGAAGACGCAGTGGCCGGCGGTGATGACGACGCTCCTGTTCGGCGAGACGACCGAGGTCCCCGAGCAGCGGCCGAAGCCGAAGCCGGGGCCTTCGGAGATGAAGATCGCGCCGTTCACCCGGTAGGAGCGGTCGGTCGGGTCGACGATCGTTTCCGAGGTCGCCGTCAGCGCCGGGTCGAGCGCCGAGGCGTGGGCGACCAGTGCCGAGGAGCGGGCGGCCCGCGGCCCCTCGATCGGCCGCGCCGCCCGCATCCGCGCGGGCGTCCAGAAGCGCCGCGCCGCCGCCGCGTGGGCGGCGAAGGAGACCGATGGCGCCGACGCCCCGGCGGCGGGCGCGGCGAGCGCCCCGAGGACTAGCGCGGCGGCGAGGACGAGAGGGATCAAGGGGCGCGGAAAGCGCATGGGAATCGGCACTCAAGCAGACGTCGAGGCGCCGGGTCGGAAATTTCGGGCTTACAACCTGTCTGACGGGGCATCCCCGTGCCCGGCCGGGACGCGGATAACCTGCCGCGATGCGCGTCCTCGTCGTCACCAACCTCGTTCCCGACCCGGCGACGCCGCAGCGCGGCCGCTGGGTCCGCGACCAGGTCGCCGAGGTCCGCGCCCGCGGCGTCGAGGTGGAGGAATTCGGCTTCCCGCGCGGTCGCTCGAACTACCTGCCGGCGGTCCGCCGCCTCCGCGCCCTGCTGCGCCGCGAGCGCTTCGACCTGGTCCACGCCCACTACGGCCTGGCGGGCTGGGTGGCGCTGGCGGGCGGTGCCCGCCCGCTGCTCGTCACCTTCCACGGCACCGACGTCCGCCACCCGGTCGTCGGCCCGCTGTCGCGCCGGCTCGCCTGGCGCGCCGACCTCGCCGCGGCCGTCTCCCGCGCCCTCTTCGCCACCGAGGACGGCCGGCCGGGGCTGCCGCCCGTCCCGGGGTCCGCCGTCCTGCCCTGCGGCCCACAGCTGGAGCGCTTCGGCCCCGCCCCGCGCGCCGCCGCCCGCCGCGCGCTCGGCCTCGACCCCGACGGCCGCTACCTCCTCTTCCCCGCCGACCCGGCCCGGCCGGAGAAGCGCCACGACCGCGCCGCGGCGCTCGCCGCCGCCGGCGGCGCGCAACTGCTCACCGGCGGCTCGATCGAGCCCGAGGCGATGGCGACCTGGATGAACGCCGCCGACGCCGTCCTCGTCACCTCCGATTACGAGGGGTTCGGCATGGCGGCGATCGAGGCGCTCGCCTGCGACGTGCCGGTCCTCTCGACCCCGGTCGGCGTCGCCCCCTACCTGCTGGCGGGCGTCGAGGGCTGCCTCTGCGCCCCCTTCGACCCCGACCGCTGGGCGGCCGCCGCCCGTCCCCACCTCGACGCCGACGACCCGCGCGTCGCCGGATCGGCCCGCGCCGCGACCCTGGCCGCGGGGCCGCTGGCCGAGCGGGTGATCGAGGTCTACCGGCACCTGACCGGCCGGCCCGTTTAGATTGAGGCCTTGACGGCGGAGCAGACGTTTAGATGAGCGACGAGCACGCGGGCGCAGCGGCAGGCGGAGTGGAGGCGCGGATCGGCGAGGCCGAGCGCACCCTGGCCGCGGCCGCCGAAGCCGCCGCGACGGCCGAACGGCGGGCCGAGGCCGAGATCCGCGCCCTCGAGGCCGACATCGAGCGCTGGCGCACCGAGGCCGACCGGGTACGCAAGGAGCTGGAACTCCGCCACGAGGAAGAGCTGCGCAAGGAGCGCGAGGCCAAGGAGCAGGCGATCGCCGCCGCCGAGGAGCGGCTCGGCGAGATCGAGGCGCAGACCGACGCCGCCGAGGAGCGGATCGCCGCCGCCGAGCGCCGCGCCGAGGAGGCCGAGAAGGCGGTCGCCGCCGAGCGGGCCCGCGCCCGCGAAGCCGCGGCGGGCTGGCTGCGCGAGCGGATCGACCAGATCCGCCGGGAGGGCGAGACCAAATAGCGGCGGTCGCCGAGTACGACGTCGCCGTCGTCGGCGGCGGCGCCGCCGGCCTCTGGACCGCCTTGCGCGCCGCCGAGCAGGGCGGCCGCGTCTGCGTGGTCTCGCGCACGCCGCTCAACCAGAGCGCCAGCTTCTGGGCCCAGGGCGGGCTCGCCGCGGCGCTCGAACCGGGCGACTCGCCGGAGCGCCACGCGGCCGACACGATCGCCGCCGGGCGCGGGCTCTGTCGCACCGCCGCGGTGCGGGCACTGGTCGAGGAGGCGCCCGCCGCCGTCCGCGAGCTGCAGGTCCGCGGCGTCGACTTCGACCTCGACCACGAAGGGCTCTTGGCGCTCGGCCTCGAGGGCGGCCACTCGGCGCGCCGCATCGTCCACTCCGGCGGCAGCCAGACCGGCCGCGAGATCACCTCGAAGCTGGCCGCGATGGTCGCCGACGACGAGCGCATCGAGGTCCGCGAGCGCACCTCGGCGACGTCGCTGTGGAGCGACGGCGAACGCTGCCACGGGGTGATCACCGACGCCGGCGCGCTCGCCTCACGGGCGACGGTGATGGCGACCGGCGGCGCCGCGGCGCTGTGGCGGCGGACCACCAACCCGCGCGGCGCGATCGGCGCCGGGCCGGTCTTCGCGGCGGCGGCGGGGGCCGACCTCGCCGACCTCGAGTTCTGCCAGTTCCACCCGACCGCCCTCGCCCTGCCCGGCACCCCCTTCGACGGCCGGCTGATCACCGAGGCGGTGCGCGGCGAGGGCGCGAAGCTGCTCGACGCCGCGGGCGAGCGCTTCACCGACGAGCTGGCGCCGCGCGACGAGGTGAGCGCCGCGATCCTCGCCAAGATGAGCGAGGAGGGGAGCGCCGCGGTGCGGCTCGACCTGCGCGCGCTCGACCCGGCCCGCTTCCCGAACATCTTCAGCTCGCTGGCCGAGGCGGGGCTCGACCCGGCCGCCGAGCCGGTCCCGGTCTCCCCGGCGGCCCACTACACGATGGGCGGCATCGCGGTCGACCTCGACGGGCGCTCCTCGCTGCCCGGCCTCTACGCGGTCGGCGAGTGCTCCTGCACCGGCCTGCACGGCGCCAACCGGCTGGCGTCCAACTCGCTCAGCGAGTGCTTCGTGTTCGGCGGCCGGGCGGCGCGGGCGGCGCTCGCCGAGACGGCGCCCGGATCGCATCCGCCCGAGCCGCGGTGGCGCTTCACGCCGCCGACCCGGGAGACCCGCGACGCCGTCTGGCGGCTCGCGGGGGCGCTCCGCAACCCGACCGACCTGGCGGCGCTGATCCCCGATCCCTACCCGCTCGCCAAGGCGATCGCGCTGGCGGCGCTGGAGCGGCGCGAGTCGCGCGGCGGCCACCTGCGCACCGACTTTCCGGACACCGACCCCTCCCTCGACCGCGTCCACGTGATCCTCGCCCCCGACGGCTCCGTCCGCCGCGAGCGCTGGGAGTAGTCCCTCCGACCCCCGGCGCTCGTCCCCCCATCGACGCTTGTCTTCGTATGGATGACGAGCGTCGAGGCCGGAGGGCGGGCGTCGGAGGCGCTAGCGTCGCGGCCATGCTGCTAGGGGTCGACGTCGGCGGGACCTTCACCGACGCGGTGCTGCTCGACGACGGGCGGGTCAAGACCGCCAAGGTGCCGACCACGCCGGGCGAGGAGTCGGCGGGGGTGATGGCGGCGGTCGAGGCCGTCCTCGCGAAGGCGGGCGCCGCGCCCGCCGCGGTCGAGACCTTCGCCCACGGGATGACGGTCGGCACCAACGCGCTGCTCACCGAGAGCGGCGCCCGCACGGCGCTGATCGCAACGCGCGGCTTCGCCGACGTGCTCGAGATCGCCCGCCAGGACCGCCCCAGCCTCTATCACCTGCGGGCGCCGAAGCCGACCCCGCTGGTCCCCGCCGAGCTGAAGCTGGAGGCCGCCGAGCGGACCGGCCCGGAGGGGATCGTCGAGCCGCTGGCCGTGGACGAGGCGGAGCGCCTCGCCGCCGCGCTCGAGGCGGGCGGCGCCGAGTCGGTGGCGATCTGCCTGCTCTTCTCCTACCTCGACCCGACCCACGAGCGGCGCCTCGCCGCGTCCCTGCGCGACCGGCTCCCCGGCGTCCACATCTCCGCCTCGCACGAGGTCCTGCCCCGCTTCCGCGAGTACGAGCGCGCCTCGACGACGACGATCGACGCCTACCTCTCGCCGCTGCTCGGCCGCTACCTCGGCCGGCTCGGCGAGGCGACCGCCGCGGCGGGGCTGCCCGCGCCGCAGGTGATGCTCTCCTCCGGCGGGATCGCGCCGGCCGAGGAGGCGGCGAGCGCGGGCGCCTGGAGCGTCCTCTCGGGCCCGGCGGGCGGTGCGGTCGGCGCCGGCCTGCTGGCCCGCCTCAGCGGCGACGGCAACGCGCTCGGATTCGACATGGGCGGCACCTCCTGCGACGTCTGCGTGGTCGAGGACGGTGAGGTGCGCCGCACCGACGAGCGGACGATCGCGGGGCGGCCGATCCAGCTGCCGACCGTCGACGTCCACACGGTCGGGGCGGGCGGCGGCTCGATCGGCTGGCGCGACCCCGGCGGCGCGCTGCGGGTCGGGCCGCGCTCGGCGGGCGCCGACCCCGGCCCCGCTTGCTACGGGCGCGGCGGCACCGAGCCGACCGTCACCGACGCCAACCTGCTGCTCGGCAACCTCGCGGCCGACTCCACCCTGGCGGGCGGCGTCGCGCTCGACGCCGCCGCCGCCGAGCGGGCGGTCGGCGCGCTCGCCGCCGAGCTCGGCCTCGACCCGCTCGCGACCGCGGCCGGGATCGTCCGGGTCGCCAACCAGGAGATGGTGCGGGCGCTGCGCGTCGTCACCGTCGAGCGCGGGGTCGACCCGCGCCGCTTCGCACTGCTGCCCTTCGGCGGCGCCGGGCCGATGCACGCGGCCGCGATCGCCGCGGAGCTGGGCATCGAGCGCCTGCTCTGCCCGCGCGCCGGCGGCGTGCTGTCGGCCCTCGGCCTCTGCGCCTCGGACCGCCGTCGCGACACCGCCCGCACCGTGATGCTCGCCGGCGAGGACCTGACCGCGGCGCGGCTCGCCGCCGCGGTCGCCGAGCTGCGCGCGGCGGCCGGGGCGGGGCTCGAGGGCGCCCGCACCGAGGTCGTCTACGGGATGCGCTACGCGGGCCAGGCCTTCGAGCTGCCGGTCCCCGGCGATCCCGAGCCCGACCCGGACGCGCTGCGCGCCCGCTTCGAGGCGGCCCACGAGGAGCGCTACGGCCACCGCGATCCCGACGGCGAGGTGGTCGTCGTCGACATCCGGCTCGGTCTCGTCGTC
Source organism: uncultured Actinomycetes bacterium (assembly GCA_963766705.1). Classification (GTDB taxonomy): domain Bacteria; phylum Actinomycetota; class Thermoleophilia; order Solirubrobacterales; family 70-9; genus VAYN01. The sequence goes on from CAVYBE010000008.1 coordinate 417,495, forward strand.
GACGGCCCGATGAGCGAGCCGGGAGCGACCCTGTCGCACGGACGGCAGGACGAACCCGTGAGGGAGCCGGGGGTGACCCTCTCTCACGAACAGCGGGGAGGTTCGTTCGGGTCACCCCCAGCTCCCTCCCACGGACGCGCAGCGGAAGAGTCGTCTCGACCCGTCTGGTTCGACGGCGAATGGATCGACACGCCGGTGCTGCGCGGCGAGCCGGAGCCGGGGAGCCGGGCGGAGGGCCCCGTCGTCTTCGAGCTCCCCGAGGCGACCCTCGTCCTCCCGCCCGGCTGGAGCGCCGAAGTCGACGAGTTCGGCACGATCCTCGCCCAGCTGAAAGAGCCAGGAACAGCCGACAAGCCCCTCACCCAGCTGGAGAGGCCAGGGGGACCCGACCAGCCCCTCACCCAGCAACAGAAATCAGAGGAAAGCGGGTCGACCCCCGCCACCCCCCGAACCCCGCCCGAGGGGGCCGTGGGTGACCCTGAGCGAACCTCCCCGCAGTTCGTGAGTGAAGGGTCACCCGCGGCCCCCTCCGCCCGAGACTCGGAGGAGGAATGAGCATCGACCCGATCACCCTGCAAGTGATGATTGGCGGCCTGCGCGCCGCCTGCGACGAGATGGGCGCGACGCTGATCCGCTCCGCCTACTCGGCCAACATCAAGGAGCGCCACGACTGCTCGACCGCGCTCTTCGACGCCGCCGGGGAGCTGGTGATGCAGGCCGAGCACATCCCCGTCCACCTTGGCTCGATGCCCGACGCGGTCGCCGCGGTGCTCGACGAGCACCACGAGCCCGGCGTCGAATGGATCCTCAACGACCCCTACCGCGGCGGCACCCACCTCCCCGACATCACCCTCGTCTCCCCCGTCTTCGCGGCCGGCGAGCTGCTCGGCTTCGCCGCCTCGCGCGCCCACCACGCCGACGTCGGCGGCCCGACGCCGGGATCGATGCCCGCCTTCTCCCACACGCTCGAGGAGGAGGGCGTGGTGATCGCGCCGACCCGGGTCGACGCCGAGACGCTCGACCGCCTGGTCGCGCGGATGCGCAACCCGCGCCAGCGGCTCGCCGACCTGCGCGCCCAGCAGTCGGCCAATCGGGTCGGCCGGGCGCGGCTGGCCGAGCTCGCGGCGCGCCACGGCACGGCCGGGCTGCGAGCCGGGATGGACGAGATCCTCGCCTACGCCGAGCGCCGCACCCGCGCCGCCCTGGCCGCCCTCCCCGACGGCACCTACGCGGCCGAAGACCACCTCGAAGACGACTCGCCCGACGGCAGCGAGCGCGACCTCCTCCTGCGGGTCGAGGCGACGGTCTCCGGGGACGCCCTGCGGCTCGATTTCGCCGGCACCGACGCCCAGGTCGGGGGCAACCTCAACTGCCCGCTGTCGGTGACCAAGTCGGCCGCCTTCTTCGCGGTCCGCGTCCTCACCGACCCCGACGCCCCGCCCTGCGCCGGGGCCCACCGGCCGATCGAGGTCCTCGCGCCGCGCGGCTGCCTGCTGAACGCCGAGCCGCCCGCCGCCGTCGTCGCCGGCAACGTCGAGACCTCCAGCCGGGTCGCCGACCTGGTCGCCGCGGCGCTGGGGGGCGCCCGGCCGGTCCCCGCCCAGGGCCAGGGCACGATGAACAACCTGACCCTGGCCGGCGCGGGCTTCACCTACTACGAGACGCTCGGCGGCGGCCAGGGGGCGGGCCCCGACGCCGACGGCCCGAGCGCGATCCACGTCGCGATGTCGAACACGCTGAACACCCCGGTCGAGGCGCTGGAGACCGAGTTCCCGCTGCGGGTCCGCGAGCTGGCGCTGCGGCGCGGGTCCGGCGGCGCGGGCGCCCGGCGGGGCGGCGACGGCCTCGTGCGCGAGCTCGAGGCGCTCGCCCCGATGCGCTTCACGCTGCTCACCGAGCGCCGCCGGTGGGCGCCTCGCGGGCGCGATGGCGGCGCCGACGGCGTACCCGGAAGAAATCTCCTCGATGGCCGTCCGCTGCCCTCCAAGAGCGACGGGGATCTGGCTCCAGGGAGCCGTTTGCGCATCGAGACGCCGGGGGGCGGCGGACACGGAGAAGCCTAAATTTCCGCATCGATTATTTGGTGTTTCGCGCGGGCTTCCCTAGAATGCACCCCCTCGGGTGAGCGCAACGGCCCCTGACGGCCCGAAGTTCCGCGCCCGACCCCTTATACATCGCACACGACCTCCCCAGGTACTGACTTCAAATGCCGATCGCTCTCAAGGAATGGGCTGTAACCGTCCGCGCCCTCGCCGAGGGTGAGCAACTGCTCACCCTGCGCAAGGGCGGAATTCGCGAGGAGAACAAGCACTTCGAACTCGAGCACGAGCGCTTCTTCCTCTATCCGACCTTTGACCACCAGCGCAACGACCTCGTTCGCGAGTCGCACCACCCCGAGCTGCGCCGCGCCCTCGAGGAGGGCGTCTGGCCCGACGAGGAGCCGCCGCCGAAGGCGCTGCTCCAGGACGGCGGCATCCCGCAGCCGGACCGCGTGCGGCTGCGCGCCTGGGCCGAAGTGACCGACCACGTCACGATCAACGACCGACGCACGCTCGACTGCCTCTCGCCGTTCTACATCTGGACGCCCGACTACGCCGAGAAGCGGCTCGCCTGGAAGCGCCGGCACCCGCTTCACATCCTGCTGCTGCGGGTCCATCGCATCCCCCGCCCGGTCACCGTGCGGGTCCGCGACGAGTACCACGGCTGCCGCTCCTGGGTCGAGATCGACCGCGAACTGCCCTTCGAGGGCACTCCGGTGATGAACGACGAGGAGTTCGACCGCGCGCGCCAGGAGATACGCGAAGTCTGTGACGCGGCCGAGCCTGCGCTCGTCTGACCGGCGCATCGCGGCGTCCTCGGTCGCTCACATGCAAAGCACGCTTCGCTCCCTGCGCTCGTCTGACCGGCGCATCGCGGCGTCCTCGGTCGCTCACATGCAAAGCACGCTTCGCTCCCTGCGCTCGTCTGACCGGCGCATCGCGGCGTCCTCGGTCGCTCACGTGCAAAGCACGCTTCGCTCCCTGCGTCCTTGCGCTGCTTGGCCAGCCGAGCGCAGGCCCCAGCGGGCGCCGGTCAGACCTGCGCAGGCTCTAGCCTGAAGACATGAGTTGGGTCGAGACCGAGTCGCTCAGCTTCACGGCGAGGCACGACTCGGGCGACGCGGCGTTTGCGGACCGCACCCTGGACCGGCTGGAGACGCTGCGGCTGCGGCTTGAAGACCGCTTCGAGACGATGCCGGCCGAGGTCACGGTCGTCATCCACACCAACCCGGTCTCGCTGACCATGGCCCACCCGTTCCTGCCCGCCGCCCGCTGGGCGGCGGCGCCGGCCGGGCGCCGCTACCTGGCCGGCTGGCCGATGGCGACCGAGCTCCACGTCCTCAACGACCGCCACATGGAACGGCGGGCCGCCGGCGAGGACTCCCTGGAGGCGCTGCGCGGCACCTCCGAGCGGCTCTACGCGCAACTGGTCATCGCCACCAACAACCCGGCCCTGCCGCCCTCCTGGACGCCGCGCCGCTTCGCCCGCTACCTGAGCTGGGCCTGGCTGGTCGAAGGCGGCGCCCAGTACTTCGCCCGCCAGGTCGGCCTCTACCGCGCCGCGGTGCTGCTGCGACTGCGCGGCGGTGGCCGCGTCTCCTTCCCGCCCTCCCGGCGCGACGCGGTCATCCTCGGCGGCACGATCTTTGACCTGCTCGAGAACGAGCGCGGCCCGGAGGCCTGCGAGCGCCTGGTCGACGGCCTCCTCCCCGGCGGCCCCGCGGTCACGCTCGAAGACGCCTTCGACGCCCGCTTCCGCGACATCGAGGCGGCCTGGCGGGACCACCTGCGCGACATGGCGCGCCCGGCCGGCGTCAGCTGAGCGCCGCCCGCGCCGGGCGGGAGGACGCGCCCGCCCGCCCGCGTCAGCTGCTGACCTGGTAGGCGATCCAGATCAGCAGGATGGCGACGACGAAGGCGCCGCCGACCCAGAGCGCCAGCCGCCCCGGGCTCATCGGGTCGCCGCCGGTGCGAACGAGGCGCGCCTCCCCTTCGAGCTCTTCGCGCTCCTCGCCCTCGCTCTCGGTCATCGTTTCCTCGAGCAGCTCGCGGGCCTTGCGGGCGTGGTCTGTGTTCACCCAGATGTCGTGCGGCCCGGCGGCCAGGAAGTCGGGGTTGTCGAAGCCGCCGGAGCGTTTGAGGACGCTCGGGATCCCCACCTCGATCAGCAGCCCCTGCAGCATTTCGGCTTCGGACTGGTTGCGGGCGAAGCCGACCTTGACCAGCTTGCCGCCGCCCCCGCCGCCTCCACCGCCGCCCTCATCGCCGCCCCGGTGACCGCCACCGTGGGAGCCGCGCGAGTGCGCGCCGCGGTGCTTGGTCGCCTCGGCCATGACTACTTCTATCCGATCTCGAGCTCGGCGTCGGCGATCTTCAGGTCGGCGAGGTGGAAGGCCTGCACGTCGGGCTTGTCGGCGTCGGCGAGCGAGACGATCACGTAGATCTGCTCCGGCCAGTTCTGCGCCTGGTTGACGTCGGTCTGGGACGGATAGGCGGCGCTCTTGGTGTGGGAGTGGTAGATCGCCAGCAGCTCACCGTCGGCTTCGATCTCCTTCAGCGCGTCGAACTGGCCCTGCGGGTCCATCTCGTAGCGCAGCGGGCTGGCCGCGGCGTTGACGACCCGCACCACCTTCGTTGCCACCCCGTCGGTGCCGCCGACCATGCCGCAGCACTCGTTCGGCACGTCCTCGCGGGCGTGCGCGACCATCTCGTCGACCAGCTCCTGGGAGATCTTCACGCCCGCGAGGCTAGCGGACCGCCCCTCCCCGCGGGCGGTCCGCTGCGCTGGCTCAGTGCCCTTCCAGATAGCGGTAGAGCATCGGCGTCGGTTCGCAGGTCCCGTCGCACGCCTGGGCCCCGATATTCACCACGCCGACCCGCCCGACCCCGGCCGGGAAGATCGAGAAACCGGCTCCGTTGGTCGTGCCCGGCATGATCTCGCCGCTGCGCCCGAACACCGGATCGGGCTTGCCGCTGCCGAGGATCCGCAGCACCTTCGGCGGGGCGCCTTCGCCCCCGGCCAGTGCCATCGTCGATCCTTCCCGGCCCTGGATGGCTTGGTCGACCGGGTAGGAAAGGAGCATCAAGCCCTTTTCGCCCCAACCGCGGGCGAGCGTCCCGCTCGGGTGCAGCCGCAGCTCGAAGCCGCCGATGCTGCCGGCCGACCCGAACAGCTCCACCGGCCCCTTGCGACCGGCCACCACCGCGGTGACCCGGACTTCGTTGCCCTTCAGTCCACGGAGGCGGCGCAGGGACCTGACCGCCCGCTTGCCGAACTTTCCGTCGATCTTGCCGTTCGCCTTGACCTTGACCAGGAACCCCGTCTGGGTCGCCTTGGTGAGCCCGCGACCGCCGAAGTAGGTGGCGCCGTTCGGGTTGAGCCCGACGTATTCGACTTCCCCTTCGCCGGGCACCTGAGCGGTGACCGAGCCGCGGGTGCCGTAGGCACCTTCCCGGTGGCCGGCGGAATCGAGCTTGATCACGGTTCCCGTCCCGGTCTGCCCGGTCTTCGCACCCCGCCTCTTCTCGCGGGTCACCGAGGTCGCGATGACGAAGGTCGAGTTCTTCGGCCCGGCGACCAGCTCGGTGTTGCCTTCCCCGCAGGGGCACGGGAGGCGCAGTCCGCCGTTGGCGCCGAAACCGGTGTCGAGTTCGCCGTTGCTCAGCAGCCGCCGGAGGACGATCCAGCCGTTTGCCTGGGTCTTGCTGGGAGTGCGCCCGACGACGGGCATCCCCGAGGAGTCGACGGTGATCAGGTCTTCCCCTTCATCTTCCGCGTACGTGGCTTCGGGTGGGATCCCCCAGCCGCGCGAGCCGGCGAACGCGGGTTCCAGCGCCCCGTCGGCGAGATAGCGAAAGACGAAGTCCCCGTGCGAGCACCGATAGCCCCCACACGTGTTCTGGCGGGCGACCAGGAAGGTCTCCCCGTTCTGGCCGGTGGCGGCGGCCTGGATCGACAGGTTCTTCCAGCCCGCCGGGGTCGGCGGCGTCGCGATCGCCACTCCTCCTTCGCCGAAGGAGGTGTCCAGCGCCGCCTGCGCGGTTCCCGCGCCGATCACCGCCATCGCCGCCAGCACCACCATCGAAAGAGATATTGCCCTTCGCATCGTTTTCCTCTCGTGTTCGAACTGCGTTGTCCGGTTGCAGTTGGTTGAACACTGGCCGATATATCGAAGTTGCGCCTCAAGTTCACTTCGATTCGGCGGCGCCGCGAGCCAGTGGCGGTCGGCCGGCGGGCGAAGTTGCGATCGGCGCGCGGCCCTGGCGCTCAGCGGGACGCGGCGCGGGCGACTACCACCAGACGGTCGTGTCCAGGTTCTCGATCTCCTCCAGCGGCTTCGTGTAGATGCCGGAGGAGAGGTACTTCCAGCCGTCGTCGGGGATCAGGAAGACGACGTTGCCGGAGTCGAGCTCCCCGGCGATGCGGGCCGCGACCCGGGCGACGGCGCCGCCGGAGACGCCGGCGAAGACGCCCTCCTCCTCGAGCAGCCGCTTGGTCCAGATGATCGCGTCGCGGTTGGAGACCATGATTTTGCGGTCGAGCAGCGAGAGATCGATGATCGGCGGGATGAAGCCGTCGTCCAGCGACCGTAGCCCCTGGACCAGCTCCCCCTGCATCGGCTCGGCGGCGACGACGAGCGTCTCGGGGTCGGTCTCCTTGAGCCGCCGGCCGTTGCCCATCAGGGTGCCGCCGGTGCCGAGCCCGCCGACGAAGGCGGCGACCGAGTCGAGCTCTTCGAGGATCTCCAGCGCGGTGCCGTTGTAGTGGGCGAGCGGGTTGGCGTCGTTGCCGTACTGGTAGGGCATGAAGAAGCCGGGGCGCTCGGCCAGCTCCAGCGCCACCTCGACCGCCCCGTTGGAGCCCTTCGCCCCCTCGGAGTAGACGATCTCGGCGCCGTACATGCGCAGCAGCTGGGTGCGCTCCTCGGTGACGTTGTCGGGCATCACGACCTGCAGCGGGTAGCCCTTGCGGCGGCAGATCATCGCCAGCGCGATCCCGGTGTTGCCGGAGGTCGGTTCGAGGATCGTCTGGCCGGGCTCGATCGCGCCTTCGGCCTCGGCCTTCTCGATCATCGAGCGGGCGACGCGGTCCTTGACCGAGCCGGTCGGGTTGTGACCCTCGAGCTTGGCGTAGACGTGGACCTCGGGATTGGGCGAGAGGCGGCGCAGCTCGACCAGCGGCGTGTTGCCGATCGATTCGACCACGTCGCCGAAGCGGCCCCCGCAGGGTCTGTTCAAGACTGGATCTGAAGCCATCTGGTGCCCGTGCCCTTACTTCAAAAAGTATAGCGAGGGTTGAGGGGGCGGGACGGATTTGCTTCCCCCTGCCCGGAGGGTGCCGGAAGGAACCGCGGTTCTGTCCGCCTGGACAAACGCGACCCCCCTGATCGGGTGTATGTTCGCGCCAGTCCAGCAAACTTTTGATCGGAGGCAGGTTTGTCCAGCAAAGCGAGGCTGGCCGCCTTTCTGGCGGTGCTTCTCGTAGGAGCGGTGTCGATCGTCGTGGCGGGGTGCGGCGGTGGCGGCAGCAGCTCGAGCTCGGAAACGACGGCGAGCGAAGAAAGCAACGAAGGCGCCGGCGCGGCCGGCGAAGAATCGAGCGGCGGCGGCGAAAAGCTCGTGGTCGGCTCCGATATCCCCTACCCCCCGTTCGAGCAGGGGAAAAAGGGGAGCTACACCGGCTTCGACGTCAATCTGATGGAAGCGATCGGAGAAGAAATCGGCCGCGAACCGGAATTCGTCGACTCCTCCTTCGAAACGATCTTTCGTGACGTCGCGCAAGGCAAGTTCGAAGCCGTGATGTCGGCGGCGACGATCACCGAAGAACGCGAAAAGGTCGTCTCCTTCTCGGATCCCTATTACCTCTCCGAACAGGCGATCCTGGTCAAAGAAGGCAGCCCGATCACGGGCCTCGCCGATCTCAAAGGCAAAGTGGTCGCCGCCCAGCAGGGCACCACGGGACTCGAACTCGGCAAGGAAAAAGCCGAAGCGTCCGAACTGCGGCCGTATCCGGAAGGCCCCGACGCGGTCAACGCGCTGAAGGCCGGCACGGTGGAAGCGGTGATCATCGACGCCCCGGTGGCGGCCAACGCGGTCGAAGAAACCAGCGGCATCGAAGTGGCGGAAAAAGTCCCGACCGAAGAAGAGTATGGAATCGCGGTCGCCAAGTCGAGCACCGAACTGCTCGAACAGATCAACGAAGGCCTCGCCAAGGTCCTCGAAAACGGCAAGTACAAGACGATCTACGAAAAGTGGTTCCACGAAGCGCCGCCGCAGGGCATCTTCACCGCGGCCGAAGAAGCGGCGGGCGAATGACGTTTGCGCGGTAATCGCGACTGATGTAAGAGAGGGGGCGCCGGCGACGGCGCCCCCTTTTTCACGACCAGGGACCAGGAGCGCAGATGAAGGTCTTCTTCGAACAGTACTTCGACTTCCACATCATGGGAGAACACTTCGGGGAAGTCTTCGAAGCCTTCCTGCAGAACCTGCTGATCTGGGTCGTCGCGGCGATCGTCGCCCTCGCCTGGGGGCTCGTCCTGGCGCTGCTGCGGCAGCTGCCCGGCAAGAAGCTCCTGCCGATCCGCGTCCTGACGATCGCCTATATCGACGTGCTGCGGGCGATCCCGCTGCTGATCATCATCCTGCTGATCTCCGGCGGCGTCCCCTTCCTCACCTTCATCCCGAAAAGCGTCCGCATCCCCGAGTGGTTCGGGGAGCCCGACCCCTACTGGTACGGCGTCGCGGCGATCGTCTTCGTCTACGGCGCCTACATGGCCGAGGTCTACCGCGCCGGCATCGAAGCGGTGCCGCGCGGCCAGATGGAGGCGGCTCGCTCGCTGGGGATGAGCCACTTCCAGGCGATGCGCAAAATCATCGTCCCCCAGGCCGTCACCAAGGTGCCGGCGCCGATGCTGAACGAATTGATCTCCCTGCTGAAGGACACCACGCTGGTCAGCGTGATCGCCTTCGGCGAGTCGGTCCTGGTCAGCCGAGAAATCCTCGCCGAACAGCTGAACAGCTCGGCGCTGAGCCTGACCGCCGCCTTCTTCCTCGTCATCTGCCTGCCCGGGGCACGGCTGGTCGACTACCTGATCAAGCGCAACCAGGGCAAGATCACCCGCGGCGCCCACGTCGAGGTGGCCTGATGGCCGAGCCGATGGTGCGCCTCAAGGGGGTCCGCAAGCGCTTCGGCAAACTCGAGGTGCTGAAAGGCGTCGACCTCGACGTCGCCAAAGGCGAAGTCGTCTGCATCCTCGGCCCGAGCGGCTCGGGCAAGAGCACGCTGCTGCGCTGCGTCAACCTGCTGGCGCCGCCCGAGGAGGGCGAGATCTTCCTCGAGGGTCAGGACATCTGCAAGGGGCCCGGCTCGGGCGGCGGTGAGTCGAGCTGGGACCTCAACTTCGTCCGCCGGCGGGTCGGCATGGTCTTCCAGCAGTTCAACCTCTTCCCCCACAAGACGGCGCTCGAGAACGTGACCCTGGCGCCGCAGACGGTGCTCGGCAAGTCGAGGTCCGAGACCGAGGAGAAAGGCCGCGCGTTGCTCGAGCGGGTCGGCCTCGGCGACCGCCTGGGCCAGTACCCGGAAACCCTCTCCGGCGGCCAGCAGCAGCGCGTCGCGATCGCCCGCGCCCTGGCGATGGAACCCCACGTGATGCTCTTCGACGAGGTCACCTCGGCGCTCGACCCCGAGCTCGTCAAAGAGGTCCTCGACACGATGCGCGAGCTGGCCGAGGAAGGGATGACGATGCTGGTCGTCACCCACGAGATCGGCTTCGCCCGCGAGGTCGGCGACCAGGTCGTCTTCATGGACGGCGGCGTGGTCGTCGAGCAGGGCGAGCCGCGGCAGGTGCTCGATCATCCGCGGGAGGAGCGGACGCAGAAGTTCCTCGGGCTCGTGCTCGAGCGGTAGCTACTCGAGGGACGGGCTTGAGGGGGCCCGTTCGGGAGGCCCCCTCCCTCACGAACTGCGGGGAGGTTCGTTCGGGGGTCTCCCGAACCGGCTCACACAGGCAGGCGCCCTGAGACGCTGAAGATCGAGCCCGGGCCGGCCGGACTCAGTTGCTGCCGCCGGCCATGGCCGGGAGGATCACTACGGTGTCGCTGTCGTTGACGGCGGTTCCGAGGCCATCCAGGACGCGGACGTCCTCGTCGTTCAGGTAGACGTTGACGTAGCGGTTCAGCTCACCCTCGGGATCGAAGAGCTGGGCCGAGGTTTCCGGGTGGGCGTCGGTGAGGGCGCGCAGGACCTCGCCGACGTTGCCCCCCGCCGCCTCGACTTCGGGGGAGCCGCCGGTTTTCGGGCGCAGCACGGGTGGGATGCGAACGGTCGCCATCGGTGGAGAGAACCTACAGGTTGACCGGGCTAGCCGGCGCAGAAGAGATCGTAGTCGGGGAACTTGCCCATCTCCGACTGCGGGATCTCCTCCGCGTGCTCGCCGCAGATCGGGCAGTTCGGGTCGCGGCGGACCTTCAGCTCGGTGAAGCGGGTGCCGAGCGCCTCGTAGAGGAGGAGCCGGCCGACCAGCGGTTCGCCGATGCCGAGCACCAGCTTGATGACCTCGTTGGCCTGCAGGGTGCCCATCGTCCCGGCCATGACCCCGAGGACGCCGTTGGCGGAGCAGCTCGGCGCGAGCTCGGCGGGCGGCGGGGTCGGGTACAGGCAGCGGTAGCAGGGGCCCTCGTACGGGACGAAGGTTGAGACCTGGCCGTCGAAGCTGAGGATCGAGGCCGAGACGACCGGCTTGCGCAGGCGCACCGAGGCGTCGTTGAGCAGGTAGCGGGTCGGGAAGTTGTCGGCTCCGTCGACGATCACGTCGTAGTCGCCGATGATGTCGAGGATGTTGTCGGCGTTGAGGCGGGTGCGGTGCTCGACCACGTTGACGTCGGGGTTCAGCGCCTCGATGAAGTGGCGCGCCGACTCGGTCTTCGGCATGCCGATGCGCTCGGTGTTGTGGATCACCTGGCGCTGCAGGTTGGAGGCGTCGACCACGTCGTCGTCGACCAGGCCGAGCGTGCCGATCCCGGCGGCGGCCAGGTAGAGGGCGGTCGGCGCGCCGAGCCCGCCGGCGCCCAGCAGCAGCACCTTCGCGTTCAGCAGCTTCAGCTGGCCGTCGACGCCGACCTCGGGGAGAAGCGTGTGGCGGGAGTACCGCTCGCGCTGCTCGGCGGTCATGCCCGCGGCGGCGACCACCGGTAGCCCCTGCTCCTGCCAGGCGAGGATGCCGCCGCCGACCGAGGCGACGTTGCTGTAGCCCATCGCCTGCATCTGCAGGGCGGCGGTGCCGGAGCGGTTGCCGGAGCGGCAGTAGACGATCGTGCGCGCCGACTTGTCGGGGGCGACGCTCTCGATCTGGTCCGCCAGCATCGCCGGCGGCACCAATTTGCCACCCTCCAGGTGAGCCTCCTGGTACTCGTGGGGCTCGCGGGTATCGACCAGGACGACGTCACCGCCCTCGATCTCCTGGGCCGCCTCGAACGGTTCGATCTCCTCGAAGACCTGCATCTGCTGCTCGGTTCCTACGCCAGTCGCCATCTTCAAATCCCCTAATTCGGATCAGCTTTACTTCAAAAAGTATAGCGGGCGACTTCGGGGGCTTGTCAAGGGCAGCAAAACCGGCCTGTGGAGCTAAACAGGCTACCGCCGCGCGAGCGGGACCCCGGAAAAGAGAAAAGCGCCGCGGCCGTCGACGAATCGATGGCCGCGGCGCGACTTGGTCACCGGACGAGACCTAGCCCTTCGGGAGCGCCCACTACATGGAGGGGCGCATCTGACGAAGCCTGCGGACCCGCTCCTCGATCGGAGGATGGGTCGAAAAGAGACCGGCGATGCCCTTGCCCTTGAACGGCCGCACGATGTAGAGCGGCTCGGCGGCCTGGTTCACCTGCATCGGCATCGCTTCCGCGCCCTGCTCGAGGCGCAGCAGCGCACTTGCCAGCGACTCCGGGTTGCCGCACAGTTCGGCGCCGCCGGCGTCCGCCGCGTACTCGCGCTGGCGGGAGATCGACATCTGGATGATCGAGGCCGCGATCGGCGCCAGGATCACCATGCCCAGGGCGGCGACGAGGCCGAGCGGCCCGTTGTCTTCGTCGCCGAACCAGAGCAGCATGTAGGCGATGTAGGTGATCGCGGTGCCGATCGCCGAGGCGACCGACTGGATCAGGATGTCGCGGTTGCGGACGTGGGTGAGCTCGTGGCCGAGCACGCCGCGCAGCTCGTCCTCGGAGAGCAGCCTGGTGATCCCGCGGGTGACCGCGACCGCCGAGTGCTTGGGGTTGCGGCCGGTCGCGAAGGCGTTCGGCTGGTCGCTGGGGATCATGTAGAGGCGCGGCATCGGCAGCCCCGCGCGCGTCGTCAGTTCGCGCACCATCTGGTAGAGGCGCGGCGCTTCCGATTCGTCGATCGGCTTCGCGCGGCTGGCGGCCAGCGCCAGTTTGTCGCTGAAGAAGTAGGAGCCCGCGTTGATCAGCAGGGCGATGATGAGGAAGAAGCCGGCGCCGCGGGGGCCGCCGACCAAGGCCCCGATCACGACGAGCAGCCCGCCCAGGGCAGCCATCAGGATCGTGGTGCGCAGCGTCGCGCTGAGGGTCGATTGCTTGGTGGTGGTCATCAGTCTCAGGTGCTCCTCGGGGAAGAAACGGTCGATGAAGTATTGCGACAGGCGGGCGAATCGACCATAGGTGCCACCCCCTGTTCCGCCCCGGGAGCCCCCTACCTGCCGGGGTCCGTGTCCTTTGTAGCCCAGAGGGCTACAAAGGACACGGACCCCCCCACGGCGGCGCCCAAACGGCGTCCCGCCGTGAGCGAAGGGTCACCCTCGTCCCCGTCCCCGCCTAGGCTCAGTGGGTGCGAAGAAGGGCGCTCTTCACCCAGGTGCTGGTCGTCAACACGGTGCTCCTGGGGGCGGTGGCGATCGTCGCCGGGGCGATCGCCGGCGTCTCCGCGGTCGAGGTGGTCGCGATCGCCGCCCTCGCCGTCTTCGCCGGCGCGACCGTCAACCTGATCCTGCTGCGCCGGCGCTTCGCGCCGCTCGAGGACCTGATCCAGGAGATGGAGAAGGTCGACCTCTCGCGGCCGGGGTCCCTCCTCTCCACCTCCATCGACGGCGTCGGCGAGACCGAGGAGGTGGAGCGGATCGAGCTCGCCTTCCTGCGCATGATGCGGCGCCTGGAAGCGGAGCGGCGGCGGGCAGGCTCGGCCGCCCTGCACGCCCAAGAGGAGGAGCGGGCGCGGGTGGCGCGCGACCTCCACGACGAGGTGAACCAGTCGCTGACCGGCCTGCTGCTGCGCCTCGAGGCGGCGCGCTCGGCGGCGCCGTCGCAGCTGGAGCCGGAGCTGGCCGAGACCAAGGCGCTCGCCAACCAGGCGATGCGCGAGCTGCTCGACCTCGCCCGCCGCCTGCGCCCCACCGCGCTCGACGACCTCGGCTTGGCGGCGGCGATCGCGGACCTGGTCGAGCGGCTCGGCGAGGGTGAGATCGAGGCGACGATCGCGGTCGACGGCGACTTCTCCGACCTCGGCGACGACGCCCAGCTGGTCGTCTACCGGGTCGCCCAGGAGGCGCTCTCCAACGCCGCCCGCCACGCCGGCGCCGGCCACGTCGCGGTGAGCCTGCGTCGAGGCCCGGACGGGGTCGAGCTTTCGGTCTCCGACGACGGCCGCGGCTTCGCCTTCGACGAGTCCGAGCGCGGCCTCGGGATCGGCGGCATGCGCGAGCGTGCCCTGCTGGTCGGCGGCGAGCTGCGGATCGAGTCCCGCCCCGGCCACGGCACCACCGTCCGCCTCACGGTCCCGGCAGAATCGACGTCGTGAGGGTCCTGATCGCCGACGACCACGGGATCGTGCGCTCCGGGCTGCGACTGCTGCTCGAGCGCCAGCCGGACATCGAGGTGGTCGGCGAGGCGGCCGACGGCGCCGAGGCGCGCGACCTGGCGATCCGCGAGCGACCCGACCTGGCGATCCTCGACGTGAAAATGCCGAAGCTGACCGGGCTGCAGGCGACCCGGGAGATCAAGCGCCAGGCGCCCGACGTCGCGGTCCTGATCCTCTCCATGCACGACGACGACCGCTACCTCTTCGAGGCGCTGAAGGCGGGCGCCTCCGGCTACGTGCTGAAGGCGCAGGCCGACACCGACCTGCTGGCGGCGATCCGCGCGGTCGAGCGCGGCGAGCCGTTCCTCACCCCGGAGGCGCAGCGCAGCCTGATCAAGGACCTGCTCGAGCGCGGCTCCTCCGGCGAGGAGGAGCTGACCCCGCGTGAGGAGGAGATCGTCAAGCTGGTCGCCGAGGCGCACACGACCCGGCAGATCGCCGAGCTCCTGCACCTCTCCGAGAAGACGGTCGAGAACCACCGCGCCAACGCGATGCGCAAGCTGGGCATGCGCGACCGGGTGGAGCTTGTCCGCTACGCAATACGAAGGGGTCTGATCGAACCCTGAGCGTCCGGGTGAGATGGTCCCTGAGCGAACCTCCCCGCAGTTCGTGAGCGAAGGGACCATCTCACCCGGACCCCCCGCGCACGACCAAAACCGACCCCTTCGGTAGGATTTGGTTTTGATGTTGTTCTCGACCAAAGCCGAGTACGGCGTGCGTCTGATGATCGAGCTCGGTCGTCAGCCGGGGTCGACCCCGATCTCGCTCAACTCGGTCGCCGAAGCGGAGCGGCTGCCGCTCTCCTACCTCGAGCATCTGGTGGCCAAGCTGCGCAAGGCCGGGCTGGTCACCTCGACCCGCGGCGCGCATGGCGGCTACCGGCTGGCCAAGCCGGCCGAGGAGATCACCATGGACGCGGTCGTCCAGGCCCTCGAAGGCCAGATCGCGCCGATGGAGTGCTTCCACGAAACGCCCGAGGGCCGCGTGCTCTGCTCGCACGAGGACGACGGCGACCGCGCCTGCTCCACCAAGCTGCTGTGGACGCGGGTGCAGAACGGGGTGACCAAGGCCCTGGCGGGCACCACGTTGGCGGAGCTGGTCGAGTTCTCGACCCCGCACGGGGGCGGCGACGGCCCCGGCCGCGACGAGGCCCGGCGGAGCGAGACCACCATCCTCGGCGCCGCCTAGGCGTCACCCGAAACTTCCGAAAGACCCCAGAAACGGAGCGAAATGGCTGAGCTGGAGATCCGCAACCTGCACGTGAAGATCGAGGACAAAGAGATCCTCAAAGGGCTCGACCTCGATGTCGAGAAGGGCCGCGTCCACGCCCTGATGGGGCCGAACGGTTCCGGCAAGTCGACCCTCGCCAACGTGATCATGGGCCACCCGGCCTACGAGGTCACCGAGGGGACGATCACCTTCAAGGGCGAGGACTTCACCGAGGCCGACCCGGAGGAGCGCTCGCGGGCGGGCCTGTTCATGGCCTTCCAGTACCCGGTCGCGATCCCCGGCGTCTCGGTCTCCAAGTACCTGCGGATGATCATCAACGCCCACCGCGAGGCGCGCGGCGAAGACCAGATCAAGATCAAAGACTTCGCCAAGGTCGCCCAGGAGGCGATGGAGTTGGCCAACATCCCGAAAGACTTCTCCAGCCGGTACCTCAACGACGGGTTCTCGGGCGGCGAGAAGAAGCGGATGGAGCTGCTGCAGCTGGCGCTGCTGCGGCCGGAGATCGCGGTGCTCGACGAGACCGACTCGGGCCTCGACATCGACGCGCTGCGGACCGTCGCCGAGGGCGTCAACAAGTTCGCCGGCCCCGACATGGGCGTCCTGATCATCACCCACTACCAGCGGATCCTGCACATGGTCAAACCCGACCAGGTCCACGTCATGTTCGAGGGCCGGATCGTCAAACAGGGCGGCCCGGAGCTGGTCGAGGTGCTGGAGGAGAAGGGCTACGGCTGGATCCGCGAGGAGGTCGGGGCGGGCGCCGCCTAGCCCCGGCGCGGCGATGGAGCAGGCTGCCGCCAACGAGGCCACCGGCGCGCCGGCCACCGGCGCGCACCGCGCCGATGCCTTCCCGGTCGAGCGGGTGCGGGTCCAGTTCCCGATCCTCGAACGCGAGGTGAACGGGGCCCCGGTCGCCTACCTCGACTCGGGCGCCTCCGCGCAGCGGGTGCTCGGCTCGCTCGACGCCGTCGCCGACTACGAGCGCCACCACCACTCCAACGTCCACCGCGGGTCCCACACCCTCTCGGCCGAGGCCACCGCGGCCTACGAGGGGGCCCGTGACACCGTCGCCCGCCACCTCGGCGCCCGCGACCGCCGCGAGGTCGTCTTCGTCCGCAACGCGACCGAGGCGCTCAACCTCGTGGCCCGCGCCTGGGGCGACGCCAACGTCGGCCCCGGCGACCGGATCGTGCTCACCGAGATGGAGCACCACTCCAACATCGTCCCTTGGCAGCAGCTCGCCGAGCGGGTCGGGGCGGAGATCGACTGGGCGCCGATCGACGGCGAAGGCCGGCTCGACCCGGACGCCCTCCGGGGCCTGCTCGAACGCGGCCCGAAGCTGCTGGCGGTCACTCACGTCTCCAACGTCCTCGGGACCGAGAACCCGATCGCAGAGATCGCCGCGCTGGCTCACGAGGCGGGCGCGCTGGTCGTCGCCGACGGCGCCCAGGCGGCGCCGAAGCTGCCGGTCGACGTCGAGGCGCTCGGCGTCGACTTCTACGCGATCACCGGCCACAAGCTCTACGGACCAACGGGGATCGGCGCGCTCTGGGGCAGGCTCGACCTGCTGCGGGAGATGCCGCCCTTCCTCGGCGGCGGCTCGATGATCCGCAAGGTGACCCGCGAGCGCACGACCTTCGCCGACGTCCCCGCCCGCTTCGAGGCCGGGACGCCCGCGATCGCCCAGGCGGTCGGCCTCGGCGCGGCGCTCGACTGGCTCGACGCCGAGCTCGGCATGGAGGCGGTCCGCGACCACGAGCGCGAGATCGCCGACTACACGTTGGCCCGGCTCGCCGAGGTCCCCGGCCTGCGCGTCTTCGGCCCGCCCCGCGGCCCGGAGCGCCTCGGCCCGGTCTCCTTCGAGCTGGAGGGGGTCCACGCCCACGACGTCTCCGAGATCCTCGACCGCCACGGCGTCGCCGTCCGCGCCGGCCACCACTGTGCCCAGGTGCTGATGGACCGGCTCGACGTCGTCGCCACCGCCCGCGCCAGCTTCGGCGTCTACACGACCAGGGCGGAGATCGACCGCCTCGCCGAGGGCCTCGAGGACGCCCGCCGCGTCTTCGGGCTCTGACGCTTCGCTAGCCTCGAACCATGGACGAGCTCTACCGCGACCAGATCCTCGAGCACTACAAGCGCCCCCATCACTTCGGGCGGATCGAGGACGCCGACCTCGAATTCGAGGACACCAACCCGCTCTGCGGCGACGAGCAGCGCGTGACGATCAAGCTCGACGACTCCGACCGGGTCGCCGACGTCGCCTTCGAGGGCAGCGGCTGCGCGATCTCCACCGCCGCCACCTCGCTGCTGACCGACGAGCTCGTCGGGATGAGCCGCGAAGAGCTGCTGCGCCTGCCCAAGGAGTACGTCCTCGAGCTGCTCGGCATCGACATCTCGGCGACCCGGATGAAGTGCGCGATGCTGGGCCTGAAGATCGTCAAGAGCGCCGCCCTCGGCAAGCCCGCCGAATGGGAGGACGAGGGCGCCCTCGGCGACCCCTCCGAAGCCGGCGCGCTCTAGTCCGGCTGGGCGATCACGGCGAAGACGGTCGTCGGGGCGTTCGGCTCGCCGACCACGGCGAAGCGGCCTGCCTGGATCGTCACCGGGCCGAACATGACCTGTCCGCCGTCAGCCTTCACCTTCTCCACCGCGGCGTCGGCGTCGTCGACCCCGAAATAGGTCAGCCAGTTGGCCGGGACCTCGTCGGGGAGCACGCCGGTGATGTCCATCATCCCGGCGATCGAGCGTTCGTCGCCGGCGCGCAGGAACTCGACGTAGACCGCGGGCCCGTGCTCACCCTCGGCGCGCTGCATCTCGTGCTCCTTGGCGGTCCAGCCGAAGACGGCGCCGTAGAAGGCTTTGGCCCCCTCGAGGTCGCGGGTGTTCAGCTCGTTCCAGGCGAGCGCCCCCGGCTCGTTGACCCGCGCCGCGCCGACGAAGGTGCCGGGCTCCCAGGTGCCGAACACCGCCCCGCCGGGATCGGCGAACACCGCCATCTTGCCGAGGCCCATCACGTTCATCGGCTCGACGATCACGCTGCCGCCCGCGTCGCGGACCTTCGCGACCGTCGCCGCGGCGTCCTCGACCGAGATGTAGGTGCTCCAGACGGGCGGCTGACCCGGCTGCATCAGCGGCATCACCCCGGCGACGTCGTCGCCTTCCAGCTGGGCGCGGCGGTAGCCGCCCATCTCGGCCGAATTGGGCTGCTCCGGGACCTCCCAGCCGAACAGGTCGCCGTAGAAGTCCGCCGAGGCCTCCAGGTCGGCGCTCGCCAGGTCCACCCAGCACGGGGTCCCCGGCGCATAGCCGGTCATCTTCGTCATGACTGTCTCCTCCTTGAATGGGGTAGATCGATAACACCACGCCGGCGACGAAAAGTCATCGCCAGGCGGTGAAGATCGCCCCCTGCCGCGGCGGGTCCCCCCGACCGGGAGGGGGCGGAAGATGACCGGCCGCTAAAATCCGACCTTGGAAGTAGGTTTAAGTTCCCCACGTCACGACCGGGGCCTGAGTTCGCCCCGGGAAGCAACGAGTCCTCTTGACCGACACCGCAGGAACCACGATCCCAGTCTGCCCCCTCGCCGAGCTGCCGCCCGGAGCGAAGCGCATCGTCGAGCACGGCGAGCTGAAGATCGGCGTGTTCAACTGCGAGGGCACGATCTACGCGATCGAGGACCGCTGCTCGCATGACGACGGGCCGCTCGCCGAGGGCGAGCTCGACCCGGCCGCCTGCACGCTCGAGTGCCCGCGGCACGGCTCTCTCTTCGACCTGACCACCGGCAGGCCGAGGACGCTCCCCGCATTCAAGCCGGTGAAGACGTTCGCGACCGCCGTCGCGGACGACATCGTCACCCTGGAGGTCGCATAAAGATTATGGCTACGTCGCCCGAGGTAATCGCCGAGAAAGAGCAGCTTGCCGGGATCAACGCCGACTACAAGGAGAAGTTCGGCTTCAACGATCCCGAGACCGGATACGCCTACAAAGCGCCGAAGGGGCTCACGCGGGAGGTGGTGGAAACCATCTCGGATTTCAAGGAAGAGCCGCAGTGGATGCGGGACTTCCGGCTGAAGGCGCTGGAGCACTTCGAACAGCGCCCGACCCCGACCTGGGGTGGCAACCTGGCGCAGATCGACTTCGACGACATCCACTACTTCGTCCGCGCCTCGGACAAAAACTCGCGCGACTGGAGCGAGGTGCCGGAGGACATCAAATACACCTTCGACCGGCTCGGGATCCCGGAGGCGGAGCGCAAATTCCTCTCCGGGGTCGGCGCCCAGTACGAGTCCGAGGTCGTCTACCACCAGGTCAACGAGAAGCTCGAGGAACAGGGCGTGATCTTCACCGACATGGACACCGCCCTGCGCGAGCACGAGGACCTCGTGCGCCAGTACTGGGCCTCGGTGATCCCGCCCAACGACAACAAACTGGCGGCGCTGAACTCGGCGGTCTGGTCGGGCGGCTCGTTCGTCTACGTCCCCGCCGGGGTCAAGGTCGACATGCCGCTGCAGGCCTACTTCCGGATCAACACCGAGAACATGGGCCAGTTCGAGCGGACGCTGATCATCGCCGAGGAGGGCGCCGACGTCCACTACATCGAGGGCTGCACGGCGCCGGTGTACTCGAGCGACTCGCTGCACTCCGCGGTGGTCGAGATCGTCGCCCAGCCGAGCTCGCGCGTCCGCTACACGACGGTCCAGAACTGGTCGCAGAACGTCTTCAACCTCGTCACCAAGCGCGCCGTCGCGCACGAAAAGGCGACGATGGAGTGGGTCGACTGCAACCTCGGCTCGAAACTGACGATGAAGTACCCGTCGATCTACCTGCTCGGGCCCGAAGCCCACGGCGAGATCCTCTCGATCGCCTTCGCCGGCGCGGGCCAGCACCAGGACGCGGGCGGCAAGATCATCCACGGCGCGCCGAAGACCTCCTCGTCGATCTTCTCCAAGTCGATCTCCAAGGACGGCGGCCGCTCCACCTACCGCGGCCTGCTCGAGGTCGCCGACGGGGCCGCCGAAAGCCGCTCCAAGGTCGTCTGCGACGCGCTCCTGCTCGACGAGGACTCGCGCTCGGACACCTACCCGACGATCCGCATCGACGAGAACGACGCCGACGTCGGCCACGAGGCCACGGTCTCCAAGATCGGCGACGAGCAGCTCTTCTACCTGCAGAGCCGCGGGCTCGACGAGGAGGAGGCCTCGAAGATGATCGTCAACGGGTTCATCGAGCCGGTCACCAAGGAGCTGCCGATGGAGTACGCGGTCGAGCTGAACCGGCTGATCGAGCTGCAGATGGAGGGCTCCATTGGCTGAGCTCGCCACCGAGCCCACCTGGCTCGAGGAGCGCCGCCGACGAGGCGTCGCGCTGACCGAGACCCTCCCCCTCCCCGACGCGAAGGCGAAGGGCTGGGAATTCACCGACCTGGCGAGCCTCGACCTCGACTCCTACGCCGCCGCCGACGCGGCGGTCGAGCTGGGCGGCGGCGAGGGCGCCACGGTCGTGTCGCTGGCCGCGGCGGTGGAGACGCACGGCGATCTGCTGCACGAGAAGCTCGGCTCGCTGGTCCCGATCGAGGACCCGTTCGTGGCCCGCAACGAGGCCGGTTGGCGCGACGGCGTGCTGGTCCACGTGCCGCGCGGCGTGAAGCTGGCCGAGCCGGTGCGGATCGAGGTCCCGGTCGACGCGAGCGGCGCGGCGATCGACTGGCGGACCCTGATCGTGCTCGAGGAGGGCGCCGAGGCGGAGGTCTGGGAGCACTGGTCCTCCGACGGCGACGAGGTCGACGCGGTGCTCAACTCGGTGGTCGAGCTCTCCGTCGGCCAGGCGGCAACGCTGCGCTACGTCAACACCCAGGACATCTCCGAGAAGGCCTGGATCTTCGCCAGCCAGCGCGCCGAGGTGGAGCGCGACGGGCGGCTCGACTGGGCCGCGCTCGGCTTCGGCTCCGGCCGCGGCAAGGTGCGGATGGAGACCAAGCTCGCCGGCCCCGGGTCGGAGGCGCGGGTGACCGGCGGCTACGCCGGCGGCCCCGGCCAGCACCTCGACTACGACACGACCCAGGAGCACGCGGCGCCGAACACCAACTCCGACCTCGCCTTCCGCGGCGTCCTCGCGGCCGGCGCGACGGCGGTCTGGCGCGGCATGATCAAGGTCGATCCGGGCGCCCAGCAGACCGATGCCTTCCAGGAGAGCCGCAACCTGCTGCTCTCCCCCGAGGCCCACGCCGACGCGATCCCCGGCCTGGAGATCCTCGCCGACGACGTCCGCTGCACCCACGCCGCGGCGATCGCCCAGGTGGACAAGGAGCAGCTCTTCTACCTCACTTCGCGCGGCCTCTCCGAGGCGACCGCGAAGACGCTGGTGATCGAAGGCTTCCTCGAGTCGCTGGTCGAACGGCTCGCCGCCGGCCCGGTCCGCGACGAGATCTCCGCCGCGCTCGAGGCGCGCCTCGCCGAGATCCTCTAGCGCCGCCCCTGAGCCGCCCGCGCCCGCGCTTCTGGCGCCTCCCCTCCTGGCGCCCGCGCCCGCGTTTGCGGTGTTCGAAACTTCGGCTATCCCGAAGTTTCGAACACCGCGGCGCGCCGGGCCCGGGTAACGTCCGCGCCGATGCGTCCCGGCAACGAAGCGATCGCCGCCCCCGATCTGCCGAAGGGGCTGCCCTGGATCGGCGCCGAGCCGGACTCGATGCCGTCGCTCACGGCGGCCGGGCCGGCGATCGTCCACTTCTTCGACTTCGCCCAGCTGAACAGCGTCCGGACCCTCCCCTACCTGCGCGAGTGGGACCGCCGTTACCGCTCCGACGGCCTGCGGGTGATCGGCGTGCAGGCGCCCCGCTTCCCGTTCGGCGCCGACCCGGAGGTGGTCGCGGCCGGGCTCGCCGACCTCGAAGTCGAGTTCCCGGTCGTCATCGACCTCGAGCGGGAGCTCTGGCTCGCCTACGGCTGCGAAGGCTGGCCCAGCCTCTTTCTCTGGGCGCTCGGCGGGGCGCTCGCCTGGTTTCACTTCGGCGAGGGCGAATACCTCGGCACCGAGATCGCGATCCAGCAGGAGCTGCGTGAAGCCGACGCGCTGCGCGCCCTGCCCGAGCCGCCGGCGCCGCTGCGCCCCGAGGACGCGCCCGGCGCCCAGGTGATCGCGCCGAGCGCCGAGGTCTTCCCGGGCGGTGACTGGGAGCGGCCCTGGGTCGCCGGCAGCGATGGCGACGAGATGGTCGTCGAATACGAGGCGGGCGGCGCCTGGGTCACCGTCGAGGGCGCGGGCAACCTCTCCGTGGCGGTCGACGGCGGCCCGTCGCGAGCCATCGAGATCGCCCGCCCGGGCATCTACGAGCTCGCCACGCACGATCGCCACGGCTCGCACTCGGTCGCCCTTTGCCCGGACGCCGGAATGCGGGTATGGTCGGTGAGCTTCGATCCCGGCCTCCCCTGACCCGACGATGATCAGCAAGCTCGACTTCATCGGCATCCCCTCGACCGACAGCGAGCGCACCCGCGCCTTCTACGTCGACACGCTCGGCCTGCGACCCGACCCGCACGCGCGCTTCGAGTTCTGGGTCGGTGAGACCTGCTTCGCGATCTGGGAGCCGGCGCGGATGTTCGGCGAGTTCACCCCGCAGAAGAACGCCCACCTGGCGCTGCACGTCGACGACGTCGCCGCCACCCGCGCGGAGCTGGAAGCCAAGGGCGTCGAGTTCAACGGCGACATCTTCGATACCGGCGTCTGCCACATGGCGCTCTTCAGCGACCCGGACGGCAACGACCTGATGCTGCACCACCGCTACGCGCCCCGCGAGCAGGGGCACAGCGACGAGGGCGAACGCGGCGGCTAGGTGACCCGCCCACACACGTTGTGAACGCCTGAAAGGCATCCGGGCCCTCCCAGAGGCTTGTGGTTCTGACGCCCAAGCCAAGGAGGACCCGGATGAAGGTTCACGCTAACGCCGCTCTCGGACCAGCGGGACGGCTGGCGCTGGTGCAGGCGATCGAGTCGGGGATGACGTTGAGGGCGGCAGCTGCCGCCCTCAACGTCGCGCCGGCGACCGCCCACCGCTGGTGGCACCGCTTCAGGGCCGCGGACGAGCAGGAGCGGCTGCGGGGCAGTTGGCTCGAGGACCGCTCCTCGCGCCCGCGTCGGCAGCCGCGGCGGCTCGGCGTCGCCGAGGAGGAGCCGATCCTGCGGGCACGCCGCGAGACCAACCTCGGCCCCGGCCGCCTGGCCGGGATCTGCCGGCGGGCGCGTTCGACCATCTGGAAGGTGCTGCGTCGGCATGGTCTCTCGAGGCTTCGATCGCCCCGCGGCCGCGAGACCTACCGACGCTACGAGTGGTCGCGACCCGGCGCCCTGCTGCACGTCGACGTGGCCCGCCTGGCGCGCTTCAACCGTCCCGGGCATGCGGTCACCGGCGTCCGCGACCTGACCGGCGCCGAGAAGCGTGCCAGGGTCGGCTACGTCTACCTGCACGTGGTCATCGACGACCACTCCCGCTACGCCTACGTCGAGCAGCACCGTGACCAGGGCGGTGACACCGCCGCCGCGGTGCTCGAACGGGCGGTGGACCACTTCGCCGCCCTCGGGATGAAGCCACCGGAGGCGGTGATGAGCGACAACGCCTTCGCCTACCGCAGGTCGAACGCCTTCAGGGCGGTCCTGGCCGCCCACGGGGCGCGCCACATCCTCATCCCGCCCTATACGCCCCGCTGGAACGGGAAGGTCGAGCGCTTCATCCAGACCCTCAAGAGGGAGTGGGCCTACGCCCACTCCTGGTCGACCTCGGCCGAGCGGGCCCGGTCGATGCCATCCTTCCTGCGCTACTACAACCGGCGCAGACCCCACAGCTCACTCGGAGACCGGGCACCGATCAGCCGCGTTCACAACGTCCGTGGGCAGGACAGCTAGGCGCGGGCCGCCGGGGCGGCGGGGCGGATCTCCTTCGGCAGCATGAAGCGGACGTCCTCGTGGACGGTGCGCAACTCGCCGACGTCGGTGGCGCCGCGCTCGCGGAAGAAGCCGACGAGGCGCTCGACCAGCTCCTCGGGGGCGCTGGCGCCGGAGGTGATGCCGACCGTCTCGACCCCCTCCAGCCAGGCCTCCTCGACCTGGTTGTGGTTGTCGATCAGGTGGGAGGCGGCGCCGTGTTCGCGGGCCACCTCGACCAGGCGGTTGGAGTTCGAGGAGTTGGTGGAGCCGATCACCAGCACCAGGTCGCACTCGGTCGCCAGCTGCTTGACGGCGATCTGGCGGTTGGTGGTCGCGTAGCAGATGTCCTCGGACTTGCTGGAGACGATCGCCGGGAACTTGGCGCGCAGGGCGCCGATCACCTCGGCGGTCTCGTCGACCGAGAGCGTCGTCTGGGTGATGAACGCGACCTTCTCTGGATCGGGCACGTCGAGCGCCTCGACGTCGGCGACGGTTTCGATCAGGACGATCGAGTCGGGCGCCTCGCCGGTCGTCCCTTCGACCTCCTCGTGGCCCTCGTGGCCGATCATCACGATCGTGTAGCCGGCGGCGGCGAAGCGGCGCGCCGAGACGTGGACCTTGGTGACCAGCGGGCAGGTCGCGTCGATCGTCCGCAGGTCGCGGGCGGCGGCGCTCTCGTGCACCGCCGGGGAGACCCCGTGGGCGGAGAAGACGACGATCGCGCCCTCCGGCACCTCGGTCTCCTGCTCGACGAAGATGGCGCCGCGCTTGGCGAGCTCCTCGACGACGTGTTTGTTGTGGACGATCTCCTTGCGGACGTAGACGGGCGCCCCGTGGACCTCCAGCGCGCGCTCGACCGTCTGCACGGCGCGGTCGACGCCGGCACAGTAGCCGCGCGGGGCGGCGAGGAGGACCTTTCGCGGGCCCGCGATGGCGGTGCTTGGCATGCCCTCAGGGTATCGAGGGCGGGCCCGCGGGCCGCGGCGCGGGCCCCCCGCCCCGCGCCAGGGCCGCGCCCAGAGCCGCCGCGAGCGCCCGGTCCGGCGCCGGCGCGCTTGCGTCCGGCGCCGTGGGTTTGGCGGCGGACCGCATCGGGGATAGCCTCAGGGGCTATGAGCACGCAGGGACGCCACCTCGACCGGCTGACGGCGATCGACGCCTCCTTCCTGGCCAACGAGCACACCTCGAGCCACATGCACGTCGGCGCGATCCTCATCTTCGAGGGCCCGCCGCCCCGCTACGTGGACCTGGTCGAGCACGTGCGCGGGCGCCTGCACCTGGTGCCCCGCTTCCGCCAGAAACTCGTCGTCCCGCCGCTGGAGACCGGCCGGCCGCTCTGGGCCGACGACGTCAACTTCAACCTCAGCTACCACATCCGCCACACCGCGCTCCCCGAGCCGGGCGGCGAGGCGCAGCTCAAACGGCTCACCGGCCGCGTCTTCTCCCAGCAGCTGGACCGCTCCAAGCCGCTCTGGGAGCTGTGGCTGGTGCAGGGCCTGGAGCGCGACCGCTTCGCGATCCTGACCAAGACCCACCACGCGATGGTCGACGGCGTCTCCGGCGTCGACATCGGCACCGTGCTGTTCGACCTCGAGCCGGTGCCGGAGCCGGCGGCGGTCGAAGACGACTGGGTGCCGCAGCGCTCGCCGTCGACGGCGGAGCTGGTCGGGCGCGGGCTCGGCGACGCGATCGGGCTGCCGATCAAGATCGCCGAGCGGGCGGTCGGCGCCGTCCGCCACCCGGAGGCGGCGGCGCGCAAGGCGGTCGAGGGGCTCGAGGGGCTCAGCGAGATCGTCAGCGCCTTCGCCGACCCGGCCCCCGACATGCCGCTGAACCACGAGATCGGCCCGCACCGGCGCTACGTCTGGGCACGGTCGGAACTGGGCGCCTTCAAGCGGATCAAGGACAGCCTCGGCGGCACCGTCAACGACGTCGTGCTCGCCGTCGTCACCAGCTCGCTGCGCAACTGGCTGCACCGCCGCGGCGTGCGCACCGAGGGGCTCGAGCTGCGCGCCCTGGTGCCGGTCTCGATCCGCGCCGAGGACGAGCACGGCAACCTCGGCAACCGGATCACGCTGATGCGCGGCCCGCTCCCCGTCTACATCGCCGACCCGGTGCGGCGGCTGCACACGATCAGCGAGGAGATGGCGGGCCTGAAGGAATCCAAGCAGGCGCTGGGCGCCGAAATGATCTCCCGCTTCAACGACTTCGCCCCGCCGACCCTGCTCGCCCAGGCGGCGCGGCTCAACTTCACCACCCGCCTCTTCAACCTGATCGTCACCAACGTGCCGGGCCCGCAGATCCCCCTCTACGTGCTGGGACGGGAGCTGGAAGAGGTCTTCCCGGTGGCCTTCCTGCCGGAGAACCACGCGCTCGCGGTGGCGATCATGAGCTACCACGGCAAGGTCGGCTTCGGCCTGCTCGCCGACTACGACTCGATGGAGGACATCGAAGTGCTCGGCGCGGGGATCAACGAGGCGCTCGAGGAGCTGCTGGCGGCGGCCGGGGAGTCCGCGGCGGCCGCGTAGCTACCCTCTGTGGATGGGCCTTTTGCTCGTCCTGCTGTTCATCGTCGTCCCGATCGCCGAGCTCTACGTGATCATCCAGGTCGGTCAGCTGATCGGGATCGGCCCGACCCTGCTGATCCTGCTGCTCGACAGCGTGCTCGGCGCCTGGCTGCTGAAACGCGAGGGCCGGGGCGCCTGGGTGCGCTTCAACCGGGCGCTGGCCGAACGGCGGCTGCCGGGCACGGAGGTCGCCGACGGCTTCCTCATCGTCCTCGGCGGCGCCCTGCTGGTCGCGCCGGGCTTCATCACCGACGTCGTCGGCGTCCTGCTGCTGGTCCCGCCGACCCGGGCCGTCGCCCGTCGCGTGCTGCGCCGCTGGACGCTCGGCCGCGTCGCGATCGTCGGCTTCCCGGGCGGAGGGACGATGGGCGGCTTCGGCGCGGGCGGTGGGTCGGGACCCGGGCGGGGCGCCGGGGCGGGCCGCGGGACCGGCGCGAGCCGCTCCTACGACTTCGACGCCGAGGCAGAAGAGGTCCGCGAGGACGACGGCTGGGACCACCGGCTGCCACCCGCCGAGGGCTGAGCCGCTCGGTTGCTGACTTGTGGTCGTCCTGGCGCCCACAACGCAGCAGGCGGCAGGCAGCGCGTCCGGAGGCGCCGCGGCCGGCGCTAGCCGACGACCCAGGTGCGTGCGGCAGCCGTCGCAGCCGGCGCTAGCCGACGACCCAGGTGCGCGCGGCGGGCTCCTCGCGGAGGGCGAAGAGCCTGGTCTCGACCGGGATCACCCGGGACCAGACCGGGAAGGAGCGGCGGATGATCAGCCCGGCGTCGGCGACGACCGCGACGCGGCGCCAATCGCGCCGGTGCCCGAGGTCGAGGTCGGGATCGGTGCGGGCGGAGTCGAAGACCGATTTGAGCGACCCGAGGTCAGCGCCGGCGGCCGCGACCAGCAGCAGCCGTACCCCTCCCCCCGCCGCCGCGTCGCGCAAGGCGGGCGCGAGCTGCTCGGCGTAATCGGAGTGGGTCACCCCGCCGGTGAACTGGAACCCGATCACCACGTCGGGCAGGTCGACGATCGGCTCGATCATCGCGGCCGCCCCCGGACCCGAGCGCGAACCCGACGTACCCGGATTTCCACCGACGAGCGAGGCAAAGCCCGAGCAATCTAACACCCGTGCGGGCCCTGCCAGGACGGCCGTTACCCGCCGCGCTCCCCGGGTAAAAGGTGCATCGACCCGTGGATGTGGGTCCCTGCGGCTTTCCACCGGCGTCCCAGCCGGTTCCCGCTCGGGCTCAAACGACCAACCGCCGCCACCCGAAGCGGCGGGGCGCGGCGCCCGCGGCGCGGGTCCCGGAGTGTTTCGAGCCCGGGGCGCTGCCTAGAACCCGAGGGCGAACTTGGCGTCCTCGGTCATCATTTCCGGCGACCAGGTCGGCTCGAAGACCATCTTCGGGTGGACGGCGGAGACGCCGGGGAGGTCACCGACGAACTCTTTCATCTGTTCGGATACCTGGGGGCCGATCGGGCAGGCGGGGGTGGTCAGCGTGAAGGTGACGTAGACGTCCTCCTCCTCGATCGCGACGTCGTAGACGAGCCCGAGGGAGACGAAGTCGAGGCCGAGCTCGGGGTCGATGACCTCCTCGAGCGCCTCGTAGACGTCCTCCTCGCTGACCACTTCGGCGTGGGAGACGGGGCTGCCCGCGGCCTGCGGGTCGGCGACGGGCTGCTGCTGGACCGGCTGCTGGTGCTCTTGATCTGCCATGCCCAGATGGTAACCGGGTCAGCCGGTCGGCCCGGGCGGCAGCGGCTCCTCCGGGGTGCCCTCCCCCGGGCGCCGCAGGTAAAGCTGCCAGTAGCCGACGTCGCGCCAGGCGCCCGCCTTCCAGCCGATGTCGCGCAGGGCGCCGATCGGCTCGAAGCCCATGCTCTCGTGCAGGGCGATGCTGGCCGGGTTGGGCAGGGTGACCCCCGCCACCGCGACCCGGAAGCCCTGGGCGCGGAGGCGGTCGAAGAGCTCGGCGTAGAGGGCGCGGCCGATCCCCTTGCCGTGGTGGCCGTCGTCGACGTAGACGGAGGTCTCCACCGACCAGCGGTAGGCGGGTCGCTCCTCCCAGCGGCAGGCGTAGGCGTAGCCGACCACCTCCCCGTCCAGCTCGGCGACCAGGAACTGGTGGGTTGCCGCGTAGCGCTCGATGCGGCGCGCGAACTCGGCCGCGTCGGGCGCCTCGAGCTCGAAGGAGATCGGCGTCGACTCGACGCTCGGGGCGTAGATCGCCGCACAGCGGGCGGCGTCGCGGCGCGGATCGGCTGGGCGGATCGTCATCGACAAGCCGCTCACAATAGGCTGCCGAAGATGAGTAGGGATTCGGGCCAGGTACTGCGGCGCTCGATCGGAATCGTCTTCACCGACGGCGGACTGCTGACCCTGAGCGGGACCGCCGCGGCCGACGCGGGCGGCCACGGCGAGGAGCCGCTGCTCGCGGTGCTCTGCGACCCCGACGCGGCCCCGGTCGCCTTCCAGGAGGCGCTGCTCTCGACCGAATACGGCGAGGACGGCGTGCAGCGACGGGCGACCTTGGAGCTGTGGCTCGACTCCGAGGACGGCCGGCCGCTGCGCGGCGCCGGCACGTTGATCAACTCGGTCGCGGTCGAGGCGGACGGGATCGCGACGCGGATCGCCTTCTTCCGCTGGGCCGTCGAGGGGCGCGAGGGACTCGGCCACTACGAGATCGCCCGGGCCCGTGGCTGAGGCTCCGGGCGGGCGCGGCGGGACGATCGAGGCGGTCGTCTCCGACTTCGGCGGCGTGCTGACGACGCCGCTGATGGGCTCCTTCATGGCGCTGCAGAACACCCACGGGGTCACCGTCGAGGACTTCGGCGAGGCGATGCGGGCGGCCGCGGCGGCCGGCGACGGCGAGATTCCGCTCTACAAGCTGGAGCGTGGCGAGCTCGCCGAAGCGGAGTTCCTCGACCAGCTGCGCGACGGGCTCGAGCCGCGGCTCGGCCACCGGCCGGAGCTACACCGCTTCCGCGAGGTCTTCTTCGAGGCGCTGCACCCGAACGAGCCGATGATCGACCTGATGCGGGAGTGCAGGCGCGGCGGCCGGCGGATGGCGATGCTCACCAACAACGTCCAGGAGTGGGAGCCGCTCTGGCGCACGATGCTGCCGGTCGACGAGATCTTCGAGACGGTGATCGACTCCGGCTGGGTCGGCTACCGCAAGCCGGAACGCCAGATCTACGAGATCACCCTGGAGCGGCTCGGCTTGCCGGCCTCGGCCTGCCTCTTCGTCGACGACGTCGAGGTGAACTGCGACGCGGCGCGGGAGCTCGGCTTCGCCACGGTGCATTACCGCGACGCCGACCAGGCGGTCGCCGAGGTGCGCGCGGCGCTCGGCTCCTAGGCCGCGCTCGGACCTCACGCGAGTCGTTTCAGATGCCCTTCGCGCCGGGGGGCAATACTATTCTGTACTTCATTAGGGACTGAGTGGTTCATGGCTCGGGAGGCTGGCTGTAGCGCATTTCGAGCATCAGTCCTCTCACTTCGCCATTGCAGAGGGATGCTGGGAAAAGGACCGGGGTCCCGCCTGAATCTTGGCGGCGGGAAGCGCAGGGGATGCACAGATACATCAGATACGTATGGGCGGGTCGCGGTTGGCAATTGCCCATTTGGCTTGTCGGCATCGCGCTCCTTGTCGTCTTCCGCAGTGGACCCGTGGGCCTCACGGTCGTCGGCGCGGGCCTCATCGTGGCGACGGTCGTCCCTTGGCCATGGGGCGCGCCTGCCTACCGGCGGCGCCTTCGTCGAGCACTGTCCGATTTCGCACGAACTGCAAGAAGGGCCGACGAACGCTGGCGTGATCGCCAAGTCGGCCATCTGAATAGCCTGAGGAACGTCAAGGTTCCTCCTGAGATCGGTTCGGAGTGGGGCGAATTGGTGGCAGCGCTCGATTCCGCCCAGAGCCTGCGCGATTCACCGATGAGCCTCTCCCGGCGGGCGGGCAAAGCAGTCGAAGGGCGCCTCCATCGAGAAGAACTTCAAAGCAAGATCGCGTCCAAGGCGAGAACCGATGACGGGCGTCTTTCCAATGAAGCCCTCGTATCGACTCTCGAAGCCCGGACTCACGATCGCCAAGAGCGCGACCGTGAGCTCGATCTGGCATTCAGCAGGCTGATGCTTCGCCAGGCGGAACTGCGGGCGCCGGACAGACTGCTCCCATCCGACGAACAGCTCCAAGCCGTACTTCGGGACCAATTTGGCAGCATGGCGAGACTTCGGACTGCGCTGCTTGGACGTGACCTCGATGAGGTCCACGCTGCGGCGGAGGCCTACGAACGAGCGGCAAGCGCCCGATCCGCGTTGCTCATCGCCCTGGGGGTTGCTCCGAGCGGATCGGCAACCACCGCCTAACTCGCCGGCACGGCCGGCAGGCGCGGCGTGCGCCAGCGGCGGGCGAACGGCAGCCGCCAGCCATGGGGGGCGATCAGCGCGCCGATCTCGGCCGGCCCCCACGAGCCCGGCGGGTACGGTTTCACCGCGGGCGGCTCCTCGAGCAGCGGCGCCGAGACTTCCCAGAGGCGCTCCATGTCGCGGGCGCTGGTGAACAGGGTGTGGTCGCCTGCCATCGCGTCCCGGATCAACCGCTCGTAGGCCTCCAGCGTTTCGTCGTGGTATTCGGTTTCCTCGAGTGAGAACTGCATGCTCGCCTTGTCGAGCACCATCCCCATCCCCGGCCGCTTGCCGTAGAAGGAGAGCGAGACGCGCGAGGACTCGTCGAGGTCGAAGGTGAGGTGGTCGGGCCCGTAGCGGCCGACCCGCGAGTGGGCCGGGAACATGCTCTGCGGCGGCTCGCGGAAGGCGATCGAGATGATCCGCGCCCCTTCGCCCATCCGCTTGCCGGTGCGCAGGTAGAACGGCACGCCGCTCCAGCGCCAGTTGTCGAGTTCGCATTTGAGCGCGACGAAGGTCTCGGTGCTCGATTCCGGCGCCACGCCCGGTTCGTCGGTGTAGCCCTCGTACTGGCCGCGCACCACCTGGTCGGGGTCGAGCGGGACGAGGCTGCGGAAGACCTTGTTCTTCTCCTCGGTGATCGGCAGCGAGGCCAGCGCGGTCGGCGGCTCCATCGCGACGAACGCGAGGATCTGCATCAGGTGGGTGACGACCATGTCGCGGAAGGCGCCCGTGCGCTCGTAGAAGGCGGCGCGCGATCCCACCCCGAGGGTCTCGGGCACGTCGATCTGGATGTGGTCGATGTGGTCGCGGTTCCAGATCGGCTCGAAGAGCCCGTTGGCGAAGCGCAGCGCGAGGATGTTCTGCGCGGCCTCCTTGCCGAGGAAGTGGTCGATGCGGAAGATCTGCTCCTCGCGCAGCACCGCGTGGAGGGTGTCGTTCAGCTCCTGGGCGGTCCTCAGGTCGGTGCCGAACGGCTTCTCCATGATCACCCGCGCGTCGTCGGTGAGGCCGGCGGCGCTCAGCATGTGGACCACGTCGGCTGCGGCGGCAGGCGGCACGCTCAGGTAGTGGAGCAGGTGGGTGTCGGGGCCGAGCAGCTCGATCTCGTGGTTGACGGCGTCCTTCAGCGCCTCCGGGCCGGCGGCAACCGGGGTGTAGACGATGCGGCGCGAGAATTCGCGCCAGTCGGCCTCGGAGAACTCATGCCGGGCGAACTCCTGGCAGGCGTCGTGGACGATCTGCCGGAACTCTTCGTTGCCGATCTCCTCGATCGAGGTGCCGAGCACCCGGAATTCCGGCATCAGCTCCGACTGGAACAGACGCAGCATCCCCGGCAGCAGCTTCCGCTTGGCGAGGTCCCCGGTGGCGCCGAAGATGACGATCAGGTGCGGCGGCAGCGGCTGGACGACCCGCGCGTCCATCTCTTCGGTGATGAACTGCTGCGCCTCCCGATCCGGGTCCGGCACGCCGTTGTGGTTTCCATCGCTCACCGATCCAGGGTAGCTATCGGCTCAGCGCGTCCGTGGGCACGACGCGGCGGCGGTGGAGCCCCGTGGCTTCAGGGGCCCTTCGCCCAGCGCTCCTTGAGCCCGCCCCGGTGCCGGGAGCCGTGCTTTGGATGATTGCCTCTCGACCGAGCGCCCGCCGCCCGTCCGAGCGGCGCGCCCGTCCTCCCGGGCCGGTCCCTTCGAGTGGCGCGCCCGTCCTCCCGGGCCGGTCCGCCCGTCCGAGAAGGCGCGCCCGTCCCACCCTCCACTTCGGCAGATAGGAGGGCGGGACGGGCGCGCCTCGGCGTGCGCCTCCCCGCCCGGCGTTCGCAGTTCTCCGCGCATACCGCGGATTACTGCGAACTCATCGGGAGGCGGCCCGCGATCCCCGGGACGCGGTCGTCCTTTGGTCCGGGACCCGATGTCGCGGTCATCCTTTGGTCCGGTCCGGAAGCCGCGGTCGTCCTTTGGTCCGGTAGGCGGACGTTAGGACGACCGCGCCCGGCGGGGCGGACCAAAGGTCGACCGCATGCCCCGCGCCGCCGCGGCGTTCGCAGAACTCCGCGCTATGCGCGGAGAACTGCGAACTCATCGGGAGGCGCCCCGGTGCGTTCGCACTTTGCCGCGCTATGCGCGGAGAACTGCGAACGCGGGGCGCGGGGGTGTGGCGGATGCGTGACGGGTGCGCACGGCGCCGGGCTCGCGTCCGCCGCGCACGCCCTCCACCTTCCGGATGCGCTCCGCTCCCGTTCATCTGGCGGGCCGCTCCCGTTCCGCACGCCGCGAGGGCAGGCGCGCCCGTCCCTTCCTACCTGCCAAGACGAGGAAGGGACGGGCGCGCCGTGGCGGACGGGCAGACGCATAGCCCTCCCCCGGCGCGGCCCCCGCGGCCCCCGCGACGGCACCGATCTACATCGCCGCCTCTCTCGCGTCACCATGCCGCCGATTCGGCCGGGCCAGGCGGTGGATGTGCGACCAGGCGCTAGTTGTCGGAGCCGGCGCGGTCCCAGACGTACAGCTCGACGGCCTCGACCGCCAGCTGCATCAGACGGGGCGGGGAGAGGAGGCCGAGGACCAGCTCGAGGGCGTCCTCCTCGGTGACGCCGGCGTCGACCGCCTCCTCGCCGCGGAAGCCGGCGGCGAGCTTCAGGGCCTCGCGACGGTTCTCGCCGAGCGAGCCGAAGGCACCCATCAGGAAGTCGCGGTTGGGGACCGGCTGGCCGACCTCGAGCGAGCCGTGCCAGGCGGCGAGCATCGAGAGGTCGTGCTCGTCGAGCTCGGCGATCGCCTTCGCGTAGTGGATCTCCAGCTCGGAGTCCGGGATCTCGTCGACCCAGGCGCGGACCGCCTCGCCGAGGAGCTGGCGACGGGCCTCGCGCCCGATCGAGTCGGAGATGGCGCGGATCGCATCGGCTGGATCGACAAAGCAGAGTGACATGAGCTGAGGCGAATTTAGAGGGGTCGGGGGACGGCAAAATTGCGGCGGGAATGCCGATTTTGCGGGGTGGTGGCGGTCGCCGGGGCCGGGGCGGGCGCCGGGGCCGCGCCGCGGCCGTCCATAGTCTGGGCGGGTGCCGCTGAAACTGATCCTCGGACCCCCGAACTCGGGCCGCGCGGGCCTCGTCCGGCGCCGCTACCTGGATGCCCTCGACCGCGAGCCGCTGCTCGTCCTGCCGACCGTCGACGACGTCTTCGCCTTCGAGCGCGAGCTCTGCGGGACCGGCGCGGCGCTGGGCGGCACCGTGCTCACGTTCGGCGCCCTCTTCGGCCAGATCGCGACCGCCGCGGGCAACCCGCCCGGCGCGGTCCTCTCCCCCGCCCAGCGGCGCCGCTGCGTCGAGGTCGCGGTCGAGGAGCTTTCGCCCCGGCTCGGGCCGCTGCGGCGCTCGGCCGGCCGCCCCGGCTTCGCCGCCGCCTTCGCCCGCCTCCTCGACGAGCTGCAGGCGGCCGGGGTCGGCCCGGGCGACGTCGAGGCGAGCGCCGGCACCCTGGAGGGGTCCGCTTACCTCACCGACGTCGCCGCCCTCTTCGCCGGCTACGAGGCCGCCCGCGAGCGCAGCGGCCGGCTCGACGCCGCCGGGATCGCCCGCGAGGCGATCGACCTGCTGCGCCGGGGCCCCGGGCCGTGGGCCGGGCGCCCGGTCTTCCTCTACGGGCTCGACGACCTCACCCCGGCCCAGTTCGAGCTGGTCGCGGCGCTCGCCGACCACACCGAGGTCACCGTCGCGGTGCCGTTCGAGCGCGGCAACGAGGCGCTGGCGGCGCGCGGCCGGCTGCTGGAGCGGCTGCGCACGCTCGCGGTCGCCGGGACCGAGGAGCTGCCGCCCGACCCCGCCAACACCGCGAGTCCCCAACTCTTCGCCCTGGCCCGCGGCTTCGGCTTCCCCGGGACGCCTCCCGAGCCGCTCCCCGCGCGCTCGGACCTGACCCTGCTGCGCTCCGCCGGGACCCGCGCCGAGGCCGAGGCGATCGCCGCCGAGGTGTCGCGCCTCCTCCACGCCGGGACGGCGCCCGAGGAGATCGCGGTCGCCCTGCGCGACCCCGGCCGGCGCGGCCCCGAGGTGGAAGCGGCGCTCGAGGCCAACGGCGTCGCGGCGGCGCTCGAGGCCGAGGTGCCGGTCGCCTCGACCTCGGTGGGCGGGGCCGTCGTCGCGCTGCTGGAGACCGCCTTCGGCGCGGGGGGCGCGGGCGACCTGCTGCGCTACCTGCGCGGCCCGTCGGGCCTGCCCGCCGAAGCGGTCGATTGGCTGGAGAAGGCGGTCCGCGCGGAGCGCATCGGCGACGCGGCGACGGCCCTCACCCGCCTGCGCATCACCAAGGGCGAGGAGCCGCACGACCTGCGCCGCCTGCGCGAGGCCGCCGCCGAGTCCCCCGCGGCCCTCTGCGCCGCGGTTGCCGGGCTGGCGGGGACGATGGCCTCGCGCCCGTTCAGGACCGGCGCCGACGGGCCGCGCCTCGGTCCCGGTGACGGCCTCGAGCTGCGCGCCGCCGGGGCGATCGCGGCCGCGCTCGGCGACCTCGCCGCGCTCGGCCCGCTCGCCCCCGCGCCCGGGCGGCTCGCCGAGACGGTGCGGGCGCTCGAGTTCCGGGTCTGGAGCGGCCCGGTCGAGGGCCGGGTGCGGATCGCCAGCCCCTATCGCCTGCGCGCCGCCCGCTTCGACCACGTCCTCGTCGGCTCCCTGCAGGACGGCGAGTTCCCGCGCCGCGACCGCGGCGGCGACCCGTTCCTGTCGGAGGCCCAGCGCGAACGACTCGGCCTCGACCCGCGCCGCGACACCGAAGCCGAGGAGCGCTACCTCTTCGGCGTCTGCCTGGCGCTGCCCCGCCGCGGCCTCTTCCTCTCCTACCGCGACAGCGACGAGAACGGCGGCGCCGAGTCGCGCTCGCCGCTGCTCGAGGAGGTGCGGGCGCTGCTCGCCCCGCCGCCCGCCGCCGGGGCGCCCGACCCGGTCGAGGCGGCGATCACCCGCGAGCGCGGGCTCGCCGACGTGGTCGCGCCGCTCGCCGAGGCGCCGTCCGCGGACGAGCTCGCCCGCGCCCTCGCCGCCCACGGCCCGGGCGCGGAGCCGCGGGCGCTGCTGGCGGCGGTCGGCATCGACGGCGAGGCCCACGCCGCCGAGGCCGCCACGATCGCCGGCCGACCGGCGCCGGAGCTGGCCGCCGCGCTGGAGGACCGCCTGCGCCGCGCCCGCCGCGCCGAGGCCGCCTCACGGGCGCCCGGTCCGCTCACCAACCCGGCCGTGCTCAGCGCGCTGGCCGCGGTCGAGGCCTACGGCGGCACCACCCTGGAGGGCTTCGACGAGTGCTCCTACCGCTGGTTCGCGGGCCATGAGCTCGACCCGCAGCCGCTGGACCCGGTCCCCGACCCGCTGGTCCAGGGCGGGCTGATCCACGCCGTGCTCGAGCGCCTCTACCGCGAGCGCCCCGGCGGCGACCCCCTCCCCCGCCCGTCCACCCTGGCCGCCTGGAACGAGCGCGGCCGGGCGCTGCTGGCCGAGCAGCTGGTCGAGGGCGAGGTCGGCGGCCACCCGGCCGAGCGGGCGATGGCGCGGCGGGTCGAGCGGCTGCTCGAACGGTTCCTCGGCGAAGAGGCGGCGCGCGAGCCCGGCGCCTTCGAGCCGTGGCTGCTGGAGGCGCGGTTCGGGATCGGCGAGGAAGCCGAGCGGCCGACGCTCGACCTCGGCGGCTGGGGGCTGCACGGCGCGATCGACCGGGTCGACCGCGCCGCCGACGGCCGCGCCCTCGTCCACGACTACAAGCTGGCGGCTAGCGTCACCCCGGGCAACAAGTTCGAGGAGCGGGCGAAGTTGCAGCTGCCGCTCTACCTGCTGGCGGCGCAGATCCACTGGGGCGCCGAGCCGATCGGCGGCGTCTACCACCCGCTGCGGGGGACCTCGAACCGGCGCCCGCGCGGGGTCGTCGCGGCGGGCTCGGCGGGCGAACTCGCCGGGTACGACCTGTACGGCCCCGACGTGGTCGACGAGGCCGAGCTGGAGGAGCTGATGGAGGACGCGCGCCGGCGCGGCGGCGAGATCGTCCGGCGGATCCGCGCCGGTGACATCCGCCGCGACCCCGGCCCGCGGGAGGGGCTGCGCGGCCACGACATCTGCCCGACCTGGTGCACCTTCGCGCCGATCTGCCGGCGCGACCGGGCGCCGTCCTACGTCGAGCGGGAAGAGAGCGAGAACGGGTGGGAGCGATGAGCGACCCGGGGATCGACCCGGCCCGCCCGACCGAGGCCGCCGCGAACACCGAGGCGCCCGCCGCTGCGGAGCCCGCGGTCGAGCGCGCCCCGACCCCCGAGCAGGCCGCCGCGATCGGCGTCCGCGGGCGCGACGTCCTGCTCGAGGCCGGCGCCGGCACCGGCAAGACCGGGGTGATGGTGGAGCGCTACTGCCGCCTGGTGGTCGACGAGGGCGTCTCGCCCGACGCGGTCCTCGCGTTCACCTTCACCGACAAGGCGGCCGCCGAGCTGCGCGCCCGGGTGCGGGCCGAGCTGGGCAGGCGCGCCGCCGCGGGCTCCGACGCCGCCGCGGTGCGGGCCGCGGCGCTCCTGGCGACGATCGGCGGTGCCTGGATCACCACGATCCACGGCTTCTGCAACCGCGTCCTCGCCGCCCACCCGGTCGCCGCCGGGGTCGACCCCGGCTTCCGGGTTCTCGACCAGCCCGAGGCCGAGCGCGCCGCCCGCGAGGCCTTCGACACAGCGCTCGCGGAGTTCCTGGCCGACCCCGACCCGGCCCGCGAGGAGACGCTCGCGGCCTACGGACTCGACGGCCTGCGCGGCGTCATCGTCGCGATCCACGACGAGCTGCGCAGCCGCGGCGTCGCCGACCCGGCGCTGCCCGACCCGCCGGCCGGCGACCCGGCCGAGGCGATCGCCGCCGCGATCGAGGCGGCGGGCGAATGCCTCGAGGAGCTGAAGGAGACCGACGGTAGGAGGGCGGCGCTGGAGGAGGCGCTGGCCCGCCTGACCCAGCCCGGCCCGCCGCCGTCCCTGACCGAGCTGGAGGCGCTCCGGCCGGGCGGCACCGCGAAGGCGCTGAACGGGTTCCGCGACGCGCTGGAGGCGGCGATCGCCCGCACCGCCGAGGCGGGCGAGGGCGGCGTCGCCTACCGCCACCTCGCCGAGCTGCTGCGCCGCCACGCTGCCGCCTTCGAGGCGGCCAAGGAGCGCCGCGCGGGGATCGACTTCGAGGACCTGCAGATCCTCGCGGCCCGCCTGCTCGAGCGCGCCGAGATCGGCCAGGCATACCGCGGCCGCTTCTCCCACCTGCTCGTCGACGAGTTCCAGGACACCAACCGGCTGCAGCTGCGGCTGATCGAGGCCCTGCAGGGGCCACGCACCCAGCTGGTCGTGGTCGGCGACGAGCTGCAGTCGATCTACTCCTTCCGCCACGCCGACCTCGATGTCTTCCGCCGGCGCCGCGAGCAGATCGACGCCGATCCCGGGGCCGAGCTGATGCGGCTGAGCGGCAACTTCCGCTCCCGGCCGGAGGTGATCGGCGCGGTGAACCTGTTCGGCGAGGGGCTGCTCGGCCGCACCTACCGGCCGCTGCGGGTCGGGGCGCCGCCCGCGACTCCCGCGCCGCGCGGCACCGGGCCGGCGGTGGAGCTGCACCTGACCGGCCGCGATGGCTGGGACGAGGAGGGCATCGACCTCGACCCGGCGATCGACGGCCGCACGCCGCTCAACTGCCTGGCCGAGGCCCGGGCGCTGGCGGCGCGCCTGCGCGAGCTGCACGAGGCGGGGGTCGAGCGCGGGGCGATGGTCGTCCTGCTGCGCGCCTTCACCCACCTGGACGCCTACGAGGACTCGCTGGCGCGGGCCGGGCTGCGGCCCTACGTGGTCGGCGGGCGCGGCTACTGGTCCCAGCAGCAGGTCGCCGACGTCTGCGCGCTGCTGGCGAGCATCGCCAACCCGCTCGACGACCAGGCCCTGTTCGGGGCGCTCGCCTCGCCCGCCTGCGCCGTCGCCCCGGACACGCTCTGGCTGCTGCGCGCCGCGGCGGGCCGGCGGCGGCACGTGTGGCCGGCGCTGGAGCGGCTGGCGCTGGACGGGGAGGCGGAGCTCGCCGAGGCGGAGCGCCTGGAGCAGATCCCGGCCGGGGAGCGCGAGCTGCTGGCCGAGTTCGCGACCCGGCTGGTAGGACTGCGGGCACGGGCGCCGCGCCTCGGGCTCGCCGGGCTGGTCGAGGCGGCGGTGAC
This sequence comes from uncultured Actinomycetes bacterium, assembly GCA_963766705.1. Taxonomy (GTDB): domain Bacteria; phylum Actinomycetota; class Thermoleophilia; order Solirubrobacterales; family 70-9; genus VAYN01. The sequence goes on from CAVYBE010000008.1 coordinate 456,703, forward strand.
CGAGACGGGCTACGACCTGGCGACGCTGCTGCGGCCGGCGGGCGAGGCGCGGCTGGCCAACGTGCGCAAGCTCTCGCGGCTCGCCGCGGCCTACGAGGAGCGCGAGGGCCGCGACCTGCGCGGCTTCCTCGACTTCCTCGCGGCGCGGGCCGAGCTCGACACCGAGGCCCAGGCGGCGACCGCCGCGGAGGGCCACGACGGGGTGCGGATCATGACCGTCCACAACGCCAAGGGGCTCGAGTTCGAGGTCGTCGCCGTCCCCGACCTCTCCCGCGGCCTGCTCTCCGGCGGGCGCCGGCCGGTGCTGCCGCTGGGGCGCGAGCAGCCGCCGCGCGTGGGGCTGCAGTGGCGGCGGCTGGGGCGCGCCTCGGTGAACCTCTACGACTACGCCGAGCTGATCGACGCGGGCGAGGCGCGCGACTCCGAGGAGGGCCTGCGGCTCTTCCACGTCGCCGCGACCCGGGCGCGCGAGCGGCTGATCCTGAGCGGCGTGGTGCGGCCCGAGCCGGCCAGGGAGGTGAAGCCGGGGACCGCGGTGATCGAGCGGCTGGTCGAGGCGCTCGGGGTCCCTCGCGACGAGGGCTCCCTGGTCGCCGCCCCCGCCCCGGATGCGCGACCGGGCCTCGAAGAGACCTTTGCCGCCTCGGAGATCGCGGTCCATCCCAACCTGCCCTCGCCCGAGCGCGCCGCCGAGCTACGCGACCTCCATCTCGACGCAGCCGCCGAGCGCCCGCTCGGCTCCGGCACCCCGCCACTGGTCGAGCGCCGCCCGCCGGTCGTCCCCAGCCGCCCCCTGTCCTACACGGCGATCTCGGCCTTCGAGGAATGCGCCTACCGCTTCTACATGGAGCGCGTCCTCGGCCTCCCCCCCGCGGCCCCGGCCCAATCGCCGGCTTCCCCCGGGAGCGTTCGCAGTTCTCCGCGCTATGCGCGGCAAAGTGCGAACGCCGAAGGGGGGGCCGGGGACGAGGGGCCATCGGCGCGGGAGGAGCGCAGCGCGCGCGGGGCGGCCGTCCACGCCCTGCTCGAGTGGAGCCTCGCCAACGAATGGCGGGAGCCGACCGCCGAGCTGGCGCGGCGGCACGCGCTCGCCGCCGGGCTCGAGCTGGAGACCGAGGCGGCCGGGGAGCTGCTCGGGCCGGTGCGCGACTGGCTCGGCTCGCCGCTGCGCGAGGAGATCGCCGCCGCCACGCGCGCCCGCGCCGAGGTGCCGATCCTGCTCGGCGCCGGCGCCACCGTGCTGCGCGGCTCGATCGACCTGCTGGTCGAGCGCGAGGGCGCGCCGCCGCTGGTCGTCGACTACAAGACCGACCGCCTCCGCGGCGAGGACCCGGCCGCCCGCGCCTCCCACTACGAGGTGCAGCGCTCGATCTACGCGCTGGCCACCCGCGAGAGCAGCGGCGCCGCCGAGGTCGAGGTCGCCTACGTCTTCCTCGAGCGCGCCGACGCCCCCGTCCGCACCGTCCTCACCGCCGCCGACATGGACGCCGGCCGGGCCCGCATCGAGGCCGCGGTGGCCCGCATCGGCGCCGGCGAGTTCTCCCCCGCCCCCGAGCCGGACCGCACCTGGGACCTCTGCCGCGGCTGCCCTGCCCTCGGCCGCCTATGCTCCGGCCCTCCTGAGGCGAGCTGACCGGCGCATTTCTGCGTCCTCGTCCTGAGGCGAGCTGACCGGCGCATTTCGGCGTCCTCGGTCGTTCGGCTCGGGTCACGCACCGGGGTGCGCTCCCCTCGCCTCACTTCCCTGCGTCCTTGGACTGCTTGGTCAGATCGCCTCAGGAACCCGGGTGGGTGGAGGAGCCGGACGCTCCGCAGCCAAAATCGGTGAGATCGCCTCAGGAGGCGCTGTCGGCGGAGGAATCCAATCTGGAGGCCAAATCGTCGAGGTTGAGTTCCTTGAGGCCCTCGCCGACCGCGTCGAGCTCGGCGGCGCAGTACTCGACCAGGCCGCGGCCCTCGCGGCAGAGGTCGAGGGTCTCGCGCAGGCCGGCCTGGCCGGAGTCGAGCCGGTCGATGATCTCCTCCAGGCGCTCGACCGCCGTCTCGTAGGAATCGGGCTGTGCCCGGGTGCGCTGCTCTGGCTCGTTCGCGTCCATGGTCATCGGCCTGCCTCCTGGCCCTCGCCCGCGTCCGTCGCGGGCGGCTCCGCCGTCACCCCGACCGAGCCGTCGGCGAAGCGCAGGCTAAAGCTCCGCGCGGCGGCCGCGGCGGCGGCGCCGGTCAGCGGCTCCCCGTCGGCGCCCTCAGCCAGCGCGTAACCGCGCTCCAGCGTCCGCTCCGGGTCGTGGGCGCGCAGCGCGACGGCCGCCTTGCGGAGCGCCTCGCGCCGCTGCGCCACCGCCCTCCCGGCCGCCGCGTCGAGCGCCTCACCGTGGCGACGCCGCGCCTCGCCGGCGCGCGCGGCGCGGTCCAGCGCCCGCCGGCGCGCCCGCGCCAGCACGGTCGCCGCGATCCGCCGCTGGAAGGCCGCCCGGCCGGCGACCCCGCGTTCGGAGGCGGCGCGGATCTCACGCGTCTTCTGGTTGAGGACCGAGCGCTGCCGCTGCAGGGCCCGCGCCGGGCCGCGCGCCAGCGCCCCGAGGTGCCGCGCCCGCGCCCCGATCGCGCCGTCGGCGCCGCGCCGCAGCGCCAGCGCCTGGCGCCGCAGCTCCGCCCGCGCCAGCCGGCAGTCGAGCGGCACCGCCGCCTCGGCGGCGTGGGTCGGGGTCGAGCAGCAGACCGCGGCGACGTCGTCAATCAGGGTCGAGTCGCGCTCGTGCCCGACCGCGCTGATCACCGGCACCCGCAGCATCGCCACCGTCCGGCAGAGGGTCTCGTCGCAGAAGGCCCAGAGGTCGGCGAGGCTGCCGCCGCCGCGGGTGACGACGATCGCCTCGACCTCCGGGCGCGCCGCCAGGTCCTGCAGCGCCCGCCCGATCGCCGGCGCCGCGTGGCGGTCCTGGACCGGGGCGAAGGCCCAGACCACGGTCCCGCCCCAGCCGCGCCGCCCCAGCCCGGCCAGCAGGTCGCGCCGCGCCGCGCCGCCTTCGGCGGTGACGACGCCGATCGTCTTCGGCAGCGCCGGCCGCGCCAGCTGCTTCTGCAGCTCGAAGAGGCCCTCGCCGCGCAATTGCGTGCGCAGCGCCGCGAGCCGCGCCAGCAGGTCGCCTTCGCCCGCCAGCCGCACGTGCGTGGCCCGGAAGCTGAAGCTCGGCGACGCGGCACCGCCGCCCGGGTAGTAGTCGGGGCCGCCCGCGATCACCACCTCGGCGCCGTCGCGCAGCGCCCCCTCCGGCAGCCCGCACCGCTCCAGGTCGTTGAGCCAGATCGCGCAGGGCACCGCCCCCTCGCCGTCGCGCAGCTCGAAGTACGCCTGCACCTTGCTCCGCCCCACCCCGGTCACCTCGCCGATCAGCAGCACCCGCGCGCGCTTGCGCATCTCCTCCTGCAGGACCTTCGCGTAGCGCCCGACCGCGAACGGCCCCGGCAGGTCGGGCCCCTGGCGCGCCGGCGCCCCGGACGAGAGTTCGGGCCGATCCATACGAACCAGCCTAGAGACGGCTCAGGCCGTTTCCTTCCAGCGCCTGGCCCAGGCCTTCAGCTCACGGATCGCCGGGCCGAGGTCAGCCCCGGTGGCGGTCAGTGAGTAGGTGACCCGCACCGGGGTCCCGGCTTCGACCTCGCGTTCGACCAGGCCCTCGTCCTCGAGCTCGCGCAGGCGCTGGGAGAGCAGCCGGTCCGACAGGCCGGGTACCGCCTTGCCGAGCTCGCCGAAGCGCATCGGCCGCTCGGTCAGGGCGAAGACGATCGCCCCCGTCCAGCGCTTGCCGATCAGCTCGATCGCCTCGTGGAACTGCGGGCAGACCTCTGTGCAGCACGCCTGCTCGGCGACGGTGTGCGCCGGCGCCGCGTCGCCCTCGGGCGTGCTGGTCTGGGTCTGTGCGGCGGAACTCACGTCAATCGACCTTACTGAACATAAGTCGTCGGCCGGCGGATTTCCGCCCCGCGGGCCGCGCGCGGCAGGTCTCGGGCTCGCGGGCCGAGCCCCGCGACCGCATGTATTACTGACGGCGTGGCGCACCGCCCTTCGAGCCCGCATCGTCCGACCGCCGGCAAGATCAGGCGCCGGCGCCGGGTGGCCGTCCTCCTGGCCGGCCTGGCGGCGCTCGCCGTCCTCTACGCGGTCCTCGAGCTGACCGTCCTCGCCCCCGCGGACCGCGACGGGGCCGAGGTCGTCCAACTGACGATCCACAGCCGCGACGTCGGCGCCGACCTCGGCGTGCAGGTCGTCGTCCCGGCCGCCGACGTCGACGCCACGCGCGGCCGACCGCTGCTGGTCTTCCTGCATGGCCACGGCGGCTCCGACACCACGTTCACCGAAAACGAAGCGTTCTTCCGCGCGTTGGCCGCGCTCGGGCGGCGAGCGCCCGTCGTCGCCTTCCCGGACGGCGGCGAAGACAGCTACTGGCACAACCGCGCCACCGGGCGCTGGGGCAGCTACGTGACCGGCGAGGTCATCCCCGCCGTGGTCCACCGCTTCGGCCTCGACCCCCGCCGGGTCGCGATCGGCGGCATCTCGATGGGCGGCTTCGGCGCCTACGACATCGCGCTCGACCACCCAGGGCGCTTCTGCGCGGTCGGCGGCCACTCGCCCGCCCTCTGGCTGGAAGGCGGCGCGACCGCCCCGGGCGCCTTCGACGACGCCGAAGACTTCGCACGCAACGACGTCATCGGGGCGGTGCGCGCCGACCCCGGGGCCTTCGGCGCGACCCCGGTGTGGAACGACTACGGCACCGAAGACCCTTTCCTGATCGGCGACGTCGCCTTCGACGAAGCGCTCGAACGGGGCGGCGCCGACCTCACCGCCCACGAGTGGCGGGGCGGCCACGAACAGTCCTACTGGGACCGCCACTGGCCTGCGTACCTGCGCTTTTACGCCAAGGCCCTGGCGACCTGCGGCAGCTGAGACCCTGCGCCGGGCCGCTCAGCGGGTGCAAGGCCCGGTGCCGACCGCCGAGGTGGAGGCGTGGTGGAGCGCTTCGCGGACTTCGGCCCCGGGGACGGCGAAGCCGCCGGCCGGCCCGCTCGTGGTCGCCGCGAAGACGGTCCCGACCACCCGCCCGGCGCGGTTGAGCAGCGGCCCTCCCGAGTTGCCGCTGCGCACGTCGCCGCCCAGCGCGGTGATCGTCCGCTCGATCGGCCCGCGGCCGTAGGAGTCCTCACTGATCGTGGCGCGCGTTTCGCCGATCCGCGCCGGGGTCACCGTGTAGGGGCCGTTCTCGGGGTAGCCGAGGACCGCCGCTTCGCTCCCTTCGCGGCCGGCGGCGGCGATCGGCAGGGTCGGCAGGTTGGCGTCCACCCGCAGCAGGGCGAGGTCGTCTTCGGGTTGGTAGAAGACCGCCGTCGCGTCCAGCTCCACGCCGCTCTGCGTGGTCACCGTGGTGTCGTTGGCGCCGGCGATCACGTGGGCGTTGGTGACGATCAGGTTCGGCCGCACGGCCCAGCCCGAGCCCTCGATGCCGAGCCCGCAGGCGGTGCTCAGCACCCGCACCACCGAGCCGCCGGCGTGGAGGATCTGCGGATCGGCGGCGATGTCGGCGTTGGGCGGCTGGACCGGCGTCGCCGGGCCGGTGATCGACGGCGCCGGGTCGACCCGGTCGAGCGCGTGCAGGACGCCGCCGCTGGGCGGCAGGACTTCGTTCAGCCCGCCCAGGATCACCGAGTTCTGGACGTCGGCGCGCAGGTTCGTGGTGCCCGGCGCGTGTAGGGCGACCGCGCCGAAGACCCAGGCCAGGCCGAGCGCGACGGCGCCGATCAGCGCCGCGCCGCCGGCGCCGTCGGCATGGTGCAGCAAGGGCCGCCGGATCAGCCGGCGCCGCAGCGCCAGCGCCAGCCCCTCCAGTGCCACCGCGGCCAGCGCCCCGAACAGGAGCGCCCCGATCGCACCGCAGAGCGGCGCGTAGGGCGAGTCCGAGCCCTGGGCGAGGAGCAGCGGCCCGAGCCGGCTGCCGAGGAAGGCCCCGAGCGCGAAGCCGGCGAGCGTCAGGGCGCCGACCAGCAACCCCTGGCGATAGCCCCAGAGCGCGAGGGCCAGGGTGAAGGCGACAATTGCCCAATCGAGCACGGTCACCCTCCCAATACAAGCAGGCGCCGGACCGCTCGATTACCTTTTGCGCAGTGAACAGCCAGTCTTCCGAGGTAGAGCGTCGCAGACGGCTGCTCACGCGCGCGGTCCCGCTCGGCGTGATCGCGGTCGTCGCCTTCGTCGTCGGCGCCGCGACCGGAATCCCCGGCTCGCCGGAAAACGCGGCCGCCAACCGCTTCGCCGAAGCCTGGGAGACGCGGGACTTCCCGGCGATGTACGCGCAGCTGAACGACTCCTCGCGCGCCGCGGTCGGCCTCCAGCAGTTCGCCGCCGACTACCGTGAAGCACGCGACGTCGCGACAATGCGCGGCCTGACCGCCGAATCGGCCGGGGATGCCCACTCCGAAGACGGCGAGACCGTCGTGCCGGTGCCGCTGCGGATCCGCACCGTCGCCTTCGGCGTGGTCACCGACCAGCTGGAGCTGCCCTGGTCGGAAGGCGGCATCGACTGGGCTCCCTACCTCGTCTTCCCCGGCCTGCGCCGCGGCGAGAAGCTGGAGGCACAGACCGAACTGGCGCCGCGCGCGCCGATCCTCGCCGCCGACGGCACGCCGCTCGCCGAAGGTCCGGCCGCCGCCCGCGAACACCCGCTGGGGAGCGCCGCGATCGACATCACGGGCGAAATCGGCGAAGCCTCCGAAGCCGAAGAGCCGAAGCTGGCGATGCATGGCTTCCCACCGGAAACGCCGGTCGGGGTGAGCGGCCTCGAGAAGGCCTTCAACCGCCGCCTCTCGGGCAAGCCGGGGGGCAAGCTGCTGGCCGTCCCCGCGAAGGCGGGCAAGGGCAGCCAGGGACGGGTCCTGGCCGAAGCCGAACCGCAGCCGGGCGCCCCCGTGAAGACGACGATCGACCCCGCCCTACAGGAAGCCGCGGTCGCCGCCTTGGCCGGGCGGGCGGGCGGCGTCGCCCTGCTCGACGCCAAGACCGGCGACATTCGCGCCCTCGCCGGCCTCGCCTTCTCCGCCCCGCAGCCGCCCGGCTCGACCTTCAAGATCATCACCACCACGGCGGCGCTGCAGAAGAAGCTGGTCTCGCTGAGCAGCGAATTCGAAATCACCGACGGCATCAACGTCGGCGGCCGCTTCATCTCCAACGCCAACGGCGAGTACTGCGGCGGGACCCTGCTCGAAGCCTTCGCCGAGTCCTGCAACGCCGACTTCCTGCCGCTCGGCCCACAGATCGGCAACGACAAGCTGGTCGAAACCGCCGAACGTTTCGGCTTCAACTCCCCGCCCGCGCTCTACGCGCCGTCGATCGTCAAGGAAATGGAACTCGCCCAGTCGACGATCCCGTCCGAAATCGGCGAAGAAGTCGACCTCGCAGTGTCGGCGATCGGCCAGGGCGAAGTGCTGGCGACGCCGCTGCAGATGGCCACCGTCGCGCAGACGATCGCCAACGACGGGGTGCGGATGCCGACCTCGATCGTGCAGGGAAAGAAGCTGCGGCCGACGATGAAGCCGGTCCGGGTGATGTCGAAGAAGACGGCTCAGCAGCTGACCGAACTGATGACCGGCGTGGTCACCGGAGGGACGGGCACCGCCGCCGCGATCTCCTCGGGGCAGGTCGCCGGCAAGACCGGCACCTCCGAACTCGGCCAGCTGGTGGAACCGGAAGAAGGCCAGGAAGAAGCCCCGGAAGTGGAAGGGGAAGAAAGGGAACCCCAGCACAAGAAAGACGCCTGGTTCTCGGCCTTCGCCACGGTCGAAAAGCCGAAGCTGGCGATCGGCGTGATGCTGATCGAAGCCGAAGCGGCAGGCGGCGAAGTCGCCGCACCGATCGCCGCCGAAGTCCTCTCGGCCGGCTTCGAATAGCCGCCCGGGGCGGGGCGTGCCTCCGGGGACGACGGGAGGAAGCGCGCGTCGGACCCTCGCGGGCGACGACCCGCGCTACAGGCTCAGCTTGACGATGCCCGATTCGCCCGGAGGACCGGGGAGGTGGAGCAGCAACGGGCGGTTCGAGGAGACTTCTTCGGGCAGTTCGAAGATCGCCAGGGCGCCCGCGATCGGCCCGGTCTGCGCGGTCGAGTCGAGGACCGGGATCTGTTCGTTTTCTTCGACCGTGCCGCCCAGCGGGAAGGCGAATTCGCTTTCGGTCGGCAGCGCCGTGTAGGTGTTCCCTTCGGCGTCGGTGATCGTCAGTTCTTCGACCAGGCCCTTGGTTTCGTGCGAGGGGTTCTGGACTTCGATGAAGACGCCGTAGTAGTGAAACCCTTTGGCGATCGGCGCCTGGCCGACCAGGTAGGCGGCGTCCTCGTTGTCGAATTCGTTGAGGTAGCGGGAGAAGACGACGGTGTACTTGAGCCCGCCGACCTTGACGACCTCGCCCTCTTCGACTTCGCGCGGGTTGTCGGAGCCGCAGGCGGAGACGCCGATCGCCAGCAGCCCCAACATCAGGGCGGCGAGCAGCGGCAGGGCGATACGTCGGTGGGTGGAGAACATCGGCGGCGGGGAGTCTATTAGGGGATGCCGGTCGCGTAGCGGTTCCCCCCGGCGACGGCGATCCGCTCGCCCCCGGGTCCTTCGGCCTCGAGCATGTTCCGGAGCCGCTCCAGAGCCCGTTTCCAGCCCTTGCGCTGGAAGTGCGCGCCGAAGCTGAGCGACTCGACCAGCTTGTCGATCGGTTCCGCCGGGACCGTCCAGTGGGTGACGCGGAGCAGCGTCATCCCCGCCCTGCCCGGCTCGATCTCCCAGACCGTGTGGGTCGGGATCCGGTTGACGCGGCCGCCGGCGCCGCGCTCGACGACCTTGGAGGTCGCGTCGAGCTCGACGATCGTCGTGTCCTCCCAGGGGGAGCGCAGCGGCGCCTTGACCCGGAAGCGGGCCCCGGCGCCCTCGCCGCGCGACTCCAGGCGCGTGAGGCGATAGCCGGTGAGGAAGTGGTCGGTGAAGGAGGGCCGGCGGCCGAGGTCGGAGATCAGCTCGAACGCCGCCTCGCGGGGCGCGTCGATCTCGAGTTCGGCGCTGATCGGACCCATCGCGGCGCGATTCTATTGATCAGGCCACGACGGAGCGCCGTCGCGCCCGCGCCGCCGAGGCTCGCCGTAGCATTCCGGGAGGTGAACGCCGTGCCCAATCCTGTCGACCCACCCGCCGAGGGCGGGCAGCCGATCTCACTGGCCGCCGAGCGTGCCCGGGCCCAGCTGCACGAGGAGATCGAGCGGGTCCGCGCCGGGGTCGAAGAGATGCTCGGCGAGCAGAGCGCCGCGACCGCCGCCGACGAAGAGCTGCGACGCGAACTCGACGCGCTCCGCGAGGACACGCGGCTGTTCGTCAAGAAGCGGGCCAAGCGGACCGAGCGCAAGCTGGAGCGCCGCATCGGCGGCGTCGAGGAGCGAACCGAGCGGCTCGAGGCGCGGATCGAGCAGGTCGAGGCGGACCGCGCCGCGGCCGAGCTCCGCATCCACACCGCCACCGAGCAGATGCTCGACGAGCTGCTGCGCGAGATCCGCGCGATCGCCGACCTCCTCACCCGCCGCCCTTAGCGACGCCCGCCGCCGGATCGGCCACCGCCAAGGCGCGGCCCGGCCATCCAGCGATCGTCACGCTTCCGCGAGGCTGCGTCTGCATTTCGCCTTGCCAGAGAAGGCGAGATGCAGACGCACTCTCGACGCCTGCGTCTTTGCCCGCCAGGAGGGCAAAGACGTAGGCGCTCGCGATCACTCGGTCGAGATGCTCGGGTCGGCCTGGACCTTGTGCGGCATGACCATGAGGAAGTTGCTGGTCGCGTCCTCCGACAGCGACATCATCCGCTCGGCCTCGTCGTCCTGGCCGGTGGCGCGGAGTTCCCCGGCGTAGCCGGAGAGCAGCTCGTCGATGTCGATCAGGGCCTGGGAGTCGAGGTCTTTGAGCTCGACCTTGGCGCCCCGCCCGAGCCGCCGTTCGATCGCCTCGGCGTCGATCCCGAAGGCGTTGAAGCGGACGTAGACGCGCCCGCCGGTCATCCCGGCGCAGGCCCAGGGGCCGATGTCGCCGAGCACCAGCGCCCTGCCCGAGGTCATGTACTCGAAGGCGAACCCCTTGGCGTTGGCGCGGTCGACGATGCAGCCGCGGGCGTCGTCGAGGTCCTGCTCGGGCTCGCCTCCCAGCACCACGTCGGCGCCGGAGAGCCGGATGCAGAAGCGCGAGTCGGCCGAGCCCTGGACGTACAGCGTGCCGCGCTGGGCGCCGTAGGCGAAGGACTTGCCGACCGAGCCGTTGAGGCGCCGACCGCCCACCCCCTTGCCCTTGAGGATCGCGATCCTGCCGCCCAGCATCGTCTTGCCGACGCCGTCCTGGGCGCCGCCCTCGACCCGCAGCGCCACCCCATAGGAGTTGAAGGCGCCGAGTCCCTGGCCGGCGACCGAGCCGCCGTTGAACTCGAGCGTGGCGAGGATCTCCTCGCTCGGCGCCGGGCCGTCTTCGAAGATCCGTGCCCGGGCGATCGCGCCCGCAAGCTCGGTGCCGAGCACGCGGTCGTTGGCATCGGTCGTCCGCGGGAACTCGCTGCGCACGGTGCCGCCGCCGCAGACTTCCGGCGCCAGCCGGGCGATCTCCGCCGAGGCGGACTTCGCCTCCATGCGGATCGGCCGGGCGACGACGAGGCCCGCTTCGGCGCGGGTGTCCTCGAACTCCTCGGCGACCGGTAGGTCGAGCGGCTCCAGGTCGAGGTACTCCTCCAGCGGCGTGATCAGCGGCGCCAGGTCGATCCGGTCGTCCATCGCCACCTGCTCGAGCAGGTCGTAGCGACCGACCAGGTCCTGGGCGCGGTTGTAGCCGAGCGAGGCGACGACCTGCTTGACCTCCTCGCCCATCGCGCTGAAGAACCGCGCGCAGCTCTCCGCCGAGCGTTCGACCTCCTGCGGGGTGAACTTCTTCAGCCCGTGCTCGGCCGCCTGCTCGGTCGTCTCGATCTGGGTCGCGATGCCGACGTGGCAGGTGTCGAGCTGGCAGCCGCGGCAGATCGTGCAGCCGAGGCTGACCATCGCCAGCGTCCCGAAGCCGACCCGGTTGGCGCCCAGGCAGTGGAGTTTGACGATGTCGTGGCCGGTTCTGTAGCCGCCGTCGGCCCAGATCTCGACCCGGTTGCGGAGCCCCGCCTCCATCAGCGCCTGGTGCACCGCGCGGGTGCCGATGTCCGACGGCAGGCCGACGTGGCGCAGCGCGTGCTGGCGCGCCGCCCCGGTGCCGCCCTCGAAGCCCGAGAGCGTGATGATGTCGGCGCCAGCCTTGGCGATGCCGAGGCCGATCGTGCCGATGTTCGGCACCACCGGGACCTTGACCGAGACGCGCACGTCCGGGTTCACGGTCTTCAGCTCGTCGATCAGCTCGGCGAGGTCCTCGATCGAGTAGAGGTCGTGGTTGTTGGACGGCGAGATCAGATCGGTGCCCGGCGACGCGTTACGCGCGGCGGCGACCTTCTCGGAGACCTTCTTGCCGGGCAGGTGGCCGCCCTCGCCCGGCTTCGCACCCTGGCCGATCTTGATCTCGGCGACGTAGGAGCTGTTGACCATCTCGGCGGAGACGCCGAAGCGCCCGGAGGCGATCTGCTGGCCGCGCCAGTTGCGGTACTGGCCGTACATGTCGCGGATCTCCCCACCCTCGCCGTTCATGCAGAGGATGTTGGTCGCCTTGGCCGCGTCGGCGTAAGCCCGGAAGGCCGGTTCCGACTGCGAGCCGAAGCTCATCGAGGAGATCACGATCGGGTAATCGTGGTGGCCCACCCCGGCGTCGACGGTGCTCGGGTCGACCGGCTCGCGGTCGCCCTTCAGCGCCATGATGTGGCGCATCGAGATCGGGTTCTGCTTCTCCAGGTCGCGGACCTTCTCCGAGTATTCCTCGTAGGTGCCGCTGCCGTTCGCCGTCGCGATCGCGAACTTGTAGACCTTCGGGTAGAAGCGGAACGTCTTCGCCGGTTTGGCCGCCGCGTCGTCGCCCGCCAGCGCCTTGGCGCGCTCGTTGGTGTCGACGTCGAGCTCGGCGAAGCCGGTGCCGCCCTTCTCGGTCGCGGCGAACGCCTTGGTCTGGAAGATCTCCGCCAGCTCCGGCTTGATCCCGATCGAGGAGAACTGCCGCGCGTAGCCGCGCACCTCGTGGATGCCGATCGTCGAGATGACTTTCTCGATCCCTTTGGTGAGCGCCGCGCAGAGGTTGCCGACGTCGTTCTCGTAGTCCTCGACGCAGATCACTTCGATCATCACGTACGGGCAGACGCCGTTGGCGCCGAGACCCAGCGCCAGCATCACGTCGTGGACGTTGCGCAGCGCCGCCGAGCGCAGGACGATCCCGCAGCGCCGCCGCAGGTTGACTTCACCGCGCCCGACCTTGAACTGCTTCAGCGCCTGGTCGACCGCCGAGGTCGCCAGGTGCGGGTCGAGGTAGCGCCGTTCGCCGTCGTAGACGGTGCGGTCGCTGAGCACCAGCAGCTCGGCCCCGTTGCGGACCTTTTTCACCGCCTCATGCCTGATCCGCTCGATCGCCCCCGCCGTCGTCTCCGACTCGAGCAGCGAGATGTCGACCACCGCGGCCCGCCCGCGGAACTCCTCCCAGAGGTCCTCGAGCAGGTAGGTGTGGTGGTCGCGGGCGATCTTCCGGTAGGTCTTGTCGGAGAGCGGCGCCAGCCCGTGGTGACCGCCGAGGATCACCGGGAACGCCGTTTCGACCGTCGCCGTGTCCTCGGCGGCGGAGTCGAAGGAGGGCCGCCGCCCGAACAGGGTCCGGGTCGAGAAGTGCTCGAGCTCCCGTTCGCGGTCGAGCGCCGGGTTGGTGACGACGGCGACCGTCTCCTTGAAGTAGTCGGCGAGGTTCTGGCGCTCCGGCGAGAGCGCCGCGAGTGGGCCGTCGTAGCCCAGCGAGCCGACCGGCTCGGCCCCGTTGGAGGCCATCTGCTGGACCAATTTGACGTCGTCGCGCTGCCAGCCGAAGCCCGCCAGGACGCGGTCTTCGACCTTCACCGGCTCGGCCGGGCCGGCTTCTGAGTAACCGGGGACGTCGGCGCCCTCGAGCGGGCCGCCGGTCTCCAGCGCGCGCTCGTACGGCGCCACCGCGTCGACCTCGTTGCGGCGCAACCAGCGGTCCTTGACGATCCGCAGCATCTCGGCGTGCGGGTGCAGGGACGAGGCGCGGGCCTCGCGGTCGATCATCACCAGCGTCTTCTCGCCGGGCGCCATCGGCTGCGGCTCGGAGACCATGCTGTGGACCGAGACGACGCCGGGCTCGGAGCTGAAGACGAAGTCGTTCTCGGTCTCCACTTTCCACAGCGGGCGCAGGCCCATCGCGTCGGCGGAGAAGACGCATTCGTCGCCGTGACGGGCGATCAGCGCGACCGGCCCCTGGGCGAACGGCCCCATCGTCTGGTGCAGGTACATGTAGAAGCCCTGCAGCTCCTCCGGCAGGGTGCGGATCTCGGCGACGATCGGGGGCAACACCATCTCCATCGCCTCGGCCAGCGAGAGCCCCTCGCGGCTGACCATCGTGTCGATCGTCAGGTTCAGGTCCTGGGAGTCCGAGGAGCCGGGCTGGATCTGGACCGCCAGCATCTTCGCCTCCTGGCGCAGCTGTTCGATCGTGTTGATCTCGCCGTTGTGGCCAAGCGCGGAGAACGGCTGCACGCGCTTGAAGGAGGGCCAGGTGTTGGTCGAGTAGCGGTTGTGGCCGAAGGCGCCGACCGTCTCGAAGCGCGGGTCGCGCAGGTCCGGGTAGTAGGCGCCGAGCACGTTCGGAGCGCCCATCACCTTGTAGACGCAGGTGGTCCCGGAGAAGGAGGGCACGTGGACGCCGAGCCGGCGCTCCAGCTCGAGCAGCAGCTCGAAGACGACCGCGTCGCGGTTCTCGGCGTCGGAGACGAGGCCCGCGACCTGCCAGAAGACCGGCTCCTCCTCGCGCGCGGTCGGGCCCAGCGCGGTCGAGTCGACCACGCCCTCGCGCTCGGCGAGGACGCGGAAGCCGCCCGTGGCGAGCAGCTCGCGGGCGTCGTGCTTGATCTTCTCGACGTCCTGGGAGCGCTCGATGAAGACGTGGGCGACGGCGAAGGCCTCGTCGAGGGCCAGCGCCGGGTCATGGCCGCCGACCCGGACCTCCTCGGCCCAGATCTGGCGCGGCAGGTCGAGCATCAGCCCGCAGCCGTCCCCCTCGCCGTCGACGTTGCCGGCCCGGTGCAGCATCTTCTGCAGGGCCGGGATCGCCAGCTCGATCGGTTCATGGCTGGGCGTGGCGTCCTTGCGCACGGACGCGTAGATCGCACAGGCGTCGTTCTCTTCGACGCTCGGCGGTGAAACCAGCGGCCTGTAGGGACGCTCCGGCGAGTAACGCTCGACCCGACGGGCGTCGGAGTCACGACTGGGCATATCTGACCTCCCGGGATCCGCGCCTTCTCCGAGTGGGCGCGCGACGGGTTTGCGTGCGCCGTCAAGTATAGGGAGGCCCTAAAGGACCGCTGAGCGCGGCCGCGGAAACCCACTCTGTGCGGGGGTTTCCGCGGCCGCGGCGGTTGCTGCGGGGTGCTGCGGCCGGTACCCGGCCGCTACTCAGCTACCCCAGGACGGTTCGTAGGCGCCCTTCACGAGCACCTTCTGCTTGCCGCCCCAGAAGGGGACGGTGACGACCTTCGGGTGCGGGTTGCCGCCGAAGCCGAGGCCGGTGGTGCCCAGCACCGTCTTGCCGTCGGGCGAGAGGGCGGTCCCGACCAGGCCGAACTGGGCGTTCTTGGTCAGCGCCTTCTGCGCCCCGGTGACCATGTTGACGGCGACCGCGTAGCCCTGGTCCTGGCCGCCGAACTCGGCGAGCAGGCGCCGGCCGTTTTCCGACCACGCGACCGGGGTCAGGCCCTGGGCGAGCGGGTTGACGACCGTCTGGGTGACCTGGCTGATCTGTTCGCCGTTTTCGTTCATCACGTACAGCTCGTTCTTCGGCCCGTATTTGCGCTTCTTGGCACCGAGCTGGCGGACGAAGACGATCTGCCCCTTGGGGCCCCAGAGCGGGTTGGCGGAGGCCTTGTTGTGGCTGAGCATCTTGCGGGCGCCGGACTGAATGGTGTAGCGGTAGATGTTGCTCTTCGGCGGGTAGTTCTCCGAGTGCGCCATCCCGTAGACGATTTCGTCGCTTTCGGGGGAGAAGCTGACGCCGTTGAAGTAGCCCTTCGCCACCTTGACGCGGTGGCCGTTTTCGGCGTCGACGACGAGCAGGTTCTGCGGCCCGTTCAGGCCGCCGGTCGTAGCGGCGAGCATGGTCGAATCGGGCGACCAGGCGAAGACGAAGCTTTCGGTCCAGTGGTTGAGCAGCCGCCGGCTCTTGTGGGTGCTCACCGAGTACAGGCGCAGTTCGGCGGCGTTCTTGGTCTGGCGTTCGTAGGCGACCCAGTCGCCGTTCGGGGAGACGTGGGAGTTGCGGCCGGGCCCGATCTTCCGCGCCTGCTTGCCGTTGTCCTTGGCTATGTAGACCTGTGGCTTCTGGAAGCCCGTGGTGTAGGTGAGGGTCGCGCTTGCGGCGGCGGGCAGGGCGAGCAGCGCGGCCGCGACGACGATGACGACAGGGATAAGTTTGGACTTCGGCAAGGTTCGCATGGCGACGACTTTATCCGCGCCCGCCGCGACAAGCGACCCCCCGGTTGTCCAGACATCGCCCCTCCCTCCAAGCCCTTCTTTATGCCGGTATGCGCTTGAAAAGGAATCGCTGTGCGGTTGCCGCGGCGGAGCCGGTGGCACCCGTGCCCGGCGCCCGGCCTCAGAGCTCGGGGACGTCGGCACCGAGCGGCTCGAACGGCAGCCGCCGGACCTCGGCCCAGCCCGCGACGCGCTCCTTCAGCGCCGCCGCGACGTGCCCCGCGTCGTCCCAGGTGGTCCAAACGAGGACGGTGGGGCCGGCGCCGGAGATGGTCGCCCCCAGGGCGCCCAGCTCGCGCGCCGCGTCGACGATCTCCATCGAGCGCGGGTAGAGCCGGCGCCGGCGCGGCTGGTGGATGCGGTCGTGCAGGCCGCGGCCGACCAGGTCGAGGTCGGCGCTCCGCAGCCCCAGCACGAGCAGCGCGGCGGCGGAGACGTTGGCGACCGCGTCGGCCAGCGGCAGCTCGGCCGGGATCGCCTCCCGCGCCCGCCGCGTCGGGACCTCCTCCCCCGGGATCACCACGATCCCCTCCAGCCCCTCCGGCGGATCGAAGCGCGCCGCGAACGGCCCTCCCCCCTCGACACCCGTCACCCCATCGGCAACAGGCGTCGGGTCGGGCGGCGCGCAGACGACGAAGCCGCCGTAGATCGCGGCGGCGACGTTGTCGGGGTGGCCCTCGATCTCGGTGGCGCGGGCGAGCATCTCCTCGCGCGAGAGCGCCAGCTCGAACAGGTGGTCGGCGGCGGCGAGCCCGGCGACGATCGCCGCGGCGCTCGACCCGAGCCCCCGGGCCAGGGGGATCTCGCTGCGCAGCCGGAAGGCGATCCCGTCGGCGGGGTGCAGCGACTCGAAGGCCCGCACGATCAGGTTGTCGCGCCCGGTCGGCACCGCCAGCCCGCCCGGGTCGAAGGAGTACTCCCCCGCCTCCTCGACCTCGAGCTCCAGGTGCAGCGCCACCGCCGCCGCCATCGCGTCGTAACCCGGCCCGAGGTTGGCCGAGGAGGCGGGAACGCGGACGAGTCGGTGGCGCGCGGTCATCGGCGCCTACGGTAGCCCGGTGTCGGTCGGCGCCGCATCGGCAGACCGACGCCTAGTCGAACACGGCGCGCTCGACCGCGCTCAGGTCGTTCTCGCAGCTGATCACCGGCGGGGCTTTGCCGAGCGCGGTGTCGGGGTCCTTGAGGCCGTGGCCGGTGAGGACGGCGACGACGGTCTCCGGCTTGCGGTCGCCCTCGACGGTCGGCAGGCCGTGGGCGAGCAGGCCCGCCACCGAGGCCGCCGAGGCGGGCTCGCAGAAGACCCCGACCCAGGACGCGAGCCAGTGGTAGGCGTCGATGATCTGCTCGTCGCTGACCGCGGCGACGCGACCCCGCGAGGCGGTGAAGGCGCCCATCGCCTCCTCCCAGCGGGCCGGGTTGCCGATCCGGATCGCCGAGGCGATCGTCTCCGGGTTCTCCACCGGCTTGCCGGTGACCAGCGGCGCGGCGCCCTCCGCCTGGAAGCCGTAGAGGATCGGCGCCGTGCCCATCTCCTGGAAGCCGCGCCAGTAGGCGGTCACGTTGCCCGCGTTGCCGACCGGGATCGCCAGCGCGTCGGGCGCCCGGCCGAGCTCGTCGATCAGCTCGAAGGCGCCGGTCTTCTGCCCCTCGATCCGGTACGGGTTGACCGAGTTGACGAGCTCGATCGGGTGCTTCCGGGACAGCTCGCGGACGATCCGCAGGGCGTCGTCGAAGTTGCCTTTCAGCGCCACCACCCGCGCCCCGTGCATCAGCGCCTGGGCGAGCTTGCCGATCGCGATCTTCCCCTCCGGCACGATCACCGCGCCGCGCAGGCCGGCCCGCGCCGCGTAGGCGGCGCAGCTGGCCGCCGTGTTGCCGGTCGAGGCGCAGATCACCGCCTCCGCCCCGCGCCCCTTCGCCCGCGAGACGGCGACGGTCATGCCGCGGTCCTTGAAGGAGCCGGTCGGGTTGGCGCCCTCGAACTTCAGCAGCACCTCGGCGCCGACCCGTTCGGAGAGCGCCGGCGAGGGGATCAGCGGGGTCGAGCCCTCCTGCAGGCTCACCACCGGGTCGCCCGGCTCGAGGTCGAGCCGCTCGCGGTAGCGTTCGATCAGCCCCGGCACCGCGAACCCTCCCTCACCGTGGAGAGAAAGTCGGTCAGGGACCGAGTTTCCCTCCACGGCACCGCCGCCGGCGCCGGGCGCGGCATCTAGAAGCTCTCCTCGATCACGTGGATCGCGCGCGGCGGGCCGCGCAGCTCGCCGAGGTCGTTAAGCGCCTCGACCGCCCGCGCGAAGCGCGACTCGAGGCACTCGTGGAGGACCATCACCAGCCGCGCGTCGTCGCCGATGCCGCGCTGGACGACGCTCTTCACCGAGACGTCGTGATCGCCGAGCACGGTCGCGACGCGGGCCAGGACGCCGGGCCGGTCGGCCACCTCGAGGTGCAGGTAGAAGGAGCTCGGGACGTCGGCGACGAGCGGCAGGTCGGTGCGCGTCTCGTGGACCGGCGCGTCGCCGGCGAGGATCGAGACGACGTCGCCGAGCACCGCGCTCGCCGTCTGCAGCCCCCCCGCGCCGGGCCCCGACAGGGTGACCTCGTTGATCGCCGGCGCCTGGATCATCACCGCGTTGAAGGCGCCCTCGATCGGCGCCAGCGGGTGCCCCGAGTAGAGGAAGCAGGGGAAGACGCGGACGCTGATCCCGCCGCCGCGCCGTTCGGCCACGCCGAGCAGCTTCAGCGAGAGGCCGAGCTCCTTGGCGAAGGCGAGGTCGTCGGGCTGGATCGCCTCGATCCCCTCGTGCGGGACCTGGTCGAGCGTCACCGGGCTGTGGAAGGCAAGCCGCGCGAGGATCGCCATCTTCGCCGCCGCGTCGGCCCCAGAGACGTCGTCGGTGGGATCGGCCTCGGCGTAGCCGAGCTCCTGGGCGCGGGCGAGGACCTCGTCGTAGCCCGCCCCGCTCGCCGCCATCTCGCTGAGGATGAAGTTGGTCGTGCCGTTGACGATCCCGTAGACCTTCTCGATCTCGGTCGCCGCGAAGCCCTCCTGGATCGTGCGGACGATCGGGATCACCGCCGCGACCGCCGCCTCGAAGCGCAGCTGCACGCCGGCCTCGCGGGCGACCCCGAAGAGCTCGTCGCCGTGCTGGGCCAGCAACTGCTTGTTCGCGGTGACGAAGGGGCGTCCGGCGCGCATCGCGGCGATCGCGTGCTCGCGGGCCGGTTCGGTGCCGCCCATCAGCTCGACGATCAGGTCGGAGTGCGCGAGGATCTCCTCGAAATCGCCCTCGCCGCGAGTCAGCACACCGGACAGCTCCGGCCGCCGGCCGGTCGCCGCCTCGACCGCGTCGGCGCGCTCGGCGAGCAACTCGGCGAAGGCGCCGCCGACGGTGCCGCGGCCGAGCAGCCCGATTCGCACCGGTTTGGGACCGTCGACGGCCTCGAGGGCCTCGCCCGCTGCGGCCACCGCTTCAGACATCGCGGGCGGTGAGGTCGTCGAAGGTCTCGCGGCGGACCACCACGCGGGCCTCGCCGTCGCGACAGAAGATCACCGGCGGCCGGGTCACGCCGTTGTAGTTGTTGGCCATCGCGTGGCCGTAGGCGCCGGTCGCCGGGGTGACGAGGACGTCGCCGACCGCGGGCGCCGCCAGCATCGCGTCGCGGACCAGCACGTCGCCCGACTCGCAGTGCATGCCGGCCACGGTGACCAGGGTGTCGGGCTCGGCGCCCGCGCGGTCGGCGATCAGGGCCTCGTACCGGGACCCGTAGAGCATCGGCCGCAGGTTGTCGGACATGCCGCCGTCGACGGCGACGTAGGTGCGCACGCCGGGGATCTCCTTGACCGTCCCGACCCGGTAGGCGGTGATGCCGGCGTTGGCGACCAGCGAGCGGCCCGGCTCGACCAGGATCCGCACGTCCGGCCCGAAGACCTCGCGCACGCCGCGGACCTTGACGTCGACGTAGTCGTCGATCGCGGGCGGCCGGTCCTCGGCCGTGTAGGCGACGCCCAGGCCGCCGCCGACGTCGACCACCCGGCACCAGTCGCCGGCCAGGTCGCCGAGCGCAGCGATCGCGAGGCGGTACGGCTCGAGCTCGAAGATCTGCGAGCCGATGTGGGCGTGCAGGCCGACCAGCTCGAGGACGTCGGAGGCGAGCACCCGCTCGATCGCGGCGGCCGCCTGCCCCTCGCCGTCGCCCATCCCGAAGCCGAACTTCGAGTCCAGCTGGCCGGTGGTGATGAAGTCGTGGGTGGAGGGCTTGACTCCCGGCGTCACCCGGATCAGCACCTTCATCGGGCCGTCGAGCAGCCGCTCGCAGCGCTCGATCTCGTCGAAGGAGTCGAGGATCAGGTGCCCGATCCCGGCGCGCGCCGCCATCAGGATCTCCTCGTCGGTCTTGTTGTTGCCGTGCATGTGGATGCGGGCCGGGTCGAAGCCCGCGGCCAGCGCGACGTGCAGCTCGCCGCCGGAAGCGACGTCGGCCGAGAGCCCCTCCTCGGCGAACAGCCGGTAGGCGGCGGTGGCCGGGAAGGCCTTGCTGGCGAAGAGGACCTCGCCGTCGACGTCGCGGCAGGCGAAGGCCTCCCGGTAGGCGCGGGCGCGGGCGCGGAGATCGTCCTCGGCGTAGATGTAGGCGGGGGTGCCGTGGGCTTCGACCACCTCGACCACGTCGCAGCCGCCGACCTCGAGCCGGCCGCGCTCGTTGCGCCGGCTGCCGAGCGGCAGCACGGCCGAGCCCGCGATCGGATCGCCCGCGACTGCCCCGGCCTGAACCTGCTCCGCCATCGGCGGCATTGTGACGGTTGGAGGGGGACCGGGCTCAGCGACCGGCGCCGAGCAGGCCTTCGCCGGCTTCGCCGGCGCCGTCGACGGTCTTGCCGACGACCGATTCCGGGCCCGCGACGCCCTTGACGACTTCTTCGGTGATGTGTTTCACACCGGTTTCTTCGAGCGCGCCGCCGAGCGCTTCGTTGACCCCGTTGACCGTTTCGTCGACGGTTTCTTCAAGCGCTTCGGAGGGCTTCTTGGAGCCGGTCGGGACCGGCGTGGTGGTGCCTTCTTCCCCGCCGCCGGTCGTCGGTTCGGCGGTTTCTTCGGGGGGCGCGGCCGGGGGCGGCGAGCCGGTGGATCCGCCCGCGGCGCCTTCGGAGCCGCCCGGTCCGGCCGAGCCATTGCCGCCCTGGTGCGAGGCGCCCGACGTTTCGGAGGTGGCCGAGTCGAGGCCCGGCGACTGGGTCTTCGACTTCGCCGGAGAGGACGGCTTCGATGCGTGCGAGCCGGTGTGCCCGCCCGAGGAGGAGGGTTCCTTCCCGGTCCCGACGACGGGCGGCGCCGGATCGCTTTCGACGATTTCGGCCGGGGCGGTCGCGTCATGGCCGGGGGCCGGCGGTGCCTGATGATGGGTCGCGGGCGGCGGGTTCGTCGCCGGTCCTCCGCCGGTCCTCCGCTTCGGCTTCGGGGGGGTGGTGGTGGCGGTCGCGCCGTTCGCCGGGACCGACCGATCGACCGCGGGCAGCGCCTTCGCCGGCGCCAGGGTGGCCTTGCCGGTGGTTTCCCCGGTCGCCGCGATCGGCCACTCGTGGAAGACCTGGGCCGAGACGATGACGACGAAGACCGCGATCGCGATTCCGATCAGGGTCACGCCCGACAACGCCCCGACGAGATAGCTGTGCGCCTGTCTGATCAAGCTCTACTCAAAACTGTCCGGATATGATCGCTCAAACTGGGTATTTGGCCTATTGCGCGGGATTACCGCCTGGTCACCTATCGGCCAAAGCACCGCTAAAGGTAACCCAACGGGTCGGTCACCTCGCCATTTATACGAACCTCGAAGTGGACGTGTGGGCCGAGGCAGTAGCCGGTGCAGCCGGAGTACCCGATCACCTCACTTTTTTGAACCCGTTGCCCGGGACCGACCGCGAAGGCCGACTGATGCGCGTAGCAGGTGGAAAGACCGCCGCCATGGTCGATGCAGGTGTAGTTGCCGTAGCCGCCGCTTTCGGACTCCGACTCGGTGAAGGCGACGGTGCCGGCCATGGCCGCGCGGATCGGCGTGCCTTCCGGCACCGCGATGTCGATGCCGGGGTGGTACTCGTAATGCCCTTCGATCGTGCGCGGGCCGAAGCCGGAGGCGATCGGCCCGTCGACCGGCCAGATCATCGTCCCGCTCCCCGCTCTGACCGGGCCCGGCGGCAACGGCGCCGAGCCGATCGCGGCGAGCTGGGCGGCGATCCTGCCCTGGATCGCCTGGACGTCGCCGTCGAGCTCGGTTTCGTGGCGGCGCACGCGTGCGAGCACCGCCTCGCGCCTGCCGCGGGCGGCGAGCAGCGCCCCCTCGCGGCCCCGCAGGGCGACGCGGGTGACGGTCAGGCGGCGCGCTTCGGCGGCGATCGCGTCGCGGGCGTGCTCGATCTCGCCTCTGGCGGCGGCCCGGCGCTCGACCGTCACCGCGACGCCGTCGCGCAGGTCCCGCACCCGCCCCGCCGTCGCGTCGTCGGCGGCGTGGATGCGCTCGAGATATTCGGCCCGCGCTTCGACGTCGCCGAGGGCGCCTTCGCCGAGCAGCACGTCGAGCAATTCCGGGCTGCCCGACTCATAGATCGCCACCAGCCGTTCGCGCAGCGCCAACAGCGCCAGCCGTAGGTGATCGCGCATGCGCGCGAGCCGGCCGCGGGCGGCCTCGAGCTCGCCGCTCGCCCGCCGCAGCCGCCGCTGTTCGGCGCCGAGCCGTTCGCGGGCACTCGCCTCGCGCCCGCGGATCGCCGCCACGGCGTCGTCCAGGCGGGCGATCCGGTGGGTGAAGCGGGTGATCGTCGAGGTGAGGACACCCTTGTGCCGGCGCGCCTCCTTGAGCTGGGCCTGCTTGGCTTCGAGTTGTCCCGAAAGGTCGGCGGCGGGCGCCGCGGGGGCCACGGCAAGCAGGCAGAGGGCCGCCGCGAGGGCGGCGAAGCCGGTCGCGAGGGGGCGGGCGAGGCGCACGCCGACGAAGCTAGCCGAGCCCTCGACGAGCCGGGCGACCCGCCCTCCGCCGCAACAATCCGCCCTGCCCGCGGCCCGCCATCGGGCGGCGGGGAGCCCGTCGCGGGGCCGATCGCCTCAGGCGGCGACCGGCTCCCTGGGCGCCTGCGCGGCGGCGGCGACCTCGGCGGCGAAGCCGAGCCGCTCGGCGTACTCGCGGGCCTGCATCCGCGAGATGACCATCCGCTGGATCTCGGCCGTGCCCTCGAACAGCTGGTAGATCTTCGCGTCGCGGAACCACTTCTCGAGCGGGTGGTCGGTGTCCCAGGCGGCCGGGCCGACCAGGTCCATCAGCGTCGTCGTCGCCCACATCGTCACGTCGCCCGCCTTCAGCTTCGACATCGAGCCCTGGCCACCGGTCATCGGCCGCCCGTTGCGACCCATCCAGGCCGCCCGCTGCACCAGCAGGCGGGCCGACTCGATCTCGGTCGCGACATCGGCGAGCGTCTGCTGCACCCGCTGTGCGCTGAGCAGCTGCACACCGCCTTCTTCGCGGCCGTAGAGGTACTCGAGGGTCCACTCGTAGGCCGCCTGGGCGATGCCGAGCGCCGAGGCACCGACGATCGGCCGGGTGATCTCGAAGGTCGCCAGCGCGTCGGCCGAGCGGGACTTCTGCCCGGAGCGGCCGCGCTCCAGCTTGCGCTGCAGCTTCTCCTCGCCACCGAGCAGGTTCTCGGCCGGGATGCGGCATTCGTCGAGCACGATCTCGGCGGTGTGGGAGGCGCGGATCCCGAGCTTCGACTCCTTCTTGCCCTGGCTGAGGCCCGGCGTCCCCTTCTCGATCACGAAGGATGCCTGGCCGCGGGTGCCGAGCGTCGGGTCGACCGTGGCGACGACCACGTGGACGTCGGCGATGCCGCCGTTGGTGATGAAGACCTTGGTGCCGTCGAGGACCCACTCGTCGCCATCGCGGACCGCGGTCGTCTTCAGGCTCTTGACGTCGGAGCCCGCCTGCGGCTCGGTGACCGCGTAGGCGCCGAGCTTCACCTGCTCGGCGTCGCCGAAGCACTCGGGGACCCAGCGGGCGATCTGCTCGGGGGTGCCGGAGGAGGCGATGCCGGCGGCGGCGAGGCCGGAGCCGCTGATCGCCAGGGCGATGCCGGCGCAGCCCCAGTGGAACTGCTCGGCCATGATCACCTGCATCTGGCCCTCGTCGTCTTCGGCGGCGCGCTGCATCCCCTCGAGCCCGCCGAAGCCCTGGCGGCGGGCCTCCTTGATGACCTCCCACGGGGTGCTCTCCTCGCGGTCGTGCAGAGGCGCCGCGGGGCGGATCACCTCGCTCGCGAACTTGCGGCACTCCGCCTGGTAGGTCAGCTGCTCGTCGTTGAGTCCGAAATCCACTGCGCTTCCTCTCTCTCGGTCCGCGAAGGGGGCGATTCGCGGGCGACGCTTGATTGACTGGTCAGTCAGCCAGTTCTCCCGAAATCCTAGCCGACCGGCCGGCCGGCCGCCGCGCCTGTAGCGTTCGGATGGGTGAGCGCCGACCAGCCGATCAACGCCGATGTGCAGGCGCCGGAGAACCCTCCGGAGCCCGTCGCCGAGCCGAAAGACGCGGCGGCCGAGCCGAAAGACGCGGCGGCGGGGCAGGAGGGCGAGGCGGAGCCGCGCGAAGAGAAGCGGGCGCGCCCGGAGGAGGTGCCGCGGTCGGTCGAACCGCCGCGGCGCCGCCGGCGGCGGATCCCCGGCCCGATCAAGCTGGTCGTAACGCTGGTCGTGATCGCGATCGGCTTCATCGTCCTGGCCGTGGTCGCGGGCAGCGGCTCCAAGAAGGGCGGCGGCGCGGCCCCCGCGCAATCGAGCGGCGCGACGGCCGCCGCCGGTGAATCCGAACCGACCCGGTCGACCGGCGAATCCTCGGCACCGGAAGCCGGCGAAGCGGTGGGCACCGACCCCGAAGGCCTCGGCTATCCCTCCTTCGCGACCAGCAACACGACCAGGATCGGCGGCCCCGACCCGGCCTCCAACGCCGCCGCGACCGCGCTCGCGGTCTTCCCCGGCACCAACGAAAAGCAGCGGCCCGTCGCCGTCGCCCTGGTCGGTGCCGAAGACTGGGCCGGGGCGATCGCCGCCGCCGCGCTGATGGCCGAACCGGTGCGGGCGCCGCTCCTCTACGGCGAACCGGAAGCCGTTCCGGGCCCGACCTCGGCCGCGCTCGAGGCGCTGCGACCCCATGGCGGCGCGGCCTCCGGCGGCGCCGCGGTCTTCGCGATCGGCGACGTCCAGGTGCCGGGCGGGATGCGCGCCGACCGGGTCGCCGCCGGCGACGCCGCCTCCGAGGCGGCGGCGATCGCCCGCCTGCGTGACCGCCTCGCCGGCTCGCCGCCGCAGGCGATCGTCCTCGCCTCCAGCAGCGAACCGGCCTTCGCCGCGCCGGCCGCCGCCTACGCCGCCCGCTCCGGCGACCCGATCCTCTTCACCGAAGCGGCCAAGCTGCCGCCGGAAACCGTCACCGCGCTGCACCGCTACAAGGGCGTGCCGGTCTACGCGCTCGGGCCCGGCTCGGCGATCTCCGGCAAGGTCCTCAAGGAAGTCGAAGGGCTCGGCGCCAAGGTGCACCGCATCAGCGGCGCCAACCCGGTCGACGGCGCGATCGCCTTCGCCCGCTTCCACGAAGGGAAGTTCGGCTGGGACGTCTCCGATCCCGGCCACGGCTTCGTCCTCGCCCGCTCCGACGCGCCGCTCGAAGCGGCCGCGGCGGCACCGCTGTCGGCCTCCGGCACCTGGGGGCCGTTGCTGCTCACCGACAACGCCGATACGCTGCCCTCCGAATTGCGCGGCTACTTCCTCGACGTCAAGCCCGGCTACACCACCGACCCGACCCGGGCCTTCTACAACCACGTCTGGATCGTCGGTGACGCCGGGCAGATCAGCGTCGGGCAGCAGGCGGAAGTCAATGAAGTCGCCGAATTGGCGAAGATCGGGGCCGAAGAATGAGTGAGGCGGAGAACCCAGAGCTGCTCGGAGTGCCGCGGGGCATCACGGTCGAGGACATCCGCGCCCTCGCCGGCCCCGCCACTCCCCACTTCTCGCTGCAGATCCGCAACCGGATCGCGCGGCTGATCGAGCCCTTCCCGCCCGGCCACCCGGTGCGGCTGGAAGGCGAACGACAGATCGCCCGCCTCCAGCGGCTCTCCGACAACAGCGGCGAGCCGCGCAGGACGCTGGGCATCGAGCACTGAGATGAAGCGCCTGGCTCCGGGGGTGTGGCGCCTCAAGGAGCTGCCCGGGCCGACGATCAACGTCTACCTTGCCGAGGACGTGCTGGTCGACGCCGGGCGGCGCTGGGACCGGCGGCGGATCTTCGCCGAGCTCGAGGGCGTCGAGATCTCCGAAGTCGCCCTCACCCACGTCCATCCCGACCACCAGGGCTGCGCGAAGGCGGTCTGCGAGGGGCGCGAGGTGCCGCTCGCCTGCCATGCCGACGACGTCGACGCGATGGAGGGCAGGCGGCCGGTGCGGGCGGGCGACGGACGGCTGTCGCTCCTCTTCGACAGGCTCTGGACCGGGCCGCCCCACAGGGTCGACCGGGTGCTCGCCGAGGGCGATGAGGTCGCGGGCTTCCGCGTCGTGCATGCGCCCGGGCACGCGCCGGGCGAGGTGATCTTCTTCCGCGACTCCGACCGGGTGGCGATCTGCGGGGACGTGGTGCGCAACATGAGCTACCTGACCGGCCTGCCGGGAGTCCGCCAGCCGCCCGACGAGCTGACCCCCGACCCGGTCGAGAACCGCCGCTCGATCCGCAAGCTGGCGGCGCTCGAGCCCTCGCTGATCCTCCCCGGCCACGGGCCCGCGATCACCGACATGGACCGCTTCACCCGCTTCGTCGCCTCCCTCCCCACCGACTGACCCGCCGCGGGGTTTCCGAGCTTTGGGGGTCCCATGGCCCGGAAAGCTCGGAAACCGCCCGCGGGGGTTTCCGAGCTTGGAGGGTCCTATCGCCCGGAAAGCTCGGAAACGGTCGGCGACGTCGGGAACGGGCGGGGGGGTTTCCGAGCTTTGGGGGTCCTATGGCCCGGAAAGCTCGGAAACGGGTGGCGGTGGCGGGAGCGGGTGGCGGGAACGGGAAGGAGACGGTCGGCGTCGGCGGGTCTAGCCCGCGGGGGACGTGGGGCCGAAGGCGTCGATGATGCGGTTCTGCAGCTCGCCCAGATCCTCCGGCGAGATGAAGTAGGTCGGCGGCGTGAGGAAGAGGCCATCGGCGCGCTCGGCGGTCGCCGCTACCCGCTCGCGCACCTTGTCCAGCGGGCCCGCGGCGCAGTAGGCCTCGACCATCGCGTCACCGATCGCCGCCGGGACGGCCGCCAGGTCGCCGCGCCGGAAGGCCTCGCCTGCGGCCGCCGCCTGCTCGCCGAAGCCGTGCATCTCCCACAGCGGCGCGTAGGTCTTCACCGTGGCGTAGAAGGCGATCGTCCGGCGCGCCAGGTCGAGCGCCCGGCCCTCGTCCTCGTCGATCGCGCAGCAGACCGTCGGCAGGTAGTCGAAATCGCTCCGGCCGCGGCCGGAGCGCCGCAGCCCCTCCTCGAAGCCGGGGACGACGACCTCCTCGATCCAGCGCAGGCTCTGGATCGGGTGGCCGACCAGCCCGTCGGCAACGTCGCCCGCCATCCGCGCCATCCCAGCCTGCACGGCGGCGACGTAGATCGGCGGCGGCTCCTCCCGGGCCGGCGGGTGCGGGCGCACCCAGCCCTTGACGTCGATGTCGTAGTAGTCGCCCTGGTAGCGGATCGGCTCGCCGGCGCCCGCCTGGCGCATGATCAGCCGGGTCGCCTCGATCGCCTCGCGCAGGTGCGGCGCCGGGCGGCCGTAGTCGGCGTTGTGCCAGTTCTCGTTGAGGCGCTTCACCCCGGGACCGAGCCCGAGCCGGAAGCGCCCGCGCGACATCTCGTCGATGTCGAGCGCGGTGATCGCGTGGACGAAGGGGCTGCGGGTGAAGGCCAGGGTGATGCCGGTGCCGATCTGGATGCGCTCCGTCTTCGCCGCCAGGTAGGCGGCCTGGGTGTCGGCCGCGCGGAACAGTTCCGGCGTCCAGACGCACTCGATCCCCGCCGCCTCGGCGCGCCGCGCCTCGTCCTCGAGATCGGCGACCGTGGTCCCGATCGCGGCGACCGAGATCCGCCCGAGCGCGCTCACGCCGCGGGCGCGAGGACCTTCTTCGCGACCTGCTCGCGGTGCCAGCGCGCATCGCCGTACATCGAGGCGTTGGCGCGGCCGCGCTTGAGGAAGAAGTGGAGATCGTGCTCCCAGGTGAAGCCGATCCCGCCGTGCACCTGGATCGAGGCATCGGGGACGCGCCAGCCGGCGTCGGAGGCGTAGGCCTTGGCCATCGAGGCGGCGAGCGGCAGCGCCTCCGGGTCGGCATCGGCGGCCCAGGCGGCGCCGTAGACGGCGGAGCGCGAGTTCTCGGTCTCCAGCAGCATCTGCGCACAGCGGTGGGAGACCGCCTGGTAGGCGCCGATCGGCCGGCCGAACTGCTCGCGGTCCTTGGCGTAGGCGACGGCCATGTCGAGGGCGCGCTGGGCGACGCCGGTCGACTCGGCGGCAAGCGCCACCGCGCCGCACAGGAAGACGGCCTCGAGGTCGGCGCCGTGGCCGGGCAGCGTCTGCTCGGCGGGGACGCGGACGCCGTCGAAGCTCACGGTCGAGAGCCGGCGGGTGGTGTCGATCGAGATCTCCGGCGAGACGCTCACCCCGTCGGCGTCGGCGGGGACGATGTGGCGGCGCCCGTCGGCGGTGGCGACGAGGAAGAACGCCGCCCCGGCCGCGTCGGCGACCAGCTCCTTCCTGCCGTTCAGCACCACCCCGTCGCCATCGGCCTCGGCCTTCATCGGGTAGGCGCCCGGCGTCGCGGTCGAGCCGGCGTCGACCATCGCCTGGGTGCCGCGCGCGGTGCCCTCGGCGAGCGGCCGCAGCCAGCGCTCCTTCTGCGCGTCGGAGCCGGCGCGGTCGAGCGCCAGGCCGACCACCGTGTTGGAGAAGAGCGGCGAGGGCGCGAGCGCGTAGCCCATCTCCTCGAAGAGCACCGCCAGGTCGACGATCCCGAGCCCCTGTCCGCCCCACTCCTCGGGCAGCGCCAGGCCCGGCCAGCCGAGCTCCGACATCTCCTTCCAGCCCGCCTCGTCGGTGCCGTCCTCGGACCCGGCGATCTCCCGCATCCGCTCCGATTTGAAGCGCGACGCGAGGAAGTCGCGGGCGGTCGAGCGGATCGCTTCCTGCTCGTCGGTGAGGTCGAAGTACATCAGCGCTGCCTCATCGCATCCGCGGCAGGCCGAGAACCCGCTCGGCGATGATGTTCTTGAGGATGTCGGTGGTGCCGCCCTCGATCGAGTTGGCCCGCGAGCGCAGGAAGCCGTACTGCCAGGCGCCGCTCGCGATGGCGCCCTCGGAGCCACGCGCCAGGGTCGCCCACGCCCCCTCGATCTCCAGCGCCAGCTCGGTCACCCCCTGGTTGATGTCGGCCCACTGCCACTTGCCGAGCGAGCCCTCCGGGCCGGGGATCCCCGACTCCATCGTCTTGGTCAGGCCGCGGTAGGCGTTGAGGCGCATCGTCTCGGCCTCGATGAAGAGCTGGGCGATCCGCTGGCGGAACCAGGCGTCCTCGGCGGCCGTCGCGCCGCCCTCCTCGCGCACCTTGCCCGCCAGCGCCGCCAAACGCGCCAGGCTTTTGTGGATCTGGGCGATCGCCCCGAACGCGAGCCCGGCGCGCTCGTTCATCAGCGTCGTGATCGCCACCGTCCAGCCGTTGCCGACCCCGCCGACGACGTTCTCGTCGGGAATCCGCGCCTCGTTCATGAAGACCTCGTTGAACTCGCCCTCGCCGGTGATCTGCACCAGCGGCTTGGCTTCCACCCCCTCCTGCTCCATGTCCATCAGGAAGTAGGTGAGGCCCTGGTGCTTGGGCGCGTCGGCGTCGGTGCGGGCGACCAGCATGCACCACTTCGCGTACTGGGCGAGGGTCGTCCACACCTTCTGCCCGCTCACCACCCATTCGTCGCCGTCCTTCACCGCGCGCGTCTTCAGCGAGGCGAGGTCGGACCCGGACTCGGGCTCCGAGAAACCCTGGCACCAGATCTCCTCGCCGGTGAGGATCGGCTCCAGGTAACGCTCCTTCTGGGCCTCGGTGCCGTGCGCGATCACCACCGGCCCGCCCATCGCCAGGCCGAGCACGTTGGCCGGGCTCGGCGCTTCCGCGGCGGCGGCCTCGCCGGTGAAGATCGCCTGCTCGATCATCGTCGCGCCGCGGCCGCCGTACTC
The DNA here is from genome assembly GCA_963766705.1 of uncultured Actinomycetes bacterium. GTDB lineage: Bacteria > Actinomycetota > Thermoleophilia > Solirubrobacterales > 70-9 > VAYN01. The sequence continues at coordinate 486,668 of CAVYBE010000008.1, forward strand.
CTTCGGCCAGGCGATCCCGGCCCAGCCGGCCTCGTGCAGCTTGCGCTGCCAATCGCGGCGGAAGGCGATGACCTCGTCGAGCGACCCTTCCGGCTCCGGGCCGGGGTTGTTCTCGCGCAGCCAGGACGCGACCTCGTCGCGAAAGCTCTCCTCCGATGGCGACAGCGTCAGGTCCATCGAGGGCCCAGCCTACACACGCCGGACCGGCGAGGTCACCCGCCCTGACTGACTCGTCGGTCAACCGCGCGGCGCGACGGCGAAAAGCTTGATAGGAACCCGACCGATGAGCGAGAGCACGGGTTACGAAAGTCCGGGGATCGCGGGGAGTGGCGCCATCGCCACCGGGCTCGCCGCGGTCTCGACCACGACCGCGGAGACCATCCTCCTGGCGCGCTCGGAGGCCTCGGCCTGGCGCGCGGAGGAGAAAGTCGTCGCCGCCTGCGCGAAGATCGACGGGGCCGATCCGTCGCGACTGCGGGTCACCACCGACCCGAAGGACCTGGCCGACTGCGACATCGTGGTCGAGGCGATCGTCGAGCAGCTCGACGCCAAGGCCGAGCTGATCCGGACGCTCGACGAGAGCGTCGGCTCGGCGACCGACCTGGCGACGACGACCTCGTCGCTCGGAATCGGCGACATCGCCGGCAAGGCGGGCGTCCCGCGCCTCTGGGGCCTGCACGTCTTCAACCCGGTGCCGCGGATGGCGCTGGTCGAGGTCTGCATCCCCGACGGCGCCGCGGCGGCGCGCGAGCGGGCGATGGCCTGGTGCGCGGCGCTCGGCAAGACCGCGGTCGAGGTCCCCGACCAGGCGGGCTTCGTCGTCAACCGCCTGCTCTTCCCCTACCTCTTCGACGGCGTGCGGATGCTCGAGCGGACCGGCATGGAGCCGGGCGAGGTCGACACCTGCATGAAACTCGGGGCAGGACACCCGATGGGCCCACTGGCGCTGCTCGACTTCGTCGGCCTCGACGTCGCCGAGGCGATCGGCGACGCCCTGTTCGCCGACTCCGGCGACCAGGCCCACAAACCGCCGGGGCTGATCGTCGAGATGATCGGCGAAGAGAAGCTGGGCCGGAAGTCCGGCGCCGGCTTCTACACCTACGACTGAGGCCCGAGGCGCCTGCAAACCGGCGCATCTCTGCGCCCTCGATCGCTCGCGTGCCGAGGCGCCTGCAAACCGGCGCATCTCTGCGTCCTCGGTCGCTCGCGTGCCGAGCACGCTTCGCTTCCTGCGTCCTTGATCTGCTTGGTTTTCGGCGCCTCGGAAGTCCCGGGCGGTCTCGGTGGCTCGGCGCTTCCGGCGCACTCGTGCTCCGGCGCGGTCGCCGACTACTCCGCCGGGGCCGTCTTCCCCTTCCCGGAGAGGTCCCAGATCACGTCGGCCTCGGAGATGTTCTGGCGGCGGGCGACGATTTCGACCTCCTCCCAGGGCAGCTCGGCCTCGGGGAGCTCGTCCCAGCGGGCCAGGTCGAGGGCCTCGATCGAGCCTCGCAGCGCCGGGCCCAGGTGCTCCTCGGAGCGCAGCAGCGCCCTCAACACCTCGAGCTGCTTGTCGGTCAGGCGAACAACCCACATAGTGCACCTCCAGCTTTGAGCGGATCGCGGGTTGCTCGAAGAAATTAGGCGTCCGAACGGACGGAACCGCTGATCCGCACCGCCTCGATCCGGTTCTCGCGCACCGCCTCGACCCGCAGCGTGTAGCCGTCGACGGTGATCGAATCGCCCCGTTTGGGCAGCCGCCCGAGCTCGCCGAAGACGTAGCCGCCGACCGAGTTGTAGGTGTCGGAGTCGGCGGGCAGCTGGATGCCGGCGTCCTCGAGGTCGCCGAGGCTGACGTGCCCACGCACGAACCAGTCGCCGTTGGTGAGCCGGCGCACCGCCGCGGCGCGCGGATCGGTCTCGTCCTCGATCTCCCCCACCACCTCCTCGAGAATGTCCTCGACGGTGACGATGCCAACCGTGCGGCCGTACTCGTCGACCACCACCGAGAGCGAGGTCCGCTGCACCTGCAGGTCGTGGAGGAGGTCGTCGAGCGGTCGCGTCTCCGGGACGATCAGGGCGTCGCGGATCACGGTCTCGATCGTCGCCTCCGGCCCGTCGCTCATGTAGAGGCGGGCGAGGCTGTTGTTGTGGACGACGCCCTTGACCCGGTCCGGGTTGTCGTCCTCGATCACCACCAGCCGCGTGTGGCCGGAGGTGACGCAGCGCCGCAGCGCCGCCTCGACCGTCTCGTCGGCGTCGACCGTGACGACCGCCGGGATCGGCGTCATCACCTCGCGCGCCTCCTGCTCGTGGAGGTGGAAGACGCCGCCCAGCATCCCTGCCTCGCCCGGGTCCAGCCCGCCCTGTTTGGCGCCGCGGGCGATGATCAGGCGCAGCTCCTCCGCCGAGGTCTCCTCGACGTCCTCGGTGCTGAGCCGCAGCACTTTCTGCACCAGGAAGTTGGCCGGGGCGTTGGTGGCGATGATCAGCGGGTGCAGCATCCGGCCGGTGAACACCAACGGCCCGGTGACCCTGATCAGGACGCTCTCCGGGCGGCCGATCGCGATCATCTTCGGCGACTGCTCGCCGAGGATCACGTGCAGAAAGGTGACGATGACGAAGGCGAGCGCGATCGCCAGGCCCAGCGCGACCGCGTGGGCGGCGAACCCGGTGAAGAGCGGTTCCAGCAGCTCGGCGAGGGCCGGCTCGCCGAGGAAGCCGATGCCGAGCGAGGCGAGCGTGATCCCGACCTGACTGGTGGCGACGAACTCGTCGACCCGGTCGAGCTGCTCGAGCGCCCGCCCGGCGCCCCGCACGCCGCCGTCGCGCATCTGCTCGAGCCGCGCGCGACGCGAGCGCACCACGGCGAACTCGGCCGCGACGTAGAAGCCGTTGACCGCGATCAGCAGCAGAAGGAAGACGAGCAGGAGGATGCTCATCGGCTATGCGGCCCGATACTTCGGGCTGGAACGTCCTCGGCCATTCGGCAATTCCAATATAGCCGGCTTTCCCGCGGATCTTCGCGGAGGCTGCATACTGCGGAGCAGATGATGAAGGTCGCGACCCTCACCGAGATGCTCGAAGAGGTCGTCCGCCTCGGCGAAACGACCGATACCGGCGAGCAGGCGCACGAATTGCGCGGCGAACTGGAGGGCCGCCTGGCAACCGTGCGAGCCGCCGTCGCCGGTGCCACCGTGCCCCGCGTGGTGGTGCTCGAGCGGCTGGTCGAGCCGCCCCGCGTGGCGGGCCTCTGGGTGCCCGAGATGATCGCGATCGCGGGCGGCGAGGACGTCGCCGGCGATCCCGGCCTGGCGCCGGCCGAGGTCTCCTGGGGCGAGCTCGCGGGGCTCCGCCCCGACGTCGTGATCGTGATGGTCGACGGCTACCTGGAGGACGTCCAGGCCCAGGCGATGGAGGTCTGGGAGCACATCGAGAGCCTCGGCGCCGAGCGCGTCTTCGCCGTCGCCGCCCAGGGCGCCTTCGCCGACCCCGGCCCGCGGCTGATCGACGGCGTCGAGCTGGTCGCCCACCTCCTCCACCCGGACCTGATGGACGCCCCCGGCAACACGCCCTACGTCCGCCTCCGCTCCCCCGCCCCGCGGCCCGCCCAGGCCTAGATGGTCTAGCGGCTCGTCAGGCCACGGCGAGCGCGAGCACGAAGCTCAGCACGCCGATCGCGCCCATCGCGACGATCTCGATCGCGAGCCGATCGCGGCGGCTGCCGTGGCCGAGTCGGCCCTGCTCGCCGGCGACGACGATCAGGCCGCAGATCACCCCGGCCACCAGCCCGCCGACGTGGGCACCGATGCTGATCCCCGCCTGGGCGAAGGTGAAGACCAGGTTGAAGATGATCAGGAAGCCGATCTGGCCGGCGACCTGGTCGAGGTTACGGCCGCGGGCGACGATGAAGGTCGCCCCGAACAGGCCGAAGATCGCGCCCGAGGCGCCCGCGCTGACCGCGTCCGGACTGAACCAGAGGGCGACGAACGAGCCCGCGACCAGGGTCACGAAGTAGATGACGACGAAGCGCGCCGTCCCGATCGCGGGCTCCAGCAGCCGCCCCATGATGAACAGCAGCAGCATGTTGAAGCCGATGTGAAGGAAGCTGACGTGGACGAAGCCGCTGGTGAAGATCCGCCACCAGTCGCCCAGTTCCCTCACCGCCGGCCCGAACAGGCCGCCCATTTCGTAGATGTCGACGGTGCTGAGGCCGCCCAGCCCGCCCGAGCTGCGCGCGATCTCCACCAGGAACACGACGACGTTGATCGCGATCAGCACCATCGTCGCCGGATAGGCGCCGAAGCCGCTCGGCGTCCCGGTGGGGTTGCGGACCACGCGGGTGCGCTGGCTCGCGCACTCCGGGCAGCGCATGCCGACCGGGGTCGGGGTCATGCAGTCGGGGCAGATCGGCCGCCCACAGGAGGAGCAGGAGACGTTGGTCTCCCGGTTCGGATGCCGGTAACACGTTTGGGCCACGGGGAGAGCAGCCTACAATCGCGCCCGATGGAGCCCCCCGGCCCCGCCCGCCTCTACGCGACCGCGACCGGCGCGCTGCTCGTCGCGCTCGGCATCGTCAGCTTCTTTTACGGCTCCTCGTTCGGCTCGCCCGGCACCCTCGACCACACCCTCGGCGCCCTGCGTACCAACGGCTGGGGGAACCTGCTCTGGATCGCCCTCGGCGCGCTCGGGCTGCTGCTCGCCGGGACCGCCTCGCGCGCCTACGCGCTCGGCGCGGGCCTGCTGCTCACCGTGCTCGGCGTCTGGGGCCTCGCCCTCGACCCCGGTGCGGCGATCCTCGGCTTCCTCCCCGCCGCCGGAGCCGACGAAGCCCTTCGGCTCAGCTTGGGGATCCTCGGCCTCCTTGCCGCCGCCGGCACTCCTCGCGCGCGCCGGTCGGGGCTGTCGTGGGACCCCTGAGCGAACCTCCCAGCAGTTCGTGAGTGAAGGGGTCCCACGACAGTCCCTCGCTCCGCCCGCGACTAGAACCGGTCCCGCACCCCGGCGGCAAGGCCCTTGATGCCGCTCGCCTGCTTGCCGCGTCGCCGCAGCTCGAACAGCACCAGCGCGCCGGTCGCCACCCCGCCGACCCCGGCCGCGACCACCGGCCGCACCCAGTTGCGCGGGTCCCGCAGCGCCCGCAGCTCCGAGTCGGAGAGCTCCTCGGCCCAGTCCGACAGCTCGCTGGCCGCCGCCGCCGAGAGCGCCGTGAAGGTGTTCTCGATCCGCCCCGAGAGCCGCTCCGGCGGCTCGATCGGCCGCAGCGCGTCGCCCAGCAGCGCCTCGACGTCCCAGGTCGCCTCCCCCTGCTCACTCCTGCTCATCGCCCATCTCCTCCTGCAGCTGCCTGATCGCGCGATGTATCAACACCTTGGTGGCGCCGTCGGACCGACCGAGCGCCCGCGCGATCTCGCGGTTGTCCATCCCCAGCGCGAAGCGCATGATCAGCGCCTCGCGGCGGTCGTCGGAGAGATTGTCGAGGTTGGCCATCACCTGCCGCAGCTCCTCGCGCCCGGCGACCAGCGCCTCGGTGTCGTGGCGCGCGGCGATCGGGTCGGCGCTGTCGAGCGGCGTCTGCGGCCGGCGCGAGCGGTCGCGGTAGTAGTTGGAGGCCAGGTTGTGGGCGATCCGGATCAGCCACGGCCGCAGCGGCCGGCCGTCGGACTCGCGCCGCGCCCGGTCGAAGTGCCGGTAGGCCTGCAGGAACGCCTGCTCGGTGAGGTCCTCGGCGTCGTGGTGGTTGCCCACCCGGTAGTAGGCGTAGGAGTAGACGTCGCGCAGGTGAGCCCGGTAGAAGTCCTCGAAGGCGCGGTCGAGCTCCGCCTTCGCCGCCGGGGACAGCTGCGCGGGCTCGACGTTGTCCTCGGGGCCGCTCACCGCCCAAGCCTAGATCAGGGGTCGAGCCTCGCGGGCCGGTGATCACGAAGTCGGGCGCGTTCATGCCGCCTGCCTCGCCCGCTCGGCCTTGCGCAGACCGGCCACCCAATCCTGCGGCGCGACTTCGCCGCGGATCAGCTTCGCGAGGCCCGCGAGCGCCTCGCCGCGCACCCCTGAGCCGGCCACCGCGTCGGCCAGGAGAGGCGTCGTGTCGAGCCCCTCGGAGGCCTGGCCGATCAGCGCCGGGATCTCCTCGGCCGGGGTGCCGGTGCCGAGCAGCTCCCCCGCCCGCCGGTTGCGCCCGGTCGGCGCCAGCATCGAGGCGGTCAGGTCTCCGACCCCGGCGAGGCCGCTGAAGGTCTCCCGCTCGGCGCCGCGCGCCAGCCCGCAGGCGATGCACTCGCGCCAGATCTCGGCGACCGCGATCCCCGCCGCGTTCATCCCGTGCGGCTCGGCGGCCGCGGCGGCCAGCGCGGCGGCGTTCTTGGCGGCGCCCGCCATCTCCACCCCGACCACGTCGGGGGAGCGCTCGCAGAAGAGGCCGGCCCGGTCGAAGACCTCGCCCAGCTGGGCGCGCAGGTCGGGGTCGGCGGAGCCGAGCACCAGAGCCGCCGACCCGGAGACCGCCTCGGCCGCGTGCGCCGGGCCGCCCAGGCAGGCGATCGCGCGGGCCAGCACCCGTTCGCCGACGTACTCGGAGGGCAACTGCCCCTGCGGCGCGATCAGGCCCTTGGTCAGCAGCAGGATCGAGGAGCGGCTGCCGGCCCGGTCGGCGATCGCCCCGACCGCGGTGGGCAGCGATTTGGAGGGGATCGCGAGGATGATCAGGTCGAGGCCGGCCAGCTCGATGTTGGCCGCCGCGCGGACGTCGATCGCGTCGGGCAGCGGCACGCCCGGTAGGTAGCGGCGGTTTTCGCCGTCCTCGATCAGCTCCGCGGTGCGGGCCGCCGTGCGGGCGCCGAGCTGGACCTCGAGGCCGCCGCGGGCGAGCAGCACGGCGATCGCCGTCCCCCAGCTGCCCGCCCCGATCACCGCGGCCCGCCGCATCGGCGGCAGCCCTCCCAAGTCTTCCCACTGCAGCAGCACGTTCGGCCAGATCCGCGCGGTGACCGTTTCGGCCAGCTGCTGCGAGGGCTCCTCCGACTGCGGGAAGGTCATCGCCTTGCCGACCCTGACCTTCACCTTGCGCGGCCGGATCCGCCAGCCGCGACGCACGTGTTCGGTGCCGAGCACCGCGGTCGGCAGGACCGGCACGCCGGTCTGCAGCGCCAGGCGGCCGACCCCGCGGCGCGGATTGGCGAGGCTGCCGCTGCGGATCCGGGTGCCCTCGGGGAAGATGCAGAGCGTGCCCCCCCGCTCGACGATCAGGCGGGCGGTCTTCATCGAGTCGGCGTCGGACTCCCCGCGGCGGATCGGGAAGGCGCCGAGCCGTGACAGGAACCAGGCCTGCAGCGGGTTGCCGAACAGCTCGACCTTGGCGACGTAGTTCATCGGCCGCCGCCACGGCAGACAGGCGCCGACCACGAAGGGGTCGAGGAAGCTGCGGTGGTTGGCGGCGACGATCAGGCCGCCCTTGACGCTGCGGGCGTGGGCGCGGCCGGTGCGCGAGAGCCGGAAGTAGACGAGGAAGAAGGGGACGAAGAGCAGCCGGATGACCACGTAGAGCGGCCAGTTGACGCTGTGCTTGCGGGTGTAGGCATGCAGCGCCGCGAGGCGCTCGTCGGGGATCACGCCATCGGCTACACGCATTCCCGCGCCCGGTTACTGCCTCCGCCCGGCTGTTCCTCGTGCCGGGATGCGGTGGGAAGGAGCGGCCCGGCGGCGGTCGAGGTCAGGTCCGCGCGGCGCGCGGGTTGACGACCGGGCGCAGGGTCGGCTCGACCTCCTCGCGCAGGTGCTCGAAGGCGGGCGGCAGGGAGAGCCGCTCGCCGAGGTGCTCGAGCGGCTCGTCGACGGTGAAGCCGGGGCCGATCGTGGCGATCTCGAACAGGACCCCGCTCGGCTCGCGGAAGTAGATGGACCTGAAGTAGAAGCGGTCGATCTCCTCGGTCGGGTGGGCGCCCGCCGCGATCGCCCGGTCGCGCCAGGCCAGGTGCTCGGCGGGCGTCGAGGCCCAGGCGACGTGGTGGACCGAGCCGGCGCCCTGCACCCCCGGCTCGGCCGGCGGCGGGTCGAAGACGTAGAGGCCGCCGCGCTCGGCGCCGCGCGCCTCCCACCCGGCCGCGGTCGGCTCGAACTCGAGTGCCTCGAGCAGCTCGGTGCTCGCCTCCGGCGCCGCCGCGTAGGCGCGCACCGCGTGGAAGCCCTGCAGGGCGAGCTCGCGCGGGACCTCGGGGTGGTCGGCGATCAGCGGCGGGTCGGGGACGTCGGCGACGAGCAGCTCATGGTCGAGGCCCTCGGGGTCGGCGAAGTGGAGCGCGTCGCCCTCGCGGCGCGTCTCGATGCCGTGCGCGCCGAGTCGCCCGGCCCAGAAGTCGAGCGCCTCCGGCGACGCGACGCGCCAGACGATCCGGTGCACCATCCCCGCCCCGGCCCGGCCACGCTCGGCCCCCGGGTGCTCGAAGAAGGTCAGATCGGAGCCGGTCTCGCCCGCCTCGTCGGCGAAGAACAGGTGGTAGACCGTCGGCCGGTCCTGGTTGACCGTCTTCTTCACCAGTCGCAGCCCCATCACCCCGGCGTAAAAGTCGACGTTGCGCTGCGCGTCCTCGGTGATCGCGGTGATGTGGTGGATCCCCTCCAGCTTCATCGCCCACGTATACCATCCAGCCGATGAAGCCCTGGCGACGGCGCACGGTCAAAGGGCTCCTTGCCCTCGGCGCCCTGCTCGCCTTCCTCAGCGTGTTCTCGATCTGGGTCGAGCGCCAGGCCCTCGACACCAACGAGTGGGTCAATACCTCGGGCCAGCTGATCCAGAATCCGCAGATCCGCAGCGCGCTCGGCGAGTACCTGATCGAACAGCTGTACGAAAACGTCGACGTCAAGCGGGAACTGGAAGACATCCTGCCCGGGCAGATCAAGGAACTGGCCGGACCGGCGGCGGGCGGGCTGCGCCAGGTCGCGGGCACGGCGGCGGAAAAGGTGCTGGAAACCGGGGCGGCGCAGACCGCCTGGGAAACCGCGAACCGCACCGCGCACCAGCAGTTGCTGGCGGTGCTGGAAAACAAGAAAGAAGGCGTCTCCACCGCCAACGGGGAAGTCACCCTCAACCTCGGCACGCTGCTGACGAACCTGGCGGGCGAAGTGGGCATCGGCCAGTCGCTGGCCGAAAAGCTGCCGCCGGAAGCGGGCAAGATCACGATCCTGCAGTCAGAACAGCTGAAGACGGCGCAGGACATCGTGATCGCGATCAAGGGGCTGGCCCTGATCCTCTCGATCCTCACCTTCCTCGTCTTCGCCCTGGCGATCTACCTCACCCAGGGCGGCCGCTGGGTCACGGTGCTGTTCAGCGGCGTGTCCCTGATCGTCGCCGGCCTATTGGTGCTGGTGCTGCGGCACGTCGCGGGCGGCATCGTCGTCGATCAACTGGTGAGCCAGCAGAACATCAAGCCGGCGGCCGAAGCGGCCTGGTCGATCGGCACCTCGCTGATGGTCTCGATCGCGACCACGGTGCTGGTCGTCGGCGTGCTCTTCGCGGCGGCCGGCTGGCTCTCCTCGCCGACCGGCTCGGCGCGCGGCACCCGGCGCGTGCTGGCCCCGGCGCTGAGCCGCTACCTCCCCTACTGCTACGGCGCGCTGGCGGCGATCCTCGCCGTCTACCTGCTGTCGTCCTCGGGGGTCGGGCTGCGAATCTTCCTCACCGTGGTGGTGATCGGCGGCATGGCCGCCTTCGGGCTCCACGAGCTGAGCAAGCAGACGGACGAGGAATTCCCGGGCCTCACCTACGGCGAGGTCTTCGGGCCGACCCGCAAACGGATCGCGACCGCGGTGTCGGACGCCAACATCGGCGAGCGCGCCTCGAAGATCAAGTTGCCGGAGATGCGACGGCCGAGCGGCATGAGCCTGCCGGACGTGCGCCGCGGCGGCGGTCGCGGCGGCCGCGTCGGCGGCGGTCCGCCGCCCCCCGCGGAGGGACCGGCCGAGGAGCCCGCCGCGGGGCCGGCCGAGGCGCCGACCGAGGTCCTGGGCGACGAGGACGCTCGCCTGGCGCGCCTCGAACGGCTCGGCGCGCTGCACGAGAAGGGCGTGCTCAGCGACGAGGAGTTCGCCGCCGAGAAGGCCCGCCTGCTCAAGTAGCGCGGCGGGCGGCGAGGTTCGCGGTCCGGTCGGCGCCCTGAACGAGACCGCCCGGCCGGCCCGGTTCGGCCGGCGCGGGCGCCGGGGTCCCCTAGGGTCAGGCCGATGCGCAAGCGGCTCATCACAGCCCTCCTCGCGGCGCTCGCGCTCGCCGTCGCCCTCGCCGCCTGCGGCGGTGGCGGCTCTTCGACGACCGGAGCGAAGACGGTGATGCGCAAGGCCAAGCCGGGGTCCGGGCGCACCTTCCTGCCCGCCGTCGCCGGCGACCGCCACTTCGTCGAACCGGCCGCCTACCGCCTCACCGCCGAAGGGGAACTGGTCGCCAAGGGGCTCCAGTGGCATGGCTGGGGAGAAGCGAAGGCGACTGCCTTCGGCAAGCTCGTCGAGCGCCCCGCCTCCGGGCTCGTCGACACCTTCTCCGGCAGCGTCACCGCCTCGGCGCCGCGCACCTGCCACGGCGCCCGCTACTACACCGAGGTCTTCGCCCACCTGCCCAAGCAGGCCCCCCTCGTCCCGACCGAACCGACGAAGCTGACCACGCCCTGCGGCTGAGCGGCGCGGCACGGCGCGAGCCTTCCGGTGTTCGGAACTTCGCCATGGCGCAAGTTTCGAACACCGCGGCGAGCGGCGGGGGCATGGGCGCGGCCAATCCGCCCGTCCGCCTTGTGGTCTCCCACGACCCGGCGGGGTGGAGACGCTCGGCGGGGTCCCGGGAAGAGCGGGTAGGGTGACACCGATGTCGGACTCCAACGTCACGACGGCCGCGATCAAGCCCGGGGAGGAATTCCAGATACTCCGCCGCGAACTGGGTGTCGAGAGCTTCGGGATCAACGCGATCACGCTCCGCCCGGGCCAGCGCAACCGTGTCCACATCCACACCGGCCAGGAAGAGGTCTACCTGGTGATCGAGGGCGAGCTCACCCTGGTCGTCGAGGGCGAGCCGCTGAAGCTGACCGCCGGGCAGCTGGCCCGCGTCGCCCCCTCGGTGCGGCGCCAGATCACCAACACCGGCGCCGAGCCCACCACCATCGTCGCCCTCGGCGGCACCGGCGAGCACGAATCCCGCGACGCGCTCGCCTGGACGTCCTGGGACGAAGGCGGCGAGGGTCGTTCCCCCGCCGACGTGCCGCTTCCCGAGGACCTTCCGGTTTCGGGCTCCTGAGCCCCGGCCCCGCCCATCGCCGGCGGACGCCGCCACCGCGAATTGCGGTACCAGCGAGCCTCTCTGGGTATCGACGGCGTTCATGGATCTCCCTCTTTCGGAATTGAGGAGAAGCCGCCAGACCCGGCGTGCCTGGTGGCGCTTCAGAGAGCGCAGCGCTTCGATCCTCGCCTTGCCCTCGGCAGTCGACTTCGTCCCTTCGATTGGTTTGCGCCTGTTCGGACGGACCGCCGGCCGACAGACCTCACCTGGGGCGAAGCCACGGTCCCATCGAGTCACGGCGGCGATCCTCGGCAGGCGGCGCGTCGCCGTAGCCCTTGTCCCCGACGATGACAGTGGCGCCATCCTACGGTGCCGGGACGGCGCCGGACGAATCCACTTCGCACTCGGCGGCGCATCGCGCGGAAAGCCCGCCGCCGGGATCGAACCGGCAACCTCCTGATTACAAGTCAGGTGCTCTCCCAGGTTGAGCTAGGCGGGCGCAATGCCGACAATGGGGCTAGATGGATGTCACGTTCCGATTCCTCGCCCCGGATGAGGGTGGCGTCCTGACCGAGGCGATAGAAGCAGCTTACGGCACGACCTACGACGTCCGGTGGGTCTACGACCCGGTGGAGGTCGCCGCCCGGCTGGCCGACGGGCGCTACGTGTCGTGCGTGGCGGAGACGGTGGGCGGGGAGCTGCTCTGCCACGAGGGGATGAGCCTGGCGGCGGCGGGCGACGCGGTCGGCCACTCCGGGCAGGCGGTGACGCTGGAGGCGGCAAGGGGGCAGCACCTCTTCACGCGGACCAAGCAGGTGCTGATGGACTGGGGGCAGAAGCGGGGGCTCGCGGGCATGTACAGCGAGGCGACCGCCGCCCATCCCTACAGCCAGAAGGCCAACCTCGACCTCGGCGCCCACGAGACCGGGTTCCTGCTGGGGTGGATCCCGGCCTCGGTCGAGAACGACGCGGCGCGGGAGGCGCGGCGGCGCAACTCGGCGGCGCTCTTCTACACGAAGCTGAACGACGGCCACGACCGGCGGGTCTTCGCCCCCGAGCGCCACCACGAGATCGTCGGCCAGACGCTCGCCCTGTGCGAGCTGCGCGGCACCCTCGCCCATCCGCCCGCGGACTTCGAGCTGCCTGCGCGGACCGAGATGCACGTCGAGGTCGACGCCGACCACAACCTGGCGCTGCTCACCGTGACCACGCCGGGCGCCGACCTCGACGAGGTCGTCCACGCCGAGCGCCGCCGCCTCTTCCACCACGCCAGGCTCGACGCGATCTACATCGACCTGCCGCTCAACACGCCCGCGACCGCCCTGGTCGCCGACCACCTCGAGCGGCTCGGCGTCTCCTACTCGGGGATCTTCCCCAACCCCAGGGCCGACGGCGACGTCCTGCGCATGCAGTCGCTGCACCGGGTCCGAGTCAAGGCCGACGACGTTGCCGTCGCCTCGGACCACGGGCGCGAGCTGCTCGAATACGTGCTGGCGGACCTGGAACGGCGCGACTAGCGCCGGCAGGCGCCTAGACGGCGACCTCCCGCGAGGCGAGGTGGGTGCCGACCTTGCGCTTCACCCGCTGCAGGGCGTTGTCGACGGTCTTCGTGTCGCACTCGAGGCGCTCGGCGACCTGCTCGTAGGAGTAGCCGTCGAGGTAGAGCGAGAGCACCCGGCTCTCCAGGTCGGAGAGCACCCCGGAGACGCCGGAGAGGCAGGAGACGAGGCTCTCCAGCTCTTCGGTCGCGATCACCTGGTTGACCGGATCGTGGACGCTCGGCCCGGGCAGGATCTCATCGAGGGTCGTGTCCGAGTCGCCGCCCGCGGCCGGGGTCTGGCTGAAGGAGACGTACTGGTTGAGCGGCGTGTGCTTGTTGCGGGTCGCGGTCTTCACCGCGGTGATGATCTGGCGGGTGATGCAGAGCTCGGCGAAGTTGCGAAAGCTCGACTCGCGGTCGGAGCGGTAGTCGCGGATCGCCTTGTAGAGGCCAAGCAGGCCCTCCTGGATCAGGTCCTCGGAGTCCCCGCCGAGCAGGAAGTACGAGGAGGCCTTGAGGCGCACGAAGCCGCGGTAGCGACGGACGATCGTGTCGTAGGCGTCGGTCCTGCCGTCCTTTGCGAGGGCGACGAGGTAGTGATCATCAAGTTCAACTTGAGGGTTAGCTCGGGCTGACAGCGCGCTGCCGCGTGCGGCCGCCGTCTGCCGCAATACCTGCTTAGGCGTCGAAAGTGCCACAGATCCTTCTCCTTGCTGAAGGGTCGTGGCGCCACTTACCTCCCCCGAGGCGCCCTACTTATCCGGTGGGCTTCTCCTCAGACTCAAGCTGAGGTTCACCCTTTATGCCGCGGCAGCTTTACGCATGCGCGGAGTTCTGTCAACCCAATTTGCGAATTCCTGCAACCGCCGTTGCATTTGCAGGACTTCGCGGCTGCGGCGTTCGCACTTTCCCGCGGTATGCGCGGCAAAGTGCGAACGCGCCGGGGGCGATGGCTCAGGCGCGCTGCCGGACCGACTCGAAGAGCAGGGCGGTCGCCGCGGCCGACACGTTCAGCGACTCGACCCGCCCGAGGCGGGGCAGGGACACGAGGCCGTCGCAGCTCGCCGCGACCCGTGGGCGGAGCCCCTTCCCCTCCCCCCCGAGCACGATCACCGTGGGACCGGTCAGATCGACCCCCCACGGGGGCTGCGGCCCGTCGGCGTCCGCTCCCCAGATCCAGAAGCCCGCCTCCTTCGCCCGCGCCAACCAGTCGGCGAGGTTGCGGACGTGGGCCACCTCGAGGTGCTCGACCGCGCCGGCCGAGGTCTTGCAGGCCACCGCCGTGACCCCCGCCGCCCGCCGCTCGGGGATCACCACCCCGGCCGCTCCAGCCGACTCGGCCGAGCGACAGACCGCGCCGAGGTTGCGCGGGTCCTGCACCTGGTCGAGCGCCACGATCAGCGCGTCGAGCCGCCGCAGCATCGCTTCGGCGTCACCGTACGGATACGGATCGACCTCGGCGACGACGCCCTGATGGTCGGGCGACCCGCAGAGCCGCTCCAGCTCGGCCGGGGAGGTCTCCGGCGCCCGCCAGACCCTGCGCACCGCCCGCCTCCCCCACTCGGCCTCCTGGACCGGCTGGACCCCGTAGATGACCTGGGACGCCACGATCAGGACTTCGGCACGAGCCGCGGCCCGTCGGCCGAGTCGCGCACCTCGAAGCCCATCGCCGCCAACTCGTCGCGGATCGCGTCGGCCCGCGCGAAGTCCTTCGCCGCCCGCGCCCCCTCCCGCTCGGCCATCAACCGCTCCGCCTCCTCGTCGCCCCCGCCGCCCTCCTCGGGCTCGGCGAGCGTCTCGAGCCCGACCAGCCCGAGCATCTCCGCCACAGCAGCGGCTGCGCCCGGAACCTCGTCCCGGTTCGCCTCCGCAACCAGCTCGAACATCTCCGCCATCGCCCGCGGAGTGTTGAAGTCGTCCGCGAGAGCATCGCGAAAGGCGTCGAGGCGCTCCTGGGCCCGCCGACCCGCCTCCGGGGGGGACCCGCCGGAACCTCCCCGCTGTTGTTCCGCCGGGTCCCCCCCGGAGGCGGGCCCCCGCTGCGTCCGAAAGAAGTTCCGCAGGCGCTCGACCCGCGCCACCGCTTCCTCCATCGGCAACTCCCCGAACGCCAGCGGCTGCCGGTAGTGCCCGGAAACCAGGTAGGCGACGACCGCCTCCCGCCCGTAGCGGTCGAGGGCCGCTTTCAGCTGGAAGATGTTGCCCTCCGATTTCGACATCTTCGCCGCCCCGACGTCGACCATCCCGTTGTGCATCCAGACGTGGGCGAACGGCCGCCCGGCCGCCTCGGACTGGGCGATCTCGTTCTCGTGGTGGGGAAAGACGAGGTCGGAGCCGCCGCCGTGGACGGCGAAGGAGGCGCCCAGCTCCCGCTCGGCCATCACCGAGCACTCGATGTGCCAGGCCGGCCGCCCCGGGCCCCAGGGCGAGTCCCAACTGGTGTCCTCGCCCTCCTTGGTCGCCTTCCACAGGGCGAAGTCGAGGCGCTCCTCCTTGAGGCTCGCCGAGCCCGCCTCCTCACCCTGGTCCATGTCCTCGGGCCGGCGGTTGGAGAGCTTGCCGTAGGCGGGGAAGCTGCGCACCCGGAAGTAGACGTCGCCGCCCGACTCGTAGGCGTGACCGCCCTCGATCAGGTCGGCGATCAGCTCGACGATGCCGTCGATCGTCTCCGTCGCCTTCGGCTCGGCGTCGGGCCGGCCGAGGCCGAGCCGGTCGGTGTCCTCGATGTAGGCGGCGGTCATCTCGGCCGCGAAGGCGGCCGAGCCCTCGCCCGCCTCCGCGGCGGCGGCGTAGATCTTGTCGTTGACGTCGGTGACGTTGATGACCAGGCGCGCCCTGTAGCCCTCGGAGCGCAGGAAGCGGGCGAAGAGGGAGAAGACGACGAAGGGCCGCGCGTTGCCGATGTGGATGCGGCTGTAGACGGTCGGGCCGCAGGCGTAGATCCCCACCTCGTGGTCGGGGTCCAGCGTCTGCAGCGCCCCACTCAGCGTGTCCCTGATCCGCACCTCCCGCATCGTGCGGCCGAGGTTAACCGGCCGGCCGCTAGTAGGTGCGGTAGCCGGCCGGCGACTGCGGTTTCGGCGGGTTGTGCATCCAGGTCGGCCCGCCCTCCTCGGCGGCCGCCTGGACCTCGCGCCGGGCGCGGCTGACGCTGGCGCGGATCTCTTCCTCGGTGGCGGCGCGGGCGCGCTCCTCGCGCCGCTGGGCCTGCTGCTTGATCCGGTCGGACTCGGCCTGCAACTGGTCCTCGGCGCGGGCGCGGGCGCTCTCCTCGGCCTCGCGCTCGACCCGCTCGACCAGTTTGCGGACGCTCTCCTCGGCTTCGCGGCGGACCTCCTCGGTCCCCTCCATGACCCGCTTCTCGATCTCGGTCTCGAGGCGGATCGCGGTTTCGTGGGCGGCTTCGGCGGCAGCCTCCGATTCGGCCGCCCGCTGCTCGGCCTCGGCGACCCGCTTGTCGGCGTCGGCCTGGATGCGCAGGCGCGCCTCCTCGACGCGGCGGTCGATCTCGTCGCGGACGCTCGCCTGCGCCTCCTCGACTTCGGCGCTCGCCCGCTTCTCGACGGCCTCGATCCGCGCCTCGGCATCACTGTCTGCTTCGGAGGCCTTGGCGAGGACCCGCTCGCGCTCCGCCTCAGAGGTTCGACGCAGTTCCTCGAAGGACTTCTCGGCCCGTTCGCGCGCCGTCTCGACGGCGGCCAGCTTCGACTCGGCGGCTTCGCGACCGGCCTTGGCGGCCTCGATCTGCCGGCGCGCCTCCGCGGACATCTCGCGGAGCGTCTTCATCGCCCGCTCCTTGACCTCGGCGCGAACCTTCTCGGCGGCGCCCTCCGCGGCGGCGACTCGCGCCTCGGAGACCTTGACCCACTCCAGCGCCTGGGAGGCCACCGCGTGCATGTCGCGGTTCGCGTCGCGGACCGCCTTCAGCTGCGTCGCCGGTTCGCTCATGCGGGAGAAGCCTACTGGGCGTCCCGGCCGCTCGCCTCGCGGGCGTGCAGCTCGCGCTTCAGCACCTTGCCGGTGGCGTTGCGCGGCAGCTCGGCAAGGAACTCGATCTCGCGCGGCACCTTGAAGGCGGCGAGGTTGGCCTTGATGTGGGCGCCCAGCTCCTCGGCCGAGAGCGTCGCGCCCGCCTCGAGCACGACGAACGCCTTCAGCCGCTGGCCGAAGGTTTCGTCTTCGACCCCGATGATCGCCACCTCGGAGATCCCGTCGACGTCGGCGAGCAGGTCCTCGACCTCGCGCGGAAAGACGTTCTCGCCCCCGGAGACGATCATCTCGTCGTCGCGGCCGTCGACGAAGAGGCGGCCATCGGCGTCGAAGTGGCCGACGTCGCCGCTCGACAGCAGGCCGTCGATCGACTCTTTGTGGCCGCCGCCGGTGTAGCCCTCCATCTTCATGTCGTTGCCGACGAAGATCCGCCCGACCGCTCCCGGCGGCACCTCGTTGCCCGCCTCGTCGAAGAGCCGGACCACGGTGCCGCGCGGCGGCCGCCCGGCGGTGCCCGGCGCTGCGCGCAGGTCGGTCGGCGTGGCGACCGTCGCGAACGACACCTCGGTCGAGCCGTAGAGGTTGTAGATGTTGTCGCCGAAGCGGTCCATCCAGTCGATCGCCAGCTCGCCGGGCAGCGACGAGCCGGAGAGCGCCGTGATCTTCAGCGACGGCATCGTGTAGCGCCGCAGCACCTCGTCGGGCATGCCGAGGATCCGCTGCACCATCACCGGCACGGCGGCGAGCACGTCGGCGCGGGTCCGCTCGACCGTGGCCAGCGTGTCCTCGGGGTCGAAGCGCCGGCGCAGCACCATCGTCGAGGTGGTCGGCAGGGCGATGACGAAGTGCAGGAAGCCCCAGGAGTGGAAGAGCGGCGCCGCGATCATCATCGTCGAGCCGCGCCGGTAGGGGATCATGTCGAGGAGCGAGGCGATCGTCATCAGCCCGTCGGGGCTGGTGCGCTGGGCGCCCTTCGGCGTCCCCGTGGTGCCCGAGGTGAGGATCACGAAGCGGGCCTTGTCGGGGGGCGGGTCGAGGTCGTCCTCGGCGCCGGCGGCGATCAGCTGCTCGACCGTCGTCGCGCCGCCGGGCGGCGCCCCGTCGTGCCAGGCAACGATCCGCTGCACCGCGGGGTCGACGTCGGCCAGCAGGTCGCCGAACTCCTCGTCGTGGACCAGGGCCTTCGGCCCCTCCCGCCGCATCACCTCGACCAGCTGCGGGCCGGCGAACATCGTGTTGAGGTAGAGCGCCGAGGCGCCGAGCTTGGCGGCGGCCAGGGTCGTCTCGAGGAAGCCGCGGTGGTTGCGCGCCATCACCCCGATGCCGTCGCCCGGACCGATCCCGAGCGCCGCGAAGGAGTTGGCGAGGGCGTTGGAGCGGCGGTGCAGCCGCTGCCAGGTCAGCGAACCGCGTTCGTCGAGGATCGCGATCTCGTGCGGGTGCTCGATCGCGGCGACCGTCACCCCGGTGGCCGGCGAGGCGCCCCAACGCAGGAAGGTCGAACCGACCCGCAATGCCTTGTCGGGCCGCATCGCGCCGACGATGCCCGCGCTGCGTAGCACCCGCGCCTCGAAGAGGAGGTCGGAGACGGCCCCCCGCACGTCGGTTTCACCCGTGCCTGCCATCGATCCATGAAGACTATTGGCCGAGCGGCCGGCAAGTCACGCCGCCCTCGGGGACTAATTGTCCTCGAGCTGGGCGACGGCGATGCAGGCGATGCCCTCGCCGCGGCCGATCCACCCCATGCCCTCGTTGGTGGTCGCCTTGACCGTGACCCGGGCCGAGGTCGCGTCGGAGAGGATCTGCTCCATTTCGCTCCTGTAGGGCCCGAGGCGCGGCGCCTCGCAGATCACCGTCACGTCGACGTTGACGACCATGCCGGCGATCGTGCCGATCGCCGTGCGCAGCAGGTCGATCGAGTCGGCGTCGCGCCACTGCTCCTCCTCGGGCGGGAAGAGCGTGCCGATGTCGCCGCCCCCGGCCGCGCCGAGGATCGCGTCGATCACCGCGTGGGTGACCGCGTCGGCGTCGGAATGGCCCTCGAGGCCCTGCGGATGGTCGATCTCTACCCCGCCGAGCACCAGCCGGCGGCCGGCGGCGAAGCGGTGCGAGTCGAAGCCGATCCCGACCATTCCGCGGCCCTCAGCCGACCCGCGCGCCGAGCGGCTCGAGCCGCCGGCGGCGCCCCTCGAAGATGGCGATCTCCTCGACCCCGAGCTCGTCGAGGAAGGCGATCGCGTCCTCGTAGCGGAAGCCGATCTGCTCGGGCAGGTGGGCGTCGGAGGAGAGCGCGAACGGCACCCCGGCCTCGACCACCAGCTCGGCGAACGCGCGCGCCGGGTAGAGCTCCCCGACCGGCTTGCGCAGGCCCGCGGTGGAGAGCTCGACCGCCGAGCCGCCCGCCACGATCGCTTCCACCGCGGGCTCGAAGAAGCGCCGCAGGTCGCCCTCCGGCAGCGGCCTGCCCCGTCCCCAGACCTTCACCAGGTCGGGGTGGGCGAGGATGTCGAAGAGGCCGGAGCGCGCGCAGCGGCCGAAATGGTCGAAGTACCGCGCCCAGATCTCCTCGGCGTCGCCGCCCCCCTCCCAGACGTCGAAGCCGTCGTGGTCGACCGCGGCGTCGCCGTCGCCGACGAAGTGGACGGAGCCGACGACGTAGTCGAAGTCGCGCGCCTCCAGCATCGCCGCCGTGCGCCCTTCGGCGCCCGGGACGAAGTCGCACTCGACCCCCAGACGCAGCGGCGTCGAACGGACGAACTCGCAGTAGGCGTCGAGGTCGTCTTCGGCGTTCTGCAGCCAGAGCGGGTGGCGCCAGAGGTCGAGCGCCTGACGGAAGCGGTAGACGTGCTCGGCCACGCCCAGCTCCTCGATCCCGGCCGCCGCCGCGGCGGCGCGGTAGCGCTCGACGTTCTCGTCGGTGAAGTAGCGCTCGAAAGTGGTCTCGGGCTCGTCGGGGCGGAGGTGGACGTGGTAATCGGTGAGCATGGGACAAGCCTAGACTCAGGCGGCGATGGGCCGTCAGCTGCTCCTACTCCTCGGCGCCTTCTTCGTCGGCGTCTTCGCCGCCCTGGCGCTCGGGGCGATCAACCTCGGCACCGCGCTGGGCGTCGGCCAGGTCACCTTCGCGGTGATGCTCGTCTACGTGCTGTTGAGCTCCCGCGGCGGCCGCGCGCCCCGGGATCGGGCGAAACGCGACTGATCAGGGCGACCGCGGACGATCCCGCGGGTCGCCGGCGCGCCCCTCGGCGCGCTCGGCAAGCAGCAGCTCGGCGACGCGGAGGTCGAGCGGCGTCGTCACCTTGAGATTGGCCGCGCCGGGGTCCTGCAGCAGCACCCTCCCCCCCGCCGTCTCGATCAGCATCGCCTCGTCGGTGGCGGCGTCGCGGGCCGCCCCGTCGACGTCGAGCGCGGCGCGCAGCGCGGCGGTCCGGAAGACCTGCGGCGTCTGCGCCCCCCAGAGCTCGGACCGATCCAGCGTCTCGGCGACGACGCGAGGCGGATTCTGGTTGCTGGAGACCCGAAACTTTCCACGGACCTTCTTGACCGTGTCGGTGAGCGGCGCCGCGGCGATGACGGCGTCCGCCTCCGGCTCCGCGACCAGCGTCGCGGTCAGGTCTTCGAGGAGCGAGGCGGTGAGCAGCGGCCGGGCGGCGTCGTGGATCGCCACCAGCTCGGTCTCGACCTCGACCAGAGCGTTGGCCACGGACGCGGCCCGCGTCGCGCCGCCGTCGACGGTCACCACCCGTTCCCGCCCGTCCAGCCCGTGGGCGTAGCCGGCGGGCACGGCGACGACGACCTCCGTCACCGACCCGCAGGCCAGGCAGGCGTCCAACGACCAGGCGATCATCGGCCGCCCGCCGAGCGGCACGAAGGCCTTCGGACCGCCGGCCCCGAGACGCTCCCCGGAGCCGGCGGCCGCGATGACCGCGGTTACCTCGATCTTGCCGTCCTCAGGCGGAGACGGTAGCGGCGAAGCGCTCCTCCAGCAGACCGTCGAGGTATTCCTCGGCGCCGTCCTCGTCCTTGTCGAGCGCGTACATGAACTCCGAGGCGAGGATTTTCTTCGCCCGCGTGTACATCTGCTTCTCGCCGGTGGAGAGGCCCTTTTCCATCTCGCGGATCGCGAGGTTGCGGACGACCTCGGCCAGCTCGAACACGTCGCCGGTCTTGATCTTCTCGCGGTTGTACTTGAAGCGCCGGTTCCAGTTTTTCGGCATCTCGGAGACGTCGTCGGTGAGGACGGCGGTCACCTTTTTGATTTCCTCCTCGTCGATCACGCGCCGCAGGCCGGCCTTGCCCGCGTTTTCGCAGGGCACCATGACGGTGAGCTCGTTGTGGAGGATTTTGATCGTCAGATATTCACGCTCGCTGCCCATCAGCTCCCGCGTGTCCTTGGCCATGACCAAGCCTGCCCCATGGTGCGGGTAGACGACCTTGTCGCCTTGCTCGAAGTCGCAGACGTACTCGACCTCCTCGAAGACCTCTTCCACGGTCGCCTCATCTAGCTCGGAAATCGGTGGCTCCTTTCTTCGTGCGACGGCGCCTGTCGCCGTCAGCTCTGTAAGTACCGGTCCACGAGATCGACCTCCTGCAGCCGGCGCAGGCCGTCGCGGATGTCCTTGGCCCTGCTCGGGCCGACTCCGTCGACGGCGGCGAGGTCGGCGTCGGAGGCCGCGAGGACCTCCTCCAACCCGCCCAGCTCATGGGTGATCTTCTGGACTACAAGCTTGGGGATCCGCGGCACCCGACCGAGCACCCGGTAGCCGCGCGGCGCGACCGGGAAGTCGACGGTGTTGATCTTGCGGTCGTAGCCGAGCAGCTCGGCGAGCCGCCCGAAGTCGAGGACGTCCTGGTGGGGCAGGCGGCCGAGCGCCTGCAGCATCGCGGCGAGGCCTTCCTCGGAGTCCTCGACGGCGTAGTCGCGCAGCAGCGCGGTCTTGTCGGCGGCGACGCCGACCATCGTCTCCTCGAGCTGCATCTCGATCAGTCGGCCCTCGGTGCCGAGCTCGACGATGTAGCGCTCGACCTCGACCGCCATCCGCGTCACCAGCTCGCCGCGCTGCAGGACGGCGAGCGCGTCGTGGAGCACCGTGCGGCCCTCGAATTCGAGCGCGGTCAGCCGGCTGGACACCTCGTCGAGCCGCTGCCGGTACTTCTCCAGCGTCGCCAGGCCCTGGTTGGCTTTGGCGAGCACGGCGGGGATGTCCTGAAGGATGTACTTGGCGCCCTCGACGTAGAGCGAGACCACCTCGCGTCGCTGCGAGACGGCAATCACCAACGCGTCGGTCTGCTTGGAGACACGCTCGGCGGTGCGGTGCCGGGTGCCGGTCTCCGAGGAGAGGATGGTCGGGTCCGGCATCAGCTGCACGTTCGCCCAGGCGATCTTGGTCGCCTCGGTGTTGAGGACGATCGCGCCGTCCATCTTCGCCACCTGGTAGAGCATCGCGGGCGTGTAGTCGATGTCGAGCCGGATCCCACCGGACAGCAGGTGGCTGATCTCGTCGAGCTCGCCGACCACGATCAGGCCACCGGTGCGGGCGTGGACGATGTTGTCGATGCCCTCGCGGAGAGCGCCTCCGGGCGCAACTACATCGAGCGCTCGGAGTAGCCGGGGATCCTGACGTTCCGACAACTCATGAAGCGCATCCCCTGACAAAGAGGCCATCCACCTAATTATGGCAAAAACGGCTCTGGAATGCGGTTCAGAGATGGAACCGGCGGTGGTGGCGGTGATGAAAGAGGGTCGCCGGGTCCGGTTCGCCCGCCACCGCCGGGTCGGCGCCGGGCGCTTCGGGACCGCGGACGAACGCCCAGGTGAGCACCGCGCCGACCGCCACGAGCCCCACCAGGAGCCAGGTAGAGCCGGCCACCGCGGCGGAGAACGAGTGACCGGAGCCGAGCAGCGCGTGGAAGATCGCGCCCGCCCCGGCCAGCGCCACGGCGCCGGCGAGCACCCGGTCCATCGAGAGGACGCCCGAGGCGATCCCGACCTTCTCGGCCGGCATCGCCTCCATCGCCGCGGTCGACATCGGCGCGTAGACGAGCCCGAGCGAGATGCCGAAGAGCAGGTAGCCGATCAGGATCACGCCGTAGGAGGTGGCGGCGCCGACCTGGGTGAGGACGACGAGGCCGGCCGTCCCGACCAGCATCCCGAGGCTCATCAGCGCCCGCGATCCGAACTTGGCGATCAGCCGGCCCGAGAAGGGCGAGACGAAGACCATCGGGGCGGTGATCGGCAGGACCATCAGCCCGCAGACGATCGGCGAGTGACCGCGCACGTCCTGCAGGTACTGGGGCTGGAAGTAGATCACCGCCCAGTAGGCACCGACCAGGCAGAAGGCCGCAGCGCTGGCGCCGAAGTAGGGGCCGTTGCGGAAGAGGCCGAACTCGACGATCGGCGCCCGCACCCCGTGCTCGACGACCCAGAAGACGACCAGCGCGGCGAGCCCGACGACGGCCAGGGCGATCACCGCTCCCCCGCTCCAGGCCCGCGACTGGATCAGCGCCAGGACCACCGCCGTCAACCCCACGCTGAGCGCGCCGAGGCCCGCCCAGTCGATCCGGTGGCCGGCGCCGGGGTCGGTCGACTCGGGGGCGGCGCGGGCCACGATCAGCGTGCCGAGCGCGACCACCGGCAGGTTCATCCAGAAGATCACCCGCCAGTCGATTTCGACCAGCGCACCGCCGACCAGGGGGCCGATCGCCAGGGCCGAGGAAGAGACCCCCGCCCAGATCCCGAGCGCCTTCGGCACCTCCTCGGCGGGGAACGCGTTGCAGACCAGGGCCAGGGAGAGGGCGAGGACCGGCGCCGCGCCGACGGCCTGCACGACCCGCCCGAGGATCAGCACGTTCGGATCGCCCGCCGCGCCGGAGAGCAGCGAGCCGAGCCCGAAGACCACCATCCCGACCAGAAAGAGCCGCTTGCGGCCGAACATGTCGCCGAGCCGCCCGGCGGTGACGACGAGCACCGCGATCGCCAGCAGGTAGACGTTCAGCATCCACTGCAGCTGCTCGGCGGTGGCGCCGACGTCGTCGCGGATCCGCGGCAGGGCCAGCGAGACGACGGTCGAGTCGAGCATCAGCAGGAACAGCCCGAAGCAGGCGCCGATCAGCGTCCACCACTTGCCGTTCATGCCGGCAGCCTATGCGGCCGGACGGACCCCGCGGAGGCGCCGGCGGGCCGGCGGGGCCGAGGTCGGAGGGCTAGGCGACGGGGACGAGGTCGCGCTCGGGGTCGATGCCCCAGCGGCCGCCGACCTCGACCAGCTCCGGGCTGAGCGCCCAGACGTCGGGCTGCTCGGTGCCCTCGAAGCCGGGGTTGGCGCCCTTCAGCGCCATGCAGCCGGTGTTGTCGCCGATCTCGCGGATCGCCGCGAGGTCCTCGTCGGAGAGCCGCACGTCGGCCGGGATCGCGGCCAGCTCCTCGCGCTGGGACTCGATCGCCCGCGCCTGCGGCCCGACCTCCTGGATCAGCGTCGGGGCGACGCACTCGACCGCCGGGTGGGCGAGGTTCCACTGGCAGGCGAGGCCAATCGGGCTGAGGTCGGCGCGCTCGGCGAAGGGCCGCAGCAGGGCCAGCTTCTCGAGGCCCGCCTCGATCCAGCCCGCCGGGCGGAAGGCGCGGTGGTCGCCGCGGGCCAGCTCCATGCCCGGGCGCAGGTCGTCCCAGAAGAGGCCGCCGTAGTCGACCACCCGGGTGATCACCTTGACGTCGTGGCGCGCCGCCGCGTCGAGCACCAGCTCACCCGGCCAGGGCTCCAGCGGGTTGAGGATGATCATCGCCCAGTCGATCCGCTCGCCGAAACGCTCCAGGCAGGAGATCAGGTCGAGGGTGAAGCCGTTGGCGGGGCCCGGCGCGACCCCGATCCGGTCGGCGAGGCCCGCCTCGCGGAGCGCTGCCATCTCGTCCCAGACGACCTCGGACGTGTAGCCGATGCGGTCCGGGTTGTGGAGCAGCAGGAGGTCGAAGCGCGAGGCGCCGACCCGCTCGAGGCTCGCCTCGGTCGCCATCCGCAGGTAGGAGCCATAGTCGCCCGGCCCGCGCAGGGACGGATCGGTGAAGCGGGGGAAGCCCTTCGGGCCGTTGCGCTCCCCCGCGTAGAAGTCGTGGCCGATGGCGCCGACCAGCGAGAAGTCCTCGCGCGGCACGCCATCGAGGGCGCGGCCCAGCACCCGGTCGGCCTCGCCCTGCCCGTAGACGTCGGCGGTCAGGACCGTGTCGATGCCCGCCCCGGGGCGCAGCAGGGCGGCGAGGCGATCCTCCTCGATCGCCTCGCCGAAGTGAAGGAAGCGGCCGCCGCTCCAGGTGCCGATCGCGCTGCGGCCGGGTTCCCTCATCTTGCCCTCCTGCTCAGTGCGAGTCGCCGTCGGAGTCGGACTCGTGGCCGTGGACGCCGTCGCCCTCCTCTTTGGCGCCGACGCCGACCTTGGGCCGCTCCTCCTCGCCGAGCGGCGACTTGTTGCTCGGCGGGATGATCTCGAGCCGCAGCGGCTGGTCCTGCTCGTCGCCGGAGGCGTCGCGGGTGACCATCACGGTCGAGCCCGGCACCATCGGGCCGGCCCGCAGCACTTCGTCGGCGAGCGGGTCCTCGATGTAGCGCTGGATCGCCCGGCGCAACGGGCGGGCGCCCATCGACGGGTCCCAGCCTTTGTCGACCAGGAGGTCCTTGGCCTCGTCGGTCAGCTCCAGCTGCAGTTCGTGCTCGGCGACCTGGACGCGGACTCGGTTGATCATCAGGTCGATGATCTCCTTGACCTCCTCCTTGGCCAGCTTGTGGAACACGATGACCTCGTCGATCCGGTTGAGGAACTCGGGCCGGAAGACCTTTTTGAGGTCGCCCATGATCCGGTTCTTCATGTCGTCGTAGGACATCCCGGTCTCGTCGGAGACGGTGAAGCCGATCGACGTGTTCTTCGAGATCTCGGCGGCGCCGATGTTCGAGGTCATGATCACGATCGCGTTGCGGAAGTCGACCGTGCGGCCCTGGGCGTCGGTGAGACGCCCGTCCTCGAGAATCTGCAACAGGATGTTGAAGACGTCGGGGTGGGCCTTCTCG
Organism: uncultured Actinomycetes bacterium; assembly: GCA_963766705.1. GTDB lineage: Bacteria > Actinomycetota > Thermoleophilia > Solirubrobacterales > 70-9 > VAYN01. Next base: position 512,487 of record CAVYBE010000008.1, read on the forward strand.
ATCTCGTCCAGCAGCAGCACCGAGTACGGCTTGCGGCGCACGGCCTCGGTCAGCTGGCCGCCCTCGTCGTAGCCGATGTAGCCCGGGGGCGAGCCGACCAGGCGGCTGACCGCGTGCTTCTCCATGTACTCGGACATGTCGATCCGGACCATCGCTTCCTCGTCGCCGAACAGGAAGTCGGCGAGCGTGCGGGCGAGCTCGGTCTTGCCGACCCCCGAGGGGCCGAGGAAGATGAACGAGCCGGCCGGCCGTTTCGGATCCTTGATCCCGGCACGGGAGCGGCGGATCGCTTTCGACACGGCGGTGATCGCGACCTCCTGGCCGATCACGCGCTTGTGGAGTTCCTCCTCCATGCGGATCAGCTTCTTGGTCTCGGCCTCGGTCAGTTTGAAGACCGGGATCCCGGTCCACATCGAGACGATGTCGGCGATCTCCTCCTCGCCGACGACCGGCCGCTCGCCGTTCTCACCCTCGGCCCACTCGTCTTCGAGCTGGCGCTTGCGGGTGGTCAGCTGGCGCTCCTGATCGCGCAGGTTGGCCGCTTTTTCGAACTCCTGCGCCTCGATCGCGGCCTCCTTTTCACGCCGCGTCGCGTCGATTTCGTCCTCCAGGTCGCGGTAGACCGGCGGGGTGGACATCGACTTGATGCGCAGCCGCGAGCCCGCCTCGTCGATCAGATCGATCGCCTTGTCGGGCAGGAAGCGGTCGGAGATGTAGCGGTCGGCCAGTTCGGCGGCCGCCTTCAGCGCTTCGTCGTTGATCGTCACCTTGTGGTGCTGTTCGTAGCGCTCGCGCAGGCCCTCGAGGATGCGGACGGTGTCCTCCGGCGAGGGCTGGTCGACCTTGATCTGGGCGAAGCGGCGCTCCAGCGCCGAGTCCCGCTCCAGGTACTTGCGGTACTCGTCGAGCGTCGTCGCCCCGATCGTCTGCAGCTCGCCGCGGGCCAGGGCCGGCTTGAGGATCGAGGCGGCGTCGATCGCCCCCTCGGCGGCACCGGCGCCGACCAGGTTGTGGAGCTCGTCGATGAACAGGATGATGTCGCCCCGCTGGGTGATCTCTTTCATCACCTTCTTGAGGCGCTCCTCGAACTCGCCGCGGTACTTCGAGCCGGCCACCAGGGCCGCCAGGTCGAGCGTGTAGATCTGTTTGTTCTTCAGCAGCTCCGGCACCTCGCCCGAGTTGATCCGGGCGGCGAGCCCCTCGACGACGGCGGTCTTGCCGACGCCCGGCTCGCCCAGCAGCACCGGGTTGTTCTTGGTGCGGCGGGAGAGGATCTGCATGATCCGCTCGATCTCGGTCTCGCGACCGATCACCGGGTCGAGCTTGCCCTCCTCGGCGAGGCGGGTCAGGTTGCGCCCGAACTGATCCAGCAGTTTCGAGGATTTTTTGCCCTCGGCCGCGGCACCGGAGCCCGAGCCGCCCTGACGGCGGCCGCCGGGACCGGACAGCATCCGGATGACCTCGTTGCGGATCTTGTCGCTGTCGGCGTCGAAGTCGAGCAGGATGCGCGCCGCGACACCCTCGTTCTCGCGCACCAGGCCGAGCAGGATGTGCTCGGTGCCGATGTAGTTGTGGCCCAGGCTGAGCGCCTCGCGCAGCGCCAGCTCGAGCACCTTCTTGGCACGGGGGGTAAACGGGATCTGCCCCGAGGTGACCTCCTCGCCGGAGCCGACGATTCGGACGACCTGAGAGCGCACCCTTTCGACGGTGATGTCGAGGGACTCGAGGACGCGGGCGGCCAGACCCTCCTCCTCGCGGAGGAGCCCGAGCAGGATGTGCTCGGTGCCGATGTAGTTGTGCTTGAGCGTCCGCGCCTCCTCCTGCGCTAGGACGACTACCTGACGAGCCCGCTCAGTGAATCGCTCGAACAAATGAAAAACCTCTTCTTGGTCGCACCCGGGGAGTACCCCGGATTGAAGACGGCGACGCCTAGTCCTTCATCGGATGACGCCGTTTCGTCCCCTTACTCTACCGGGGTCGCAGGCCCGGCTTCGTGTGCATCTCGCACGCTGGTTGCGGGCTTTCTGAGAGAAAGGGACAGAAAGCCGACACAAATTCTCCCAACTGGTCGCCCCGACGGCCCCGCGATGGCTCCCCAGGCGGGATGATCGGCCTCGCGCTCAGGTCCGCATCGCCGGAAAAAGCAGCACTTCGCGCAGGCTCTGGGCGCCGGTGAACATCATCACCAGGCGGTCGATGCCGAGCCCGACGCCGCCGGTCGGCGGCATTCCCTGTTCGAGCGCCTCGACGAACGCCTCGTCGTAGGGCTGGGCCTCGTCGTCGCCGCGGGCGATCTCGGCCGCCTGCTGCTCGAAGCGGCGGCGCTGCTCGTCGGGGTCGTTCAGCTCGGTGAAGGAGTTGGCGATCTCGACCCCGCCGACGAAGGCCTCCCAGCGCTCGACCAGACCGGGCTCGGAGCGGTGCGCCTTGGCGAACGGGGACAGCTCGACCGGATAGTCGAGGATGAAGGTCGGTTGGATCAGGCCCGGCTCGACGTCGCGCGAGAGCAGGCCGTCGACCAGCTTGCCCCAACCCTCGTCCGGGTCGGGCTCGGTGCCCATCGCCCGGGCCAGCGCCTCGCGGGTCGGGTGCTCGGCGATGTCGATCCCGGAGCGCTCCAGGATCGCCTGGCGCAGGGTGATCCGCCGCCAGGGCGGGGCGAAGTCGATCTGCGTCTCGCCGCGCTCGACCACCGTCGTCCCCAGCGTCCGCTCGGCCACTTCGGCCACCAGCCGCTCGAGGTCGTGGGCGGTCTTCTCGTAGTCGGCGTAGGCCTCGTACCACTCGAGCATCGTGAACTCGGGGTTGTGCTTGTGGGAGACGCCCTCGTTGCGGAAGTCCTTGCCGAGCTCGTAGACCCGGTCGATGCCGCCGACGACCAGCCGCTTCAGGTAGAGCTCGGTGGCGATCCGCAGGTAGAGGTCGCGGTCGAGGGCGTTGTGGTGGGTGGTGAAGGGACGGGCCAGGGCGCCGCCGTAGAGCGGCTGCAGCACGGGCGTCTCGACCTCGATGAACCCCAGCTCGTCGAGCCGGCGGCGAACCTCGGTGATCGTCCGGGCGCGGATCGCGAAGAGCCGGCGGCTCTCCTCGTTGGCGATCAGGTCGAGCTCGCGGCGGCGGAAGCGGGTCTCGGTGTCCTCGAGCCCGTGGAACTTGTCCGGCGGCGGGCGCAGGCTCTTGGAGAGCAGGCGCCAGTGGTCGATCGCCAGCGAGAGCTCGCCCCCGCGCCGGGTCGCCATCGCGGTCCCCTCGACGCCGATGATGTCGCCGATGTCGAGGTCGACCAGCAGCGCGTAGGCCTCCGGCCCGAGCAGATCCTCGCGGGCGTGCAGCTGGATCCGGCCGCTGCCGTCGCGGAGGTCGAGGAAGCAGGCCTTGCCGTGCCCGCGCCGGGCGACGATCCGCCCCGCCACCCGGTGCCTGGACTCGGTTTCCGCGCCCGCCGCCAGCCCCTCGTGCTCGGCCCGAACCTCGCCGATCTCCTCCCGATCGGAAAACTCGTGCGGAAACGGCTCGATCCCCGCCTCCCGAATCCGCCCCAGCTTCTCCCGCCGGTCCTTGAGGACCGCGGACAGCTCGACCTGATCGGCGGCGGGGTTAGCTTTCTCGGTCAACGTTCTGAGAGGGTCTAGAGACAAGCAGTTCGGGGGATGCAGGCCGGAGCCGCAAGCGAGCGTACCCCAGTACGTGAGCGCCGCGGCGAGGACCGAAGACCCCGAAATGCGCCGTCTATAGGCCCTCTCAGGGTTGCTCGATTTTCGTGATTTTGAGCTTTTTCTTCGCCCCGCGCGGCGGTTCGACGGTGACGATGTCGTTGCGCTTCTTGCCGATCAGCGCTTTGCCGATCGGGGACTCGTTGGAGAGCTTGTGCTCCATCGGGTTCGCCTCGGTGGAGCCGACGATCTGGAATTTCTGCGAGTCGCCGGATTTCTGGTCTTTGACGTGGACGATCGAGCCGAAACCGACTTCGTCGGTGGCGATCGCGTCCTCGTCGATCACCTTGGTGCGGCGCAGGCGCTCTTCCAGCTGGACGATTCGGTTCTCCAGCAGGGCCTGTTCGTTCTTCGCGTCGTCGTATTCGGCGTTCTCCGAGATATCGCCGAATTCTTCGAGCCTCCTTGATCCTCGCCGCGACCTCGCGGCGTTTGGTGGTCGTGAGGAACTCGATCTCCTCTTTCAGCTTTTCGAGTCCCTCGGAGGTGATGACTGCCTGGCGACTCACTTGAACCAACCTCGCTTTGCGTGAAAAGAGCCCCCCGCAAGGGACTCTGGGACCAAGAAACCCCGGAAACGACACGTCCTGCCACCGCCGCGCCCGGATCTAGGGAGCGCGCAAGTATAGCGAGGCGATTTCGGCGACCCTGGCGGCCGTTCAGGCGACCGATTCGGGCGTCCGAGCGGCCTCGATCAACTCCCTGGCGCGGGCCAGATCGGCGCTCCGCAGTAACTCCTCGGCGACCTCCTTCGAGGCACCGATACCGTCAGAGTACCAAGGGTAAAATTTCCTTAGGTATCGCTCGGCGCGCTCGCGGCCGAGATGCTCCTCGGCCCGGTCGAGGACCCAGAGGAGCTCTCCGACGACCTCCTCGCGGGTCGGCGGCCCGCTGCGCCGCCCGGTCAGCTCCTCGAACACCCACGGGTTGCCGAGGCTGCCGCGGGCGATCATCACCGCGTCGGCGCCCGACTCCTCGTAGGCACGGCGGGCGGCGGCGGCGTCGGAGAGGCCGCCGGAGACGATCAGCGGGACCTCCAGCCGTTCCGCGAGCTCGCGGGTGAGCGCGTAGTCGGGCTGACCCTTGTGGCCTTTGGTGGCGGGGCGCGGGTGGAAGCCGATCGCCGCCACGCCCGCCTCCTCGGCGAGGCGGAGCGCCAGGTCGTAGCCGGAGCGGTCGCCCGCCTCGACCCCGGAGCGCAGCTTCACCGTGACCGGCAGGCCGCTCCCCTCGCGGGCGGCGCGGGCGAGCTCCAGGGCCAGCTCCGGGTCGCGCAGCAGTTGCACCCCGGCGCCGGTCTTGCGCACCTTCGGCACCGGGCAGCCCATGTTGATGTCGATCATGTCGGCGCCCGCGCCGGCGGCGATCGCGGCGCCCGAGCGCATCACCTCGGCGTCGTGGCCGAACAGCTGGATGGAGACGGGGTGCTCGTCCGGGTGGAGGACGAGCAGGTCGCGCAGGGTGCGCTCGTTGCGGTAGTGGAGGGCGAAGCTCGAGATCATCTCCGAGACCGCCAGCCCGGCGCCGTGGCGTTTGGCCTGCAGGCGGACGAACCAGTTGCCGATCCCGGCCAGCGGCGCGAGCAGCACCCGGTTGGCGATCGGCACGCCGCCGATCTCGAACGGATCGGTGAGCGCCGGCCTCCCCGCACGCGGGAGGGAAGACCCGTCCATATCCGATTCCCCGGGCCTTCCCGGAAGCAGAGGAGACGACCGCCTACTCATTGCGCTCGTAGATGAGGCGCAGCCCCTTCAGGGTGAGCAGGTCGTCGACCTCTTCGATCGTCTCGCTGAAGGGGACGATCGCCGGGGCCAGGCCGCCGGTCGCCAGCAGCCGCGGCTGCGGCAGTTCGGCTTCGATCCGCCGCACGATCCCGTCGATCATCCCGGCGAAGCCGTAGATGAAGCCGGAGTTGATCGCGGCGCGGCTGGAGCGGCCGATCGCCGACTCCGGCTCGTCGAGGTCGATGCGGGTGATCCGCGCGGCGCGGTCGATCAGGGCGGTGAGCGAGATCTCCAGGCCAGGGCCGATCGCGCCGCCGAGGTAGGCGCCGTCGCCGGAGACGGCGTCGATGTTGATCCCGGTGCCGAAGTCGACGACCACGCATGCCTCGCCGAAGCGCTCGTAGGCGGCGATCGCGTTGACGAGGCGGTCGGCGCCGACCTCGAGCGGGTTCTCGATCCGGATCGGCATGCCGCTCTTGACGCCGGGGCCGACGGTCAGGCAGTCGGCCTCCAGGTAGCGCTCGGTCATCCGCTCGAATTGGGTGCCGAGCGGCGGCACCACCGAGGAGACGACGACCGAGTCGACGTCGCCGAAGTTCATCTCGCTGAGATTGAAGAAGCCGGCGATCCGCTCGCCCAACTCGTCGCCGGTCGCGCCGGAGCGGGTCTGGAAGCGCCAGTGCTCGACCAGCTCCTCGCCTTCGAAGGCGCCGAGGTGGGTTTGCGTGTTTCCGATGTCGACGGCGAGCAACATGCGCATAGGATCGTCTCATGGCGACGCGCCTCTTCGTCATCCCGGCCTCCCACCCGGCGACCACCGCCGCGCTGATGCTCGACTTCAAGGGCATCCCCTACAGGCGCACCGACCTGATGCCGGTCGTCTCCAAGGCGGTGCTGCGGGCGGTGGGCTTCCCGGGCACGACCGTGCCGGCGCTGAAGATCGCCGACGAGCGGGTGCAGGGCTCGCGGGAGATCGCCCGCGCCCTCGACCGGATCAAGCCCGACCCACCCCTCTTCCCCGCCGATCCCGACCGCCGCGCCGCGGTCGAGGACGCCGAGCGCTTCGGCGACGAGGAGCTGCAGCACCCGATCCGCCAGCTCCTCTGGTGGGGGTTCAAGCGCGACAAGGAGAACCTGCGCTCCTACACCGAGGGCGCCCGCCTCGGTGTCCCGATCAACCTCGCGATCAAGACCGGCGGCCCGCTCGTCGCCATCGCGGCCCGCCTCAACGAAGCCGACGACGCCCACGCCCGCGCCGCCCTGATCGCCTTCCCCGACCTCCTCGACCGCGTCGACGCCTATATCGCCGACGGCACGATCGGCGGCGAGCAGCCGAACGCCGCCGATCTCCAGATCGCCACCTCGATCGGCCTCGCCCTCACCCTCGACGACCTGAAGCCGCTGATCGAACCCCGCCCGGCCGCCGCCCTCGCCCGCCGGTTCGTCCCGCATTACCCCGGCCACATGCCCCCGGTGCTCCCTCCGGCCTGGCTGCCGGCGCCGCCGGCAAGCTAGGCGAGCGCCCCCGCGCGCGCGGACCGCGTTCGCAGTTCTCCGCGCATAGCGCGGCAAAGTGCGAACGCGCTCGGGGGCGGGCTGGTGCGTTCGCAGTTCTCCGCGCTATGCGCGGCAAAGTGCGAACGCACCGGGGCGGGCGCCGTCTCGGACGGGAGCCTTGCCGTGGGGTCGATGGTCAGGCGAGCGGGGCGCGGCGCTCGGCGCGCTGCTCGTCGTCCGGGAGGGCGGCGAGGGCGGCGGCGAGGGAGGTGCCGTCGGGGAGCGTCAGGTCCGGGTCCAGCTCGAGCAGTGGGGCGAGGACGAAGCGGCGGTTGCGGACCTGGGGGTGCGGCAGGGTGAGGCGGTCGGTCGCCAGCTCGAGGTCGTCGAGCAGGAGCAGGTCGACGTCGAGCGGGCGGGGGCTGTGGCGGGGCAGATCGAACTGGCGGCCGCGCTCGGCCTCGACCGCCTTGCAGGCGTCGAGCAGTTCCTCGGGACCGAGCGCGGCGCGGATCCGCACGGCGGCGTTCAGGAAGTCGGGCTGGTCGAGGATCTCGCCGACCGGCTCGGTCACGTAGGTCGAGGAGGCGGCGAGCACGACCACGCCCCGGGTCGGAAGCAGCTCCAAGGCGGCGCGCAGATGGCCCTCGGAGTCGCCGACGTTGGAGCCGAGCCCCAGGTAACCGACGGCCTCGGCCACGGGCCCGCCTCTAGTCCTCGGAGGCGTCGTCGTCGACCGCGCGCTCCTGGGTGATCTCGACCCCCACCTCCTGGATCGCCAGCGGCAGCGGCGGCTCCGGCTTGGCGGCACGGACGCGGACCGACTCGCAGCCGTAGCGCTCGATCAGCCGCTCGCCGACCACGTGGGCGAGGCGCTCCAGGGTGCGGTAGCTGCGCTCGGTGGCGACGAAGGCGACGATGTCGCAGACCTCGGCGTAATCGACGGTGTCCTCGAGGCGGTCGGTGAACATCGCGTCGCAATCGGGCACGTCGAAGGAGATGTCGAACTCGAGCCGCTGGCCGACCTCCTGCTCGGCCTCGCTCACCCCGTGATGGGTGTAGATCGAGAGGCCGCGCAGCTCGACTTCGGCGCTCGACTCGACGCCGCCGTTGCCGGCGTCGGGGTTCATGTGCGGCTCGGGGTCTGACACAGGTGGGAACCTACCCAAGCGCCGGGCCCGGCACCGGATCGAGCACCGCGCCCGCCACCGTGAGCGCCTGCGCCATCTCGCGAACGTCGTGGACGCGGAGGACGGCGGCACCCGCCGCCGCGGCGAGGATCGAGGTGGCGATCGTCCCGCCCAGCCGCTCGTCGGTGGGCGAGCCGTCGGCGCGGCCGATGAAGCTCTTGCGCGAGGTGCCGACCAGCACCGGCCGGCCGAGCGCGGTCAGCTCGCCGAGCCCGCGCAGCAGTTCAAAGTTGTGCCGATCGGTCTTGCCGAAGCCGATCCCGGGGTCGAGCCAGATCCGCGACTCGTCGATCCCCGCCGCCGTGGCCGCCGCCAGGCGCTCGGCGAGGAAGTCGCGGACCTCGGCGACGACGTCGCCGTAGGCGGGGCCTACCTGCATCGTCCGCGGGTCGCCCGCCATGTGCATGAGGACGACGCCGGCGCCACGGTCCGCGCAGAGCGCCGCCATCTCGGGGTCGCCGCGCAGCGCGGTGACGTCGTTGACGATCGCCGCGCCCGCGTCGAGCGCCGCCTCGGCGACCACGGCCTTGGAGGTGTCGACGGAGATCGCCGCCGCCCCGCCCGCCAACCCGGCGACCACCGGCTCGACCCGCCGCAACTCCTCCGCGGCGGCGACCGGCGCCGCCCCGGGCCGCGTCGACTCGCCCCCGACGTCGAGAATCTCCGCCCCGTCCGCCGCAAGCTCCTTCCCGTGCTCGATCGCCGCCCCCGGATCGAGGTACATCCCCCCATCGGAGAACGAGTCGGGGGTGACGTTCACCACCCCCATGATCTTGGCTTTCATGGGCGGCATCGTGAAGCATGTCCGGCGCCCCTTCCCCGCGGGTGGCGCCGTAGGGGGACCCATGTCCGAGGAAGCTTTAGCTACCGCAGGACATGGGGGTTCCTGCGGCGACAGGACCCGCGGGGCCGGGGCGCCGTCCGTCCCTAACCCGCGTCCCCACCCGCAAAGCCCGGTCGCGGGCGCGGAAGAGGACGAGCACCCTCGCGAGCGGCCCGCTCGGGTTCCGGCGCCGGCTCGGCCGGCGGGGTCGACTCCTCGTCGTCGTGGAAGACCTCGTCCACCGGCTTGCCTTCGAGCAGGGCGATGAACTCCTTGGCCTCGATCGTCTCGCGCTCGAGCAGCAGCTTGCTGATCCGCTCGAGCTGCTCGAACTTGTCGTTCAGCAGGTCCTTGGCGGTCTGGTGGGCGCTCTCGACGATGCGGCGGATCTCGTCGTCGATCTCGCGGGCGATCTCGTCGGAGTAGTCGGGCTCGGAGGAGAACTCGCGGCCGAGGAACGGCTGGCCGCGATCGTGGCCGAAGACGCGCGGGCCGAGTCGCTCGCTCATCCCGAAGCGCATCACCATCTGCTTCGCCGACTCGGTGACCTTTTCGAGGTCGTTGGAGGCGCCGGTGGTGATTTCGCCGAAGACGATCTCCTCGGCGGCGCGGCCGCCCAGGGTCATCGCCATCGTGTCGGTCAGCTCGGCGCGGGTGGTGAGGAACTTGTCCTCGGTCGGCAGGCTGATCGTGTAGCCGAGCGCCTGGCCGCGGCTGATGATGGAGATCTTGTGGACCGGGTCGGTGTGCTCGAGCAGCTGCCCGACGATCGCGTGGCCAACCTCGTGGTAGGCGGTGACGAGCCGCTCCTTCTCGCTCATCACCCGGGTCTTCTTCTCGGGGCCGGCGATCACCCGCATGATCCCCTCCTCGAGCTCCTTCATCGAGATCTCGCGGCTGCCCGAGCGGGCGGTCAGCAGCGCGGCCTCGTTGATCAGGTTGGCGAGGTCGGCGCCGGTGAAGCCGGGCGTCTGGCCGGCCAGCGTGTCGAGGTCGATGTGGCGGGCGAGCGGCTTGCCGCGGGTGTGGACCTCGAGGATGTGTTTGCGGCCCTTACGGTCGGGGCGGTCGACGACCACCTGGCGGTCGAAGCGACCGGGCCGCAGCAGCGCCGGATCGAGGATGTCCGGGCGGTTGGTGGCGGCGATCAAGATGATGTTGTCCTTCATTTCGAAGCCGTCCATCTCGACCAGCAGCTGGTTGAGCGTCTGCTCGCGCTCGTCGTGACCGCCGCCCATGCCGGCGCCGCGGTGGCGGCCGACGGCGTCGATCTCGTCCATGAAGATGATGCAGGGCGAGTTCTGCTTCGCCTGCTCGAAGAGGTCGCGGACGCGGCTGGCGCCGACGCCGACGAACATCTCGACGAAGTCCGAGCCGGAGATCGAGAAGAAGGGCACCCCGGCCTCGCCGGCGACGGCGCGGGCGAGCAGGGTCTTGCCGGTGCCGGGAGGCCCGTAGAGCAGGACGCCCTTCGGGATCCGGGCGCCGAGCGCCTGGAACTTCTTCGGGTTCTCGAGGAATTCTTTGATCTCCTCGAGCTCCTGGACCGCCTCGTCCACCCCGGCCACGTCGCGGAAAGTGATCTTGGGCGCGTCCACCGACATCCGTTTGGCTTTCGATTTGCCGAAGTTCATGACCCGCGAGCCGCCGCCCTGCATCTGGTTCATGAGGAAGATCCAGAAGCCGAAGAAGAGGACGAACGGGAGGATGTAGGTGAGCAGCGAGAGGATGCTCGAGCTGCCGGTGTTGTGGACCGTCGTGTCGACGTTCTTTTCGGTGAGCAGGTTCATCAGGCTCTGCTCGGTGTTCGACGGATAGCCGGTGGAGAAGCTTTCGCCGTTCTTCTCCTTGACGCTGATGTTGTTTTCCTTCGGGCTGATCGTCACCGATTCGATTTTGCCTTCGGCGATCAGGCCGGTCTTCGGGTTGACGAGCTCCGTGTAGGAGGGCGCTTCCGTCCCCGGGCTGTCGGTGATCACGCGCTGGGCGATGAAGGCCAGGATGACCACCAGCAGGATCGGAAATGCCGCGCTTTTGAAGAACCGTCTCAAGGGAAGAAAATCAGCGTACCAGGGCGATTTGCCCGTTCAATGAACCAACGCCGCGACGTAGTCCAGGTTGCGGTACCGCTGGGCGTGGTCGAGGCCGTAGCCGATCGCGAACTCGTTGGGGATCTCGAAGCCCACGTATCTGGCCGGAAGGTCGACCCGGAGCCGCTCCGGCTTGGTCAACAGGGCGCAGACCTCGAGCGAGGCGGGGTCGCGGGCGCCGAGATTTCGCATCAGGTATTGGAGGGTGAGGCCGGAGTCGATGATGTCCTCGACGATCAGCACGTCGCGGCCCTGGATCGAGGTGTCGAGGTCCTTGAGGATGCGGACGACGCCGGAGCTGTCGGTCTGGGAGCCGTAGCTGGAGACCGCCATGAAGTCGATCTCACAGGGGACGTCGACGTGGCGCATCAGGTCGGCGAGGAAGAGGACCGCGCCCTTCAGCACCCCGACCATGATCAGGTCGCGGCCGGCGTAGTCGCGGCTGATCGCGGTGCCGAGCTCGGCGATCCGCTGCTGGAGATCCTCGCTCGAGACGAGCGTCGCACCGATCGCCGGGTCATCCACCGCCTCCAGTGTAGGCGGCACGGCCGGCTCAGGCGGCGCGCTCGGCCCGCAGCACGCCGGCCTCCAACACCGCGCGCACCCCGTCGCCGAGGTCGAGCCGCGACCCGCCGCGGGTGAGGCCCGCGACCTGCTCGGCGAAACGGGCGGCGCCGGGGACCGGGCGACCCGCCGCGGCGTCGGCGAGTCGCTGCAGGACGAGCCGGCGAAGGGCCGGGGGCAGCGCCGCGAAGCGGGCCAGCTCGATCCGCCCGCGGGGCGCGCCGCCGGCGCCGCCGAGCTCGGCGCCGACCAGCGCGTCCAGCACCTCGGCCTCGTCGCGCAGCAACGCCGCGGTGCGCAGGACGTTGGCGACCGCGGCCGGGTGGATCGCGGCGAGCTCCGGCACCAGGCCGTGGCGGACGCGGTTGCGGGCGAAGCCCTCGTCGGCGTTGCTCGCGTCCTCGCGCCAGTCGAGGCCGCGCTCCTCGTCATAGGCGGTGACCTCGGCGCGGGTGACGCCGAGCAGCGGGCGGGCAAGGCGGCCATCGCGCTCCTTCATCCCCAGCAGGGCGCGCCGGCTGGGCGAGGAGGCAAGCCGGTAGAGGATCGTCTCCACCTGGTCGTCGGCGGTGTGGCCGGTGACGATCGTCGCGTCGCGGGCCTCGGCGAGGCGGACTGCGGCCGCGTAGCGGACGTCGCGGGCCCAGGCCTGCAGGTTGCCAGGTCCCTCCGGGCGGACCGGCCGCTCGAGCGCCGCCTCGACCCCGAAGCGCCCGCAGAGGGCGGCGCAGAAGTCGGCGTCGTCGTGGGCCTCGGGACGCAGCCCGTAGTCGACGTGCAGGGCCGTGACCGCCTCCGGCCCCCGCGCCCGCACCGCGAGGTCGAGCATGCAGACCGAGTCCCGCCCCCCGGAGAGCATCACGACAAGCGGCGCGGGCGGCCCGATCAGCCCACCCGCCCGTACCCGGGCGAGAAGGTCGTCCGTCGCCCGAGGCCGCGAGGAAGGGTCCGGGGGAGGCCCGCCGGAACCTCCCCGCTGTTGTTCCGCCGGGCCTCCCCCGGACCCTTCCCCCACCATCGCGGTCAGCCGCCCTCCGTCGCCCGCACGGCGTACAGCTCGGTCGGCACCGGGAAGCCTTTCAGCGCCACCTCGCCGATCGGCTCCAGCCGCAGCCCGGGGCGCCCCTCGAGCGAGGCCGCGACATGATCGGTCACCAGCACCTCGCCCGCCACCGCCCGGCCGACGATCCGGTGGGCGAGGTTGACGCTGTTGCCGAAGTAGTCGCCGTCGCGGTAGACGGCGTCGCCGCAGTGGATCCCGACCCGCGGCTGCGGCCGGCGGTCGAAGCGGGCGATGAAGGCGACCGCCCACTCGGTCAGCGCCACGGCGTCCGGGGAGACCACCATCACCTCGTCGCCGATCGTCTTCACGATCGTCGCCTCGCGGGGCAGCGTCGCCTCGACCGTCTCGACGAAGTTCTCGACCACGTCGAGCGCCTCGATGTCGCCCTCCTCCTCGGTGAAGCGGGTGAAGCCGGTGAGGTCGATGAAGCAGAGCGTCACCGCGACGTGGCCGAGCTCCATTTCGGCGGTCGTCTGCTCGCCGCCCGACTCCATGTGGCCGACCACGTCCTGCTCGATGTAGTAGCGCAGGTAGCGGTTGTGGAGGTATTCGGTGAGCGGCGCGGCGAGCGGCATGATTTCGGCGGCGAGGTCCCCCATCGCCTCGGCCATCTGCAGCTCCGGGACGCCGTCGCGGATCAGCGGTTCGTGGACGTAGAGGTGGAAGAGCCGGACCTCCGCCTCGGCGATCCGCCGCAGGCTCTGCACGTAGACGCGGACCAACTGCAGGAAGGCGACCAGCGGGAAGCCGGCGGCGAGCACCTGGGCGCAGAGGCGGACCGCGGCCGCGTCGGCGGCAGTGAGGTTGCGTTCGCGACCGACCGGCGTCCCCATCATCACCAGGACCCGTTCGATCAGCTCGGCCTCGAGGCCGGTCTCGGCGGCCACCGACTCGACCGTCAGGTCGCCCTCGTCTTCGGCGAAGAGCTCCTCGGCGAAGCCGAAGGCGAGGCGCCCCTCGCGGCCCGCCCGGCGCAGGTCCTCGAGCGAGTAGCCGCGCTCCCGCATCCGGTGGACGACCCGCGCCTGGGCCGCGGCGGCCGCGGTCCAGCGCCCGTCGCGCACCGGCACGACCTTTTCCTCCGCCCACCGCTCGAGCGTCGACGCCGGGACCCCGGAGCGCCGCGCCGCCTCGGTCAGGCTGATCCACTCGTCCACAGGGCGAGGCTAACCGCCCCGTGGACGAGTGGGAGCCGTCAGCCGCTCACCTCCGATGCCTCGTGCGCCTGGAGCACCTCGTGGCCCGCCTCGCCGGTGCGGATCCGGATCGCCTCCTCGACCGGGAGGACGAAGATCTTGCCGTCTCCGACCTCCCCCGACCGGGCGTGGCGCAGGATCACGTCGACCACCACCGGGCTGTCGGTGTCCTCGACGACGACCTCGAGCTTCAGCTTCGGTCGCACGTTGACGGTCAGGGTCGAGCCGCGGTACCGCTCGACGATGCCTTTCTGGCGGCCCGAGCCCTTGGCCTCGACGATCGACAGGGACGGGAATCCCCGGTCGAGCAGCTCGGCCCGGATCGGCTCGAACGCCTCGTGGCGGATGAATGCCTCGATCTTTTTCATCACCCGACCTCCTCAGCCGGTCTCGGTGGCCGCCATCGAGGCGGCGCCGGTTGGCAGCGGGCCCGGGGCGAGCTTCTCCGGCAGGCCGGTCGAGTACTCCGGCTGCGGGATGAACGCCTCCGGGTACCCGTACATGCCGTGCGAGCTGATGTCGAGGCCGGCGTCCTCCTCCTCGGCCGGGACGCGGAGCCCGATCGTCGCCTTGATGCCGGCGAACGTGGCGATCGAGATCGCGAACACCACCGCGAAGGTGAACAACACGGCCAGTCCCTGGACGCCGAGCTGGCCGAAGGCCGAGCCGAGCGAGGCATCGCCGAAGATGCCGTACCAGACCCCGGCACCGGCGCCTTCGGAGATCAGCCGCGGCGAGGCGAAGAGGCCGACCGCCAGCGTCCCCCAGATGCCGGCCAGGCCGTGGGCCGAGAGGGCCCCGACCGGGTCGTCGACGTACTTGTCGATCGCCAGCACCGCGTAGACGACCAGGACCCCGGCGACCAGCCCGATGATCGGCGCCGCCCAGTACTCGACGAAACCGGATGGGGCGGTGATCCCGACCAACCCGGCGATCGCCCCGTTGCCCGCCATGCCGACGTCGACCGTGCGGCCCTTGAGGTAGACGGCGATCGAGGCGCCGATCACGCCTGCCGCCGCGGCGAGCTGGGTGTTCAGCATGACCTCGCCGAAGAACGAGGCCGACGTTTCGAAGGTGGACCCTCCGTTGAAGCCGAACCAGCCGATCCAGAGGATGATCACGCCGAGGCCGACCAGGGGCATCGAGTGGCCCGGGATCGCCCGCGGCCTGCCCTTGGCGTCGTACTTGCCGATCCGCGGGCCGAGCAGCAGAAGCGCCGCCAGGGCGCCGACGGCGCCGGTCAGGTGGACGACCGAGGAGCCGGCGAAGTCCATCACCGGCTTGCCGCCGATGTCGGACAGCAGCCCTCCGCCCCAGACGGCGTGGGCGACGAGCGGGTAGATCACGGCGCCGAAGACGATCGCGTAGATCACGTAGGCGCCGAACTTGATCCGCTCCAGGGTGGTGCCCCAGACGATCGCCAGCGAGACGGCACAGAAGGCGAGCCCGTAGAGCATCAGCATCGCCGTTTCGCCGGTCACGAGTTCCCCGGCCACCGACTGGTTGAAGTGGAAGAAGAATCCACTGTCGCCGAAGATCTTGTTGCCGCCGCCTTCGGCGATGCCGTAGCCGACCGCCCACCAGGCGATCGTGCAGATCGCGAAGTTGACGAGGATCTTGGCGACGCCGGTGCCGGCGTTCTTCTGGCGCGAGAAACCGATCTCCAGGAACATGAATCCGGCCTGCATCAGGAACACGAGGACGCAGGCGACGCCGACCCAGACCATGTTCAGCTCGGAGGTCCTTTCGGCCACCGTGTCGGTGAGCGAGGCCGCCGACGCGGCGCCGGGTATGGCTAGTGCCGCCAACGCCGCCGACAGCACGGCGAGGCCCAACTTCTTTTTCATCATTTCCCCTCTCGCCCGCCGACGACCGCCGGCGGACAGCTATGGACGATTGACACTTGTCGTGGACGGACAGCGGCGGAGTCGCGGGCCCGGGGAAGGGCTCGATCCGCCTGCCGCCCAAAGTACGAAGGCGCCGGCAGGCCATGTTTGGACCAGCGGCGAAAATCGACGCCTCCCTTTACTCCCATTCGGCGGGGCGGTCGCCCGGGACGGTCTGCTTGGCCGCCAGCCGTTGAGCCGCCAGCCGTTGATCTAGTCTCGCGGCGTGCCCGCCCGCCTGCGCCCGACCGCGCCGATCGCCGCCGATGCCGTGCTGGTCGGGGACCCGGGGCGCGCCCTGATGCTGGCCCAGGTGCTGCTCGAGGAGCCGAAGATGAGCAACCACGCCCGTGGCCTGTGGGGCTACTCGGGGCGCACCGCGGACGGCCGCGACCTGACCCTGCAGTCAACCGGGATGGGCGGGCCGAGCGCGGCGGTCGTCCTGCGCGACCTGGCCGGGCTCGGGGTGCGGCGTGCGGTGCGGGTCGGGACCTGCGCGGCGCTGCTGCCGGAGCTCGGGCCGGGGGACCTGGTCGAGGCGCGGGTGGCACGGCCGTGGTCGGTCGACGACCGCGGCGCCGGCCCGCCGGCCTTCCCCGACGAGGAGCTGGCCGGGAGGCTGCGCGCGGCACTCGGCGCCGACGGGCGCTCGGGGGCGGTCGCGAGCCTCGACGCGCTCCACCCCTCCTCCGGCCACGGAATCCCGGACGGCGACGTGGCGGACATGCAGACCGCGGCGCTCTTCGCCGCCGGCCGGGAGATCGGCGTCGCGATCGCCGCCGTCCTGGTCGTCACCGAGGCCGCGGGAGCCGAGCCGCTGGACGACGAGGCGCTGGCGAGCCGCGCCACCTTCGCGGCCGAGGCCGCGACCCGCGCGCTCTTCGCCTGACTCTAACCCTCTAGTCGAGGGTTAGGACTCGTCAGCTTTCTCGGCCGTTTTTTCGCTCTTTGCGGCTATTTTGCGGCGCAGGGCGCCGATCTCACGGGTCAGGTCGTCGAGCTGCTCCTCGGCGTCCTCGAGTCGCTGCGAGAACGAGCGCAGGCGACGCTCGAGGCGCTCGACGTCCCCCGCCGAGGGCAGGTTGAGGGCGGCCAGGGCCGCGTGCTGGGCCTCCAGCGCCTTCTCGCGGGCGCCGAAAGCCGCGTGCAGGGCGTTGTGCAGGGTGGGGCTGTCGATCAGCGCCTGGGCGATCTCGCCGATCGCCTGCTCCGACCGCGCCCGCAGGCTCTCACCATCCCCCATGGCGTCGCGGTCTCCATTCTCGTCTGGGCTCACGCCAAATCCAATCTTCCGGGGCCGTTGACGCCAGGTTAACGAGCGCATCCGGAGCAGATGGAAATCTGCTGTCCGCGGCATGACCTGGACGATCGTTAAGGCCATATTGGGGGAGCCTCTCTTCGTTGCTCACGACCGGAGTTCTGGGTAGCGTGGTCGAGGTACTCGCTGGGAGGGGACCTGGTCGCGTGTGCGATCGGCCGCGGCAGCGGTATCGGAGGCGCATGAGAAGCAAGCTCGCAACGATCCTGGCGCTCGCCGCCTTTCTCGCGCTGGCCGCTGTCGGCACGGCGCCGGCTGCCCCTTCGCCGCTCGCGGTGGCGACGGAATCGGCGCTCCCCGAACTGGGCGAAGCGGCGGCCGGGGCGACCGGCGTGGGCACCGCGGTCCTGCCGCCCGCGACGGCCACGCCGTCGACCAAGAACGGCCGGCCGGGCGCGCCGCAGTGCTCGGACGGGATCGACAACAACGGCAACGGGCTGGTCGACATGGAAGACCCCGGCTGCTCCTCGCCCACCGACAACAGCGAGGGGACGAAGACGGGGAAGGTCACCGAAACGGCTTCCGAAAGCGAAAAGTCGACCGGCGAAAATGGCGAAGGCTCAACCTCTACCTCAGGGTCAGGTGAAGCCTCCAAAGGGTCCGGGAGCGAAGCTTCGGGCGCCGAAGAAGGCGGCGAAGCGAAGGCGCCGCGCAAGGAAGCGAAGACCCCCCACAAGGAATTCCGCCACGGCGAATCGCTGGAACCGGAAGCGACCCCGAACGTCCGCGGCGGCGTCACCCACAACGAAACCCTCGGCGACGCGAGCGGCGGCGGCAAGGGCGGCGGCGTCACCGCCCCCGGCGCGACCGGCGGCGGCACCCAGCCGCTGGGCGAATCCGGCAACGGCGGCGCCCAGTTCGAAGCGGGCGGCGCGCCGACCATGGCCAACCCGACGACGACGATCGCCCCGTTCGGCCCGGCGCCGATCGGCGTCCCGAACTTCGTGATCAGCTCCTTCGAGATTCCCCCCTTCCTGCTGCCGATCTACCAGGCCTGCGGCAGCGAATACGGGATCCCGTGGGAGGTGCTCGCGGCGATCAACAAGATCGAGACCGACTTCGGTCGCAACCTCAACGTCTCCAGCGCGGGGGCGGTCGGCTGGATGCAGTTCCTCCCCTCGAGCTGGAAGATGTACGGGCTCGACGCCAACGGCGACGGCCGCAAGGACCCGTACAACCCGGTCGACGCGATCTGCGCCGCCGCCCACTACCTCAAGGTCGCCGGCGGGCAGAAGAACCTCTACGGCGCGATCCTCGCCTACAACCACGCCGACTGGTACGCGCAGGAGGTGCTCACCTACGCCCGCGCCTACGGCCGCCTCCCCTCCGACCTGGTCGGCTCGCTCACCGGGCTCACCGAGGGCGCCCACTTCCCGATCGCCGCCAACGCGCGCTACTCCGACGAACTCGCGGCCCGCGCCGCCCTCCACAACTCGACCACCGACTCGCGGATCAGCGGCAACGCCGCCGAAGTGATCTCCTCCTCGCCGACCCGGCGGGGGATCAACATCTTCGCCAAGAAGGGGGCGCCGGTCGTCGCCGTCAACGACGGCGTGGTCCGCAAGATGGGCCACTCGGCCGAACTGGGCAACTTCGTCGTCCTCGAAGACACCTACGGCAACCACTACACCTACGCCGGCCTCGGCAAGCTCGTCCGCAACAGTCGCACCATCGTCACCAGCGGCGGCAAGCGCAAGAAGGTGCCGGTCGAAAGCCAGAACCTGCGGCCGCGGCTGCGCGCCCTGCCGCAGCGCGCCGGAGCCGGCGCCGGCAAGGAACAGCAGGCCGCGGCGAAGGTCGAAGAAGCGCTGGAAGGCGCGGCGGGCAACGGCTCGATCAAGGTCGGGGCGCGGGTGGCCGCGGGGACCGTCCTCTCCCACGTCAAGGCGGGCGGCGAAGGCGTCGACCCGCACATCAACTTCTCGATCCGGCCCGCCGGCAAGGGCGCGCCGCGAATCGACCCGAAGCCGATCCTGGACGGCTGGAAGCTGCTCGAAGCGACCGCGATCTACCGCGCCAAGGGCAAGAACCCGTTCGACCAGAAGCTCAGCGGCGCCGGCGTCCTGCTGCTCCCCAAGGAAGCGCTCGAGCACCGCGTCCTCGAAGACAAGGGCCTCGACATCTACCAGTGTGGCCGTGAAGACATCGAAGCCGGGAAGATCGACCGCCGCGTCCTCGCGGTGCTCGAGTACCTGCGCTCGAAAGGCTTCACCCTGAAGATCACCGCGCTCGAGTGCGGCCACGGCTACCTGACCGCGAACGGCAGCGTCTCTGAGCACTCGAGTGGCGACGCCGTCGACATCTCCGAAGTCGACGGCCTGCCGGTCACCGGCCACCAGGGCCCCGGGACGCCGGTCGACGAACTGATCAAGGACGTCCTCCAGCTGCAGGGCCCGATGCACCCGCACCAGGTGATCTCGCTGGAGAACCTGCCCGGCGAAACCAGCTTCGCCGAAGCGTCCCACTACGACCACGTCCACATCGGCTACCGGCCGGCAGGCGCGGGCAACCCGCTGGAAGCGCAGTACCAGGCGCTGCTGAAGCCGAAGCAGTGGGCGCACCTGATCAATCGCCTCGGGAAGATCGAAAACCCGAAGGTGCCGATCGAGCCCTCGAAGTACTCGCTGCCCGACCACCCGAAGCGCTCCAAGGGCGCCGAAGGCATCCTCGGCAGCCGGCCGCGCGGCGAAAACTGAGGCGCCGCCTGGCGGCGCCCGACCCGGCCCGCCAGAATCAACCGCTCTGAGCCCCTTCTTCGGATTCGCGCAGTTCGACCTCGCCGGCGCCCTGCCGCTCGCCGACGGCCGCTACCTGGCGCGCCGCGAGGGCGACCCGGGCGAGAGCGTCCTCGTCGTGCAGACCCTCGCCGCCCCGCCCCGCCCCGCCCGCCGGCGTCGCCCGCCGCGCGACGCCGAGCTCGCCGCGCCGCCGCCGCAGGTACCGCTGGCCCGGGCGACCGCGATCCGCGCCTTCGAGCCCTTCTCCGAGCCGGAGGAGGCAGCCCGGTGGCTGGCCGCGACCGCCGCCTCCGAGGAGGAGCTCGACGCCGTCGTCGCGGCCGGAATCTCCTTGGTGAACGACGCCCTCCACGCCCACGCGGTGGCCGCCGCCGATCCCCACACGCCGGCGCTGACCGCGGAGCGGGCGGTCGCGGTGCGGGTCGGCTACGGCAGCGGCAAGGCGACCGCGGAGGGTGGCTTCGGCGAGGCCCGCGAGATCGACGTGCGGGCCGGCGGCTCACGCCGGCGGCGGCGCCAGGAGGACCTCCGCCCCCAGGAACGGGTCGCCGCGCTGCTGCGCGGGCGCGAGCGGCTCGACGCCTGCGAGACCCTGCTCCTCCGCGCCCGCCTCGACCTCGACGCCGACCGTCCCCGCGAGGCGGCCCTGCAGCTCCGCGTCGCCCTCGAAGCCCTCCTCGCCGAGCTCCCCGACGCCCTCGACGATGCCGACCACCGCCGCGACATCACCACGCTCACAGAGCAGCTTCCCGCGATCGAAACCGTCTCCGCCGAGGCACTGCGCGACGACCTCGGTCCCGAGGCGACGGCCACGATCAGCAAGGCCCTGGAGACCGCCGAGCGCATCCTCCGCCGCCGCCGAGTGCTCGGACCCTGACGCAAGCGCGACGATCAGCAAGACCCTGGAGATCGTCGAGCGCATCCTCCGCCGCCGCCGAGTGTCGACCGAGCGACATCTTGGCCCGAGCGGAGGGTCTGGGGACCCCCGAACGAACCTCCATGCAGTTAGTGAGTGAGGGGGTCCCCAGACCCTCCTCCTCAGACCAGAACGTCCCCCACTCAGACGATCGTCAACCCGGTGACTGTCGCATCGAGCAGCGACTCCGCGATGTGGTGCGCCTCGAGCAACTCGACGCCGGCCACCGACGGCACCCCGATCACGGTCAGGCCCGCGGCCCGGGCGGCGGCGACGCCGGTCGGCGAATCCTCCAGGGCGATCACGCTCGGGCCCGCCTCCACGCCGAGGCGTCGACAGGCCTCCAGGTAGGGGTCCGGCGCCGGCTTCGGCGCCGCCACCTCGTGGGCGCTGAGGACGACGTCGAAGATCGCTTCGAAGCCGACGATCTCCAGCGAGCGCTCGACGAAGGCGAGCGGCGAGTTGGAGACGAGGCCGATCGGCGTCCCCTGCCCTCGCAGCTGCTCGAGCAGGTCGCGGGCGCCGATCATCGCCTCCACCCCGTGCTCGAGCTCGGCGACGACCAGGTCGTTCAGCTCCTCCATCAGGGCGGCGGCCCCGCCCGGCTGCTCGAGCCACTCTTCAAGCAGCCCGCCGGCGATCGCCGCCGAGGTGCCGACCAACATCCGCTTGTGCTCGGGCGTGAAGGCGAAGCCGTGGCGCTCGAAGATGTCCTCCTCGGCGCGGGTCCAGACGGACTCGGTGTCGAGCAGCAGTCCGTCGTTGTCGAAGACGACCGCGTCTGGGCGCACGGGTGGCATGGCGAGCATCATGCCAACCCTTCGGCACCGACCCGGCGGCGCCGAAACCCGGTAGCGTCGCGGCGACGATGGCCTTCCACATCGAGGTCGCGACCGGCCGCCAGCACGCCCGCTCCTTCAACCTCACCGAGGAGGAGCTGCGGCGCACCGTGCTCGAGCCGTGGCTGGCGGGTCGCCCGGTGATCCTCGGCGACCGCAAATGGACCCGCGAGGAAAGTGAGCTGACGATCCTCGACGGGCCGGAGCTCTCCAACCAGGACCTCGCCTTCAGCCAGGGTTGGTCCAACGCGGAGCGCTCCTCCGCCAACGTCACCGCGACGGTCCTAGCCGACGCGACGGAGGCGCACCGGGCCGGGCGCGGGCCGGCGACGATCGTCATCCACTCCGACTCGGCGGTGCAGACGGTGGCCGACCTCGTCTCCGGCCAGGAGACCGAAAGCGTGCCGGTCGAGGAGGTGCGGGAGCGGATCGACGGTCGCGACCCGACGGTCGCGGCCGTGATCCTGGTGGTGCAGCGGCACCAGTAGCGGCGTAGCCGGCGGATTCGCCCCAGCCGCCCGGCCGACGGGGCACGGGCGTCCCTCCGCGCCACACCCCCGCCCCGCGTTCGCAGTTCTCCGCGCATAGCGCGGCAAAGTGCGAACGCACCAGGGGGCGCGGTGCTGAGTTCGCGAGCGGGGGCCCAGCGAGGCGCCGGGCGCCCCACCGCGGACGGGCGGCGGGCGCCCGTCCGCGGGGATCGATCCGCCTAGGCGGCCGGCGCCGCGCTCGGCGCCGGGGTGCCGTCGAAATCGACCGCGGTGCCGCGCGGGACGACCAGCACCGGGTAGTTCGCCGCCTCGACCGCGTAGTCGCTGGCGGCGCTGAGGACGACTTTGCCCTCCGGCGCCTCCTTGCGCGAGCCGACGACCAGGAGGCCGACGGGGCCCGAGCCGTGCTCGACGACGACGGCGCCGAGCGCCTGGGCGAGGCTGTCGGCGGTCTGCCGGGCCGCCGGGTCGCCCTCGTCGATGACGCCGACCGCGTTGACGGAGAGCGCCGGGTTGGAGCGCAGGCCGGCCGGCGCCACGGCGATCGCCGAGCCGCCGCCGAGCAGCAGTTTGCTCGCCGAGATGCCCGGCTTGACGAGGCCGTTCGCGGTCCGGTATTCGGAGCCGAAGACGATCACGTCGGCGTCCTCCTGCTCGGCCAGGTCGGCGAGGCCGACGCTGGTCGCGGGGTTGGCGACCACGTACTTGGGCATGTCCGGGGTGCCGACCGACTCGGCGCCGCGGGCCAGCATCTGTTCGGCGGCCTGCTGATCGAGCGATTCGCCGAAGGAGTGGCGGACGTAGGCGAGCGAGAGATCGGCGCCGGAGAAGGCCAGCAGGCGGCCGAGGGCGAGCGCGTCGCGGTCGTTGTCGGTGTCGTCGTAGGAAACGATGATTTTCAGTGCCATCGGAAGTCTCCTGAGCGTTCGGGTTTCGAAGTGCACCCTCAGAGTGCCACCGCCCCAGCATCAGCGCAACTGGAATTACTGGTGTTTACAATAAGCTCTGCTTATGCTTGACGTGAAGCGCCTGAACATCTTTCGCGAGGTCGTCGGCCACGGCTCCTTCTCCGCCGCCGCCGACGCGCTCGACTACTCCCAGTCGGCGGTCTCGCAGGCGATCCAGACGCTCGAGGGCGAAGCCGGGGCGGCGCTGATCGAGCGCAGCCGCGGCGGCGTCCGCCCGACCGCCGCCGGCGCCGCCCTGGTCGGCCACATCGACGGCATCCTCGCCCAGCTGGAGGCGGCCGAAGACGAACTCGCGGCGATCGCCGCCGGGCGCGGCGGCCATCTGCGCACCGCCTCCTTCCCGACCGCGGGCGCGACCTTGATGCCGCGCGCGATCGCCGCCTTCCGCGGCTCGCACCCGGGCGTCGAGGTCTCGCTGGCCGAGGGCGAGCCGGAGGAGATCGCGCCGCGCCTGCGGGCGGGCGAGTTCGACCTCGCGCTGCTGTTCGAATTCCCGGGGGTCGGCGAGCGACTCGGCGCCGGCATGCGCCGCTTCGAGTTGTTCGACGACCCGCTCCACCTCGCCCTCCCCGCCGAGCACCCGCTCGCCCGCCGGGAGAAGGCGCCGCGGCTGGAGGACCTGCGGGGGGAGTCGTGGGTGCAGACCTCGGCGACCAGCTCCTGCGCCCGGCACGTGGTCCGCTCCTGCATCGCCGCGGGCTTCGAGCCGCGGGTGTCGTTCGAGAGCGACGACTACCAGACGGTCCAGGGCCTGGTCGCGGCCGGGGTCGGCGTCGCGCTGATCCCGCAGCTGGCCCTCTCGGGGGTGCGCGAGGACATCGTGGTGCGGCCGCTCGCCCCGGCGAGCCCGGTCCGCAAAGTTTTCGCCGCCACCCCTCGCGCCGCCGCCGCCACCGCCGCGATCGCGACGATGCTCGACGTCCTGCGCAACCAGGCCGGCCGGTAGAGGCCGCTCGGTAGCCCGCCGGGGCGAGACCGCCTGGAGGAGCCGGCCCGGGTGGGTGAAGCCGGCCCGGATCAGGAGCCGCCCCCCGGGAGGAGGGCGGGAGGCGACTCCGTGATCGATTCGGGCCTAGGCGGGAGGCGTCAGGCCGTCCCGGCCGCCGGGGCCGTAGACCCCGAAGCGCTGCCCGACTGGACTCCGTCGGGGTAACCCAGCGACGGCACGTCCGACGGGTACACCTCGTGCCCGTGGACGGCGATGTCGCCGGTCTCCATGTCTGCCTCGCTCATCCTCAGCGGCACGAACAGGCCGACGATCTTGAGCAGGATGAACGTGCCGATCGCGGAGAAGACGATGATCCAGGCCGCGGTGTAGGCCTGCACCCAAAGGAGGTGCAGCCCGCCGCCGGAGATCAGGCCTTCGTGTTCGCCCGCCATCAGCTTGTTGGCGAAGATGCCGGTCAGCAGACCGCCCGCGACACCGGCGAAGCCGTGCGTGTAGACCACGCCGAGGGTGTCGTCGACGTTGCGGAACGGCGCCGTCCGGCTCAGGTAGTTGAGCGCAAAGTAGACGATCGCGGAGGCGATCACGCCGATGATGATGGCTCCCCAGCCGTTGACGAAGCCGGCGCCGGGGGTGATCGCGACGAGCCCGACGATCATGCCGTTGACGCTGCCGATCAAGCTCGGCTTACGCCCGGTCGCGTAGTCCAGGGCGACCCAGACGAGGAAGGCGACCGCGGTGCAGAGGTTGGTGTTCAGCACCGAGGCGGACGCCACTTCGCCGGCGCTGTACCAGTCACCGCCGTTGAAGCCGTTCCAACCCATCCACAGGAGGCCGGCGCCGACCGCCACCATCGCGAGGTTGTTGGGTGCGTCGACCTCTCGGTCGCGTTGTAGTCGTGGTCCGATCACCGCCGCCGCGACGAATCCGGAGACACCGGCCGCGAGGTGGATGACGTAACCACCGGAGTAGTCGACCGCGCCCTGCTGGGCGAAGAAGCCACCGCCCCAGATCATGAACGCGTTGACCGTGTAGATCAGCAGGGTCCAGAGTGCCACGAAGGGGATCCAGGCCTTGAAGTTGAACCGGCCGAGGACCGAGCCGAGCATCAGGATCGGCGTGATCGCCGCGAAGACGATCTGGAAGTACGCCAGCGTCGACAGCGGGAATAGGAATTCTTCTTCCGGTAGCTCGCCGACGTGGGCTTGGCCTAGTAGGTCATGACTATTGAGTATCGATCCGGGCTTCCCGATCATGTTCCCGAAGAAGCCGGTGGTCGCCCCGAAGATGTGGACCGGATCGCCGAACGCCATCTTGAATCCGACCAAGCACCAGAGGATGAGCACCACCGCGAAGGCGACGAACGCCATCATCATCGAGTTCACTGACCAACGTTTCTGCATTACCCCGCCGTACAGCACAACCAGGCCCGGGATGCTCATCAGGCCAACGAGGGTTGCGGCGGTGAGCTGCCATGAATTGGCGCCTTCGCTCAACCATTCCATTGATTCGATGCTTCCTTTCGTTTAAGGCGGGCGCGCATCGGGGGATCGGTTCCCTCGACGGCACAGCGCGCCCATCTGGACTTGGCATAACCCTCCCGTCAGGGCCGCGGCGCCACTACGTACGAGTGTCCAAAGATCGGTCGACGATCTTCTCCCGCAGGGCGATAGCCGGCCTGCGCCGGCGCTCGTAAGGTGCGGCCATGCCCCTCGAAGGACACTACGAGCGCCAGACCACGCCGCTCTACAAACTGAACCCGCGCGAGGTCTGGGTCGCCGCGGGCATCATCGCCGTCACCCTGCTCACGGTCATCGTGATGGTTGCCTTCACCGGAGCCGGGAACAGCAACCCGGCACCCGCCGAGGGCTGCATCAACCCGACCGTGGCCGGGATCGTCGGCGCGGAAACGCTGGGCGCCTGTGGAAAGGAGGCCGTCCAGGTCTGCTCCCACGCATCCGAATACTCGGGCGCGCGGGCGGAGACCATCGTCGCCAACTGCGAGAAGCAGGGCGTCAAGTTCTGAGCGGTCAGGTGAGGGCGGCGAGGAGCGCCTGTAGCTCCTCGTCCACCTCGCCGACCAGCCGCACCGTGGCAACCTCGTCGTAGGGCGTCTCACCCTTGGTGACGACCGCCAGGCTACCGCCGCGTTCCAAGGTCAGGGAGGGCAGCCCCGCAACCGGGTGGACCACCAGCGAGGAGCCGACGCAGATCATCAGCTCGGCCTCCTCGGCCAGGGCGCCGGCCCGTTCGATCGCCGCGGCGGGCAGAAGCTCGCCGAACAGCACGACGTCGGGCTTCAGCGGGCCGCCGCAGGCGGGACAGCGGGCGATCCCGGCCGCGTCGAAGAGCCCTTCGACCGTCTCCAGCTCGTAGGAGGCGCCGCAGTCGCGGCAGCTCGAGGCGGCGATCGAGCCATGGACCTCGACCACCTCCCGCGAGCCGGCGGCGCGGTGCAGGCGGTCGATGTTCTGGGTGATCACGGCGCGCACCAGGCCGCGCCGCTCGAGCTCGGCGATCGCCGTGTGGGCGGCGTTCGGCCGCTTGTCGCCGAGCTGCTGGAAGCGCGGCCGGTAGTAGGACCAGAAGCGCGCCGGGTCGCGTTCGAAGACCTCGATGTGGGCGACCTCCATCGGGTCGACGTTCGCCCAGCGACCGGTCTCCGGGCTGCGGAAGTCGGGGATTCCGGAGGGAACGGAGACGCCGGCGCCGCTCAACACCACGGCGGCGCCGGCCGCCTCGCGGAGCAGGGCGGCGAGTCGCTCGACCGCCGCCCGGTGCTCGTCGGAGCCCGCTACCTGCCGCTCCACTTGGGCGTGCGCTTGGCGAGGAAGGCGCCGATGCCCTCCTTCGCGTCCTCGCTGCCCAACGCGGTGCCGAAGCCGCCCTTCTCGGCCTCGATGCCGGCGTCGATGTCGCCCTTGTGGGAGACCTGCTTCACCTGACCGAGCGCGATCGGCGCCTGGCCGGCCAGCTTGGTCGCCCACATCAGAGCCGTCTCGAACAGCTCGTGGTCGGGGACGACGCGATTCACCAGGCCGCATTCGAGCGCCTCCTCGGAGAGGACCGCGTCGCCGACCAGGTTCATCTCCAGCGCCTTGTTCTCGCCGACCAGGCGGGGCAGGCGCTGGGTGCCGCCGAAGCCGGGGATGATCCCCAGCTTGATCTCCGGCTGGCCGAAGACGGCGGCCTCGCCGGCGATGCGGACGTCACAGGCCATCGCCATCTCGCAGCCACCGCCGTAGGCGATCGCGTTGACCGCGGCGATCGTCGCCACCGGCTCGGTTTCGAACTCGCGGAACAGAGCGTGGGCGGTGTCGAGCAGCTCTTTGCCCGCCGCCTCGTCCATCGTCGTGAACGCCTTGATGTCGGCGCCCGCCGAGAAGACGATCGGCACCGAAGAGGCGATCACCAGCGCGTGGACGTCGGGGTCGGCCTTGACCTTCTCCCAGATCGTCTTCAGGTCGGCGATCACCTGCGGGTGGACCGCGTTCATCGGCGCGTTGGCGAGCCAGGCGATCGCCACCGGGCCGCGCGTCTCCAGCTTCACCTTCTCCGGCTGCTCGCCGTCGTCGGGCTGCGGGTAGGCGTAGAAGCCCTGGCCGGTGGTGATCCCCAGCCGCCCCTGAGCGACCAGCCGCCGCAGGGTGATCGGCGGGGTGAAGCGCTCGCCGTAGCGCTCCTCCAGCGCCTCCATCTTCTCGAGCATCGTGCCGAGGCCTTCGACGTCGGCTTTCCAGAACGGCGGCAGGAGCCCTTTGCGGGGGTCGAGGCCGGCGCCGGTCATCATGCCGACGTCGATGTCGCGGACCGAGGAGATGCCCTCCTCGACCAGCAGGCAGGCCTCGATCAGCGCCCGGCAGGCGAACATGTCGATCAGCTCCTGGGCGTCGGGCTCGGCGTCGCCGGGGATCGTCTGCTCACCGTCCTTGAAGAAGCCCTCGCCGCCGCTCTTCATCCCGAACTTGCCTTCGCCGACCAGGCCGCGCAGGCCCTCGTGGACGTAGAAGCTCTCGCCGTAGGAGCGGTTGAGGTGCTCGGCGACGTGGAAGACGGTGTCGAGGCCGAGCAGGTCCTGCAGGAAGAACGGGCCCATCGGGGCCAGCTTGGCCTCGGCGATGGCCTTGTCGATCGCCTGCAGGGAGAGGCCCTTCTCCTCCTGGGCGCGCCAGATCTCCCCCATCGTCGCCATCAGGACCCGGTTGACGACGAAGCCCGGGACCTCGCCGCAGACGATCGGCTGCTTCTTGATCGCCTGGGCGAAGTTGTAGGCGGCGGTGGCGGTCTCCTGGGAGGTGTCCTCGCCGACGATCACCTCGACCAGCGGCATGATCGAGGCCGGGTAGAAGAAGTGGAAGCCGACCACCTTGTCGGCGCGCAGCGTCGCCTCGCCCATCTCGGTGATCGAGAGCGAGGAGGTGTTGGAGGAGAGGATCGCGTGGCCGGGCGTCGCGGCGTCGATCTCGCGGAAGACGGACTGCTTGATCTCCATCTTCTCCGGCACCGCCTCGATCACGAAGTCGACGTCGCCGAACTCGGCGTAGGTCGTGGTGCCGGTGACGTTGGCCATCACCGCGGCCAGCCGCTGGTCGGCCTGCTCCTGGGTGATGCGCTCCTTCTTCACCTGGCTCGACAGCTGACCCTCGGTCACGGTGCGGGCCTTCTCCAGCGCCGCGTCGACGAATTTCTGGTCGATGTCCTTGACGACGACCGGGATGTCGGCCGCGGCGATCGCCTGCGCGATCTCCCCGCCCATGGTCCCGCCCCCGACGACGGCGGCCTTGCTTACGAACATTCGGCTTAGTCCTCCCGTTTTGCGGCTTTGGCTGGGCGGCCGGCGGCCGCGCGAGTTGGGAGGCTATCCGGATGACCGACGCGGCGACATCCGCCCGCGACGAGCTGCTGGCCTTTGCGCTGGCGCTCGACGAGCGGGTCTGCGACGAGGTGCGGGTCGAGCCCTGGGGCCGGGCGTTCCTGACCCCCTCGACGCCGTTGATCTGGGACGCCAACTGGGTCGCGATCGAGCGGCCGGGGACGGCGCCCGAGGAGGTCGTGGCGATCGCCGATCGGGTCCTCGGCGGCGCCGGGCTCGCGCACCGCACCGTGTGCATCACCGACGAGGCCGAGGGACGGAGGCTGGGTGGGCAGCTCGAGGCCGATCCGGCGCGATGGCCGGGCTGGGAGGTCGAGCGGGCCCGGTTCATGGTGTGGCGCGGGGCGGCGATCGAGGCCTCCGCGCGGCCGGCGCCGGCATCGGCGCGCGGGGCACGAGAGGTGCGACTGGCGGAGATCGAGGATCTGCGGCGGGCGCTGATCGCCGAGGAGGCGGTGCCGAGCGGGGTCGCGGAGCCCGAGGCGACCGTCGCCCAGTTGCTCGAACTCGATCGCCGCTACGGCGAGGCGGCCGGCGACCGCTGGTTCGTCGCCCCGGCCGCGGGCGAGCCGCTGGCGGCCTGCCGGCTCCTGCGCCGCGGCGGGATCGGCCAGGTGGAGGACGTCGGCACCCGCTTCCACGCCCGCGAACGCGGGCACGCGAAGGCGGTCGTCCGCGCCGCCATCGCCGCCTCGCGGGCGGCCGGGGACGCGACGACCTTCCTCACCGCCGACGCGGCCGACTGGCCGCAGCTGCTCTACTCGCGCCTCGGCTTCGAGTCGGTGGGCGATCTCACCGTCCTGCGCCGCCGCCCCTGAGCCGGGCCGGCGCAGGCGCCCGTCCCACCCTCCACTTCGGCAGGTAGGAGGGCGGGACGGGCGCGCCCTCGCCGTGCGCCCGCCCGCCCGGCGTTCGCAGTGCTCCGCGCATAGCGCGGATGTCTGCGAACTCACCGGGAGGCGCTCCGTGGCGTTCGCACTTTGCCGCGCATAGCGCGGATGTCTGCGAACTCATCGGGAGGCGGCCCGCGATCCCCGGGACGCGGTCGTCCTTTGGTCCGGTCCGGAAACCGCGGTCGTCCTTTGGTCCGGTAGGCGGACGTTAGGACGACCGCGGCGGCGGGGCGGACCAAAGGTCGACCGCACGCGCCGCGCCGCGGTGGCGTTCGCAGAACTCCGCGCTATGCGCGGATTACTGCGAACTCATCGGGAGGCCGCCCCGGTGCGTTCGCACTTCTCCGCGCATAGCGCGGAGAAGTGCGAACGCGGGGCGGGAGCGGGCGGCGGTCTACATATGGGACACCGGCCCAGGGAAAAATCTGTACGGGAGTACAAGACGCCCGTTTAGCCGTCGCCATTAGGCTCTTTTTGCTCTGTCTAGGGAGTTTTTGCAAGGAAATCGATCGCGGCCGGACACCGGACGCGCCGCCAAGTGAGGGACAAGCCAAGCGATGAGCCGAATCCGCCAGCAGAACGTAACCGCAGCCCAGTGGAGCTCCAATGGTGAGTCGCTGGGGGCGCTTGATCTGACCCTGCCCGAGAACGCCGCCTTCGGCGCCAACGTCTTCGACGTCGAGGTGCAGAAGGAACGCCTTCCCAGCGACGTCTTCGAGAAGCTGCAGGCGACCCTCGCCCACGGCGAGGCGCTCGACCCGAGCCTCGCCGACGCGGTCGCCGAAGCGATGATGGAGTGGGCGCTGGAGAAGGGCGCGACCCACTACACGCACATGTTCCAGCCGCTCACCGGCTCGACGGCGGAGAAGCACGACTCCTTCTTCGAGCCCGCCGGCGAGGGCAAGCTGCTGGCCGACTTCTCCGGCAAGGAGCTGATCCAGGGCGAGCCGGACGCCTCCTCCTTCCCGACCGGCGGGGTCCGCGCCACCTTCGAGGCACGCGGCTACACCGCCTGGGACCCGACCAGCCCGGCGTTCATCCTCGAGAACCCGAACGGGACGCTGCTGGCGATCCCGACCGCCTTCGCCAGCTGGACCGGCGAGGCGCTCGATGCCAAGATCCCGCTGCTGCGCTCGATGGACGCGCTGTCGCAGACCGCCGTCAAGGCGCTGCGGCTGCTCGGCGACGAGGCGACCGAACGGGTCTTCACCACGGTCGGCCCGGAGCAGGAGTACTTCCTGATCGACGAGCAGTACTTCTTCGAGCGGCCCGACCTGATCTCCACCGGCCGGACCCTTTTCGGCGCCAAGCCGCCGAAGGGCCACGAGCTCGACGACCACTACTTCGGCTCGATCCCGGAGCGGGTGCTCGCCTTCATGATGGAGTCGGAACTGGAAATGCGGAAGCTCGGCATCCCGGTGAAGACCCGCCACAACGAGGTCGCGCCGGCCCAGTACGAGATCGCGCCGATCTTCGAGAGCTCCAACGTCGGCTCCGACCACCAGCAGCTGCTGATGCGGACGCTGGAAAACGTCGCCCGCCGCTACGGGCTCATCTGCCTGCTCCACGAGAAGCCGTTCGCCGGCGTCAACGGGTCGGGCAAGCACAACAACTGGTCGATGGGGACCGACACCGGCTCCAACCTCCTGAACCCGGGTGAGACCCCGTCGGAGAACATCATCTTCCTGTTCTTCTGCACGGCGGTGATCCAGGCGGTGAACAAGCACCAGGGGCTTTTGCGCGCCTCGGTGGCGAACATCGGCCAGGACCACCGGCTCGGGGCCAACGAGGCGCCGCCGGCGATCATCTCGATCTTCCTCGGCGCCGAGCTGGAAAAGACGTTCGAGGCGATCTCGACCGGGTCGGGCGATCCCAACACGCCGGCCTCGTTCCTCCACCTCGGCTCCTCGGTGCTGCCGCCGCTGCCGATGCACGGGGGCGACCGCAACCGGACCTCGCCGTTCGCCTTCACCGGCAACAAATTCGAGTTCCGGGCGCTCGGGTCGAGCATGTCGCTCGCCTTCCCGAACACGGTCCTCAACACGATCGTCGCCGAGGCGATCGACGACCTGGCCGGGAAGCTGAAGACGCGACTCGACGCGGGCTCGCCGATGCCGGAGGCCGTGATGGAGATCGTCAAAGAGTCCTACCTGGCCAACAAGGTCGTCTGCTTCGGCGGCGACAACTACTCCGAGGAGTGGCACCAGGAGGCGGCGGAGCGTGGCCTGAAGAACCTGAAAACCACCCCGGACGCGCTGCCGGAAGTGGTCGCCGACTCGACCGTGAAGGCGTTCGAGGAGTACAACGTGCTCAGCAAGCGGGAGCTCGAGTCGCGCTTCGACGTCTGGGTCGAGCAGTACGCGATCCGGGCCAACATCGAGGCCGAGGAGACGTTCTCGATCGGCCAGACGATGGTCCTGCCCGCCGGGCTGCGGCAGCTGTCGCTGATCTCCGACGCGGGCGTCTCGGCGCTCGAGGGCGAGATCCGCGAGCTGGTCGACGACCTGGTCGGCACGCTCGGCGAGCTGAAAGAGGCGAACGCGGTCCCCGAGGACCTCGAGGGCCTCGAGCTCGCCGCCTACGCCCGCGACAGCCAGCTGGCGGCGATGGGCAGGGTGCGCGAGGTCGGCGACAAGCTGGAGCGCGTCGTCGCCGACGACCTCTGGCCGCTGCCGAAGTACGAGGAGATGCTCTTCATCAAGTAGCGCTGGGGAGCGCGATCGGCGGGCTCGCGGCGGTCACCATCATCTGGTGATCTCCGCGGGCTTCGCCTAGGAGGGCGGGCTTTCGGGTCCGCCCTCTTTCTTTGCCTCGGACGGAGCGCCTGCCGCGGCCGGGACCTCGCCCGGGGCCGGGGCGCCCTCGGGGGGCGGGTCGTTTTCCGGATTCGACCGGACGGCGCGCCAGAGCAGCCAGAAAACGCCGCCCGCGCCGATCGCCGGGATGAAGCCGGCGAAGACGGCGGGGATCCAGGACTCTGCGGCGGTGACGAGGCGGACTGCGGCGGTGACGGTGTCGAGATGGCTCATGCGGGTGCTTTCGGGAGGCCGGGACCGCCGGCCAGGGGGTTCAGGTCGGCGAGCAGCTCGAGCAGGCGCGGCTGTGGCTCGGAGTCGTCGATCACGATAGCCGTCCCCGGCCAGGCCCAGCGGCAGTAGCGGGCGTAGGCCTGGCGGGAGGTGAGGTCGGGCTCATAGATCCAGCAGCCGCTGTTCCAGTAGCGGGTGGCGCCGGTCGTGGCGCGGACGTCGTCGAGCGGCTGGTGGGTGTGGGCGAAGACGATCTTCTCTGCCTCCCCGTCCCAGCCGAGTCCGGTGACGACCTGCGAGAACGCCTCCAGGGCGTGCTCGGTCGGGCTGCTGCGTGACAGCACGGTCGGCTCGGGGTACTGCGGGTGGACGGGCGGCGGCCCGGGGACGGGCTGCTCACGCCCCTGCCGGGCGGCCTCTTCGCGGACCACGGCGTCGAAGTGCGCGGCGCTCGGCAGGCCGCCCGCCCCGGGGCCTTCGGCGCGGTCGCGCAGGTGCGCGGCGAGTCGGCGGGCACCGCGGATCGGCGCGCCGGCGGCGGTGGCGAGGCGGCCGGCCCGCTGGGCGGCGCGGAAGACGTTCTGCTGGGCGTGGGTCCCGTGGGGCATCTGGGCGGCGATGTAGAGCCACTCGGTGAGCAGCGTGGTGACCGACTCGTAGTCGGCGGCGTTCCGAGGTTGCTCGGGGCCGCCCGCGGCGATCCCCCACAGCGTACGGGTCAGCAGCCGCGAGCCCCGCGAGCCGCTCATCCGCGCGTGCGGGTCGAGGTAGTGGCCGTGGGTGCAGAGGACGTCCGCGAAGGTGTAGGTGGGGTAGGCGATCTCGACCTCGACGCCGGGCAGGCGGCTTTCGAGGAAGCCCTGGAAGTAGCCGGGGCCGGGCGGCTCGGGCGGCGGCACGCCGTCGGGGTGCGGCGCCTCGCCGCGGGCCAGCACGGCCTCCATGCCGCTCTCTTCGTCGCGGTGGACCAGGTGGTGGTCGTGGTTGCCGGCGAGGAAGACGAAGCGCTTGCCGGGCAGCTTCGCGGCGATCAGCTCGAGCAGCCCGGCCGAGGCGTCGACCGCGTCGGCGACCGAGCCGAAGAGGAAGTCGAAGAGGTCGCCGAGCAGGATCACCTCGTCGACGCCCTCGAGCGCCGGCGCGAGCCGCTCGAGGAAGAAGTCCTCGCGCAGCAGGTCGCGACCCGTCCAGGCGCCGAAGTGCGTGTCGGAGATGACCAGCGCGCGCAAGGCCTACAAGTCTAGGCGCGCTCCCGCAGTCGCATCGCGAGGCCGCCGCGGGGCGAGAGCGTCGGCATCTGGCGGACGGTCATCGTGCGGCCCGGCAGGGCGTCGGCGCGCAGGCGCTGCAGCAGCATCGTGGTCACCAGCTTCACCTCGATCAGGCCGAACCGTTTGCCGATGCAGATCCGCTTGCCGCCGCCGAAGGGGACGTAGGCGCCGCGCGGAAGCGCCGC
This sequence comes from uncultured Actinomycetes bacterium, assembly GCA_963766705.1. GTDB lineage: Bacteria > Actinomycetota > Thermoleophilia > Solirubrobacterales > 70-9 > VAYN01. Next base: position 546,700 of record CAVYBE010000008.1, read on the forward strand.
TTTGCGCTCGCGGGTGAAGCGCTCCGGGACGAAGGCCTCCGGCTCGGGGAAGACCTCCGGCAGGCGGTGGGAGGCCCAGGAGCAGTAGTTGACGTAGGCGCCGGCCGGCACCTGGAAGCCGCCCCACTCGAAGTCGCGGACGGCGCGGCGCGGGCCGATCCAGGCCGGGGGGTAGAGGCGCAGCACCTCGTCGACGACCATCTCGAGGTAGGGCATCTCCCCCTCCAGCTGGTCGATCGTCGGCGGCGCGCCGGCCAGCACCCGGTCCTGCTCCTCGCAGAGGCGCGCGAGCACGTCGGGGTGGCGGGCGAGCTCGTGCAGGGCGAAGGTGACGGTCGAGGTCGAGGTGTCGTGGCCGGCGAACATCAGGGTCATCACCTGGTCGCGGATCTCGGTGTCGGTGAAGCGCTCGCCGCGCTCGCCGCGCGCCGCGACCAGCAGGCTGAGGATGTCGCGGCGGCCCTCGTCCGGGGCGGCGCGGCGGCGGTCGATCTCCTCGTAGACGATCCGGTCGAGGACCTCCCGGGCGGCGAGCAGGCGTCGCCACGGCGAGCCGGGCCCGCGCAGCAGGCGCAGCGCGTAGTCGATGCCGAAGAAGCCGAGCGCGGCCTCGAACTTCTCCGCCGCCAGCGCGCCCTTACCGGCGTCGTCGGGGTCGAGCCCGAGCAGCGCCCGCATCGCGATCCGCATCGCCAGGCCCCGCATCCAGGCATAGACGTCGAGGACGGTGCCGGGCGCGAGCGCGGCGATCGCCGCATCGGCCTCGGCGGTCATCGCCGCGGTCGAGGCCTCGACCTGTTCGCGGTGGAAGGCGGGCAGCATGATCGCCCGGGCGCGGTCGTGGTAGTCGTCGTCGACCGTCAACAGGCCGTCGCCGAGCAGCGGGACCAGGTCGCCGAAGCTCGACTCGCGCCAGTGAAAGTTCTCCGGGTGGCCGACGGTCACGAAGTGGTTCGCCTCCGGCCCGAGCATGAAGATTGCCTTGGTGTGAAGCAGGCGCATGCTGAAGATCGGCCCGTACTCTTCGTAGGCGCCGAGCAGCAGCGGCAGCGGGTCGCGCGCCATCTGCCTGGTGCGGGAGATGTTGAAGTCCCCGGGCCCGGGCGGGTAGGAGCCTCTCCCCCGCCACTCGGCGGCGAGATCGCCGGCGACGCGCACGAACGGGTTGCCCGAAAGCGGCGGCGGGCGGTCCGCGATCGGGACCGTGGCGTCGACCGTGGCCATGGTCGGGAAGGTTAACGGCAAGACTGGCCGGCCGGCCAGTCAGCCTTCGACCGAGTTCTCCAAGGTGAGCGTCTCCACCTTGGCGCTTCCAGACGAATGCCTCCGGTCCAGGGTCGGCGCCCGTCCGAGCTGGCGCCCCGTCCGCCCAGGCGGGTCCGCCCGTCCGAGAAGGCGCGCCCGTCCCACCCTCCACCTTCGGCAGGTAGGAGGGCGGGACGGGCGCGCCTCGCCGTGCGCCTCCCCGCCCGGCGTTCGCAGTTCTCCGCGCATAGCGCGGATGTCTGCGAACTCATCGGGAGGCGGCCCGCGGCGTTCGCACTTTGCCGCGCTATGCGCGGAGAAGTGCGAACGCCGGGCGCGGGGGTGTGGCGGGTGTGTGGCGGGGTGGGCACGGCGCCGGCCCGCGTCCACCGCGCACGCCCTCCACCCTCCCGACGTGCTCCGCTCCCGTTCATCTCGTGGGCCGCTCCCGTTCCGCACGCCGCGAGGGCAGGCGCGCCCGTCCCTTCCTACCTGCCAAGACGAGGAAGGGACGGGCGCGCCGTGGCGGACGGGCGCGGAGGAAGGGACGGGCGCGCCGTGGCGGACGGGCGCGCCGGCGCGGAAGTGCGGAGGTGCCCGGGCGAACACGCCGACTCGGCCGGGCGGCGGGCGTGCGGTCGATCAGCTACGCGGCGGCCTTGGCGTTGGCGGCGAGCTGGCCGCAGGCGGCGTCGATGTCGCGGCCGCGGGTGAGCCGCACGGTGGCGGGGACGCGGTGCTCGGCGAGGATCGCCCGGAAGCGCTCGATCCGCTCCGGCGAGGAGCCGTCGTAGGCGCCGGTCGGGTTGTAGGGGATCAGGTTGACCTTGTAGCCGCGCGGGTCGAGCAGGGCGGCGAGCTCGCGGGCGTGCTCGGGGAGGTCGTTGACGCCGTCGAGCATCACGTACTCGACGAAGACCTTGCGGCGGCGGCGCGCCCGGTAGCGCTCGCAGGCGGCGAGGACCTCGCTCAGCGGGAAGCGGTCGTTGACCGGCATCAACTGGGAGCGCAGGCCGTCGTTGGGCGCGTGCAGGGAGAGGGCCAGCGCGATCGGCATCTCGCACTCGCCGAGCCGGTCGATCCCGGGCACCCAGCCGACCGTCGAGATCGCCGTGCGGCGGTTGGTGACGCCGAGCCCGGGGAGCCGCTCGCAGGCGGCGAGGACGTTGTCGACGTTCATCGTCGGCTCCCCCATCCCCATGAAGACGACGTGGTCGATCGGTTCGACGCGGCGGAAGTGGAGGGCCTGGTCGAGGATCTCGTCGGCCGAGAGGTTGCGGCCGAACTTCATCTTCCCGGTCGCGCAGAAGGTGCAGGTGAGCGGGCAGCCGGACTGCGAGGAGAGGCAGACCGAGCGCCGGCCGTCCCGGTAGCGCATCAGCACCGCCTCGATCGGCCGGCCGTCGGCGGTGTCGAAGAGCGTCTTCACGGTGCCGTCGTCGGAGCGCGCCTCGGCGCGGACCGCGAGCGTCGTCAACGGCACCTCGGCGGCCAACCGCTCGCGCAGGGCCGCGGGCAGGTTCGTCATCTCCTCGTAGCCGCCCGCCCCACGCGCCACCCACTCCCAGACCTGGGAGGCGCGGTAGCCGGGCTCGCCGGCGGCGGCGAGAACCTCGTTCAGGCGCTGCGTGTCCACCCGACGAGGTTAGCCGGGGCGCGCTGCACGCCTTGACCACACCATGGTGTGGTCAAGGTCTACAGCGCGAACGCGTGCGGCCGGCCCCGGGTGAGAATGCCGCTCGCCGGGGCTCGCGGAGAGAGCAATCCGCAACCAATTCACCCGCGACGGGCCTCCGCGTAGTAGAAATAGTTGACGCGGATACTAACCAGGACCAGGAGGAACAAGATGGCAGCGATCCCAGACGACGCAAAGCACCTTCTCGAAGGCCAAAACTTCGCCCACTTGGCGACGCTCAATCCGGACGGCTCACCGCAGGTCTCGGCGGTCTGGATCGGGATCGACGGCGATCTCGTCACCTTCAACACCGCCGAGGGCCGGGTCAAGACCAACAACCTGCGCCGCGATCCACGCGTCGCGATCTCGATCCACAACCAGGAGAACCCCTACGAGAACCTGATCATCCAGGGCAAGGTCGTGGAGATGACCGACGATGGCGCCGACGCGGACATCGACGCGCTCGCCAAGCGCTACATGGGGCTGGACGAGTACCCGCTTCGCCAGCCGGGCGAAGAACGGGTGCTGGTCAAGATCGAGCCGGAAAAGGTCAACCACCAGAACCCGTAACGGCAGGGCGAGCCGCGGCGGCGCACCGGGCGCGCCGCCGCGGAGCCGCTCAGGTGGGCAGCTCGGCCTCCAACCGCGCCAGGGCGGCCCGGGCGAGGTCGAAGACCCCTCTGTCCCCGGTGAGCCGGTAGCGCGAGTTGGCGGCCATCACGACGGCGTAGAGCTCGAACGCGTAGCGCTCGGGGTCGGCGATCCCGGCCACCTGCGACTGGCGGACCAGCTCCGCCATCCAGGCGTCCAGCGCGGCGGCGATCGCGTCGCGGACCGGGCCGGGCCGGTCGTCGAACTCGCTCGCGGTGGCGCCCCAGAAGCAGCCGCCGGGGAAACTCTGCAGGTAGTCGAGGTAGCGCTCGGCCATCGCCCGCAGGCGCGGCGCCCCGTCGGGGGCGGCCCGGGCGGGGGCGATCACCATCGCCCGGAAGCGCTCGGCGGCGGCGGCGACCGTCGCCAGCTGCAGGTCCTGCTTGGACCCGAAGTGGCCGAAGAGGCCGCTCTTGCTCATCCCGAGGTCGCCGGCGAGCCGGCCGATCGAGAGCCCCTCGAGCCCCTCGATCGAGGCCAGGTCGACGGCCCGGTCGAGGATCGCGGCGCGCGTCCTCTCTCCCCTCGTCGCGCTTGCGTCGTGCACGCCGACAGGATAGAAAAAGCACGAACGTTCGTATTCAAGGAGATGGGAGACGCGGTGGCGGACTACACGGTGAGGCGAATCGACGAGATGGACGCGGCGCTGTACGGCAGCTTCAAGCGGGCGCGGGCGGAGCTCGGCGTGGGGTCCTTCGGGATGCAGGTGATCGACCTGCCGCCGTCCTTCGACGGCTATCCCGACCACGACCACGCGCACGACGAGCAGGAGGAGGTCTACCTGGCGCTGCGCGGCGACGGCGAGCTCGAGGTCGACGGCGAGCGGATGGTGCTCGACGGCGATCACATGGCGCGGGTCGGGCCGTCGGCGCGGCGCAAGGTCCGCTCGGGCCCGGACGGGCTGCGGCTGCTGGTGCTCGGCGGCGTCCCCGGCCGCGCCTACGCGGCGCCCGCGGTCAGCGAGATCGGCGGTCCCGACCCCAAAATGCCCTAACCACCCCGCGGGGTTGGCTCGTCGGGCCCGGTGGGCTCGTCGCCCTTCCCGCCCTCGGCCGGCCCGGTGGGCTCGTCGCCCTCGTCGGGCTCGAAGCCGGGGCAGCGGAGGACCGGGACCCGCGGGTAGCGCGGGAAGCCCGGCTCGACGCGGGAGCGCTCGCAGAGCGAGAAGACCGAGCCGCGCGTGTTGGGGACGAGCCGCTGGTGCCGGCAGGAGTCGCAGAGCCCGGCGGGCTGCCGGGAGGCGGCGGGCATCAGGCCGGGCCGCCTCTCGGGCGGCCGGCGGCAGTCGGCGGGCGGGCGCGCTCGACCCGGCGGGCGACGCCGCGCAGGAGGCGGCGGGTGGCCAGCGCGTGCGCGCGGGTGCCGACCACCAGCGCCCGGTAGGCGCGGCCGCGCAGCCCCGGGAACTCGGCCCGCGTCTCGGCGACGAGGCGGGTCCGGACGCCGCCGAGCGGTTCGAGGTGGAGCGCCAGCTCGTACTCGGAGAAGCGGTGGGAGCCCCGCAGGACGAGCAGCCGCTGCGGGGTCAGCGCGGCGACGTGGAAGCCCGGCATCGTCGAGCCGAGCTCGAGCGGCCGCGGCCCGCCGGCTTCGGTGTCGGCGCAGCCGACCGCCCGCGCGTAGCGCGTCGCCGCCCCGCCCCCGGTCGTCTTCTCCAGGGTGCGCAGCAGCGCCGGCCAGACGGTGGCGGGCGCGCCGCCGACCTCGACCGCGCGCTCGTCGATCCAGGGCAGCGCCGCCGCACTTTCCGTCGAACTCGACACGGCACGAAGCTACACCGACTCGGTCCGCCTCGCCGCCGTCTAGCGTTGGGAAGGCCATGCGCACCGCCACCCTGTTCGACGCCGACGCCGCCGCCTACACCGGCACGGTCGAGGTCCTCGGGGTGATCTTCCGCGCCGAGGACGACGGCTACGCGGTGCTGGAGGTGCAGGAGACCGACGGCGGCGAGGGATTCGCGCTGGTCGGTCCGGTCGCCCACCTCGGCCCCGGCGACCGCGCCGAAGTGAGCGGCGAGTGGCAGAACCACTCCCGCTACGGGCGCCAGCTACGCGCCCAGGGCGCCCTGCCGCTCGACCCGACCGACCGCGCCGGGCAGATCGCCTACCTGACGAGCCTCCGCCACATCGGCCGGCGGCGCGCGGAGAAGCTGGTCGACACGCACGGCGAGGAGGTCCTGCAGGTGATCGCCGCCGACCCACAGCGGACCTTCGCGGCGCTGCGCGGGGTGAGCGTCGACCAGGCCGCGGCGGCGACCCAGTCCTGGCACGAGAGCCGCGCCGTCCGCGAGCTCCACGTCCAGCTCGCCCCCCACGGCCTCGCCCACCTGGCGGCGCCGATCCACGCCCGCTACGGGGAGCGGGCGAGCGCGATCCTGCACGAGGACCCCTACCGGCTGACCGAGGTCGAGGGCGTCGGCTTCGCCCGCGCCGACAAGATCGCCCTCGCCGCCGACGTGCCGCCGGAGTCCGACCGGCGCGCCCAGGCGGCCGCGGTCTTCGCGCTGCGCGAGGCCGAGCAGGCCGGCAACAGCTTCCTGCCGATCGAGGAGCTGGCGAGCCGCACGGCGCGCCTGACCGGACTGGTGCCCGACCCGGCGGTGCTGGCGACGGCGCGCGGCGTGGTCCTCGAGGACGACCGGATCTACCGCGAGCCGACGCTGGAGAGCGAGCGGGCGGTCGCGGCGACGCTGGCGCGGCGGCTGGCGGCGCCGCCCCACCTCGAGCACGAGCCGGGCGAGAGCGACCCGGCCGAAGAGCTGACCGAAGAGCAGTGGGCGGCGGTGCGCGGCGCCTTCGCCTCCCGGGTCTCGGTCCTGACCGGCGGCCCCGGCGTGGGCAAGACGCGCTGCACGAAGGCGATCGTCGCCGCCGCCGAAGACGCCGGGGCGAAGATCGCGCTCTGCGCGCCGACCGGCCGCGCCGCCCGCCGCCTGCAGGAGACGACCGGGCACGAGGCGCAGACGATCCACCGGATGCTCGAATGGATCCCCGGCGGCGAGCCGGGCTTCGGCCCCGGGCGGCCGCTGCCGGTCGAGCTGGTGATCGTCGACGAGTCCTCGATGCTGAACCTGCGGCTCGCCCAGGTGCTGCTCGAGGGGCTGGCCGAGACGACCCACGTCGTCTTCGTCGGCGACGCCGACCAGCTGCCGCCGATCGGGGCCGGCAAGCCGTTCGAGGACCTGATCGAGTCGGGCGCGGCGCCGGTCGTGCGGCTCACCCAGATCTTCCGCCAGGCGGCGCGGTCGATGATCACCACCGCCGCCCACGAGATCAACCGGGGCCGCCCGCCCCACCTCGAGCCCGGTCCCGACCAGGAACGCGACTTCTTCCTGATCGAGCGCCCGGCGCCGGAGCGGGCCCTGGAGACGGTGGTCGAGGTAGTCGCCGAGCGAGCGGCGGAGAGCTTCGGCGTCGACCCGATCCGCGAGGTGCAGACGCTGGCGCCGATGTACCGCGGGCCGGTTGGCATCGACGCGCTGAACGAGCGGCTGCAGGCGCGGCTCAACCCGGACGGCAAGCGGGCCGTCGGCGACCGCTTCCGGATCGGCGACCGGCTGATCCAGACCCGCAACTCCCACGAGTTGGGACTGATGAACGGCTCGATCGTCTTCCTGCGCCGCGACGACCCCGACGAGGAATCGATCGTCGTCGACACCGACGAGGGCGCCACCCTGGTGATGCCGTACTCGGAGACGGCGACGCTGAAGCTGGCCTACGCGATCTCCGTCCACAAGGCGCAGGGCTGCGAGGTGCCGGTGGTGGTCGCCGTCTGCCACCGGTCCCACACCCGGATGCTGACCCGGCCGCTGCTCTACACCGCGATCACCCGGGCGCGGCGCGACTGCGTCCTGGTCGGCGACTCGGCGGCGCTCGCCGCGGCGGTCGGCCGCGGCGAGGGGAGCGGGCGGCACTCGGGCCTCGCGGCGCGGCTGCGCGAGCCTGCCGCGGGCTGACGGGAGGCGCGGCGGCGCGAGCCTGCCGTGGGCTGACGGGAGGCGCGGCGCCGGGGCGCGGCGCGCCGACGCGGGCGGACCGCTTCTTCACCTGCCGCCCATCCCCGTGTGCCACATTGGGTTCGGTGACCAACGAGCGCGCGCGACTGCCCTGGCTGGAGATCGGCCTCACCGCGGTCGGGATCGTCCTGATGGCGGGACTCGTCCTCGGCGTGCCCGCGCTGCGCCACGCCGCGCTCGCCGCCGTGCACGGCGAAACCGCCGAAGTGCGCCGCCAGATCAAGTCGCTCGGCATCGGCGGGCCGCTGATCATCGTCGGCCTCGGCGTGATCCACTCGGTGGTGCCCTACCCGGCCGAGATCGTCAACGCCGCCTCCGGGTTCGCCTACGGCTTCTTCGGCGGGCTGGGGATCGTGATCGTCGGCTGGATGATCTCGGCGCTGCTCTGCTACTGGGTCGGCGCCGGGGTCGCGCGGCCGCTCCTCGACCGCTGGTTCGGCGCCGCCCGCTTCGCGCGGGCCGAGGCGATGGTGGAGCGCGGCGGCGTCACCTTGCTGATCGCCCTACGGCTGCTGCCGATCGTCCCCTTCAGCCTGGTCTCCTACGCGGCGGGCGCCGCCCGCGTCCCCTTCCACCGCTACTGCTGGACGACCGCGGTCGGCTTCCTGCCGATCACCGCGCTCGCCGTCTTCCTCGGCACGCGGCTGGAAGGGATCAGCCCGACCAGCCCGATCGTGATCGGCGCGCTGCTCGCGGCGATCGCCCTGGTCCTGATCGGCAACTGGATCATCCGGCGCTCCGGCGCCGCGCAGGGCGCCGTGCGGCCGCGGGCCGCGGAGGGCGGCGTGCCGACGGGCGCCGCCGGGATGCCGGGCGTCAGCGAGCCCGCGCCGGGCGTTGCCGAGCGTGGCGCGGGTGGATCCGGCCGCCCCGAGGGATCTGCTTGACGCGGAAGCGGAAGATGGCCCGCCTGGTCGCGATGTTGCCCGCCTGATCCCGGGCCCGCACCCGCAGCATGTGGCGACCGGGGGTGAACCGGTGGTGGAAGGACGCCGGGCAGACGCGCAGCGCTTCGCGGTCGTACTGACAGTAGAAGGTGACCGGAGACTGGTTCGAGCGCAGCCGGAAGTGGACGCGGGCGCGGAACTTGCGGGTCCTGACCACCTTCCGCGGATGACCGACGATCCAGGTCCGCGGCGCCCTCGTGTCGACCTTGAAGCCGTAGACGCCGCTGGAGCCGCTGCGGCCTTCGGTGTCGGTGGCGGTGACGACGAAGCCGTGGTCGCCGTCGGCGAGCCGGTAGGGCACGGTGTAGGGCGAGCTGCAGGACACCGGGCCGCCGCCGTCGAGCGCGCAGGTGAACGATGCGGGCTGGGAGGAGTCGAATTCGAAGGTCGGCCACCGGTCGTTGCCGAGCGGGCTGGGGCCCTTGGTGATCGTCACCGCGGGGGCGGTGCCCGGGTGGGGCGTCGGGGCGGGCGTGGGCGCCGGAGTCGGCGTGGGCGTCGGCGTGGGCACGGGTTCTTCTTCGGGTTCCGCCGGTTCTTCGGGCGCGGTCGGCAGGTCGTAGACCCATGCGTCGCCCACCTCGGTCATCGCCGCCGCGGCGTTCAGTAGCCCGGCGCCCACTGCGGCGGGCGGCTCGACCGTCGTGAATTCGGTCGCCGAGGATTCCATCGCTTCGGTGATTTCTGCCGGCGTCGCGCCGGCGTTGCCCTGCTGCATCAGGGCGGCGACCGCGGCGGCGTGCGGCGCCGCCTCCGAGGTCCCGCAGAAGGAGTAGGCGCCGCCGCTGGGTCGCGCGAAGAACGTGGTCGAGGCGCAGTCGGTGGCGGTCAGGTTCGGCTTTTCGATTTCTTCCGTTTCGGGTTCGGCGGGCGTGGTGTTTTTAACCGGGCCGAAGTAGTGGGTCACCGGGCCGCGCGAGGAGTAGCGCTCCGGTTCGGCCGGTTCCGCGCCCTGGCCCCAGTTGACCGCCCCGAGGGTGATCGCCGCGGCCGAGCCGGCGTGGCCGTAGATCGTCGGGCCGACCGTGTCTTCGCCCTCGCTTCGCGGGTACTCGGTGGCGCTCACGCCGCGGCCGTTCTCAAGTAAGGCGAACTTGAGGCGCGGCGTCGCGACGGCACTTGCTTCCGGGTTGCAGGTCCCCGAGCAGCGGCCGATCGTCAGGAAGACCTGTTCAGAGCTCGACGTCGTGTTTTCCCATTCCAGGAACTCCATCGGCACTTCGGTGACGAGGTTGTCCTGGGTCCCTTCGCCCACTTCGTATTCGCTCACCACGTGGCCTTCGCCGTCGAGCAGATAGGCGTCGAGGTCGGTTGCGACCCCGTACCAGGGTTCGGCCCATTGCAGGTCGACGATCAGCGTCGCGCCGGCTTCTACCGTCATGCCGAAGGTCGGGTCGGCCGCGCCGGAGGGCGCGAAGTCCATGCAGCTCGGCGGCGGTTTGGCGAGCGCGGCGACCGCTGCCGGACAGGCCGCGGCGCGGTATTCAGGCGCTTCCCAGGAGGCGATCTCGTTGCCGGTCCCGGCTTCGATGAGGTTGTCGTTGCCCGCCGCGGTGAGGTAGGTGACCCCCGCTTCGGTGACTTCGTCGATCGCCACGGCGACCGGCCCGTCCTGGAAGAAGGGTTCGGCGAAGTAGCCGACGTCGTCGACGATCACGTTCGCCCCGGCGCCCCCGGCGGCGACGGGTGCGGCAAGCCGCTTGATGTTTTCGGCGAACTGCAGTTCGGTCGAGTAGGCGGTCGCGAAGGCCAGTTCGGCGTGCGGAGCCAGGTCGTGGATCACCTGCAGCATCGCCCGGCCCTCGTCGGTCCCTTCGCCCGGGCCTTCGGCGATCACCCGCACGGGCACCTTCTGGCCGGCGCAGTTGCCGGCCGGTCCGGGCAGGTCGTTCGTGAGTTCGTCCTGGTAGGCGTGGGTGGGGAGCGGGCCGCCCACGACCGATTCGGTCGCCGTGTCGAAGGAGTCGGAGAGGACGCCGATCGTCTCCCCCGCCCCCCGCGCGCCGAAGGCTTGCCGGGCGGCGGGGACGTTCAGTTGGGAGAGCCCCTGGCTGATCACCGAGCCGCCTTCGCAGTTGGTGCCCGACCCGGTGGCCGCGGTGACCGCGCCGCCTTCGGGCCCGTAGAAGACCGGGCGACGGGACGGCACGACGGCGCTGACGCCGGGGACGGCGCCGATCGCCCGCAGGTCTTCCGGTTCGACCGAGAGGGCCACCGCCTGGTAGGCGCGGCTGGCGAGCAGGACCTTCGCGCCCGCCGCCTTCAGCGCTTCGACCCGGGCCACCGCGCCCGCTTCGAAGCGCGCTTCGACGACCACCCGCCCGCCTTCGCGGACGAGGCTGCCCGGCCCTTCGGCCGGCAGCCCGATCGCCTTCGCCTGGCCCACGGGCGGCTTGGCCGCGACCGCCGAGGTCCCCAGCTTCGCCAGTTCGGGGGTGAGCGGACCGGCCCCCGTCGTCGCCGCCTCGGCCCCGGCGGGGACCAGGAGGCAGAGGGCCAGGGGCACCGGAGCAAACCGCGCGAAGCGGCGGAGCGATAAAAATTGGGGGCTTCGCCTACCGACCATTCGATGGTCTCGCCTACCGAGCATTCAGGCAAGGTATCGGCCGGAGCAGGCGTTTCCTGAAGCCCAAGCAGCGGCTCGCGGGACGCCGGGAACGGTGCCCGGGCCGCGGTCGCGGGACCGGAGGGTGCCTCCGCCCCGGCCCATGCCGGGGATTGGGCAAGAAATTCACGTCCGGACGCGCCTGATCCTGCTAGCGTGCCGCCTGAAAGGGTCGGGATACCGGCCGTAAGTTTGTGTCTAGCGCTCGCATGTCGTTGCCTTCCAGCACGTCAGCGTTTGCAGCACATGATGTGGAGGCAATGCATGCCTACTGGAACCGTGAAGTGGTTTAGCGACGATAAGGGCTACGGGTTCATCACGCCCGATGACGGCTCGAAGGACGTCTTCGTTCATCACAGCGCCATCCTGGGTGAGGGCTTCAAGTCCCTGACCGAGGGCGCCAAGGTGACGTACGAGTCCGAGGAAGGCCCGAAGGGTCCCGCCGCGGCCAGCGTTCAGCAGACTTCGTAGAGCAAGCGCTCATAGACAGTCTGGGAAGCCCGCCCCTTTCGGCGGGCTTCGTCTTGTAATGACCCTTTCTGGCCGGCGCGGCGCGCGCCGGCCGGGCCCGTGAACCGCCCTCAGTACCCTCCCCCGTCCCCATGACCGCAACTCGAGACGACCTACGCAACTGCGCGATCATCGCCCACGTCGACCACGGCAAGACGACGCTGGTCGACGCCATGCTCTGGCAGACCGGGACGTTCCGCAAAGGCCAGGACGTGGCCGAGCGGGTCATGGACTCGATGGACCTGGAGCGGGAGAAGGGGATCACGATCCTCGCCAAGAACACCGCGGTCCAGCACGGCGGCGTGAAGCTGAACATCGTCGACACGCCCGGCCACGCCGACTTCGGCGGCGAGGTGGAGCGGGCGCTGACGATGGTCGACGGGGCGCTGCTGCTGGTCGACGCCTCCGAGGGACCGCTGCCGCAGACGCGGTTCGTGCTGCGCAAGGCGCTGGAGCGGCGGCTGCCGGTGATCCTCGTCGTCAACAAGGTCGACCGCCCGGACGCGCGGATCGCCGAGGTCGTCGACGAGGTCTACGAGCTGTTCATCGACCTCGACGCCGACTCCGACCAGATCGACTTCCCGATCGTCTACACGAACGCGAAAGCCGGCTGGGCGTCGCTCGAGGAGGGTGTCGAGGGGACCGACCTGATGCCGCTGCTCGACCTGATGCTGGAGAAGATCCCGGCGCCGACCTACGAGGAGGGCGCGCCGCTGCAGGCGCACGTGACCAACCTCGACGCCTCGCCGTACGTCGGACGGCTGGCGATCTGCCGGGTGCGCCAGGGGACGATCCGCTCCGGGCAGCAGATCGCCTGGTGCCGCGCCGACGGCGAGGTCAAGCGGGCGAGCGTGTCGGAGCTTTACGTCACCGAGGGTCTCGAGCGGGTCGACGCCGAGGAGGCGGGCCCGGGCGAAATCATCGCCGTCGCCGGGATCGAAGAGGTGACGATCGGCGAGACCCTGGCCGACCCGGAGGACCCGCGGCCACTGCCGGTGATCACGGTCGATGAGCCGTCGCTGTCGCTGGTGCTGGGGATCAACACCTCGCCGATGGCCGGGCAGGGCGGCGGCGACAAGCTGACCGCGCGGCAGATCCGCTCGCGGCTCGACCAGGAGCTGGTCGGCAACGTGTCGATCCGGGTCAAGGACACCGATCGTCCCGACGCCTGGGAGGTGCAGGGGCGCGGCGAGCTGCAGCTGGTCGTGCTGCTGGAGATGATGCGGCGCGAGGGGTACGAGATGACCGCCGGGCAGCCGCGCGTGGTGACCCAGGAGATCGACGGCAAGGTCCACGAGCCGGTCGAGCGCCTGGCGATCGACGTGCCCGAGGAGCACGTCGGCGCGGTCACGCAGATGCTGGCCGGGCGCAAGGGGCGGCTGGAGCAGATGGTCAATCACTCCACCGGGTGGGTGCGGATGGACTACCTGGTGCCGGCCCGCGGGCTGATCGGGTTCCGGACCGAGTTCCTGACCGAGACGCGCGGGTCGGGGATCCTGCACCACGTCTTCGACCGCTGGGAGCCGTGGGCGGGCGAGTTGCGGACGCGGCAGACCGGGTCGCTGGTGGCGGACCGGCGCGGCCAGACCGCCGGCTACTCGCTGATGAGCCTGCAGGAACGCGGCACGCTCTTCGTCGGGCCGGGTGAGGAGGTCTACGAAGGGATGATCATCGGCGAGAACGCCCGCGCCGAAGACCTCGACGTCAACCCGACCAAAGCCAAACAGCAGACCAACATGCGGGCGGCGAGCGCCGACGTGCTGGTGCGACTGGCGCCGGCGACGCGCCTCACCCTGGAAGCCTCGCTGGAGTTCCTGCGCGACGACGAGTGCGTCGAAGTGACGCCGGACGCGGTGCGCCTGCGCAAGCTGATCCTCGACAAAGTGACGCGCCTGAAGGCCTCCAAGCGCCGCGCCGCCGCGCCGCGTTAGCCGCGCGGCGGAGGCGCGGTCGTCCTTTCAACGACGAAGCGGCGCTCGTTCTCCGAGCGCGCGTAGATGGGCGGCTCGTAGATCGCGAGCGCGCGGCGCAGCTGATCGGCCCCGAGCTTCGACGCCAGGTCGAGCAGCGTGCGGGCGACGGAGGTAACCGGGATCCCGTCGGCGATCGCCCTGTCGTCGTCGCCAAGGTTCCGGGCGCGGAGCCGGATGACACCCTCTGGCGGTCGGTGATGCCGCGGCACCGACGCCGTCACGTGGACCGGCGCGGAGACGCGGTGCAACCGCCCGGATGCGACGGCCCGGATCACCGCCTGGTGGGGTCGACCGCGTCGGTGGTGGCGGACGTTAGGTCGACCGCACCTGGGGGCCGCGGAGGGATCGGAGCTCGCTCGTCGTCCATGACGGACCCAAGGACGACCGCGGGGTGAGGTCTCCCCGGGGGTCGGTTGCCGATGGCGCTATTTGGAGGAGGCGGAGCCGAACTCGGCTTCGATGCCGTCGAGCAGGCGCTCGAGGCCGCGCTCGAAGCGGCCGGGGTCGTTCATGGATTCGACCACCGCCTCGAAGCTGCCCTCGAAGTCGTCGCCGAAGAGCTCGGCGAGCCGGGGGTAGTCGCCGCTCTCCAGTTCGCGCTTGAAGAAGTCGAGGACCTCCGGCGGCCAGCCACGCTCGTGCTCTTCGCGCTCCTGCTGCTCACGGAGGGCGAAGCCGAAGACGTAGTCGTCGACCTGGCCGATCAACTCGAAGGTCGGGCCACGGTCGAGGCCGAGCTCGGCGACCACCTGCAGGCACTGCTCGAAGTGGCGCAGCCCGTTGGGGCCGGGTCGGCCGTCGCCGAGCCGCTCGAAGATCCAGTGGTGGTCGGAGAACGCCCGGCGGGTGCGAAGCGCGATCTGGGTGAGGGCGCGGCGCCAGCCGTCGGCCATCTCCCCCTCGGGGACGACCACCTCGCCCATCACCGCGTCCGACATCAGCGTGATCAGCTCGTCCTTGTTGCGGACGTAGTGGTAGAGGGTCATCGTCCCGGCACCGAGGCGCTGGGCGACGCGACGCATCGAGACGGCGTCGAACCCTTCCGAGTCGGCGATCTCCACGGCGGCGCGGGCGATGTCGGCACGCGTGTGGGAGGGGCGGCGCGAGGCCGGCTCGCTGCGGGCCCAGATCAGCGGCTCGAAGTCCGGCCCGCCCGGCGGCTCGCCCCCCCCGGCCCGGGCGACGCGCTCGAGCGCCCGGGCGACCTTCGCCTCCGCCTTGTCTTCGGCTTCGACGACCCGCTCGCGCGCCCGATCGATCTGCTCCTGGGCCCGCTCGGAGTGCTCCCGGACGCGCGCCTCGGCTCGCTCGGCCTCCTGGCGGGCGCGCTCGGCGCGGTCGCCGCTGCGCTCCGCGGCCTGCCGCCGCTCGCCCCCCGGCTCGCCCCTATGTGGATCGCTGGACATTTCGTACATCGTACTGCTACGTTCTTCGTACGCTGTACCAATCCAACGTACGAGGTACGACATGACCCAGAACCCCCAGACTTCCCACGCCGTCGTGACCGCGGGCCTCGGCAAGCGATACGGCGAGCAGTGGGCCCTCCGCGACTTCGACCTCGCGGTGCCGACCGGCTCGGTGCTCGGCCTCCTCGGCCATAACGGCGCGGGCAAGACGACGGCGATCCGCATCCTCACCACGCTCGCCGCGCCGAGCGCCGGGTCGGCGCGGGTCGCCGGTCACGACGTCGCCACCGAACCCGACCGGGTGCGCGAGCAGATCGGCCTGACCAGCCAGGCGGCGACCGTCGACGGGCTGATGAGCGGTGCCGCCAACCTCGAGATGATCGGCCGCCTCTACCACCTGCCGCGCAAGGTCGCGCGGGCGCGGGCGGCGGCGCTGCTCGCGGAGCTGCGGCTCGAGGAGGCCGGCGATCGCCTCGTCAAGGACTACAGCGGCGGCATGCGCCGGCGCCTCGACCTCGCCGCCAGCCTGGTCGCCTCGCCCCCGGTGCTCTTCCTCGACGAGCCGACCACCGGCCTCGACCCGGAAAGCCGCAACGAGCTGTGGGACCTGCTGCGCAACCTGGTCGGCGGCGGCACCACGCTGATCCTCACCACCCAGTACCTGGAGGAGGCCGACCGGCTGGCCGACGACGTCGTCCTGCTCGACCACGGCCGGGTGGTCGCCACCGGCTCGCCAGGGCAGCTGAAGGCACGGCACGGCGGCGAACGGGTGGTCGTCACGGTCACCGAGATCGAGCAGCTCGCCGCCGCGGCGGGCGCCCTCGAACGGGTGGCGGCGGGCCCTCCCGAGATCGACCGCGACGGCCTCTTCGTCGCCGCCCCGGCGAGCGAGTCGACGCGGCTGATCGAGGTCGTGCGGGCCCTCGAGGAGCACGGCGTCGACGCCCACGACGTGCGCCGCCGCGAGGCGACGCTCGACGACGTCTTCTTCTCCCTCACCTCGCCGCGTGCCGGCGCCGCGAGCTCAAACCGACCGAACACCGACCGCAAGGAGGCGACCGCGTGAACGCCGACCCGATCACCCTCGACGCCCTGCCCAGGGTCCCCCCCGGCCCGGCCGGCCTTCGCCGGCTCGCGTCCGACGCCTGGGTCATGGCGCGACGCCAGTTCGCCCACATCCGCCAGATCCCGGAGAAGCTCTTCGACGTCACCCTGCAGCCGCTGATGTTCGTGCTGCTGTTCGCCTACGTCTTCGGCGGCTTCATCAAGATCCCCGGCGGCGGCGATTACCACGAATATCTGATCGGCGGGATACTCGTCCAGACCCTCACCTTCGGGATGATGGGACCGGGCGTGTCGGTCGCCACCGACCTCGGCGAAGGGATCATCGACCGCTTCGGCTCGCTGCCGATGTCACGCTCCGCGTACCTCATCGGGCACCTGACCGCGGAGTTCGCCGCCACCCTGCTGGCGATCGCGATCATGGTGGTCAGCGGGCTGATCGTCGGCTGGGGGATCTCCTCCACCGCGCCGGAAGCGCTCGCCGGCTTCGGCCTGCTCTTCCTGATCGCGATCGCGATGATCTGGCTGGGGACGCTGATCGGCGTCCTCGCCCGCTCCCCCGACGCAGTGCAGGGGATCGCCTTCGTCGCGGTCTTCCCGCTGACCTTCGTCGCCAACACGTTCGTGCCGGTGGGGGGACTGCCCGACGGCCTGCGCCAGGTCGCCGAATACAACCCGATCAGCGCCTGGGCGGCCGCGATCCGCACCCTGTTCGGCAACCCGACCGCGGTGCCACCGGGAGCCGCCTGGCCGCTCGAGCACCCGGTCGTCGCGACGGTGGCCTGGTGCCTCGCGATCCTCGCCGTCGTCGTGCCGCTCACCCTGCGGGCCTACCGCCGGCGGACCACCGGCTGAGCCCGGTCCGCCGGCCGAGCCCCTCGCGGGGGCAGCTCGCCGCCACCCGGTGCGCCGCCCATCCACGAGGGTGGGCGGCGAGACCCCGGGCGCGCCGCCCGACCCGCGGCGGCGCGCCCGGGACTCGATGCCTAGACGGTCGCCGCCGCCTGCTCGCTCTGGGAGGCCTCGGCCGCTTTGGCCTCCGGGGTGACCTCGTCGATGTTGCGCGGCAGCAGCACCTCTTTGGCGATGACCAGGCGCTGGATCTGGCTGGTCCCCTCGTAGAGCTGCATGATCTTCGCGTCGCGCATCAGTTTCTCGACCGGGTACTCCTTGATGAAGCCGTAGCCGCCGTAGACCTGGACGGCGTCGGTGGTGACCTCCATCGCCGAGTCGGCGGCGAAGCGCTTGGCCTCCGAGGAGCGCAGCGTGTTGCGTTTGCCCTGATCGAGCAGGACCGCCGAGTTCCAGGTCAGCAGCCGGGCCGCGTCGACCTTGGTCGCCATGTCGGCGATCATGAACTGGATCGCCTGGTGCATCGCGATCGGCACGCCGAACTGGACCCGTTCCTTGGAGTAGTCGGAGGCGAACTCGAAGGCCGCGCGGGCGATCCCGGTGGCCATCGCGGCGACGCCCGGCCGGGTCCGGTCGAGCGTCATCATCGCCAGTTTGAAGCCGTGGTTTTCCTCGCCGAGCAGGTTCTCGGCGGGCACCTCGACGTCGTTGAAGGAGATGGTCGCGGTGTTCGAGGCCCGCTGACCCATCTTGTCCTCCTTCTTGTCGACGGTGACCCCGGGGGAGTTGGCGTCGACGACGAAGGCGGACATGCCGCGGTGCCCGGCGTCCGGATCGGTCTTCGCGTAGACCGTGAACCAGTCGGCGTAGGTGCCGTTGGTGATGAAGCACTTGGAGCCGTTGAGGACGTACTTGTCGCCCTGCTTGACGGCGCGGGTCTTCATCCCGGCCACGTCGGAGCCGGCGTCCGGCTCGGTCAGGCAGAAGGAGGCGAGCTTGAAGTCTTCGACCAGCATGCCGAGGTACTTCTTCTTCGTCTCCTCGGAGCCGCCGAGCCCGACCGGCGCGGAGGCCAGGCCGTTGGCCATCAGCGAGGTGCCGATGCCCGAGCAGCCCCAGCCGATCTCCTCCTCGATCACGCAGCCGGAGAGATAGTCGAGGCCCGGGCCGCCGTAGGCCTCCGGGACGTGCGTGTTCATCAGGCCGACGTCCCAGGCCTTCCTCAGGACCTCGTCGGGCCAGGTGCCGTCCTTGTCGTACTCCCAGGCAACCGGGCGCATCTCTTTCTCGGCGAAGGAGTGCGCGAGCTCTTTCAAGTCTTTCTGTTCGTCGGTCAGAGTGAAGTCAACCACCGTGGAGTGCTCCTTTGGTCGTGCGCTTCCAAGTTCTGTGCGGAGCGCCGGTGGGCGTTCCCGATTGACTGGTCAGTCAACCAACCGAAAGAGTACCGGATGGGCGCCTCGGAAGGCGTCGGTCTACCCTGTTTGGCGTGGTACTCGCGATCGCGATCTCCGCAGGGGGGAAGGCGGCGGCGGTGCTGGTCTTCACCGGCGTCGTGGCGCCCGCGATCGGGTTCGCGCTCAAACGCGTGACCGGCGGCTGGAGCTCCTACGGCGGCGGCGCCTTCGCGATTCTGCGCGAGTCGCCCGCCCGCAAGGGCAGCGCCCCGCAGCCGGTCGACCCGGCGATCCAGGCGGCCGAGGTCCGCCAGATGCTGGAGGCCAAGGCCGCGCGGCGGCGCGAGCGCGGCGAGCCCGCGCTGGACGTCGAGGCCGAGTCGGCGCGCCTGCTGGCGGCGGCGGAGAGCGCCCCGCCGAGCCACGACGAGGAGTTGCGCGCGGAGGTGCGCCAGCTGGTCGTCGCCCGCAACGAACGGCGCCGGCGGGCGGGCCTCGAGCCGCTCGACGTCGCCGCCGAGACCGAGCGCCAGCTCGCCGACCTGGGAGGCTCCGGCTGAGCGTCGCGGCCCCACGCGAACGCACTAAGATCGCGACGATGGCAAGCGATCCCGAGAACGTCTACGAGGTCGAGGAGCTGCTCGTCCAGCCCGGCACCTACTTCAACCCGCAGACCGAGGTCGTCGTGATCGTCGACGACTCGGCCTCGATCGACCAGGAGATCTTCAACATCGAGGCCTACGAGGGCGTCGAGTGGGTCCGGCTCTCCGACGAGGTCCCGGTCGACGAGGACGGCCGCGACCGCGTGCTCGAGACCTTCCAGACCCACTACCACCCCGGCTCGACCGGCTCCGTCTCCGAGACCGCCCTCGAGCAGGGCGACGAGGAGCTCGACGAGGACGAGGACGGCCAGGACCCCGGCCGCGAGGACTGAGGCGCCCGAGCGCCCCCCTCGGCACCAGGGGCACAGGGCGCCGAGTCGCCCACCTCGGAGCGGAGAGATGTGAATTGGCGGGCTAGCTGGAGCGCGCGGGCCGAGCGCCGCGGACCCGGATGCACCTGGCCCGCTTTCCGTGGCTCCTGCGACCGTGTCGCCGCCCCCTCCTCTCGCAGCGCCTCCGGGCATGATGGCGGTGGCGGCGACGGAGAGACGGGAATGCTCGGGCCGGACTCGGACCCGCCGGGGTCGCGCCGGAAGCCGGCACCGGAGCCCCTTCGCCGGAGGGCGCGGCGACCGGAGGGGGCAAGGCGACCCGCCATTCGCCCTCGGGGTTGGCTCCGGTCGGCGGATTCGGCTCGCCACCCGATGGAGGCGAGAGGGCAGGCCCGATCGTCACCGCACCACTGCGCGCCGAGGTGGAGCCGCCGGAACCGCTTGCGGTCACTTCGCAGGCAATCGCTTGACCTTGGTCGGCGCTTGCGAGGAGATAGGTCCTGCCGGTCTGCCCGGCGATGCCGACGCCATTCCTGAGCCAAGTGCGGCTGAGACCTTCGGCACCTTCCCAACTGCCGTCCGAGCAGGTCAGCGTCCCGCCCACCACTGGGATGCCAGTCAGCGTGGGCGGACCCTCGTCAGTGGGCGGTGGCGGGGTCGGAGAGGTGAGCGTGGCGGCGGCAAGGACGGCGTAGTCCCGGGCGACCATGACGTACATGGGGCACGCGATGCCGGGTTCGGGATGCAGCTGGCATTCGGGCCGTTCCAGGTAGCTTTCGAGCACCGACAGGCAGGCCAGTTGTTCGGTGCCACCCGAGAGGGGCACTTCGGAGACGTCAAAGGTCGAGGAACCCTCGTGGGCCGTTTCTTCGCTCTCCCAGACGAGGGTCAACTGCCCGCCCGAATGCGGCCACTGCCGTGCCGCTTCGGAGCATTCAGGTGCCTGCGAGCCCGGGCCGACGGTCACGAATGCCTGGAGGCTGCATTCTTCGCGTCCCGCCGGGCATCCGCTCCAACTCGCCGACCCCGAGACCGCGCCGAGCGTCCAGTCCCCGTTGGCTTCGGCGCGGGTGAATTCGCCGCTCGAGGCCGCTGCGGCACTCGCGGATGCCGCGAGGAAGACCAGCGTCGCGCAGACCCCGATGACGGCTGTCCACATATCCCGTCTCCGTCGCATTTCGGCGCCTCCTCCCGATAGATGACGACTGCGGAAGACGCTAACACCTGCTGCATACCCAAACAACCACATGCTGGTTTACCGGAACCCGCGGGAGCCGGCCGGGCAGGATCGAATCCTGGCTGTAGGGTGACTGGCGATGCTTGAGGTCGGCGACAGAGCACCGGCGTTCACGCTGCCGGATCAGGACGGGAACAAGGTCAAGCTCTCCGACTTCAAGGGCCAGACCGTCGTCCTCTACTTTTACCCCCGCGCCGACACCCCCGGCTGCACCACCCAGGCCTGCGGGGTCCGGGACCGGAGCGACGAGTACGCGGCGGCGGGCGCGAAGGTGATCGGGGTGTCGCCGGACGAGCCGGAGAAGATCAAGAAGTTCGACGACAAGTACGGGCTCGGCTTCACGCTGCTCGGTGACGTCGACCACAAGGTGGCCGAGAAATACGGCGCCTGGGGCGAGAAGTCGATGTACGGCAAGAAGTACATGGGGATGCTGCGCTCGACCTTCATCATCGACCCGAAGGGCAAGATCGCCCGCGTCTTCCCGAAAGTCCAGCCGAAAAAGCACGACGCGCTGGTGCTGAAGGCGCTGGGCGAGCTCTCCGCGTCCTGAGCCGGGGACGACGCGGGACGGTTCCGGCGGGTCACGCTTCCTTGATCAGGAAGTTGTGAGGAATATTTCGGGTGCTCTGGACCCGAAATATTCCACGCAGGTTCTTGAGTGGTCCGCCGCGGGTCCCGTCCCTTCCTTGCTACCGATCGGAGGAAGGACGGGCGCGGCGCGGCACCGGCCCAGGGCGCCGCTCAGGCCACTACCACCACGATGAAGGCGGCGTAGAGGCAGAGCCACGCCGTCACCGCGGGCAGGCTGAAGCGCCTGCCACGGTGGAGGCTCGCGTAGGCGAGCAGGCCGCCCGCCAGGCCGAGGCCGATCGAGAGGATCGCGTTGGCGGTGAGGCTCCAGTGGGTGAACATCAGCCCGATCCCGATCGGGATCGTCGACTGGAAGACCATCGCGCCGCTGACGTTGCCGAGCGCCAGCGCGTCTTTGCCCTCGCGCACCCAGAAGAAGCTGTTGACCTTCTCCGGCAGCTCGGTGGCCAGCGGGGCGAGGACGAGCGCCAGGACCAGCGCGTCGACGCCGAGGCTGTCGGCGATTTCGAGCAGCTCTTCGACGAAGAGGTGGGCGCCGCCGACCATCGCCCCGAGGCCGACCAGGAGCTGCGCCAGGCAGAGGACGACAGGCGGTTTCCCCGCGGTGCGGTCGGAGCGCCGATCGAAGTAGAGCGGGTCGAGCGACTCCTCCCCCTGCACGTCGCCGGAGGACCGCAGCGTGCGGCGCACGTAGAGCGCGTAAGCGAGGAGGAAGGCGATCCCGACCGGGACTCGGACCGCAACCGGCGGGCCCCAGGCGAGCGCCCCGGCCAGGGCGAAGAAGGCGAGGAAGAACAGCAGGTCCCGCTCCAGCGTCGGCGCGTGGGCGTCCAACCCCACCCCCTGCGGTCGCCGCCGCCGGTAGAGGTAGGCGAAGAGGCCGATCAGGCCCATCGCCAAGGTGCCGAGCAGGAACGGCGCGCCGACGATCGCCCCGATCGCGACGTCTTCGGAGCCGGCTTCGGCGCTGAGGATGGCGATGATCGCGATCAGCGTCTCCGGCGTCGCGGTGCCGACCGCGGCGAGGACGCTGCCCACCGCCCCCTCCCCCAGCCCGAGCACGTGGCCGAGCCACTCGACCGCGTTGGTGAACAGCAGCGCCCCGGAGAGCACGATCGCGAAGCTGAGGATGAGCAGCAGGTATTCCACCGCGCCAGGCTAGCCGCCCGTGCGGAGGGGCCCCCGAGCGCTCCTGGCACGGACGCAGGGAGCGTGGCGTGCGGCTGCACGCGAGCGACCGAGGACACCGCCAGGAGCGCTCAGGCGAAGTAGAAGGCGAGACCGAACACGAGGTAGACGGCCAGCAGCTGAACGCCCTCGAACCAGGTCGACTCGCCGTCCTGGATCACGTAGTTGGCGATCAGGATGGCGATCAGGATCGCCCCCAGCTCGAAGCCGTTGAAGACGAGGGCGAGCGGATAGGGGCCGATGAAGTAGGAGCAGATCACCAGGACCGGGGCGACGAAGAGGGCGACCTGGCCGCTGGAGCCGATCGCGATGTTGACCGCCAGGTCCATCTTGTCCTTGCGGGCGACCAGCACCGCGACCCAGTGCTCGGCCGCGTTGCCGACGATCGCGACGACGACGGCGCCGATGAAGAACTCCGAGAGGCCGACCGATTCGGAGGCTTCGGTGATCGAGCCGACCAGCACCTCCGACATCACCCCGACCAGGACGCCGGCGATCGCCAGCGCGATCACCGAGGTGCGCACCGACCAGCCCCAGCTCTCGTCGTCCTCGTAGTCGGGGTTGAAGAGGTCGCGGTGGGTCTTCAGCGAGAAGACGAGGCCGAGCACGTAGGTGGCGATCAGGACGATCGCGACCGCGAGCGAGAGGTGGTCGACGGTCCCGCCGTAGCGGGTGGCGTCGGTGCCCGGCAGCGGCAGGCCCTTGCCCTCGACTAGCTCGAAGATCGCCGGCATCAGCAGGGCGGCGGCGGCGAGCATCAGCATCGAGGTCTGGATCGCGGCGCCGGTGCGGTTGAAGTGCTGTTTGTCGCGGCCGAGCCCGCCGAGGAGCATCGCGGCGCCGAGCACGAGGAGGATGTTGCCGACGATCGAGCCGATGATCGAGGCCTTGACGACCTCCTGCAGCCCCTGGCCGAGCGCGAAGAGGGCGATGATCAGCTCCGGCGCGTTGCCGAAGGTGACGTTGAGGAGGCCGCCGATCCCCGGGCCGGAGCGGGCCGCCAGCTCCTCCGTCGCCCGTCCCATCAGCGCCGCGGTGGGAATGATCCCGAGCGCCGAGGCGGCGAAGACGACGACCGCCGAGGCGCCCGCCAGGTCGAGCGCCACGGCGATCGGAATCAGCGGCGCGAGCAGGTACGGGTAGCCCTGCGGGGTGCGCAGGAAGGACGCATCGAGGCGCGGCGGCCCGGGCGGCGGCGCGCCCCCCGCGGCGGCCGGGGACTCGGACTGCCGGCGCTCGGTCCTCTCCGCGGTCAGGCCGCTATTCCATCAGCTTGGAGCACTTCTGGATGTCGGCGGCGCTCTTCGCTTCCTGCAGGCATTCGGTGAATTCCTTGGGGATCGTGCCTTCGCCCGCGGCGCCTTCCAGCAGCCCTTCCACTTCTTCCCGGGCAGAAGAGCCGGAGGAGCCTTCGCCGCCGATCGCCCCGGTCAGGCCTTCGATCAGGCCGCCGATCCCTTCGCCACCGCCGCCGCCCTGCAGCATCCCCATCAGTTCGAGCGGGTTGATGCCGAGCTCGCCGAAGAGCTTTTCCAGCGGTTCGGCGCCGGTCGGCGCCTTGATCGCCTGCTTTTCGTTCACCTTGCCGAGGGTCAGGTCGACCTGGGCTTCGGTGCGTTCGCCGCTGCCCTTCGGTTCGACGGTCAGTTCGGCGACGACCTTGCGGATGATGTGGTCGCTTTCGCCGACGAAGACCTCGACGTGCGCCTTCTTGATCGCGCCGGTGAGTTCGCCCTTGGATTCCTTCAACTGGCGCAGCGGCAGCGCGCCCCCGGCCGCTTCCAGCTCCGCCGAGCAGGTCGGGGTTTCGACCAGCTTGATGACCGCGTCGACCGCGCCCTTCGGGTTGAGGTCCCCGCTCAGCTTCGTCGTCTTCACCCCTTCGACTTCCTCGCTGCCTTCGTTTTCGAGGTTGCTGACGAATTCGCCGAGCGGCAGCGAGGTGGCGGCCTGCCGGCAGGCACCGGTTTCGCCCTTGCCGCTTTCCTTGGCGCCTTCCTGCTCGGCCTTTTCGAAGCCGGACTTGACGAAGCCGAAGGTCGTCGGGTCGACTTCGTACTCCTTGCCCTGGTAGCCGATGTAGGCGCGGTCGCCCAGGACCGTGAGGCCCCCTTCGAAGTCGATCTTTTCGCCGTTGGCCTGTCCCTTCGCGGTCGCGCTCATCGCCAGTTCGGGGAGGCTCCCCTTGCCGGTCGACTGGAAGGGACCGGAGACGGTGGCCTTCACCTCGCCGCCCTTCTTGCCTTCCGACTTCAGCTGCAGGTCAAGGGCAACGGTGCCGCTTTCGATCCCGGCGAAGGTCGCCTCTTCGATCACCTTCTGGGGTTCTTCGCCGCCGCCCCCGCCGCCGCCGCAGGCGCTGAGCAGGGCGGCGAGCGCCGCGAAGGCCGCGAGCACGGCGAAAGTTCGTTGACGACTCAAGCTATCGAGCTCCTTCGGTCGGGAGACGGTGGCGGCCCCAAACTGTAGATCAACCCTTCCAGCGGCCCTGCCCGGCGGCCGCCGGGCCCTCATTCACCCAGCCCGCCGCCCGCGGGCCCGCCTCCAGGCGGGCTCTTTTCGTTGCTCGGGATGCCGGCGGCGAAGGGCAGCAGCAGGGCGGCGAGGACGATCAGCGTGATCCCGACGCCGACCAGCCAGCGCACCCGGAAGAGGTGGCCGCAGATGCCGATCGCGAAGCCCACGAGCAGCAGCGCGAGGTAGGGGCCGGGGGTGTGCGGCAGCGCCGCCGCCGGCGGGAGAAGGTCGGGCACGGGCGCGGATTATCATCGGCGGCCATGTCCGATGACTCCGTGGAGGCGGTGAAGCGCTCGCTGGCCGAGGTCGGCTACCTGGCCGACGAGCCCGCGGCCCTCGTCTCCTTCCTCTCCCAGCGCCTCGGCAAGCCGATCCTCGTGGAGGGGCCGGCCGGGGTCGGCAAGACCGAGCTCGCCAAGGCCCTCTCCCGCTCCACCGGCCGCCCGCTGGTGCGCCTGCAGTGCTACGAGGGGCTCGACGAGGCGAAGGCGATGTACGAGTGGAACTACCGCAAGCAGCTGCTGCGGATCCAGGCCGGCGGCGAGGCCGGCTGGGAAGAGGTCCAGGAGGACATCTTCGGCACCGAGTTCCTGCTCACCCGGCCGCTCATGCAGGCGATCTCGAGCCCCGAGCCGGTCGTCCTGCTGATCGACGAGATCGACAAGACCGACCAGGAGTTCGAGGCGATGCTGCTGGAGCTCCTCTCCGACTTCCAGATCACGATCCCGGAGCTGGGCCAGATCAGCGCGACGACGATGCCGATCGTCGTCCTCACCTCGAACGACTCGCGCGAGCTGACCGAGGCGCTGAAGCGCCGCTGCCTCTACCTCTGGCTCGACTACCCGGGGGTCGAGCGGGAGATGGAGATCGTCCTCCTGCATGCGCCGGAGATGCCGCGCGAGCTGGCCCGCCGCCTGGTCGAGGTGGTCGGGATGGTGCGCGACCTCGACCTGAAGAAGCCGCCCTCGATCGCCGAGTCGATCGACTGGGCGCGGACGCTCCTGCTGATGGGCGTCGACGACATCGACCGCAAGACCTTCGCCGACTCGATGTCGATCATCGTCAAGCACCGCACCGACATCGACCTGGTCGCCGAGCGGGTCGGGATGAAGCTGCCCGACCGCGCCGGGTAGCGGCCGGCCGCCAACCCGCCTGCACGCGCTGCACGGGTTTTCCACACCATGGTGTGGTGAAAGCGTGCAGCGCGAGGGCTCAGGCGCCCTCGAGCTCGCTGCGGTCGAAGATCTCCTCGAGCACGGCGGGGTCCGGGGAGCCGTCGTAGGCGAGGCGCCCGTCGCGGATCGCCACGCAGCGGCCCGCCGCCTCGATCACGTCGGGGCGGTGGGTGGAGACGACGATCGCCGCGCCGGCGGCCCGCTCCTCGGCGAGCAGTTCGAAGAGGACTTCGCGGCTGGGCGGGTCGAGGCCGTCGAGCGGCTCGTCGGCCAGCAGGACCTTGAACGGCCGCACCAGCGCGAGCGCGATCGAGGCCTTCTGCTTCATCCCTTTCGAGAGTTCGGAGCCGAGCGCGTCCTCCCAGCCGTCGAGGCCGAGGCGGGCGATCAGCCCATCGATCCGCGGCCCCGGCTCGGCGACGCCGTGGAGCGCCGCCACGTATTCGAGGTGCTCGGCGACGCTCAGGTCTTCGTAGAAGACCGGCGTGTCGGGCAGGAAGGAGAGCGCCTGGCGGGCGGCGATCGAGCCGGGTGCCGCGCCGGCGATCTCGATCCCGCCCGAGGTCGGCTCGAGCAGCCCGGCGGCGAGGTTCAGGAAGGTCGTCTTGCCCGCCCCGTTCGGCCCGATCAGCGCGATCAGCTCGCCGGCCTCGATCTCGACCGTGAAGGCGGCCAGCGCGATGTAGCCGTCGTAGGTGCGGCCCAGCCCGTGGGCGCAGAGCGGCGGCGGCGCGGTCGCGTCCGCCGCCAGCCCGGTTGCCTCGATCGCACCGCTCACATCGCCTCCCTTTCGCGCTTGTCGGCGCGCCAGTTGAGGACGCCGATCCCGATCAGGCCGAAGAAGAGGACGAGCACCGCCATGCCGAGTGAGGCACCGACCCGCGCCCCGTCGCCGCCTTCGGCCTTCCAGGCGGCGAACAGGGGCAGGAAGACGGCGAGCGCGGCGACCAGGATCGGCGCGAAGTTGATCGCCTGGGCCGCTTCCGGCGGCATCAGCGCGAACTCGTAGGGGTCGTGGGTGGCGCTGACCGCCGCCGCGCAGGCGAGCGCGAGGGAGCAGGGGACGAGGCTGAACGCGCCGACGCCCAGGGCCAGCGCCGGGTCGCCGCCGATCGCCGCGGCGACGATCGTGGCGATCGCCAGGACGAGGCCGGTGGCGACCACGGGGGCGATCAGGTGGCGGCGGACCAGCACCGAGCTCCTCATCGGCAGGAGCAGCCGGCGCGACGGGTGGTCCATCTCCTGGGCGAGCGGCTCGATCAGGTCGAGCGCGGCGACGAAGAGCAGCGGGCCCGGCAGGGCGAAGAGCACCGGGGTCTGGCTGAAGCCGGCGACGGCGACGGCCCCGGCACCGGCGGCGATCAGGACGACGCGGCCGATCCGCACCGCGGGCCAGCGCAGGAAGCTCTGCCAGTCGCGCCGCCAGATCGGGTACTCCGACGCCGCCCCGCCGCCGCCGAGCCGCAGCCACGGCTTGCGGCGCGGCCGCTCGGAGGCGAGCTGCCGGCGCAGCAGGATGACCGTGCGCAGGTCCTGCACCGAGGCCGAGAAGCGCATCTCGGCGACCAGTTGGGCGCGGCGGCGGGCCGCCTCGAGGCCGAGGCCGCCGATCCCCAGCAGGCCCGCGGCGAGCAGCGCCAGGGCGAGGAGCGCGCCGAGCGCCGCCAGGTAGGCGCTCGCCCCGTGCTGCAGCGGCAGCGTCGCGAGGTCGCCGAGCATGGTCGCCGGCGAGCTGTTCCACCCCGCCACCAGGTCGAGCACCGCCCAGAGGACCAGCGCCAGGCCGAGCGCTCCCGCGGCCGGCGGCCGCAGCCGCCGCCCCGAGGCCAGCAGCGCCGCGCCGAGCACCGCGATCGGCACCAGCGCGCCGAAGGCCCCCAGGGCGCCGACCCACTCCAGCGCCGTCCCCGGGAAGCGGCGGAAGACGAAGTTGCCGACGACGGCGCCGAAGATCGCCCCGGAGACGGTCGCCACCCGCAGTTGCTGCAGCGCCGCCGGGCGCAGGGCGACCCGCCGCGAGACCGGCGCCAGCAGCGTGTAGCGGACCTCGGCGGCCTCGATCGCCAGCGGCCCGCCGCGCGCCCCGGAGCGCAGCCCGGCCAGCACCAGCACGGCGACCGCGACGCCGATGATCGCCGGCGCGTGGGCGCGGATCCCGGCCACGGAGGCCGGGTCGGCCGGCACTTCGTGCAGCGCGCCCGCCAGGAAGGCGAGCGCGAACACGGCGGCCAGGGCCACCAGGTAGACGCGGTAGAGGACCTCCATGATGTCGCGGCGCTGCCCGTAGCGCCGCCGGCGGGCGGCCCGCATGGCCTTCATCGCGGCGACGGGGTCGCCGGCGGCAACCACCCCTCCCGCCGTCCGATCCGCCACGTCCATGCTCCTATTATCGGTGCGGTGAGCCCCGCCTCGCCCTACGGTCAGAAGGCTGACTCCGGCCCGCCGGGGCTGGGACCGAAGCTGCTCGGCTTCTGCGAGGAGCTGCGCGGCGAGGGAGTCGCGGTCGGCACCTCGGAGATCCTCGACGCCTTCGCGGCGATCGAGCAGGTGCCCTGGACCTCGCAGGCGGACTTCCGCGAGGCGCTGGCGGCGACGATCGCCAAGTCCCAGGACGACCGCCGCGTCTTCGAGCTGGTCTTCGACCGCTTCTTCTTCCGCGCCGCCGAGGCTAGCGCGATCGAGCAGGGGATCGGCGAGCGGCCCGCCGACGAGGAGATCAACGTCGGTGCCCAGCCGGAGATGGAAGGCGAGCGACTCGACGGCGAGCAGCTCTCGGAGCTGATCCGCGAGGCGATGCAGAGCGGCGACGAGAACGCGCTGCGCGACCTGGCGCGGCTGGCGATCGCCGCCTTCGGCCGCGAGGAGGGCTCGGGCGTGGTCGGCGTCGACGTGCAGCGGATCCGCCGCTCGCTGGGGCTGAGCGCCGGCGTGCAGCCGCCGACCGAGACCGGCGAGGAGCGACCGCCGATCGACCGCGACCAGCTGACCGGCTTCGAGCGCCACCTGCGGCGCGAACTGGAACGCGACCTGATCGAG
This sequence comes from uncultured Actinomycetes bacterium, assembly GCA_963766705.1. Lineage (GTDB taxonomy): Bacteria > Actinomycetota > Thermoleophilia > Solirubrobacterales > 70-9 > VAYN01. The sequence continues at coordinate 575,716 of CAVYBE010000008.1, forward strand.
CGGACCGAGACGCTCCCCGCCTCGCGGCCGCTGGCCGAGCTCGACCGCGCCCTCCCCACCAGCCCGACCCAGGACCTCGCCGCCGTCCACCGCGCCGTCTCGCAGATGAAGCGCCGGCTGGCGACGCTCGGCCACGAGCAGCGCGGCCGGCGGAAGGGGCGGACGGTCGACGTGCGGCGCACGATGCGCGCCTCGCTGGAGACCGGCGGCGTGCCGATGCACCTGCGCTACCGGCCGAAGCGGCCGCGCCGGCCGGAGATCTACGTCCTCTGCGACGTCTCCACCTCGGTCACCTCGGCGAGCGTCTTCTTCCTCTCCGTCCTCCACGCCCTCCACGACTCCTTCCGCAAGCTGCGCAGTTTCGTCTTCATCGAGCGGATCTCCGAGGTGACCGACGTCTTCGAGCACGAGCGCGACTTCGCCGCCGTGGCCCGCAAGATCTCCAGCGAGGGCGGCGTCGCCGACGTCTCCGGCTACACCGACTACGGCCGGGTCTGGCTCGAGTTCCTCACCGAGATCTCCGAGGACCTCGACCCGCGCTCCACCGTGATCGTGCTCGGCGACGCCCGCACCAACGGCCGCGAGCCGCACGCCGACGTCTTCGCCCGGATCTCCGAGCGGGCGGGCCGCCTCTTCTGGCTGAACCCGGAGCCGAAGCTCTACTGGAACTACGGCGACTCGGTGATGTCCTCCTACGAGCGCTACTGCGACGGTACCTTCGAGTGCTGGACGACGCGCCACCTGGAGAACTTCGTCGACGTCGTCGCGGGCGGGACCCCGGCCGCCGAGTAGCCGCGCCGCGCGGGCGCGATGGCACGGGTGCGGGTGCCGCGGGCCGGCGGGCTACCGCGCGGCCCAGGAGTCCGGCTCGGCGGCCAGCGCCGCGACCGGGGCGGGTAGCTCGCCGGCGACCAGGTCGGCCAGGGTGACCCCCTCGAGGATCGAGCGGATGTTGGCGCGGACCGCGATCCACACCTCGCGCAGGCTCTCCGCGTTCCCCGCGTACTCGATCGTCTCCGGTGGCAGCGACTGGACGTTGGCGATCGGCCCCTCGACCGCGCGGACGACGTCGGCGACGGTCACCTCGGCCGGTGGGCGGGCGAGCCAGTAGCCGCCTTTGGCGCCGCGCCGGGCCCGTACCAGCCCCTGGTGCTTCAGCTCCAACAGGATGTGCTCGAGGAACTGCAGCGGGATGTCCTGCGAGCTCGCCAGGCGCTCCCCCTTGACCGGCTGCCCCTCGCCGGCCGCGGCCAGCTCGATCGCGGCGCGCACCGCGTAGTCGGCCTTGGCTGAAACGCGCATGCGAGGAAGTAAAGCAACGGCCGGGCGCGCGGCCCGGCTCGATGTCGATCCCGCGCCGCCCCGGCGCGATGCGTTCGCACTTATCCGCGCTATGCGCGGATAAGTGCGAACGCACGAGCCCGACGCGCGGCGAGTTCGCAGTTCTCCGCGCTATGCGCGGAGAACTGCGAACGCACGGGGCGGCGGGGCGGCGGGGCGGCGGGCTATGCCCTTCTAGGCCGGCGACTCCGAGGGCGGCCGGGTCGCGCGCTCCATCTCGCGGCGGTGGCGCTTGTTGAGGTAGTGAGGCGCGTAGAGGACGGCGCCGAGCAGCAGGGCGGCGATCGCGGCGGCAATCGGCCAGACGGTCGGGTCGCCCTTCTGGATCGTGACGATGCCGGAGCCGATCAGGACGACGCCGAGCGCGGTGCGGATGAACCCCTGCGGGGCGCGGTCCGACAGCGCCGCGCCGATCACCACGCCGGGCAGCGAGCCGATCAGGATGTTCCCGGCGAGGCCGAAGTCGATGTTGCCCGCCACGAAGTGGGCCGCGGCGGCGGCGCTCAGCAGGACGGCGGCGTGGACGATGTCGGTGCCGACGACCCGCTTCGGGGCGAGCCGGTAGACGGCGATCAGGAGGATCGCGATCACCGTGCCCGAGCCCGCCGAGGTGATCCCGATCACGAAGCCGGTGGACGCGCCGATCACCACGGCGGCGACCTTGTGGCGGGTCTCGACCTCGAAGCGGTCGCGCTCGTCGATCAGGCCGCGCAGGATCAGCGCCCGGGTCAGGGTCACCACGCCGACCATCAGCAGGGTGCCGCCGAGCACCGCGTAGATCAGCGAGTCCAGGCGGGCTTCGGAGACGTGCTCCTGGACGACCGAGACGACGGCGATGCCCGCCACCGCGGCCGGGACGCTGCCCATCGACAGCCACTTGACCAGCTCCAGGTTGACCGTCCCCATCTTCATGTGGCGCCAGCTGCCGACGATCTTGGTGATCGCCGAATAGAAGATGTCGGTGCCGATCGCGGTGGTCGGCGAGGTGCCGAAGATGAGGATGAGAAGCGGCGTCATCAGCGAGCCGCCGCCCATCCCGGTCATGCCGACCAGCATGCCGATGCCGAGTCCGAATAAGACGATCGCCGGGTCCATGGATCCTCGCCACACCCCTTTTCGACTTTCTCGACTTTTTAGGTCAGGAGTGTGGAGTGCGGGAGGATAACAGCGTGAGCGTCGCTGCGCGAGGCCTTTCCCACTCCTACGGCGAGCTGCGCTCGCTGCAGCGCGTCGACCTCGAGGCGGGCGAGGGTGAGGTGGTCGCGCTGGTCGGGCCGTCCGGCTGCGGCAAGTCGACGCTGCTGGAGATCGTCACCGGGCTGCGCGAGCCAAGCGGGGGCACGGTCGCGGTGGCCGGCTCGACCGACGCCGCGGGCCGGCTCGGCCACTGCGCCTACATGCCCCAGCGCGACCTCCTCCTGCCCTGGTTCTCGGCGCTCGACAACGCGGCGCTGGCGCTGCGCAACCGCGGCGCCGGGCGGGCCGCGGCGCGCCGGGAGGCGGGCGCGCTGTTCGAGCGCTTCGGCCTGGCCGGCTTCGAGGCGGCGGCGCCCGCCGAGCTCTCCGGCGGGATGCGCCAGCGGGTCGCCTTCCTGCGCACCCTGGTCGCCGGCAAGCCGGTGCTCGCCCTGGACGAGCCCTTCGCCTCCCTGGACGTGATCAGCCGCGCCGAGATGCAGCAGTGGCTGGCCGGGGCGCTGCGCGCCGACCGCCGCACCGTGCTGCTGGTCAGCCACGACATCGAGGAGGCGCTCTACCTGGCCGACCGGGTCGTCGTCCTCGCCGCCCGCCCGGGCCGGGTCGTCACCGAGCTGCGGGCGCCCGACCCGCGCGCCGCCGACCGCGACGGGGCCGTCACCGACCCCGCCTTCGTCGCCGTCCGCGAGGCGGCGCTGCGGGCGCTCCACGAGGGGTCCCGGTGAAGGCGGACTGGCGTGCCGTGCGCCGCTGGGTTCTCCCCGCCGCGCTGATCGCGGCGCTGATCGGCGCCTGGCAGGTCGCCGCCTCGACCGGGGCGATCGCCGAAGCGCTGAACCTCGAACCGTTCCTCGTCCCCTCCCCCGCAGAAGTCGGCGACGCGCTGTGGAGCAACCGCGGGCTGCTCTGGGAAAACACCTGGGTGACGCTGCGGGAGATCGTGATCGGGCTCGCCGCGGGGACCGCGCTCGGCATCGCGCTGTCGGTCCTGATGCGCTTCTCGCGCACCCTGCGCGACGCCGTCTACCCGCTGGCGATCGCGATCCAGGCGGTCCCGGTGGTGGTGATCGCGCCGATCCTCGTCGTCTGGTTCGGCTTCGGGATCGTGCCGAAGGTGATCGTCGTCGCGATCGCCTGCTTCTTCCCGATCGCCGTCACCACGCTCGACGGGCTGCGCTCGGTCGACCCCGAGGCGGTGAAGATGATGCGCACCCTGGACGCCTCGCGCTGGGCGATCTTCCGCCGGGTCGAGGCGCCGACCGCGCTGCCCGCCTTCTTCAGCGGCGCCAAGGTGGCGGTGGCGATCGCCCCGATCGTCGCCCTCTTCGCCGAGCTGGCCGGATCGAACGCCGGATTGATGCACCTGATCGTCCAGGACGACGCCAATCTGGAAGTCGCGCGGATGTTCGCCTCGGCGACGATTCTGGCCGCGATCGGGGTGATCCTGGTCGGCCTCACGGCCCTCACGGAGCGCCTCGTCGTCACTTGGCGGTAGAAAGCAGGTGATGAAGCCCCTTCCTGCCCGGGCGACGGCCGTCGCCCTCGCCCTCCTGATCCTCGCCCTCGGGGTCGCCGCCTGCGGCTCCAAGTCGGAGAGCGGCAAGGCCGAAGCGGAAAAGCTGACGCTCGATCTCGACTTCTACCCCAACCCCGACCACGCCGGGATCTACGTGGCCCAGGAAGAAGGCTTCTTCGCCGAAGCCGGGCTGGACCTGACGATCGACTCGCCGTCGGACCCGGCGGCGCCGCTCAAGGACGTCGCCGCGGGCCGCGCCGACCTGGCGATCACCTACGAGCCCGAGGTCGTCCTCGCCCACGAACAGGGACTCGGCGTGGTGGCCGTCGCGGCACTCGTCAACCGGCCGCTGACCTCGCTGATCTGGCTGAAGAAATCGGGCATCAAAGGGGTCGCCGACCTGAAAGGCAAGACGGTCTCCTACGCCGGCATCCCCTACCAGGAAGCCTTCCTGAAGACGATCCTGCGGCGCGCCCAGGTGCCCGACTCGAGCGTCAAGGCGGTCAACGTCGGCTTCGGCCTGCTGCCCTCGCTGATCGGCGGCTCCGCCCAGGCGATGCTCGGCGGCTACTCCAACGTCGAGGGCGTGGACCTGCGCGAACGCGGCAAAGAACCGGTGATCACCCCGGTCGACCAGCTCGGCGTGCCGACCTACGACGAGCTCGTGATCGTCGCCCGGCGCGCGACGCTGGCCAAAGAGGGGGAAAAGATCCGCCTCTTCATCAGCGCCCTGCGGCACGGCACCGAAGCGGCGGTGAAGGACCCGAAGGCGGCGACCGCGGCGATCCTGGCCGCCAACAGCAGCCTCGAACCGAAACTGGCCGAAGCGCAGGTGAAGGCCACGCTGCCGCTGCTCGGCGCCCGCACCGCGGGGCAGCCCTATGGCTGGATGAACCCGCAGGAGTGGGAATCGTTCGCCGGCTGGATGCGCGCCGAAGAACTGATCTCGACGACGCCGAAAGCCTCCGAACTGCTCTCCAACGCCTACCTGCGCGACGAAATCCCGGAATAGTCGAGCGAGTCGGCCTCGATCAGCCGGCTGATCTCCTGCGCCCGCAGGGCCTCGTGGAAGAGGTGGCCCTGGCCGTAGTCGCACTCCAGCCGGCGCAGCTCGTCGAGCTGGATCTCTTTCTCGACCCCCTCGGCGATCACGTCGAGCGAGAGCGCCCGCGCCATCCCGATGACCGCCTCGACGATCGCCGTCCCCTCCTGTTCGACCCCGAGCGTGTCGACGAAGGAGCGGTCGATCTTCAGCGCGTGAAAGGGGAAGCGGTTGAGATAGGCGAGCGAGGAGTAGCCGGTGCCGAAGTCGTCGAGCACGAGGCGGACGCCGAGCTCGTTGAGCGCCTCCAGCGAGGCGATCGCGGTCGCCGACTCGTCGACCAGCACCGTCTCGGTGACCTCCAGCCGCAGGTGGACCGGGTCGAGGCCGGTGCGGGCGATCATCTCGGCGACGCCGGTCGCCAGGTCGCGGTGGGCCACCTGGCGCGCCGACAGGTTGACCGACACGTCGAGCGGCCGGGCGTCGGGGCGCAGCTCGTGCCATTCGAGGATCTGCAGGGCGGCGCGTTCCTGGACCCAGTGGCCGATCGGCTCGATCAGCCCGCTTTCCTCGGCGATCGAGACGAACTGGCGCGGCTCGAGCAGGCCGCGCTCGCGATGGTTCCAGCGGACCAGGGCCTCGAGGCCGGTCACCTCGCCGGTGCGTAGGTTGACGATCGGCTGGTAGCGCAGCTCGAGCTCCTCGCGCTCCAGCGCGCCGCGCAGCTCGCGTTCGGTCTCCAGCCGGCGCGCCGCGCTCGCCCGCATCTCGGCGTCGAAGAGGACGGAGCGGTTGCGGCCGCTCTCCTTGGCCCGGTACATCGCCGCGTCGGCGTCGCGGATCAGCAGCTCGGCGTTGGTCGACTCGCCCGAGCCCGCGTGGGCGACGGCGATCCCGACCGAGGCGTTGACGAAGTGGTCCACCCCCTGCATCGAGAACGGCTGGGCGAAGGCGGCGGAGACCCGTTCGGCGATCGCCACCGCCTCGCGGTCGTCGGCGAGCCGGTCGATCAGGATCCCGAACTCGTCGCCGCCGAAGCGGGCGACGATGTCGCCGGGGCGCAGGTGGGCGCGCAGGCGCGGCGCCACGGCGCGCAGCAGGGCGTCGCCGGCGTGGTGGCCGAGGCTGTCGTTGATCAGCTTGAAGTGGTCGAGGTCGAGGAAGAGGATGCCGACCGGCGAGCCGGAGATCGAGGCGCGGCCGAGCGCTTCGTCGAGCGAGTCGACGAAGCTGATCCGGTTGGGCAGGCCGGTGAGCGCGTCGTGGAGCACGCGGTGGCGCAGCGCCCGGTCGGCGGCGTGGCGCTCGAAGGCGTCGGCGAGGACGTTGGCAGACGCTTCCATGAAGGGGACGTCGGTGGGGCCGAAGCGGTGCGGCTCGCAGGAGTGGACGTCCAGCACACCGAAGGGCCGGTCCTTGCCGTCGATCAACACCGCCAGCGAACTGGCGGCGCCGAGCGCGCGGACCGCGGGCGGGATCGTGAAGCGCTCCTCGGCCGACCAGTCGGAGACGATCACCGGCAGCCGGGAGTCGAGCACCGCGCCGGCGTGCGATTCGCGGCCCGCCGAGACGCGCCGGCCGGAGCCGACCGCGCTCTCGTCGAGCCCCGCCCGCAGGTTGAGGCGGCGGCCGTCGCGGCCGACCTCCCAGATGCAGGCCCGCTCGACCCCGTCGAGTTCGCCGATCAGGGTCACCGCGTCGCGCATCAGCGCCTCCGGGTCGCCGTTTTTCAGGGCCCGTTCCCCAAGCCGGGCGACCACCGCCTGCTGGGCGAGCGAGCGGTGCAGGTCGATCTCCGCCCTCTTGCGCTCGCTGATCTCGTACAGGACACCGTGCCAGACCGGGATGTCGTGCTCGTCGAGCTCGAGCACCGCCTCGTCGAGCATCCAGACGATCCGCCCCGCCTTGGTGAACATCCGGTACTCGATCGGGTTGGTGTCGCGATTACCGAGCGCGTCGGGGCTTTCCACAGCCAGCGCCCGCGCACGGTCGTCGGGGTGGACCAAGCGCGCCCACAGCCCCGGGTCGCCGAGGAACTCCTCCGGCGTGAAGCCGAGGATTTCCTCGACCTGGGGGCTGACGTAGCGCCAGCGCCCGTTTTCGCCGAGCTCGGACGCGTAGATGATCACCGGGAGCCGGTCGAGGAGCCGACCGCTCTCCTCGACGCCCTCGCTGAGGCGATCGAGGAAGGAGCCGAGCTCGTCCCCCGGCCAGTTGTCATCGCGGCTTTCGGGCATCCGTGTCCTTATCGACAACCAAGCCTGCCACTTGACTCGGTGGCGTGAAATATCCGGGATGGGCGGGGCGAAGATCCGCCTAAATCTCCGTCGCCGCCTGCCGATCACCCGGCCGAGCGGCCCGATGAGCATTTTCGACACCACCCAGACCACGCTGATGCGCGCGATCTCCGGCGCGACGCTGCGCAACACCGTGCTGTCCAACAACATCGCCAACGTCGACACCCCGGGGTTCCAGCCCTCCGACGTCAACTTCCACGCCCAGCTGGCCGACGCGCTCGCGCAGGGCCCGGGCGCGGCGGCGACGGTCGCCTTCTCCCCCGAAGTGCAGCGGACCGGCGCCCAACAGGCCGACGGCAACGGGGTCAACGGCGAAGCCGAAGCGGCGAAGCTGGCCGAAAACGGGCTCGAACTGAACGCCCTCGCCCAGGTCGCCAACACCCGCCTGCAGATCATGCGCACCGCGATGGGGCTCGGCTGATGTCGCTGTTCGCCGCCCTCGACGTCTCCGCCAGCGGGCTCACCGCGCAGCGGCTGCGGATGGACGTCACCGCCTCCAACCTCGCCAACGCCCAGACGACGCGCACTCCCCAGGGCGGCCCCTACCGGCGCCAGACCGTCGTCCTGCAGCAGGCGGCGGGCGGCGAAGGATTCGCCGGCCGGCTGGCCTCGGCGCTCGGCGGCGGCGAACCGGCGGGGGTCGAAGTGGCGGCGATCGTCCCCGACAACACCCCCCTGCGCCAGGTCTACGAACCGGAAAGCCCGGAAGCCAACGCGCAGGGCTACGTGACGATGCCGAACGTCAATCCGGTCACCGAGATGACCGACCTGATCGACGCCTCGCGCTCCTACCAGGCCGACGTGACCGCGATGCAGACGACCAAGAGCGTCTTCATGAAAACGATCGAACTGCTCTGATGACCCTGCCCGTCTCGCCGATAGCCAACCAGGCGGCGCAGTGGGCGGTGCCGAAAGCAGGCGGCGGCGCCTGGTCGGTCGGCTCGCTCAGCGGCGCCCAGGGGGCGCCCGGGGCGAAGGGGCCGGGCGAACCGGCGGGCGGCTTCGGCCAGGTGCTCAGCAACGCGATCGGCGACCTGCAGCAGACCCAGGAAGCCGCGGCGGCGCAGTCGCAGGCCCTGGCGACCGGCCAGACCCAGGACCTCACCTCGGTGATCACCGCGGTGCAGGAAGCGAGCCTCTCGATGGATCTCGCGGCCCAGGTCCGCAACAAGGCCGTCGAAGCGTACTCGGAAATCTTCCACACCCAGATCTGACGTGGCCTCGGTCCGCTCCGTCCTCGGCAGGCTCTCGACCCGGGGCAAAATCGCCTTGGCGGGCGCCGCGCTGGCGGTGGTCGTCTTGGTCTTCGTCCTCTTCCAGATGGCGACCAAGCAGAGCTACACGACCCTGGCGACCGGGATCGAACCGGCCGAAGCGGGCCAGGTCACCGAAACGCTCGCCGCCAAGGGCATCCCCTACCAGTTGCAGAACGGCGGCACCGCGGTCGCCGTCCCCGGCTCGGAGGTGCCGCAGGCGCGCATCGCGCTGGCCGAAAGCGACGCGCTGGGAGGCGCCAAACCGGGCTTCGAACTGTTCGAATCCCAGCAGTTCGGGGCCAGCGACTTCCAGCAGAAGGTCACCTACCAGCGGGCCCTGGAGGGCGAACTGGAACGGACGATCGATCAGGTCGAAGGGGTGAAGAGCTCCAACGTCGCGCTGACCCTGCCCGAAGAACAGCTCTTCTCGGCGGAAGCGGTGAAACCGACCGCGGCGGTGCTGATCGCCGGCGACGCGGGCGGCCGGCTCGGGGCGGGCCCGGTGCGCGGCATCGCCCACCTGGTCGCCGCCAGCGTCGAAGGGCTGAACCCCAACGACGTGACGATCACCGACGGCACCGGAGCCACGCTGTGGCCGGCGGGCGAAGGGGGCACGGTCGGCGGCGGGCTCTCCAAACAGGCGATCCAGGCGCGCTACGACCAGAGCATGGAAGCCCGCCTCGACGCCCTGCTGGCGCGGACGATCGGGCCGGAAAAGGGGCGCGTGCAGGTGCAGGCGGAAGTGAACGCCGACCGCACCACGCAGAGCAAGCTGACCTACGCGAAGAAGGGGACGCCACTGCAGCGCCAGACCGAACACGAGTCGCTGAAAGGCGCCGGCGCGACGGTGGCGGGCGGCGCGGCGGGGACCGCGGGCAACATCCCGAAATACGCGGCGGGCGCCGGGGCCGCCGGCGGCCCCTCCAACTACAAGCGGGCCAACGAAGAAACCGAATACGGCGTCGACAAGACGATCACCCACACCAAGGTGGCGCCCGGCACGGTGACCAGGCAGCACATCGCGCTGGTCGTCGACAACTCGGTGCCGGCCGGCGAACTGGCGCAGCTGAAAACCGCGGTGGCGAGCGCCGCCGGAGTCGAACCGAAACGCGGCGACACGATCACCACCAGCCGCATCGCCTTCGCCAAGCCACCCGCAGTGGCGGCCCCGGCCGGCCCCGGCATCCTCGACTACGGCAAGTACGCGGCGCTCGGCCTGGCCGCGGTCGGCTTCCTCTTCTTCGCCGGCCGCCACCTGCGCAAGCGCCAGGACGAGGTGCTGGCCGAACCGGTCTGGCTGCGCGAGCTGAACGCGCCGACCTCGCTCGCCGACCTGGAGCTGCGCGGTCGCGAAGCGGGCGACTGGGAGGAGGACGGACCGCCCACGCTGCCCAACAGCGGCGAAGAAGTCGCCGCGATGGAGCCCGACCGCGTCGCCCAACAGCTGCGCAGCTGGATGAACGAGGGCTAGATGACGGTCGACCGCACCCCCCTCGCCTCGTCCGCCGGAGAACGCGTGCGCCCGGGCGAGCACCCGGTGGAGGTCTCGGGACGCGCGGTGGAGTCCTCGGGGTGCGTGCTGGAGGGCTCGGGGCGCGTGGCGGAGGGCTCGGGGCGCGTGGCGGAGGGCTCGGGGCGCGCCGATGGTGCGCCCGTCCCCCGCACCGGCCGCAACCGCCCCCGTGGCGTTCGCGGCCCCCGTGGCGTTCGCAGTTTGCCGCGCTATGCGCGGAGAACTGCGAACGCCGCGGCCGGCGCCCCGATGCGTTCGCAGTTTGCCGCGCTATGCGCGGAGAACTGCGAACGCGGGGCGGCGGCGAGGAGGGGGCGGTGAACCCGCCGAACGAGCTCGTCCCGCTGGGGCGCGGCGGCGAGGCGGTCGCGACCGCGGGCGGCGAGGTGCCGCCACTGCGCGGGCGGCGCAAGGCGGCGGTGCTGCTGGTCGCCCTCGGGCCGGCCAAGGCGGCGGAGGTCTTCGGCCACCTCAGCGAGGCGGAGATCGAGGAGCTCTCGCTGGAGATGGCGAAGGCGGGCGACATCCCGCCGGAGCAGATCGAGGCGGTGCTCGCCGAGGTCAGCGAGAACTCGCTGGCGCTGAAGTCGATCGCGGTCGGCGGCGTCGACTACGCGCGCGAGGTGCTGGAGCGGGCCCTCGGCCCGGACCGGGCGGCGGAGATCACCGGCCGCCTCTCGGCGGTGATCGAAATGCGCCCGTTCGAGTTCCTGCAACGCACGCCGCCCGAGCAGATCCACGCCTTCCTGCGCAACGAGGCGCCGCAGACCAAGGCGCTGATCATCTCCAGCCTGCACAGCACCCTGGCGGCCGAGACGCTCGCGCTCCTGGAGGAGGGGGAACAGGCCGACGTGTCGCTGCGGATCGCGCGGATGAGCGAGACCAGCCCGACCGTGATCCGCGCGGTGGAGACGGTGATGCGCCAGAAGCTCTCCAACGTGCTCTCCGAGGAGTACGCGAGCTCCGGCGGCGTGCGCTCGCTCGCCGAGATCCTGAACCACGCCGACCGGCCGACCGAGCGCAACGTGCTGGAGACCCTCGCCCAGTCCGACGAGGAGCTGGCCGACGAGATCCGGGCCCTGCTCTTCGTCTTCGAGGACATCGTGAAGCTCGACGATCGCTCGCTGCAGACAGTGCTCAAGGGGGTCGAGGACGCCGACCTGGCGCTCGCCCTGCGAGGCGTCCCCGAGGAGGTCAGGGAGAAGGTGCTCGACAACGTCTCCGAACGGCGCGCCGAGCTGCTCGTCGAGGAGATCGAGTACCAGCCGCCGCAGCGCAAGAGCGTGGTCGAGGAAGCGCAGGGCCGGGTGGTCGCCGAGGTCCGCCGGCTCGAGGAAGACGGCGAGATCACGGCCGGGCGGCGAGGCGGCGATGAGCTCGTCGTTTGAGTTCCCCGAGCTTGAGGCGCCGCGGCCGGCCGAGGAGGAGCGCTCCGCCGCCGCGGCGGAGCGCGAGGCGGCGCTCGCCAAGGCGGGAGCCGCGGGCTACGAGGAGGGACTGCGGGCAGGTCGCGCCGAGGTCGCCACGGCGGCCGAGGCGCTGCTCGCCGCCGCCGGGGCGCTGGACGACGCCCGCGCCAGGGCGGCCGAGGCGGCCGAGGAGGCGGCGGTCGAACTGGCCCTGCGGATCGCCGAGAAGGTGCTCGGCGCCGCGGTCGAGGCGCGCCCGGAGCTGGTCCTCGACGTCGTCCGCGGGGCGCTGCGGCGGATCACCGAACCCCTCCCCGCCAGGTTGCTGGTCAACCCCGAGGACGTCGAGATGGTGCGCGGGGCGCTGGCCGAGCTGAACGCCGAGTACGGCGGCGAGCTGCAGGTGCGCGCCGAGCACCGGGTCGAGCGCGGCGGCTGCGTGGTCGGCACCGCGGCGGGCGAGGTCGATGCGCAGATCGCCGCGCAGCTGGAGCGCGCCGCGAAGGTCGTCGGCGAGGGGGCGGGGGCGCGGTGAGCGGCCCCCTGGCGCGGGCGACGGAGGCGATCGGGCGGGCCGACCTGATGGTGCGGCGCGGTCGCGTCCGCGACGTGATCGGCCTGATCGTCGAGGCGAGCGGCCTCGAGGCCGAGGTCGGCGAGGTCTGCCTGGTCGAGACCGGCCGCGACCGGCCGCCGGTGCCCGCCGAGGTGGTCGGCTTCCGCGACGCCCGCACCCTGCTGATGCCGCTCGGCGAGATGGGCGGGATCGGCCCGGGCAAACCGGTCACGGCGGACGGCGAGCCGTTCCGGGTGCCGGTCGGCGAGGCGCTCCTCGGCCAGGTCGTCGACGCCTTCGGCCGGCCGCTCGACGGCTCGCGGCTCGCGGCGGCCGGTGCCCGTTCGGCCGCGGCGGAGCCGCCCGAGCCGCTCGGCCGGCCGCGGATCGAACGGCGCCTCGCCCTCGGGGTGCGGGCGCTCGACGCCTTCGTGCCCTGCGGGGTCGGGCAGCGGCTGGGGATCTTCGCCGGCTCCGGCGTCGGCAAGTCCTCGCTGCTCGGGATGATCGCCCGCTCGACCGCCGCCGACGTCAACGTGATCGCCCTGGTCGGCGAGCGGGGACGCGAGGTGCGCGAGTTCGTCGAGCGGGACCTGGGCGACGCCCTGGAGCGCAGCGTCGTCGTCGTCGCCACCTCCGACCAGCCGGCGCTGGTGCGGATCAAGGCGGCCTTCGCGGCCACCGCGATCGCCGAGCACTTCCGCGACGAGGGCAACGACGTGCTGCTGATGATGGACTCGGTGACCCGCTTCGCGATGGCCCAGCGGGAGGTCGGCCTGGCGATCGGCGAGCCGCCCGCGACCCGCGGCTACACGCCGAGCGTCTTCGCGCTGCTGCCGCGCCTCCTGGAGCGGGCCGGGACGAGCCCGCGGGGGACGATCACCGGCCTCTACACCGTGCTGGTCGACGGCGACGACATGAACGAGCCGATCGCCGACGCGGTGCGCTCGATCCTCGACGGCCACGTCGTGCTGAGCCGCGACCTGGCCCACTCCGGCCACTACCCGGCGATCGACGTCCTGCAGAGCATCTCGCGGCTGGAGGGGGAGATCTCGCCGGCCGCGACGCGGGCCGCGACGAGCGAGCTGCGCGGGCTTCTCGCCGCCTACCGCGACAAGGAGGACCTGATCGCGATCGGCGCCTACCAGCCAGGTAGCGACCCGACCGTCGACAGGGCGATCGCCCTGCGCGCCGAGATCGAGGCCTTCCTGCGCCAGTCCGTGGAGGAACCGAGCGACCTCGCCGAGGCCGACCGCCGGCCGGCCGAGCTGCTCGCCGCGGCCGCCGCCGCGGAGCCCCTGCCCGCCCCGGGCGAGGCACCGGAAACCGGCCCCGAGCCCGGCGCCGACGTCTTCCCGCTGAACGTCCAGCCGCCGCAACTCGCCTAAAGACGCGGGGGCCCCGGGCGATCACCGGGGCGTGACCGAGCGGCCCTTCCGATTTCGCCTCGAGCGGGTGCACGACATCCGCCGGCAGGCCGAGCGCGGCGCCCAGGAGGAGCTGGCCGCGGCCCTCGGCCGCGAGGCCGGCGGCGAAGCCGTCCTCGGGCAGGTCGAGGCGTCGATCGCCGACGCCCGCGAGCAGCTGCGAAGCGGCGCCTCCGGCCCCGGCGAGAGCGTGCCGGGGACCGAGCTGGCGGCCGCCAACGCCTACCTGGAGCGGCTGGCCGGGCGGCGCGCGGTCGCCGTGCGGGACCTGAACTCGAGCCGCGAGGAGGTGCTGGCGCGGCGCCTCGACCTGCAGGCCGCCGCCCGCGAGCGCCAGGCGCTCGACCGGCTGCGCGACCGCCGCCGCGCCGAGCACGACCGCGAGGCGCAGCGCTCCGAAAGCGCCCGGCTCGACGAGCTGGCGCTGGCCGGCCACCGCCGGAGGCGAGGATGACCAGCCCGGTGCAAAGCGCCGCGCCCGGGGCCGGCGGGGTCGCCGCGGCGAGCGCCGCGGCGGCACGGGTGGCCGAACTGCGCTCGATGATCCAGACGGTAGAAGACGGCCCTGAAGCCGGGTCCTTCGGGGCCGCGCTCGACGAAGCGAGCGCGGTGGGCGGCCAGGCCGGCGCGACGCCGGCGCTCGCCGAAGCGTCCGCCCTCCCCACCGCCACGGCCACCGCGTCGAGCGCGGCGCCGATCGCGTCGACCGCCACCACCGCGAGCCCACTCGCCGCGGGCGAAGCCGGAGGGCCGGTCCCCTACGCGGCGCAGATCGAAGCCGCCTGCGCCAAGTACGGCGTCGAACCGGCGCTGCTGGCCGGGGTGATCGAGCAGGAGTCCCACTTCGACCCGAGCGCGGGCAGCCCGGCGGGCGCCCAGGGGCTTACCCAGCTGATGCCGGAAACCGCGCGCGGGCTCGGCGTCACCAACCCCTACGACCCGGCGCAGGCGATCGAAGGCGGCGCCCGCCTGCTGGGCGAAAAGCTGGCCGAATTCGGCGGCGACACCGAACTGGCGCTGGCCGCCTACAACGCGGGCTCCGGCGCGGTCCACCAGTACCACGGGATCCCGCCCTACGCCGAAACCCAGGAATACGTGCAGAAGGTGCTCGGCTACGCCGCCGGCTACGCGGGCGCCTTCGGGGGAGCGCCGTGAACACCATGGGCTACCAGCTCCCCCGCACCCAGCCGGCCGGCGCGCGCGCGTTCCCCGTCGACCCCCCCGAGGCGCCACCGCCCGAAGCGCCACCGCCGCAAGCGGCGACGCCCTTCGCGGGGCTGCTGCTCGAAGGCCAACGGAACGCCCGGACCGCACCAGCGGAAGGCGATCAGAGAGGGAGGCGGGAGACGACCGCCGCCCCGGCGGGAGAATCCCCGGCGCAGCCGTCGGGCGGCGCGGCGGGCCCCTCCCGCAATGCGGCTGGGCCCTCGGGCGGCGCGGCAAGCGGCTCCGGCAGCCCGGCGAAGCCGTCGGGCAGTGCGGGCGAAGCCGCCCCCGGAGCGGCGTCCGGCGAATCGACCGCGGGGATCCCGGCCGGCGAAGCGGCGGCCGCCGCGGCGCCGGCGGCGCTGGTCGCGACCGCGGGCACCGCGGGCGTCCCGTCCTCGCTGACCGGCGCAGCGGCGCCGGCGAGCGCGAGCGAAGGATCGGCCCAGGCCGGCGGGCCCGGCGGCGGCGTGCCGCTGCCGGCGCCGGCCGCGGAAGCGACCGCCGGGGATGCCACCGCGAAAGCCGAAGCGGCGCCGACGGGACCGGCCCCGGCGACCGGCGAGGCGGAGGAGACGGAAGCGACCGCGTCGACTTCCACGACCGCGACCGCGGCGCCGGCGAAGCCGAGCACCGCGGCCGACGCGGCGAGCGCGCCTCCCACCGTGGCCGACGCGCCGGCGGGCCAAGGCGGCAAGCCGGCCGCACAGGCTCCCGCGAGCGGGACCCTCACGGCCCCCGCGCAGACCCCGTCCGCGGCGACGGGCGCTCGTCCCGCCAGCGCCGCCGAAGCCGCCACTCCCGCGAGCGCGTCGCCGACCACCGCGTCCACCGCGGCCGGCGCGACCGGCGCGACCGGCGCGGGCGGGCGTGGCACGGGCGAAGGCGACCCGAGGGCCGGCGCGTCCCCCCATCTCGGCGAGGCCCCCCGGAGCGCCGCAGCGGGTGATGGCGCCTCGGCCCCGGCGGCGGCGCCCGGCGGCGCGCCCACCGCCACGGCTCCGCCGACCGCGCCCGCCGAACCTCCGACCCCCGCAACCGCCTCCCAGGGCCAGGGCGCCGCTCCGGCCGCCGCTCCCGCGCCCGCGCCGAGCGCGCCGGTCGGCTTCGCCGCCGCCGCGGCGCCGGGCGCCCCCGCGCCCTCCCCCGCCGTGGCGCTCGAAGCGACGATCCGCCTCGCCGGCGAAAACAACTTCACCCGCGCCCGCGTGACCCTGCGGCCCGCCGAGCTCGGCGGCATCGAAGTCCTCCTGCGCGGCGCGGGGAGCGGCCTCACCGCGACCGTCATCGCCGAGAGCCCGCACGCCGCCCACCTGTTGCAGGGCGCCGCGGCCGAACTGCAGCGGCGGCTCGCCGCCCAGGGCCTGCAGCTGACCTCGCTGCAGGTCTCGGTCGGCGGCGAGGCGGCGGGCGCCGCCCACAGCGGCGGCGGAGGCGAGGGCGGCGACGCACCGGCGGGCAGGCCCGGCGCCGGCGCCTCGCCGGTCGCGGCGGCGGGCCCGGAGCAGACCAAGACCATCGACCTCGGCGGCGGCGTCCTGATCGACGTCCTCGCCTAGTGAAAGGAGCACCCAGATGAGCAGCGGAATCAGCGGCATCGGCGGCGCGGCAGGCGGCGGGAGCGCGAACGGCGCCGCGAGCCAGGTCGAACTCGGCGGCCTCGACAAGAACCAGTTCCTCGAGCTGCTGGTCGGCCAGCTGAAGAACCAGAACCCGCTGAACCCGGTCGGCAGCCAGGAATTCATGAGCCAGATGGCGGCCTTCTCGACCCTCGAGCAGGTCACCAACCTGGCCGCGAGCACCGAACAGCTGAACGAAATGACGGCCACCAACCAGACGCTGGCGCTGGTCGGCCGGCAGGTCACCTACACCAAACCCGACGGCACCAGCGCCGAAGGCCAGGTGGAAAGCGTCGACTTCGAAGAAGGCGGCTACTCGCTGACCGTGGCGGGCGAATCCGGCGTCCAGTCGGGGGCGGTGACGCAGGTCCGATGACTCCCCCGGTCAACGGCATCGGCGGCGCGACGCCGCCCGGCTACACCCCCGCGCCGCGGCCGGCGCGGCGCCCCGCCGCGGAATCCCCCTTCGCGCAGGAGCTGCAGAAAAGCAACGGCCTGCAGTTCTCCAAGCACGCCGCCGAACGGGTGCAGCGGCGCGGCATCGGCACCGACCCGCAGAGCATGCAGCGACTGGAAAAGGGCGTCGCGCTGGCGGCGAGCAAGGGCTCCCGCAACGCCGTCGTCCTCGTCGACAACGCCGCCTTCGTGGTCGGCGTGCCCAACCGGACCGTGATCACCGCGGTCGACCGCGCCCATATGCGCGACCAGGTCTTCACCAACATCGACAGCGCCGTCATCGCATGAACGCGGGCGGCCGGCAAGCACACCGACTGCGGCCGGACCTCCTCGAGGAGGCCGCGGGGAGAAAGGACACGAGAGAACCATGATGCGAGCGATGTACTCCGCGATCAGCGGATTGAAGAATCACCAGACGCTGCTCGACGTGACGGCGAACAACATCGCCAACGTCAACACGGTCGGCTACAAGGCGAGCCGCGCGACCTTCCAGGACTCGCTCTCGCAGACGCTGATCAGCGCCTCCGGGCCGGGCGGCGGCCAGGCGGGGCGCAACGCCGCCCAGGTCGGGCTCGGCGTCCAGCTCGGCTCGATCGACAACCTGATGGGCGGCGGCTCGACCGAGCAGACCGGCGAAGTCACCGACCTCTCGATCGAAGGCGACGGCATGTTCATCGTCGGCAACGGCACGCCGCCCGCCGTCCCCACCGAAGTCCAGTACACCCGGGCCGGCAACTTCACCTTCAACCAGCAGGGCTACCTGACCACGCAGGGCGGCGAATACGTCCTCGGCCGCACCGAAGCCGGCGCCGGCGCCCCCAACACCTTCATCAACGTGCCGGAAGGTTCCACCGACGTGGCGATCGGCCAGGACGGCTCGGTCAGCTACGTGCCGGAAGGCGGCGGCCCCCGCGTCGTCGCGGGCTACCTCTCGCTCGCCCGGTTCGCCAACGAACCGGGCCTGGTGCGGACCTCGGGCAGCAACTGGATCGAAAGCCCGGCCTCCGGCCCGGCCCAGGACGCGACCCCGGGCGGCGCGTTCGGCCTGACGATCTCCGGCACGCTGGAGATGTCGAACGTCGAACTGGCGAGCGAATTCACCAACATGATCTCCGCCCAGCGCGGTTTCGAAGCCAACTCGAGGGTGATCTCGACCGGCGACGAAATGATGCAGAACCTGGTCAATATCCGATGATCCGGCTGCACCGACTCGGGGGGTCCGAACACGAGTTCGACCTCAACCCGGACCTCGTCCTCACGGTCGAGTCCACCCCGGACACCGTGGTCACCTTGACCACGGGAGCCAAGCTCGTCGTCGCCGAGCCGCCCGACGCGGTGATGGCGGCGGTGCGCGAGTGGCGGGTCGGGATCCTCGAGCGGGCGCTGAAGCGGACCGGCCCGCAGATCGCCGAAGCGCGGCTGCGGGCCGTCGATTACCCGACGGAGAACTGATGAAGGCCTCGACCGCGATCGGGATCGGGCTCGCCTGCGCGGGCCTTCTGGTGGGAGCCCTGATGGAGGGGAGCCAGGTCGGCGCCTTCATCGACCCCGCCGCGGTCCTGATCGTGTTCGGGGGCACCCTCGGCGCGACGCTGGCCTCCACCTCGCTCGACTCGATGAAGCGCATCCCGAGCCTCTACAAGCGGGCGATGTCGGCGGAGCACCACGACCTCGCCGGTCGGGTCGAGCTGTTGGTCTCGCTCGCCGACCGGGCGCGCCGCGAAGGGCTGCTGGCGCTGGAGGCCGGCGTCGCCGATCTCGACGACGAGTTCACCCGCAAAGGCCTGCAGCTGGTCGTCGACGGCACCGAGCCGGAAGTGATCCTGCAGGTGCTGGAGAACGAAATCGACGGTGGCTCGGGCCGCGCCGCCGCCGACCGGGCGATCTTCGAGAAGGCGGGCGGGTTCGCGCCGACGATGGGCATCCTCGGCACCGTCCTCGGGCTGGTCCACGTGCTGCAGAACCTCGACCAGCCCTCCACCCTCGGCCCGGCGATCTCCGGCGCCTTCATCGCCACCCTCTACGGGGTCGGCTCGGCCAACGTGATCTTCCTGCCCGTGGCCGCCAAGCTGCACCACATCGCCGACGCCGAGACGGCGCTGCGCGAACTGACGATCGAGGGCCTGCTGGCGATCCAGGCGGGCGACAACCCGCGCGTCGTCGCCGACAAGCTCGAGGCCTTCGTGCCGCCCGAGGAACGCCGCGGAGCGCGCCGCGGCGAGCCCGCCGCCGACCAGGCGGCCGAGGCACGGCCCGACCCGCTGAAGGCGGCCGCCTGATGCGTCCCCCTTCCTCTCGCAGACGGCGCCAGCAGCGCCGGCGCGGCGACGCCGAGCACGAGGCCTCGAGCGAGCGCTGGCTGCTCACCTACTCCGACATGATCACCCTGCTGCTGGCGCTCTTCGTGGTGCTCTTCTCGATCTCCGCGGTCAACGTCTCCAAGTTCCGCACGCTGAAGGAGACGCTCTCGCAGGCGTTCAGCGGCCACGTCCTCACCGGCGGCGGCTCGATCGTCCCCGACGGCGGCGGCGCGAAGGCCGACCACGCCGCGAGCGCGGCGGTCGCGGCGCTGGCCGCCGAGCGGGCGAGCGCGGCGACGCTGCGCAGCGAAGAAGACGAGTTCCGCCGGCTGAAACGGGAACTCGACGCCTACGCGCGCGAACACGGCTTCGCCGCCGCGATCCAGACGACTATCGACGCCCGCGGGCTGATCATCCGGCTGCTCACCGACCGCGTGCTCTTCGAATCCGGCAGCGCCGACCTGAAGCCGCAGGCGACGCCGCTGCTGGAGGAGATCTCCCACCTCGTCAACGTCGACCGCAGCCACCCGATCTCGGTCGAGGGCAACACCGACGACGTGCCGATCTCCACCTCGCGCTTCCCCAGCAACTGGGAGCTCTCGGTGGCGCGGGCGACGAACGTGGTGCGCTTCATGATCGGCCACGGCGTCGCGGCGCGGCGGCTGGAAGCCAGCGGCGTCGCCGGCGAGCGGCCGATCGCCCCGAACACGACCGCGGGCGGACGCTCGCGCAACCGGCGGGTGGAAATCGCCCTGCTGCGCGCGGGCGGCCCGCAAGGAGGTGGGCCGCGATGAAAGGCAGGCTCAAATGGATCGTCCTGGCGGTCGTCGCGGTGGTCGCGGCCGGCCTCGCCTACAAGATGGTGCTGGCGCCGAAGTCGGAATCCAAGGAGAAGGTCGAAGGCACCGTCTACGTGATGCCGAAGGAATTCCTCCTCAACCTGGCCGGCGGCCGCTTCGCCAAACTGACCGTGGCGCTGGTCCTGGCGCCGGGCCAGTCGACCGGCGGCGAAGCGGCGAGCCCGCCGCCGGAAGGGTTCGGGACGCTCGAACAGGAACCGCTGGTCCGCCAGATCGTCACCGACACGCTGACCGGCGTGCCCGCCGCCGAGCTCACCGCGCGCCGGCAGCGGCACGACTTCCAGGAACGGATTCGCAAGGCGGTCGACCGTACCACCGACGTCGACACCAAAGCGGTCGTCTTCAGCGACCTGGTGGTGCAGTGATGGAAGGAGAGGAGATGCGATACGAGGAGCTCGATCCCGCCCCGACCGAGGCCGAGGCCGAGGCCGGCGCCGACCTGGGCCGGCTGCAGAACGTGCCGGTCGAAGTCGCGGTGGAGATCGGCCGCACCCGGATGACGATCGGCGAGGCGCTGGCACTCGGGCTGGGCAGCGTGGTCACGGTCGGCCGGCTGGCCGGCGACCCGGTCGACCTGTTGGTCAACGGGCGGGTGATCGCCCGCGGCGAGGTCGTCGCGATCGAGGAGGAACTGGGGCTGCGGATCACCGAGATCGCCGCCCCGGTGGTCGAGGGGCCGTCCCCACCACCCGAAATCGATGAGGCGGATGGCGCAGAACAAGGCAACGAGGCCGCCAACCCGCGGGAGGAGGCGGTCCCCGGCTAAAGCGCCACCGGCGCGGGCCGATTACGCGGGGTGATCCGGACCGGATCACCCCGAGATGAACCTGCCCGCATCAGCAATCCTGGCCGTCGCGGCCGCGCACGGCGAATCGCAACCGCTCGACCTCGGGGGCTCGACGGCCGGTGCCCACGCCTCCGGCGGCGGCGACATCGTGCGCACGATCGTCGGCCTGGCGATCGTCCTCGCGGTGATCTTCGGCCTGCGCTGGGTGCTGAAGCAGTTCAAGTCCGGGCGCGAGCGCAAGGCGGCCGGCGGCGGCCTCGCCTCGATGGCGACGCTGCCGCTCGGCCAGAACCGCTCGCTGCACGTGGTGCGGGCGGGGCGCGAGGTGCTGGTGGTCGGCTCCGGCGAGCACGGGGTGACGCCGGTGCGCAGCTACAGCGAGGCGGAGGCGCGCGCGCTCGGCCTGCTCGAGGGCGACGCGGAGCCGCCGCCGCTTGAGGTTGCCGTTCCGCCGCCCGAGGAGCCGCCACCGCTGACGATGGCGAGCGACGGCGTCTCCCCCGCCGCCGGCGCCGGGCCGGGCGGCGCCGCGGAGATCGGCCGCAGGGCGCTGGAGACGCTGCGCGCCTGGACGGTGCGCGGATGAAGATCGAAGGGGGCAACGCGGTCCAGCTGCTGGTCCTGCTCGGCGGCCTCACCCTGATCCCGGCGCTGATCTTCTGCACCACCGGCTTCACCCGCATCCTGATCGTCCTCGGCTTCGTCCGCACCGGTCTCGGCACGCCGACCGCGCCGCCCAACCAGGTGCTGATCGGGATCGCCTTCTTCCTCACCTTGTTCGTGATGGCGCCGACCCTGAAGGCGATGAAGGAAGACGCCCTCGACCCGCTCACCGCGCACCAGATCAGCGACAAAGTGGCGCTCGAACGGGCCGAGGAACCGCTGCGGGAGTTCATGTTCAAGCAGACCGGCAACTCCGACCTCGAACTCTTCCTCGGCCTCGCCCACGTCGAAAAGCCGAAGACCCGCGAAGACGTGCCGACCTACGTGCTGGTCCCGGCCTTCGTCACCAGCGAGCTGAAGACCGCCTTCGAGATCGGCTTCCTGATCTTCCTGCCCTTCCTGATCATCGACCTGGTCGTCAGCTCGACCCTGATGAGCATGGGGATGATCATGCTGCCCCCCTCGTTCATCTCGCTGCCGTTCAAGATCCTGCTCTTCGTCCTGGTCGACGGCTGGAGCCTCGTCATGCAGTCGGTCGTCGAAAGCTTCCACTGATGAACCAGGACGTGGTCATGAAGGTGGCGACCGACGCCCTGCTGCTGGCCTTCAAGGTCGGCCTGCCGCTGCTGCTCGCGGGGCTCGTCGTCGGCCTGCTGGTCAGCGTCTTCCAGGCGGTCACCCAGATCCAGGAGATGACGCTCTCCTTCATCCCCAAGATCCTCGCCGTGGCGGTGGTGCTGATCGTCGCCGGGCCGTGGATGCTGAACCAGATGGTCGGCTACACGACCGATCTCTACCACTCGATCCCCGGGATGGTGAAGGAACGGTGAGCGTGAACGAAGCGCTCGGCCAGCTCGACCGCAACACGCTGGTCGGCTTCATCCTGGTGCTCGCCCGGGTCGCGCCGCTGTTCCTGCTGGCGCCGCCCTTCTCCTCGACGATGGTGCCGATGCGCGCCCGCGTGGTCGTCGCGGTGGCGATCGCGGTCGGGCTCGCGCCGCTCGCCCTGCACGGCCAGCAGATCCCCTCCGACGCCCTGCGGATCACCACCCTGGCGCTGAAGGAAATCGTCATCGGGCTCGGCTTCGCGCTGGCCCTCGCCTGCCTCTTCGCCGCCGTGGAGACCGCCGGAGCGCTGATCGACACCCAGATCGGGCTCAACTTCGGCTCGCTGATCAACCCGGTCGACAACCAGCAGACCGGGACCATGTCGCAGCTCTACTCGATGGTCGGGGTCGTCATCTTCATCGTGATCGACGGCGAGTCGTGGGTGATCCGCGGCCTCGCCCGCACCTACGAACTGGTGCCGATGCTGTCGCTGCCGTCGCTCTCGCGGCTGACCGCGGGCGTGACGAGCGCCTTCGTCGGCATCTTCGGCGCGGCGCTCGAGGTGGCGGCGCCGGTCCTGCTGGCGCTGATCCTCACCGACGTCGCCTTCGGGGTCGTCTCCCGCGTCGTCCCGCAGCTGAACGTCTTCGCCGTCGGCTTCCCGGCGAAGATCATCGTCGGCCTGCTGGTCGTCGCCGCCGCGCTGCCGTTCATGGGCGGCTGGTTCTACGACCAGCTGCAGCGCAGCGTCGAATCCGGCCTGACCGGGATCGGGGTCGGGTGATCGCGTGCCCGAGGGCGGGGACCGCACCGAGAAGGCAACGCCGAAACGCCGCGCCGACGCGCGCAAGAAAGGCCAGGTCGCGAAAAGCACCGACCTCAGCGGCGCGATCGTGCTGGTCGCGGCGCTCGGCTCGCTCGCCGTCTTCGGCCCCCACATCGTCGACGGGCTGGCGGGCACGATGCGCGGGATGCTGGGCAACGCCGGCCACCCGGGCCGGGTGGCCGGGCCGGGTCTCGGCAGCCTCGCCGGCACCGCCAGCATGGCGATGCTGGCGGCGGTCGCGCCGGTGGCGCTGGCCTGCTTCCTCGCGGCGCTCGGGATCAACCTCGCCCAGGTCGGCTTCCACATCAACCCCTCCGGGCTGAAACCGGACCCGAAACGGCTCAACCCGATCCAGGGGGCGAAGAACCTGCTCG
Organism: uncultured Actinomycetes bacterium; assembly: GCA_963766705.1. Classification (GTDB taxonomy): domain Bacteria; phylum Actinomycetota; class Thermoleophilia; order Solirubrobacterales; family 70-9; genus VAYN01. The sequence continues at coordinate 599,189 of CAVYBE010000008.1, forward strand.
GGCCGAACGCCGCGGTGGAGCTGGTGAAGAGCATCGCCAAGGTGACCGTGGTCGGCGCGATCGCGGCGCTGGCGCTGCTACCGAACCTGGGCACCCTGGCGGCCCTGACCGGCATCTCCCCGCCCGCCCTGGGCGGCGAGATCGCCGGCATGGCGAGCGGCATCGCCTGGAAAGCGGCGGCCGCCTACCTGCTGATCGGCGCGATCGACCTGCTCTGGCAGCGGCACCGCCACGAGAAACAGCTGAAGATGTCCAAGGAGGAGGTCAAGCGCGAGCAGAAAGAGGAGTCGCTCTCGCCCGAGCTGCGCGCCAACCTCCGCCGCCGCGCCCAGGAGATGTCGCGCGGCCGGATGATGTCGGCGGTGCTCGGCGCCGACGTCGTCGTCGCCAACCCGACCCACTTCGCGGTGGCGCTGTCCTACGACGGCAAGCGGCCCGCCCCGGTCGTCGTCGCCAAGGGCCAGGACCTGATCGCGCTGCAGATCCGCCGCGTCGCCGAGGGCGCCGGGGTGCCGGTGGTCGAGGACCCGCCACTGGCCCGCTCGCTGTTCGACTCGGTGCCACTGGAGGCGGAAATCCCGGCCGACTTCTACCGCGCGATCGCCGAGCTGCTCGCCTACGTCTACCGCACCGCCCGCCGGCGGGCGCCGATCGCGGGGGCAGCATGAGCGGCGGCTTCAAGCGGCTGATGTCTCACGCCGACCTGCTCGCGGCGGTCGCCGTCGTGCTGGTCGTGGTGATGATGATCGTGCCGCTGCCGCCCGGCCTGATCGACCTCTTCATCACCCTCAACATCGCCTCGGCGATCACGATCGTGGTGGCGACGCTCTACGTGCCGCGGGCGCTCGACTTCGCCGCCTTCCCCAGCCTGCTGCTGCTGACCACGATGTTCCGGCTGGCGATCAACGTCTCGGTGACCCGGCAGATCCTCCTGCACGGCGACGGCGGCTCGGTCGTCCAGGCCTTCGGCAGCTTCGTCGTCGGCGGCAACGTGGTGGTCGGCCTGGTCGTCTTCCTGATCCTGATCGTGATCCAGTTCGTCGTCGTCACCAACGGCGCCGGCCGGGTCGCCGAGGTCGCCGCCCGCTTCACCCTCGACGCGATGCCGGGCAAGCAGATGGCGATCGACGCCGATCTGAACGCGGGCCAGATCACCGACCAGCAGGCCCACCAGCGGCGCGAGGACATCGCCCGCGAGGCCGACTTCTACGGGGCGATGGACGGCGCCTCGAAATTCGTCAAAGGCGACGCGATCGCGGGAATCCTGATCGTGCTGATCAACCTCGTCGGCGGGATCGTCGTCGGGGTGATGCAGCAGGGGCTCGGCTTCTCCGAAGCGACCAAGCACTACTCGCTGCTGACCGTCGGGGACGGGCTCGCCGCGCAGATCCCGGCGCTGCTGATCTCGGTCGCGGCGGGGATCCTGGTCACCCGCTCGGCCTCCGAGCGCGATCTCGGCAACGACATCGCCTCCCAGATCTTCGCCCAGCGCAAGGCGCCGATGGTGGCGGCCGGAGTGATCTGCGCCTTCGCCTTGGTCCCGGGGCTGCCGAAGCTGCCCTTCCTGCTGATCGGCGGGGCGCTCGCCGGGGTCGCCTACGCGATCCGCGACGGGCTGCCGCAGCCGGCCGCCGAGATCGCCCTCGCGGGCGGCGGCCCGGCGCAGCTCGGGCCCGGCGGCGTCGCGGAGCTGCCCGCGGCGGGCGGCACCGGCGAGGCGGCGACCGCGGTCGACCCGCTCGAGCTGGCGGTCGGCTTCGGCCTCGTGCCGCTGGTCGAAGCGGGCCAGGGGGGCGGCCTGATGGGCCGCGTCGCGGCGATGCGCAAGCAGCTGGCGGGCGAGCTGGGGACGGTGATCCCGGCGGTCCGCATCCACGACGAGCTCGGCCTCGACTCGCACGAATACGTGCTGCGGGTGCGCGGCTCGGAGGTCGCCCGCGGACGCATCATGCCCGGCCACCAGCTGGCGATGGACTCCGGCGAGGCGGCCGGCCAGCTGCCCGGCGTGCCGACCACCGAGCCCGCCTTCGGGCTGCCCGCCACCTGGGTGCCCGACGACGCCCGGGCCGAAGCCGAGGCGCTCGGCTACACGGTCGTCGACCCGGAATCGGTCGTCGCCACCCACCTCACCGAGACGATCCGCGGGCACGCCGCCGAGCTGCTCACCCGCCAGGAGACGCGCAAGCTGCTCGACGGGCTGAAGGAGACGAACGCCGCCGCGGTCGAGGAGGTCGTCCCCGACCAGCTGTCGCTCGGCGAGGTGCAGCGGGTGCTGCAGGCACTGCTGCGCGAGGGGGTGCCGATCCGCGACCTCGGCGCGATCGTCGAGGAGATCGGCGACAAGTCGCGGCTCACCCGCGACCCGGCGGTGCTCGCCGAGTACGCGCGGGCCGCGCTGGGGCGGACGATCACCGCCCCCCACCTCGACGCGGCGATGCGACTGCGGGCGATCTCGCTCGACCCGGCGATCGAGCAGGAGATCGGCGAAGCGATCACGCAGACGCCGGACGGCGAGCAGCTGGCGATGGAGCCCTCGCGCGCCCAGGCGCTGCTGGCGGCGCTGCAGAGCCGGCTCGACGGCGCGCTCGCCCAGGGTGGCCGCCCGGTGCTGCTCTGCTCGGCGCGCGCCCGCCGCCACCTGCGCCGGCTCTGCGAGCAGTCGCTGCCGCAGCTGACTGTCTGTTCCTACAACGAGATCGTGCCCGGGGTCCGGGTCGAGAACATGGGGGTGGTCCAGGTATGACCGAGACGCTGACGGCCGATGGCCAGACGAAGACCTACAGGGGGGCGTCGATCGAGAAGCTGCTGCCGCAGATCCGCGCCGAGCTCGGTCCCGAGGCGGTGATCGTCCGCCGCCGCGAGGGGCTCGTGGGCGGGGTCGGCGGCTTCTTCCAGAAGCGCTGCGTCGAGGTCGACGCGCGGGCCGGCGGGCCGCGGATCGACGTCTACGACGACGGCGGCGAGGCGCCGCCGGCCGCGGAGGCCTGGGCGGGAGCCGAGGCGGGCCCGGCGGGGCTCGAGGCGGTCGAGGCGGTCGAGGCGGGAACGTCAGGCGTCGAGGCGGGCGCACCGGGAATCGAGTCGGGAACGCGGGCGGTTGCCGACGTGGCCGAGCCGGCCGCCGCCGGCGCACCGGTCGCGATCGCCGCGGAGGAGCCGCCGGGACCGAGCGAGACGCACCCGGTCCGCAACGACGCCGCCACCCGCGAGGGCCTGGCGACGCCGACGATGCGGCGGCTGGTCGGCGAGGCGCACCCCTTCGCCGAACTCCTCGACCAGATGAGCGACCCGCCGGCCGGCGCGGCGGAGCCGGGGGCCCAGGCCGAGCCCGAGCCGCTTCCGCGTCGCGCCGCCAGGCTGCGCGACGGGATGGTCGCCAACGGGCTCGGCGCCGACCTCGCCGCCGAGCTGGTCGACGCCGTCCTCGCCGGCGCCGCCCCGTTCTTCAGCCCCGGCAGGCTGCGGACCCTGGTCCGCGACGAGCTGGCGCTGCGGCTGCCAATCGCCCCGGCGCCGGCGCCGGGGCGACGCCGCCTCGCCGTGGTCGGCCCGGCGGGCACCGGCAAGACCGCCGCGGTGGCTCGACTGGCGGCGGCCCACGCCGCCGGCGGCCAGGAGGTCGCCTGCCTGACCGTCGATCCCGCCGACGGCGGTGCCTCGCTGCGGGCGCTGCTCGAGGGCAGCGGCGTCGAGGCCCGGACGGTCGCCGCCGGGGAGCTCGCGGCGACGCTCGGCAACGAGTCGGCGGCGCTGGCGCTGGTCGACACGCCGGCCGCCTCGGTCGAGGCCGCGGCCGCCGTCCAGGCGCTCGGCGCGACGCTCGGCGCGGCCGGGATCGGAGAGGTCCACCTGGCCGTCCGGGCGGGCACCGCGGCGCCGGCCGCGATCGAGACGCTGGCGGCGCTGCGGCCGCTCGGCCCGGACCGCGTGCTCGTCACCGGCGCCGCCGACACCACCTACATCGGCGCCGCGGTCGACTTCGCGATCCGCGCCGCGCTGCCGATCCACTACGTCGCCGAGAGCGCCGCCGAGATAGCCCCGGCCGATCCGCGGGCCCTGGCCTCGAAGGTGGCGCCGTGAGTGCGCGGCGACCAAGCGCGCATCCCTGGTTCTTCGCACCGGGAGCGAAGCGGGAGGTGGTGATGTGAGCTACGAGGAGGGACTCGACGCGCCGCCCCAGGAGGCGGCGATCCGGCTCCGCGACCACCCGCGGGCGCGCCGCCAGATCGACCTCGCCCGCGGCTGGGGCGGGATCGGAGCCTTCGTCCTCGTCGCCCTGCTGGCGCTCCACGCCGGCGTGCCGCCGGCGAGCGCCGGGCTGCGGGCGCTGCTCGCCGGGGTGGTCGGCTACGTCGCCTGCTGGGGGCTCGCGGTGATGGTGTGGCGCCATCTCGCGGTCGCCGAGGAGGCGGCGGCCCGCGCCTCGGCCGAACGCCGCCGCGCCGTCCTACTGGAGGAGATCGAGCGCCGCGCCGCCGGCCGCGCCGAGGAGGAGAGGCTCGGATGAGCACGATGAAGACGATCGACTTCACCCGGCCGACCAAGTTCACGCCGGACCACGAGCGCCGGCTGGGCCGGGCGCTGAGCGCTTTCTGCCGGACCAGCTCGACCCGGCTCTCGGCCGAGCTGCGGCTGCCGATCGAGCTCGAGTTCGGCGAGGCGACCCAGCTCACCTGGTCGAGCGCGCACGAGCGGCTCGCCGCCTCGGCGCTCTGCGGCGTGGTCGAGCTGCGGCCGATCGAGACCCAGGTCCTCCTCGCCGCCGATGCCGGCTTCGTCCTCTCCGGGATCGAGTCGCTGCTCAGCGGCGCCCCGGAGGAGCCGCCGCCCGACCGACGCCTCAGCGAGATCGACCTCGCCCTGGCGGGGCGGCTCTTCGACGACCTGCTCGGCCAGCTGACCGCCGTCTGGCGCGACCTGACCGGCACCGACCTCGCCCTGGCGGCGATCGACTCGCCGCTGGAGACGTCGGGGCTGGCGCCGGTCAGCGAGCCGACCCTGGAGCTGGCGATGCGGGCCCGCATGCTGGGGCGCGAGTTCGCGCTGACGCTGCTCCTCCCCCACCGCTCGATCGCCCCGGTCGAGGAGCAGATCCTCGGCCACCGCGGCCAGGGCGAGGAGGGCCCCGACCCGGTCACCGGGCTGCGCCTGCGCGAGGCGATGGCCGGGATCGAGGTCGCCCTGCGGGCCGAGATCGCGGGACCGCAGACGCCCGCCGCGGAGGTCCTCGGGCTGGCCCCCGGCTCCACCCTGCGGCTCGGCGGTCGGGTCGGCGAGGGGCTCGGGCTCTGCGTCGAGGACGTGCGGGTGCTGCGCGCCAAGCCGGGTCGCAGCGGCAGCCGCCGGGCCGTCCAGGTGTTGGAGGCGCTCGACCCGAGCGCGGCGGAGGGGCTCACGCGGCTCGCCGGCGCGGCCTCGCGGCGGGGCGCCCGGGCCGAGGCCGAGCCGGACGCGGCGCTGCGGCGCTCGCTCGGCCAGGTGCCGATGCGGGTCTGGGCCGAGCTCGGCCAGGCGCGCCTCTCGCTCGCCGAGGTCGTCGCCCTCGGGGTCGGCGCCGTGGTCGAGCTCGACCGCCGCCTCGAGGACCCGATCGACCTCTACGTCAACGGCCTGCGGCTCGGCCACGGCGAGCTCGAGATCGTCGACGACGAGTGGGCGGTCCGCGTCGACGCCGTCACCGGCCTCGGCACTCCCACGGCCGGGGAGAGCTGACGCGGGCCGCGGTGCGTTCGTACTTTTGCCCCATATCGGACGCAGAAGTACGAACGCGAGGCCCCGGCGATCGTTCCATCCCGCCGAGCCAAGAAGCGGCACACGATCAAGACGACCCGTTTCCGAGCTTAGGGGGTCCCATGACCCGGAAAGCTCGGAAACGGGTGGGGGAATTGGGCTAAAGAACCGCGGGCGGCGGACGATCACGGGGGACGAGCACCCATAAGCACAGGGGCGACAGGGAGTTGCCCCGGGACCAATCAACCAACCGATCCAAGGAGAGCGATCGAGAATGTCCCTTCGTATCCAGACCAACATCGAAGCGTTCAACGCGCACCGCAACCTGGTCTCGACGAGCGAAAGCCTCGCCAAATCGATGGAAAGGCTGTCGTCGGGCTACCGCATCAACCGTGCCGCGGACGACGCCGCCGGCCTGGCGATCAGCGAACGGCTGCGCGCCCAGGTCAAAGGCATCGGCCAGGCCCAGCGCAACACCCAGGACGCCGTCTCCCTCGTGCAGACCGGGGAAGGCGCCCTCAACGAGGTCCACTCGATGCTGCAGCGGACCCGGGAACTCGCCGTCCAGTACAAGAACGGCTCCCTCTCGAAAGCCGACAAAACGTCGATCCAGTCGGAGATCAACCAGCTCGCCAGCGAGGTGGAACAGATCGGCGAAGACACCGAATTCAACGGCATCAAACTGCTGAACGAAAAATCGACGATCACGTTCCAGGTCGGCGCCAACGACGGCGAGGTCATCACGGTCTCCACGATGAGCCTCGGCGAAGCGGTCAAAGCGGTCGCCTTCGAACTCGAAGAAGGCGGCGAAGAAGACATCAAACAGATCGACGAAGCGATCGAATCGGTGTCCAGCCAGCGCGCCGAATTCGGCGCGGTGCAGAACCGCCTCGAACACACGCTCAACAACCTGGCCGTCTACCAGGAAAACCTGAGCGCCTCGGAAAGCCGGATCCGCAACGTGGACATGGCTTCCGAAATGGTCGAATTCACGAAACTGCAGATCCTGGAACAAGCCGGCACGGCGATGCTGGCCCAGGCGAAGCAGTCCGGGTCTTCGGTCCTGTCGCTCCTCCACTAGCGGCACCGGGTCGCGAGGCGGGTGGTCGGTTTTGGGCCACCCGCCTCGGTGTCCCGTCCAGGCCGGCGTTCGACATCCTGGACGCCCCTCCACGACTTTTGGGTAACGGACCCTTTCCGGTTCAAGACACCCTGAGCAGGGCCGATTACATGGCCGATGAGCCTCGACACGACCCTGGCCCGGATCGCGGCGATCGAAGCCGCGCTGCGCCCCCCGACCCCGACCCCCGGCGGCGCGGCGGGCTCCGGCACGGGTGGGTCCGCCACGGCGACGGAAGGCTCCTCGCTCTCCTCCACTTCCCCCTCCGCCTTCTCGCGGGCGCTCGGGCGGGCTTCGCTCGGCACCTCCACCGCCCCGCTCGGCGTCGCGTCGACCTCCCCGCTGCTCGGCGCGACCCCGCTGCTCGGCGCGACCGGCGCGAGCGGCGCGGGGTCCGCCATGGTCGCCGCCGCCCGCAGCCAGGTCGGGCAGGCCGAGATGCCGCCCGGCTCCAACGAATCGCCGCGGATCGCCGAATACCGCGGGGCGGTCCAGGGGGCCGTGGTCGGGCCCTGGTGCGCCGACTTCGCCTCCTGGTGCGCGGCCCAGGCGGGCGCGCCGCTGGGCGAAGCGGGCGAAGGCTTCCAGTCGGTCGGCGCGCTGTGGGAATGGGCGCAGCACAGCGGCCGTGCGATCCCCGCGGGCAACGGCACCCCACAGGCCGGCGACCTGATCGTCTGGGGAGCGGAACACGTCGGCATCGTCGAATCGGTCGAACCCGACGGGACGATCCACACGATCGAGGGCAACTCCGAAAACCAGGTGGCCCAACGCACCTACCCGCCCGGCGGCAGCGGTGCCACCGGCTACGTGCGGATCGGATGAGCGACCTCGCCTCAACCGAGGGCCGCAGCGCGCGGTCGGGTCGCCCGCTGGGCTCCGGGGGCCGGAGGGCGCCCGATCTGTCGAACCTGTCGGTGCGGATGCCGAAGGTCGCCGTCTACTCCGAACGGGCGATCTCGCGGGCGGGCCTCGCCGCCCTCCTGCGGGCGGAGATGATCGACGTCGTCCTGCCCGAAGAGACCGGCAGCGAGCTGCTGGGCACGCGCCCCGATGTCGTCCTGCTGGCGGGCTTCGCGCCGGAGCACGAGCTCGCCGCGAGCCTCTCGCGCCGCCACGGCGCCGCCACCTTGGTGATGGTCGACCGGCCGCTCGCCCCGGCGCCGGAGCTCGCCGAGCGCGGCGTCCGCGGCGCCGTCTGCCGCGAATGCCCGCCCGAGCGCCTGGTCCGCGCGATCCACGCGGTCGCCGCCGGCGGCAGCTTCTTCGAGTGCCACACGCACCCGGCCGCCCCGACCCCGACCGAGTCGCTGCTCTCGCCGCGCGAGCGCCGCGTCGCCGCCGAACTGGCCCGCGGCGCCGGGGTCGAGGAGATCGCCGCCTCGCTCTGCATCAGCCCCCACACCGCCCGCACCCATGTGCGGAACATTCGTCGCAAACTCGGCGCCCGCACCTCGGCCGAGGCGGTGGCGCGGGCGCTCACGCTGGGTCTGGTGGCGCTGCCCCCGCACTGAAGTCGGCGCGCGCCGCCGCTTCGTTCTCCCGCTTGACCCGCTCCCAGAGCTCCTCGCGGTAGATCCGCTGGTCGCGCGGCGCGGTGATCCCGAGGCGCACGGTGCCGCCGCTCACCTCGACGACCTCGACGACGATGCCGTCGCCGATCAGGATCCGCTCGCCGGCCCGCCGGCTGATCGTCAGCATCGTCTAGGCCGCGGCCTCGCGCCCGCCCGCCAGGAGCGGCTCGCGCAGCGGCGCCCAGTCGGCCTCGTTCAGCACCTGGTGACCGACCCCGGCGGAAACCAGGATCGGGGCCAGCAGGTTGGCGCTGATCTTCCCCGGATCCTCGTCGGCCCGGACGACGACCAGGACGTCGGCGGCGCGCGGGTCGGTCACCCCGATCCGCTCGGCCTCCGCGTCGGAGAGGACGACTTCGTAGTCCGGGAAGAAGGGGAAGGGGTCGGTCACCGGCAGCGCCAGGTCCGGCTCGCCCGTCTCCTGCAGCCACTTGAAGGCGCCGCTCTCCTCGCGGGTGAGCAGCGCGAAGCGCCGGCCGCCGACCCCGATCATTCCCTCGGGGAACTCGATCAGCGCCTCGTCGGGCACCTCGAGCGCCCCGAAGCGGGTGCTGGCGACGGTCTGCGGCAAGCTCGCCCCTCGCCCTACCGGAGGAAATTCAGCAGCGACGGCTGCACGATCCTGGCCCCGGCACGGAGCGCGGCTTCGTAGGCGGTCTGCTGGGTGGAGTATTCGACGATCGCTTCGGCCATATCGACGTTCTGTACGTGGGAGAGCTGGTTGAGGCTCGATTCTTCCAGCTGTTCCAGTCGCGTTCCCGCGCTGCGCAGCCGATCGGTGGTGGCGCCGACCACGGCGCGCACCCGGGTCAGTTCATCGAGGTTGCCGTCGAGCCGGCTGAGGTCGGTGCCGCGCAGGGCTTCGGCGTCGGCGGCGGTGCCGCCGCGCAGGTTGGAGGCGACGTCGCGCAGCACGTTGAGCAGCTTGTTGTCTTTGGCCGCCTGCCCTTCGCCGAGCAGCGAGCGGATGTTCACGTTGACCGGCAGCGAGACGCCCGCCCCGATCACCCGCACGATCTGGCCTTCGTTGCCGGAGTAGGCGTCGTTTTCGCCGAGTTCGTAGGGGCGCGTGTCGGTCGCCGTGCCGGCGAAGACGTAGCGGCCGTCGTAGGTGACGTTGGCTTCCTGCTTGACCGCTTCGGTCAGCGCTTCGATCTCCGCCGCGATCCCTTCGCGGGCGACCTGGCCGTTGGAGTCGTTGCCGCCCTGGACCAGGAGTTCGCGGGCGCGCTGCAGGGTGTCGGTGATCCGGCCGAGGGCGGTTTCGGTCGCCGTCACCCAGCCGGTGCCGTCGCTGACGTTCGACCCGTACTGGCGGAACGCTTCCAGCTCGCCGCTCAGCTGCAGGGCGCGCCCCGTCCCGAACGGGTCGTCGGCGGGTCGGGTGATCCGTTTGCCGGAGGAGATCTGGCGTTGCAGGTCGGTCATCCGCCCCCGCGCGGCGCCGACGTCGCGGAGGATCGTGCGGGCGGTCATGCCTTCGGTGACGCGCATCGTCATCGCGGGCCGCCCATCAGAGCCCGGACCGCCCGGTCCGCGTGATCAGCACCTGCAGCGCTTCGTCGAGCGCGGTCATCGCCCGGGCCGACGCTTCGTAGCCGCGCTGGAAGCTGATCAGTTTGGTCATCTCTTCGTCGAGCGAGACGCCGGAGGTCGATTCGCGCCGTTCCTGCACGGTGGAGAGCAGGGCCTGGGCGTTGGTTTCGCCGTTGCGGGCTTCGTTCATTTCGGTCCCCACCCGGGTGACGAAGGCGGCGTAGGAGCGGTCGACCGCGCCGCCCCGCAGCGCCCCGATCGCGGTGGCGATGTCGTTGCCGCCGGCGGCGGCTTCGCTGGTCGTCTGCACTTCGGCGGCTTCGACGGCGACGGCGAGCGTCGACGCGCCGCTGCCGGGCACGTAGGTGAAGAAGGCGGGGCCGCCGGCTTTGGTGTGGAGCGCGTTGACGGCTTCGGCAAGGCCTTCGGAGAAGGCGTTCAGTTCGGCCCGGAAGGAGTCGACGGTGCCGCCCGCGCGGGAGATTTCTGCCAGCGCGCCGAGCTTGCCCTTCGGTTCTTCCAGGGTCTGCGGCCATTCCACCGCGGTGCCGGAGACCAGCGGCGCGGCGGCGTCGCCGAAACCGACTTCGATCGTCCCGTCGCCGAGTTCGGTGACCGAGACCTGGCCCAGAGTCGAGAGTTCGTCGAGCCGCAGGTCGCGGCGGTCGAGCAGGTCGTTCGGCGAGGAGCCGGAGGTGATCGCGCTGCGGATCGCGCCGTTCAGCTGCGCGATTTCCTTCGCCTTGGCTTCGACTTCGCCACCCGGGCCGGTGATCGCTTCGTACTGGGCGCTCGCAACTTCGGCGGCTTCGGTCAGCTGCGAGTCGAGTTCGCCGAGGCTGGTCGCCAGCGCCTTGCCGGCTTCGACCACCGCCTGGCGCGCCGCCTGGTCTTCGGGATCGTTGGCGAGCCCTTCCCAATCCGACCAGAAGGTCTGCAGCTGGGCGGAGATCCCAGTTTCGCCCGGCTCGGCGAGCGCCCCTTCGACCGTTTCCAGCCCTTCGACCTTGGCCGCCAGGCCGCCGAGGCGCATCGCCTGGGCGCGGTACTGGAGGTCGAGGAAGCGGTTGCGGGCACGCTTGTAACCGGTCACGTCGACGCCGGTGCCGATTTCGGCCACGCCGCCGCCGGCCGACGAGCCGGTCACCTGCCGCAGCGCCGGGGTGGCGCCCATCAGCGCTTCCTGGCGCGAGTAGCCGGGCGTGCTCGCGTTGGCGATGTTGTGGGAGGTGGTGTCCAGCGCCTCCTGCTGGGCGATCAGCCCGCGCAGCGCCGTCTGCAGCCCCATGAAGGTGGAGACCGGCATCAGGCCTCCACGTCCATCAGCCGGCGCCCGCCGTTCTCCGGCTCCTCGCCGCTGATCCGCAGGAGGTGGTCGAGAAAGGTCAGTTCCTGGCGCATCAGGGCGCGGTTGATGCCGTGCTCGCGGGCGACCTCGGCGAGCAGGCCGCGCAGTTCGGCGCTGCGGCCGAGCAGCCGCTCCTGCTCGGCGGGGGTGGCGAGGCTCGCCAGGGCGGCGAGGCTGACCGCGTTCGGCTCGGTACCGAGCCGCGACGCCGCTCGGCGGATCAGCTCGAGCCGCTCGCGCTCCAGCGCCTCGCGCCCGGCCATCTCCACCTGGATGTCGGCGAGCCGGGCCAGCACCGCCTCGACGTCGCGCTCGCGGATCGCCGCGCCCTGGCGCAGGACCAGGTCGAGCAGCCGCTGGGCGGAGGCGATCTGCAGCTCGAGGTGGCGGGCCACCGCGGCGGGCAGGACGTGGTCGGCGACCATCACCTCGGTCATCGGTTCCCCTCGAAGGACTTGTACATCTCCTGCGCGAGCCCGAGCCCACCGGCCCCGACCACCGCTTCGGTGACCGTTTCCGGGAGGCTCGCCATCCGCGGGTCGGCACCGAGCGCGCCGCCTTCGCCTTCCGCTTCGGCGCCCGCCGGCGATTCTGGCAGCGCCTCGCTCAGCACCTGCTTCAGCAGCATCGATTCGAACTCGAGCGCGGCGCGGTACCCGCGCACGGCCCCCGAGCCTTCCCCCCGCACCGCGGCCGGGACGGTGGCGGTCGCCGCTGCACCCGCGGTCATCATCGGAATACCTCGCGCTTCGCTCCCGGCGCGGAGAGCCAGAGATGGACGCTTGGTCGCGCCGCGCTCATCGGACCAGCCCGTTGGCGACGGCGAGGACTTCGTCCTGCGTGGTCACCGCCTTGCCGGCCAGCGCGTAGCCCTGCTGGGCTTCGCTCATCGCGGTCATCACCGTCGCCAGGTCGACGTTGGAGGACTCCAGGGCACCCTGCCGCAGCCGCGCCCGTGGCGCCGCGCCGACCGCGCCGCTCGCCGCAGTAGGCAGGAAGCCGCCCTGCCCGTCGGGCTGCAGCCCGCTCGGGTTGGGGACTTCGACCAACGGGATCCGGCCGAGCCTGCGCCCGCCGGCGCTGACCGTGCCGTCGGCGGCGATCTGCAGTTCTTCGGGATCGACCCCCGCCGGGACCCGCACCGGCGGCTGCAGCCGTTGCCCGGAGGCCGTCTGCAGCATGCCTTCGGGGCCGACCGCGAGCGCGCCGTCGCGGGTCAGGGCGACCCCGCCGCCCGGGCCTTCGACCTGGATGAAGCCGGGCGTGGTGAGGGCCACGTCGAGCGGCCGTTCGGTCGGTTCGAGCGAGCCCTCGCCGAAGTCGCGGCCGATCACTTCGGCGACCGCCCCGGTGCCGGTCCGGGTGCCTGCCGCGCCGCCCCGGCCGGGCGCCTGGTAGAGCAGGTCCCGGAAGCCGACCCGGAGGCTCTTGTAGCCGGTGGTGGAGACGTTGGCGATGTCGTTGGAGAGGGCGCTCAGACAGCTCTGCTGGGCTTCCATCCCGGCCGCCGCGGTCGCCAGCGCGCCCACCATCAGCCGATCGCCCCCACCTGGCCGGCCGACTCTTCGAGCGTTTCGTCGATCGTCCTGATCGACTTCTGGTCGGCTTCCAGCGAGCGGAAGGAGGAGATCATCTGCACCATCGTGCGGGCCGGGTCGACCGCCGATTCCTCCAGGTAGCCGGCCCGTACGCGACCGCGGGCGGCCCCGGCGGCGGTGCCGGCGAAGAGCGATTCGCCCTGCTTTTCGGCGCCCGGCACGGCGAAGACGCCGAGGTCGGAGGCGCGGGCGGTGCCGTCGGCGCGCAGCCGCACCGGCGCCCCGTTCGGTCCCAGCACCGGGTTGCCCTGGGCGTCGGTCAGGTTGCCTTCGGCGTCGGCGGTGAACTGGCCGTCGCGCGTGTAGCGGATGCCGGCCGCGGTGCGCACCGCGAAGAAGCCTTCGCCTTCGATCGCGAAGTCGAGCGGGTCGCCGGTTTCGTGGACCGGCGCCGGGGTCAGGTCGGTCGCGGTTTCGGCGATCTGGGCGCCGAGGTTGAGCCGCCCCACGGAGGCGCCGGTGGCGGTGTTGCCGAGGAGCAGTTCGCCGAAGCTCGCCTGGGCGGCGCGGTCGGCCTTGTAGCCGGGGGTGTTGGCGTTGGCGAGCTGGTTGGAGATCTGTTCCTGGCGGACCATCTCGGTGAGCATCCCGGAGGCGGCGATGTAGAGACCACTGTCCATCTGGCCCCGGTGATCGACCGCCGCCGCCGCGACTTGAGCCGAGTCAGCCGGCGGCGCTGAAGAGCTCGGTGTCGCGGCGCAGCGAGGAGCGCAGGCGGCTTTTCAGTTCGCCGTGGATCTGGCAGACGCGGCTCTCGGAGACGCCGATCACCTCGCCGATCTCGCTCAGCGTGCGTTCCTGGGTGTAGAGCATCACCGCGACCCGGCGCTCGCGGTCGGAGAGGTGGGAGAAGGCGCGTCGGAAGCGCTCGCGGGCGATCGTCCGCGTCGCCTCGACCTCGGGGTCGGCGCGGCCCTCCCCGTCGGCGACGGTCTGCACGAGGGCGACCCCTTCCTCTTCGTCGGCGGTGGTCACGCTGTCGAGCGAGGTCAGGTCCGCGCTCGCCAGGTCGCGCATCCGGGTCGCCAGCTCGTCCTCGGAGATGCCCATCTTCCCGGCCAGCTCGCTCTCGGTCGGTCGGCGCCCGTGCTCGCGGAAGAAGTCCTCGCCCGCGCGCTCGGCGTCGCGCTCCCAGCGCCGCAGGCTGCGCGGCGCCCAATCGAGCCGTCGCAGGCTGTCGAGCACCGCCCCCTGGATCCGGGTCCAGACGAACTGTTCGAGGCTGGCGCCCTTGTCGGGGTCGTAGCGGTCGAGGGCCCCGATCAGCCCCTCGATCCCGCTGGAGATGAGGTCGTCGACCTCGCACCAGGCCGGCAGCTCCCGCACCTTGCGGTAGGCGAGGTGGCGGACCAGCGGGACATAGGTGAGGACGAGCCGGTCGCGCAGTGACCGGTCGCCGCTGTCGCGATAGCGCCGCCAGAGCTGCTCGGTGTCGACTTGGCTTCGGGTGACCGGGGTTCCCATCCGATGGGCCTCCTGAAATCGGGGGTGCGGTGTGGTCCTGCGGGCTCGTCTTCGGCGCTTTCGCCGGCCCCCTAGATCGCCGCAAAGGGGTAATTCGGCGTTTGCCACCCCGAACGAACGTCCAATCGCTCCGTCCCGCCGGACCGCGGTCGATGAACGGGGCGATGGCTCCGCGACACGACGATCCCGCCGCCGGCGAGAACCCCCCGACGCCCGGCCGGACGGGCGCGGCCGACCGCCGCGAGGCTCCCTACCGGATGCGCCGGGAGGCGATCGAGCGGCGGCTCGCGGCAACCCGGCAGGCGCCGCCGCGGGAGCTGCCCGGCCTCTACCTGGCGGTCGCCGAGGAGGCGCTCGCCGGCCTCGAGGCCGAGCCGCGCGAGCCGCTCCTCCTCGGCCACGCCGGCCTCGCCCTGGGCGAGCTGGGCGCGGGCGAGGCAGCGGTGGCGCTGCTCGAGGCGGCGCTGCGGCTCGACCCCGAGCTGCCGCGCGCCGGCCGCGACCTGGAGCGGGCGCGCGAGCGCCGGGGCTCCCGACCGCCGCTGCCCGCGGCGGTCGCGGCGCGGCTGCGGGGCCTGGAGGCGCGGGCGCGCGGCCTCGCCCCGCGGGCGCGCCCGGCACGCGGGCTGCGGCTCAGCCTCTGCATGATCGTCCGCGACGAGGAGGAGATGCTGCCGCGCTCGCTGGCCGCCGCCCGCGAGGCGGTCGAGGAGATCGTCGTCGTCGACACCGGCTCGCGCGACCGCACCGTGGCGATCGCCCGCTCCTTCGGCGCCACCGTGATCGAGCGCAAGTGGACCGGCTCCTTCGCCGCGGCGCGCAACGCGAGCATCGAGGCGGCGAGCGGCGACTGGCTGCTCTTCCTCGACGCCGACGAGGTGCTCCACCCCGACGACGCGCCGCTCCTGCGCGAGCTGACCGGGCGGACCTGGCGCGAGGCCTTCTACCTGGTGGAGACCAACCACACCGGTGAGCTCGGCGACGGCACCGCGGTCACCCACAACGCCCTGCGCGTCTTTCGCAACCGGCCCGAGTACCGCTTCGAGGGCCGCGTCCACGAGCAGATCGCCCACCGGCTGCCGGGCGGCCTGCCGGAGCGGCTCGAGCCGACCGCGATCCGGGTCGACCACTACGGCTACCTCGGCGCGGTCCGCGACGCGAAGGAGAAGTCGCGCCGCAACATCGGCCTGCTGCGCGAGCAGCTGGCGGAGGCGCCGCCGACCCCCTTCCTGCACTTCAACCTCGGCTCCGAGCTCGCCGCGGCGGGCGACGCGGAGGGTGCCTGCGCGCAGTTCGAGCGCGCCTGGGAGCTCGCCACCGCCGACCCGGGGCGCGGCGCGCGGCCCTTCCTGCCCTCGCTGACGGTGCGCTCGGCGAAGGCGCTGCGCTTCTGCGGCCGGCGCGAGGAGGCCGAGGCGCGGGCCGTCGAGGGCCTGGAGCTCTTCCCCGCGCTCACCGACCTGGTCTTCGAGCGGGCCGAGCTCGCCGCCGCGGCCGGGGAGCCGGAGCGCGCGGTCGACCTGCTCGAGGAGTGCCTGCGGCGCGGCGACGCCCCCAGCCGCTTCTCCCCCACCGCCGGCTGCGGCAGCTTCCTCGCCCTGGTGCGGCTGGCGGCGATCGAGTCGGCGCGGGGCAACCCGGGCCGCGCCGAGGAGCTGCTGCGCCGCTGCCTGCGCGAGCATCCCTCCTACGTCGGCGCGGTCCTGCCGCTGGCCGCGGCGATGCTGGCCCGCGGCGAGGTCCCGGAGGAGGTCGTGGCGACGATCGAGGCGGCGGTCGCCGAGCCCACCCCGTCGGTCCGCTTCATGCTCGCGACGGCGCTCTACGAGGCGGGCCTGGCGGCCGCGGCGGAGCCGCTCTACGCCGCCGTCGTCGAGGCCCAGCCGGGCAACGGCGGCGCCCGCCTGGCGCTGGCCGAGACCCTCCTCTCCCAGCGCCGCTACGAGGAGGCGGCGACCGCGGCGGCGACCGTCGCCGACCAGGACGCCTGCGCCGTGGGGGCCGCGCGCAGCGAGCTGTTCGGCCTGGTGCTGGCCGACCTGCCGACCGCTGCGGCGCGGGCGCGGGCGGCGCGGCGCGGCATGGGGGCGGCCGAGCTCGACCTCTTCGCCGCCTGGGCGGGGTCGTCGGCCTACCCGTCGCTCGACGCGGAGTGCGCGGCGCCGCTGGCGACGATGCTCGAGGCGCTCCTGCGGGTGCAGGAGTTCGAGGCCTTCGAAGCGCTCCTCCCGGCCCTCGTCGCGACCGGCCTGCCAGGCCGTAGGCGCCACTCCCTGCTCGCCGACATCTACCTGCGCCGCGGCTTCCTCGAGTCGGCGGCCGACGAGTGGATCGCCGCCTGCGAGGAGGACGGGCCCGACCCCGAGGCGCTCGCCGGGCTGGCTCGCGTGGCCGCCGCGCAGGGCCTCACCGAGGACGCGCGCGCCTTCGAAGAAGGCGCGCGAGAACTTGCCTCAAGTTCGGTCTGACCCGGCCGATTACCCAGAATGAATGACCGTCAGCTTCTCCCGAATCGAAGGACCGAGCCCGGTGCGACCCGTGCCTGACCCCCCCGCCAGTGACCCCCGCCGCTCCGACAAGGCCGACTTCGCCGCCGACCTGGCGAGCGCCGGGGCAAGCGACTCGCCGCCGCCCGAGGTGAGCGCCGAGGTACGCGAAGCCGCCCGCGCCGCCGCCCGCCTCCACGAGCTGGGGCGCGAACTGCGCTTCTCCCACGGCGAGGACGGCAAGCTGCGGGTCGAGCTCCGCGACCGCAGCGGCAAGGTGCTGCGCAGCGTCGCGCCGACCGAAGTCTTCGACTTCGCCGCGGGACGGGTGACCGCCTGATGGCCGGCACGATCTCGATCACCGGGCTGGCAACCAGCCTCAACACCGAAGCGATCATCGAAAAGCTGATGTCCGTGGAACGGATCCCGGAGACCCGGCTGCAGCAGCGGCAGGGTCAGGTGAAGGCGCGCGAAACCGACCTCCAGGGCATCCTCGCCAAGCTGCGGGAAGTCTCCTCCTCGCTGCAGGCGCTGCGCTCGCCGACCCTCTGGGAAAACGTGCAGACCGTCACCTCCTCCGCGACCGCGGTCGGCGCCGAAATGAACGGCGGGGCCGGGGCGGGCGGCTACCAGGTGGAAGTCGGACAGCTTGCCCGCGCCGCGCAGAAGACCTTCGAATTCACCCCGAGCGAAGCGGCCTCGCAGTTGGTCGTCGACGGCCAGACGATCGAACTGGGGGCGGGCGCGACGCTCGCCGACGCGGTCACGGCGATCAACTCCGACCCCGAAGCCGGGGTCGCGGCGGTCGCCGTCGGCGGCAAGCTGGTGCTCTCCTCGAAGACCACCGGGGCCGAAGCGACGATCACCGCCGAAGGGTCGACGATCAGCGAAGAAGCCGCGAAGGCCAAGGAAGGCCTCAACGCCCTCTACACGGTCGACGGCGTCGCGGGCAGCTCCTCCTCCAACGTGCTGACCGAAGCGATCCCCGGCGTCACCGTGACGCTCGGCGCGGTCACCACCGGCCCGGTGACGATCGATGTCTCCGAACCGACCGCCGACACCGCCTCGATCGCGGCGAAGGTCAAGTCCTTCGTCTCCGCCTACAACGCCGCGGTGGAAGCGATCGAGGCGAAGGTGGGCGAAGAACCGGTGCGGGAACCGAAGACCTCCGAAGAAGCCAACCGCGGGGTGCTCTTCGGGGACAACACGCTGGGGAGCCTGCTCGGCCAGATGCGCCAGGCCCTCTCCGAATCGGGGCTCGGCGAACTTGGCGTCAGCACCGGTGCCCCGAGCACGACCGTGACCGCCGACTCGGCCTCGGTGCGCGGCCTGCTCACCTTCGACGAATCGAAGCTGGCCGCGCTGCTGAAGAGCGAACCCGCCGCGGCGAAGGAAGCGATCAGCGGCGCGAGCGGCTTCGCCACCGTCCTCGAACCGATCGTCGAAGCGGCGGCCGCGCCGAGCGGCGGCATCTCCGAACGGATCGGCGCCGCCACCAAGGAAGCGGCGCTGCTGCGCGAACAGATGACCGCCCTCGAAGAACGGCTGGCGCTGCGTGAAGAACGCCTCCACGCCCAGTTCACGGCGATGGAAACGGCGCTCGCCAAGTCGAAATCGGAATCGAACTGGCTGGCGGGTCAGATCGCGAGCCTCCCCTGAGATGAATCCCTACCGCAGCGCCAGCCAGGCCTACGCCCAGGACAGCGTGCTCACGGCGGCGCCGGAGAAGCTCGTGGTGATGCTCTACGACGGCCTCGCCCGCTTCCTGGCGCGCGGCGCCGCCGCGATGCGCGACGACGACCCGGCGGCGACCGGCAACGCGCTGAACCGCGCCGGGGCGATCCTGGACGAGCTGCTGGCGACGCTCGATCCGGCGGCGGGCGACGTGACCGAGCGACTCGCCGAGATCTACATGTTCTGCAAGCGCGAGCTGTTGGCCGCCCAGCTGAAGCGCGACCCGCGTCGGGTCGAGCGGGTTGCGAAGCTGCTCGCCGAGCTGCGCGAGGCCTGGGCGACGATCGCCGCCGCCCCGCCGCCCGACGCGGGCGGCCGGCCGACGCTCGGCGCCGGGACCCAGGCGTGAGCGCCGCGGCGCATGTCCCCGGCGAGGCGCGGAGGCCGACCGTGGCCTCGGTGGCCCGGGCGGGGACGTGAGCGCCGCCCCCTACGAGCGGCTGGCGGAGCTCGCCGAGGCCGAGCTGGCCGCCTGCGAGGCGGGTCGGCCCGAGGAGCTGACCGACCTCTACGCGCAGGCCGCGGAGATCGTGGCCGGCCTCCCCTCCCGGCCACCGGCCGCGGCGGAGCCTGCCCTGCGCCGCGCCGCCGTCGCCCAGCAGCGGACCGCGGAGTTGCTCGCCGCCCGCCTCGCCGAGCGCAGCGGCGACCTCGAGCGACTGCGCCGCGGCCGCGAGGCGGCCCGCTCCTACGCCGCCGGCGCCGCCGCCCGCGCGTAGCGTCGGCCCGCCCGCATCGCCGCGCGCGCCTGGCGTCAATCCCGCCTGGGCGAGCCCCCCGTTCCCGGTCCCCGGCCGTGCGGTCGTCCTTTCCCCGGCCATCGCACGAAGGCGCGCCCATCCCTTCCTCGTCTTGGCAGGTAGGAAGGGGTGGGCGCGCCTGTGTGGGCGGGGGACGCCGGGGGCGGCCGCTCGTTCACTTGAGCCGCCTCCAACCGGCTCAGGTGAACGAGCGTCGCTGGACACGGCGATGCGTTCGCACTTCTCCGCGCATAGCGCGGCAAAGTGCGAACGCAACAGGTCGTCCCTCGATGAGTTCGCAGACATCCGCGGATAGCGCGGAGAACTGCGAACGCCACGGCGCCGCGGGGCATGCGGTCGACCTTTGGTCCGGTCCGGAAGGCGCGGTCGTCCTTTGGTCCGGTAGACGGACGTTAGGACGACCGCGCCCGGCGGGGCGGACCAAAGGACGACCGCATCCCGGGGATCGCGGGCCGGCTCCCCGGTGAGTTCGCAGACATCCGCGGTATGCGCGGAGAACTGCGAACGCCGGGCGGGCAGCCGCCCGCCGAGGCGCGACCGTCCCGCCCTCCTACCTGCCGAAGTGGAGGGTGGGACGGGCGCGCCGTCTCGGACGGCCGCAGCCCGCCGGTGCCGTCAGGCCGCCAGGGGCAGGCGCGGGCCTTCGGAGACCACGCGGTGGAGGCCGGCCAGCGTCAGCGAGCCGACCAGGCCGCGGAAGGGCTCGTACGGCGCGTAGAACTCCTCGACCTCGGGGACCGTGGCGCGTCGGCCGAGGCCGGCGAGGTGGCCGACCAGCTTGATGTAGCCGAGGTCGCCGGCGGGCAGCGAGTCCATCTCGCCCCGCCCGAAGAGGGCCAGGCACTGGACCGTCCAGGGGCCGATCTGCGAGGTGGCGAGCAGGCGCGCGTCACCGGCGGGCGAGCCGACGTCGCAGCGACCGCGGGCGACTTCGCGGGCGACCCGGGCGAGCGCCACCGCACGGCCGCCGGAGAGATCCATCGACTCCAGTTCGGCGGGCGCGCGGCCGGCGATCAGCGCGGCGGACGGCACGTCGCGCAGCGCCGCCCGGCCCTGCCCGAGCCGGGCGCCCCAGCGGCCGACGATGCGGCGCTCGATCGTCGCCGCGCGGCTCGCCTCGATCAGCTGCCCGCAGACCGCCGCGGCGAGTGCCTCCCACGGCCACGGCCGGCGGCGGGGGCGGAAGTCCGGCATGCGACGGATCAGCGGGCCGAGGAGCGGGTCGCGACGGAAGCGGCGGTGGAAGTCCGACATGTCCTCGTCGACCCCGAGCGCGAAGCGCAGCCGCTCGATCGCCCACGCCAGCTCCGCCCGCCCCGCCGGGCGCGGCTCGCCGCAGCGGACCACGACGGCGAGCGCCCCCGGGTCGACCGCCTCGGCGCGGAAGGCGACCCGGCCGGCCCGGGGCCAGGCGCGCACCAGCACCGGCGCGCGGTCGACCGTGAGCAGGCGGGCGGCGATGCCGCGCTCGACCCGCAGGGTGCGGTCGGCGCTGCCGCGGCCGAGCCGGAACGGCGAGGGAGGCCGAACCTCGACCTCGAGCGAAGCCGCCGCGCCCACCGGGAGCTAGCGGTCAAGCAGGTGGACGTCGACCAGGAAGGAGCGGCTGGCGATCACCTTGCCGGCCGGTCGCCGGCGACGTGTCAGTCGCCGCGAGCCACGCGCCCGCGAGCCGACCGCGGCGGCGGCACGCACCGCGGCGACGGTCGCGGCGCCCGCCAGGACGCCGCCGGCCGCGGCGATCGCGGCGCTCCTCACCTCACCGCGCAGCACCGGGGAGGCCGCGTCCGCGGCCGGACCGGGAAGCCTGCGGACCGGGTCGACGGCGTCCTCCGCAGCGGCGTCTTCCTCGGCGACGATCTCCCCTTCAAGGTGGTGGTCACTCACCGAACTCAAAATAGCGAGGGGCCAGGTCGCGTCCCGGCGCCCTCCCCGGGAACCCCGCAAACTGCGGGTTCGCACCCTTTCCCCCGTCTTCAGACCTAGACTTCCCGGCATGAGCGAGACCGCCAAGGCCCCGGTCGACGTCTTCGCCAAGGCGCGCGAACACGACCGACTCGAGCAACTCGAAGCCGCCAAAGAGCACGACCTCCTCCCCTACTTCCGCCTGCTCACCTCGCAGGCCGGCCCGGTGGTCGAGATGGAGGGCCGGGAGACGATCATGCTCGGCTCCAACAACTACCTCGGGCTGACCGGCGACCCGCGGGTCAAGGATGCCGCCCGCGAGGCGCTGGAGACCTACGGCACCGGGGTGACCGGCTCCCGCCTGCTCAACGGCACCACGCCGCTGCACCTCGATCTGGAGCGCGAGCTGGCCGAGTGGATGGGCACCGAGGACGCGATCGTCTTCACCACCGGATACCAGGCCAACGTCGGCGCGATCGGGACGATCCTCGGCCCCGCCGACACGGTGATCTGCGACTCCGGCGACCACGCCTCGATCCTCGACGGCGTCCGCATCTCCGGCGCCAAACTGCGCCCCTTCCGCCACAACCGGATGGACAAACTGGAGAAGATGCTGGCGCGCGGCGCCGAGGACGGCGGCGGCGTCCTGGTCGTCGTCGACGGCGTCTTCTCGATGGAGGGCGACGTCTGCGACCTGCCGGCGATCGTCGAGCTCTGTCGCGCCCACGGCGCCCGGCTGATGGTCGACGAGGCGCACGGGGCCGGCGTGCTCGGCGCCCGCGGCGCCGGCGCCTCCGAGCTCTTCGGCCTCGAGGACCAGGTCGACCTGCGGATGGGGACCTTCTCCAAGAGCCTTGCCTCCTGCGGCGGCTTCATCGCCGGCCCGGCCGACGTGGTCGAGTACCTGCGCGTCTCCTCCCGCGCTTTCATCTTCAGCGCCTCGGCGGTCCCCGCCGCGGTCGGCGCGGCGCTGGCGGCCCTGCGCGTGATCCGCGCCGAGGGGCCGGCGCTGTTCGAGCGCCTGCTCGGCAACGCCTCCTACCTGCGCGAGGGCCTGCGCGAGCTCGGGCTGCGGGTGGTCGAGCCGGGCACGCTGCCCGACGGCCGCGTCGCCACCACCCCCGTGGTGCCGGTCGTGGTCGGCGACGACTGGCAGGCGGTGCTCCTCTGGAAGGCGCTCTTCGAGGCCGGCGTCTACACCAACGTCGCGATCCACCCGGCGGTGCCGCCGGCGGGCGCGCTGCTGCGGACGAGCCTGATGGCGACCCACACCAAGGAGCACCTCGACAGCGCCCTGGCGACGATCGAGCGGACCATCCGGGACTTCCCGGACCTGCCGAGACTGTAACCGTCGGTTAACGCCAAGTTGACATCCCCCCGGGGGGGTAGTTTCAGACTTGTGCGGATAGCGACCTTCGTCGGGCTCGCGCGAAAATGTTGCTCTTAGCGACCGCACCGGACGTCGATGCGACGACTCCGGGTTGACGCTCCCATCCCCAAGACGTAGCTTCGTCTCCTCGCCGCCGCCACCGAAACGAAGACGGCAGGGCCCCCGCCATCGCGGGTCCTCGGTCAGGCAGGAAGGCTCGGTGGAGCGACGACGAGACCACCCAGTTAACGATTCCTTTTGAAGGGAGGAGTCCAGTGGACGCTGCCGTGACGGCACCCGCAACGACGACCGCATCTCCAGAGCCCCCTCAGCACATGAGGGCCCTCCAACGCGCCAACTCCGTGCGCCTCGCCCGCGCCGAGTTGAAGCGTGCGGTGGCAAGGGGTGACCTCGATCCCGCCGACGTCGTTCGCGACTGCCCGTGGCAGACCGAGAGCATGACCATCTCCGAGCTCCTGACCAGCCAGCGGCGCTGGGGACGCACCCGCGCCCGCAAGTTCCTGATGCCGCTCTCGCTGAGCGAGAACAAGCAGCTCGGCACGCTCACCCCGCGCCAGCGCACCATGCTCTCGACCGAGCTCGCCGCCCGCACCTCCGCGCCGCCCACCGCCGTCGCCTGAGCCGCCCCGAGGCGACCCCGTACCCGGCTAGCCGCGCATTCCGCCGATCCGGAAGCTGAGACCCCCGGAGGCGCGCTGGAATGCGCGGCGGGCCAGGTAGAAGGCCACCGCGAAGCAGACGGCGCCGATCGGCAGGGCGTAGGCGAGCACCAGCCCCGCCAGGTAGAAGAGGACGCCGACGACGACGACGAACACGAAGCCGGCGAGCAGGGTCGTGTGGGAGCGATAGCCGGCGAAGTGCTCGCGGATCGCGACCTCCATGCCGCCGACCGCGGCGAGCGCGACACCGACACCGATCATCGTCTGGTGGCCGCCGACGACGCCGATGATCAGGCAGATGATCCCGGCGAGGATCGCCAGCTCGGCGAGCGGCGCCGATCCCCACGGCGCCGGAGGCCGTTGGTCCGGGGTCTGGAAGCGGCCGCCAGCCGCCCGCCTCTCGGACATCCCGATGAGACCTTGACGCGCCACCAGCCCATCAGCATCCCGAGCGGGCCGAGCACCGGGCGCGAGTGCCAGTGGCCGCAGCCCGGTCGGCCGACGTCGGCGCGGCTGATCCGCAGCCAGCGGTGCTCCGCCGGGGCGGCGATCATCGCGGCGAGCAGCTCGCGGTTGGCGGCCTCCACGGCGTCGCGCTCGGCGAGCGCGCGGCGCGCCTCGGCGACGCGGGTCGCGAGCGCGTCGCGAACCTCCTCCAGCTCACCCAGCCCGAGCACCCGCGGTCGCCCGGTCGCCTCGACCCGGTGCGGGACCGCGACCCGGCCGAGCCCAGCGGCGACGAGCCCGGCGAGCTCCTTCTCGAGCCTGCCGATCTGACGCCGCAGCTCGCCCCGCGCGCGCCGCTCTCCGACCCCCCCGGCGCTTGCAACCCTCTGGGTGACGAGCGTCGAAGGCCGGTGCGTCTCCCTGTCGAGCAGATCCGGCATAGCCTGATTCTAAGCGGCCTCGAGGGCCGAGGCGGCAATCCAGAGCGCCTCGTCGACGGCGATCGCGGGGACGGCGCCGACGGCGACCGCGGCGACCGCGATGCGCCGGCTGTCGCGCTGCACCGTGCGCCCCGCGGCGGTGGCGCCGAAGAGGAGGCCGACCGGGCCCGACTCGTCGGCGATCGTCAGCGTCCCGGCCGCCAGCTCGCTCGCCCGCCCGGGCAGCGACTCGCCCGGCGCCGCGTCGCGGATGCAGAGGCAGCCGTCGAGGCGGTCGGCGTCGAAGGCGCGCAGCGCGACCCCGGTCTCCACGGTGGCGATGGTCAGCGCGTCGGCGGGCATCCCGTGGCTGCGAAAGCAGCCGTCCTGGAGGCGGTCGAGCACCAGCTGCTCGACCGGGGTGCGGTCGCGGTCGGGGTCGAGCCCGATCTGGCGGAAGAAGACGCGGTAGGCCCAGGGGATCGGCCGGCCGCGCAGGCGAATCGCCTCGGCGCCGAAGAGCCGATCGGAGAGGACGCGGAGACGGCGGCGGACCGGCTCGGGGCTGCGCCCGGGTCGGCTGTCGACCTCCACGGTGGCGAGCGAGAGCCCGGGGAACTCGGCCTCCAGATGCGGCGCCACCCAGCCCGGCGTCGGCGCCGGCTCCCAACCGATCGCTGCCCGTGCCCCTTCGGCGCCCATGTCAGCCCCTTTCCGCCACCCGCGTCGCGTTCAGCAGTCTCTGGACATGTTGACTCAAGGCCCCGACGCCGAGTTCGCCGATGCTTGCCCCCTGCAGCGTGCCGCCGGGGTAGGCGTAGGCGAAGGTCGGGCAGCCGCCGACCCGGTAGAGCGCCGCCACCGCGCCGTCGCGGTCGAAGCCGACCGGCATCTTCCAGGCGTGCTCGCGGACCAGTTCGCGAACCGATCCGCGCGAGTCGCGGACGTCCAGCGAAAGGAAGTTCACCCGTCCACGGTAGCGCTCGGCGACCGCGCTGACGACGTTCTGCTCGGCCTCGCAGCCGCTTTCGGTCCCGAACCAGAACGAGATCACCAGCGGCCGGTCGAAGAGGTCGCAGACCCGGATCGCGCCGGGCGTCGCGATCCGGCAGGCGGGGGCGCGGACCGAGCCTTCCGGGCAGGGCAGGGACGAGCCGGCGCAGTCGTCCTGGTAGACGTTGGCGTCGCCTTCGAGGCCGCCCGCCGCGGCCGGCACGGCGAACTCGGGCAGCGGCCAGCGGGGCGGCTGGCGGTCGAGCCCGAGCGTGTCTTCGCCGCCCCCGCCGCCGAGGGTGTGGATCGTCGCCACCGCGATCAGCGCCAGGAAGATCAGCCCGACGGCGAGCGAGTAGCGGTCCCTCACGCCCCTCGACCCCTCAAGCCGGCCGCCTCCCCGCGCCCCACCGCTCGAGCAGGACGAGCGTCGCGGGCAGGATCACGATCACGCCGAGCAGGGCGGCGGCCAGGTCGATCACGGTCACCGCGCCGAAATCGCGCAGCATCCGGATGTCGCTCGCCAGGAGGACGGCGAAGCCGGCGATCGCGGTGAGCCCGGAGGCGAGGACGGCGGCGCCGGTGCGAGCGTAGGCGCGGCGCAGGGCCGCGGCGACGTCGAGGCCGATCGAGCGCTCCTGCTCGAAGCGGCCGGAGAGGATCACCGCGAACTCGGTCGCGATCGCGATCGTCAGCGCGCCGAGCGCGGCCGACATCGGGTTGAGCGGGATGCCGGTCAGCCAGATCAGCAGCGAGGCCCAGCCGGTGGCGAGCACCGTCGGCAGCAGCGGCACCAGGGCGCGGCGCAGGGAGCGGCGGATGACGATCAGGACCAGCGCGACGGCGCCGAGCCCCGCGAGCGCGAGCCAGTAGCGGCTCGAGGAGAGGTCGGAGGCCGCTTCGGCGGCGATCACCGGCAACCCCGCGAGGCGCACCTCGACCCCCGCCGGCGGGCTGCCGACCTGGGCGCGGACCTGGCGCAGCAGCCGCTGCTGCTCGGCGAGGGTCTGGGAGCGGATGCCGAAGCTCATCAGCGCGACATGGCCGACCTTGCCGGTCTTTGGGTCGAGCGGGGCGACCTGACGGAGCGAGTAGGAGGAGAGCGCCGCCAGGGTGGCTTCGATGCCGGACTTGGTGACCTTGCCCTGGCCGCGGGTGAGGAAGTCGCTGAGCGCCGGGCCGGCGGTGACGTCGTCGTGGGCGAGGACCCGCCGCTTGAAGCCGGCCATCCACTCGATCGTCGCCGGGTCGGTGAGGTCGGGGGCTTCGACGAGGATTTCGAGGTCGCCCGTGGTGCCGGTGGACGCCTCGAAGGCGTCCAGGTTTTCGACCGCGGCGAGGTTGTGGGGGGCGAGCTGGCGGACTTCGCTGACGGTGTCGATCTGGGTGCCGAGAACCCAGCCGGCGGCGGCCAGGGCGACGGAGACGACAAGGATGGTGGCCGGGCGGGCGATCGCGATCGAGACGAGGGACTGCAGCGGGCCGCCGGGGCCCTCCGACGGGCGGGTCCTGTCGCTGGTGCGACGCAGGCCCAGGGCGGCGAATCCCGCGGTCATCACCAGGACGAAGGCCAGCAGGACGCCGGCTACGAGGAGGACGCCGAAGCCCCTCACCATCGGGGTCGGCGAGAGGAGTAAGACGAGGAAGCCGGCGGCGGTCGCCAGGCAGGCGGTGGCGATGGTGGGACCGGAGAGGTTGGCGGCGGTCCGGGCGGCCGATGCGCCGGAGGCGCCGGTCAGCTGCACCTCGTCGAGGCGGGCCTGGAACTGGATCGCGTAGTCGACGGCGAGGCCGATCAGGATCGGCAGCACGGCGACGGAAGCCATCGTGAGCGAGCCGCCCACCAGGTCGAGGAGGCCGAAGACGAGGGCGGCGGAGGCCAGGGCGAGGGCCAGGGGCAGCAGGCGGAAGGTGCTGCGGAAGGCGAGGAGCAGGACGATCGCCATGACCACGATCGCGACGCCGAAGAGGAGCAGCAGGGCGTCCTTGAGGGCCTGGGAGATCGCATCGACGACGACCGGGGCGCCGGTCACCAGGTATTCGCCGCCCTGAAGGACGAAGCACGGGCGTGGCTTTTCGCCTTCGGCGCACTG
Organism: uncultured Actinomycetes bacterium; assembly: GCA_963766705.1. Classification (GTDB taxonomy): domain Bacteria; phylum Actinomycetota; class Thermoleophilia; order Solirubrobacterales; family 70-9; genus VAYN01. The sequence goes on from CAVYBE010000008.1 coordinate 626,446, forward strand.
CTTGCGGGGCGCGGTTTCGGCGACCGCCGCTTCGATCAGGGAGATCGCGTGCCGACGCTCGGCTTCGCTCAGGCCGGGCTTCAGGCGGATGACGATCTGGGCGGCGTGGGAGTTCGGGAACAGGTAGGCCAGCCGCGCCTTCGGCGTGCCGCGCGCCTTGGCGAGGTCGAAGACGACGGTCGAGACGAATTCTTCGTTTTCGATGCTCGGCAGCGAGGTGATCCCGTATTTGGTCGCCACCTCGAGCAGGAATTCGCGGAAGCGCTGCGGCGGGATCCGCCTTGACATCCGCGCCAGCTGCGCGTCGATCTGCACGACGGCCTCGTTGAGGAAGGTCGCCGGGCCGGCGAGGAAGGAGACCGGCCGCAGGGCCGCGATCTCCGCGCAGGCGCCGGGCAGCGGCTTGGCTTCCTTGGGCACCTTGCCGGAGAGGCAGCCCTCGAGCCGCAGCAGCCGCAGCAGGTTCTTGCCCCGCAGCAGCTTCGGCAGGCTGCCCTTGACCAGCACCACCACCGGTTCTTCGCCGAACTCCTGGCGCACCCGCTGGGTCGCCCGATAGGTCGGGTCGCCCTTGCCGACCAGGGTGCCGAGGCCGGCGTCGGTGTCGACCTGCGTGGCGGCGACCGCGGCGCCGATCGCGACGAGGGCCGCGACGGCGAGCACCGCGCGGGCGTGGCGCGCCGACCACGCGGCGACCGCCCCGAACGGGCGGCGGGCCGCCCTCCGCGCCGCCATCTAGTCCATCGACAGCGGGCCGCGGACGTCCGCGTGGAGGAACTGGTTGACGAACGGGTTGGAGGAGTCGAAGACTTCCTCTTTCGGCCCCGACTCGACGATCTTGCCGCTCCAGAGCACGGCGATGAAATCGGCGATCCGCCGCGCGGTGTTGAGGTCGTGGCTGATCACCAGGTAGCAGCCGCCGTTCTCGGCGTGGATCTCACGGATCAGCTCGCAGAGCAGCGCCGTGCGGACCGGGTCGAGGCCGGAGTCGGGCTCGTCGAACATCACGATCGCCGGTTCGAGCACCAGCGCCCGGGCGAAGCCGGCGCGCTTGCGCATCCCGCCGGAGAGCTCGTTCGGCATCTTGTAGGTCGCCTCGGAGAGGCCCACCTCCTTGAGCCGGCGGTTGACGATCTCGCCGATCTCCTCCTCGCCTTTGTCGGTGTGCTGGCGCAGCGGGAAGGCGATGTTGTCGTAGATGTTCATCGAGCCGAAGAGCGCCCCGTCCTGGAAGAGCAGGCCGAACTTTTTGCGCACCTCGAAGAGTTCGTCGTCGGTCATGTTCGGGATCGATTCGCCGTGCACGAGGACGTCGCCGGAGTCGGGATAGAGCAGCCCGACGATGTGCTTGATCAGCACGCTCTTGCCGGTGCCCGAGGGGCCGAGCACCATCGAGACCTGGTCCTCGGGCAGCCCGAGGTTGAGGCCGTTGAGGATGCGGGCGCGGCCGAACTGCTTGACCAGGTCGATGATCTCGATCGCGTCGGTGCCGCCGTGGTCGCGCTTGCGGCCGGTGTGGAAGCGGTAGGGATCGTGCTCGCGCGGGTCGACCCCGGGGATGATGAAGTCCCGCCCCATGACCGCCCCGTCCTCGCTCACGTAAGGGCCCTCATCGGTGGCGCTCTGCGGATGATCGGCGCCGCCGCCCGCGGCCCGGGCGCCGACCGGCTCGGTCTCGGCCAGCTCGGCGCTGGTCTCGGCCTCGGCCTCGCGACCCTCCTCCTCGATCTCGTTGAAACGCTCTTCCTCGTCGCTGCGCATCGCGTTCACCCCCCTATCGGAGCCCTCGGGTTCGCTCCCCAGAAGACAAGGGTCCCAAGCATGCCGATGATGTGGACTAAGACGATGTTGAGGACCATCGACTTGGCGGTCGCCGTCCCCACGCCCACGGGTCCCCCGGACGCCGTGTAGCCGTAGTAACAGCCGACCAGCACGATCGCGGTCGCCATCGTCATTCCCTTGATCAGGCTGAAGAGCACGTCGGGCGGATTCTGGAACTGCCAGAAGATGAGCAGGTAGCCACCGGATGAGGCGTCGCCGATCTGCTTGACCACGGCGATGTAGCTGGCCAGGTACATCACGCCGATCGCCACCATGTACATGAACGGGAAGGCGATCCAGGCGGCGAGCAGGCGGGTCGCGCAGAGGAAGGTGACCGGCGGCACGCCCATCACCTCGAGCGCGTCGATCTCGTCGGAGATCCGCATCGCGCCGAGCTCGGCGACGATCCCGGTCCCGACCTTCGCCGAGAGCATGTAGCCGAAGGCGTAGGGAAGGATCTCGCGCAGGTCGCACCAGGCGGAGAAGACGCCCGCGTAGGCGGGCGCGCCGTTGGCCCGCAGCAGGTAGGCGCCCTCGATCCCGCACTGCAGGCCGAGCACGAAGACGAGCCCCCAGATCACCAGGGCCGAGCCGAGGATCAGGATCCCGGCCTGGCGCAGCGCCTCGCCGAAGAAGCGCAGCACGCGCCCCGAGTAGACGAGCCCGGCGACGCGGCCGCCGAAGCGGGCGATCTCGCCGAGCGAGTCGAGCCAGCCGCGCGGGACTTCGAGCCAGGCGTTCATCGGCCGCGGCCCCTCACCGGATCGTCTGCAGTTCGGGGTTGGTCGCCAACAGCGTCTGGGTGAAGACGTAGTTGAAGGCGAAGAAGGCGAGGAACGAGATCACCACGGCCTCGTTGACGGCGCGGCCGACGCCCGCGGCGCCGCCCGAGGCGGTCATGCCTTTGTAACAGCAGACGATCGCGATGATCGCGCCGAAGAGGGTGCACTTGATCACCGAGCCCCACAGGTCGGTGACCGAGGCCTGCTCGAACAGCGTCGCGAAGAAGCCGCCGAGGCTCTGGTGGTAGATGATCTCGGTGAGGATGCCGCCGGAGAGCCCGGCGACGATGGCGAAGATGTCGAGCAGCCCGGTGACCAGCATCAGGGCGAGGAAGCGCGGCACCACGAGGTTCTTGATCGGGTCGACGCCGAGCACCTGCAGGGCGTCGAGCTCCTCGCGGATCTTGCGGGCGCCGAGGTCGGCGGTGATCGCGGTGCCGGCGATCCCGGCGACGCAGACGCCCGTCACGAAGGGGCCGATTTCTCGGATCGCGGCGAGCACGAAGAAGCCGCCGAGGCGGTCGAGGGCGCCGAACAGGGTGAGGAAGTTGGCGGCCTGCAGGCCGGGGGCGCCGAAGTTGATCGCGACGGTGGAGACGAGCAACGGCAGCCAGCACAGCTGCAGGGCGAAGAGGAACTGGCCGATGAACTCCTCGCCGTAGGGGTAGGGCGGGCGGACCGCGGAGGCGATCGTGCGACCGGTGAGGAGAACGAGCTCCCCCACCTCTTCGAAGACCGACTTGGCGGGCAGGAATGCCCTGTTCACGGCGGATCCGACCATCTGCTCCTCCAGCGAGCCGCGCCGTCCCGGTGCGGCAGCCCCACTCGTCGCGCCGGAGTCTATGGCAAAGATCGGCCCTCTCCGTTAGCTGCATATTGAGATCGCGCTAACCGTGCGGCGGCCGCGAAAACGGCTCCATTGCGGGGATTCCGCGTGCTATGTTCGCGACGCTTTGCGGGGGACCGGAACACCACGCCCGGGTGCCCGCCTTCGAGCCGTCGCGGTGGGGTCCGCGGTCCTGGCCATGGCGGTGCTGCTCGCTGCCTGCGGCGGCTCCTCTTCGGGCGGCTCCACCGAACCGAGCGGCGAATTCCCGGTGGCGGTGACCGCGGCGAGCTTCCCCTCCCACCAGTACGTCGGCCAGACCTCGCTGATGAAGATCGACGTCGAGAACACCGGCGAAGAAGCGGTGCCGGCGCTGACGATGACGATCAACGTCGAGGGCAAGGCGGGCGAAGAGGCGAGCATCCCGTTCGCGATCCACGACGCCCAGCCCGAACTCTCCAACGCCGACCGGCCGGTCTGGGTCCTGGCGGCCACCTATCCCCGGCTGGCCGGCTCCTCGCGGCCGGGCGGCGCGGAAACCACCAGCGCCAAGACCTACACCTTCGGCGAACTGGCGCCGGGCAAGTCGGTGGAGGCGGTCTGGAAGCTGAGCGCCGTGCGCCCCGGCAAGTACACGATCGGCTACGAAATCGGCGCCGGCGTGCACGGCGGGGCGACGGCGAAGACCGACTCCGGCGTCGCTCCCGGCGGCACCTTCGTCGCCCACATCACCACCGCGCTGCCGGAAACCGAAGTGAACGGCGCCGGCGAAATCGTCGAAATCAAGCCCGGGAAATGAACGACGCGCGGATGGATGAATTCGCGGCGCGGACCGAAGCGGGCTTCAAGGACGTCCGCGCCGAGGTCCGCGACGTCCGCGTCGAAGTCCGCGAGCTGCGGACCGAGATGAACGGCCGCTTCGCCAAGCTGGAAGCGACCTTCAACCGGCGCTTCGACATCTTGCTCGGCGTCCTCGCGACCGGGTTCGTCGGCGCCTTCCTCTCCCACTTCCTCGGCTGAGACGAGCGCGCGGCGCCGGCCGCCGGCGGGCGGAATCGCCGACGCGGCGGCGCGTCCCGGCTAATCTTGGCTGACCAGCCAAAGGGGACGGAGGAGCGACCATGGAGAGCGGCACCGCCAGGAGCAGCACGGAGACGAAGGGCTCGAACGGGGCGCCTGCGGCGAGCGCGCCGGAGACGCTGGAGGTCCGGAACCCGGCGACGGGAGAGAAGATCGCCGACCTTCCGATCGATGGCCCGGAGGCGGTCGCCGCGACCGTGTCCCGGGTCCGCGCCGCCCAGCCCGACTGGGAGGCGATGGGGATCGAGGGCCGCTACCACTGGCTCGGCAAGCTTCGCGACTGGGTGCTCGACAACTCCGACCGGATCCTCGACACGATGCAGCGGGAGACCGGCAAGGTCCGCGCCGACGCCTTCAACGAGCCGACCTACCTGGCCGACACGATCAACTTCTACGGCACCCAGGCCGCCAAGTTCATCGGCGAGGAGAGCGTCCGCCCTCACTCTCCCCTGCTCGCGGCGAAGAAGCTCCGCGTCCAGTACCGGCCCCACCCCGTGGTCGGGATCATCAGCCCCTGGAACTTCCCCCTGATCCTCTCCGTCGGCGACGCGATCCCGGCGCTGATGGCGGGTGCCGCGGTGGTCGTCAAGCCGTCCGAGTTCACGCCGCTGGGCATCGCCGAGTTGGCGGAGGCGTGGAAGCACGAGATCGGCGGGCCCGACGTCTTCGACGTCGTCCAGGGCATCGGCGAGACCGGCGGCGCGCTGGTCGACAACGTCGACTACGTCCAGTTCACCGGCTCCGACCGCACCGGCCGCAAGGTGATGGCGCGGGCGGCCGAGACCCTCACCCCGGTGAGCCTCGAGCTCGGCGGCAAGGACCCGATGATCGTGCTGCGCGACGCCGACCTCGACCGGGCCGCCAACGCGGCCGCCTGGGGCGGCATGTTCAACTCCGGCCAGGTGTGCATCTCGGTCGAGCGGATCTACGTCGAGGAGCCTGCCTACGACGACTTCGTCGCCAAGCTCGCCGCCGAGGTGGGCCGGATCCGCCAGGGCGCCGACGACGCCCGCGACCCGAAGGACGTCGGCGCGATGACCTCGCCGAACCAGACCGCGATCGTCGAGGACCACGTCAACGACGCGCTGGCCTCGGGCGCCCGCGCCGTCACCGGCGGCAAGCGGGTCGCCGGGCCCGGCGACTACTTCGAACCGACCGTGCTGGTCGACGTCGACCACTCGATGAAGGTGATGCGCGACGAGACCTTCGGCCCGGTGGTCGGGGTGATGAAGGTGCGCGACGCCGAGGAGGCGCTGCGCCTGGCCAACGACACCCGCTACGGGCTGTCGGGGTCGGTCTTCGGCGAGCGCTCCCGCGCCGAAGGGGTCGCCCGCCGGGTCGAGTGCGGCGCCGTCAACGTCAACGACGTGCTGGTCAACTACTTCGCCTCCGACGTGCCGATGGGCGGTTGGAAGCAGTCCGGGATCGGCTACCGCCACGGCGCCCAGGGCATCCGCAAGTTCTGCCGCACCGAGTCGCTGGTCATCACCCGCTTCGGCGGCAAGCGCGAACCGACCTGGTACCCCTACACGCGCTCCCGGCGCGGCCTGGTCGGCCGCCTCGCCGTGTTGATCAACGCCCGCGACTGGAAGCGGCGGCTCGGGCTGCGCCGCTGACCCCGCCGCCGCGCGCCGCGGCCGGCCGTTCCCCGGACCCCCCGCGGGGCCTGAAAGGAACGGCGGGGCGGTCCCGATAGCCTCTGAAGCTCTTATGTCAGAGCGCAATTACATAGAGGCGGTAAGTGAAAGGGTCGTCGTCTTCGACGGCGGCATGGGCGCGACGCTCGAGCAGTTCGAGCTCACCCAGGAGGACTACGGCGGACTGCAGGGCAAGTGCCACGAGGCACTGGTGCTGAATCGGCCCGACGTCATCGAGGGGGTGCACAGCTCGATGCTGGAGGCCGGAGCGGAGGTGGTGGAGACCGACACCTTCCAGGGCTCACGGCTGAAGCTCGAGGAGTGGGGGCTCGGCGAGCACACCCTCGAGATCAACACCAAGGCCGCCGAAATCGCCCGCAAGGCGGCGGGCCCCGACCGCTTCGTGGCGGGCTCGATCGGCCCGACCGGCTTCCTGCCCGCCTCCACCGACCCGACCCTCGGCGACATCTCCTTCGGCCGGCTGGCCGAGGTCTTCGCCGAGCAGGCGAGCGGGCTGGTCGAAGGCGGCGCCGACCTGATCATGATCGAGACCGCCCAGGACATCCTCGAGGTGAAGGCGGCGATCTTCGGCGCCCGCGAGGCGTTCCGTCAGACCGGTCGCCGGCTGCCGCTGCAGATCAGCGTCTCGCTGCTGCCCAACGGCGGCAAGATGCTGCTCGGCACCGACATCCGCTCGGTGCTGACCACGCTGACCGCGCTCGACGTCGACGTCGTCGGCCTCAACTGCTCGACCGGCCCCGAGGACATGCGCGACGCGATCCGCTTCCTCGGTGAGACCAGCCCGCTGCCGGTCCACTGCATCCCCAACGCCGGCCTGCCCCTGCAGGGCCCCGACGGCGAGACGATCTTCCCCGAACAGCCGGAGCCGCTGGCCGCGACGCTCGGCGAGTTCGTCGAGCGCTACGGCGTCGGCGTGGTCGGTGGCTGCTGCGGCACCAACCCGGAACACATCCGCGCGATCCGCGAGCGGATCGGCGAGGGGCGCCCCGCCGCCGCCCGCCCCGCCGCCGGGCCGATCGAGGTCTCCTCGATGATGACCTCGACGACGCTGGTCCAGGAGCCGCGCCCGACCCTGGTCGGCGAGCGCGTCAACTCGCAGGGCTCCAAAAAAGCCAAGGAGATGCTGCTGGCCGACGACTACGACGGCCTCGTGCAGGTCGCCGAAGACCAGGTCGAGGGCGGCGCCCACGTGCTCGACGTCTGTGTCGCCCTGACCGAGCGCCAGGACGAGGACGAGCAGATGGCGGCCGTGGTCAAGCGCATCTCGCTGACCCAGCCGGCTCCGATCCAGGTCGACTCGACCGAGCCCGAGGTGATCCGCGCGGCGCTCGAGCAGATCCCCGGCCGGGCGATCGTCAACTCGATCAACCTCGAGGCCGGCCGCGACAAGGCCGACGTCGTCGTGCCCCTGGCCAAGGAACACGGCGCGGCGCTGATCGCGCTGACGATCGACGAGGTCGGGATGGCGAAGACGGCCGAGCGCAAGGTCGAGATCGCCAGGCGGTTGAAGGAGATCGCCTGCGACGAGCACGGGCTCGACCCCGAGGCGCTGATCTTCGACGCGCTCACCTTCACCCTGACCACCGGCGACGAGGAGTGGCGCCCGTCGGCGATCGAGACGATCGAGGGGATCCGCCGGATCAAGGCCGAGATCCCCGGGGTCAAGACCTCGCTCGGCGTCTCCAACGTCTCCTTCGGGGTCAGCCCACGGCCGCGCGCCGTGCTCAACTCGGTCTTCCTGCACCACTGCGTGGAGGCCGGGCTGGACCTGGCGATGGTCAACCCGAACCACATCACGCCCTACTCGGAGATCCCCGACGAGGAGCGCGCGCTCACCGACGACCTCGTCTTCAACCGCCGCGAGGACGCGCTGGAGCGCTTCATCTCCCACTTCGAGTCCAAGGGCGAGGACGCCGAGGCCGAGGCGGCCGACCCGACCGCGGGGATGGAGCCCGAGGAGGCGCTCCACTGGCACATCCTGCGGCGCCGCAAGGACGGCGTCGAGGAGTGGATCGAGCGCTCGGTGGAGAAGATCGGCGCCGTCCCGACGCTGAACGAAGTGCTGCTGCCGGCGATGAAGGAGGTCGGCGACAAATTCGGCGCCGGCGAACTCATCCTGCCCTTCGTCCTGCAGTCGGCCGAAGTGATGAAGCGGGCGGTGGCACGGCTGGAGGATCACCTGGACCGGATCGACGGCCACACCAAGGGCAAGGTCGTGATCGCGACCGTGTTCGGCGACGTCCACGACATCGGCAAGTCGCTGGTCAACACGATCCTCACCAACAACGGCTACACGGTGATCGACCTCGGCAAGCAGGTCCCGGTCGACACGATCATCGAGGCCGCGGTGGAGAACGAGGCCGACGCGATCGGCCTCTCGGCGCTGCTGGTCTCCACCTCCAAACAGATGCCGACCTGCATCGCCGAGCTGCACGAGCGGGGACTCGACTTCCCGGTGCTGATCGGCGGCGCCGCGATCAACCGCGACTTCGGCCGGCGCACCCTGTACCCGAAGGGGCGCGAGTCCGACGAGGTCTACGAGCCGGGCGTCTTCTACTGCAAGGACGCCTTCCAGGGGCTCGACACGATGGACGCGCTGGTCGACGAGGAGGCGCGGGCGGCGCTGGTCGAGCGGATGCGCTCCGAGGCGCAGGCGCTGCGCGAGAAGCCGGTCGCCGCCGACGACGGACCGCCGACTACCGACGACAGCGCCCGCTCGGCCGCCCGCACCGACAACGCGATCCCGACCGCGCCGTACCTCGGCGTGCGCGACGTCGACGTCGATCTCGACGACGTCTTCCCCTACCTCGACCGTCACGTGCTCTTCAAGCTGCACTGGGGCGGCAAAGGCAAGAAGGGCGAGGAGTGGCGGCGCCTGGTCGAGGGGACCGACGAGGACGAGGGCTTCGCGCCGCGGTTGGAGCGGATGTGGCGCGAGCAGGACTACCTGCACCCGAAGGCGCGGCTCGGTTACTTCCCGTGCAACGCCGACGGCAACGAGCTGGTCGTCTTCGACCCCGAGAACCCGGACGTCGAGCTGGAGCGCCTCGTCTTCCCGCGCCAGCCGAAGCACGACCGGATCTGCCTCGCCGACTTCTACCGGCCGCTGGACTCCGGCGAACGCGACGTGGTCGCCCTGCAGGGCGTCACCGTCGGCGCCGAGGTGACCGAGCTGATGGACCGACTCGGCGCCGAAGGCGAGGTGACCGAGCAGTACTACGTGCATGGCCTCGGCGTGCAGGCGGCCGAGGGCCTGGCCGAGTGGCTGCACTCCGAGGCGCGGCGCGGACTCGCGATCCCGCTCGACCAGGGGCGTCGCTACTCGTGGGGCTACCCGGCCTGCCCGGACCAGTCCGAGCACGAGAAGGTCTGGCGCCTGCTCGGCCTCGAAGAGATCGGGATGACCCTCTCCGGCGGCTACGCGGTGATGCCCGAGCAGTCCACGGTGGCGATCATCGCCCACCACCCGCAGGCCGTGTACTTCGGGATGAAGTCCGGCTTCATCCCCGAGCAGCCGAGCTCCGACGAACTGATCGCGGGCACCGACCGCGGCGGCGACCTGCCGCCCGAAGACGACCCGACGAGCGACGACGACGACACCGACCCGGCGAAAGCGGAGTCGGCAGCGGAGGCGGTCCGCTCCTGACGACCGGCGCGGGGGGCGGGCCGGCGGCGGCTGGATGGCCCCGCCGCCGGCCACGCGCCTCCCTGCGTGACAGGGGAGCCGGCCTGGGATCGGTGGCGACACCCCTTCGGACCAATCGTAACTACATACCGGAAAGTTTTTTTACAGTTCAGCGAACCTTGTGTTAATGATCCGCCGCGCCCGTGGCCCGGGCGGCCCCCGCCGGCGTCGGCGTTCGCAGTTCTCCGCGCATAGCGCGGAGAACTGCGAACTCACCGGGGGATGAGGGCACGCATCGTGAGTGGGGCCGACCGCCGTGGGGCGAACCGCCATCGGGCGACCGCGGATCCGGACCGTGCGCCTGGCACCGCCCCCGGGTGCCGCTGCGCTCAGGCGACGCTGCGGTGGCTGCGGTCGGCGCGGCGCGAGCGCGGGTACGGGTCGAGGTGCACCGGCGCGGTGGAGAGCGCCTGGACGCGGAGGTCGCTCCAGGTGAGGCCCTCGCGGACCAGGGCCGGCAGCCCGAGCGTGACGGCGGTCGCGATCTCGACGCCCTGCAGGATCACGCCGTAGGCGAGCGCGTCGGCGGTGGAGATGCCGAAGCCGCCGTGCAGGACGCTGATCACCGCCAGCTGAAAGACGCCGATGTTCGACGGGGTGGCGGGGACCACGGCGGTCACGTTGACCGCGAAGAGGACTGCGGCGGCGGCGCCGATCCCGGCGCGGCCGTTGAGGCCGAGAGCGTAGAGCAGCGCCCAGCAGGCCGACAGCTGGATCGCCCAGGCGCCGAGCTGGGCGGCGGCCGCGGCGAGGCCCTCGCGCGGGTCGCGGAAGATTTTCAGCCCCGCCCGCACCTGGACCATCGCCCGGTGGATGGCGGCGCCGATCCGCGCCACCCTGCCGTTGCCGTTGCGCTTCATCACGACCGGTGCCACCAGCACGACCACGAGCAGGAGCAACGGCAGCAGGCTGAACAGGAAGATCTGCTTGGTGCCGGAGTGGAAGAGCGGCGTGCTGGAGACGATGATCACCCCGAGGCAGGCCAGCGCGACCAGGTTCAGCAAGGTCTGCGAGACCAGGGTGCCGAGCAGCACCGGGAAGGTCTCGCGCATCCGCCCGGTTCGTCGGGCCAGGGCCAGCGCCCTGGCGGGCTCGCCGAGGCGGGCCGGCAGGGTCGCCGACATCAGCACCCCGATCATCGTCGCCGAGGTGACGTCACGACGGCGGACCGGCCGGTTGGGCAGGGCGGCGCGCGCGATCCAGTACCAGGACGCGGCGCGGAAGAACATCGAGATCGACATCAGCGCCAGACCGACGATCACCAAGGTGAGATTCGAGCGGACGATGCTTTCGGCCACTTCGTTGACCCCGATCCGCTTCAGCGCCTCATAGGTCAGGAAGGCGCCGAACGTGGCGGCGGCCCCGAGCCCGACCCGGCGCGCCAGGCGCCGGCCGCGGCTGCGCTGCGTCGCCGGCACGGAGTCCAGCGAGGGGAGCTTCTGCGGCGGGCTCGGTCGGTTGCCGTCGGCCGGGCGCAGCCCGGCCCAGTGGGCGGCGCGCTCGGTGGCGCCGACCGGCCGCGGCGCGGCCATCGCCCGCTCGTAGACCGTCGTCACCTGGTCGGCGACCCGCGGCCAGGCGTAGCGCTTGGCGCTGTGGCGGGCGGCGGCGCCCATCGCGGCGAGCAGCTGCGGCTCGTGGTGGACGCGCTGCAGCTCCTCGGCGAGCCGCTGCGGGTCGCCGGGCGGGACGAGGACGCCGTCGACGCCGTCGGTGACGACGTCGCTGTAGCCGGCGATCCCCGAGGCGATCACCGGGGTGCCGGCCGCGAAGGCCTCGGTCAGGACCATGCCGAAGCTCTCCCCGGAGAGCGACGGCGCGCAGAGGACGTCGGCGGCGTGCAGCTCGGCCCACAGCTCCTCGCCGGCGACCCGGCCGCGGACGTCGATCGAGTCGAGCAGTTCCGGGTCGGCCAGCCAGCGGCGCACGTCGTCGCGCTCGGCGCCGATCACGGTCAGCCGCGAGGGCACGTGCTCGACCAGGGCGTTGAAGGCGGTGAGCAGGATCGGCAGCCCCTTGCGCTCCTCGGGGCGGCCGACGAAGAGGATCCGCAGCTCCTGGCCGGGCGTCTTCAGCTCGGCCGGGGGCGCCTCGACGTCGACCCCGTTGGGGATGATCGTGTAGTCGCCGCCGAACCACCGCATCCCGGTCCAGGCGGCGGCCTCGGAGACCGCGATGCGCGCCGAGAGCCGGTTGAACATGCGCCGCGCGCCCAGGGCGGTGGCGGCGTGGTTGGGGAACGGCTTGGTCGAGTAGGCGTGGAAGGTCCCGACCACCGGCGTCCGCGACCCGAGCACCGCGTTCCAGCCGACCAGCGGCGCCAGCGGCTCGTGCACGTGGATGACGTCGAATTCGCCCGCGCGGACCTCGCGGCGGGGCCGCCGGTAGCCGCCCGCCGGCCAGACCGCGATGTTGGAGACGGCGCCGTTGGCGCCGAGTCCGACGGTGCGGCCGAGCGGCACCACGTAGTCGGGCAGCTCACGGAGCTGCGGTGTCGCCCGGTGGGTGGCACGCGAAAGCAGGCCGGGCGGATCGACCGGCGCGAGGACGCGAACGTCGTGGCCACGCCCGAGGAACTCCTCGGCGAGGGCCTCGACGTGCCGATTCACGCCCCCTTGGAAAGACCAGGAATATGGCGAAACAAGACCTATGCGCACGAATAGCTAAGGGTAGAGGACGGAACGGTCCGCACCAGGATCCCTACACCCTCCTTGCCCAAGGATTACGCGCCGCGCGGCGATCTCCCTGCCTCCGCCCACGCCCAGCCGACCAGGACGAGCAGGTAGGCGGCGCCGATCTCCAGCAGCAGAGCGCCGGAATCGTTGGCCAAGGTGCCGACGACCGTCGCCACCAGCGCGCCGATCAGCGCCGCCCGCATCGTCGGGGCGCCGCGCACCCAGGCGGCGAGCAGGTCGCGGCGCATCCAGGCGACGAGCGCGAGCACGACGAGCAACGGCAGCGCCGCGAGCAGCACCGGTCGGGCAAAGCTGTGGGCGGAGAGCTCGAGGCGGCGCTGGGCGACGTCGCCGAGCGTCCGCATCCCACCCGCGTCGAGCACCGAGCGGGTGAAGTGCGAGTTGGCGCCGGTGAGCAGATCGGCCACGGCCAGCAGGGCCAGCACGGCGAACGGGATCGCGACGACGAGGACGACCCAGCGCCGCCGGCCGCCGGTCACCGCCACCGCGGCGGCCGCCACGCCGGCCGGGAAGACGATCGCCGCGCCGACGTCGGCGCCGAACTGGCCGGCGGCGAAGATCGCCGCGAGCACCAGCCCGATCGCGAGAAAGGCGGCGGCGCAGCGCCCCGCCGCGAGGCGCGGCGCGAAGCCCGCCAGCCCGGCCCCGACGCCGCCCACGATCAGCACCGCGAGCAGCGCCTCGAGCTCGTTGCCGATGCCGTAGAAGCGGACCCCGAGGCCGGGGTTCGGGCCGAGCAGCGAGAGGGCCGAGAGCGGCGAGCCGAGGATCGCGTCGAGCGCGTAGGCGCCGACCGTGAGCGCCGCGGCGACGGCGAGGGCACGGTAGTCGCGGAGCGCCGCCAGGGTGAGCGCGGCGAGCAGCGCCGTGCCCAGCATCACGACCAGCATTTCGACGTACTCCGACGCCGGTTCGAGGGCGGCGCCGGCGAGCAGCAGCAGCGGCAGGTAGACGACCGCCAGGCCGACCAGCCGCACCGCGGTCGGGGCGAGCGCCCCGCGCGAGAGGACGGCCGCCAGCGCCGCGGCGAGGACCCAGGCGAGGATGCTGAAGCCGATCACCGGGCCACGGCGGTGGGAGATCACCGCCATCCGCGCGCCCCGCGATTCGATCGCCGCCGGGTCGACGGAGCCTTCCGCGCGGATCGGCTGCCCCGACATCTGCGAGGGGACCGCGAGGCCGAGGAAGTCGAGGATCGTCGGCCCGATGTCGGTCGAGAGCACGTAGCCGTCGGTGCGGGTCGTGTCGGAGATGAGGTCGCCGTGGAAGCCCGGCCCGGCGATGCCGATCGGCACCGGGTCGTCGGTCTTCCCGGTGGGATCGGCGATCGCGATGACGAGGTCCCGCGGCCCGGCGCGCCGGGCGAGCCGGGCGGCGAGGCCGAGCGAGACGTCGGAGTCCCAGAGGACCCCGGTTTCGCCGAGCGACCCGAAGATGCCTGCGGTCGGCCGGATCCCCAGCGGGCAGGCCGACGGGCCTGCACCCGCGACCGCGGCGCCGCCGGCTTCCAGCCGCCGCACCAAGAGGCCCGGTTCGATTTCGTCCGGCGCCGATTCGGCCCGCGCCACGGCCTTCGCGAGCCAGGCCGGGCAGCCCGCCGCAGCGGCGGGCGGGGGCGGCAGTTCGGTGTCGTAGAGCGAGTTGAAGGCGCGGTTGCCGGCGCCGACGTCGAGGTAGGTCTGGGTCGGGCTCACCGTCCCCAGCCCGGCGCTCATCAGGCCCGGTGAGAACCCGGCCGCGGCGAGCCGGGAGACGCTGGTCCCGCTCGGCAGCCAGAGGAGGTGGACCTGCGGCAGCCGCGCGATGGCGCTCGTCGCGGGCGCCTTCGCCGCCGGCGCCGCCGAGGCCGCGCCCGGAGCGGAGACCAGAAAGAGCGACAGCGCTATCGTCAGCCACATGCCCGCCGACCGCACTTTCGCCAAGTTCAGCTTCTTCAAGGTGGATCCCGCCTGGCGCCGTCGCGACGCCGACCTGCGCGCCGTCGACAAGCAGGAGTTCCTCGCCGCCTGCGAGGACTTCGGCATCGACCGGTCGCTGCGCGCGTACTCAACCATAGGAACGCGCGGTGACGTCGACCTGGTGCTGCTGAGCCAGAGCGCCAACCTCTCCGACATCCACACTTTCCACGTCGTGCTCGGGCAGTCGGGGCTCGCCAAGTGGTGCTCGACGCCCCACTCGTTCCTGTCGATGACGAAAGTCTCGCCCTACTCGGAGGAGAAGGCGCGCCCGGAGATCTGCGTCTCAGAGCGCAAATACCTCTTTCTCTATCCGATGGTCAAGCAGCGCCGCTGGTACGGCCTCTCGCCCGCCGAGCGCGGCCGGATCATGAAGAGCCACATCGAGATCGGCCGCAAATACCCGGAGATCACGATCAACACGACCTACTCCTACGGGCTCGACGACCAGGAGTTCGTGGTCGGCTTCGAGGGCGACGACCCGGGGATGTTCCTCGAACTGGTCAACGAGCTGCGCCCGACCGAGTCGAGCGAGTACACCGAGGTGGAGACGCCGATCTTCACCTGCGTGTCGATGTCGGTGGGCCGGGCGCTCGACGCGCTCGACGGCGTCGCCAGCGCCGCCGGCGCGCCCGTGGCGTCCTGAGTCGCGGCCCCCGGCCGCCGGCGCTCGCCTATCCTTCCCCGTTCCCGTCCAAGACCAGAACCTGAGAGAGATGCCCAAGATCGGTACCCCTGAGAACCCGCTTCGCGTCGCCATCGTCGGCGCCGGCCCGTCCGGCTTCTACGCCGCCGAGCACATCCTCAAGGACGGCGACGTCCACGCCCAGGTCGACCTCTTTGACCGCCTCCCCACCCCGTTCGGGCTGGTGCGCGGCGGCGTCGCCCCCGATCACCCGAAGATCAAGTCGGTGATCCGCGTCTACGAAAAAACCGCGGCGCGCGAGGGCTTCCGCTTCTTCGGCAACGTGAAGATCGGCCACGACATCGAGGTCTCCGAGCTCGAAGGGCTCTACCACGCGATCGTCTTCACGGTCGGCTGCGAGACCGACCGGGCGCTCGGGATCCCCGGCGAGGACCTGGCCGGCAGCCACGCCGCCACCGCCTTCGTCGGCTGGTACAACGCCCACCCCGACTACGCCGACGAGGACTTCGACCTCTCGGCCCGGCGCGCGGTGGTGATCGGCAACGGCAACGTGGCGATGGACGTCGCCAGGATGCTGGCGCTGACCGACCACGAGCTGCGCCAGACCGACACCGCCGACCACGCGATCGAGATGCTCGACCGCAAGGGCATCGAGGAGATCGTCGTGCTCGGCCGCCGCGGCCCCGCCCAGGCGGCCTTCACCAACCCCGAGATCAAGGAGCTCGGGGAGATGGAGGACGCCGACGTGATCGTCGACCCGGCCGACGTGGAGCTCGACCCGGCCAGCAAGGCCTTCCTTTCCTCCGACGAGGTCGACAAGACCACCCGGGTCAACGTCGAGACGTTGGTCGAGTTCAGCCAACGCGAGCCGCAGGGCAAGGACCGGCGGATCGTGCTGCGCTTCCTCGCCTCGCCGGTCGAGATCAAGGGCGACGGCAAGGTCGAGTCGATCGTGATCGGCCGCAACGAATTGGTCGAGGAGAACGGCCGCCTGGTGGCCAAGGACACCGGCGAGCGCGAAGAGCTCGAGTGCGGCCTGGTGCTGCGCTCGGTCGGCTACACCGGCGTGCCGATCGAGGGCGTGCCCTTCGACACCAAGCGCGGCCTGATCCTGAACGAGGGCGGCCGCGTGCTCGACTCCCACGACGCGGGCCACAAAGTCGGCCACTACACCGCGGGCTGGATCAAGCGCGGCCCCTCGGGCGTCATCGGCACCAACAAGAAAGACGCCCTGGAGACCGTCCAGCACCTGCTCGCCGACGTCGGGTCGGGGACGCTCCTGGACCCGGCCAACCCCGCCCCGGAGGCCACCGAGCAGCTCCTGGCCGACAAGGGCGTCCGCTACGTCTCCTTCGAGGACTGGCAGGCGATCGACCAGGCCGAGGTCGGCCGCGGCGAGCCGCACGGCCGTCCGCGGGTCAAGTTCGTCCGCGTCGAGGAGATGCTCGACACGGTCGGCGAGGGCGTGGGCTGAGCCCGATGCCGGTCGACCTGACGGAGCTGAAGGCGATGATCGAGGCGGCGCTGCCCGGCGCCGCCGTCGAGGTATCCGACGAAGACGGCGGCGGTCAGCACCTGCGCGCCGAGGTCAAGGCCCCCCAGTTCGAGGGCCTCTCGCGGATCGACCAGCACCGGCTGGTCAAGGCCGCGGTCAAACCGCGCTTCGACGACGGCACGATCCACGCGCTGTCGGTGAAGACGCAGGCCGCCTGACCCACGCTCCGGCGGCGCGGACAAAAAGTTACGATCTGCGCGCCACACGTGCGGAATTTCTCCCTAGCCTGGAGGGCATGGAGACGATGCGATCCACCTGGACCGACTCGCGGCTCGACGACCTGAACGCGCTGGTCACCGGCATGGACCGGAAGATCGACGAGGGCTTCGCCCGCCTCGACGGGCGGATCGACAAGCTGAACCACACGATGGTGCAGGGGATGATCGCCCTGATCAGCATCATCACGGTGCTGCTGGCGGCTTTGGTCGGCATCGTCGCGACGCATATCTGAGCCGGCCGGGCCGACTGGCTACCCTGTCCCCATGGCCGACCAAGAGCTGAAGTCCAAAGTGGAAGAGTTGATCGCAGCCAACCCGGTGCTGCTGTTCATGAAAGGCGTGCCGGAGGCCCCGCGCTGCGGGTTCTCGATGCGTGTCGTGCAGATCCTCGACTCGATCGGCACCGACTACGGCGCGATCGACGTGCTGCCCGCGCTGCAGCCGCTGCGCGAGGTCACCGCCGAGATCTCCGACTGGCAGACCTTCCCGCAGCTCTACGTGAACGGCGAGTTGCTGGGCGGCGCCGACATCGTGCAGGAGATGTTCGAATCCGGCGAGCTCGCCGAGGCGCTCGGCGTCGAGCAGCCGGAGAACACCGCGCCCCCCGCCCAGGAGACGCCGGCTCAGTCTCCCCCCCTCCAGATCGAATAGCCCCGTCGCGCAGCTCCGACGACGCAGGCGGATTGACGCGCCCGCCGGTGAGTTCGCAGTTCTCCGCGCTATGCGCGGCTAAGTGCGAACGCGCGGGGGCGCCTCCCGTGGAGTTCGCAGTTCTCCGCGCTATGCGCGGCAAAGTGCGAACGCGCCAAGGGGCCAGGGCGCGCCGTCTCGAATGGGCGGCGCGGGGTCCGGCGTGGATCGGGGGCGCTTAGACGGCTGCTGACGCCGGGGCGTCGTCTTTGACCTGGAAGGAGGACCCGCAGCCGCAAGCGGCGACGACGTTCGGGTTGTTGACCTGGAACCCGGCGCCTTGCAGGCCTTCGACGTAGTCGACCTCGGAGCCGAAGACGAACTGCATCGAGACCTTGTCGACGACGACGGAGACGCCTTCGACGGTGAAGACGTTGTCGTCGGCCTTCGCCTTGTCGAAGGCGAGCGCGTACTGGAAGCCGGAGCACCCACCGCCGCGAACGGCGACGCGCAGGGCCTGGTCGTGGTCCTCCTGCCCGGCCAGCAACTCGCCGATCTTGGCGACGGCCTTCTCGGAGAGGGTGATAGCTGATTTGGGCGTGTCAGTCACTTCACAAAGTGTAGCGGGGTGACGGCGGCAATCGAAGAGCGCGGGGTTTGGCAGTATTGCTCCCGGTGACCACCAGCACCGAGACCGCAATCGTCTGCGACAGCAGCCAGTACCTCCCTCCCGAGACCATCGCCGAGAAGGGCATCGGCGTCGTGAGCCTCTACGTCTCCGTCGACGGGGAGCAGGAGGCCGAGTCGCAGGTCACCGACTACGACGACTTCTACCGGCGGCTGCGGCACTCGAGCGGCGGCGCGACCACCTCGCAGCCCTCGCTCGGCGACTTCATCGACGTCTGGCAGCCGTTGCTCGACGCGGGCCGGGACATCGTCTCGGTCCACATCTCCTCGGCGATCTCGGGGACCTACGAGGCGGCCAACCAGGCCCGCCAACGCCTGGTCGAGGAAGGCAAGGGGGGCGAGCGGGTCCACCTCTACGACTCCGAAATGGCCTGCGGGGCCACCGGTCTGTGCGTGCTCGCCGCCCACGCCGCCGTGGAGGCGGGCGGCGGGCCCGCCGAGGCGCTGGCCCGCGCCAAAGAGGTTCGCGACACGCTCCGGATGTGGTTCGCCGTCGACACGCTCGAGTACCTGCGCAAGGGCGGCCGGATCGGCGGCGCCAGCGCCTGGATCGGCGGCGCCCTGAAGATCAAGCCGATCCTCACGATCGACCGGGAGATCGTCCCGGTCGAACGGGTGCGGACCAGGTCCCGCTCGCTCGAGCGGCTGCGCGGCTACGCCCGCCAGCTGCACGAATCGGGTGCCGACGCCTGGGTCGTCCAGCACATCCAGGATCACGAGACGGCCGAGGCCCTGGCCGCCGACTGCCGCGAGATCTTCGGTTGCGGGCCCGCCTTCATCTCCGAGATCGGACCGGTGATCGGCGCCCACGTCGGCCCCGGCCTGCTCGGGGTCGGCGCCGTCTCCTGGTCGCTCCTCGAAGCAAACTAGGCGACGTCCCCGGCAGCGGCCCGTGACGAAGCTGCTGCTGATCTCCGGAAGCCTGCGCGACGGCTCGACCAACTCGGCGACCGTGCGGACCGCGGCGGCCCTCGCCCCGGCCGGGATCGACGCCCAGATCTACGACGGGATGGGGCGCCTCCCCCACTTCAACCCCGACGATGACCCCGTCGACGGCGTCGGGTTGAACCGGGAGGTCGCGGCGCTCCGCGCGGCGCTGGCCGCCGCCGACGCCCTGCTCCTCTGCACCCCCGAGTACGCCGGCGCCCTGCCCGGCTCGTTCAAGAACCTGCTCGACTGGACGGTGGGCGGCGGCCAGACCTACGGCATGCCGGTCGCCTGGCTGAACGTCTCCGGCACCGCGGCGCCGACCGGCGGCGCCGACGCCCACGAGAGCCTGCGCAAGGTCCTCGACTACACCGGCGCCCAGATCGTCGAGGACGCCTGCCTCCGCCTGCCCCTCGCCCGCGCCGACGTCGGCCCCGACGCCCTGATCACCCCACCCGCGGCCCGCGAGTCGATCGTTGCCGCCCTCCGCACCCTCGCAGCCGTCTCCTCAATCCCCTCGCCCCCCGAGCCCGACTCCGGCCTCTAGACCAAGCAGATCAAGGACGTAGGGAGCCGAGGCGAGGGAAGCGCACAACGGTGCGTGACCCGCAGCCGAGCGACCGAGGACACAGATATGCGCCGGTCTAAAGGCCGGAGCGCTTGCGGCGGCGGCGGGAGCGCATAAGTTTGATCCCGATCAGAAACCCGACCGCGGCGGCTCCGATCACCAGCTGCTGTTTGTGCTCCTCGACCTGACGGCGCCAGTCGGTCACTTCGGTGACTTTGCCGCGCAGGGCTTCGACGTTCGTCCCCAGCCGTTGGCGCTGGATGTCGATGTCGCGGCGGATCTCGGCGGCGGAGCGCCCGGGCTGGCCCGCGGTGGACATCGGCGCTCGTTTGGGATCGGCGCTCACTTGCCCTCCTCCTTGGTCAGCATCTCCTTGGTCAGCTTGGCCTCTTCGATCGCCTGCTCGGGCACCGGCGGCGAGCCGGACTTCACCGCTTTGAAGGCGATCAGGCCGGCGATCGCGGCGACCAGCAGGAAGGCGGCGGCCTCGATGAAGAAGCCGGGCCAGGTCTTGCCGTTGAATACCTCTTCGTTCAGCAGCCAGGCGATCCCCTCCATCACCAGGATCAGGGCGAGGAAGGCGAAGGTGCCGGCGGCGATGCCGACCGCCGCGCCGCTTGCGATCTTGCCGGCCTTCTCGGAGACCTCGGCCTTGGCGAGCTGGATCTCCTCGCGGACCAGCCCCGACATCCCTTCGGCGACGTCGAAGACGAGCTCGCCGAGTTTGCGGTCGCCCTCGGCCCCCGGCTCGGGCGGCGGGGCCGCGGACGGGTCCTGCGAAGTTTTCGGTGGCGTCTGGCTGTCCGGCATCGCGTTCTCCCCCTTACTCGGGCGGGTCCTCACCGTAGACACGGCGGAAGACGAATGCGGCGACCCGCGCCGCGGCGATGCTGGCCAGGGCACCGGTGGCCGCCAGCAATCCGCTCCAGACCAGCCTCTTTACCAACTCGTTTTCCACTGCATCGACCTTTCCCCTAGCTGAGTGCGGGGTAAACCCTAGTCAGCGCGGCTCGAGACCGTCGCAGATCGTGGTGATCAGCAAGCTTTTTGCCTCGTCGAACCGTTCGTCGGCGGGCGGCACGTCGTCGAAGATCCACTCGGTGAGCAGCTGCTCGACGGCGCCGTAGAAGGCCTGGGCGGCGAAGCGCGGGGCGACGTCGGAGCGGAACTCGCCCGCCGCCTGGCCGTCGGCGACGATCTTCGCGATCCCTCCGTAGGCGCGGCGGATCTCCTCGAGATGGGTGCGGCCGAACGAGTTCGCGGCCCGCGTCACCTCGACGATGATCACCTTCATCAGCTCCGGGTCGTGGCGGTAGGACTCGAAGATGAAGCCCGCCACCGCGGCGAGCTTGTCGCGGTGCGACCCCTCGCCGCGGTCGGCCTCCTCGATCGCCGCCAGCAGCAGCGACCAGCGCTCGAGGAAGAGTTCGTTCAGGACCTGGTCCTTGGAGTTGAAGTAGTGGTAGACGAGGCCGTAGGCGACCCCCGCCTCGTCGGCGATGTCGGAGACCCGGGTGGCGTGGAAGCCCTGCCGGGCGAAGACGGTGACCGCCGCGTCGAGGATCTGCCGGCGTTTGTCGACCGAGCCGGAGCGCTGCTGGACCGAGCGCTCCATCAGGCGCGGGCCTCGGTCGGCCGCGGCCAGGCGTAGGCGTCGGGGCGGCGGTTGGCGAGGGCGGGGACGGCCTCGCGCACCCGCTCCTGGGCGGCGAGGTCGAGGTCGGCGGCGACGAAGCACTCCTCGTCGGGCGCGGTCGCCAACACCACGCCCCAGGGGTCGACGATCATCGAGCGGCCGTAGGAGTCGAAGTGCGGCGGCGCCTTGCCGACCTGGCCGGGGGCGAGGACGAAGACCGCGTTCTCGATCGCCCGGGCGCGCAGCAGCGGCTCCCAGTGGTCGCGGCCGGTCGCCGCGGTGAACGCGGCGGGGACGGCGATCAGCCGGGCGCCGCGGACGGCGAGGATCCGGTGCAGCTCCGGGAAGCGCAGGTCGTAGCAGATGGTCAGCCCGGTGAGCAGGCCGGCAACCGGCGCGGCGACGATGTCCTCGCCCGGCTGCTCATGGGCGGACTCGCGGTAGGAGACGCCGCCGGCGTCGACGTCGAACATGTGGATCTTGCGGTAGACGGCGAGGTCCTCGCCGTCGGGACCGATCAACACCGAGGTGTTGAACGGCTTCTCCCCCGCGCCGACCCGCTCGGAGATGCTGCCCGCCAGCAGGTGGATGCCGAGCGCCCGCGCCCAGCCGCGCGCCGCGGTGAGCGTCGGCCCGTCGAGCGGCTCGGCGCCCGCGACCAGCTCCTCGCCGGCGGCCAGCGCGTTCCACTTCTCCGGCAGGGCGACGAGCTCGGCGCCATCGGCGGCGGCGGCGCGGACCAGGGACTCCGCGGCGGCCAGGTTGCGGGACTTCTCGGCGGTAGAGTTGAGTTGTACTGCGGCGACGCGCATCGACAAGGTTTCCAGCGCTTTCTCGGGGAAGGGAGAACCGATTGACGAGTCAATCGGGAGTCCCAGTATAGGCGCCGCGCGCTCAGGAATCGGCGCCGGGCGGCTTCGGGAAGCGCATGAAGGCGGCGATCACGCGGTCGGCCAGCGGCGTCGGCAGCAGCGTCAGGAGGCGGGCCTGGACCTGGGCGTCGAGGCCGACGAGGTAGCGGGCCCGCGGCCGCCGCGCGTCCAGCGCCCGCTCGATCGTCGCCGCCACCTTCTCCGGCGGGATGCCGCGTTCGGCGGTGTCGCGGATCACCTGTCGGTAGCGCTCGACCGCCGCTCCGTAGAGCTCCCGCATGCGCGGCGAACCGGCCAGCGACTCGTCGGCGCTCGCCTCTCCCCGCCGCCAGATCGGCGTGTCGATCGAGCCCGGCTCGACCAGCACCACGCGGATCCCCCACGGCGCCAGCTCCTGCCGGAGGCTGTCGCCGACCGCCTCGAGGCCGAACTTGGCGGCGTGGTAGGCACCGGTGAACGGCAGCGCCACGCGACCGCCCAGCGAGCTGATCAGGACGACGCGGCCGCGGGCCGCGCGGATCGCGGGCAGCATCGCCTGGGTGACGGCGAGCTGGGCGGTGAGGTTGAGCTCCACCTGGCGCCGGAAGTCCTCGATCGGCAACGTCTCCAGCGGCCCGGGAATCGCCGCGCCGGCGTTGTCGACGAGGCCGTCGAGCCCGCCCGGCTCGGCCTCGATCCGCACCGCGGCGGCGGCGATCGCGTCGGCGTCGAGGACATCAAGGAAGAGCGGCTCGAGGCGCTCGCTCGACTCGGCCCGCAGCGCCGCCGCGTCCTCCTCCTTGCGCACCCCGGCGAAGACCTTCCAGCCCGCCGCGTCGAGCCGCCGCACGGTCGCCCGGCCGATCCCGGTCGAGGCGCCGGTGACCAGGGCGGTCCTCATCCCCGCCTGCCTTCCAGCTCGGCGACGAGCAGCTTGGTGTGCAGCGAGGCGATCAGGTCCTTGAGCGGCTGGGCTCCCGCTTCGAGCATCTCGACGACGCGCTCCGGCGGCACCTCGCCGGCCAGTCGATTCATCACCATGTCGACCTCCTCGCGGACCAGCTCTTCGAGCGCCGTCTTGTAGCGCAGGGTGTCGTAGACGGTAAAGCCGATCTGCTCGTCGTAGCCGCCGGCGCGGAAGCGGCTGATCGCCTCGATGATCGTCACGTCGGAGGGGGAGTAGCCGCGGGTGTTCGGGGTGAGGACGCCGATCTCGGCGAGCCGGCCGAGCACCTCGCGGGGGACGCCGTAGCGGCGCTCGACGTCGGCGGCGCTGGTCCGGGTGCGCTCGCCGGCGAGGGCGCGGTCGAGGATCTGGTCCTCCAGCGCGAGCAGCGCCTCGGCCCTGTCGGTCCCCTCGTCGAGCACCTCCTTGATCGCCCGCAGCGGCATGAAGCGCTCCTCCTGCAGGCGCTTGATGAGGCGG
Source organism: uncultured Actinomycetes bacterium (assembly GCA_963766705.1). Taxonomy (GTDB): domain Bacteria; phylum Actinomycetota; class Thermoleophilia; order Solirubrobacterales; family 70-9; genus VAYN01. The sequence goes on from CAVYBE010000008.1 coordinate 650,093, forward strand.
ATGCGGTCGACGAACTCGGGCGGGTAGTAGGCCATGTTGCGGCTCGTCTTCACCGGTTCGGGCAAGAGGCCCTCGCGCAGGTAGTGCTTGATCGTCGGCGCCGGGACGCCGCTGGCCTCGGCCAGCTCGCCCATCCGCAGCAGCTCGGTCGCGTCGGCCGCCATCGTGGGCTCCCCTAGGCCGGGGTGGCGTCGCGCGCCGCGATGCCGAGCAGCTCACGCGCCTCGGCGACCGTGGCCGGGCGGCGGCCGACGTCTTCTGCCATCTGGCGGGCCTTGCCGATCAGGTCCCCGTTGGAGCGCGCCATCGTCCCGTCCGGCAGGTAGAGGTTGTCCTCCACCCCGGCGCGGACGTTGCCGCCGAGCACCAGCGCGGCGCCGAGCAGCTTCCACTGATCGCGGGAGATGCCGATGACCTGCCACTGGTTGGGACCTTCCGGGCCGCCGGGGATCTGGTCCGACATCGCGGTGACGTTGCGCGGGGTCGGCCGGATGCCGCCGGTCACGCCCATCACCAGGGAGATCTGCAGCGGCGGCCGGAGCAGCTCCATGTCCAGCAGCGGGTCGAGGTTGGCGACGTGGCCCGCGTCGAAGCACTCGTGCTCGGGCTCGACGCCCAGCTCACGCATCGCGGTGAGGAAGTCGATCACGGTGTCGAAGCTGTTCTCGAAGACGGTCTTGAAGACGAAGTCCTTGCGCCGCCGCGAGTACTTGGCGTAGTTCATCGAGCTCATGTTCAGGGCCGCCACTTCCGGCCGGCACGCGCGCAGGTACTCGATTCGCTTCTCGATCGGAATGCCGATCGCCCCGGTGGAGTAGTTGACGATGACGTCGTCGACCGCGCCGCGGATCGCCTCGGTGATCGCCTTGAAGTCCTCGATCTCATAGGAGGGCGTGCCGTCGGGTTTGCGGGCGTGGATGTGGATCTGCGCGGCGCCCTCCTCGACCGCGCGCCGCGCCTCGGCGGCGTACTCCTCCGGCGCGTAGGGGATCGCCGGGCACTGGTCGCGGTTGGCGAGCACCCCGCTGATCGAGCAGCTGATGATCACCGGGTCCTCGTAGCGGCTCATCGCGAGCCCCCCAGGGCGGTCATACCGGCATCACGCCGTGGCGTTTCGGTGGCTTCGTCACGTGTTTGTTGCGGGCCATGCGCAGGGCCTTGACGATCGTGGGACGGGTCTCGCGCGGATCGATCACGTCGTCGATCATCGCGTTGCCCGCCGCGAGGTAGGGGTCGATGTTCTTGCGCACCGCGTCGAGCATCGCCTCGCGGGTCGCCTCGGGATCGTCGGAGGCCTCGATCGCCGAGCGGCCGATGATGTTGACCGCGCCCTCGGCGCCCATCACCGAGATCTCGGCGCCCGGCCAGGCGACGATCAGGTCCGGCTCATAGGCCTTCCCACACATCACGTAGTAGCCGGCCCCGTAGGCCTTGCGGACGATCACGGTCACCTTCGGCACCGTCGCCCGGCTGACCGCGTAGAGCATCTTGGCGCCGTGGCGGATGATCCCGGCGTGCTCGACCTTCGAGCCGACCATGAAGCCGGGCACGTCCTGCAGGAAGACGAGCGGGATGTTGAAGGCGTCGCAGAGGTTGATGAAGCGGGCCGCCTTGTCGGCGGAGTCGTTGTCGAGGATCCCGGCCAGCTGCTTGGGCTGGTTGGCGACGATCCCGACGGGTTGGCCGCCGAAGCGCGCGAAGCAGGTGATGACGCTTTTGGCGAACTTCGGTTTGAGGTCGAAGTACTCGCCGTCGTCGACGATCTCGGCGATCACCTTGTACATGTCGTACGGCTGTCGGGACGAGTCGGGAACGATTTCGAGCAGCTTCTCCGACATCCGGTCCTCGGGGTCGGCGCTCGGGGCGACGGGCGGCTTCTCCTCCCAGCTCGACGGGAAGAAGGAGAGGTAGGTGCGGACCGCGGCGACGCACTCCTCGTCGTCGGCGACTTCGAGGTCGCCGACGCCGGAGACGCGGGTGTGGACGCGAGCGCCGCCGAGGTCCTCCATCGAGATCTCCTCGCCGGTCACCGCCTTGACCAGGTGCGGGCCGGCGAGCGCCATCGCGCCCTGCCCGGCGACCATCGGCACGAAGTCCGAGAGCGCCGGGATGTAGGCGGTGCCCGCCGCGCAGGGCCCCATCATCGCGGCGACCATCGGCACCACGCCCGACATTTCGACCTCCTCGCGGAAGAGCGCCCCGGAGCCGGCGAAGAGCGAGCCCGCCGCCTCCTGGATGCGGGCGCCCGCCGAGTCGAGCAGCCAGACGAACGGCATCCGCTTCTGCAGCGCGATCTCGCGCAGCCGGCCGACCTTGATCTCGCCGGTCATCCCCATCGAGCCGGCCATCACGGTGAAGTCGTAGGCGGCGACGCAGCAGGGCCGGCCGTCGACGTCGCCCCAGCCGGTGACGACCCCGTCGGCGGGCGCCTCGACGTTGTCCATCGCCCGCTGGGCGAAGTGCGGGCGGCCGTGCAGGCCGAGCTCCACGAAGGTGCCCTCGTCGACCAGCAGGTCGATCCGCTCGCGGGCGGTCAGCTTGCCGCGCTCGTGCTGCTTGGCGATCTTCTCCTCGCCGCCGCCGAGCCGGGCCGCGGCGCGGCGCTCGTGCAGCTGCTCGGTGAGGTCGGCGAGCGGCGCGGTGCCCGGAAGCAGGTGCCGTTTCTCGGTGTCGGCCTCCGCCTCGCCCGCCATCAGCGTCCCTCCCACTTCGGCTCGCGTTTCTCGAAGAAGGCGGCGACGCCCTCGCGCAGGTCCTCGGTGGTGAAGGTGAGCGAGAGCTGCGAGCGCAGGAACTCGAGCGCGTCGTCGACCGCCATGTCGGCCTGCCGGTACATCGCGTCGTGGCCGATCCGCATCAGCAGCGGGCTCTTGGAGGCGAGACGGGTCGCCCAGTCGGCGACCGCGGCGTCGAACTCGGCGGCCGGGACGGCCTTGTTGGCGAGGCCATGGACGACCGCCTCCTCGGCGCTCATCCGGTCGCCGAGCAGCAGCATCTCGTTGACCTTCTTGCGCGGCACGTGGCGGTAGATCAGCGCCATGATCATGTAGGGGAAGGCGCCGACGTTGATCTCCGGCGTGCCGAACGTCGCCCCCTCCCTGGCGATCACCAGGTCACAGGAGAGGGCGAGGCCGAGGCCGCCGGCGAGCACGTGCCCGTTGACCGCGCACAGCGAGGGCTTGCCCAGGCGCGGCATCAGCCGGAAGTATTCGAGGAAGAGATCGGAGCCGTAGTGCTTCTGGATCAGGGTCGTGTCGCCGGCGAACCCGCCCAGGTCGGCCCCGGCGCAGAAGGCCTTGTCCCCGGCGCCGGTGAGGACGACGGCGCGGACCTCTTCGGAGTCGCGGGCCATTTCCATCGCCGCGACGACCTCCGAGAGCATCTGCCCGGAGAGCATGTTGCGTTTGTCGGGGTCGTTCAGCGTCACCGTGGCGACGCCGCCTGCGACCTCGTAGCGGACCTTGTCGAAGCTCCCGGCACCCATGCGGACGGCAACGATAGCGCGTTATCGAAAGTAAGAAGTTCTACTTGCCGCTTGGTGCTAGTCTCCGGCCGAGCGCCGGGGGCACGGGAGCGCCCGGTCAACGACCAGAGGAGAGAACCGTGGCGACCGCGACCCCTGACGGCTCCAGCGTCATCAAGCCCGACCACGCGGCCGGGCGCAAGCACTTCATCTTCAGCCAGGAGCACGAAGACCTGCGTGAGTCGATGCAGGCCTGGGTGGAGAAGGAGCTCTACCCCCACCGCAACGAGTGGGAGGAGACCTACTGGCCGACCGAGGCGATGAAACGGGCCGGCGACCTCGGCTTCCTCGGCCTCTGCTTCCCGGAGGAGTACGGCGGCCAGGGCGGCGACTACTACTACTCGCTGGTGCGCGCCGAGTGCATGAGCTACTCCGGCTCCGGCGGCACGAACATGGCGTTCGCGGTGCAGTCGGACATGGTGCTGCCGCCGATCCACCTGCTCGGCACCGAGGCGCAGAAACGCCGCTACCTCGAACCGGGGCTGAAAGGCGAGAAGGTCGGCTGCCTGGGCATCACCGAGCCCGGCGCCGGGTCGGATGTCGCCGGGATCCGCACGACCGCCATCCGCGACGGTGACGAATTCGTCATCAACGGCTCGAAGACGTTCATCACCAACGGGCCGCGCGCCGACTTCATCGTCCTCGTCGCGAAGACCAAGCCGGAGGAGCGCCACGCCGGCATCACCCTCTTCGTGCTCGACCTGAAGGACGACAAGGGCGAGCACGTGCCCGGCTTCACCGTCTCGGCGGAGCTGGAGAAGATGGGGATGCACTCCTCCGACACCGGCGAACTGGCCTTCGAAGACGTCCGCGTCCCGGCCGACGCGATCCTCGGCGAGGAGGGCAAAGGCTTCTACCACATCGCCTGGGAGCTCCAGGGCGAGCGCCTGGTCGCCGCCGCGGGCTGCCACGCGGGGGCCGAGCGGATGATCGAGAAGGCGATCGAGTACGCGGGCGAGCGGGAAGCGTTCGGCCGGCCGATCGGCAAATTCCAGGCCCTCCGTCACAAGATCGCCGAGATGGCGACCAAGACCGAGGCGGCGAAGCAGTTCACCTACGCCACGGCCTGGCGCTTCGCCAACGGCGAGTACCCGGTGCGCGAGATCACGATGGCGAAGCTGAACGCCTCGCGGATCGCCTGCGAGGTCGCCGACGACACGATCCAGATCTTCGGCGGCTACGGCTACATGAAGGAGTACGAGGTGGAGCGCGCCTACCGCGACGTCCGCCTCAACCGGATCGGCGCCGGCACCGACGAGGTGATGCTCGACGTGATCGGGCGGAGCTACGGGCTGTAGGGCTCGGTCCTGGTCGGCGGTCAGTGGCCGCCGACCAGCACGGTGGCGATCACGACGAGGAACCCGATCAGCATCGAGCCCCAGAGGTACCAGACCATCCGGCGCAGTTCTTTGAGATCGCCTTCGACGCGGTCGAATCGGCGGTCGACGTCCTGCCGGGCGTCGTCGAATCGCCTTTCGACGTTGTCGAAACGGCTGTCGACGGCATCGAAACGGGCGTCGACGGCATCGAAGCGGGCGTCGACATGGCTCACGAGGTCGTCCACCCGCTCATCGGTCCACCGCGTCCGCTCCATGTCTCGACCGTACCCCCCGCCCGCTCGGATTTCTCTGGTTGTCACAGAGAATTTGCACTTGTCCAGATGAGTGCACCGGTCGTCAAGGACAGCGGGACGCGGGCGGTGCTGCCGCCGTTCGGCGCCGAGCACCAGGAGCTGCGCCAGACCGTGGCGCGGTTCGTCGCCGCGGAGGTCGCCCCGCACGTCGAGGAGTGGGAGGAGGCGCGCGAGTTCCCGCGCGATCTGTACCGGCGCTGCGCCGAGCTCGGCTTCCTCGGGCTGAAGTTCCCGGAGGCCTACGGCGGCCAGGGCGGCGACCACCTGCACGACGCGGTCTGGGTGGAGGAGCTGGCACGCTCGGGCGGCTCGGGCGGCGTCGCCGCGGGCCTCAACGCTCACACCTCGATCGCCCTGCCGCCGATCTTCAACTTCGGCGACGAGGAGCAGCGCCGGCGCTGGCTGGCCCCGGGGATCGCCGGGGAGAAGATCGGGGCGCTGGGGATCACCGAGCCCGGCGCGGGCTCCGACGTCGCCGCGATCGCCACCACCGCGCGGCGGATCGACGGCGGCTACCTGGTCAACGGCGCCAAGACCTTCATCACCAACGGCGTGCGCGCCGACTTCCTGGTCTGCGCCTGCAAGACGACCGAGGCGGGCGGCCACGACGGGATCTCCTTCCTCGTCCTCGAGCGCGACATGCCCGGCTACGAGGTGACGCGGAAGCTCGAGAAGCTCGGCTGGCACTCCTCCGACACCGGCGAGCTGTCCTTCACCGACGTCGAGGTGCCCGCGGCGAACCTGCTCGGCGAGGAGAACGGCGGCTTTGGCCTGATCATGGCCAACTTCGCCTGGGAGCGGCTGCTGATGGCGATCGGCGCGATCGGCGCGATGCAGCGCCTGATCGACACCGCGGTCGCCTACGCCCTCGACCGCGAGGCGTTCGGCCGCCCGATCGGCAAGTTCCAGGCGATCCGCCACCAGATCGCCGAGATGGCCACCAAGGCCGAGGTCTCCCGCGCCCTCACCTACGACGCCCTGCGCCTCTTCCACACCGGCCAATCCTGCATCCGCGAGGTCTCGATGGCGAAGCTCCTTACCCAGCGCACCGCCGTCGAGGTCGCCGACCAGGCCCTCCAGATCCACGGCGGCTACGGCTACACCCGCGAGTACGGCATCGAGCGCGCCGTCCGCGACGCCCGCCTCGGCCCGATCGGCGGCGGCACCGACGAGGTGATGAAGGAGATCATCGGCAAGACTCTGGGGCTGTGATCTACCTCCTCCGACACGGTGACGCCGAGCACGGCGACGGCGACGACGCGGCGCGGCGGCTGACCGCGAAGGGCGAGCGGCAGGCGCGGGCGGCGGGGGTCGCGCTCGAGCGGCTCGGGGTCGGGATCGATGCCTGCCTGGCCTCGCCGAAGGTGCGGGCGCTCGATACCGCGCGGCTCGCCTGCGAGGCGCTCGGGGTCGAGGTGGAGGTGACCGAGGCTTTGCGGGGCGGGGCGTTCGACGCGCTCGATCTGGCCGCCGGGCGCGGCGAGGTGCTGCTGGTCGGCCACGAGCCGGACTTCTCCGAAGAGGTCGGGCGGCTGACGGGCGCCAACGTGAAGCTGAAGAAGGGCGGGGTCGCGGTCGTCGACGGGTCGACCCTCCACGCGCTGCTGCGGCCGGCGGACCTGCGCCTGATCGCCCGCTAACCAAGCGGCTCGCCACGGCCTGTAGAGATTGACCACACCCTGGTGTGGTCAATCTCTACAGCGTGTGGATCGCGTGCCTTTCCCGTCGGCTCAGTGGAAGATCAGGAAGGCGACACCCCTGAGGACGAGCAGGCCGCCGAGCGTCAGGGCGACCCAGCCGCCGACGCGGAGCGCGTTGCGGGAGATCCACTCGCGGAAGCGGACGACCGCGCCCTCGGTCCAGTCGGGCGCCACCCAGAAGCCGAAGAGGGGGACCTCGAGGAGCAGTTGCTGGATCAGGCAGAACACGAGCACCGCGAGGGCGGTCGTGGTGGTCGGCCAATCGAGCCTGGCGATCTTGTTGAGGGCGAGAAGGTAGGAGGCGCCGGGCAGCGAGAGGACCGCGCCGACGGCAAAGCTGATCCGCATCGACCCGCGGCCGAGCATCCGTTCCGGCAGCGATTCCTTGGCTTCGGCCGGCCCGTTCTTCTCCTCCTTCCGGAGTCGGCGCCGCTCTTTCGCCTCCGCCACCCGGCCGGAGAGGAGCGCCCAGCCGACGAGGAGGAGGATCGCGCCGAAGACGATGTCCTCGATCGGGCTCAACGTCTGCCTGCCCGATTCGACCCCGGCGCTGTCGTGCAGGGAGAAGGCGATCGCCATGCCGAGGGCGATGCTCGTCAGCAGCGCGCCCATCAGGTAGCCCGCGACCAGCCGCTTCGGGTCGGGGAGCAGCATCATGATCGTCACCGCCGCCAGCAACGTCGGGTTGAACATCGCCAGCAGCGACAGCAGGAAGATGCTGAGGACGTCGCCCACGCGGCGATTCTCTCGGCACCGCCCGGCCGGGGCAAGGTCTAGACCGTCGACTCCTGGGTGGGCCGCTCAGCCCAGATAGGCGCTGACCATCGCGTGACCCTCGGCCTCCATCGCCTCGACGCTCTCCTCGAGGGCGATCTCACCGCCCGACAGCACGTACACCCGATCGCAGACCCGCGAGGCCAGGTCGACCCGTTGCTCGACCAGGAGCAGGGAGCGGCCGCGGCGCCGCAGCTCGGCCAGCGCCTCGGCCACCGCGTCGATCGCGATCGGGGCCAGTCCCTCGGACGGCTCGTCGAGCAGCAGCAGATCGGGGTCGCCCATCATCATCCGGCCGATCGCGACCATCTGCTGCTCTCCACCCGACAGCTCCGCGGCCCCCCGCGCCCGGTACTCGCGCAGCACCGGGAAGAGCGCGTAGACCGAGTCCAGCAGCTCCGCCACCCGGGCCTTGTCGCGCCGCAGCCGGTAGGCGCCGAGGATCAGGTTGTCCTCGACGGTCTGCTCGGTGAAGAGCCTCCTGCCCTGTGGCACCAGCCCCGCGTGCCCGGCCGCGACGCGGTGCGCGGGCGCCCGCGAGAGATCGACGCCGGCGATCTCGACACGCCCGCGCCGGTGCTTCAGGAGCCCCATCACCGCCAGCAGGAACGTCGTCTTCCCCGCCCCGTTGGGCCCGAGCAGGCCGACCGCCTCGCCCTCCTCGACCCGCACCGCGAGATCGTGGAACACGTCGTAGCGCCCATACCCCGCCGAAAACCCGGATACCTCGAGCGCCGTGCTCATTGGCCGAGGTAGACCTCTCGCACGCGGGTGTTCTCGCGCACCTCGGCCGATGGCCCGGAGGTGACCACCTGACCGGCGTTCAGCACCGTGACCTGATCGCAGAGGTCGAAGACGAAGCGCGGCTGGTGCTCGATCAGAAGGATCGTCATCCCGTGCTCCCGCAGTTCGGCGAGCTGCTCCTTCACGCGCTGCGTCTCGGTCGGAGACAGGCCCGCCACCGGCTCGTCGAGGACCAGCGTGCTCGGCCCCGACGCCGTCGCCGCGGCGAGCTGGGTCAGCTGCTCGACTCCGTGGGGGACGTCGGCGACCGTCGCGTCGGCCCAGCCGCCGACCCCGTTGAAGGCGAGCGAGTCGGTGGCCTCCTCGCGCATCCGCCGGCCGTCGCGAAGCGCGGTCGGCAGCGCGGGCCAGACCGGGGACCGCAGGCCGAGGCGCGGCACGCGACTGTAGAGGCCGACCATGACGTTTTCGCGCGCCGTCAGGTCGCCGACCATGACCGCGGTCTGGAAGGTTCGCCGCAAACCGAAGCGGGCACGTGCCGGCGCCCCCTGCCGGTGGACCCGCTCCCCGTTGATCGCGATCGAGCCCGCGTCCGGCTTGATCCGCCCGGCGATCAGGTCGACCAGGGTGCTCTTGCCGGACCCGTTGGGGCCGATCAGCCCGTGGATGGTCCCGCGCTCGGCGACGAAGTCGACGCGGTCGACCGCCAGCATCCCGGTGCCGTAGCCGAAGCTGACTCCCCGGCACTCGATCGCCGGTCCCTGCCCGGCGGCGCCGGCCGCGTGGATCCGCTCCTCGACGCGCGCCGCCGCCCCGGGGCGGTCGGCGACGGAGGGCGCCGACAGGCCGGGCGCCAGGCCGAGCCTGGTGCCGAGCCGGCGCGCCCCCGACGAGAGGAGCCCGACGAACCCGCGCGGGGCGGCGACGATTACGACCAGCAGGAGCGCGCCGAACAGCACCTCCTGCCAGAAGGGGTCGATGTTCACGTAGTCCGGGAAGATCGAGATGAAGGCGGCGCCGAGGATCGGCCCCCAGAGGCTGTTGATGCCGCCCAGCAGCACCATCACCAGGATGTTGACCGAGAGCGTCCATTCGAACTGCCCCGGCGAGATGAACCCCTGGAAGCAGAAGACCCACCCCGCCAGCCCGGCCATCGCCGCCGAGAGGCCGAACATCGCGACCTTGATCAGCGAGGTGCGGGCCCCGGCCGCGGCGGCGGCCGGCTCGGCATCGCGAATCGCCAGCAGCACGGCGTAGAACGGTGATCGTCGGATCGCCCAGCTGACGAAGACGCAGGCCAGCAGCGAGAGCATCGTCGCCCAGACCAACGGCGCGCCCGCCCATTCGAGGCTCGGCAGGAATTCCGGGAAGATCGGCCCGATCAGTCCCTGCAGGCCGCCGGTGAAGCGCAGATCGGTGAGCAGCGCCACCACCAGCAGGGTGAAGACGAACGTCGTGATCGCGAAATAGAGGCCGCTGACCCGCAGCGAGAGCAGGCCGATGAAGAGCCCGACCACGCCGACCCCGATCACCACCACCGGCAGGAGCGTCCAGGTGCTCCATCCGTGTTCGGTGGCGAGCAGCGTCGTCGCGTAGGCGCCGATCGCGAACAGGCCCGCGTGACAGAGCGAGTAGAGCCCGATCACGCCCGCCACGAGGTCGAGGCTGACGGCGAGGATCGCGTAGACGGCGGCCACCGTCCAGAGGCTCTGCGTGTAGGCGGTGCCATGGGCGATCTGGTAGCTGAACACCAGGAAGGCCGCCAGCACGACGAGAAAGGCGGGGCCCGGGCGCAGGACCGCCCTCAGGACCCCTTCCAGGCCGCCGCGGCGCACCGGCGCCTCGACCCGGGCGCTCACGACGCCACCCCGTCGGCGACCGCGACCCGGTGCAGGCGCTTGGAGCGACGCAACTGCGCGCTCAGCGAGAACAGGCCCTGCGGGGTCAGCAGGAGGACGAAGGCGACGATCACGAACGGGAACCAGTCGGCGGCCTGCGGGTCGATGTAGTGGTTGGCGGCTTCGGTGAGCACGCCGAGCAGGAGACCGCCGACCATTGCCCCGACCGGCCGCTCGGCGCCGCCGATCATCAACGCGACGAAGCCGCTGATCCCGTAGGTGTTGCCGAGGTAGGGGTTGGCGTAGGTGAGCGGGCCGATCAGCACCCCGGCGATCCCGGCGAGCAGGCCTCCGATCGCGAAGGCGATCACCGCGGCGGCCGTCGTGTTGGCGCCGATCGCCTCCGCCATCTCGGCGTCCTCGGCGATCGCCATCCCCAGCTTGCCCATCAGGGTGCGTCGCCGCACGCCCTCGAAGACCCCGATCGCGAGGACCGCGACGGCGATCGCCAGCACTTCCTGCAGGCTGAGGTGGATGCTGGCGACATTGACGTTGGTGTTAAGCAGGAGCGCCGGGAAGGGCCTCGAGGTCGGCCCCCAGATCAGCGCCGCGAAGCTCTGGATCAGCAGCGCGACCGCGAGCGTGGAGACCAACCAGGCAAAGCCGATCTTCTGCACCGCGAGCACCGGCCTCACGGCGACGAAGTAGGTGGCGACGCCGAAGAAGGCCGAGGCGAGGACGCCGACGACGATCGCCAGGACCGGCGGCGCGCCGCCGGTCGCCAGCGCCCCGGCGACCATCACCGCCACCATCAGCAGCTGGCCCTGGGCGAAGTTGATCACCCGCGTGACGTAGAAGACGATCGCGAAGCCCATCGCGACGAGGCCGTAGATCGCGCCGGAGGCGAGGCCGCTGAAGAGCACCTGCAACATCAGGGCGCCTCCCTCTCGCCATCCTCGAACGCGGAGGCGTAGTCGGCCTCGGAGACCTCGTCGAGCCATTCGGTCCGCCCGACCGAGACCGCGAGGTGGACCAGCAGCGAGCCCGGCGCGGCGCCGTGCCAGTGGACCTCGCCGGCCGGGATATGGGCGACGTCGCCGGGCCGCAGGACCACGCCCGCGCCGTCGCGCGACTGCAGCCGCCCCTCGCCGGCGGTGACGTGGAGCACCTGGGCGACCTCGTGGGAGTGCCAGTAGGTGCGCGCGCCGGGGGCGAAGATGACCGTGTTGACGACGATCCCGTCCGCGGACGGGAGCACCGGATCGGCGAGCACGATGCCGGTGAAGGTGTCGGTGCGCTGCTCCGACGGCGCGCCCGAGCGTCCCCGTGAGACCCTCATCGCCCTCCCTCCCATGCCGCGTCGGCCTGCACTCGCACGCCGCCCGCCAGGTCGCCGAGCGCGTCGACGACCCGATTGGAGATTTCCTCGCCGTAGCCGAGCGCGTTGGCGAGGTCGAAGGTGCCGAGGCTCGGCGGTCCGGTGAAGCTGGTGGCGCCGAGCGACTGCAGCAGCCCCAGGTAAAGGCGCAGGTCCTTCGCCATCAGGTTCGAGGACAAGCCACCCTCCAGGTAGTCGCCCTCGACGATCCGCGGGAAGCGGTTCAGGGTCGCGAAGTTGACCCCGCTCGAGACGTTGACGACGTCGAGGAACTGCCGGGTGTCGAGCCCCGCCATCTTTGCCGCGACCATCGCCTCCGCCGCGGCCGCCAGGTTGACGCCGTTGAGGAAGTTGTTGATCAGCTTGGCGGCGTGGCCGCTGCCCGACCCGCCCATGTGGAAGACCTCCTTGCTGAAGGCGGCGAGCGGCGGCCGCACCGCCTCGAGCGCGGCGGCGTCGCCGCCCGCCATGATCGTCAGCGTGCCCTTCTCGGCCGCCGCCGCGCCACCGGAGATCCCGGCATCGAGGAAGGCGACCCGGCGGGCGTCGAAGTCGGCGTTGACCCGGCGGGTCGAGGCCGGGTCGGCGGTGCTCAGGTCGACCACGCAGGCGTCCTCGCGGACGTTCTCCAGCAGCCCCCCGTCGCCGTAGACCACCGCCTCGACCACCCGGCTTTCGGGCAGTGAGAGGAAGATCGCGTCGGCGACCTCGGCCAGGGCGGCGACCGTCTCGACCGTCTCGACTCCGCTCGCCTCGCGCTTGGCCGCGTCGACGTCGAAGCCGCGTGGCGACCAGCCCTGCTCGCGGAGCCGACGGGCGATCCTGCCGCCCATGTTGCCGAGCCCGACGACGCCGATCTCCTTCGCCTCACCCATCTAGGCCACGGCCTTCAGCGCGTCGAGCTTGCTCGCCGCCCCGGGCGCCAGCGAAAGCTCCGCCACGTGCAGGGTGTCGTCGAAGACGTGGTGGGGGAACCTGTCCCACAGTTCGAGGGCGTGGAACGGCACGATCCGCTCGACGTCCTCCCCGACCCAGGTGAACATCTCCTCCATCGTCAGCAGGCACTGGGTCATCGAGCCGAAGGCGAGGCCGATCGGCACGAACTTCCCGTCCTCCTGCGAGCCGAGGAAGTTGTCGTAGGTGTAGCAGTTGTCGCCCGCGAGCAGCCAGCGACCATCGTGCTGGTCGAGCGTCACGTACTGCGAGCCCGCCGTGTGGGTGTCGTGGGCCGGCTTCGCCCACACCCCCGGCAGGATCTCCGCCTCACCTTCGACCAGGGTCAGCTTCCCGTCGCGCAGCCGCTCGACCAGCGACATCATCAGGTCGGGATCGACCGCGGTGGTCAGCCATTGCAGCCGCTCCGGCAGCCCCTTCACCCACATGTAGTTCTGCACCTCACGGGACTGCAGGTACACGTGCGCGTTGGGGAAGAAATCGACGCCGCCGGCGTGGTCGAAGTGGTTGTGGGTGAGGATCACCGTGTCGACCTCGGCGGGGTCGATGCCGATCCGGCCGAGCACCACCTCGGGAGGCTGCCAGTCGGTGACGCCGTAGGTTTCGGCCATCGCCTGGCCGTACTCGGCGAAGTCGAAGCCGGTATCGACCACCGCCAGGTGATCGTCGCTCTGCAGGACGCCGTAGCAGTAGGGCAGGATCAGCGTGCCCTGGTTGTGCCGTCCGTAAAGGGCGGCGCTGACCGGGTACTCGTTGACCCGCGCGTACTCGACGATCCACAACGAATAGTCGGGCATCAGTGACTCCTCTCGTGTCCACATGGGGCGTACTCGCACTCGCAGACCTCCCAGACGAGCCCGCGCAGACGGCGGTGGGTGCGCCGGGCCTCGACGAGACGGGCGTGGGACGGCTCGCCGGTGGCTTCGGCCTCCGCGACCAGCGCCCCGAGCGCGACCGCGGCCTTCCGGCAGGCCTCGAAGTGCTCGCCGAGCGCGTCGCGCTCGACCGCGGCGGCGCACTCGCACTCGGCCCGGTGCGCCTCGACCTCGGCGGCGGCTCCGGCCGGCAGGGACCCGAGCGCCAGCGCCGCCCCGATCGAGAGGGCCAGCGCCTTGTCGCGCGCGTAGAGGCTCTCCAGCAGCCGGACCTCGGCCGCGTCGGCGACCAGGGCCCCGCTCACGAGGACCCTCCGTCGCCGGCGGTCGCCAGCTCCTCGACCAGGATCGGCACGCCGACCGTGGCGGCGTGGATGCCGATCACGCTGGCCAGCTCGATGACCTCCATGATTTCCTCGCGGGTGGCGCCGTACCCGATCGCGTTCCTGATGTGGGCACGCAGGCCCTTGACGTAGAGGTGGGTGCAGGCGACGTCGAAGGCCGTGTAGATGAACTCCTTCACCTTCGGCTCCAGCACCCCGCTCACCCAGGGGACCGACGAGAACTTCGTGTAGGTGTCGAAGAACTCCGGATCGAGCCAGAGGATCTCGTCCCAGAAGGGATTCCAGTAGCCGCGCTTGTCTTCGAAGTCGGCCTTGATCTCCTCCTGGCGGGCATCGAGCTCGCGGTTCACGGGCTGCCCGGCCGCCTCCAGCTCCTCGACCAGGATCGGCACACCGATGTTGGCGGCGTGGATTCCCAGCGTCGAGGTCAGCTCGATCACCTCCATGATCTCCGCCGCCGTCGCCCCCAGCTCGAGCGCCCGACGGACGTGTTGGCGGATGCCCGGCTCGTAGAGGTGGGTGGCCGCCGCGTCACAGGCGATGTAGATGAGCTCCTTCACTTTAGGCTCCAGGGGCCCCGACTCCCAGGGGACCGACGAGAAGTCGAGGTAGGTCTTGAAGAAGTCCGCGTCGAGGCGCAGCAGGTCCTCCCAGAATGGGCTCCAATAGCCTCGTTTCTCGAGGAATTCCTCGCGCAGTTCCTTCTGTCTTCCGTCAAGCGTCGTACTCATCAGTCCCTCCTCCTTCGCGGTCCGGCGCTCAGTCGCCGAACCAGTCCCCCGAGTCCTCGGCAAGGTCGACCCACACCGACTTCGTCTCGGTGTAGTGCTGCAGGGCCTCGAGGCCGTTCTCCCGTCCGTAGCCCGATTCCTTGTAGCCGCCGAACGGCATCAGCCAGTTCCAGACCCGGTAGTTGTTGATCCACACGGTCCCCGCCCGTAGCCGGTGCGCGACGCGGTGGGCGCGCTTCACGTCGGCGGTCCACACCGCGCCCGCCAGCCCATAGCGGGTGTCGTTGGCGAGTCGCACCGCCTCCTCCTCGTCGGCGAAAGTGATCACCGTGGTCACCGGCCCGAAGATCTCCTCGCGGGCGACCCGGTCATCGTTGCCGACCGCATCGAGCACGGTCGGCTCGAAGAACCAGCCGCCCGCGGCGTCTCCGGCGAGTTCCGGCGAGCGACCGCCCGCCGCCACCGCGGCACCCTCCTCGGTGGCGATGTCGACGTAGCCGCGGATCTTCTGCAGTTGGCGCGCCGAGGTGGTGGCGCCGACCTGGGTGCGCGGATCGAACGGATCGCCGACCCGGATCCCACTGGCCTTGGCCGCGAAGGCGGCGAGGAAGTCGTCGTGGACGTCCTCGTGGACCAGCGTGCGGGACGCCGCCATGCACGACTGGCCGGCGGCGCTGAAGATCCCGTAGGCCGAGCGCGCCACCGCCTGCTCGAGGTCGGCGTCGGGGAAGACGATGTTGGGCGACTTGCCGCCCAGCTCGAAGGTGACGAGCTTCAGGGTGTCGACCGCCTGGGCGCCGATCCGCTTGCCGGTCTCGGTCGAGCCGGTGAAGGCGATCTTGTCGACCCCGCGACTCCTGACCAGAGCTTCTCCGGCCCGGGCGCCGAACCCCGGCACCACGTTCAGCGTTCCGGTCGGCAGCTCCAGTTGCTCGAACATCGACATCAGGACCAGCGCCGAGACGGGGGTGTCCTCGGCGGGCTTCAGCACCACCGCGTTGCCACCCGCCAGTGCGGGGGCAACCTTCCAGGCGAGCATGTTGAGAGGCGAGTTCCAGGGGATGATCGCTCCGACCACCCCGACCGGCTCGCGCCGCGTATAGGTGAAGAACGGGCCCGTCTCGGGCATCGTCTGCCCGTACCAGGCCTGGGTGGCGCCGGCGTAGAACTCGAAGTAGCGGACGATCGCGTCGAGCTCGGCGTTGGTCTCGCGCAGCGCCTTGCCGTTGTCGCGCGACTCGACCAAGGCGAGGTGCTCGCGGTTCGCGTCGACGATCGTCGCCATCCGCAGCAACAGGCGGGCCCGGTCGGGCGCCCGCACCGCGCCCCACTCACCCTCGAAGGCGGTCCTGGCGGAGGCGACGGCGCGCTCGACGTCGGCGGGCCCCGCCTCGGCGACTCGCGCCCACACCCGTCCGGTCGCCGGTTCATAGGAGTCGAAGAAGGCGCCGTCCGCCGCCTCGGCCCACCCGCCTCCCACGTACATGGGCAGCTCGGGCAACCTCTCACCCGGCTCCAGCAACCCGGCCATCGCCGGTCCATCGCCGAATCTCTCCGTCACGCTCATTCGCTCCATTCCCGTTTGCTTCCCGACGCACCTCTGAAGATCAGGCGGGGCCGCTCCCCAGGGCGGCCCCGCCGGGTACGGCTATTCGCCGCCTGCCGGCTGTTTCGACAGCGGCTTCCATTCCTTCCCGTCGAATTCCACGAGGGTCAGCTGTTTGCGGGTGATCGTCGCGTGGTCCTGTTCGGTGAACCCGGTGGTCCCCTGCAGGCCTTCGAACCCGCTCACTTCGTTGAGGCCTTCGCGGATTTCGTTCGAATCCGTCGATTCTTTTTCTTCCATCACCTGCGCGAGCATCATCACGGCGTCGTAGGTGGCGGTCGCGAACGGCGTCGGCGGCTGACTGAACTGCGCTTCGTATTCCTGCTGGAATTCTTCGCGCGTTTTGTTCGGTTCGAGTTCCGCCGTGATCGAGGCGCCGATCGCCCCCTTCGCCGCCGAGCCGGCGAGTTTCGAGAACGTTTCGTCGGCATTGATCTCGTCGTTGCCGAGGATCTTGAAGCCGGCCCCTTCGTTGCGAGCCTCCTGGGCGAACCGCGCGGTGTCCTGCGGCGTCAGCCAGACGACCACGCAGTCGGCGCCGGAGCTCTTGATTTTCGAGAGCTCGGAGTCCAGCGAGACGGTCGCCCCGGTCGACCAGTTCTCGGTGATCGTTTCGTCGAGCGCGACCTGCTTGCCGCCGTTCTTTTCGTAGGCGAGCTTGATCCCTTCGTCGCCGCCTTCGCCGTAGGTCGAGGGGTCGTGCAGGACGGCCAGGCCGTTGCAGTTTTCCAGCGCGTAGTCGCCCAGCGCTTCGCCCCAGGCGTAGGTGTTGAGGCCGAAGCTGAAGACCCATTCGTAGGGCGGCTGTTCGGGGCCATGCGGGTAGATCGTCAGGCCCGCGTCATCGACCGCACCGGTGTTGACGACCTTCAGCCGCTCCGCCATCGAGGCGGTGGCCGGACCGGTGTCCCCGGAGCCGAGGACGGCGACGGCACCTTCGGAGACGAGGCGCTGGTAGAGCTGCGAGCTCAGGGTCGGGTCGGCTTTGTCGTTGTAGTTCGTCAGCTTGACCTTCTTTCCCATCACCCCGCCTTCTTCGTTCAGCTTCGCCACCGCGAGCTTGCCGCCGTTGACCATCGCCACTCCGGTGGTGCCGTAGGCGCCGGTCGTGCCCGCGATCTGGCCGAGCAGGATTTCGCCGCCCGATTCGCCCGATCCGCCCGCTTCGGCCGATTCACCGCCGCCGGACGCGCTGCTGCCGCCGCCGCCGCAGCTCGCCAAGACCACGGCGAGTGCCAATGCCGCCACGAGCACGGCCGCGAAGCCGACGGTGGGCCTTCTCTTCTCACTCATGTCCTTCTCTCTCCTCCAGACATTTCCCGTTGACGCACACCGCGATCCCGGACCCATCTCCGGCCGGTGCGAACCGCTCCATCACGGCGGGGTCGTGACCTACGACCAGTGCCGCTCCCTCCGCCCGGGCGAGCTCCCTCACCCGGTCGTAGCCCCGATACATGTCGCCCAAGTCGGCGAACACGCCGAACGGACGGTCAAGCTCGAGCTCCTCGTAGAAGTGGACGGCGTCGGAGGTGAGCACGACGCGTTCGGCGGCGCCACCGACCACGATCACCTGCTGCCCGGGCGAGTGGCCGCCGACCTCGATCGCGCGGACCCCCGGCAGGATCTCCGCCTCGCCGGAGGTCGCCCGGACCCGCCCGGCGTCGACCGCGCGCCGCAATGCCGCCAGCTCGTCGGCCTCGACGTGCTCGGCGAACTGCGAGCGGGCGGCGAGTGGGCCGAACCAAAAATCGAGCTCCGCCCGGGGCACGATCAGCTCGGCATCGCCGAAGGCCGCGAGGTTGCCGATGTGGTCGTAGTGCAGGTGCGTGACGACGACCGAGTCGACCGTCTGCGCCGCGACGCCCAGGCGCTCCAGGGCGACCAGGGGCTCGACCTCCACCGTGCGTCCCTTACGGGCCCCGACCGCGGGGTCGAAGCCGGTGTCGACCAGCACCGTCCGGCCCGCGGCGCGCAGCAGCCAGAAGTAGTAGGCCATCTCGACCTCCGCGTCGGCCTCGCCGTATGCGGACCAACGGTGGTAGAGCGCCGAGCAACGGGTCCGCAGGCTCGCGTACCTGACGGCCGTCACCTCCCAGGCCGCGGTGGTCGCGGCGTTGCCCTGCGAGCGTTGCTCAAGCATCGGCACCGGCGCTCTCCTTCCCCGCCGCCGACGCGACCTCGACGCCCGCCCAGCCCTCGAACAACCGCACCACCTCGGTGTGGTCGGCGCCCTCCCCCGCCGTCAGCGCCGCCAGCGCCCAGAGCTGCTCGACGTTGCCGCCGAGGATCATCGGCAGGCCGAGGCCGCCCGCTTCGGCGACCGCCAACCTCACGTCCTTCAGCATCAGCTCGAGCCGGAAGCCGGAGCCGAAGCGGCGGTTGACGACGTGGTCGGGGAACTTGGCGGCGGTCGCGGTGTTGCGGCCGCTGCCCGCGTTGAAGGCCTCGAGCAGGGCGTCCGGGTCGAGCCCGGCGGCCGTGCCGACCGTCATCGCCTCCGCGGTGATCGCCATCGCGGTCGCCGAGAGCAGGTTGTTCAACAGCTTTGCCAGCTGACCCTGGCCGGGCTCGGCGCCGACCCGGACGATCGCCCTGGCGAAGGGCTCGAGCAGGTCGTGGTTGGCCTCGAAGACCGCTGCGTCACCCGCCGCGAACACGGCGAGGGTCCGCGCTTCGGCGCCGGCGACACCGCCCGACACCGGCGCGTCGAGGTAGGCGACGCTGCGCTCGGAGAGCAGCGCCGCCAGCTCGCGGGAGGTCTGCATGCCGGTCGTCGAGAGGTCGACGAAGGTCTCCATCGCGCCCCCCTCGAGGAGACCGCCGTCGCCGCGGACGACCTGACGGACGATGTCCGGCGTCGGCAGGCTGACCATCACCGTGGCCGCCCTCGAGGCGACCTCGGCGGGCGACTCACAGGCGCTCGCCCCGGCCGCGACGAGGGGGCGCATCGCCTCGACCCTGGTGTCGTGGACGGCAAGCTCGCGACCGGATTCCGCCACCGCCGCCGCCAAGTGGCTGCCGATCGCGCCGAGACCGACGAAGCCGACGCGCTCCTCGCTCCCGGGGGTCATCGCTACGCGACCGTCCCGTCGGCGGCTTCCGCCTCGACTTCCTCGATCACCCGTTGGGCGATCCGGAACGAGTTGATCGCCGCCGGGACGCCGCAATAGATCGCGGCCTGCAGCAGCGCCTCGCGGATCTCCCCGCGGCTCAGCCCGTTGTTGAGGGCGCCGCGGACGTGGACCGCGAGCTCCTCGTCGCGAGCCAGGGCGGTCAGCATCCCGAGATTCAGCAGACTGCGGTCGCGCAGCTCGAGGCCCGGCCGGTTCCAGACGTCGCCCCAGCAGTATTCGGTGACCAGCTCCTGCATCGGCATCGCGAACTCGTTCGCCTTGGCCAGCGAGCGCTCGACGTGGGCGTCGCCGAGAACGCGACGGCGCATCTCCTGCCCGGCCTCGATCCGCGATCGATCAGCCACGGGACCGCTCCTCCCCGTCGGCGTCCTCGAGCAATGGCGAGGCGAAGAGCGCCTTCGCCGCCTGTTCGACGTGGTGGCTGCTCGCCTTCCCCGCGGCCTCGGCGTCGCGCGCCTCGATGGCCTCGACGATGGCCCGGATCTCCTCCAGCGATTTCTCGCCGCGGCCCGGGGTGGCGAGGGTCGCCGCGCGAAGCACTGCGATCCGCGTCTGAAACCCCTCCAGCACCGAACGGACGGTGGCGTTGTCGGCACCGTCGAACAGGACCTTGTAGAGACCGGCCTTGGAGCGAAGCAGCTGTTGCGGCTCGCCCGAGGCGCCGTATTCCTCCTCCATCTTGGCGAAGGCGGCGCGCAGTTCGGTGACCATCTCCTCGGAGGCCTTTTCGGCGAACTGGCGGGCGAGCAGCCCCTCCAGCAACGCCCGCACCTCGTAGACCTCGGCGGCGTCCTTGGCCGACGGGATCGAGACGATCGCTCCCTTCTGCGGGATCGTGGTCACCAGACCTTCGGCGCTCAACTGGCGCAGAACCTCGCGGACCGTCGTCCGGGAGACGCCGATCCGCTCGACCAGCTCCCGCTCAACCAGCCGTTGGCCGGGTCGCAGACGCAGCTCGAGGATCTCCTGCTGCAGCAGTTCGAGCACCTGCTCGCGCAGGGGCGCGGCGACCCGGGCGACGCGCGAGGTCAGGTCGGAGATCTGGGCCGCCTCGCCGGGAATGGCGGTCAGGTCGCGGATCGACGCGGGCTCGGTGGCCGCGGCTTCGGGCTGGACGGTTCTGTCTTTGGCCTCGCTCAAGTGTTCCTCCTATGCGGGTCGTCGGCTTGCATGATTGTCGTACAAGCCGACTGACAGGCGGTGTTATACCCAGGCGAAGATCCCGCTGTCAAGGGGCGATCGCCGGATTCACCGGTGTACCGCCCGCGCAGGAGCCACCCGAAGACCCCATGCGGTGGCCCGGCAACGAGGCGCGGCCGCCCCTCCGCCCCGGTCTAGAGCGAAGCGGGCGGCCGGCCGGCGAGCCAGGATTGCGTCGGTCCGTGTAGCCTCATCGACCGACTTCACGAGCTAGAGAGGGGAACCATGGGACTTCTGGACGGCAAGGCCGCGATCGTGACCGGGTCGGCGCGGGGGATCGGGCGGGCGACCGCAGAGCTCTTCGCCGGCGAGGGCGCGAAGGTGCTGATCAATGACCTCGACGCCGACGTCGCGCAGCAGACGGCGGACGAGATCGGTGGCGAGACCGCCGTGTACGGGGGCGACCTGACCAAGGAGGGCGCCGCCGACGAGCTGGTCGCCGCCGCGGTCGACGCCTTCGGCGGCGTCGACGTGGTCGTCAACAACGCCGGCTACACCTGGGACGGGGTCGCCCACCGGATGACCGACGAGCAGTTCCAGGCGATGCTCGACATCCACACCGTGGTGCCGTTCCGGGTCGCCCGGGCCCTCGCCCCCCACTGGCGCGAGGCCGCCAAAAAGGAGCGCGAGGAAGGCGTCGAGGTGTTCCGCAAGCTGATCAACACCTCCTCGACCACCGGCATGATGGGCAACGCCGGGCAGGTCAACTACGCCGCCGGCAAGGCGGGCGTCGTCGGGATCACCAAAACGCTGGCCAAGGAGTGGGGCCAGTTCAAGATCAACGTCAACGCGGTCGCCTTCGGCTTCGTCGAAACCCGCCTCACCGCCGCCAAAGAGGAGGGCGGCGAGATGACCTCGCCGACCGGCGAGAAGATCGAGCTCGGCATCCCCGAGCAGATGCGGGCGATGGCCCAGGCCGTGATCCCGCTGGGCCGGGCGGCGACCCCGGCCGAGGCCTCCGGCCCGGTCCTCTTCCTCGCCTCGCCGCTGTCCAACTACGTGCACGGCCAGGTGCTGAACATCACCGGCGGCATGTTCGGCGGGATGTACACCTGAGCGGAGCGGACCGAGGCTCCGGCGCCGCCCCGGCAGGCGATGTGACGCCCGCCGGGCGGCGACCCGAGCCGCTCTACCTCCGCCACGCCGACCGCCTCTGGCCGCTGACCAACCGGCTGGCGGGCGTCCACGCCCTCCTCTACCGCAGGACGGGTGGGCGGCTCGGCGGTCGGGTGCCCGGCGGCCGCGGGCGGATCCTGCTGCTCGACCACGTCGGCGCCCGGAGCGGCGCGCTGCGCACCTCTCCCCTGCTCTACGTCGCCGACGGCGAGAACCTGGTCCTCGTCGCGTCCAAGGGCGGCTTCCCGCGCCACCCGGCCTGGTTCCACAACCTGCGCGCCAACCCGCTCACCTACGTCCAGGTCGGCGGCGAGCGGCGGCGCGTCCGGGCACGGGTCGCGAGCGCCGCGGAGCGGCCGCGCCTCTGGGAGCTCGCCGTCGCCGTCTGGCCGGGCTACGAGGACTACCGCAACCGCACCGGCCGCGAGATCCCGCTGGTCGTCCTCGAGCCCGCGCCCGGGTGTGGAGAGAAAGTCGGTCTATGAGCGACTAAGACGCCACGGCCCGCCGTCCCCTCGGCCCGACGCCCGCCGCGCGCCGTCCTCAAGGCCGGCGCTCCTCGGCCGGCAGGTCGCCGCTCGCGGTGGCGACCTCCTCGGGTGGCCACGGCCCGGACCAGTTGTCGCGTCCGCCGTCGATCGTGATCGTCGTCCCCGAGTAGAAGTCCCCCGCCGGCGAGGCCAGGTAGGCGAGCAGCCAGGCGACCTCCTCGGGGCGCCCCGTGCGTCCCACCGGGATCGAGTGGGCGACCCGCTCGACCAGCTGCGGCGGGTACTTGGTCAGCATCGTCTCGGTCGCGAACTGGCCGGCGGCGATCGCGCAGGTGGTGATCCCGAAGCGCGCCCACTCCGTCGCCAGCGTCCGCATCATGTTCTCCACCGCCGCCCGCGCGGCGCCGGAGTGCACCATCCCCGGCATCCCGTTGTGGGGCGAGAGCGTGACGCTGAGGATCTTGCCCGCCCGCGCCGGGATGAAGGCCTTCGTCGCCGCGGCATGGCACATCAGCCAGGTCCCGGTCACGTTCAGCTCGATCACCGTGCGAAAGCCTTTCGGGGTGATCGCCTCGGCGGGCGAGAGGAACTGCCCGCCCGCGTTGTTGACGAGCACGTCGAGCCGGCCGTGGCGCTCCAGCAGGTGGTCGAAGAAGGCGTCGACCGGTTCCTCCTCGCGGATGTCGAGCACCTCGTGCTCGAAGGCGCCCGGCAGCTCCGCGGCGAGCGCCGCCGTCTCCGCCAGCGGCTCGACCCGCCGGCCGCAGCCGACCACGGTCGCGCCGAGCCGCATCATCTCCAACGCCGTCTCCCGGCCGAGGCCGGTCCCCGCCCCGGAGACAACGCATACGGCGCCGTCGAGCAGACCGTCCCTGAACACCTGCGAACGCGAGCTTTCAGCCATCGCCGGCCAGCCTACAGTCGCGCTCAGCAGGCGTATTTTGGATTGTCATGGCAGTCCACGTCGAACCCCAACCGCTGGCCGGACCGCTGCCGGGCGGCAAGGCGGGCGCCACCGTCACGGTGGAACCGCTGATCGCCGGCCACGCCGACTTCCCGCGGGACGCGATGGTCGATCCCGGCGGCAGCTTCAAGACGCTGCGCCTGGCGCGGGCGATGTCGAGCGCCAAGGCGGCCGAATCGGTGCCGGTGCCCGCCTTCCTGATCCGCCACCCGACCGTCGGCCCGGTCCTCGTCGACACCGGCCTGCACCCCTCGATTGCCAGCGGCGGCTCGGAGAACTTCGGCGGGCTCGCCAACCGCTTCGGGCGTCCCACGCTGGCGCCCGGCGAAGACGTCCCCTCGCAGCTGCGCGCCAAGGGGATCGAGCCGCGCCAGGTGCCGGTCGTGGTGATGACCCACCTGCACCTCGACCACGCCTCGGCGATGTCGGAGTTCCCCGACTCGACCTTCGTCTTCAGCGCCTCGGAGTGGCAGGAGGCGGCGCACGGCTCGAAACCGTCCCTGAACGGCTACCGCCGCGCCCATTTCGACCTCGCCTTCGAGTACCGGACGGTCGACTTCGACGGCGAGGCGATCGACTCCTACGCCACCTTCGGGCGCACCTTCGACCTCTTCGGCGACGGGTCGGTGCGGATCGCCTTCACCCCCGGCCACACCGCCGGGCACTGCTCGCTGGTCTGCCGGCTGTCCCGCGCCGACTTCGTGATCGGCGGCGACGCCTTCTACATGCTGGGCCAGCTGGAGGGACGCGAACCGCCGCCGCCGCGCCCCTTCGACGCCCACATGCTGCGCCGCTCACTGCAGGAGCTGCGCCTCTTCCGCACCCAGTTCCCCGAGGCGACGATCACGCCCGGGCACGATCCGGACTTCTACGCTCGGGTAGCTCCCCGCTTCGAGTAGCCAGCCCCTCGTAGAGCTCGCGGACGCGGGCGAAGATCTGGTCGGCGACCTCCTGCTGGCGCTCGCGGCTCGGTTCCGCCTCCACCGGGAAGGTCAGCGGCTCGCCGTACTCGATCGTGACCCGCGGGAAGCGCAGCCGTTTCCAGCCGCGCACGCCGGCCGAGCCGTAGATCGCGGTCGGGATGATCGGCACGCCGGTCTCCAGCGCGATCCGCCCAATCCCCGGTTTGGCGCCGCCCAGCTGCCTGGTCCGCGAGCGGCCGCCCTCGGCGTAGACCAGCAGCAGCTCCCCCTGGCGGATCAGCTCGTAGGCGGTCTCGAAGGCCTTCTCGTCGCGGTGGCCGCGGCGGACCGGGAAGACGCCGCCGACCTTGAGGATGTAGGTGAGCACCGGCGGGCCGAAGAGCTGGGACTTGGCCATGAAGCGCACCTTGCGCAGGAGGTAGACGCCGACGAAGAAGTGATCGGCCTGACTGAAGTGATTGGGAGCGAGGACCGCGGCGCCGCGCCTCGGCACGTTGCGGCGGCCGCGCACGGTGACCCGGTAGAGGAGGATCGTCGGGAGCGTGACGACGATGCGCGACAGGGTGTAGGTCCAGCCTGCGCCCTTGCGCGCCGACTCGTGGAACTGGTCGAAGTACTCCGCCGGGCGGTCGTCGAGGTAGACCTGTGGCTTCATCTCGGACATGGGCAGGGACGGGCGCGGGCGCCCAACGTCGCTTCCTACTCTCGCCCAGAGGCGGGGTTACGGGCGCGCCGACCCACCCGACGAACGGCGGGGAGGCGATCGAGGAACACGAGGACGAAGTCGCGGAGCTGCACGGCGCGGTGGAGGAAGCCGCGCGCGTCGCGGCCGGTGGCGCGGTGCTCGAGGTCGATCTCGTACTCCCCCACCCGGCAGCCGGCGCGGACCGCGTCGACCGTCATCCCGATCTCCATGCCGAAGCCGCGCGCGAACGGCAGCACCGCGCGCAGCGCCTCGACGCGCAGGGCGCGCTGGCCGGAGATCGGGGCGCGCGCCTCGAAGCCGCAGAGCCGCCGCACCGCCCAGCGGGCGAAGCCGACCGCCACGCCGAAGCCGCCGCCCACCCGCCGCGCGAAGACGGCGACCGCGAGGTCGCACTCGCCCGCCGCCACCGCCTCGACCAAGGGTCCGAGCCGCGCCGCGCTCGCCCCCAGGTCGGCATCGCAGAGGAGCACCAGCCGCGGCGCCGGGGTCGCGCTGAGCGCCGCCTCGCAGGCGGCGGTCACGTTGCCGCCCTTGCCGTGGGCCTTGCCCCGCCGCACCACCTGGGCGCCGGCCGCCAGGGCCCGGTCGGAGGTGCCGTCGCGCGAGGCGTCGTCGCCGACCCAGATCGCCGCCTCGGGGAAGGCGCCGTGCAGCGCGCCCACGGTCGCCGCGATGCGATCCGCCTCTTCGTGGGCGGCGACGACCACCGCGAGCCCCTCTCCCGCCTCCGGCGGGCCCGACGGTTCGCTTTCCGGCGCGGCGTCCATGCGGCGCCCATTCTCGCCCCGGCGGCGGCTATTGTCCCGGCCGATGCCGAACGTCGAGGCGCACATCACCGGCAACGTCTGGAAAATCGAGGTCGCGGTCGGCGACTCGATCAGCGAGGGCGACACGGTCGTCATCCTCGAGTCGATGAAGATGGAGATCCCGGTCGAGGCCGAGGACGACGGCACGGTGACCGAGATCCGTTGCGAGGAGGGCCAAGCGGTCAGCGAAGGCGACGTCCTCGTCGTGCTCGAGTAGGGCCGCGATGCCGGGCGACTCGGCCGACGAGACCGAGGCCGGCGTGGAGCCCGGGGCCCGCGAGCACCCGGCGGAGCCGGAGCGCCTGGCGGGCGGCAAGCTGCTGCTCGACCGCCCGGCCGAGGCGGTGGCGCGGCTGCGGATCGCCAACCCGGAGCGCCGCAACGCGCTCGACCACGAGATCCTCGCGGCGATCGCCGCGATCCTGCCGCTGCTCGACGACGGCATCGCGACCCGCTGCGTCCTGATCACCGGCACACCGCCGGTCTTCTCGGCGGGGTACGACATCGCCGAGTTCACCGAGGGGGCCTTCGAGCGGGAGGCCGAGGCGCTCGTCGCCCACCCCTTCCAGGAGGCGATGGAGGCGATCGCCGACCACCCCTGGCCGACCGTCGCCGCGGTCAACGGCCTCTGCCTCGGCGGCGGCCTCGAGCTGGCGGTGAGCTGCGATCTGCGGATCGCCGCGGCGGGTGCGAAGCTCGGCATGCCGCCCGCCAAGCTCGGTCTGATCTACGGCCACACCGGCCTGCGCCGCTTCCTCGACACGATCGGCCTGCCACGCACCCGCGAGATGTTCTTCACCGGCCGCAACCTCGACGCGGCGCGCGCCGAGCGGATCGGCCTCGTCAACGAGGTGGTCGCCGACGAGCGGCTGGAGGCCGAGGCGGTGGCGCTCGCCGCCGGGATCGCCGCCGCGGCGCCGCTGTCGACGCGCGGCAACAAGCGGGTGATCGACGTGCTCGCCGCCAACCCGGTGCTGAGCACCGCCCAGGAGGAGGAGCTGGTCGAGCTGCGCCGCTCCTGCTTCGGCTCCGAGGACTTCCGCGAGGGGATCCGCGCCTTCGCCGAGAAGCGCCGGCCGACCTGGACAGGCAGATGACGCGGCGCCCGCCGCGGTGCGGCGGCTGACGGGGTGCCGCGCAAGAGCGCCGAGGCACGCCGCGGGGAGCTCGCCGCCTCCGACCCGGTGATGGCCGATCTGGTCGAGCGGCTCGGCCCGCTCGACCTCGCCAGGCGCCTGCGGCGCCGGCAGGAGGAGCGCCCCGCCGACGCCTTCGGGGCGCTGCTGCGCTCGATCGTCGGCCAGCAGCTCTCGACCAAGGCCGCGCGGGCGATCCACCTGCGGCTGCTCGACCTCTTCGACGGCCCGCCGACGCCGGCCGCGGTGCTGGCGCTGAGCGAGGAGGAGCTGCGCGGAATCGGCTTCTCGCGGCGCAAGGTCGAGTACGTCCACGACCTCGCCGCCCACGTGCTGGACGGCGAGCTGGAGCTCGACCGGATCGCGGCACTCGACGACGAGGCGGTGATCGCCGAGATCTCCGCCGTGCGCGGCCTCGGGCGCTGGACGGCGGAGATGTTCCTGCTCTTCCACCTGGGCCGGCCGGACGTGATCTCCGGCGGCGACCTCGGGATCCGCAAGGCGATCACGGTCGAGTACGGGCTCGAGGCGATGCCGACGCCGACGCAGGTCGAGGAGCGCGCCCAGCGCTGGCGGCCGAACCGCAGCCTCGCCTCCCTCTATCTATGGGAGTCGCTGCATGCCGTCCCCGCCTGATCGCGCCTGGCCTCCCGAAAACTCATGACCTGATGCATCGGCAAGTCGTCTCCCAGATCGAAGTATCGCGGTCAAGTGGCCGAAGATAGGTGCATGCGCCTTCGCCTCTGGATCGGACTTGCCGCGGCCCTGGTGGTCGGAGCGGGAGCCGTGGTCGGCTCGATCCTCGTCTACAAGCACGACGAACGTGAATTCCACACCCGCCAGAAGGAAGAGGCGGTGCGGGCGGCGCGGTCGGCCCAGTCGGTGGGGGCGCTGTCGGTCGGCGAGCTGGCCGCCGCGGCCGCCTTCATCAAGGCCAACCACGATCTCTCCCGTCATGAGTTCAAGGTCGCCGGCCAGTCGCTGGTCAGGGAAGACATCCTCCACGCCGCCGCCTTCATCGACGTGGTGCCGCTGTCCGAACGGGCGAAGTACGAACGCGAACAGGGCTTCCCGATCGTCGAACGCGGCCCCAGCGGCGCGATGGTCAAAGCCGGTAGGCGCCCCGTCTACTACCCGCTCACCTACGAGGTCTCACCCAACGAGAAGCTCGCCGAAGCGGCGCTCGGCTTCGACCTCGGGAGCGACCGCGCCCGCGCCCGCTACCTGAGCCGCGCCGCGAACAGCGGCCGCTCCACGGCGACCGGGGTGATCCCGCTGCTGCTCGGCGGCGACGGGATCAACGTCTACCGGGCCGTCTACCGCGACGGCGCCAAGACCGCCACCCCGGCGGAGCGGCGCCGCGCGCTGATCGGCTTCGCGGCGGGCAGCTTCAAGCTCCACGACCTCGCCGCAGCGGCGATCAACACGCTGCCCGGCGAGGTCAGCGCGCAGCTCGACGTCGCCCACCGCATCGTGATCGGGCCCAAAGGCGTGCTCGAAGACCCGGCCCGCGCGCAGATCCGGATCGCCGACCGCACCTGGGTGCTCGTCGTCCACGACCCCAACCGCCCCGACGTCAGCCTGCCGATCCTGTTCGGCGCCGCGGGGCTGGCGATGGCCGCCGTGCTCGGTTCGCTGATCTGGGTCTGGAGCCGCGAGGAGCAGATGCGCGAGCTGCAGCGCGAGGCCGACGAAGACTCGCTCAGCGGGCTGCGAACCCGGCGACGCTTCGAGGAAGAGGTGCGGGCGGCGATGGCGCGCTCGAGCCGCGACGGCACCACCGGGGCCCTGCTGATGCTCGACCTCGACGGCTTCAAGGCGGTCAACGACTCCTACGGCCACCCGGCGGGCGACACGCTGATCGCCGAGATCGGGACGGTGCTGGAGCGACGGACCCGCGAGGGCGACATCCTCGGACGGCTGGGCGGCGACGAGTTCGCGGTCGCCCTGCCCAACTGCAGGACCGACGAGGCGGCCGTGGTCGCCGAGGCGATCGTCGAGGCGATCCGCACACACGAGCCCGCCGAGCCCGTCCGCGACAAGGTGACCGGCAGCGTCGGCGTCGCGATCTTCGGCGTCGACCCGCTGATGAGCTACGCGACCCTGGTCTCCGAGGCCGACACCGCGATGTACGCGGCCAAGGACGCGGGCGGCGACGACTTCCGCCTCTTCCAGCCCGACTCGATCCGGGTCACCGCCTCGGGTTCGCGTTAGCGCGCAGGCGCAGCACGCGGCTGACCGCGGCGAGGAACGGGGGGCGCCTCAGGGCGCCCTTGCGCAGCTGCTTGACCAGCGCCGCGTGGCCGGCGAGGGCGCTCGGCAGGTCGGCGAAGAGGAGCAGGTCGTCGCCCGCGGCGGCGCCGTCGACCGCGGCTTCGCGTTGGCCGCCGAACTGCGCGACGGCGGCGCTGCCGAGGCTGTCGGTGATCGTCACCCCGTGGAAGCCGAGCCGGCGGCGCAGCTCGCCGGTGACGATCCGCCGGGTGAAGGCGGCGGGGCGGTCGGAGAAGGCCGGGTAGACGGCGGTGGCGATCATCACCAGCCGGCCGCCGGCGGCGATGTAGCGGCGGTAGGGCGCCTCGTCGACGGTGCGGATCTCATGCCTGGAGAGAGCGAGCCGCTGCGCTTCGAAATCGGTGTTTTCGCGTGCCGCCCCGAGGCCCGGGAAGTGCTTGGCGGTGGCCGCGACGCCGCCCGCCTGCAGGCCGGCGGCGAAGGGGACGGCCGTCTTCGCCACCGCCGCCGCGGTCGACCCGAAGGCGCGTTCGGTGGCGGCGATCACCCCGCCGGGGCGGGCGACGTCGAGGACCGGGGCGAGGTCGACGTTGACGCCGAGGCTCGCGAGGTTGGCAGCGGTGGCGCGGCCCTGCCGGCGGGAGTAGGCGGCCCCCGCGGCGCCCATCGCGGCCGCCGAGGCGTCGGGCGCCCCGTCCACCCGCTTCACCTCGCCTCCCTCCTGGTCGGTCATCACCAGCAGCGGCAGCCGGCGCAGGCGGCGCGGCCGAGGGACCGCCTGCAGCTCCCTGATCAGCCCCCTCCCCGCGGCCCGGCTGGGGAAGTTCGATTCGAAGAGGACGACGCCCGCGACCTTGCCGGCGCGGATCGCGCGCCGGAGGCCGTGCGTGAGGCCGCCTTCGCCGATCCCGACCGCGATCCGCTCCCCCGCCAGTTGGGTGGGGGAGAGACGTTCGGCGAGCGTGGGACGGTGCGGTTCCCCCGCGCCCGTCTGCCGGGCCGCCTCCCTGCCCGTCGAGTGGCCGCCGGAGCCGCCGCCCAGCGCCGCGCCCGCCACGAACCCGGCGACGGCAAGCGCGATCAGCGTCCCCAGCGCCAGCCTCCGGCGCCGCGCTCTCGCCTTCTCCATGAAAACGATGCTAATCACAACCCGCCCGCGCCCCGGCGGGCAAGAATCCGCGCGGGGCCATAGCCTTGACCGGGTCGGACACCGGGAAAGGAACCCCATGCCCCCACTCATCACCCCCGCAGAAGCCCGCGAGCTCGGCCGCCTCACCGACCGCACCGAGATCGAGGCCCTGGTCGAGCGCGCCTGGGCGGTGCGCACCGAGAACTTCGGCGACTCCACCGACATGTGCTCGCTGGTCAACGCCAAGTCGGGCGGCTGCGCGGAGGACTGCGGCTTCTGCGCCCAGTCGCGCTACGCCGACGCCGACACCGTGATGCACGCGATGATGGAGCCCGAGCAGATCCTCGAGCACGCCAAGGCCGCCGAGGCCGCGGGCGCCCACCGCTTCTGCATGGTCACCCAGGGCCAGGGGCTCTCCAAAAGGGACTTCGCCAAGATCCTCGAGGGCGCCGAACTGGTCGCCGAGAAGACCAACCTGAAGCGCTGCGCCTCGATCGGCCACATGTCGGCCGAGCGGGCGAGGGCGCTGAAGGAGGCCGGGATCCAGCGCGTCCACCACAACGTCGAGTCGGCCAAGTCCTACTACCCCGAGGTCTCCACCACGGTGCGCTACGAGGGAAGGCTGCGCACGATCCGCGCGGTCAAGGAGGCGGGCCTGGAGACCTGCGTGGGCGGCATCCTGAACCTCGGCGAGACGGAGGAGCAGCGGGTCGAGATGGCCTTCGAGCTGTCGGAGATCAACCCCACCTCGGTGCCGATCAACCTGCTGATCCCCAAGGAGGGGACCAAGTTCGGCGAGCGCGAGGTGATGGACCCGATCGAGGTCGTCAAGTGGATCGCGATCTTCCGCCTGATCATCCCCGGCGCCCTCTTCCGCCTCTGCGGCGGGCGGGTCGAGAACCTCGGCGACCTCCACCAGCTGGCCGTGAAGGCCGGCCTCAACGGGGTGATGATGGGCAACTTCCTCACCACCCTGGGGGCCGAGCCCGCCGAGGACCGGGCGATGTTCGAGGAGCTCGGCCTGAACGTCGCGAGGCAGCCCGACAACGGCTCCAACCCGCGCCCCGACAACCGCTCCGGCTGGCTCGAGGGCGACTCGCCGGCGACGCCGATGGAGACGCTGATCGACCACCAGGACGAGGCGCCGATGTGGGACCCCTCCACCCAGCTGCGGGTGGTCAAGAAGGAGCGGCGCGCCCCGAGTTACCCGGCCGTCGCCCCATGACCGACATCGCCGCCCGGCTGGAGGAGCTGCGCGAGCGCGGCCTCCACCGGCGGCTGCGGATGGTCGAGGGGCCGCAGGGCCCGCGGGTCTTGCTCGACGAGCGCGACGTGCTGCTGCTCTGCTCCAACGACTACCTCGGCCTGGCGGCCGACGCGCGGGTGCGCGAGGCGGCGGCCGAGGCGGCGCTCCGCTGGGGCGCCGGCGCCGGCGCCTCCCGGCTGATCAGCGGCAACATGGCGCCCCACGGCGAGCTGGAGGCGGCACTGGCAGCGTTCAAGGGCTACGAGCGGGCGCTCCTCTTCGGCTCCGGCTACCTCGCCAACACGGGGACGATCGCGGCCCTCGCCGGGCCCGGCGAGATCGTCTTCTCCGACGAGCTGAACCACGCCTCGATCATCGACGGCTGCCGGCTGGCGCGGGCCGAGACGGTCGTCTACCGCCACAACGACGTCGACCACCTGCGGGCGCTGCTGCGCGAGGCCGCGGGCCGCCCGGCGCTGATCGTCACCGACGGGATCTTCTCGATGGACGGCGACGTCGCGCCACTGGCCGAGCTGCTGGAGCTGGCGCGGCACCACGGGGCGCGGCTGATGGTCGACGAGGCCCACGCGACCGGGACGCTCGGCCCAGGCGGTCGCGGCACCGTCGCCGCGGCGGGGCTCTCGGGGGAGGTCGACGTCGTGATGGGGACGCTCGGCAAGGCGCTCGGCTCCTACGGCGCCTACATCTGCGCCGGCGCCTCCACCGTCGACTACCTGGTCAACCGGGCCCGCTCCTTCGTCTTCTCGACCGCGCCGCCGCCGCCCGTGCTCGGCGCCGCGCGGGCGGCGCTCGGCGTGCTCGAAGCCGAGCCGGAGCGGGTCGGGCGCCTGGCGGCAAACGCGCGGGCGCTGCGCCAGGCGCTCGCCGCGGAGGGGCTGACGGCAAGCTCCTCGACCACCCAGATCGTGCCGATCGAGGTCGGCGAGGCCGAGCCGACGATGGCGCTCTGCGAGGCGGCCCTGGAGCGCGGCGTCTTCGCCCAGGGCGTGCGCCCGCCGACCGTCCCCGAGGGCTCCTCGCGCCTGCGCTTCACGGTGATGGCGACCCACGAGCCGGCCGAGCTGCGCCGCGCCGCCCACCAGGTCGGCGAGGCGGCGCGGGAGATCGGCGTCCTCAAGTCCGCCTCGATCGCCGCCTGATGCCGGGCCTGTCGCGAGAGCAGTGGCAGGCGTCGACGCGCCGCGACGAGATCGGCCAGACGAGGCGGGCGAGTGGCACCTTCGTCACCGGGACCGGGACCGAGATCGGCAAGACGGTGGTCGCCGCGGTCCTCGCCCGCACGCTGGCGACCGACGGCCGGAGCGTCGCCGTGTTCAAGCCGGCGCTGACCGGGATGGACGAGTTCCCCGACTACGACGAAGCCGCGGCGAGGGGGGCAAGCGACTCGATCGTCGGCCTGCCCGACCACGCGATCCTGCGGGCCGCCGCGCGCTCCTCCCAGACCGACGACGAGATCGCGCCCTACCGCTTCGACCCACCGATGTCGCCGCACCTGGCGGCGGGATTGGCGGGCGTCGAGATCGACCCGGAGCGGGTGATGGCGGCGGCGCGCGCCGCCGCCGACGGTGTCGAGGACATCGTCTGCGAGGGCGCCGGCGGCCTCCTCGTGCCGCTCTCCCCCACCTGGACGATGCGCTCGTGCGCGGTCGAGCTCGGCTACCCGCTGGTCGTCGTCGCCCCGCCCGGCCTCGGCGCGATCAACCACACGCTGCTGACGGTCGAGGCGGCCCGCTCGGTCGGCCTCAAGGTCGCCGCGGTCGTCCTCAACCCCTGGCCCGAGGAGCCCACGCCGATCGAGGCCGACAACCGCGAGACGATCGCCGCCCTCGCCGGCGTCCCGGTCCTCACCCTCCCCCGTATCGACCTGAGCCGGCCCGACACCTGGCCCGAGCTGCGGGTCCCCCCGCCCAGCTGAGGCCGGGGGCGGCGGGCGCCGGCACCGGGCGCGGCGAGGTTGCTCAGGCGGGGACGATCACGTCGAGGCTGCCCGGGGTGAGCTCGACCGTGAAGCCGGCGGCCTCGGCGATCGCGGCCGCGTCCTCGGCGGCCTTCGGCACCCTCTTCGACCGCAGCAGCGCCCGGGCGACGTCGCCGCGCACCGCCTTGGCCATGTGGCTCACCGGCCTGCGCCTGCCGTTCGCCTCGCTGAAGGCGCGCACGCCCAGCAGCGTGGCGCGCCGCGGCTTCCAGGCCGCCGCGTAGGCGCCGGAGCGCATGTCGACGACCAGTGCCCCCTCCTCGTCGGGAAGCGCCGCGGCGAGGGCCGGGCGCCAGAAGGCGGCGAGGCCGCCGATCCCGTCGAGCTTCGCCTTCGCCGCGAGCCGGTAGTACGGGATGCGGTCGGCGGGGCGCAGCGCGCCCCAGAGGGCCGAGGCGATCAGCACCCGCCCCTGGGCGCGCTGCGGCAGGTCGGCGAGCCTCAGGTGGTCGTAGAGGACGCCGGAGTAGACCTCGGCGGCCGGCGCCGCCGGGGCGGAGCGGAGCTCCGCGTCAACGGCGACCTCGCCCGCCTGGCCCTTGGAGACCGCGAGCATCGAGATCGCCCGCTCGAGCGGCAGCTCCGCGAGCGCGGCGAGCGCGTCGAGCAACTTCAGCCTCGACTCCGTCAGCGCGTCGGCGAAGGCGAGCGCTTCGAGACAGACCGGCGCGCCGCTCCGGGGCGCCGTCTTCCCCTCCGAGGGGGGCAGCAGGATCAACATTGGTGCAGGACACTAAGCCTCCTTGAGGTGCTGGTAGGTCTTGGCGATGTCCTCGCGGTCCATCAGGGCCTCGACGGCGGCGTCGAGCTTGCGGCGCTGGGCGGCGGTGAGGGTCGCGGCGAAGGCCTCGAGCCCGTTGCGCTTGACCGTGGTGAGCTCGTCGACCAGGTCGTCGCCCGCCGCGGTGATCTGCACCACGCGGACGCGGCGGTCGGACGGGTCCTCCGCCCGCGTCGCCAGCCCCTTCTTGACGAGGCCCTCGACCGCGCGGCTCATCGCCGCGGGCGAGACCCCGAAGACCGCGGCGAGGTCGGAGACCTGCCAGGTCTCCGGGCAGTCGCCGAGCCCGCCCAGCTCGAGCAGCGCCTTGCACTGCGTCGTGGTCAGGCCGGTGTCCTCCAGCACCCGCAGCTGGTTGCCGCGGTCATAGAGGAAGACGTGTCGCATCAGCGCGGAGATCCGTGCGGCCGTGTCACGGGCCTCCGCCCCGACCTCCGCGCTCGCTGCGCCGTCTCGCGCCCGTTCGGTCGCGTTGACATCGCTCGCTTGCATTGGAGTAATGATTGCACGCACGCAACCATGTCTCAAGTGGAATTTTTGCGGGCGCGAGCTTGACCGCCGGAGTGAGCGCGCTCCCCGACCGGGTGGGTGCCGGACCGCCGCCGGCCGCGCCGAGGGCGGCCGAGGATTAGGGTCGGGGCGATGAGCGACCTTGCCCGCCTCAACCGGCTCGACCGCGAATTCGTCTGGCACCCCTTCACCCAGCAGCAGGGCTGGAGCGAGGAAGAGCCGCCGATGATCGAGCGCGGCGAGGGCGTCTACCTCTTCGACGTCGAGGGCAACCGGTACATCGACGGTACTTCATCGCTGTGGTGCAACGTCCACGGCCACCATCACCCCGACCTCGACGCCGCGGCGCGCGCCCAGCTCGACAAGGTCGCCCACTCGACGATGCTGGGGCTGTCCCACCCCGGCGCCACCGAGCTGGCGGGGCGGCTGGTCGAGATCGCGCCCGGCGAGCTGCGGCGCGTCTTCTACTCGGACTCCGGCTCGACCGCCGCCGAGATCGCCCTGAAGATGGCCTTCCAGTACCACCAGCAGCGCGGCGACACCGCCCGCACCCGCTTCGTCCGCATGCGCGAGGCCTACCACGGCGACACGATCGGCTCGGTCTCGGTCGGCGGCATCGACCTCTTCCACGCGACCTACCGGCCGCTGCTCTTCGAGACCCTCGCCGCCGAGCCCGGCGACGCCGACCACATGGAGCGCCTCCTGGCCGCCCACGAGGGCGAGGTGGCGGCGGTGATCATGGAGCCGCTGGTGCAGGGCGCGGGCGGCATGATCGTCCACCCCGAGGGCTACCTGCGCGCGGTCCGCGAGCTGTGCGACCGCCACGGGGTGCTGCTGATCTGCGACGAGGTGGCGACCGGCTTCGGGCGCACGGGGACGATGTTCGCGGTGCAGCGCGAAGGCGTGGCGCCGGACTTCCTCTGCCTCGCCAAGGGGATCACCGGCGGCTACCTGCCGCTGGCGGCGACGCTCACCACCGAGGCGGTCTACGAGGGCTTCCTCGGCGCCCCGGCCGAGGCGCGCACGTTCTTCCACGGCCACACCTACACCGGCAACCCGGTCGCCTGCGCGGTGGCGCTCGCCAGCCTCGACGTCTTCGAGCGCGAGCGCACGGTCGAGCGGCTGGGACCGAAGATCGAGCTGCTCGACGCCCGCCTCGCCGAGATCGCGGCGATGCCCGGCGTCCACGAGGTCCGCTCGCGCGGGATGATGGTCGGCGTCGACCTCGGCGAGCATGACCCGGAACTGCGGATCGGCCACCGGGTGACCCTCGAGGCCCGCCGCCGCGGCGCGCTGGTCCGCCCGCTCTCCGACGTCGTCGTCCTGATGCCGCCGCTGGCGATCTCCGAGCCGGAGCTCGAATCGCTGCTCGACATCACCGCCGAGTCGATCGCCGCCGCCCTCGCCTCCCTCCCCACCGCCGACCGCGCCCGGTAGGACCATCCTCCGGCCCAGGCCACGCTTGGCCGCGCCCCCGGCCGCCGCCCGGGTTCCCCCCGGGTGCGTTCGCAGTTCTCCGCGCATAGCGCGGAGAACTGCGAACGCCGCCGCCCGCCTGAGCTCCGTCGCGCTCCCGCCTGAGCCTCGAGCCACCACCCGCCCCGGGGGGTGTCCGATCTTTCGGGGTCATATGACCCCGAAAGATCGGACACCCCGTAGGCTGGGGCGATGGCGAGAGAGGAGAGCAGCCCGGTGACGCCGCGCCCGGCCGCCTCGGTGGTGCTGATGCGCCGCGGCGGCAGACACGGGCAGCGGGCGCTCGAGGTGCTGCTCCTGCAGCGCAGCCCGGAAGCCGCGTTCTTCCCCGACGCCTGGGTCTTCCCCGGCGGCGCCGTCGAGCCCGGGGACGGCGAGGGCCCGGACGGCTACCGGGCCTGCGCGCTGCGCGAGCTCCAGGAGGAGGCCGGGATCGCGCTCTCGATCGAGGAGGAGATGATCCCCTTCTGCCGCTGGATCACGCCGGAGGCGGTCCCGCGACGCTACGACGCCTGGTTCTTCATGGCCCTCGCCCCGGCCCACGCGCCGCCCCGGATCGACGGCGGCGAGATCGTCGCGGCCCGCTGGTTCGAGCCCGCCGCAGCGCTCCGAAGCGCCGACTCAGGCGACCTCAGCCTCGCCTTCCCGACCCGGGTCCAGCTCGGCTGGCTCGCCGAGCACCCGACCTCCGCCGCCGCCCTGGCCGCCTACCGCGGCCGCTCGGTGGAGCCGCTGCAGCCGGAGGTGGTCGGCGAGGGCGCCGACACGCGCATCGTCCTCCCCGGCATCGCCGACTCGCGCGACCTCAAGAACCTGGCCGAGCTGGACTGACCGCCTTCGGGGCGTCGGGGAACGGCGCCAGCCCGGCGTGCCAGGGCCCGGGCGGATAGGTGTGGATGCCGCTCTCGTCCATCTCCGCCTGCAGCCGCCGGAAAAGCTGCCCGGCGTTTTTCAGCGCCGCTTTCAATTCCTCTTCGGAGCGTTCGCGCAGCCGCCAGTGGAACCAGAGCTGGCGGTCGTTGACGCCGAAGTCGATCTCCCCGGTCATCGTCGTCACCCAGGCGAGAAAGCCGGGCGCGAAGAGCTCGCGCAGGGCGATCGGGTCGAACTCCTTGGGGACGGTCGTCCAGAAGCGCCGGTTGAAGTCGAGCGACTCGAACTCGACCTTGCGCGAGAACCGCTGCTCGACCACCTCGGTCCCCTCGATCGACTCGACGTTGAAGGCGGGTACGACGTCGGCGAGGTCGGGCATATGGGCCTTGGCCAGCACCGCGGTCGGCAGGACCGCCTTGTCGAAGAACCCGCCGACCTCGCGTTCGTCGGCGTCGCAGGAGGCGCCCCAGAAGCCCTCGACCAGCTGCCCCGTGAGCCGGTTGGCGCCGCCGACGCACAGCGCCACCGGCCCGTCCTTCGGGTTGATCCCGCCGATCGGCTCGTAGGTGACGTCGTGGCGCGCGCCGTAGCGGCGCACCATCTCGGCCCATTCCCGCGCTTCCTGCTTGGCGCCCATCCCCTGATCCTAGGCCGCGCCGGCAGTATTCGGACGGTGGACCGAAAACCCGTCCGCGCGGGCCGGCGGTGCCGGTAATGTTTCGGTCAAGTCGTCGAACTCCCTGGGAGAGTCAATGGTCATCGTCATCATCGTCGTCGTCGTCCTGATCCTGCTGGCGGGCTTCTATTACGTCGCGAAGCGGAACGGGATCATCGCCTCCCGCAACCGGGTCGACGAGTCCTGGAGCGGCATCGACGTGCAGCTGAAACGGCGCCACGACCTGGTTCCCAACCTGGTCGAGACCGTGAAGGGCTACGCGACGCACGAGAGCTCGGTCTTCGAGAAGGTCACCCAGGCGCGCGCCGAGTCGATGTCGGCGCAGAGCGTCGAGGACACCGCCAGCGCCGAGACCAAGCTGACCGGCGCGCTCACCGACCTGCGCGCCGTCGCCGAGCAGTATCCAAACCTGAAAGCAACCGAAAACTTCCAGCAGCTGAGCCGGCAGCTCTCGGAGCTGGAGGACGAAATCCAGGCCGCACGGCGGATCTACAACTCCAACGTGCAGTCCTACAACACCGACATCCAGCAGTTTCCGGGCTCGATGATCGCCAATCAAAGCGGCTTCACCGCGCGTGAGTACTTCGAGATCGAAGACAAATCCGAGCGCGAACCGGTCGCCGTCAGCTTCGACAAATAGGACCAGACATGACCACCGAGACCAAAGAAGCCACCCTCTGGATCTGCGAAAGCTGCGGGTTCATCTACGACCCCGCGATCGGCGACCCCGACGGCGGCATCCCGCCCGGCACCGCGTTCGAAGACATCCCCGACGACTGGTTCTGCCCGGTCTGCGGGGCGCGGACCTCCGACTTCCGCCCGCTCGAGCCCGGCGAGGCCTGAGCCGGCGCGAGGTTCCCCCGCTCTCCCGGCCGAACGACTAGGGTTTGGCCGGTGAGCCAGTTTGACTTCGACTGGGTGGTGGTCGGCAGCGGGTTCGGGGGGTCGGTCTCGGCGCTGCGCCTTGCCGAGAAGGGCTACTCGGTCGGCGTGCTGGAGTGCGGGCGGCGGTTTCGCGACGAGGACTTCCCGAAATCGACCTGGGACCTGCGCAGATACTTCTGGGCGCCGCGGGTCGGGCTCAAGGGGATCTTCCGGCTGACCCAGTTCCGCGACGTCGCCGTGGTCAGCGGCTGCGGGGTCGGTGGCGGCAGCCTCGGCTACGCCAACACCCTCTACGTCCCGCCGCCCGAGTTCTTCCGCGACCCGCAGTGGGCCGACCTCGAGGACTGGGAGAAGACGCTGGCGCCCCACTACGCCGAGGCGCAGCGGATGCTCGGCGTGGTCGAAGTCGACCGCGACGACCCGGCCGACCAGCTGCTGCGCGAGCTCGGCGAGCACCTCGGCGTCGGCGACACCTACCGCAAGACCCCGGTGGGCGTCTACCTGGAGAACGCCGGCGAGACCGTCGCCGACCCCTTCTTCGGCGGCGAGGGGCCGGAGCGCACCGGCTGCATGCAGTGCGGCCGGTGCATGGTCGGCTGCCCGCACGGCGCCAAGAACACGCTGGTGAAGAACTACCTCTGGCTGGCCGAGCGGCGTGGCGTG
This sequence comes from uncultured Actinomycetes bacterium, assembly GCA_963766705.1. Lineage (GTDB taxonomy): Bacteria > Actinomycetota > Thermoleophilia > Solirubrobacterales > 70-9 > VAYN01. Next base: position 689,142 of record CAVYBE010000008.1, read on the forward strand.
CGGATCGAGCCCGAGCGGACCGTGACCGAGGTGCGCCCGCTCGGCGCGCCGGACGGATCCGACGGCTACGCGATCACCAGCGAGCGCTCCGGCATCCTCCCCGGCCGCGACCGGCGCACGATCACCGCCCGCGGCGTCGTCTTCGCCGCCGGCCCGCTCGGCACCAACAAGCTCCTGCAGCGCTGCCGGCTCGGCGGCGCACTACCCAACGTCTCGCCGCGGCTCGGCGAGCTGGTCCGCACCAACAGCGAGATGATCCTCGCCGTCACCGTCCCCGAGGACTACCCCGAGGACCTCACCAGGCGCGTCGCGATCACCTCCTCGATCTATCCCGACGCCCATACCCACATCGAGACGGTCACCTACGGCGAGGCGGGCGACTCGATGTCGACGCTCTACACGCTGCTGGTCGGCGACGGGACCAAAGTGACGCGGCCACTGAAGCTGCTCGGCCAGATCCTCCGCCACCCCGGCAGGTTCGCCAAGGTGATGTGGCCGAAGGGCTGGTCGCGACGCACGATCATCGTCCTCGTCATGCAGACGCTCGACAACGCGATCGCGCTACGGCCCAAACGCAAGCGCAATGGCGACGTGCGGCTGCGCACCGAACAGGACCCGGACCGGCCGAACCCGACCTTCATCCCGGTCGCCAACGAGGCGGCCGAGTGGCTCGCCGAGCGGACCGGCGGGATCGCCCAGTCGAGCTTCTCGGAGGCGCTGTTCAACGTGCCGAACACCGCCCACATCCTCGGCGGCGCGACGATCGGCCACTCGCCCGAGGACGGCGTCGTCGACGCCCGCCAGCGCGTCTTCGGCTACGAGAACCTGCTGATCTGCGACGGCTCCGCGGTGCCGGCCAACGTCGGCGTCAACCCGTCGCTGACGATCACCGCGCTGGCCGAGCACGCGATGGCCGCGATCCCGGACGCTGCAAACCGGCGCGACGCCGAGTCCTCGGTCGGCCAGGCCGGGTAGCGCACCTGAGTGCGCTCCCCGTCCTGGCCTTCTCTGCGTCCGCGGCGTCGCTTGGTTTACGCGCCCGGCCCTAGGCGGCCGCGTACAGCTCGTTGACGTAGTCCCAGTTGACCACGTTCCAGAACGCGTCCAGGTAGGCGGGGCGCTTGTTCTGGTACTTCAGGTAGTAGGCGTGCTCCCAGACGTCGACGCCGAGCAGCGGCACCGAGCCGTCGGAGATCGGCGAGTCCTGGTTCGGGGTCGAGACGACCGCGAGCCCGGAGGAGTCCTTGACCAGCCAGGCCCAGCCGGAGCCGAAGCGGCCCGCGCCGGCCGCTTTGAACTCTTCTTTGAAGGAGTCGAAGGAGCCGAACGTCTCGCCGATCGCGGCGGCGATGGCGCCGGACGGCTCGCCGCCGCCGTCGGGGCTCATCATCTTCCAGAAGAGCGAGTGGTTGTAGTGGCCGCCGGCGTTGTTGCGGACCGCGGTCTGCTTGTCGCCGGGCAGGCTCGCGAGGTTGGTGAGGACGTCCTCGACCGAGCGGTCGGCCCATTCGGTGCCCTCCAGCGCCCCGTTCGCTTTGTCGACGTAGGCCTGGTGGTGTTTGTCGTGGTGGATGCGCATCGTTTCCTCGTCGATGTGGGGCTCGAGCGCGTCGTATGCGTAGGGCAGGTCAGGTACCTCGAAAGCCATCTGGGGTTCTCCTCTCGTCCGAAATGTGGGCTCCCTCAGAGCCTATCCACCGGACGGCCTGGCGAAACGCCCGGGCACCGGGCCTCATTCGGGGTTGGCCGCCCGAGGGACGGCTTCCGGGTTCCCGCCCGTCCATTCGACAAACCGATACCAGGCGGGCTTCGCTTCGTAGTGCCGGGTGAGCAGGCCCGCCGAGCCGCAGAAGATGCAGGTGCCGCCCTCGTCGGTCCAGGTGAACCACCAGGCGCCGGCGACGTTCCAGCGGGTGCGGTTGGCCGACAGCATGCGGAAGGCCTTGGCGAGCTGGTGGGCCTGGCCGCGCGGGCCGCGCTGCCAGCGGGTCGGGCCGCTCCGGGAGCCCCAGCCGAGCTCGGTGACGTAGAGCGGCGTCCTGCCGTCCCCGTTCCGGCGCATGATGCGGCGCAGATTGCGCAGCTCGGAGCCCATCGCCTTCGCGTCGGCCACGTAAGGGTGGAGCGCGACGCCGTCGAAGTAGGGCTTCACCCTGCCGGAGCGGTAGATGCGCTGCAGGTAGTCGCCGGAGGCGACGTTCGGCGGGATCTGCAGCGGCCGCCCGAAGAGGCCACCGATGATCACCTGGGAGCCGCGCTGTGCGCGGTGAAGGGTGCGGCCGGAGATGCGGATCAGCCGGGCGAATTCCCGCGGTTCGGGATCGTGGGCCTGGGTGACGATGTTCTCCTCGTTCCAGATCTCCCAGTGGGTGATCGGCAGGTAGTTGAGCTTGGCGTGGGCCCGCCAGAATTCGCCCCCCGGCCCGTAGCGGCGCGCCGCTTCGCGGAGGAACCGCTGCCAGGCCCAGCGCTGCCAGGAGGTCTTGACCGGCAGCTGGAGCGCTTCGGGGGCGACCCATTCCGGCGAGCCCCAGACGAAGGGCATGACGCGGATGCCGCTTTCGGCGGCCATTTCGACCTCCTTGTCGAAGCTCGACCAGTCGGGTCGCGCGGCCAGCGGGCTCTTCGACTCGATCACGAACCAGAACAGCGGCAGGCGCATGCTGTCGATGCCGGCTTCCGACATCAGGGTCATGTCTTTGGGACTGAGGGCGTTCTGCGGCGAGATACCCACGTAGCCAGGCGGCAGGAAGGCACCGGCGTTGGCGGGCAGCGCGAACAGCGCCGCCACCACGACCGCCACCGATCCGAGCCTGCGCACCGATCCGAGCCCGCGCTTCATGTCTGCCTCAAACCCAAGGACGAGCAAAGTAGCGGCCCGACCCCCGGCCAGAGAGCCGCGCTCCCCCTCCACCTGCCAGAATCCGCATTCTCGGGGCGTGGCGCAGCCTGGTAGCGCGCACCGTTCGGGTCGGTGAGGTCCCCGGTTCAAATCCGGGCGCCCCGATGAGCCGCAGGCCGCTTCACCAAGCGGTCTGCGGCCCTTTTCGCCCCGTCCGTGGTTCCAATATGGTTCCAATTTCACGGGCGGCTCCCCCGATCGGGACTTTCGGACCGGGCTTCTCGTGGCCTCCTCGGGCCCACCGCCGGACCGCGCGGGCCGAAGGGTCGACGCCCGGATCAGCCGCCGAACGCCCGGGCGACCATCTCGCTCTCGGCCGCGTTCGGGGCGTAGTCGGCATAGATCTGGCTGGTCGTCGGGTCGCGGTGCCCCATCCACTCCTGGAGCGTCCGCATCGGCACCCCGGCGCCGGCGACACGGGTGCCGAACGTGTGGCGCAGGTCGTGGAAGCGGTGGGAGTCGTCGAGGCCCGCGTGCGGCGGGTGGCGAGGGTCATCTTTGCGGCGGCTGCACCGGGGGGGTAATGTCCCAGTATGGGCGCTTGGGGGCGCCCGGCGTGTCCGTCCACGGATAGGGAGTCCAATGAGTCGTGGGAGCGAGGCCCCGCTGGTCATCGCCGACTGGATCGCGGATCACCTCGGGGATCCGGGGGTGCGGCTGATCGAGGTCGACGTCAGTCCAGCGGCCTACGAGCAGAGTCACATCCCTGGAGCAGCCTTCTGGGGGGCTTACGGTGACTTGCGGGACGTCGGCTACCAGCCGGTCGAGCGGGCCCAGTTGGACAGGCTGGTGTCCAGCTCGGGCATCGAGGAGGACTCCACGGTCGTCTTCTACGGCTACGGCGCGGCGCTCGGCTATTTCTTGATGAAGGCGCATGGACACCCCGATGTCCGCATCCTTGCGGGTCCGCGGGATCAGTGGTTCGATGCGGGTGGCACATGGAGCACCGAGGTCCTGGCAGGCGAGCCCAGCTCCTACCGCCTTTCAGACCCAGACCCCGCGCTCCTCGCGACCCGTCGCGACGTTCAGGCCGCGATCGACGATCACGGCCCCGTACTGCTCGACACCCGCTCCGAGCTGGAGTTCAGCGGTGAGCGATTCTGGCCCTCGGGGGCGAGTGAGGACGTCGGCCGCGCCGGCCACCTGCCCGGCGCGATCAACATCCCGATCGACCGGTTCGTCTCCGACGGTGGGGCCTTCCGGGGAAAGGGGGAGATCTCGGCGGCGCTCGAGGAGGCCGGCATCTCTTCGGATCGGAGGGTGATTGCCTACTGCACGATCGGCAATCGCGCCAGCCAGGCCTGGTTCGCACTGACTCACCTGCTCGGGTTTGCCGACGTTCAGGTCTACTATCCCTCGTGGGTCGAGTGGGGACGACGGGCCGACACGGCCATTGAGCTCGGGGCCTAGATGGTGTCCCCGACCGAACAATCATCGACCCAGCCGTCCCGGGAAGGCGCGCAGCCCACGACCTTCCCCACCGTCCGGATCGCCGCGGTGCAGGCGACGCCCGTGGTGCTGGACGCCGAGGCGACCGTCGAGAAGGCGGCCGGGCTGCTGCGGGACTGCGCCGAGCGGGACGCGGATCTGGCGGTGCTGCCCGAGGCCTTCGTCCCCCTCTACCCGTCCAACGCATGGGCCCGCGGGGCGTCCGCGTTCCCGGGATGGGACCTGTTGTGGGAGCGCCTTTGGGAAAACTCGGTCGACGCCCCGGGCCCACTTGTCGACCGCCTCGTGGACGTCTGCCGCGAGACCGGGCTGCACTGCGCCATCGGCGTCAACGAGCGTGAGTCCGAGCGACCGGGAACGCTGTACAACTCGCTGCTCCTACTCGGCCCCGGGGGGTTGCTCTGGCGACATCGCAAGCTGATGCCGACCCACCACGAGCGGCTCTTCCACGGCCTCGGCGACGGGACGGACCTTGAGGTGGTCGCAACGCCGATCGGCCGCATCGGCGGGCTGATCTGCTGGGAGAACCGGATGCCGCCGGCCCGCTACGCCCTCTACCTCGGCGGGCCGCAGATCTGGCTTGCCCCGACCGCAGACGACAGCGACGGATGGTTGGCCTCGATGCGCCACATCGCGATCGAGTCCGGGGCCTTCGTCGTGTCGGTGCCCCAATACATTCCCGCCGTCGCTTTTCCGGACGACTTTCCGGTTTCGCTGCCCGAGGGCAAGGAGGTTTTCGGCGAGGGTGGTGTGGCGATCGTGGAGCCCCGGGCGGGAGAGGTGATCGCCGGGCCGCTGCGCGGCGAGGAGGGAATCGTCATCGCCGACTGCGACCTGCGAGCCGGCCTGGCGGCGAAGCGGCTGTTCGATGTGGTCGGGCACTACGCCAGAAGTGACGTAATTGACATCTCCCCGCCGGGACCGCTTGCAGACATCGATTCTCGGGCCGAGGCGCCTAACTAACTAGGTACCCGACCGCCGGTGCGCCCGCTCCGCTCGCTGCCCGGCGATCCGTTTGACCTCTTCGAGGTGCTCGGCAACGGCGCGATTCCACTGGGGGACGACCCAGCGGCGGCCGGCAACCCGGCCGAGGAAGAAGAAGTCGATGCCGAGCTCGCCGTCGTACTCCAGGACGGTCGTCTCACCGCAGGCCTCCAGGCGGAACTCCTCGGTCGCCTCCGGCACCGGGCCGGTGAGGTGGCGAAAGCCCATCCGGGAGGGTGGCTCGAGCTCGATCGCCTCGACCGTGCGGGCCTCGTAGAAGTGGACCTTCGTCAGGTGGGCGGCGAGGACGAGGGACTCGTCGGCGGCAAGGACGTCGATCGTGTCGTTGCGAGCGCGCCCGAGATAGGGAGCGCTGAGGATCTCGTAGACAAGCTCGCGCGGCGCCGCGATCTCGTACCGGAGTAGACCCAGCGGGTGCCTGCTCCGGCCCCAGCCAAGGTCGAGGTGCACGCGACCCATCGCCAGCGCCAAGAGAGCGCCGGCGCTCATCGCAACGAGTGCCAGCACGAGCACGCCGATCGCGATCCATAAGCCGGTCATCTGAGTCTCGGTCGCATCGGTTGCCCGCTCCACCATCGCAGATGAATCGAATGCCGCCGGTCCGGGTCAAAGGGGAGTGAACGTGCTCGCCGCCACTCAGTCGATCTGCCCCCGGTGCCGCCTGGTCCTCGAGGCGGAGCTGGTCGAGCGCGAGGGTCGAGTGCTGATCTCCCGGACCTGCCCCGAGCACGGCCCCTTCGAGGCGGTCGTCTACGGCGACGCCGACCGCTACCGCGAGATCCAGCGCTTCGACAAGCCCGGCGAGGAGCCGCGCCAGCGCCAGACCGAGAGCCTCGACGGCTGCCCGCACGACTGCGGCATCTGCCCCGAGCACGCCCAGCACACCTGCCTCGGCATCATCGAGGTCAACACGGCCTGCAACCTCGACTGCCCGATCTGCTTCGCCGACTCGGGCACCGGCCTCCAGGAGCACGGCTTCTCGCTCAGCCTCGCGCAGGTCGAATCGATGCTCGACGCCTTCGTCGCCGCCGAGGGCGAACCGGAGTCGGTCCAGCTCTCCGGCGGAGAGCCCTCGATCCACCCCGAGATCCTGGCGATGGCAGCCGCCGCCCGCGAGCGCGGGATCCCGCTGGTGATGCTCAATACCAACGGCATCCGGCTCGCCCGCGACCCACGCTTCGCGCCGGCTCTGGCCGAGATCGGCGTCCACGTCTACCTCCAGTTCGATGGTTTCGAGGAGGCCACGCAGCGCGCTATCCGCGGCACGGACCTGACCGCGGAGAAGCTGCGGGCGCTCGACCGCTGCGCCGAGGCCGGCGTCAGCGTGTCCCTGGCGGCGGCGGTCGAGCGCGACCTCAACGAGAACGAGGTCGGGGCGATCGTCCGCTTCGGCGTCGAACATCCGGCGGTGACCGGCGTCTTCTTCCAGCCGGTCACCCACTCCGGGCGCTTCCGGGTCGACGCCGATCCGCTCGACAAGCTGACCAACTCCGACGTCATCGACGCGATCGCCGCCCAGCTGCCCGAGTGGTTCCGGGTGGAGGACTTCGTCCCCGTTCCCTGCTGCTCGCCGACCTGCCGCTCGGCGACCTTCGCGCTGTACGACGGCGAGGACCTGGTGCCGCTGCCGCGACTGGTCGACGTCGAGCAGTACCTCGATTACGTCACCAACCGCGCCGTCCCCGACCTCAACGTCCGCGAGGCGCTGGAGGGACTGTGGTCGGCGAAGGCGGCCGGCGGCAGCGCCCCGGTCGCCGCGCGCCTGGACTGCATCGCCTGTGCCACCGCGATGCCGCCGGAGCTGCGCGAGGTGGCGGCCCGGGGCTTCATGATCGTCGTCCAGGACTTCCAGGACCCCTACACCCTCGATCTTCAGAAGCTGCGCAAGTGCTGCGTCGCCGAGATCGTCCCCGACGGACGCCTGATCCCCTTCTGCGCCTATAACTCGGTGGGCTACCGTGAGCAGGTGCGGCGCGAGGTCTCGCGCGCGGCCTCCGGCGATGCCAGGGCGCGAGCATGAGCGAGCGTGCCGCTTCCCTGCCCGGCATCCCCGAACTCGCCGCCGGCGGGGAGCCGGAGGGGGACGGGTTCAAGGCCTGCTGCGCCGGCGCCTACGCGGACCCCGCGGTGCGCTGGCTGCTCGGCGAGGAGCTGCATCCCGGGGGCGAGGCGACGACCCGCCGAACCCTCGAGCTCGCCGACCTGCAGCCCGGCCAGCGCCTCCTCGATGTCGCCAGCGGCTCGGGCGCCTCGGCGATACTGGCGGCGCGCGACCTCGGAGCCAAGGCGGTCGGCGTCGAGTACGGCGCCGACGCGGTGCGCGCGGCGGGGGATCTGGCCGCCGCGAGTGGCCTCGGGGACCGGGTTGGGTTCCTTCGCGGCGACGCCGAGGCGCTGCCGTTCGCTGAGGGATCGTTCGACGTCGTGCTCTGCGAGTGCTCGCTGTGCATCTTCCCTGACAAGCAGCGGGCGGCGGCGGAGCTGCGGCGCGTGCTGCGGCCGGGGGGCAGGCTGGCTCTCTCCGACGTCGTCGTCGAGGCGCCGCTGCCTTCGCAGCTGAGCGGCACGCTGGCGACGGTCGCCTGCGTCGGTGGGGCACTCTCGCTCGTCGGCTACGAAGAGCTGCTCGGTCGGGCCGGCCTGAGGGTCTCGGCGCGCGAGCTCTGTCGCGAGGACGCGAACCTCTTCACGCGTGGGATCGAAGAGCGCCTGCGCGGCGCGCGCCTTCTCGGCATCGCCCCGCCGGCCGGGGCGCCGATCGGGGTCGAGGAAGCGATCACGGCGACCCGGCTGGCGCGCCAGGCGATCGCATCCGGCACCCTTGGGTACGCAATCTTGATCGGGGAAGCCTGAGGCCGGTGGTGGAAGGCCTGCTCGAACCGCCGGCGCTGCGGCGACGGTCGGCGCCGGCCCGCCGCTCACGCCCTGCGATGCTTCGGCCGATGCCCCCGATCCCCTTCGAGGAGGAGCAGGAGCTCATCGCTCGGGCGCGGGCCGGCGACGAGCGGGCCTTTGAGGTGCTGGTGCGCGATCACACCGACCGCCTCTACGCGGTGGTGCTGCGCTTTCTCGGCAACACCCAGGAAGCCGAGGACGTGACCCAGGAGGCCTTCCTCCGTGCCTGGCGCGGGATCGCCCGGTTCGACGGGAATTCCCGATTCTCCACCTGGCTTTACCGGATCGGGATCAACGAGGCGAAGCGCCGCGGCGCCCGCGGCGGCGCCGCGCCCACGACGTCCCTGGACCACCACCCCGAGGCCGAGGTCTCCGACTCGAGACTCGCCCCCGAGCCCAGCGCCGGCGAGGCCGAGCTGCAGGCGGTGCTGGAGCAGGCGATCCGCGAGCTCAAGGCCGACCACCGCGCGGCGCTGATCCTGCGCGACGTCGAGGGCCTCAGCACCGCCGAGGCGGCCGCGGCGATGGGCCTCGGCGAAGCCGCCTTCAAGAGCCGGCTGCACCGGGCCCGGCGCTCGGTGCGCAGCGTCGTCGCCGAGTACCTGCGAGAGGGCCGATGATCGGGCGGCTGCGCTTCATGCGCGATCACTTCTGGACCGGCGCCCATCTCTCCGCCTATCTGGACCGCGAACTCGGAGAGGAGCAGGCGGAGCGGATCGAGCGGCACACTCGCGCCTGCCCCAAGTGCCACCGGCTCCTGGACACGCTGAGGCAGACCGTGTCGGCGCTGCGGGGGCTGTCCGCTGACGACGCCGCGCCCAGCGGCCTTGCCGATGCGGTGATCGAGCGACTGCGGGCGGAGCGATGAAGGCGATCTGGAACGGCGTCGTCCTTGCCGAGAGCGGCGAGACCATCGTCGTCGAGGGCAATCACTACTTTCCGCCGGACAGCCTCGACCCCAGGTATCTCAAACCCAGCGCGATGCGATCGATCTGTCCCTGGAAGGGAATCGCCGGCTACTACACGGTCGAGGTCGGCGGCGAGCGTGACCGCAACGCCGCCTGGACCTACCGTCACCCGCTCCCCTGGATTCGCAAGATCCGCGGCCACGTCGCCTTCTGGGGCGAGGTCGAGGTCTGCGAATAGCCCTGGGTGCAGTGGGAGGCTCGCACCGGGACGAGGCCGGCGTCGTAGGCGGCGAGGGGCCTTGGCTCCTGGGCTGCCCGGGCAACTGGCGGCCGCGAGGGCCTGCGGGCCTGGCTGCGTGAGGCCAAGGAGCGCCTCGAGACAGAGCGGGCCGCGAATCCGGAGCCGGTCCGACGGGAACGATCCGAGCGGCTCGATCTCTGCCGCCGGCGCCTGGTCGAGGATTGGCGGACCACACGCCGCCCGCCGAGCCCGAGGGCAAGGTCAACCTCACCGACCCCGACTCCAAGAACATGAAGGCCTGCCGCGGCTACGTCCAGGGCTACAACGCGCAGGCCGTGACCACCCGTTCTCAGGTCATCGTCGCCGCCGAGATCGCCCCCGACGGCCTTGACTTCGCCCAGCTGGACCCGATCGTCTCGGCCGCCGAGAAAGAGCTCGAGGCCGCCGGAGTCACCGAGCGCCCGGAGGTGGTGCTGGCGGACGCCGGTTATTGGTCAAACGAACAGATCGACCGACTCAGGAAGCGCGGCATCGTCCCGCTCGTCGCCGCCGACGCCGACCGCGGCAAGGGGCCGCGAAAGACGCGCCTCGGCGGGGCCTACGACTTCATGCGAAGAGCGCTCGCCACCGACTCCGGCGGCGATCTCTACTCACGAAGGCAGACGATGGTCGAGCCGGTCTTCGCCCAGATCAAGCAGACCCGGCGCGCCGGGCGCTTCAGACGCAGGGGCACCCTCGGGTTATGAGCCCCAGGCTGGTGAAGCCGACCCCTATTGAATCTGCACCCGGTCCAAAGGCCGTAGCAGGAGGCTGGACCCGGGCGAGCTTCCTCCCCACCGCGGGGCGACCATCGGCGGCGCCGGCCGCGACGACCGAGGTGATCGAGCAGGATTTCCTTGCGCTCGAGGCGCCCACGACCAAGTAGGGGTATGGACAACGAAAAATCAGATCGAGAGCTGCTCGCGGTGCTACGCACCGACCGGGTCGCCTTCGGTCAGTTCTATCGGCGACACGTCGACGGCGTGATCGGCTTCGCGGGCCGGCGACTGAGCGAGCCCGCGGATGTCGCCGACCTGGTCTCCAACACGTTCCTGGCGGTGCTCACCGGCGCCGGCTCGTTCGATCCCGAGCGGGGCGAGCCACGTGCATGGCTCTACGGGATCGCCTCCAAGCAGGTCTCCAACCTGCGGCGCCGACGCCGTCGCGAGAGCGAGATGCAGCGACGGCTCGCGGGCCGTCGCCATCTCGACTTCGACGACCACACCCGGCTCGAGGAACGAATCGACGCGGCCAGGGTCAGCGAGGAGATGGAAGCCGCGCTTGCCCGCCTGCGGCCGGGTAACCGGGAGGCCCTCCTCCTGGTCGCGGTGGACGGGCTCACCCCCACCGAGGCGGCACAGGTGCTCGGCATCAGCGCCGCCGCCCTGCGGATGCGGCTGACCGCCGCCCGCCGGGCAGTGACGAAATCCAACCCCACCCTGAAAGAGGCCACCCTGTGAAAACCCATTACGAGAAATCCGAGCGGTTCGAGGACCGGCTCCTGGACAGCTTCATGGCCGAGTACGACGACCTGACGGCAGAGCCGACCAGGCGGTTCCCCCCCGTCCGCCGCGGCGCGGTCTGGGTCGGCGGCCTGGCGGGTGCCCTCGCGGTGGCCGCCGTCGTCGCGATCGGCACCGGTGGGGGCGGCGGCGCCCCGGCAGCCGGCGGCTCGGCGACGGGAGCGGCCCCGGGCACCGCGGCGAACGGCGCGACCGCCCCGCGGTTCGAAGACGCCGCCTACGTCGTCGGCCGGGTGAAAGAGGCGACCGGCCAGGGTGCCCGGGCGATGATCGAGGGGGTCTCCTCCCACGCCCCCGACTCGGAAACCGGAGAGCCCACGTGGACGCAGAGCTGGACCGCGCCGGCCTCGGGCAAGACCTACGTGCGGACGCTCGACGCCACCGGCAGACCGATCTCCGCCTCGATCCTCACGACCGCCGGCGGACAGACCGAATCGACTCTGATCGACTACGGCTCGCGGACCTGGGCGACGCTCGAGACCGCCGCGCCGAGCGCAGAAGAATCGGGTCCCGCGCCTGCTCCGGCCGGCCCGGCGGCGGACCTTCGGGAATTGACCGCGAGCGGGATGCGGGTCGTCGGCCGCCCCACCGTCGATGGCACCGAAGCGATCGAGCTCCGCTCCGACCGCGGCGGCATCCTGACCTTGTGGGTCGACGCTCACAGCTACCTGCCGATCCGCGAAACCTCCACGGAACCGGGCGGCAACCCCGCGGATCCGACGATCGCCAACGAATACACCTGGATCCCGGCCACGACGAAGACCCTGAACGCCCTCGACGGCAGGTTCGCGGTCCCGGCGGGCTTCACCAAGGTCTCGCCGGAAGCCGAGACCGCATCGGAAGCCGAAGGCTGACCACTCGTCCCGCTCGGGCCGGCGGCTCACACGCCGGTCCGAGCCGGTCCGCCGTGGCGGGCGGTGCGCGTTCCTCGACGCGCGGCACCGGGTGTCGCGCACGTCGGGTGCGCAAGGGGGCGACGGGCTCCATGCGCGGCGCCCTGCGGTCACGGAGCGCGAGGCTCTTGTGGTTGCGGCGATCGACACGGACGAAACTGCGGCGGTGCCGACCCAGGGCGAGCATCTGCTCGTGGTGGGCGCCGACGACGAGTATCCGCCTTTCGGGGTCCGTGCCGATCAGCATGCGCCCTCAAATCCGGGCCCCCCGATAGGCCGCAGGCCGCCTCACCAAGCGGTCTGCGGCGCTTCTCCCGGGAGCGCCTCGTCGCGGTCAGTTCGGAGAGCGCACCTCGACCAGATCCTCGATCAGCCGAAAGTCCTTCATGTTGTGAGTCAGCAGCACAGCTCCGTGCACAAGGGCGGTGGCGGCGATCGCGAGGTCCGCGGAGCGCGATCTCGGCCTTCCACCGCGTCGGGCGACGGCCGCCTGTAGCCGTCCCCACTCTCGCGCGACGCGGTCATCGAGGGGGATCGGGTCGGGAAAACGCGCCTCGATCAGCCCCAGCCGGGTGGCCCTCAAGGCGCGGGTGTCGTCGTCGGCGGCGACCAGCAACCCGAAATGGAGCTCGGCAATGGAAACGGCGCTGATCGCCGCTTCCACCTCGACCGGGACCCGTCCGTCGATGAGCACCGACGTGTCCAGCAGAGCCAGATCGGTCAAGTCGTCAGTCCGCCCACGGATCGGCGAGCTCGCCGCCGAAACGGGCGAGGTCGTCGGCGAAGCCTGGATCGGGAGGCAGCGCAGCAAGATCAGAAAGCTCGGATCCCTTGACCCATCGGCGCGTGCGGGCCGGTCCGAGTTGGGCGACCGGACGGCCGGAGACCGTGATCGTGATCTCCTCCCCGGCCTCGGCCCGACGAAGGACCTCACCTACGTGGTTGCGCAACTCTTTCTGTGGGAGGGTTGCCATGGGAAGCCATGGTAGCAGTAGTGCTACCGCCCTACGGGCCGAGGAGCCTCTGCGACTTGAGCGCCCGATAAATGGCATTACGTAGACCGCCGAATCGAACCCGGTCAGCGTCCTCGTCATGCCCAACGGACCGCATAGGCGGCCTGATAGTCCGGGTCCCAGCAGATGCAGCGGTCCTGTCGCTCCCGAGGACGCGGAAGGTGCTGCTCTCCTCCGCGAAGCACGTCATACCGGGCCACCGACGTCTGGGGTCGCAGCGCGCGAAGCTCGGGGACCCGGTCGATGACCAGGGCGCTCGCCAGGAGGATTCCTGCCAACGCCGACTGATGGGCGAGGGGGACCGACACATCGCCCTCCCTCTCGGTGCCATGCTCGATCAGCATCCCGGCGCAGACCGCGTCGCGGTAGAGCTGCTCGACCATCAACCCCCCGAGATTCTCGAAGGGCGCGGGCGGCAAGTCATGGCGCTCCATCAGATCGGCGAGGAGCGAGCGTTCGGCCCATCCGGCCGCCTCCGGGGGCACCTGCAACCGCCGCGTGCCCTGGATCATCGGCGCGGGCAGCGGCTGGCCGACCGGGACGTTGTTCCCGAGGTAGTGGTTCACCCGCAGCTCGTGCTCGCCGAGCGCCTCGGCCACCATCTGGCTGCGACTCGCCCGTGCCCGGGTCGGCCAGGCGAGACAGGCCAGGCAAGGTGTCTCGCCGAAGGCCTGATGTCGGGAGACCCCGATGTCCTCGGGCTGGGTCCAGGCGTTGAAGATCTCCCGCGGCAGCCCTCCCTGGAGCTCTATCCGGCCCTGCTTGGTGTCGAGGGCGGAGACGATCGTCTCGCGCCCGGGAGCCGTCCGCTCGTCGGCGCCCCAGCGGGTCGCCACGGGCTCGACCGAGAGCCGGGTCCCCTCCAGGGCACGCTCGACCAGGCTCGGCTTCGCGATGCCGACGTCGGCGACCCCCGCGAGGAGATAGCGCTGCAGGTTCCCCTCGTCGACGTCCTCGTGGTCGACCGGGACCAGGGTGCCGCCCACGGGCAGCTCGCGGAGGGCGGCGACGAACGCCTCGCCGATCGCGCCGCACCCGGCGAGATGGATCGTCCCGAGGTCGACCTCGGCAGGGAGCGGAGCTTCGTCGGCTGGCGTGCCCAGGGTCAGGAGATCGAGGGTGAAGGGAGCCGGTCCGCCGCGCCCGTGAGGCAGGCGGTCCGCGAAGAGGGCGCGGAAGAGCTCGCCGATGCCGAGCGCGGCGGCGGCCATCGCCGCCAGCGGATTGGCGTCGGTCCCGGCGGGGTCCTCGCCGTCGAGGATCGCGCCCCACCCTTGCGCGCGGACGGTGACCCGCTCGGCGGCAGGCTCGCCTCCGCGCCACGTGAGCACGAGCTCCCGGCCCCGCGGCGGGCCGAATTCGCACACCGGGTTGATCGACCTCGCGAGCTCGGTGGCGTCTTCGGTCAGTTTCTCCCCCGCATCGACGGCCAGGCGGGGGTAGAGGCGGGCGCCGAGATTGACCGCGAGGAGGAAGCCTGCGCGGTTGGCGGCGTCCTTGCCGGCGCCGTCGTCGATCTCGAGCACGAGCGTGGTCCCCTCCAGGCGGGCACCGAGATCGGATTCCGACAGTCCTCCCAGGAGCGGTCCGGCCGCGTTCTGGACCCGGGACAGGAAGAGCGGCAGGCTCACGTGATCGCCACCCTGACCCGCCACCGGCGTCGTCGCCACAGACCGTCCTCGCCCAGCTGGTTCACCGACCAGCCCCGTGGCCGGAGGGGACCCCTGGCGAAGTCCGGGACGACGATGCTGAGGCCGCCGGGCAGCTTGATCAGCGCCAGTTGGTCGTCGGCCGGCGAATGATAGGCAGCGGTCGGATGAGCGTGGATCTGCCCGGCGAGGATCTCCCCACGCTCGAAGCAGCTCCGGTTCAGCTCGAAGATCGCGTCGCCGTCGATCTTCACCAGCAGGCCGTCCGGACCGGAGTAGCAGGTCTGCTCGGGCAGGTGGACGCGCTTGAAGGCGACGGTCCGGCCGTCCTGCGAGACGGTCGCGCTGAGGGCGAGGAAGAGCTCTGCGCCTTCCGCCCCGCGCGCCTTCATCGCCTCCATGCAGCGCCCCGCGAGCTCCTGAGGGAACTCGAAACGCCGGGCGCCAGCGAGCGGGGAGCCGGCCGTCATCCCTGACCGCCGACGAGAGCCTGTATCTCGGCCGGGAGCTGGGCCACCATCTGGGGCGGGAGCTGGCCGAAGGGGATCGGTTGGAGCAACTGCTGCTGAGGCTGATCCTCGGGCTTCTCTTGGCGGATCTCGATGGCCATGCCGACCTCAGCCCGCTCCGGCATGCCAGCCCGCTGAGCGGCGATGTTGATGCCCGCGATGGTCCGCACCGCGGTCCGCCACAGCAGGTCACAGAGGCGACCGAGCGTGCCGAAGCCCTGGTCGCGGTAGAGGAGCCAGTCGTCGCCGGAGTGCTCGAAGTGCGTGTGGTACTCACGGGTGCCCGCCTTGCAGAGGAAGACGTGCCCGGTCTCGGGATGGTTATTGACGAAGAGGTCGAGCGGCACCTGCGACCCGTCGGAGGGCTCGAAGTCGATCGCCCTCACCCGCGGCAGTTCGAGCCAGCGCCGGGTGAGCGGATCGATCACCCGCACCGACGGCGCCCATAGGTCGTAGTTGTGGAAGTCGAAGGTGACAGCCAGTGGGATGACCACCAGGTTGCCCATCGGCCCGATCGGGAGACGGGCGGTGAAGGAGACGTCGACCTCGAGACCCTCCCGGCGCCCGAGCTGCCAGCCGCGCTCGCGGTAGACTTCGGCGTTTGCCTCCCAGTCGGCGAGTTGGCGGGCGAGCTTCGCCTCGGAGACGGCGGGGTCGACGAGGACCGGGGGAACGGGCGGCTCGGCGCCGGGATCCAGGGCGACGACGGCCTCGCCGCCGCCGCCCTCGTCGGGATCCAGGAACAGGATTGCCCCGTCCGCGATCCCCGCATCCTTGACCCGGAGATCGGGGTCGATGGCCCCGCCCCCCTCGGCCGATCGAAGCGTCCAATCCTCCACCTTCGGGTGGGGGATGCCCGCCTCCTTCAGCGCCTCACGGATCAGGTGCGCGACCTTCTCGTGCTCCTTCGCCATCACGTCCACGCGGGCGCCGGAGACGACCACCGTGACGGTGATCTCGTGCGCTCCTGCCATCTGCTTGCCTTTCGTCGTTTCGGTCGACGCCGGTTATCGGCGCAACTGACCCTTACACGCAGATAAGTTACCACGACAACCTGATCTACGCAGGATACTTGCAGAAAGATGGCTAACAGATCCTTGTCGTGCTTGACCGGTTGCACCCTCCCGTACCCGGCCTACCGACGATCCCCCATTCGGCCAGTCTCACTTCCCCTCTCGCCGGTTTTCCGCGATACTGCCGCCGTGATGGTCAAAGGGGCGGGTCGACGCGAAGCTCACAAGGGCTCCATGCTGCTCACCTTCCGCGGCCAGAACGCCCGCTCTTTCCGCGATCCCTTCGAGCTCTCGTTGCTGTCGACGAGGCTCTCCGAGTCCCGGGTCGTGCGCGAGATCGAGTGGCGCGAAGATGGCAGGCCCGTGGGGGTGCTCCCGGCGGCCGGGGTCTTCGGCGCCAACGCCTCCGGCAAGTCGAATCTCCTGCGGGCGATGAGCGACATGCGCCGCCTGGTGCTGAACTCCTTCCGCGGCAACACGCCCGACGGGGCGGTCGATACCCACCCCTTCCTCCTCGGCGAGGACGAAGGCAGGGCGCCGACGAGCTTCGAGGTCGAACTCGTGCTCGACGGCATTCGCCACGACTACGGCTTCGTCGCGAACTTCGAAGGCGTGCATGAGGAGTGGGCGAGGAGTTATCCACGGGGGCGGGCGGTCACCCTCCTGCAGCGCAACGGTGAAAACATCCACATCGGGAGTGAGCAGCGGGGCAAAGGACGGGCAGCGCTCGAAGATCCTGCGGCCCAACGCCCTCTTCCTCTCCACCGCGGCGGCGATCAACCATCCGCTGTTCCTGCCGATCTTCCAATGGTTCCGGCGCAACCTGAGCTTCGCCGACGTGGAGAGCCGATCGAGCCGGCAGGTGATCACCGCCGAGATGCTCGAGGGCGACCGCCGCTCACAGGTCCTCGCCCTCCTCCGTGAAGCAGACCTCGGCATAAGCGACGTCAGTCGCAGGCCTCTCGATCCCGATTACCGGGAGAAGGTACGGAAGGCGATCAGCATCTTCTGGGAGGAGGGTGAGCCGGTCGACCTCGAGGATGTCGGTATCCGGGACTTCGAGGTCGGCCTCCGGCATCAGGCGGCCCGACCCGGCGGGGTCGAGCTCCCCGAAGAGGATGAGTCGCGCGGCACGCTGGTCTGGTTCGGGCTCGTCGGTCTGGTCAGCGAGGCGCTCCGGGAGGGCTCGGTGCTCCTCGCCGACGAGATCGAGGCGAGCCTCCACCCCGCCCTCGTCGATGTCCTCGTGGACCTCTTCCAGTCGCACCAGAGCAATCCCAACCGCGCACAGCTCATTTTCAACTCCCATGAGGTGCGCCTGATGGGCGACTCGGCGGAGCGACCGCTCGGTCGCGACCAGGTCTGGTTCACCGAGAAGAACGACGAAGGCGCGACCTTCCTCCACTCGCTCGCCGATCTCGCGCCGCGTCGAGAAGAGGCGATCGCCCGACGCTACCTCGCCGGCCGCTACGGGGGGACGCCGATCTTCTCGCCGCATCGGCTGAGGGAAACCGCGGAGCCAGTAGGCGTCGCCGGCGAATAGTGGCCGCGCCGCGGCGCAAGCTCAGGCAGGAGCGCCGTCGTCGCTCGTTCCTCGTCCTGGTCGAGGGTCAGGTGACCGAGGAGGCATATCTCCTCTTCTGGAAGAGACGCCTGCGCGAGCACGTCCTGGTCGACGTGCCGGACTTCCACGGTACGCCGATGAGTCTCGTCGAGAAGGCCGTCAAGATGAAGAAGGCAGAGGGAAAGGAGGAGCGGCGTGGGCGCGGCCGGATGCACGACGAGTATTGGTGCGTGTTCGACGTCGACGTGCACCCCTTCCTGGCGGAGGCCGTTGCGCTCGCCGAGGCCAACGGGATCAGGGTCGCGGTGTCGAATCCCTGCATCGAGCTCTGGTTCCTCCTTCACTTTCAGGATCAGACCGCCTACGTCGATCGGCATGAGGCAAGTCGGCTGGTGAAGGAGAGGCTGGGAAACGGCAAGGGGCTGACGCCCGAAGCGCTTGACGAGCTCGGCGAGAACTTCGACGCCGCGAAAGAACGGGCCAGGCATCTCGAATCCAAGCATCACGGCGATGGAACGCCCGCGCCAGGAAATCCAAGCAGCGGTATGTGGATCCTCGTCGACGCCTTGAGCAACGCTCGAACGGAATGATCAGTCGCTCCGCCTGATTGATCCATCGAATCGAGATGGGAGCACCCCAGTCCCGTAACTCCGTTCGTAGCTCCATCCTGAGCGAATTTCAGGACATTTGAGAGCACCTCAAACCGTCGATTTGCAGCGAAAACGTGCTCGATGACCACGTTCCCCGCGTTTCAAATCCGGGCGCCCCGATGAGCCGCAGGCCGCTTCACCAGGCGGTCTGCGGCGGCTATCACCCTTCTCGTGGCGCTGATATGACGCTATCTTCGCGCGCCGGCGTGCCGGTCTTCGGCCTCGGGTGGGCCTTCCGGCGCTCGGCCGTGGTTCCATTTCGGAGACCGGCAGGGCGCGTTTTCGGCGCCTGCCTCGAGATTGCTGCGGCCCTCAGCGACCGAACGCCTTGGCGACCATCTCGCTCCCGGCCGCGTTCGGTGGGTAATCGGCATAGGTTCGAGGACCGGCGGCTCCCCTTCGAGCGCGGAGCACGTCGCCACACCGCCGACACCTGGTCGGCCATCCCTCAGGCCCCTGCCGGGCCAGGACGACCATGTTCGCCGGCGGCCCCGGAGCCTCCCGGGTCAGGCTCGACCGGCGCGAGGATGTGTCGCCGCAGGAAGCCGACCTGATCGGCGACCGCACGCTCGAAGGGCTCCCCCGCGTAGATGTCGAAGTGGCCGATCGGGTAGCGGACGACCTCGGCGCGGGGCATCTTCGCCGCACAGCTGAGCGCCGCGGAGGCCGGGGCGACGCTGTCGTGCTCGCAGACGCAGAAGAGGGTCGGTGCGGCGACACGATGCGCCTGGCGGATCGGGCGGTGCAGGACGATCCGAGGTGCCACGCGGGCGGGGACGGCGTCCGGGTGCTCGACCCCGGCCGGCACCAGGCGACGGTGGCCCTCGTAGGCGTCGGGGGCACTCATCAGCGCCGCCGACCCGGGCGGCCCGGCGAGCGGCACGCGGACCGGCTCGGCGCCGCGCAGGCGGGCGAGCTCGTCGCGGACGACGAGCGGCACCAGCGCGAGTTTGGTCCGCAGGCTCGTCGCCCGCGAGGAGGCGAGACCGTCGACGAAGGGACATTGGGCGACCACCGCGGCGACCGTCTGGTCGCGGGCGGCGGTGAGGATCACGTGGCCGCCGCCGAAGGAGCTGCCGAAGAGGGCGACGCGGGCCGGATCGACCTCGGGCAGGCCACGGACGTAGGCGACCGCCGCCCGCCAGTCGGCGAGCTGGCGGTCGATGTCGAGGAGGAGGCGCGGCTCACCCCCGCTCTCGCCGAAGTGGCGGTAGTCGAAGGCCAGAGCGACGAAGCCCGCGGCGGCGAAGCGCTCGGCGTAGGGCCCGAGGCCCATCTCCTTGATCCCGCCGAGGCCGTGGCCGAGGACGACGGCGGCCGACGGCCCCTCTCCCGGCGGCGTGTAGAGCCAGGCGGCGACCTCGGCGTCACCGGAGCGGAAGTGGACGTCGCGGCGGGCGGGGACGCCGGCGTCCTCGCTGTCGGAGAAATGCGACATGGATCGCTGCAAGCTTAATCCGGTGCACACGGAGTGCGGATCGTGGACCTGGGATCGTCGGGAGGGCGGTCGAGCCGCCGCAGGCGCCGGGAACTGAGGCCGCCGCGGCCGCCTGGAGCCCACCAGGCGCCACGCACCCGAAAGACATCACCGCCCATACCCTCGAAGGTCCCCTACGGCCCCGCCGCCGGGAGAGGGCTGGCTGTACTCATGGGCGTGGGAGGACGAGGATGCCGGCCGAGTCCGGGCACGAGGCTTCCCTCGGCGCGGTGACTCGATCGTCGAGGACGAGGCAACCGGTGCCGCGGCGGTGGCGCTGACCGCCGCCCTGGGCCGGCCGCTCGACATCCGCCAGGGCCTGGGATCGCAGATCCTCACCCGCGCACCAGGACCCGATGTCGTCGAGGTCGGCGGCCGGGTCCGCCACGTGGGCCTACGCCAGGTCTGAGCGGCCGGCGGCCGGGACGTAGCGGACCTCCGCGTCATCCTCGCCGCCATCGAACTCGAAGCCCGCCCTCTCCAGCATCCGGCGCGAGGCGAGGTTGTCGCCGTCGGTCTCGGCGACGACCCGCTCGAGGCCCAGGGTCTCGAACGCCCAGCCATAGAGAAGGCGGACCGCACGCCCGGCGGTGCCGCGTCCGCGCTCGCTCGCCACCAGCCAGTAGCCGAGCTCCGCCGGGCGACGGTCGGGGGCGCAGGAACTCAGCGAGATGCGGTGCGCGCGCGTGGTCCTCCTCACCCAGGAAGCCGATGGCCGCTCCTCGACCAGGTCCAGCAACCGCGGCGCGACCTCCCCGTGCGGTCGGCCCCCCGGCCACTCGAGGACCAGGTAGCCATCGGCCCCGTCTCGTCCGGACTCTCCTCGCGGTTCACGTCTACTCCTTTGGTTCGCTTGCGACGGCAGTCGGGAACTCGGCCACGATCTGTCGCCGCAGCATCTCTGCGCCGGTGCCGAGC
This sequence comes from uncultured Actinomycetes bacterium, assembly GCA_963766705.1. Taxonomy (GTDB): domain Bacteria; phylum Actinomycetota; class Thermoleophilia; order Solirubrobacterales; family 70-9; genus VAYN01. The sequence goes on from CAVYBE010000008.1 coordinate 709,790, forward strand.
AGCACCGCCAGGATCAGGACGCCGAGCGGTTTCTCCAGCGCCGCGATCGGCGCCCACAGCAGAAGCACGACGAAGACCAGCGCGACGATCCCCCAGTAGACGGACGCGTTGGCCGCCTGCGGGGCGAGGCGACGACGCGCCTCGGTCGCGTGGCGGCTCGGCCCGGCGAGCCAGGCGCCTACCGCGACGAGCAGGCCGGTGAAGAGCGCCGACACGGCGACCGTCGCCAGCAGCGAGGTGCCGATCCCCCAGGCGGCGGCGATCGCCGGTTCGCCGACCTTCGTCTGCGCCAGGGCACCGACCACGTAGGGACCGGCGAAGTGGCGCAGCAGCAGGATCAGCAGACCGGCGGCGAGAAGCGCGTAGCCGACCGACCCGAGCGCCTGGCGGCGCCGCGGGCCGGCGAGCCAGACGGCGAGGCCGAAGCAGAGAAGGGCGAGCAAGGTGAGGACGACGGGCAGTTTGCGCACCGCCTTCGTCACTTCCTGGGCGAAGGAGAGCTGGTCGGAGCGCAGGATCGTCAGTTCACCCGCGTCGGCGGGGATCTTCGAGACCAGGCCGCCGCCGATGCCGACCCGTTCGCCCACCGTTTCCAGCGCCGGGCCGAGCCGCAGGATGACTTCGCCGTTGTCGGTCGAGACCGCCTTGCCGCCCCCGTCGAGGACCTGGAGCAGTGCTTCGTGGGCGGCCCGGTTGGCCGTTTCCCAGAGACCCTGGAAACGGGGTGCGGCGAGCACCCGTTCGGTGATCCGCGGGACCGCCCCCTCGATCGCCGCCGTCGCGGGACCGGCGAGCGGCGCCAACCGCGGCGGCAGCGCCTTGGCGATCTCCGCTTCCGGTTCGGCGTTCAGGAGAAGCTGTTCGGAGAGGTATTCGGAGAGCCGGCCGCGGACCTCTTCGTTCTGCAGCAGCGCGGTGCTCGTGTCGACCCAGTTTTCGGTGTTGAGCAGCTGGCGGTTGACCCAGATCGAGAACACCGCGAGGAAGGCCAGGAGGCCACCGACGCCAACCAGGACACGCACCGCCCAGCGCCGCTCGGCGCGGCGCCGAGGTCTCGTCTCGCGGTCGGATCCGCTTCTCTCATCGCTCACTGCGGGGACGCTAGTTTCGCTCGCCGGAGTCGGCCTCATCCTCATCGGGTGAACTCGCGGCGGCTGCCTCCTCACCCGCCGCGGCGACCGCAGCCCGCACGGTGGGCTGGAAGGAGGCCTTCCGATCGTCGAGGCGATGGACGGCGCCGGGACAGGAGGTCGAACCTGCTCAGGTCGGGGCCTGGGACAGCATGGCCAGGCGTCGTTCCAGGGGCTCCCGACGCGCAACCGGGACCGTGTCCACGAGCCCGGCGAGGAGTTGGTGGAGCCGGTGGCGGACGATCGGCGAGGAGCCGGCGCTCGCGACCACCTCGTCGCAGGCGATCGAGACGTACTCCTCCCAGTCGCGCAGGACGAGGATCAGGCGCAACGTGCTGTCGGCGCCCCCCAGCCTGCCGATGTCGAGACGCCTGCGGGCGAGCCGTCGCAACAGGCTCTCGGCCGCGTCGATCGCCTGCACCGCCGTGCTCGGGTCGTTGACCGCGCTGGAGAGACCGCGCAGCGAGATGTCGGCGAGGAGCCGCAGTGCGAAGGCGGGGTCCTGCTCGACCGTGCGCTCCTCGCCGACGGTGAGGGCGGCGCGAATCGCCTTGTCGACCTCCTCGCCGCCGCCGTGGACACGGGCAAGCAGCGAGTCCTCGTAGAGGAACCCGCCCGGGCCGACGCGCATCTCGATCTTCGCCCCGGCGCGGTCGGCGACCCGCAGGAGGACGGGCACGTCGATGATCTGCAGCACCCCGGGCGGGCGTGACCACGAGACCTCGCGGAAGCCTCCCGCCTCCGCAAACCCCGTCTCCGCCGAGGGCGATTCCGCGCCCGCGTCGGCGTCCAGATCCTCAACGTAGAGTTCGTCGATCGCGCGCCGGCCGCGCCGCTCGACCTCGGCCAGGATCGGGCCGAGCTGGATCGAGCGGAAGGCCCGCATCTGCAGCAGCCGGTAGAGGGCGACGGTGCCGAGCACGCCGACAGCGGCAAGGATCGGCACCAGTCCCGACACCTCTTCGGCGCGGCCGATCACCAGCACGGCGGCGAACGAGTAGACGATCACCGCGGTGAAGAAGGCGAAGGCGTGCCAGACCATCGGCGAATCGCGGAAGAGGCTGAGGCGCGGCGTGTAGGAGGTCGAGCCGAACTGGACGACGAGGAAGAGCAGCGAGAAGACGAGGCCGACGAAGGTGACGGTGCCGGCACCGACGGCCAGCAGCATCTCGATCGCGCGGTTGCCGGGCAGCCGGAAGCCGATCTCGATCTTCGGGGCGAGGAGGCCGAGCGCGACGGCGGCGAAAAGATAGAGCAGCTGCAGGATCCCGGCCCGCAGCCGCCGGCGCCGGCGCAGTGCCCGGGTGACCTCCACGGCCGGCCGCGCCCCGGCGAAGGCGGGCGCCCGGTCCTTCCCTGGCCCGGTCATCGCGATCCTCCGGGCCGGCGGCGCGGCCGGCGACCAGTCCATGGAAGCTCCCGTTCGAGCCCGGCCCGCATCAGGCGCGGCTCACTGCCGCGCCATCGCCAGCCGGAACCGCTCTTCGGGGGTGATCAGGTGCTCGGCGCTCTTGGCGTCGTCGCCGAGGTCTATGCGCACCCACTTCACCCGGCCGCTGAAGTCGCTGTCCCTCGGGCCGTAGTCGTCACTCACCGGGCTCGCCCCGTCGCAGCCGACGTCGGTCGTCTCGTCGGCGGAAAAGACCAGCGGCACGCTCGCCTCGAGCCGTCCCTCGCCCACCGGCTTGCCGTCGACGTAGAGGTCGACCCGGCCGCCTTTGCCGAGCCCGCCGCCGTCGTACTCGAACTCCATCCGCACCTGATGCTCGCCCGCCGCGAGCGGCCCCGGGCCCGCGACCTTGACCCGGTGGAGGCCGAGGAGGTTGTAGCAGTAGACCGGCCGCCCCTCGAGCAGGTAGAGGCTCCAGCCGCCGAAGGCCCCGCCCTGGGCGACGATCACCCCACCGTCCCCCTCGCCGACGACGATCTCCGCCGTCACCGCGTGGGACCTGTTCTTGATGTTGACCACGCTGTTCTCGGTCAGCCGGCCCATTCCCGGGAAGAGCATCTGCGAGTTGCCGGAGATCAGCTGCGGCCTGCCGGCGAGCCCGGGGTCGAAGCGCTCGATCCGCCGGTCGTCCAGCGGGAAGACGTTGTAGCGGACCGCCTCGAGCAGGAAGAGGCGCTGCAGCTCGCGCAGCTTGTCGGGCTGCTCGGCGGCGAGATCGCGGGCCTGGGTCCAGTCGTCGGGGCCGTAGAGCTCCCAGGCGTCGTCGTCCAAGGCAGGCATTTGCGCGTTTCCGTCCCACGGCGTGCTGTGTTTAGTCACAGCGGTCCAGCCTTGGTGGTAGATGCCGCGATTGACGAAGATCTCGAAGTACTGGGTCGTGTGGCGCTCGGGCGCCTCGGCGTCCTCGAAGGTGTAGCCCATCGCGGTGCCGTGGAGCGGCATCTGCGCGACGCCGTTGACGCTCAGCGGCTCGGGCAGGCCCGCCGCTTCGAGGATCGTCGGGACGATGTCGATCACGTGGCAGAACTGCGAGCGCACCTCGCCGCTCGCGGAGATCCCGCGCGGCCACTGGACGATCGCGCCGCAGCGCGTCCCGCCCCAATGCGAGGCGACCTGCTTGGTCCACTGATATGGGGTGTCGCAGGCGTGAGCCCAGCCGACCGCGTAGTGGTTGTAGGCGGCCGGGGTGCCGAAGTCGTCGAGGTGGGAGGCGAGGAACTCGGGGGTCTCCAGGTGGCCGGCGCCGTTGAAGACGAAGCCCTCGTTGAAGCTGCCGTTGAGGCCGCCCTCGCCGGACGCCCCGTTGTCGCCGACGATGTAGTAGACGAGCGTGTCCTCCAGCGCCCCCAGCTCCTCCAACGCGTCGATCACCCGACCGACCTGGTGGTCGGTGTGCTCGAGGAAGCCGGCATAGACCTCCATCTGGCGGGCCAGCACCGGGCGCAGGTCCTCCGGCACTTCCTCCCAGGCGGGGATCTCGCCATGACGGGCGGTCAGTTCGGCGTCGCCGGGGATCACGCCGAGCTCGACCTGGCGGGCGAAGGTGCGCTCGCGCAGGGCGTCCCAGCCGTCGTCGAACTTGCCCGCGTATTTCTCCGCCCAACCCGGCGGCACGTGGTGCGGGGCGTGGGTGGCGCCGGGGGCGAAGTAGGCGAAGAATGGCTTGTCGGGCATCAGCGCCTTCTGCTGGCGGATCCAGTCGATCGCCCGGTCGGCGAGGTCCTCGGTGAGGTGATAGCCCTCCTCCGGGGAGCGCTCGGGCTCGACCGGCGTGGTGCCGTGGTAGAGCGACGGGAAGTACTGGTTGGTCTCGCCGCCGAGGAAGCCATAGAAGTGCTCGAAGCCGCCGCCCCCGGTGGGCCAGGCGTCGAAGGGGCCGAGCGGGCTGGTCTGCCAGACCGGGACCTCATGGCACTTGCCGAACTGGGCGGTCGAGTAACCGTTCAGCCGCAGGGTCTCGGCGATCGGGGCCGCGGTGTTCGGCCGGATCGAGTCGTAGCCGGGCGCCGCCGTGGCGACCTCGGTGACCGCGCCCATGCCGACCGCGTGGTGGTTGCGGCCGGTCAGCAAGGCGGCTCGGGTCGGCGCGCAGAGCGCCGTCGTATGGAAGCGGTTGTAGCGCAGGCCCGCCGCGGCGAGGCGCTCCGCGGTCGGCGTCTCGCAGGGGCCGCCGAAGGCGCTCGATGCGCCGAAGCCGACGTCGTCGAGCAGGACGATCAGGACGTTGGGCGCGTCCGCGGGCGGGCGCAGCGGCTCGATCGCGGGGAACTCCGCGCCCGGTTCGGAGGCGTCGTAGGAGATCGGCCCCGTGTAGGGGCGGTCGGGGATCGGCAGGACCGTCCGCGTCGGCTGATCTTTCTGGCTCACTGTCGCTCCTCTTTCGTCCTCGATGGCGCGGCCCGGACCACCTGCCCAGGCCTCGTCGGCGAATCTAGGGACGGGCGGCGGGGCCGAAATCATCTGATCCGGGTGAACCGGTACAGCGCCGGGGATGGTTCGATGCCTGCGTGGACTCCCGGTCGGGCCGCCCCGACGAAAACCCTGACGACGCCTCTCCCGACGACGAGCGGTTGGGTGGGATGCTGGCCGAGCTTGACCGCCTGCGGCGCGCCGGCATATTCACCGAGGAGCAGTTCGAGGACGAGCGTCGCAGGCTGCGGCGCGAAGCCGATGAGGCGAGCAGCGGGGGCGCGCCCGGGATGCCCTCGTAGAGATCCAGGTCCCCGGCGAGACGGGCGCCGCACGCCCACGAGCAGAGATATTCTTCCAACCCACCTTCCCGGTCCAGGCTGGATCGGAGCAGCCATCGAAACCGCGACCCGGAACGATAGGCCCTCGGAAACCTGCATCGCCGGGATCTACCTGGACGCCCTCGCGAACGAGGGCTTCTTCGAACGGCCGCGGCTGCTGCAGTTGCTGACCGAGGCTCGCGAGCCGGTGATCGAGCTCTGCGCGCCTGCCGGATACGGAAAGTCGGTGCTGCTCGCGCAGTGGGCGCAGGTCGACGAGCGCCCGTTCGCCTCGATCACCCTGAGTGGCCGCCACGAGGATCCGGCCGCCTTCCTGGCCGACGTGCTCGACGCCCTGAGGACGGTCGAGCCGGTGTCGACGGATCTGGCGGCGCTGCTCCGGGTGCCGGAGCTGAACCTGCCGCTGGCCGAGGATCGACTGGGACGGGAGCTGGAAGGCCGGCGGACGCCGATGGTGTTGGTGCTCGATGAGCTGGAGAACGTCGACGGCGAGGACACCCACCGGTTGCTCTCGGTGATCGCAGCTTCCATCGGCAACGGCTCCCGGTTGGCGGTCGCCAGCCGCGCCGAGGGCCTCCGCCAGACCGGTCGACTGCGGGCCGGGAGGCGCCTTGCCGAGCTGGGTCGCAACCGACTGGCGATGAACAGCGAGGAGTGCACCCTGCTCCTCGGCCGTGTCGGCCTCGAGCTCACCGACGGGCAGGCCGAGGCGGTGATCGACCGGGCCGAGGGCTGGCCGGCGGCCCTCTACCTGGCGGCGCTGGCGCTCCGCGAAGAGAGCGACGTCGCGGCTGCCGTCTCCCACTTCGCCGGCGACGACCGGTTCATCGTCGACTACATCAGAGAGGAGTTCCTCGCGCGCGCTTCCCCGGGCGCGGTCGAGTTCCTCACCCAGGTCTCGGTGTTGGACCGACTCTCGGGCGACCTCTGCGACGCGGTGATCGGAAGGTCGGGGTCGGCGGCCGAACTTCGGGCGCTGGCCGACAGGAACATGCTGGTGATCCCGCTGGACCGCAACGACACGTGGTTCCGCCTGCACTCCCTCTTCGGGGACATGCTGCGGGCAGAGCTGCAGCGAACCGATGCGGACGCGATCCCGGGACTCCACCGGCGCGCGTCGGGATGGTGGCACGACCACGGGGATCTGGTGCGGGCGATCGACCATGCCATCGCCGCCGACGACCGCGACCGGGCCAGCGGCCTGCTCTGGGATGCAGTCCCGACCTACAACTCCTGGGGACAGTCGGCGACCATCTACCTGTGGCTCGAGCGGATCGGCATCGACCGCGTCTCCGAGGATCCCCGCCTCGCGTTGATAATGGCTCAGGTCGCCTTACTGCGCGGCGAAGGGGGGGCAGCCGACGATTGGAATCGCACCGGTCGAGTCCTGGTCGAACGGGATTCGTCGACGCTCGAGGGGACGACGCTGACGGCGACGATGGCGCTGATCGACGCGACGCTCGGACGGAACGGCAGCGAGGACATGCTCGCCCAGGCCCGCGCCGGGGCCGTGTCACTCCCCGCCGACAGCCTCTGGTGGTCGTGGGTCTGGATGATCGAAGGGGTAGCCCTGCACCTGCGCGAGGAGCGGGAGTCGGCCCGCGAGAAGCTGACCGAATCCGCACGCCACGCCGCCCAGCGTGGCGTCCCCATCATCCAGGTGACGAGCCTCGCCCAGCTGGCGTTGCTGGATGCAGAAGTGGGTGCCTGGGACCGGGCCTTGATGCTCGCCTCGCAGGCGCGCGCGCAGATCGCCCGCTCCGGCCTCGAGGAACAACCGACGATCGCCGGCGTCCTCGCGATCGCGGCTCGGGTGAAGTGTCACGAGAACCGCTCAAGCGAGGCCGCGGCCGACCTGCGGCTGGGGCTTTCGCTCCTCGGCCGCCTGGAAAACTATGGCCCCTGGTACGAACTGCAGGGACGGCTCGCCGCCGCAGCGGCGGCGCAGGGCCTTGACGAACTACAACTTGCCGAGCGGCTGTTGGGGGAAGTGCGGCGCTTCGACCTCGAGGCCGTCGGCGCGCCGATGCTGGCCACCTGGTTCGCCCGCCTCGAGGAGGAGGTGGGCGGCCTGCGCCAGAGCGCGGTCGGAGTCCTGACCCCGGCGGAGTTGCGCGTCCTGCGGCTGCTACCAACCCACATGTCGTTCGCGCAGATCGCCGCCGAGCTCTATGTCTCGCCGAACACGGTGAAGACCCAGGCACAGTCGGTCTACCGCAAACTCGGGGTGAGCACGCGGAGCGCGGCCGTGGAGGCAGCCGTGGAGTCGGGCCTTCTCGACACGACCATCTGATTCGGATGAACCGCGATATCACCCTGACAAGTGCCGAAAGAGGCGGCGCGCGGTCGGGCTCCCGGCTCAGGGACGATGAGCGGTGGGTGTCATTCGATCCGCCCGACAGCGGCGACTTACCGACCCCCGCGCCGCGAGGATCTCAATCGCGGATTCGCGGCGGCGCGGCTTCACGGGGACTCCGCCGCGCTCCGCGGGCGATCGGTGAAAGGCTCACTCGCCGAGGGTCACATGGGGGCTCTTCGCCAACAGCTCGACCACACGCTCGCGCGAGGCCTCCGAGAGCGGGGACAGCGGTATCCGGGCGTGCGGCGAGGGGAGAATCCCGATCTCGTGCATGATCCACTTCGCGGGCACCGGATTGGTCTCGGCGAACGCGGCGTCGACCAGCGAATGGAGCTCGTAGTGGAGCAGCCGAGCCCGCTCGTGATCGCCGGCGACAAACATGTCGTAGAGCTCGGCCACCGGCCCCGGCGCGAAGTTGCCGGCGCAGCTGAGGTGCCCGGCGCCACCCAGACAGAGCATCGGGTAGCAGAGCAGCTCGATCCCGGAGAGAGCGATGAAGTCGGCCCCGCACTCGTTGAAGACGTAGGAGACATGCTCGAAATCACGCGTGGTCTCCTTGATCCCGACGATGTTCGGGTGCGCGCGACGCAGCCGCCCCACCGTCGACGGTGAGATATCGACCGCGGCGCGGATCGGCACGTTGTAGACGATGATCGGCAGGTCCGGAAACTCCCCTGCGACGGTCGCGTACCAGTCGAAGAGGCCCTGCTGCTGCGGCCTGCCGTAGTAGGGCGTCACCACCAGCGCCGCCGCGGCGCCGAGGCGCTCCGCCTCGGCGGTCAGCTCAAGCGTCTCGGCCATGAGCGCGGTACCGGTGCCGGGCAGAAACGGAACCCGGCCGTCGATCGCGGCCGCCGCGGCCCGCATAACCTCGATCCGCTCGGCGACCGTCTGCGAGGTTGGCTCCCCGGTGGACCCACCGACCGAGATCCCATGGGTCCCCCGCTCCAGCTGCCAGTCGACGAGCGGTTTGATGCTCGCCAAGTCGAGCGAGCCGTCGGCGGCGAAGGGAGTGACCAGCGGGGTGATCGCGCCACGGACGGCCGTCGGATCCGCGGCGAACCGACTCCGGCCGCCCATCTAGGCCATCACCTCGGAGTGCGAGTCGCGCTCGTCGACCGTGGCCTCGACCGTCTCCAGGGCCTTACCGTCGCGACCGAGCAGCAACGAAGACTCGTCGTACCATGTGTCGGGAGCACGGGTGCCCCAGAAGGAGCGACAGCGTGGGTCGGAGACCGACCAGCGCAGCGGCCGGTGATCCGGGTCGCCGGTGTAGTAGTCGCAGGAGTAGAGCTCGATGCGATGGCCGGCCGGATCGCGCAGGTAGACGAAGAAGGCGTTGGAGACGCCGTGGCGGCCCGGCCCGCGCTCGATCGCGTCGGAGTGCCCCGCCGCCGCAAGCTGGTCGCAGGCGCGGAGCACACCCATCGGTTCCCCGATCCAGTAGGCGAAGTGGTGGAGCCGCGGACCCCGACCCGCCGTCAGGGCGACATCGTGGACGCCGGGCTTGCGCAGCAGCCAGGCCCCCGTGATCCGCTCCTCCTCGCCATCGGTCGCGATGTACTCCGAGCACCGAAATCCGAGGCCGAGCCAGAACCGGTAGGCCTCCTCAAGCCACGGCGAATGCAGGTTGAAGTGATCAAACCGCAAGAGCGGCGCCCCGCGGTGGAGGTCGAAGCGCTGCAGGCGGGGCTCGAGCTGCTCCATCTCGTGGTAGAGCTCGAGCGGCTCCCCGTAGGGATCCCAGACCCGCAGCGAGCGGCCCATCCCGGGATCCTCGTTCCGCTGCCACTCCGTCTCCAGGCCGAGCGCGGCGAATTGCCCGGCGGCGGCGTCCAGATCCTCCTCCGAGCGGACCCGGAAGCCGATCCGAGCGACGGCCGCGGCAGAGCCGCGCCGCAGGACCAGCGAATGGTGCTGTCGCTCCTCCCAGCCCTTGAGGTAGATCGCGTCGTCGGTGCGAGCGGTGATGATCATGCCGAGCAGATCGGCGTAGAAATGCTCTGCCGCCTCGAGGTCGAGCACTCGCAGGTCGACGAACGAGGCGCGCATGATGTCGAAGGGGACTGCCGCGGGCGGCTCGGCGATCAGTTCGGCTGCTGTGCTCACGTCTGTGCCTCCGGTGGGTTGCGCTCCTCGGGCGACAGCCCGAGCCTGGGGATGCGATGCGAGCCAAGGGCCACGTGGACGATCTCGGTCTCGCAGTAGAACTCGAAGGCGTAGTCGCCGCCCTCTCGGCCGATTCCGCTGGCCTTCGTGCCGCCGAACGGCGTCCGCAAGTCGCGGACGTTCTGCGAGTTGATCCAGCACATGCCGGTATCGATCGCGTGCGCAATCCGGTGCGCACGCTTGATGTCGTTCGTCCAGACGTAGGCGGCGAGGCCGTATTGGGTGGCGTTGGCGAGGTGGATAGCCTGCTCCTCGTCGGCGAACGGCATCGCCACGAGGACAGGCCCGAAGATCTCCTCCTGGAAGACCCGCATCGACTCGTCGACGTCGGCGATCACGGTCGCCTCGAGGAAGTTGCCCTCCGGGAGAGCGGGCGGGCGCCCGCCCCCGGCCAGCACGCGGGCCCCCTGGTCGCGGGCCGACTCGATGTAGTCGAGCACCCGGGCGTGGTGCTCGGGGCGGATCAGCGGCCCCAGTTCGGTCTCAGGGTCGAGCGGGTTGCCGACCCGGATGTTCGCGGCCCGGTCGGCAACCGCCGCGACCATCTCCTCGTAGAGCGGAGCCTGGACGAGCAGGCGCGAGCCGGCCGTGCATCGCTGCCCGTTCATCGTGAAGATCTGGGCGAGGGCGGCGTCCACGCAGAGATCCGGGTCGGCGTCGGCGAAGACGACGACCGGTGACTTGCCGCCCAGCTCGACCGACGAGCGCTTCAGCGTCGGCGCCCCCGCGGCGATGATTGTCTGCCCGGTGGTGGTCTCCCCGGTGAAGCAGATGAGGTTGACGCCGGGGTGGGCCGAGAGTGCGGCGCCGGCCGTCTCGCCGAATCCATGGACTACGTTGAACACGCCGCTCGGCAGCCCGGCGTCCACCGTCACCTCGGCGAGGAGCGTCGCGGTCAAGGGCGACCACTCGGCGGGCTTCAGGACGACGGTGTTGCCTGCCGCGAGCGCCGGCGCAATCCGCCAGGTGGAGAGCATCAGGGGCGCGTTCCAGGGCATGATCAGCCCGGCGACGCCGACCGGCTTGTGGACCGTGTAGTTGATGAAGTCCTCACCGACCTGGAAGGACCGGCCGTGCAGCTCGCTGATCGCTCCGGCGTAGTAGTCGAAGTTCTGAGCGGCCCGCGCGGCGAGGCCGCGCATCTGGGCGATCGGCATGCCGATGTCGAGGACCTCTCGCTCGATGAACTCCTCGGCGCGCTCGCGGATCAGGTCCGCGATGCGGCGGAGTACGGCGGCGCGCTCGGACGCCGCCAGCTTCGGCCAGGGCCCGGCATCGAACGCCTCGCGGGCCGCGCCGACCGCGGCGTCGACGTCCTCGCTGACCCCGTCAGCCGCGGTCGCGAGGATCTGGTTGGTGGAGGGGTCGAGCGTCTCGAAGGTCCCGCCGGCGACGCTGTCGACGAACTCGCCGGCGATGAAGTGGCGCTGCAGCCCGAATTCGCGCTCGCTTGTACGCCCTCTCTCCATCAACTCAATCGTACAGTAATCGAACGAGCCGTACGACTACCGTTCACTCGTCACCCGTCCGCTGCGCCTCCTCGCAGGGCGGATTCGATCCGCTCGGCGGCACCAATCAACAGCTGGGCTGCCTTGTCGGCGTCGCGCTCCCCGGTCCAGACCGCGCTGATGCTTGCCCCGCTGACGGTCCCCGGCGCGGCGATCGCGACGCCGACGCCCGTCGCCCCGGCGAGGAGCTCCCCGGAGGAGACGGCCCAGCCGCGCCGCCGAGCCTCGACGATCGCCTCGCGCTCGCCCGGGGCGGGAGGCTGCGCCGCCAGGATCGCGATCCCCGAGGCCGCCTGGTCGAGCTTGTGGCGAAGGCCGCTCCGGTAGGCGATGTGCATCTCGGTGTTGCGCGGCTCGAGCACCGCGGCGACGACGGCGGCGTCGCCGTCGCGCAGGGTGAGGGCGGTCGTCGCCTCCACTTCGTCGGCGAGGCGCTGCAACTCCGGCACCGCCACGTCCTGGAGGCGCGAGTGCACCTTCCCGGCCAACTCGATCAGGCCGACTCCGAGCAGATAGCGCCCGCCCTCGCCACGTTGCACCAGGCGCTGCTCGACCAGGGGCCCGAGCAGTCGGTAGACGCCGGGGCGATGGGTCGACATGCGTTTGGCTAGCTCGGAGACGGATAGCCCCGCGGGATCGTCGGCAAGGATGCGCAGGACGCTGAGGCCGCGTTCCAGGGTCAGCGAGTGATTCGCTCCTTTGCCCTGGTTCGAGACTTTGGCGGCCATCGGGGGCACGGTAGCGGTCGGGGGCGGGGACGCCGGACCTGTCGCCCATTTTCGACCGTGTCGTACGTTAGTTGGACGCGATGTACGATTAATGTACGATACCCGTGGATGGAGGAAAGGACGGCACATCGCGCCCGTCGGCAGGAGGTGTCGCTGCGCGCAACCCGCCAGGAGAACCGCGGCGCGGCGCTGCGTAGCTGCCTCGGCCGCTTCGCGACCGGCGTCGCCGTCGTCACCTTCGACAGCCCGGACGGCCGCCACGGCTTCACCGTGAACTCCTTCACCTCGGTCTCCCTTGACCCGCCGTTGATCCTGGTCAACGTCGCCAAGCGCGCTCGCGCGCACGCGATGCTGCACGATCGCCCCTTCTGCGTGAACGTGCTCGGCGCCGAGCAGGAGCGGGTGGCCCGCAATTTCGCCGGCGGTCCGGAAGTCGATCTGACCTGGATCGAGGGCGAGCACGGCCCTCACATCGCCGGCGTCCTCGCCTACCTCGAATGCATTCCCTGGCGCTCCTACGACGGTGGCGACCACACGATCTTCCTCGGCGAAGTCATCGACTTCGACTTCCGCGACGGCGACGCGCTCGGCTACGTAACCAGCCGCTTCCGCGCGATCGACCAGCAGCAGCTTGGCCACGAGTACCTCATCTGAGCAAAGGAGAAGGAAATGGGTGCCCGCACCGGACAGGACTACATCGAGCGACTCCGCTCGAGCTCACCGACGATCCAGATCCACGGCGAGACGCTTACGGGCGGGGTGCCAGACCACCCCGCGTTCCGCAACGTCGTCCGTAGCTACGCCGACCTCTACGACCTCCAGCACCAGCCGGAGCTGCGCGACCGGATGACCTACGAGTCGCCGACCAGCGGCGAGCGGGTCGGATGCTCGTTCATGGTCCCGGAGACTCATGACGACCTCGCCCGCCGCCGCGAGATGATGAAGGTCTGGGCCGACTTCAGTGGCGGCACCCTGGGGCGCACCGGCGACTACCTGAACAGCTCGCTGATGGCGCTAGGCCAGGCCGGCGATTGGTTCGCACAGGCGGACAAGGCCTTCGCCGAGAACATCCGGGCCTACTACGAGAAGGTGCGCGAGGAAGACCTGCTGACCACGCACACGCTGATCCCCCCGCAGGCGAACCGCAGCCAGGGCGCCGGCCAGCAGATGGGCGGCGCGCTGACGGCCCACATCGTCGACGAAGACGACAACGGCATCACCGTCCGCGGCGCCCGGCTGCTGGCGACGATCGGCCCGATCGCCGACGAGCTCCTCGTCTTCCCCTCGACCGTGCTCAAAGGGAATCCCGAGGACGCGCCTTACTCCTTCGCCTTCGCGATCAACTGCGACGCGCCGGGATTGCGATTCATCTGCCGCGAGTCGATGGACTTCGGCCGCAGCCACTTCGACCACCCGATGGCCTCACGGTTCGAGGAGATGGACGCGGTGGTGGTCTTCGACGACGTCCACGTCCCCTTCGAGCGCTGCTTCCTGCTCGGCAACCCGGAAATGTGCAACGGCTTCTACTCGGAAACCGACGCGGCGGTCCACATGACGCACCAGGTCACGACCCGCACCACGGCGAAGACCGAGTTCCTGCTCGGTCTCGTCTCCTGCATGACGGAGGCAATCGGAATCGAGAAATTCCCGCACGTGCAATCCGACATCGCCGAGGTGATCGTCACGCTCGAGCAGATGCGGGCGCTGGTCCGGGCCGCCGAGGCGGACGCCGAGCTCAACGACTACGGCGTGATGACCCCGCGCTGGGCTCCGCTCAACGCCTGCCGCAACTGGTACCCGCGCGTCTACCAGCAGTTTCCGGCGATGCTGCGCAAGCTCGGCGCCAGCGGCCTGATGGCCCTGCCGACCGAGGCCGACGTCGACGGCCCAGCCCACGACGACATCGAAGCCTACCTGCAGTCCGCGACCCTCGGCGGCGCCGAGCGGGTGCGGCTCTTCCGCCTCGCCTGGGATATGTGCATCTCCTCCTTCGGCGGCCGTCAGACGCTCTACGAGTACTACTTCTTCGGCGATCCGGTGCGGATGTCCGGCGCGTTCGTCGGCAGCTACGACCGCGAGCCGTACAAGGCCGCGGTCCGCGACTTCCTCGCTCGCGAGGCGGGGGACCCCGCCACCGCCCGGTGACCTGGGCCGGCGACGTGGCTTCGACCCCCGGGGACGTCCGGCCCGCCCCCGGGGGCATCCGCCGGCTCCGGCGGCATCCGTCGGCCTGACGTCCGCTCAGGCGCGCCGGGCCGCACGGCAGACCCGGCCGTCGCCGAAGCGGTCCCGGCATCGCCGAGATAGCTGTCGCGCAGCTCTCAGGCGCCGGGCAGCGCGGCGGTCCCGGCATCGCCGAGATAGCTGTCGCGCAGCTTTCGACGCAGCAGCTTGCCGACCGAGCTGGTCGGCAGCGGCCCAGGGTCGAAGAGGACCCGAGCCGGCTTTTTCATCGAGCCGATCCGTCCGCTGCAGTACGCGATCAGATCCTGCTCCGCCAACTGTGACCCCTCTTTGCGCACGACGACCGCGTAGGGGGTTTCCCCCCAGCGCTCGTGGGGAGCCCCGAACACGCAGACTTCGACCACCTCGGGGTGCGCCGCGATCGCGTTCTCGAGCTCTGCGGGCCAGATGTTGTACCCGCCGGAGATGATCATGTCCTCCTGGCGGTCGGAGATGAAGAGGTAACCGTCGGCGTCGAGGAACCCCACGTCGCGGGTCAGCAGCGCGCCATCCTCGGTCAGCCGTTCGGCCGTGGCAGCGTCGTTCTCCCAGAAGCCCCGCATCATCGTCGGCGAATCCGCCACGATCTCCCCCTCTTCGCCGGCCGGCACCGCGTTGCCGTCGCGGTCGACGATCCGGACCGAGGTCCCGACCGTCGGGCGACCGACCGCACGCATCAACCGCTCGCGCCCGGGCTCGGAGGCCCGTTCGTAGTCGGCGGGGGTCATCACCGTGAACGGGACCCCCTCGCTCTGCCCGTAGCTCTGGTAGAGGACCTCGCCGAAGCGCCGGCGGGCCCGCTGCAGGGTGGTTTCGCTGAGCGGGGCGCCGGTGATGAGCAGGATCCTCAGACTCTCGAGATCGTCGTCGTCGAGCGCCGCGTCGAGCAGCATCTGCAGCATCGTCGGGACCAGCAGGATGAAGGAGATGCGACGCTCGGCGATCTGCTCGAGGGCCTCCCTGGGGTCGAAGCTGCGCATCGCGACGCAGCCGCCGCCGCGGGCGATCACCCCGTAGAGGACAGTCGACGCCGCGTGGGAGAGCGGTGCCACCGCGAGGTAGCGATCCTGCTCGCCCAGCGCGCCCAGCGACAGCAGGTACTGCTCCATCACGGCCAACCAGCTGCGGTGGGTATGGACCGCCGCCTTCGGCACTCCGGTGGTCCCCGAGGTGAAGGCGAAGTGGCTGATGTCTCCAGGATCGATCGACGGCCCGCGATCCTCCGCCGCCGCTCCCGCGATCAGCTTTTCGTAGCTCCCCTCGCCGGTCCCCTCGACGACGAAGACGTGCTCGAGCGTCTCGACTTCCCGCGGCAGGTCGGCGACCGCGTCGTAGGAGCTCGCGTCCACCAGGAGGGCGCGGGCGCGGACGAGCGAGAGCATCTGGCGGTGCTGTTCGACGGTGTTGCGCCCGTGCAGCGGCAGGCGGGCGTAGCCACCGATCGAGAGCGCCGCCATCTGCTCGAGGGAGTAGAGGCTGTTGGGTCCAAGGGTGGCGACCACGTCGCCCTTGCCGAGGCCCACCGAGACCAGGCCGTTCGAGAGTCGGCATGCTCGCTCGTAGACCTCGCGGTAGGTGAGCGACTCCCCCCCGCACCAGATCGCCTCGTTGTCGGCGTAGTGTCGCGCGGCCTTGCGGAACAGCTCGGCGCAGTTCATGGCTCGGCCCGCATGGTCTGCGCTTGTGCCTGGGCGACGAGGTCGTCCCCCTCGCGCCGCACGGATACCGAGTAGGCGGAGAGGGTGCGGCCGCGCCTGCTTGCCTCAGCGACCGCGGTCAGCCGATCGCCGAGCCCGGTGCGTCGAAGAAACTGCAACGAGACGGAGCACACGACGGCGATCGACCCCTCGACATTCGACGCCACCGCCACCGCCTGATCGACCAGCGCGAGGATCGCCCCGCCGTGGCCGATCTCGCGGTCGTTCAGGTGCTCGGCGCCGAGCAGGAGCTCGATTTCCGCCCTGCCGGGCTCGGCCGACAGGGTGCGCAGGCCGAGCAGCCGCGCGTATGCGTTCTGAGGCGAACTCGGTCCCTCACGGACCCCGGTCAAAGTCATATACGAAATTATACATGTTCTGCCCCGGCCTGCTCAGGCGGTCGGCGCGGAGAGCAGCGCGTCGAAGACGAGGTCCCCCCCACCGCCCAGCGGCGGGGGCTCCGCCTGGCGGTTGCGCGCCAGATAAGCGGTGACGGTGTGGAGCTTGTGCTCGCGAGCGAAGCGTTCGATCGCCTCGGGCTCCGCCTTTTCCTCGATCAACTCGAGCAGGTGCTCATGCTCGTCGACGGCGGCCAGCGTCCGCTCCGGCACGAAGACGAAGACCGTGCGACGCATCGCGTTCAAGCGCTCGCTCGCCTGCACCACCAGTGAGGCGAGGTAGCGATTCGGGCACTTGGCGCAGAGGACGGCATGGAAGGCCCGATTCGCGTCGCTGGCGGCGAGCGGGTCCATGCGCGCGAGGGATTCGCGCATCGTGTTATTCATCTCGCGGGCCCGGGCGATGTCCTCGGCCTCCAGCAGCGGTGCGGCGAGCGCCGTGGCACGACCTTCGTTGACCGCGAGCGCGTCCATCACGGCGACCCACTCGGACGCGTCGACGGGTCGGACCTCGGCGCCCACGTTCGGCTTGAAGTTCACCCAGCCTTCGGCCTCGAGCCGGCGCAGCGCTTCGCGCACCGGAACGCTCGAGACGCCGAGTTCTTTCGCGACAGTCGACAGCACCAGCCGCTGCCCAGGTGCATACGTTCCCTGCAAAATTCGATCTCTAAGCGCCGCGTAGGCGACCTCGGTCTTGTTCATCAGCCCCCGCTAATAACGATATTTCTTTTGATATAGAGTACATGGGCGGCGTCGGCCGTGGTTGGTCTCTCTATTCGACTTCGATCAGGGTGCCGGTTCCCAGCCCGCCGGCGCAGCACATCGCCACCAGCCCGACCTTCTGCTTGCGCCGCTCGAGCTCGTGCAGCAAGGTCGTGAGCAGGCGGGCGCCGCTGGCGCCGAGGGGATGTCCCAGGGCGATTGCGCCCCCGTTGACGTTGACGCGCTCCATATCGGCGCCGAGCTCCGCCCGCCACGCCGCGACCACCGAGGCGAATGCCTCGTTGATCTCGAAGAGGTCGACTTCGTCGACCTCGAGGCCGTTGCGCTCGAGCAGGCGGCGGGTCGCCGGGATCGGACCGGTCAGCATCAGGGTCGGATCGACGCCGACGGCACACTGGTCGACGATGCGCGCCCTGATCGGCAGGCCCAGCCTCTCGGCGGCCGCCCGGTTGGCCACCAGCATCGCCGCCGCGCCGTCGGAGACCTGCGAGGAGTTGCCGGCCGTGACCAGGCCATCGGCCTGGAAGGCCGGCCGCAGCGCGGCCAGCGCCTCAAGCGAGGTGTCCCGGCGGATCCCCTGATCGACGGTCAGCTCGCGACCATCGACCGTGACTGGCATCACCTCGCGCGCGAAGCGGCCCTCCTCGGTCGCCCGCCCGGCGCGCCGATGGGAATCGAGGGCGAGGGCGTCGAGCTCCTCGCGGGAGAGGCCCCAGCGCTCGGCGACCAACTCGGCGCTCATCCCCTGGGGAATGATCTCGTAGCGTTCGCGCAACGGCTTCGAGAACGGGTCGCCGAACTCGCTCGCGATCCGCTCCGCCGCCGCGAAGGACACGTGGCCCATGTGCTCGACGCCCGCGGCGACCACCAGGTCGCGAGTCCCCGAGGCGACCAGCGCACCGGCGAAGTCGACGGCCGACTGGGAGGAGCCGCACTGGCGGTCAACCGTCGCCGCGGGAACCTCGAGGGGCAACCCGGCCTCGAGCCATCCGTTCCGCCCGATGTTGCGACCCTGCTCGGCCACCTGCGCGCCGCATCCGACGACCACGTCGTCCACTCGGGCAGGGTCGACATCGACGCGCTCGAAGAGGCCTTGAAAGGCGTGAGCAAGGAGGCTGCTCGAGTCGATTCCGGCGTAGTAGCCCTTCTCCGGGTGACCCTTGCCGATCGGCGTGCGCACCGCGCCGACGATCACCGGTTCCGAGCTGGCGATGGACTTGCTCATCGTTCACCTTCCATGTTTGCTTTTCTCCGAAATCGGCCTCATTGCGGGATCTGGAGGGTGATCTTGCCCATCGCCTCGCCCCGTTCCATCAGTCGCAGCGCGTCCGCCGCTTCGGCCAGCCCGAAGCCGCGCGCCAGCGCCGGGTGCAGCGAGTTCTCCCCGTAGAGACGGAGCAGCTCGTCGAACTCCTCGGCACGTCCCATCGAGGTGCCGAGCAGATCCAGCTGCTTGAGGAAGACGCGGGGAAGGAGCACGGTCGCCTGCGGTCCGGCGGTGGCGCCGAAGCTGACGATCCGGCCACCGGGCCTGACGATCTCGACCAGGGCGGCGAGCACGTCGCCGCCGACGCCGTCGATGCCGAGATCGACCGGCCCGGCCAACTCCTTGAGCTCCCGCTTCCAGTTCTCGTTGCGGTGGTTGACCCCGCCGTGGGCACCCAGACGGCGCGCGGCCTCAAGCTTCTCGTCGCTGCCCGAAGTGACGAAGACCCGGGCGCCGAGGGCGGCGGCGATTTGCACGGCGAAGCCGGCGACACCCCCGCCGACGCCCGGGATGACGACGGTCTGCCCGGCGGCGATTCCGCCGCGGGTGACCACCGCCCGGTACGCGGTCACTCCGGCCAATCCCATGGTCGCCGCCTCGACCGGGCTGAGATGCGGGGGCTTGGGGAACAGGTTCTCCGCCGGAACCTTGACCATCTGCGCCCAGGTCCCGTCGTCGGGAACGCCGAGGGTGGTGAAGCCCTTCGCCGGCAGGCGCCGGTCGGGACCCCATCCGAGTGAGGGAAAGACCACCACCTCGTCCCCGGGGACGACGCCGGTGACCCCCTCGCCGACCGCGGCGACGGTTCCGGCGCCGTCGGAGCCGAGTACGGCGGGAAGCGTGATCCCGGGGTACTGGCCGAGGGTGATGAACAGATCCCGGCGGTTCAAGGCGGCGTGGCCGACCGACACCAGCGCCTCACCGGCCCCCGGCGCGGGATCTGGCAGGTCCTGGTAGCGCAGCCGGTCCGGACCGCCGATCTCAGGTAGGACGATCGCTTTCACTTGCTGCTCCTTTGTTCGTGCGGTCGGGTCAACGCCCGTGCCAGACAGGGTCGCGGCGCTCTGCGAAGGCTGCGGCGCCCTCACGCGCGTCCGCCGATTCGAAGACCGGGACCCCCAGGCGCAGCTGCCGCTCCCACATCTCCTCCTGCGACCAATCCCACTGCTCGGTCAGGATCCGCTTGCCGCAGGCGACGCCAAGCGGACCATTGGCGACGATCTGCTCGGCGAGTCGGCAGGCGTCGGCGAGAGCGTCGCCCGGCTCGGCGAGGGTGGCCAGGAGGCCCAGCTCGTCGGCGCGCTCGGCCGAGATCAACTCGCCGGTCAGAGCCATCTTCATGGCCGCGTGATAGGGGATCCGGCGGGGCAGCCGGACCAGGGCTCCCCCCAGCGGGACCAGGCCGCGCGTCACCTCCGGCAAGCCGAGCTTGGCGCCTCTGGAGGCGACGATCAGGTCGCAGGCGAGCGCCATCTCAAGGCCACCGCCGACGGCGAACCCTTCGATTGCGGCGATGATCGGCTTCTGCGGCGGTTCGCTCATGAAGTCCCGCTCCTTCTCGGCGACCACGTGCGATTCACCGGCCGCGAACTCCTTCAGGTCGAGTCCGGCGCAGAAGAACCCGCCGGCGCCGGTGAGGACGCCGACCCGGAGGTCCGGATCCTGGTCGAGCCTGTCCACCGCCTCGACCAGGCCGACGGCGACGGCCGTGTCGATCGCGTTGCGCGCCTCCGGCCGATCGATCGTGACCACCAGAACCGATCCCGAACGTTCCAGCCTGACCGGTGAATCCTGCTCCGTCATGGTTTCCCTCCCTGGTAGATATATTAAATTATATATCTGCCGACCGAATCGGCGGGTTTCCCTGCCGGGTCGCCCGGCCGGGTCGCTCCCGCCAAACATTGCGTCGCCGCTAGTCGGCAGCCTTCCGTGCTCGATCCTGGCGCCAGCGTTCGAACTCGGGTAGACGTTCGTCCCCGATCGGGTAGACGCCCCGGATGCTCTCGCCCTGCTGAATTCGCTCGAGCGACCATTCCTCGCGTTCCTCCTGCTCGAGCGCCGCGAGCGCGACCTCGTCGGCCATCGCCGCCGGGATCACCAGCACTCCGTCGCCGTCTCCGACGACGACGTCCCCGGGCAGCACGAGGACGCCGCCGCAGGTGACCGGGGTGTTCACCTCGAGCGGATAGTGGCGCAGGCCAAGGACCGCCGCATGGGAGGCGGCGTAGAAGGTCGGGATCTCGATGTCGGCGAACGCCGCCGTGTCGCGGAGGGCGCCGTCGGTCACGATGCCGGCCGCCCCCCGGCGCTGGGCGCGCGTCGCCAGGATGTCGCCGATCGTGCCTGCTCCCTTCTCGCCGCGGGCCTCGATCACCAAGACCTCGTCGGGGCCGATCGTCTCGACCGCGCGCTTCTGCGCGTTCAGCTTCGCCGTGTCTGCAGCCCGCACGTCCTCGCGCAGGGGGACGTATCTGAGCGTGTAGGCGAAGCCGAGGAGACGGCGATCCGGATGCGTCGGCCGCAGGCCGGCCAGAAACGTGTCGCGGATTCCACGTCGGCTCAGCTGCACGCTGAGGGTCGCCGTCGAGACCCGCCGCAGGGCTGCCTCGGTGCGGGCGTCGAGCCGCTTGCGCGAGCCGTTTCCGCTGTTCGCCCGGAGGCGGTCGACGTCACGGACGCGGGGCATCGCGCCGAAGGGAGAGAGCTCCTGATCGTCCTCGACGACGGGGTTGGTGAGCGAGCCGATGCCCTCGATCTCGACCGTGACCACGTCGCCCGGCTCCACCGGTCGCGTGTTCGCCGGGGTGCCGGTCAGGATCACGTCACCCCGCTCGAGCGTGATCATCCGCGATAGGTCGGCGATCAGGGCGGCCGGGGGAAAGAAGAGGCCGCCGGTGCTGTCCTCCTGCTCGAGGGTGCCGTTGACGAAAGTCCTGATTGTCAGGTTCTCGGCGTCAAGCTCGGCCGCCGGGACGATCCGCGGGCCGAGCGGCGTGAACCCGTCGTGGCCCTTGGAGAGAAGGTTCGAGCCGCGGTCGGCCCAGCGCAGGTCCTCGATCCCGAAATCGTTGCCCACCGTGTAGCCGCCGATGTAGCCCGGCGCGTCCGCCGGGGAGACACGGCGCGCCCGCTTGCCGATGATGATCGCCAGCTCCCCCTCAAAGGTGAGCAGCTCACATCCTTTCGGCCGGAAGACGGGAGAGCCGGAGCCGGAGATCGAGGACGGCGGCTTGAGGAAGTAGGAGGGCTCGGTGGGAATGCGCCCACGTTCCTCGGCGCGGCTCGGGTAGTTCAGGTGCACCGCGATGACCTTGCTCGGCTCGATCCCGAGCATGACGGGCGGCGACGGGACCTCGGTGTTCCTTGAACTGGTGGCTCTGGATGACATTGGACTATAATATACGATTTGATGTACCGTAATTAACGGTCCGGTGCGGCGCCGGCTTTTTGCTCGAGCGGCTCACGCGCCACTGACCGCCGAAGCCGTCCCAGACGCCCGCTGCTCTACCCCCAGGTACGCGCGGTGGAGAAGGTCTGGCTTGTCCAGCAGCTCCTTGGCGGTGCCGGAGTAGGCAAGCTCGCCCTGGTTCAGGAGGTAGGCCTTGTCGCCGATCCCCAGGGCCTCGGCCGCAAACTGCTCGACCAGTAGGACGCCGGCGCCTTCGTCGGCAAGGCGCCTGAGCACCGGTATCAGGCGTTTGACGATGACCGGCGCCAGGCCGAGCGACAGCTCGTCCACGAGGATGATCGAAGGGTTGTTCGCGAGGGCGCGAGCGAGCACGAGCATCTGCTGCTCGCCGCCGGACAGGCGATCGGCGGACACGGTTCGCCGCCGCTCGAGCTCCGGGAACAGCGCGAGCGCGCGGTCCCAGCCCGCTCCGTCCCCGACCACCTGCAGGTTCTCTTCGGTGGTCAGCGAGGGGAAGACCGTCCGGCCCTGCTCGATGTGTGAGATCCCCTCGGCAGCGCGGGTCCGGCGGCTGGCACGCGTCAGGTTCCTCTCCCCCAGCCTCACCGTTCCGGCGGCAGCCGGGATCAGGCCGGAGATCGCCTCCAGCAGGGTGGTCTTCCCAGCGCCGTTGGGCCCGAGCAGCACACTCACCTCGCCGGCCGGGACCTCCAGATCGATCTGCCGCACGATCGGAAAGCCGCCCCGGTCGACCTGGAGCCCTTCCAGCACCAAGGCGGTCATGCGGTCACCGCCTCGCCGCCCAGATACGCGTCGACGACGTCCTCGTGCTGGAGCACCTCGCTCACCGAGCCCGCGGCGATCACCTTGCCGAAGTTCAGGGCGACGATCGAGGTGCAGGCCTCGGCGACCATGGTCATGTCGTGCTCGATCAGCAGGACGCCACATCCGAACCGAGCGGGGATCGAAGTGATCTGGCGCGCGAGGCGCAGAGACTCGCGGGCCGCCAACCCGGCGCCCGGCTCGTCCAGCAGGAGAACGCGGGGGCGAGCCGCCAGGTTCGCCGCCACTTCGATCAGGCGCCTGGCGCCGACGTCGACGTTGGCGATCATCTGATCGCCCGGGCCACCGACGAACTCCATCAGCTCCTCGACTTCTTCGCTGGACATCCGCCTCCGCGCGGCGAGCTGCAGGTAGCCACGCACCGTCAGCTCAGGCACGGCGAGTCCCTGCTGGAACGTCCGCCTCAATCCCTTGCGCGCTCGCTGCGCCGGTCCGAGGCCGTCGATCGGCTCGCCGCCGAGCAAGACCCGGCCGCCGTAACCGCCCACGAATCCGCTGACCGCGTCGACCAGGGTCGTCTTCCCCGCTCCGTTCGGGCCGATCAGGGCGGCGACCTCGTCGCTTTTGACCTCGAGGTTTACGGCCTCCAGAGCGGTGACGCTGCCGTAGCTCACCTTGAGGTCTTCGAGTGCCAGCACCACCGGTCCCTGAGGTCGGACCAGAGTGGGCGCGACCTCCTCCTTGCGATCGGCCGATGACTCCGGCCCCGCCGCCTCGGCGCTCGTCCGCTCGACAGCCACGGCGCTCGTCCGCCGTCGACTGGCCCGGGCACGCAGCGCCTCCGCCACGCCCTCGCCCTTGCGCAGCGCGTGGATCGTCCCCACCGCGAAGAGCATGTCCCCGATGTCGGCCGGGAGACCGATCCGGCGCAAGAGCTCCGGAGCGAGCACGGTTGCCGCGCCGGCGAACATCGCGCCCTCGGGGAATCGGGCGCCGAACAGAACCGCGAGGGTGAAGGCGGCGAGGGAGGGCAGGACCGCAAACGCGGCCGTGGACGCCGTGCCCAGCTGCAACATCAGCATCGTCCCACCCAGACCGGCGATGAACGCAGCCGTCCCGAACGCGCTCAGCTTCGCCCATCCGATGTGGACACCGAGGGCCGCGGCGCCGCGCTCGGAGTGGCGGATGGCCAGCCAGCTGGCGCCGATCGGCAACCGCCCGAGGAGGACCACCAAGCCAACGGCCCCCAGCAGCATCGCCCAACACATCCAGTAGTAGTGAGAATCGCCTTCGAACGGCACACCGCGAGGGACGTAGGCCCCTTGGAGCACGCCGGGAAAGTTGTGGACGTTGAGAATCGTGTCGACGACCGAGGCGACGCCGAGGGTGACGATCGCGATGTTCACGCCCCGCAACCGGAGGGCGGGGATACCGACCAGCACGCCGAACGGGATCGTGATCAGGCCGCCGCAGAGGATCAGCAGCGGTGCCGGCAGCGAAACTCCGTGCTGGTGGAGCCAGAAGACGAACCACACGCCGATCGCCGCGAAACTCAGTTGGCAGAGGCTGATCATGCCACCCCTCCCGGAGACGACCCCGACGCTGAGGGCGGTGAAGCTGGCGATCACCCCCGAGGTCGCGATGAAAAGCCAGTAGGGGGTCAGCCACAGTGGCAGCAACGAGACGAAGATGATCGCCGCGAGCGCCAGGACGACGGATCGCGATCCGTTAACGCGCCGCATCCCATACCTCGCCACGTTGGGCAACGACCAGAATCACGATGAGAACAGCGAAGGGAATGACGTTGTGGTAGGGCGCGAGGCTGCCAACGTTGTTGATCACCCCGGTCGCCACTCCAAGCGCGATCCCGCCCCAGAAGGTGATCCAAAAGGAGCGGAACAACCCGATGAGCGCCGCTGCCGTGGCCGGCAGGACGAGCAGGCTGAGCCCGGAGAACTGGCCGCTCTGGACCGGCGCGATGAGGATGATCGCGGCGCCCGCGACGGCGCCCGAGAATGCCCAGACGCCGACGGTGAGCCAGCGGACGGGAATTCCCAGGAGTTCGGCGGTGTGCGGTCGGTCCGCGATGGCCCGCAGTCGGTGCCCGTATCTGGTGCGCCGCAGGAGCAGCGTGAGACTGATCGCGAGGACCAGCGCGAAGCCGAACGCGATGATCGTCGACGCCGAGACGTAGACGCCCGAGATCGTGAGGTGGACGGTGGGCAGGACCGCCGGGAAGTTGTGCGCGCTCGAGCCGAACAACCGATCGCCGAGAGCGAGCAGACCGACCAGGAGCGCGATCGACACGCTGGCCTTCGTCTCGGCCGTCGCGTCGGTGAACCAACGGCTCATCACGAGGCCGATCAGGACGCTGATCGCGGCGGCGGCGGCGATTCCGCCCACGACGGCCGGGACCCACCCCACTCCCCCGTCGTGAAGCTCCAACATCAGCATCGCGCCGAAGGAGCCGATCGCCGCCTGTGCGAAGTTCAAGACTCCCGCCATCCTGAAGGTGAGCACCAGACAGATCCCCAGCAGGGCAAAGGTCGTGCCTTCGATGAGGCCCGAGACCGCAGCCTGAACCATTACTTCCTTCCCTTCGGCGGTCCGTCTTGCGGTCTCGGGCTCAACACTTCAGATCCTCCAGGGACTATTCGCCGGTGATCTGCTTTTCGGTCAGGGAGATGTATTCCCCAACCGGCACGAATTCGCCATTTTTGTACTGGACCATGTGCACACTCAGGTTCGGGTGGTGCCCGAACACCCAGGGCTTGGCGAGCAACGGAGTGTCCACCGGTTCCTTCTTCTTCATCTGTGCCGCGACCGATTCACGGGTGATCGGGCCTTCGATCTGTTCGAGCACGCCCGCGAACACCTTTGCTGCCACGTACCCTCCCTCGGAGAAGAAGGTGATGGGGACGTTGTTCTTTTCGAATGCGGCCCGCATCTGCTTCACTGCCGGTTCGTTGCCGGTGAACGGCGCGAACTCGGACGTGGCGTACATTCCTTCCATCGCCGAGCCCGCTTCCTTGGCGAGGTCGAGGCTGTAGGCGGCCGACGAGAAGAGGCGGGCGCCTTCGTAGCCCTGGGCCTGCTCGGCCTTGAGCGTCGCCAGGTTCTGCGCGGGATCCCCCGAGTAGGAGAGCGCGTCGCACCCCTGGGACTTGGCCTTCACCACATACGAGGTGGCCGCGTCGTTTTCGCCCTGGGTCGGCGCGAAGTAGTCGAGCTTGACTCCCGCTCCTTCGACGATCGGGCGGGCAACTTCATAGATCGCGGCGCTTCCGCCGGTGCTGGTCCCGAAGAAGCAATTCGTCTTCGACTTCAGGCCCTTGCCGCCATAGATCATCATCAGCGAGTCCGAGGCCACCGGCCCGGCGTTGACCGGGGCGAACGTTTCGGATTCCGAGCACTCCGGCTGCAGGGCCATCCCGACCCCATAGGTCCCGGTCCGAGCGTAGAGCGGCCCGTTCGTCGTGCAATCGGTGCCCGCCGACATGTTCCCTGCCATGCCGACCACCCCGTCTTCGTTCACGAGCTGTTGGGCCACCTGGGCGACGGTCGAGGGTTCGCCCGCGTCGTCTTTGACCATGTATTCGACTTTCCGTCCGTTGATGCCGCCTTTTTCATTGATTTCGTCGAAGGCCGCTTCCGCGCCTTCGGCATCTTCGGGGAAAGCCAAGGGGCCGGTCTCGGAGACGATTCCGCCAATCTTGATCGGCCCCGATTCGCTACTGGAGCCGGAGCCTTCGCCTCCGCTTCCGCCACTGCTTTCCCCCCCGCCGCACGCCGCTATGGCGACGACCATGACCCCGAGCGCCAGAGCAGCGCCAAGGCACCGGGCAAATGTCCTCACTGACATTGATCTCTCCTCCTGGAAATGGATACCCAAAAACGCCAGGATCATATACGATCTAGACGGCGATACCGTATACGATTATTTTCCAGTGGTCGCCGGCTCCGGGGGCGTGACGTAGGTCCAAGCCGAGTTGGGAATGCCCGGGGGCTGGGCGCTGGCGCCGCCGTCGACCATCAGTTCGAGCCCGGTGACGTAGCGGGCCTCCTCGGAAGCGAGCCACAGCATCGCGTTCGAGATGTCCTCGACCTCCATCCAGTCGGTCGGGTAGAGGTGCATGGTGCGGGCCGGGAAACGTGCATGCTCGACCGTCGCGTCGGGCCTTCCGCCCGCAAAGATCTTGTACGTCGCCTCATTCATGAACATCGGCGAGGCGACCGCGGACGGACAAACCGCATTGACGCGGATGCGATGTTGGCTGAGGTCGATCGCCAGCGCTCGCATCAGCCCGATCACGCCCGTCTTCGAGACGACGTAGGGCAACAGGCCTCCCGACGGCCTCACCCCGGCGAGCGAGGCGGTGAGGATGATCGATCCGCCGCCCTGCTCGATCATCTGTGGCACCGCGGCGCGACAGCTTAGGAACGCCCCTTTCAGGTTCACATCCATGATCCGGTCCCACTGCTCGTCGGTGGCATCCCAAGAGCCGTGGTCCACGATCCCGGCGTTGGCGAGGAGAATGTCGAGGGCGCCGAACTCGTCCACCGTTGCCTTGACCGCAGCTTCGAGATCGGCCCCCTTGCGGACGTCGGCGCGCAGGGCGATCACCTTGCCGCCCACTTCTTCCACGAGCGATCGGGTCTCCTCCAGATCCTCCTCGTTGGCCATGTCATAGAAGAGGCCTGGAATGTCTTCGGCGAGATCGCAAACGACCACGTTCGCCCCCTCGCGTCCGAAGGTCACGGCATGCGAACGTCCCTGCCCACGTGCGCCGCCGGTGATCAAAACGGTCTTGCCATCAAGTCGCCCCATCGGTTCTCCTCTCGGTCGTGATCCGCGGCAGGAAGATGCGATCGAGCGCCTCTCCTGACCACGGCCTTATTTCGCGGTTCTCGAACAGCCAGCGCCCCCCATGGAGGACGACGACGTCTTCGTAGTAACCCGTCCAGATCAGCTCCGCGGACCCTTCTCTCGCCTCGGTCGCGAGGATGTAGGCGCGCACGCCCCATCGGTCCGGGTCGTCCCCGGGGGACTCGAAGATCATCGAGCCGACCCGATGCTGGCGACCGCCGCCTTCCGGGTCGGCGAGATACTTGGCCATCGTCCGCGCGATGCCGTCGTGCCCCTCACCGACCTCCAGGCCGGTCGGGAGATGCTCCGCGATCCGGCCGGTGTCGGGGACGAAGGCGTCGACGAGCGCGTCGGCATCCTGTTCGTCGAGGGCCCACAGGTACCGCGCGTAGAGATCGGCGATCGCGAATCGGACCTCGGCCGGGGGCCGCAACACGGTCCCCTGCCGCGACGTGCCGTTCGAGGAGCCGGCCGACGCGGGCCGCGCAGCGCCCCCCGGGTCCGCACCCGCCCAGGACCGGTAGTGACGAGACCGAAATCGCCAGCGGCCGGCCTCTCGCACGCAGATGTCGTGGTATTGGCCACTCAGGCAGATGGAAGGGCGGCCACCGCGGTTCTCGGTGATGAGCAGGTACGAGCGAAGCTCGACGCCATCGGGATGCGGAAGGAACACCAGGTTGTCGACGAAATGCTGTCGGCCCCTGAACGCCCGGGAGCCGACGAGGTCGACCACGAACGCTTCGATCGCGTCGCGTCCCTCGAAGCGGGTCTCCGGATCGGTCGTGCCCTGTATGAGCGTGGGCTCTGCCGCGCTCCAGGTCCGCATGTAGCTCGCGACGTCACCGGTGTCCAGCGCCCACGCGTAGCGGGAGATCAAATCTTCGATCTCGATCCTGTCGGCGACCGCCACATCGGGCGGCTCAGACACCGTCATCTGCACACTCTCACCTTCGGTCCCATAACCCAAGATCAAAAATCGTATCAGATCATGACATAGCTATTATTCCGGCTATAGAAAGGAATTTGTCGACTTACTACTATTTTCAATATGGAGTTGAACGTGGATGATCCGGTAGGAAAAGTTGCGGTGATCACGGGGGCCGGCTCCGGTTTCGGTCGCGCGACTGCGCAGCGTTTTGCCGCCGATGGATACCGCGTCGTCCTCGCGGACATCGACGGCGAGAGCGTCGAAGTGGGCGCGGCGGAGCTGGGCGGGGCATCGGTCGCGGTCGCGACCGCGACCGACGTCACTGACGAGACCTCCGTGACCGCCATGGTGGAGACGGCCATGCGGGAGTTCGGCCGCATCGACGTGCTCGTGAACAACGCGGGTCTGACCAGGAAGGGCGGGCCGATCGATCAGACCCCGCTGGAGGAGTGGGAGTTCGTGTTCGCGGTCAATGTGACCGGAGTCTTCCTCTGCACCAAGCACGCGATCGAAGCCCTGCGGAAGGACGGCGGCGGGGTGATCCTCAACATGTCCTCGATCGCCCCCCTGATCCCGCGCCGGCACACGCTCGCCTACACCGCGTCGAAGGCGGCGGTGCTGACGATCACCCAGGCGGCGGCGCTCGAGCTGGCTCCCGAGATCCGGGTCAACTGCGTCTGTCCCTCGGCCGCGGAGACCGGATTTCTGGCCGGTCGCGCCGAAGGGGACCCGGCCGCCCTGGCGAGGATGGAGGCGGCGCTCAGGGAATCCCACAACATCCCACTCGGTCGCCTCGCCGAGCCCGCGGAGATCGCCGCCGCGCTTGCCTTTCTGGCCTCCGACGAGGCGGCCTACATCAGCGGGGTGGTCCTGCCCGTCGACGGAGCACGCAGCGCCGGCAACCCCGAATAGAGACGACGAGAAGAAGGGACAAGGATGAAGCTAGATGGCAAGGCAACGATCGTGTTTGGCGGCGCTTCCGGCCTGGGGGCCGCGACAAGCCGCCTGCTGGTCGAGCGCGGCGCCCGGGTGCTGCTGGCCGACCTCAACGAGGACGCAGGAGAGGCGCTGGCCGCCGACCTCGGTCCGGCCGCCGAATTCGCGGCGGCGGACGTCACCGTCCCCGAGAGCGTCCAGGCGTCTGTCGGCGCCGCTGCGGAAATGGCCCCGGGCGGTCTCCGCCTCTGCGTCAACTGCGCCGGCATCGCCACGATCGGCAAAGTAGCCGGAAGCCGCGGGCCGGGCGAGCTCGACGCCTTCGGGAGGACGATCTCCGTCAACCTGACCGGTGCCTTCAACGTTCTCCGGCTGGCCGCGGCGGCGATGCTCGAGAACGACCCCGACGAGGGAGGCGAGCGCGGCGTTTGCGTAAACACAGCCTCGGTCGCCGCCTTCGACGGGCAGATCGGACAGATCGCCTACTCCGCCTCGAAGGGCGGCGTCGCGGCGATGACGCTGCCGGCGGCCCGCGATCTCGGCGGGTACGACATCCGCGTCAACACGATCGCCCCCGGCGTCTTCGACACGCCGATGGTCGGCGGCCTGCCCGAGGAGGCGCGGCAGAGCCTGATCGACCAGATCCCCTCCCCACACCGCCTCGGGAAGCCGGAGGAGTACGCGGCCCTGGTCTGCCACATCGCCGAGAACGGGATGCTGAACGGCGAGGTGATCCGGCTCGACGGCGCGGTGCGGATGGCCGCCCGCTGATCGCCCCCCGGCCGATCCGTCGGTTCACCATCGACCTCCCCGTCAAACGGAGAGGTCGATGGTGACGGCCTTCAGACGGGTGAACTCGTTCAGGGCCTCCAGTCCCTTCTCGCGTCCGTAGCCGCTCTGCTTGTAGCCGCCGAACGGAACCTCGATGCCCGAGTTCCAGCCGTTGACGTAGACCTGCCCCGCTTCGAGGCGCGACGCGACGCGCAGCGCGCGGCCGACGTCGCCGGTCCAAACCCCGGCGGCGAGACCGTAGTCCGTGTCGTTCGCCACCCGGACCGCCTCGGCCTCGTCCTCGAAATCGATCACGGCGAGCACCGGGCCGAAGATCTCCTCACGGGCGATGCGCATCTCGTTGGTGACGTCGGTGTAGACGGTCGGCTCGACGTAGTGACCGGCGGCGAGAGCGCCCTCCTCGGGAACCCGACCACCGATCGCAAGACGCGCGCCGTCGGCATCGGCGACCGCGAGGTAATCCTTCACCTTGTCGTACTGCTCCGCGGTGATGATCGGCCCCAGCTGCTCGCCAGGGCGGATTCCCGACACCCGTTCGACCAGCCGCTCGACCACCTCGTCGTGGACCTGCCGCTCCACCAGCAGGCGCGTCCCGGCCGAGCAGACCTGGCCGCTGTTGAAGGTGAAGGTGCCCGCCGCCACCGTCGCCGCCTTGTCCAGATCGGCGTCGGCGAATATGAGATGCGGCGACTTGCCGCCCAGCTCGAGCGTGACCGGGATGAGCCGCTCGGCGGCCAAGGCGGCTATCACCCTCCCGGTCCGCACCGAGCCGGTGAAACTGACCCGGCCGACGGTGGGATGGCGGACCACCGCCGCCCCAACCGGGTCGCCGAGCCCGGTGACCACGTTCAGCAAGCCATCCGCCAGGCCTGCCTGGCCGGCGATCCGAGCCAGTGCCAGGGTGCTGGTCGAGGTGTGCTCGGAGGGCTTGACCAGGACCGCGTTGCCGACCGCCAGAGCCGGCGCCACCCCACGGCAGACGCCGATCAGCGGTCCGTTCCAGGGCGTAATGATGCCAATCGTCCCGAACGGCTCGCGGCGGGTGAAGGAATGCTGCCCAGGGCCGGTGTCGATCGTCTCTCCGCCGATCGCCCGCACCACGCCGCCGTAGTAGTCGAAGTAGGAGATCGCGGCGTCTATCTCTCCGTCCAGCAGCGCCGGGAGCTTGCCGGTCTCCGCCCCCTCGAGCGCGATCAGCTCGTCGCGGTTGTCACGCAGAGCGCCGGCCAGGCGCAGCAAGGTCTCGCCGCGTTCCTGCGGGCTGCGCTCCGCCCATGCCGGCTGGGCGCGGTGGGCAGCCGCCGCGGCGAGGTCCACGTCGGCCTCCGAGCCGGCGGCGATCTCGGCGACGGGGGTCCCGTCGGCAGGGCTGAGGGAGCTCAGATAGAGACCGGACTCCGGCGGCCGAGGGCCTCCATCGATCCAGTGCTCGAACCGGCTCTGCGCGCTCGCGTCAAGGTCGCCGCGGCGCTCGGTGGTGCCTGAGGTGGCCATCGCCTTATTCCTTTCTTACGCGTTTCTATTCCACTGCTTCTTCGCCAGGATCAGGGGCATAGCGGGGAAATCCGGCCAGTATCTCGCCGCGCCAGCGGCGCACGATCCGGGCCCGGAACCGCCAGTCGCCGCCGTCTCTCACCAGGACGTCGTCGTAGTAGGCGATCAGGTGGACGTTGGTCGCCCCGTTGAGCTGGCGGCTCGGGACGAGCGTGAACGACCTCGCCGTGATCTGATCGCCGTCAGCGCCCAAGCGGGTTTGAGAGATCCAGTGCTGGCGTCCGCGGAAGGTGGGGTTGTTCTCACGCAGGTCCTCGATGAAGGCGGCGATGCCGCCCGGCGCGGCGCCCTCAAAGCGACCAGCCGGGTCTTCGATCACCGCGTCCTTGGTGAAGAGGGTCGCGAACTCCTCTGCTTCACCCCGGTCGAGCGCCCACGCGTAGCGGGCGAACAGCTCGTCGATCTGCGCCCGGTCCTCCGGGCCGACGGGCGAAGCGGGCCGAGCGGTGGAGGGAGCGTCGGCCCCAGCGGCCAGCGCGTCGAGGTCGAGGCTGCCGCCTTTCCGGCCGGAGAGGGCGAATGCGCGGGCGGCGAAGTACCACCGTCCGTCGCACCGTGTGAGGCGGTCCTCGACCGTCCCGAGCTCGAGCAGCGTCGATGCGGGAGTACCGATCTGATTCAACATCGGCGTGGCGACGAAGGCCCGCGCCCGCAGCTGACCGCCCCTCCCGTGGTCGACCTGGAGCTCTCCGGTCCAGTGCTGACAGCCTGGCGCGATCGGCAGCGCCGCGCGCTCCGCCGCCAGCGCGGCGCTGACTGCCTCGGCTTTGCCCTGGAACTGCCGGTCCCCGATCCTCACGGTAACGCCGTCGGCAAGGGTGCGGGCAAGCAGATCTCGGTCATTGAGCGAGAGCGCCCACGCGAACTCCGCGTAGAGATCGAGGATGTCGTAACGGTCGGCGGCGCTCAGCGCCTCTCGGCCAGGCGAGGCCGGCTGCATCATATATGCCACTATATACGAGCATGTCGAAGCCCGAGGCCAACCCAGCGTCGAGCCGAATCGCGATTCTCGATGTGTTGACGACCTTGAACTGGGCGCTTCGCAACGGCGACGGCGACCTCTTCGCGGCCCAGTTCACCGAGGAGGGCATCCTGTCCCATCCCCGCGGCCAAGTCGCCGGCCCGGAGCAACTGAGGGAGTTCGCCAACTCGACCCCTTTTTCCGGGCGGGGACGCGAGGTGCAGCCCTGGACCGGGCCAACGAAGATCGAGATTGCCGGTGAGGCGGCATCCTGCCTCGGCTTTGCCGGTGCCCTCGTCCGCGAGGACACCGGCGCGGTCTTCTTCCCCTGGCTCGGTTGCCAAGAGGACGACCTCGTCCGCACCGGGGGCACCTGGAAGGTCACCCGGCGTGCCGTGGGAGCCTGGGACGCGCGCGAGCTGGCGAGATGGCCCGCTGTCGGACCAGCCTAGCCGCAGTTCCGTGACGCAACCGCCATCCCGGCGGCCTTCAAGTATCGTGTATGATCTTGTGTACGGTTTGCCGCCCGGCCGATGAAGGTTGGGCGCGGGGAATGGTCTAGATGGAGGAGCGAAGCGGTTGAGCCGCGTTTCCGCTGAGATTGACGAGCGTCACGGAATGGGACCCGACGATGGCGGCGACCTGACGCTGGCCGAGCTCGAAGCGGACCCGTATCCGAGCTATAGGCGCCTCCGCGAATCGGGGGTCGTATGGGTCGAGGCGGCAAAGCGCTGGTTCGTGACCCGCTGGGACGACGTCGCCCAGGTGGAGACGACTCCCGGCGTCTTCACGGCGAGGGAGGAGAACTCGCTGCAGACCCGGGTGATGGGTCTGACGATGCTGCGCTCCGACGGCGACGCGCATCGGCGACTGCGCCGCGCGGCTCAAGATCCGCTGCGCCCCAACGCAGTCGAGGAGCGGTGGCGCGTCGACTTCCAGCGGATCGCCGACGAACTCGTCGACGACTTCGTCGGCGACGGCGAAGGGGACCTCTTCGAGCGGTTCGCGGCGCCCTTCGCCGCCCGCAGCCTCGGGGTCGTCCTCGGACTGACCGACACCTCGGACGAGCGGCTGATGTTCTGGTCGCAGGCGCTGATGGACGGCACGAGCAACTACGGGGACGACGTCGACACCTGGAAGCGCTCCGAACGGGCCGCCGCCGAGATCGACGCCGCCGTCGACCAGGCCCTGAAGGACCCCCGCCCGACCTTGGACGGCTCCGTGATCCAGGCGCTCGCCGCCCGCTACGACGACGTCCCGCCACTCAGTCCCGAGGAGATCCACGCCAACGTAAAGCTGATCATCGGCGGCGGCCTGAACGAGCCTCGCGACGGCCTCGCGATCGCTCTCTGGGGGCTGCTCACCCACCACGATCAGGCGGCGCTCGCGATTGCCGATCCTTCGCTGTGGCCACGCGCGGCGGAGGAGGCTTTTCGCTGGGTCTCCCCCCTCGCCATGTTTCCCCGCCAGGTGGCCCAGCCGGTGAGACTCGCCGACACGGATCTCTACCCGGGAGCGCGCCTCGGCCTCATCGTCGCCTCGGCGAACCGCGACGAGCGACAGTGGCAGAACCCCGATGCCTTCGACATCACGCGACCCAAGCGACGGAACGTCGCTTTCGGGGTTGGCCACCATTTCTGCCTCGGCGTCTGGATGGCGCGCAGTGAGATCGGTGAGGTGGCGCTCCCCACCCTGTTCCGGCGCCTTCCGAACCTGCGTTTCAACCTCGATCGACCGCCGCGGATGCAGGGCTGGGTCTTCCGCGGCCCGCTCAGCCTGCATGCCCGTTGGGACGCCTGAGGGGGCACGCCGAGGGCGTTGGAGCGGCTGCTCGCCGGGGAGTCGCGGAGAACATCCCGCGAAGAGCCGGAGGATCCCCGCGGGATGAGGTCCTCCCAGCTCGCCGCCGACCTCGCCCTCTGCTCCCACTCCGATGCGCAACCCCAGGCGATCGCGGTGCGCGCCGCGCTGCCGCCCGCCGACAACCTCAACCGCGCCACCGGCCTCCGGTTCGGCGCCGCGCGGCAACACGGCGACGAGCGTTGGGAAGATCCTCGTGGGGGCGCTGGCCTCGGCCCTGCAGGAAGACGAGGCGGACCCACCTGGAACGCCGCGCCGGCATCACGGACGCCGCTCGAAGCGCCGAAGGCAAATGCGATCGCCGAGCGGTTCGCCGGCTTCTCCTATCAATGGACGGCAAGGCCCGCGCAGCCGTTCAGCCTCGTGCCGGCTCCGCTGATGATGCGAAGCGGCGAGGCGTTCCCCGCAGCTCCGGAGGCGTATGCGGTCACGCTGTCGGGGCTGCCGTTGTTGCAGACGTAGAGGGTCCCGGAGCTGTCGAAGCCCTCGCCGTTTGGGGCCGATATTCCGGTATGAGAGCCACGGATGGCGTTGTGGGGCGAACGGTTCCCGCGGGCTCCGGGGGAGTACTCGGTGATCGCATTCTTGATGGACGAGCCATTTGAAACGTAGGCCGTTCCCGATGCATCGAAGGCGATGCCCCAAGCCTCATATAGGGAGGTGCGGGATCCGCCGATCGTGCGTGACGGCGCGACATCGCCGCTGGCCCGCGGCGCGAACTCGAGGATCCCGCTGCCGCCGCGGTTGGTCACGTAGAGCTCGCGCGAAGGGCTGACGCCAACCCCCCATGGGCTGTCGATCCTGGTCTTGGCCCCGCTGACGGCGCGGGTAGGCGCGACATCGCCGCTGGCCCCTGGCGCGTACTCCGTGACGCCGGCCCCACCGAAGTTCGCGACGTAGACGGTGCCGGCGGAATCGACCGCCAGACCGTCAGGTTGGCTGAGCTGCGTCTTTGACCCCCTGATGGTCCTGATCGGCGAGACATTTCCACTTGCCATTGCCGAGTACTCGGTGATGCTGTCGCCCCGGAGGTTGGCGACGTAGATCGTGCCGGAGGAATCGACCGCCAAGCCCTCGGGGCTCCTGAGACCCGTGTGGGATCCGCTGATCGTCCTGATCGGCGAGACGTTTCCACTCGCCATTGCCGAGTACTCGGTGATGCTGTCGCCCCGGGAGTTGGCGACGTAGATCCTCTGCCCTGAGCTCTGTCTCCTGGCAGCAACCCAGACGCTGACGCGAGCGCGGCTCCCGAGTCGCTTCCCGGCCTTGACGCTCTGCCCGATCACGCGGAGGGCACCATGGTGGTGAGGCGGCCCGTAGACGGAGCCGAGGCGGCAGTGCGCCGCTGAAAGCAAGCGGTGGGCCGCCGCGAGGTCATCGCCGCGCAGCGGCGGGACGACGCACGAGGGGTGTGGTTGCAAAAGGGGTGTGGCCTGCCCGCCCGCGTTGACGCTCGCGGTTCTTCCCAAGTCTTCGCCGAGGAAGGCGACCAGGGCACGGACCGAGGGCGGCACCGATCCAAGCGAAGCCGTCGGCGACGCCGCCACGCAAACCGCGACGGCGCACACTGCCGAGACAAGGGTCAGGATGCGAGTTCGGTGGGGGGTCATCGATTTCTCCTCAGTGTCCTGCGGTTCCGGTCCGGGTCGACACAGCCGGGCTACTGTCGGCGAGCGTCTCCCCGGTTACCCGGACGGATCTCGACCGACGCGTCTTCGGAGATCTCCTGCCCGCCGGGTCAAACAAGACGGTCAGGTGGACTGTCAGCGCGTCGCCTCGTTTGAGCGCCGCCATCACCTGGCGGCGTGGTTTGACTCGCAACTCGTGATCCCCTTCCACGGCTATCGAGGCGATGGTATCGCCGCGGAGGAGCAGCTCCTTGATGTAGGCCGACCATGATCGCCTTGCCGGCCCCGGGATCGTCGGCAAGCAGAAACCGAAGTGGGGTGCGTGGCATCAGCTCGCCGTAGATGGCCCGGAGCTGATGCGGCAGCGGGCGGATGTCGCTCGTAGTCACTGCCGGCATCGGGTCGAAAAGGCCGGCGAGTTGAATTTTTCGCTGAGCTTCGGCAGCAAGCTTGAACTGAGTGGCCTCGGCGTCAAACGGACGCGCGGCTGCCTCCACGACCTCGGTCCCCGCCAATTCGGCGCCGCCTAGGAACGCTCGCCCAGGTTGCCGTCGGCCTCGCGGAAGAACAGCTGGACTGCGTCCTCGCCGTGCCGGATCGTCGAGACGACCTCGACCGCCTCCCCGGGGATGACCCCGGAGAGCCGTGTTCGGGCGTCCAGGTTGCCGAAGAGGTCGGTCAAGCTCGCCCCTCAGACCCCGCCCGTGCATGCCTTCATCGTCACGGAATACTCGCGCATCGTTCCGGCGTGGTGTCAGGAAGCGCGTTTCCGACCCGAGAGACCGAATTGGGCTGTTCCGCCGGGAACCCATCGACGCGCTGGGGACCCATCGCGCCGGGCGAAGCCATCGTCGGGTTGATCGGGGGCTGTCCGCTCCGCCTCGCTACATCTTCAAGACAGAAGCCAAGCCCCATTTCCGGGGCCCTTCTGAACAGTGGCGGCGAGCCTCGAATCCGCGACCACCGACTTGAAAGATCAACGCCTTCCGAATCTCCGTCTTGGCTACCGGGGCTACCATCGGCAAACTCGGTACCCGCGAGTGTCAAGGGGAACCGAAAAGTGCACCACTTCCGGGAACCGAAGAGTGCACCACCCGGTCGAGGGCCGGTCAGGCGGAGTCGCGTAGCGACGGAGCCTGATCGGCGGGCGTGACCGCGCCGGTGCGCTCCCGCAGGCGGTAGCTCTTGCCCTTCAGGGTGACGATCTCGGCGTGGTGGACCAGCCGGTCGATCAGCGCCGCGGCGACCATCGCGTCGCCGAGGATCTCGCCCCACTGCTCGAAGGAGCGGTTCGAGGTGACGACGATCGAGCCGCGCTCGTAGCGGCGGCTGACCAGGGCGAAGAGCAGGTTCGCGGCCTGGCGCTCGAGAGGCAGGTAGCCGACCTCGTCGACCACGATCAACGGGTAGCGCTCGATCCGCCGCAGCTCCTCGTCGAGCGAGCCCCGCTCCTGCGCCGCCTCCAGGCGCTGCACCCACTGCTGGGCGGTGGCGAAGGCGACCCGGTGCCCGGCCTCGCAGGCCTTGATCGCCAGGGCGGTCGCGAGGTGGGTCTTGCCGGTCCCCGGCGGGCCGAAGAAGAGCGCGTTGGAGTGCTCGGCCACCCAGGTCAGCTGGGCCAGGTGCATCAGCAACGGTCGCTCGGCCGAGGGCTGGGCGGCGAAGTCGAAGTCCTCGAGCGTCTTGCGGGCCGGGAAGGCGGCGGAGCGGATCCGCTGCCGGGCACCGGAGGCCTCGCGGGCGAAGACCTCGGCCTCCAGCAGCGCTTCGAGGAAGCGCTCATAGGGCCACTCCTCGCGTCGCGCCTGCTCGGCGATCCGCTCGAGGCGCTCGCCGATCCGGGGCGCCTTCAGCTTGCCGATCAGGTAGGGCAGGCGCTCGCCCGCCACGGCCGTCGCGCTCACGCCGAGAGCGCCGCATAGTCGGCGAGCGCCGGCGGCACCACCGCCGGGACCGCGATCTCCGCCGGCACCGGGGGCGGCGGCGGCTCGGGACGCATCAGCGGCTCCGGCAGCCAGGCGCCCGGCCGGTAGGAGCGCTCGTGGCGGGCGACGGTGGCGCCGCGGTGGGTGATCCAGACGGAGTCGCGGTCGGCGCGCAGCTCGACCCGCTGGTGGACGAGGGAGACCGGGGCCCGGTAGTGGCAGCCGCGGAAGCGCAGGTAGCCGTCGAGCGGCACCCGCGCGCTGCGCCGGTAGGCGAAGTCGAAGCGCCCCGGCGGCAGCGCGCGGGCGGCCTCGCGCTCGGCCTCCAGGCGCTCGGCGACCGGGAAGCGACCGGTCGAGTGGATGCGGCGGTTGGCCACGCCGTCCCGCCACTCCGCATAGAGGGAGTCGAGCTCGGCCAGGTCGCCGAAGCGCCGCAGCGGCCAGAAGCCCGTCTTCAGGTAGCGCACCCCGCCCTCGACCGAGCCCTTCTCGCGCGGGGTGGCGGGCGTGCAGGCGGTGGGGTGGAAGGCGTAGTGGCCGCGCAGATGGGTGAAGCGCTCGGTCCAGCGGACCACCTCGCCCTCGCGGCGGGCGACCGCCGAGCGCAGGTTGTCGTAGACGCACTCGCGCGGCACGCCGCCGAGCCACTCGAAGGCACGGACGTGGCCCTCGAGGAACGACTCGACCGTCATCTCGAGGGAGAAGTGGGCGGTCTGGGCGGCCGAGTAGGGCAGCGTGGCGAGGAGCGCGTAGACGCGGCGCTCGCGCCCGGCGATCCGGGGCCGGGTCGGCATCTCGGCCCAGTCGAACTGCATCACCTGGGCCGGGCGGTAGCCGGTGCGCTGCGCCGGGCGCTCCGCGGGTGGGCGCAGCTCGCGCAGGCGTCGCTTCACCAGGTCGACGGAGCCCTCATAGCCGTGGCCACGGAGGATCTCGGTCATCCGCGGCGCCCTGATCTCGGGGTACTCGGCGAGCGAGCGGCGGATCACCGGCTCGAGCGGGTCGAGCATCGAGCCGGCGGCCTCGCGCCGGTAGCGCGGCGGCTCCTCCGCCTCGATCAGTCGCCTCACGGTCCGTCGGTTGATCCCGAGCCGACGGGCGATCTCCCGCTGCGAGTGGCCATCGGCCGCCAACGTCCTCACCTGCGCCCAGTCCATCGCGCTTCGCACCTCCTCTGCCTCCTCCTGCTCGCTGCCTTCTCGAGGAGCGAGGCTGGAGGCGACGCCGGTCACCACCGCCGCGCGGCGGTGGTGCGCTTTTCAGTTACCGAAGGCGGTGCAGTATTGGGCGCCCGGCATCAGCGAGGAGGGAATTCGGAAAGGTGGGCTACAGAAAGAGTCTGCTTTGTAGGCCCTTTCTGGATAGCGGGGGCAGGATTCGAACCTGCGACCTTCGGGTTATGAGCCCGATCAGGGGGCTATGCCGGGCTATGTGGAGCTGGGTTTCACGCGATTTCGCGGAATCAGGCTTGGCTGAGATCGGCTGGGCTATGTGGACCTTTGTGCCCCATTTCGTGCCCCACCTCGTCGCCCATTTCCCGCACCCCGCATCGGCGGCCCCTCGCACCCAGAAGTGGAGTCGCCAATCGGAAGCTCAGAGGGCGACGTGGGCTGGCCAGGATCGCGATCATCGGTGGGTCCCGACAACCGACCACCAGAGGTCAGTCGGCGAGCGCGAAGAACTTGCCCTGCAACCGAGCTTCTCCGTCAAAGGACATCGTCAGCGTTGTCGGATAGACCAGGCCCTCGAATCCGCCCGCCGCGTTGACAAGCACCGGCACTCCGGGCTCAAGGAAGTCCTCCAGATCCGCAAGACCCTGAAAAGGACGCGCTTCCAGGCCCATGCCGAGGTCCAGTCTCCGCATTTCGAGCCTGGTCAACCCGGACTCCATGATCAGGACCTCGATCGTCGTAGCGATAAGGGTGATCAGCTCGTCGACTTCTTCGAAGCTCCGGAGATACGCCAAGACCCTGCCTTCGCATGAGCCGACCATCTCCGCGAGCACGGCCTGCCGGTATTGGTAGTTCGCAATCATCAACTCACCGGACTCGCTCTCGACCACCTCCTCCACGGTTCGTGCCCGAAAATTCCGGTTCAGGTCGCTCAGACGCTGTCTATCGTCCGGATCGAGTGCCGCCAACGACGCGATGAACCGCTGCCAGGAAGGTCGATCTCTTGCCCTTCTGGCCAACTGGGTGAGGAGGTCACCGATCCCACCGGGCGCCCCGAACAGACCGTCCAATTCGTGGCCGTCTCTCTGCTGTATGCCGATTCGGGCCAACTCCCTATCCCAAGGGAA
This sequence comes from uncultured Actinomycetes bacterium, assembly GCA_963766705.1. Lineage (GTDB taxonomy): Bacteria > Actinomycetota > Thermoleophilia > Solirubrobacterales > 70-9 > VAYN01. The sequence continues at coordinate 750,137 of CAVYBE010000008.1, forward strand.
GTGATGGAAGAGCAGGTAGTTGGTCTCGATCAGGTAGGGCGATCCCTTCGCCCGGTGAGGGACCTTGAGGACCGGATAGCCCGGTAGCCGCGACCGCAGGAACTCGACCATCACCTGGAATGCAGTCCCTAATTTCAGCGCACCGTCGAACCAGCCCTCATCCTCCGTGCTCTTGATCAGACCTTCCGCCCAGTGTGGGTGATGCTGGAGCCGGACCGCTATGAGGAGCGGCGCGCTCCGCAGGGGGGAGATCTGAACCGAGAGTCCTTGCAGTCGCTGCGCCAGATCCTCGTCGGGGTCAAAGGCGCGCTTGAACGTCTTCATTTCTGGAGACGCGGCAATCCTCCCGGCGAGCTCTTCAACCGTCCCGAGCAGCTCGCGCATCACTCGAACCTCGGAATCAGGCGACTGAGTGCTTTCTTCAAGGACTGGTGAGCCGCCTCCGCCGGGGTCTCGTGAAGATAGGCCTCGGCGACCATCCTTCCCGACAATGCCTCTACGTCGGAGGCGGCCGCCAAGTCTGAGATCGAAATGACCGTCGGGTTCTCCGGCACCAGGCTGTAAAGCAGTTCGTGCTCGCTGATGCTCCCCTGGCCTGGTATCAGGCCGGGCAGCTCGCGCGGCGGCGTCAGCCAACCCCTGATCCCCAGGGGGCCTATCTCCTCGCCCAGTCGCTGCTTCAGCGGTGGCAGCAGTTCGTCGATCAGGGCGGCACTTAGCTGGATCCGCGAGCGGCTGGCGTCCTCGAGCTGACTGGCCAGCTCGACTTGATCGGTGCTGGCCACCAGCGGATAGCTCGGATCGGAAGACGCGAGAGCGATCCTTATCGCGCCCAACCAAAGATCTACCGCCAGCGAGAAGGACGAGACCGGTGCCTTGCCGGCCACGCTCAGCATCACGGTCGGCTTCTCATCGCTCCCGCCGGGGCGAAAGAGCTCCACTGCGCCGCCGTCTGCAGTGAGTCTCAGCTCGAGGGACTCGAACGTCGCTCGAAGCTCGTCCCCGAGAGAGGGCATGAGCCGCTTCCAGATTTCACCGACTATCCCCGCATCGACACTCCGCGCGGCCATTACGTCGGCTGCTCGCCCCGCGGCGATCGGAGAACCTGCAATCTCGATCATCTGCGCGGTGCTGAGGGCGTCCAGTTCGGCCAGGAAGAGGACGGCTTCCTCGATCTCCTTGGGGACCGGAGTCGGGAGAGTGGCAATGCTCTTTCGGATCGCCTCAGCGCAGAACCAGTCGGCGAAGAGGTCGTGCAACAGTGCGAGGTCGGTTCCCTGGCCGAGTCGCCGCACGATCCCCACCCCGATCAATCCCTCCAATAGCTCCGCGGCCGATGCGGTCTGGGCGGAGATCAGTCCACGCTCGATCTGCCTCTCGCGCTCCGCGGCGATCCTCTCCAACCACCACCATTCCTCGGCGTTGTAGAGGCCGGAGACACGTAGCTCGAAGCAACACTTCTCAAGGACCGATAGCTCCTGAGCGGAGAGCTTGCCGCCCTCGGGTCTGTTCTGGAGACGCTCGACAAACTGGGCGAAGAGGTCTGCCCGCGAACCCGCCTCGATGCCCTTCAGGCGGAGACCTAGCGCCAGCCTGAAGAGCAAGGGGATCTCGAGAACCGATCCCAGCTCGGCTTCGATGCGTTCGCACTCGGCCACGCCTCTCTGACGGTCGGTGGCCTCCGCGATACCCCGCCGGGCATCGCGATCCAGCCCCTGTACTGAGAACTCACTGAGGCCGAGCTTGGTCAGCGCCGGGGCGTGGCGAGCCGCAAAGATCATCCTTGCGCCATCAGGGTGGCTGGCCCGGAGGGCCTCGACGTCGGCGATCAGCGAGCTCCTCTGCTCGGGGCTGAGCTCTCCGGCGCCATCGATCAGCACCAACGTCGTCTCGCGCGAGAGCAGGAGCTCGACAGATCCGGTGGCGATCGGCGTTTCCACCCTTCGCTCGATCGATCGGCGGAGCAGCTGGCTCAACGATCCCGTCGCATAACTGGCGACAAAGACCTTGATCGGCAATGGATCCTTCTCCGCCGCCTCGACCGCCAGCTGACCGAGCGTCGTCGACTTGCCGGCGCCGGCGGGTCCGCTGAGTTGTGCCCAACCACCGTGATCAAGGAGTCGTACGGCAGGCATCTCCATCGCGATCCCACCTTCCGATGCCGGCGCGATGCGGGTCGGCGCCAGCGCACCCTCCACTCCGAGGAGCTCCAGCATGGTGAGAGTCGGATCCGGCGGCTCGGAGAGAAGGGTGGTGCGATAGCGCTGTTCTAGCTCGGGGCTCCAGGTGCTCGCAGCGTCGATAGCCCTGAGTGACACCCCAACCCGATCGGCGATCTCGGCCCGGGTCAGCCTGCGCTGCGCGCGATCCTGATTTCCGGAATCGAGGAGCAGCTCTCCAAACAGGGATTTGACCAGGTCCCGGGCCTCGCCCGCGGTCACCATCCTGTCGTGCTCGCGAAGCTCCATCAGCCGGAGCGTCTCCTGCTCCAGCAGATCCCGGGCCTGCGGAAGACCGCTGTGGACGTTGACCCGGGTGAGGGCCTCATCTCCCGTGTCAATATCGAGCTCGGCCAGATAGGCCAACTCCCCCTCGGACGCGATTCCTTCCCGCAGATGGGTAAAGGCCGGGACAAGCCTTTTGGCAACGCCCTCGCCAAGGTGCCCGTCAGTGACAAAGTCGAGGCTCTCATCCGCACTCCGTTCGCCGCCGAGCCAGGCCTTGACCACGGACGCGATGGCGCCCGGGCGCCATACGTAGGGCTCCAGCTTGGACTTCGCTTGAACCGAGCGAAGGACCATTTGATCGGCGTCCTCTAGCGCCGCGTCGACGATGTCGGAGTCGCCCTCGACCTGGAGCAACTCTGCTTTCCCTTCGAGGACATCGAAGGCCAGCCGTACCGCGTATGCGGTCTGGAAAGAACATCCACGAAAGGTGTCGTGACCCGCCAAGCCGCAATTATCCCGACCAGCGGCGTACCCAAGGCTGCGAGGTCTCTAGATCAACCCAGTAAATGAGAGTTGGTGGTGGACTCGTCGAATCTGATCGGCTTTGTTGGTCTTCTTGTCGGGTGTGACCGAACTAGGAGCGCGGAAGGTCGAGGGGCGGAGCGAGCTCGCCTGGTAGGAGGTGCGCGTAGCGACTGAGCGTGAAGGCCGCCGAGTGATGGCCGAGCGCCCGGCTTACGGCGACGAGGTCGGTGCCTTCGCTCAGGTGGATCGATGCGAAGGTGTGCCGGAAGGTGTGGAAGGCGGCCCACCCCGCGCCCGCCTCCTCGACCAACGGCTTGAGCATCCTCCTGCGCAGGGCGTCGGCGTCCAGGAAGTCACCGTCGTCGGAAGTGAAGAAGAGGTCTGCCTGCTCGCCCGGTTCGGCGTCCAGCCGGATCCGGACCTGCCCGGCAATCGACGGCGGCAGAAGGATGGCCCGACGCCCATGTTTCGACTTCGGCGGGACTATCCGGCCCTTGACGTAGGCCCTGCGGACCAGCACCTCCGGCGGGCCGTCGTCGACCCGGAAGTGGCGCCGTTGGAGCGCGAGGGCCTCGCTGATTCGAAGCCCGCAGCCGGCGAGCAGCTCGAGAAGGAGCCGGTGCTCGTCGGGTGCCGCCGCTAGGACGGCCGCCAACTGCACTCGGGAGAAGACCCGGACATCGTCCCCATCGTCCGGAACCCCCTCGCGGTGAGGGAGTGCGAGACCCTGGGAGGGGTTGTGCCGGACGAGGCCCTCGCGTACCGCCGTCTTCAGTGCGGTCTGTAATGGGATCACGATGTTGGCGATCGTCTTGTCGCTCAGCCGCCGCCCCTGGGCCTCCTCTTCGCAGAGCCAGTCGACGAACCGGGCCAACAGATACGGGCTGACCTCTACTAGCTTCAGGCGGGCGGAGAAATACGAGTGGGCGTAGGTGCGGATCAGGCGCCGGTATTCCTCGCGGGTCTGGTCGCGGAAGCCCCTGCGGCCCTGTCCGCGATAGCGCTCGACCCATTCGTCGAGGAACTTCAGGAACGTGATCGCCCGCTCTGGCGCGCTCTCGCCGCCGTGAAGCTTCAGCCTCTTGGCCGCCGTGAAGGTGCGCGCGATCTTCTTGTGCTGCCGACCTGCAACATCGAACACCGCGACGAAGTCGACCGTCTCGCCGTCGCCGTCGACCCGCCTGTAAACCCTGGGAACAGAAGTCTTCTCAAGTCGTCGACGATCCCGACGGCGGACCGGTGCCTTTGACGTCCGTCCTGAGAGTGACTGGATTTCAGTCGCCAAACCGGCGAAATCCTATAGGCCAATACGCTCCCAGCCAATATGCTCTGGTCCAATCGGCCGAGAGCCGCAACGCTCCCCCGGTGGCCGAGCCGCTCCACGACGATCCCGACCGCGCCAGCGAGGCGTTCGGTCAGCGGGTTCGCGAGCTACGAGCCAGAGAAGGCCTCTCACAGGACGGATTGGCGCACACCTCCGGCATCCACCTGACGAGCATCGGGCGGATCGAGCGCGGTGGCCGCGAGCCTAGGCTGACGACGATCCTAAAATTGGCAGAGGGCCTCGGAGTCGAGCCGGGCGAGCTCATCAACGCCTTGGGGGACGGCTCCTAATCGATCGGGCCAAGACGCCCTCGACAAAGAAGCTCAAACCGGCGATCACGAGGTTTCGGCCAGCTTTGGCTTCGATGACCTCTCGCGGCCATATCGAGGTAGAAGCCAGGACGGGTGCGCGGTGAACGGGTCCGAGCTTTCTGGACTCCGACGCGGCGATGTGTCTCTACGTGGCGGCTTTCGTCGCTCGATTGGCCCTTATTGCCGCGGCGCTTTTCCTGGCGTGTTTGGCCGCAGCTTTGACCACCTTCGCCGTCTCCGGCGAAAGCGACCCACCGGTGCGGGCGACTCGGACTCCGGATGCCTTCTGCGTACTCACGGGTTGAAACTATCGCAGGCCGCAGACATCGCCCACGCGAAGGCAGGTCATATGAAGAACCCTGCAGCGGCCTCCCCGAGCAGTTCGTCGATCGCCAGGAGAAATTCCCGCGGGGCACGGGCGATGCTCAGAGGACACTCGTCGAGCGGCGTGGCGGAAGTGAGAGTCAATGACCCGACAAGGCTCCTGTCGGGCGCCTCAACCACAAGTGGGATGCCGCGAATAAAGCGCCAACGGGTCGTGTAGACGGCTGGATCCTGCTCGACGGGGACGCCTTGGACCATCGCCGCCACTCCGACCCAGCGACTGTCGGCGTGTATCGGTCGGCGCTCTATCGCCTTTCGGTCCAACCAAATCTGCTCGCTCGTACCCCAGAGCTCACCCAGCCCGTCGGCGTGGTTCGCCACCCAAAGACCTAGCCCGAGATCCTCGGTAGCAAGATCGACGCCCAGGTCCCCACCGATTTTCCTTACGGCTTCGACCTGCTCGCAAAGCCATCCCGAAAGTTCTCTCTGCGCCTCGACGAAGGAGGCGCCGTCCGCCGGATCGAGGCTCGCCCTGGCTGCATCGAGGCGCCCGGCAGCCCGCATGGAGAAGCGAGGGCCGTCGCCGTCGGAGGTCCGGAGGCCGATCTCGTGGACGAACTGCGCGACCTCTCCGAAGTAGTTGCTCCAGATCGGCTTCACGCCGGCCATCTTCCACCGCGCCGCAGCCGATTCCTCGAGCCTTCTACGGACGGCATCGTTCGGCGCGGGAGACGCCTGACGGACGAAGACGGCCATATGGCGCCGCTCGTGATCGCCATAGCGATAGAGCCACCGGATGAAGTTCGGGTCGGTCATGCTCAGACCTAAGAAGACACAGAGCGAATCAGCAAGGCAATCGGCGACGAACCCCTCGGGCCATTTGGCGCTGGCTGATTTCGCATAGTCGCCCTCAGTCAGCACAAGCCTTCCGACGCGAGCCCATTCCGTGTCGGCCTTGTTCCGCATCAGCCGACCGTGTAGGTGCCAAACCGCCGCTTTGCCCACCGGCTCACCTCGACTCTGCACATAGGGAACCGCCTCAAGGCCAGCTTCCTGAAGTGCCGCCTCCAGCAGACCGTCGTAATTGGCGGTGACCAAACGGAGCCTCGGCCCAAGCTCCGTCTTGAGCCAAGCGATCTGGCCCGCCAGCGCACCCGGAACAAAATGACGCGGCGGACGACCGCCGTAAAGAGCTCCCCTCAGCGCTTGCCGGAACGAGATCTCGTCCGGATGGTGCGCCCGGGCGATCGCGGCAGCAGCCAGAGGGCCTTGTGCGATCACAGCCTCGATCCATTGATCCCTGTCTTCGTCGGAAAGCGGCGTTACTGACTCTGCTCCAAGGAGCAAAGCTCTGATCAGCCCGTTCCACGAAGGGAGTTCGGACTCCGTCGAGACACCCGCGCCGACGAACATCGTGATCTGCCCGTCGCAGGCGGCGATCTCGTCGATCGCATCCTCTAGACCACCATCGCCGTCGTCCGAGAAATACCCCACTCCTTCCGGCTCGTCGGCGGGCTCGTCACCGATCTGCTGCGCGGCCGCCGTGGCCTCCAGCAGCAGCCTCCTCACCTTTTCGACTTCCGCCGTCGGCATCTATCTCTTGGAAGAGGGGGCCAGCCGAGTAGGAGGCGGCGTCTTCCCCGCTGGTTGGTGGACGAGGACCCTGGACCGCCTCTGCGCTTCGAAGAAATTGTTGACCACGTCGAGAACAATAAATACCGTTCACGGACCGAAAGAGCCTGCGGATGATTCTTGGGGAGGAGAGGCAATGACGGAGTTTCGTCCGTCGGAGGAGCAGGAGGCGATCCTGGGTCACGAGCCCGACAATGATGCCCGGGTCTTTGCCGGCCCAGGGACGGGCAAGAGCGCGACGCTCGTGGCGTGGCTGGACCGACTACTCGAGGAAGCTGACCCTCCGAAGGTTAAGCTCCTCACTTTCACCCGTGCCGCGACTGCGGAGCTGGCCGGAAAGGTGCTCGACCACGGGGCCCTAGCGGTGGAGAAGCCCAGCACCGTCCACTCTTTCGCGGTTTCAGCCCTGTTGAAAAACGACGGCGCCGGTGACTTCCCCCAGCCTCTCAGGATGGTTGACGATTGGGAGAGAGACCAGATCGTTGAAGGCTCTCTCGCTCGTCGCGCGAAAGTGAACAAGCGACGAATCAGGCGACTGATCGGCGAGATGGCTGCGGCCTGGGAGTCGCTAAACGAGGAGGAGGATCCGGAGGTCGACCCGGAAGAGCGGACCCGCTTCCTCGGGGTCTGGGCCGAGCATCGAACGATCTACGGCTACACCCTGCCGGCCGAGCTCCCTTACGCGCTGCTGACGGCGCTCGAAGAGCACCCCGATTTGGAGGGCGTCGATTTCGACCTCTTGATCGTCGACGAGTACCAAGACCTGAACGCCTGCGACCTCGCCTTACTGCGGCGGATCGCCTCGCGCGGTTGCGCCGTCGTCGGCGCGGGCGACGACGATCAGTCGATCTATTCGTTTCGGAAAGCCGACCCTGCTGGCATCCGTCGATTCGACGACGACTACCCCGGCGCCGTCACTTTTCCACTGTCAATCTCCCGTCGCTGCGGTCGCCAAATACTGGACTGGGCGACGCATGTGATCGAGGGGGAGGTTGGTCGCCCACCAAAGCCCCGGCTGAGCTGCCCGGACGAGGCAGCTGATGGAGAGGTGGCGCTCCTCGCCTTCGCAGGACAGAAGTCAGAAGCCACCGGCATCGCCAGCCTCACCAGGCAACTCATCGACAGGGATGGGCTGGCACCACAGGACATTCTCATCCTGCTGCGTGGCGACCACAACGGCCAGTTCAGCAAGCCGATCAAGGAAGCCCTCGACAAAGAGGGAATCAGCTACTCGGACCCGGATGCTCTGAAACGCCTCCTCGCCGAGACCAATAACCGACGGGCACTCGAGGCGATGCGACTCGTCGCCAACGAAGAGGACTCCATCGCCTGGGCGTCGCTCCTATTCCTGACCGAAGGGGTCAGCGGGAAATTCACGGACGAGGTCTACGAAGCGGCAAGGGCAAAAGGCATCTCCTTCCACGCCGCGCTCATGCAGTTGCATGCTGCTGGCTATCCCGATCTGCCGCCTCCCTCCGCCGCGAAGGCGCAGACCTTGGTCAGCGAGATCACCGAGTGGCTGGAGTCATTGGAAGTCCCGGACGACTCACCCGGGGGCGGATGGGGAGCCTGGATCGTTGAGCAGGCGAATGATTCCGTACTCCCCGTCCCCAGCGATGACTTGATCGAATTGCTCGGCGAGCTCGACGGGCTCGTTGAATCCTCGCCAAGCCTCGAGAGATTCCTAGGACAGGTCACCCCTTTAGGCAGAGATCTCGCGACCGCTAAGGGCGATGGAGTTCGGATCATGTCCATGGCCGCCTCGAAGGGGCTGACCGTAGCCGCGACGATCGTCGCTGGTGTCGAGAGCGACATCATCCCGAAGCCAAAGGCTCCATCCGACGAGGAGCGTCGACTTCTCTACGTAGCGATGACCCGGGCGACGGATCATCTCTTCGTGACCTGGTCACGAATCCGGCGCGGCCCCACGGCCCGGTCCGGCAGGGGAAGAGCGAATTCCCGCCGACATCATTCGCGCTTCCTCGACGGCGGCCCCGTCAAGTCGCAGGACGGCAACGGCTACCTCGGGAAGCGCTGAGACGGCTGACAGCTTCCGTCGCCGTAGCTTCATCGGCAGCTTCGATCAAGTGAATCCATGAGCGCCTCTGTGACCTTCGGGTTCCTTAACCGAAAGTCACAGGGGCGGGCGCTGTTTGGGCGATTCTTCGCACAGGACGAACGGCTTGCCAGGGCGAATTTCGCCAGATCGCCATCGGAACGAGCGGTGCGTTTCCGAGGCCGTTTTCAGACCGTTTGTGCCCCACCGCGAATTTGCATGATCTTGCATGGATCGGAGGCACAAACAAAACCACACATATGCGGGATTTTTCTATAGCGGGTGCAGGATTCAAACCTGCGACGAGTGCAGCTCGCCTCACTAGTCAGCGTCCTCATGGGGTCGGCGGCTCTTTGACGGGGATGATGTTGCCCTCGATCGGCCCATCTGGGGTGTCAAGAATCGTCTTGCCGCGCGGGCCGTCTTCAGATTCATCAACGATGAAGGCCACGGAGTCCTCGCCCAACTTTCCCTCGCCGAACGAGAATCCGTCCGAAAGTCCCTCGACTTTTGCGTGGGTCAGTGGAATCTCGGCGACCCTGATCTCCATGACACATTTGACGGCGATGCGTAGAACGGGCCAGAAGAAGACGCGGCCGCTGCTGCCTTGCTCGTCCAGCCTGACACAGGCATGAGCTTCGGGATGGTCGTCTCCAGCGGGGCGGACGATCGGTCCCTGGACGTCGATCGTCAGGTTCTCTGTTTCGCCGTCGAGCGCATCGCGAAGGTTGATCATCTCGGCAACTTCGACGAAGCTGTCGTTGAACTTCGACCGGATCGCCTCGCTGACAGGCGCGAGGAAGGCTCCGTCCTCGAGGAAAAGCGGGGTGCTCGGCGGGGCCTCGTCGAACACGATTTCGTCGGTCCCATCTGCGGGGCCGGCAGTGATCGTGAATTTTCCGAGACGAAGTTCGGTCAACTTAAGAAAGACTGCGCCGAGCTTGTTGACGATTAGGCCTTCCGCCTCGGCATCTTTTAGATCCTCCAGCGAGAGCGGTACCGCCTGGCGCGCCTCGGCCTTCCTACGAGCTCCGGCACTGAACCCAGATTCGGAAACGAGGACGAGCTTGTCCGTCGGCAGGCTCATGTGCTTTCCGAGCATCCCGTCGACCCAGGTGAGGTCGGCCTTTCTGCCTGCTTCCGTTGCCTCGATGCCGATCGCGATCTCGTGGCCCGCGACGATGGTCTTGATCACCACATCTACCTCACGCGGCTCTTCAGCATCCCGATCCACCAAGAGTTGGGATTCCTTGACCTTCGCTTCCCCTGGGACGTTTTCGTTGAGAACCGTGATGACGCGCTGAAAGAGGTTCGTTCGTTTCGGCACGGCCGAGATGCTATCCCGCCCGAGTACCCATAGAGTTCTCTCACCGACTCAGCTGACGGCCCGCCGGACATTCGGGCACGCCGACCGCCAGGCCGCCGATCGCCCGGCGCCAGGCCGTCGCCGAGATGTCTCCCCCGTCACGGGCACAGGCTTCCGCCGGGGTCAGTCGCGCCGCGATCAGCTCGGCGCCGATCGGGTCGGTGGCCGAGAGGGCGAGGACGGTCTGGTCAGGCGAGAGGGCGGCGGCCATCGTCGGCCCGCCTTCCGGGGCTTCGAGTTGCTCGATCTGATGCGCGGCCACGTCGACGACGAAGGTGCGTGCGGATTCGCGGATGCCGCCGCCGACGGTGCCGTACAGGACCGAACCGTTGCGGTCGGCGACCAGCGACAGCAGCTTGCCGTCGACCTGGCCGAGCCGTTCCGGGCCGGCGCCGGTCTCCGGCGTCCAGCTCCAGATATCGCCCGAGATGGTGCCGAAGAAGATCCGACCGCCGCTCGAATCGGCGGTGACGGTGTCGATGTAGGCGCCCGGCACGGTCGCTCGTCTCGCCAGGGTCATCGTCCTCGTCCGGATCAGGTCGAGGTGTTCGCCCTGGGTGAGCAGCAGGCGGCCTGACGGCAACCCGCGGGAGAAGGGGCCCGACCCGCTGTACATGAGCGCTTCCACCCTATGGGTCCGAGGGTCGACCAGGTAGGTCGTCCCTTCGAGAGGATCGCCCTCTTCCGGCGCTTCGCTAAGGACGATCCGGCCATCGTCCAAGACGCCGAGGGTGGGCAGGAGCCTCTCGATCCGGCCGGAACCGGTCCCCAGCCTGACCGAGAAAGTATGGGCGCGATCAGCCCATAGGTCGATCAGCCTGACCCGGGCGTCGGGCTCCGCCTCGACCGCCCAGTGCCCGTTTAGCGAGACCCCCGGCGTCCCCGACGGATACCCGGCGCCGTGGCCCGGGATCACCACCGGCGAGGAACGGGAACCCAGGCGGACGATCTCGTCGGAGACGTTGCTCAGGCCAAGAGGCCCCCCGGCCCGGTCGAAGGCGATCGTCCGCGTGGCCAGGATGGGCGAAGGTAGCGATCGATCAAGCCGGACGACCGCGACTTCCCGACCGGCGAGGACCAGGCGGCGGCCGCCCGGGGAGACGGCGGCCGCCCCGTAGTGACCGCCCAGCTGTAGCTCCCGTCGCAGTTTTCGGTAAACGCCGTCGACGACGGAGACTTCGGCGAGGCCGCGCCGTAGAACGACGTCGCGATCTCCGGGCAGCGAGAGGATCGCCGAGACCGCTTCCGCGGCCGGCCCGAAACCGTTCGGGCCGGTGCTGCTCCTGGTGAAGACGACCCCGTCTCCGGCCGAGCCCACCACCTGCCCCGCGGCCGCGGCGAGCGTCTGCAGGCGCCCCAGCTTGAACCCCATCGGCGCGATGTTTCCCAGCACCAACTTGTCCCCGCGGCGACGCAGGACCCGCCCGAGGTCGTCGGAGGCGACCAGTCGGCCCGCCGGCGTCACCGCGATGAGGACCACCCGCTTCACCGGCCAGGTCCCATGCGGTTCGGCCACCCGCAGCGAGCGGCGATCGCCGCCTTCCTCGATGGTGACCCGGCCTTCGTCAGTGAGGACAGCCGCCAGGCCGCCCCCTCCCGCCACCCGGCTGACCGGCCGGGTGGTGAGCAGGGACCGCGCCCCGGTCCGGACGTTGACCAGCCAGGCGCCTTCCGTCCCGCCGACGAGCAGCCGACCGGGGGCATAGAAGGCGGCCCCCTTGTGGGCGGGGATCTTCGGGCCCAGCCGCCAACTCGATTCGTGGGCGGCCAGCGTGTAGAGGCGCGTTCCGGTGGCGGCGACGATCCCCGCCGGGCTCCACGAGATCGCCGTCGCCGGGCTCGGCAGGCGGGGCAGGAAACGGACGTCAGGCGGCAGCGCCGCGGCTACCAACGAGCGCGCCGGCGCCGTGGCACCGGGGGAGATCCGCGCCGCATCGGCGCTCAGTTGGAGGGCGGCGCGCGGATCCGAGTCGACGATCGCGAGCGCCCGCGACATCGCCCGTTCGGCGGCAAGTTCGCGCTTGCGTTCGTCCTGGTCTCCCGCCCGCAGCTGGTGTACGGCGAGCCCGCCGAGCACGACCAGTGCGAGCAGCGAGAGGGCGACCACTTTGACCGCCCGCCGCACGACCCGCAGGCGTCGGCGGGCCTCCTGCACGGTTCCCGCCTCGCGCACGCGTATGCCGGAGAGGCCGAGTAGGGGCGCCACCTGATTGCGCGGGACCACCAGCCTGCGGACGCCGGCGCTCCGCGCGGCCTGGGCCTTGGCGGCGAGGCCGCCCTGGTCGACGCTGCCGACCCGCCCGTCCGAGGTGAGGGTCCCGGTGAGTGCGCCGCGGGGGTCGAGGGCGAAAGGTGAGCGGCGCGGCGCGGCCACCGCCAGCGCGGCTACCGCCAGCGCAGCCCCCAACGAGCCGTCCTCGATCGGGTCGAGATACGGGCTGCCGTCCGCCCGGGCGAGCGAGTACCGCACCGCGACGCCCGGGCACCGCGCCTCCAGGACCCGCGAGGCGGCCGCCTCCGCGCGACGGAAGTTCTGATCCCGCGAGGCCCCCGCGTGGACGCGGAAGTCGGCCGCGAGGCCGGTCGGCCCATCCACGCGCCAGGCCGAGAGGCGCAGAGCCACGCCAGCGGCGCCACGGTCGAGCGCCACCCAGAGGCGGCGCGGGCGCGAGCGTTGCCGCGGCGCGTGGCCGGCCTGGGCGCGTAGAAGGTCGTGGAGCTCGAGCGCCCGCGGGCGCAGCACCCACTCGCAGGCCCGAACGAGCTCCGACGGCGTACTCGCCTCGAACGCCGCGGGCGGAACCTCGGCGAGGGAACCGAACCAGTCACGCAGCGCCGCGGCAGCCGCGGCGGTGCGCGGACCACCGTCGAGCAGGCGGGCGCGCAACGGCGCGAGATCGGTCATCGGCACCGCGGCAGGAGCACGACCTTGCCCTCCCTGACCCCAGCGGCGTAGACATGCCCGCGCAGGGCCAGCAGGGCCGGGCTGCGCGGATCGTCTTCGTCGGTGCGCAGCTCGCACTCCTTCCGCGGCGGTTCTGAACCGCAGTCGACGAAGGCGGCGATGCCTCCGCGGATGGCCCAGAAGCCGCCGTCGGCGATGGCGATCGCCGCGGGCATCCCCGGAGCCGCCATCGGGAACAGGCGCACCGAGGCCGAGCCACAACTCGCCCAGCCCGCTTCGTCGAGGCTGACCACCGCGCCGCCGGTCGAGATCGCGACGGCGGCGATCCCGTCGCCGAGGTGAGCCGGGGACCCGCGGGGAACCTGCCACGCGAAGTGGCCGGTCCGGGCCGAGGCGACAGCCACCCTGCCTTCTTCCTTGCCGGTGGCGAGCCAGCGCTGTCGTGGGTCGAACGCCGAAACCGCGCCAAAGGTGTGCGGCGTCATCGCCAACCGCGGCACGTCGAGGTCCCAGACCGTTCCGTCGAAGACCCGCGCCGGATGACCGTCGAGGACGATCGGCGTACCGTCCAGGCCGTCTCGGTCGAGGGCCGTGGAGTTCGGGTCGAACGCGCCCACGCGGCCGGCCCGCACTTCGTCTCCCGTCGCGACGGCGATCCGGAGACCGTGAAGCGAGAGCGCCGCCAGTCGCGATCCGGCGCTGGGTTCGAAGAGCCCTTCGGCGGACCCGCCCGGGCGCAGCAGCGAAAGCCGGCGGCGCTGGGCGACGAGCACCCGCCCGGGCGTTCCTCCGATCCCGACGACGCGACCGGCCGACGGCAGCGCCCAGGCCTTCAGCGTCACCGGCCGATTGGCGCCCCCATCGACCAAGGTCAAGGTGGCCGGCCGGGGGGGCTCGGCCCCACCCCCGCAGGAGGCGAGGCAGGGAACGACGAGGAGGATGGCGAGGATGGGCCAGCGCCTCATTGGCACCCCTCGGCAGCTTCCACCTGCGGCGTGATCCCGACTTCCAGCACGCCGATCCTCTCCCCTTTAAGCGGGGGCTGGTGCCAGATATTCGCCCGCAGGAGGACCTGGCGGCCTTCCTGTTCGCCGAGCTGCCAATAGATTAGTTCGGTGCCGATGCCCTCTCCGCCCGCGACCTTGTCCGGGCGACCGAAAAGCTTCTCCGCCTGGCCCAGGGTCTGACCGGGCTGCAAGCCCTTCAGGGTCTCTCCACCTGACCCGGGGACGGGCGTCCCGTCGTTCCCGTATTCGAGGCTGAAGGCCACGACGGCAATCCGCCCCGAGATCACCTCGCCTCTGATCGCGGTGCCTTCGATCTCGAAGTTCCCGCAGATCGAGCTGAACTGCGGGTTCCAGTAGGGCAGCTTGAAGGTGGGTCCGACCTCCCGCTTCGCTTCGGCGATCGACGCGCCGAGATGCAGCGACGGTACTTCCGGGGCCGGCTCGATCGCCGCGCCCCCGCCGCAGCCAGCGCAGGCGACCGCGAGCGCCAACGTGGCGAGGAGGCCCGGGAGGGTCGCCCTCATTCCCACCACCCCTTGCACACCGGGTCGGCGACGGACATCGTGACCGGCGCCGGGCTCGAGTAGTCGCGACTGACGCTGAGCTGACGGCGGGCGCCGGAGCTTGCCGACAACCACCAGCGCCAACGGTCGCCGCTGGTTTCGGCCGGCGGCCCGTAGATCTTCCGCGCCGAGTAAGCCCCTTCCGGGGTCAGCCCCTCGTCGGTAGCGGGGTGGAGCTGAGGCTCAAGCCGTTGGTCCGCGTAGTTCACCGGGAGCAAGGTGATCGATTCGACCCGTTCGCCGTCGCTGATCACGATCGCGCCGCGCCCGGGCAGGGTCCGCGCGGCGCAGCCGTCCCAGCTGTATGCCGGCAGGCGGGCGACGCTCGGCGTGACCGGCTTGCCGATCTGGACGGCGCCCAACCCGGACGGCGAGAGGGCCGAGTCCTCGGGGCGGTCAGCCGCGCTGCCGACAGCGGGTCGGGCGGGCGGCAGCGCCGGCCGTTCGCCGCACCCGCCGCTCGCCGGCGCGCGCCCACCGGCCAGCGCGCAGAGCGCTGCCTCGTCGGGCTTGGCGATCCGCAGCACGACCAGCGGCAGCTCTTCGAACTCCGGCACCGCCGCGCCTCCTTCTTCCGAGATCGAGACCGTTCCGGGGCCGATCCCCTGTGAATCGACGCCTTGGTCGATCTGGACCGGGTCGTGGCCGGTAAGCAACTGCACCCCGACCGGCCCGGCGGCGGCGACGTACCCGGATCGCAGGAAGCCGGCATCGTGAGCCTCGACGCTGGAGAGCTTCTTGACCTGGGACCAGCCGGGCCCTGACAGTTGGGTCACCCCGGTCGCGCCCGCGAGGATGATCCGCCGACCGCCCTGTCCGAAGCGGACCCGGATCACGTCGGCGTGGGTCCCGGTCGCCAGGGGCGAGTTCACGCCGGTCCGCAGATCGCGGGCGAACAACTGGGACGCCGTCCCGTAGACCAGCGTCCGGCCGTTGGGGGAGACCGCCAGCGGATCCGGAAACACCGGGTCGGGGCGATCGAACGATCGGCCGCGGTAGACGACGTGGCCGACCACCTTCCCCGGCCCATGCCGGGCAAGCTTCCAGACGGTGACCTGATCCCGGCTTTCGTCGACCGCAGCGAGGATCGTCCCGGCCCCGTCCGCGGCGATCGTCGACCACGACTCACCGCCGCGCCCGCGCAGGGTTCCGACCACCCGCCCGTCGAGCGTGTTGCGAATCACGATTTCCGGACGGTCGGAGGTCGTGGCGATCCAGCGCCCGCCCGCGGTCGCCGCCGCGAGCCGGACTTCTGCGGGGACCACCGGGCCGCGCCGCGGCGGCTCCAGGGTGCGGAGGTCCCAGGAGACCAGCTGTGAGCCCCCCGAGACCTCGGCCAGGAAGCTGAGGCGATCCGCCCGTACGACGACCGAGTCGGTCACCACGTCGGCGCCGGGTAGGCGGACCCGGCGCAGATCGATGACGGAGAAGAGACCGTCCGGGCCCGCAACCACGGCAGCGTCGCCTGCCGGGGAGACGGCGACCGGCACCTTGGTCGCGCCATCGACCGGGGCCGGGAAACTGGTCGCCATCGCCGGCCCGGACGAAGTTTCCTGCATCAGTTGCAGCCGATGTTCGGAGGGCAGCAGGTAGAGCGAGCGCCCGGCCAGAGATCCGAACCCGTCCGCGGTCTCGTATTCGCCGACCTGGTGAGGTGAACTCCATCGCAACGAGGTGCCGAGCCCTTCGAGTGAGGCCAAAGTTTCGCCGCGATCGTCCACTTCGATCCGCGCTACCTCGGCCCCGGCGATCGCCGGGACTTCTTCCTGCCACTTCCGCCAGAGCTTCCAGCTCTTCCCTTGACGACGGAAGATCGCCGTGCGCCGAGAGGCCGCCACCGCAAGCAGCCGGCCCGAAGGGGAGATCGACACGGCTTCCACGTCGCCGACGGAGGGCATCGGCCTGATTCCGCGATCGAAGGTGAGCCCCTTCTTGCCACCTCTGGCAAGGATCGGCCTGCCGCCACCGCCGACCGCGTAGAAGGTCTTTTCGGAGGCGACCAGGTAGCGGCTCGAACGCCGTCCGGCGGTGTCGATCAGGAGCATCCGTTCGTAGCTTTCCGGCGGGCGCACCAGCAGCCACCGTCCGCTCTCCGAGAGCGCCACAAAGGTCGAGCCAGCAGGGAACTCGACCGCGCCGACGGGGTCGAGATGGCCTCCGCGGAGTCTCCACCTGGTCGCCCGCCCCCGCGTCGACACCGTGGTCACCAAGTCGGTCCCGTTGATCCCGACGGCAAGGAGATGGCCGGTCTCCTGCCCGGTCGCCTCGGTCAGCGGCGCGGTGGCGAGGACCTCGGCGGCCGTCTTCCGGCTCAATCCGTCTTCCTCGATGCTCAGGGCATGGGCGGCATCGAGGGCGGCGTGGAGCGGGCTCGCGGGGAGCGCCCGGACCGCCGCCGCGGCTGCTTCTTCGACCTTCGGTTCGGCTCCGAGCGAGGGGACGATGAAGGCAGCGGCGACCGCCGCGGCGATGGCGACCAGCGCGATGGCGACCACGATGCGGCGGCGGCGGGCCGGCGCGCCGACGGCGCGCCGCAGCGAGTGCACGGTGGAGATCCCGCCCGCGCCAGCGACCAGGCGCTGCGACGAACTCATGCCTGCAGCGATCTGAAGAGCCGCGTCCCAATCGGGCTCGACCGAGGGGCCGAGCCTGTCGTCGCCGCCGACCGCGCCGACGATCACCACCTCCTCGGAGAGGGATCGTTTGCGCTCGAGCGCCTCGACGGCCACCAGGATCGCGGCGGCGCAGGCATCACCACCGCCGACCTCGCCGACCTCGGTCTCGACCCTGGCCCGCAGCGGTCCTGGGGAACAGCCGATCCGGCCGCGAACGGTGGCGAGCGCCGACTCCAGCACCGGGTCCGGCGGCGCGAAGATCCTCATCGCCGCGTCGAGGCGCAACCCCGGCTCCCGCTCGGGGTGCAGCGAGACCGTCACGGATCCGGGTCGGCCGGCACCCCTCTGGTCCTCGACCACCGTCGAGGACCGGCGGATCCGCTCGATCGGATCCCCCCGCAGAGCCGCCACGAGGTCGGCGAGCGACGGGCTCCGGCCCGCGTCGAGCAGGCCGAGCTCCGCCGGTGCGTCCTCGCCGAGCACACGAGCCGCGGCTGCCAAGGCCGCCGCCTCGTCCAGCTGGCCGCAGAGCCCGAGCGCCAACGAGCAGACCGCGCCCGCGACCGCCGTGTCGTGGGTCGCGTCGCCGGCGCGTCCGATCGCCGCCAGCAGCGGGTCGCCGGGCGCGAGCCGCGCCTCCAACCAGGCGGGCTCACGCTCCATCGCCCGCCGGCAGACCTGGATCCAGACACCCGGCCGGCGCAGCTCAGAGGCCAGGGCCGCCAGCGGCGCCGAGCGGCTGGGCGGCGAGAAGGCGCGGTCGACCACCGACGACGGTGGGCTCAGGCTCATGGGCGCTCGCCGCTCGACCCGACCTCGCCCGGCGCCTGGCTTTGCCAGCGGTCGCGGCCCTCCTCCGAGACGGCGGCGGACGCAGAGCGGGCCAGTAGTCCCTCGTCGGCAGCGGCGATGTCAAGGTCGCGGTGGACCAGAAGGTCGAGCCCGGTAAGGGCCTGCGAGGGATCGAGGTCGAGTCGGGCGAGGCCGAGACGGCGGTTGTTCGGGCCCTCGATCAGCACCAGCAGCAGGCGGGAATCACCCTCGTCGGTGGACCAGCGGAGGTCGGCCACTGTGCCGAGGTCGGCCTCGGTGTCCACCGCCGCCAGGACCTCGCCGGTCGGGCTCGCCTCGATCCAGAGCTCGAGCGAGCCGTCGGCCTTCCTGCCGCCTGCGACCGGAGTGCGCCGGTGCTCTCCCGCGAGTGCCGTCCCGAGCAGGTGCTGGGTGAAGCCGATAGTCAGCCCACGTTCGACGTACTCCTTGCCCCAGCGCACGACCGACGCCGACCTGGGCACGAAATCGAGCGCCGAGAGATCCGCATAACCGCCCGCGAGGGCGACCCAGACCGCGACCTCTTCCGCCCCGGCCTCCGGCCTCAGCTCCACCATCGCGTCGGCGAGGTCCCCTTCGTCGGTGACCCTGATCCGGCTCTCGCCCGGCCGACGCGAGATCCGCCCCCCCCAACCCGGGGTTCGCCGCAACTCGACCACCGCCTGCTCGGCGATCTCCTCTCCCAGTCCCATGCCTATTTGGGAACATTATTGGTATCCAAGTCTAAGGGCCAGCACCGAGACCGACGAAGGCTCCGAATTGCGGGCCTTTGACATCACCGTGGCACTTGGCGAATCGGATGCCAAGTTGGATTTGAAGCCTTTGATGCAAGCCACCGCTCAAACGGCGTCACGCTCTGTCGAACCGGCGCGGAGCGAGTGCCTAGCCACCGGAACGTCGAACCATCCGTCCCCGACTTAGCGACCTTCGGGTCCCTTTCCCGATGGTCACAGGGGCGGGCGCTGTTTGGGCGGTTTTTCGCACAGGCCGAACGGCTTGCCAGAGCGAATCTTGCGAGATCGCCATCGTTACGAGCGGCGCCTTTTCGAGGGCGTTTTCAGACCCGTTTGTGCCCCACCACGAATTTGCATGAATTCGCATGAATCTGAGGCACAAAAAAACCCCGCATATGCGGGGTTTTTTCTATAGCGGGGGCAGGATTCGAACCTGCGACCTTCGGGTTATGAGCCCGACGAGCTACCTGGCTGCTCCACCCCGCGGCGGTCACCGGATTTTAGCAATGCGGCGTTGAATTCCTGGGCCGGGGGTCGCGGGTGGATCGGGCAGGGGCGTGGAGGAGGATGGCGGCGGTGGCTGAATAGGGTGCCCGCATGCCGGAGACTCCTCAGCGCGTCGCGATCATCGACATCGGGTCCAACTCGACCCGGCTGCTGGTCGCCGACGTGGAGGACGGGCGGGTCAGGCCGATCGAGCGGCGGAGCACGGTGACCCGCCTCGGACGGGGCGTGGACTTGAGCGGGCAGTTGGCCGCCGAGGCGATCGAGGCGGCGTGCGGGGCGATCGATCCTTATGTGGCGACACTGCAGGAGCTGGGCGCAGAGAGGGTAGACGCGATCGCGACCAGCGCGGTCAGGGACGCCAGCAACGGAGGCGCCTTCGTGGCCGAGCTGCGGGAGCGGTTCGCGCTCTCGGCGCGGGTGCTCGATGGCGAGGAAGAGGCGCGGCTGACCTATCTGGGGGCGACCGCGGAGCGGGCGCCGGAGGTGCCGACCCTGGTGGTCGACATCGGGGGCGGCTCGACGGAGCTAATCGTCGGCGAGCGGCGCGAGATCGAATGGCACACGTCGCTGCAGGCGGGGGTCGTCCGCCACACCGAGCGCCACCTGAGCCACGACCCCCCCACCCCGGTCGAGCTGGAAGCGCTGGCCGGCGACCTGCGCGGGCTGATCGAGGCGGCGAGCGCCGCGGCGCCGCGGGCGGAGGAGGGAATCGCGGTGGCTGGCACGCCGACCTCGCTGGCGGCGATCGAGCTGGAGCTCGAGCCCTACGACCCGCGCCGCGTGCACGGCCACGTGCTGGAGCTGCGCTCGATCCAGCGGATGCTGTCGCGGCTCGCCGCCACGCCGCTGGCACAGCGGACGGAGATCCGCGGCCTGCACCCCGACCGGGCCCCGACGATCGTCGCGGGCGTGGTCACCCTGATCGAGACGATGCGGGCCTTCGGCCTCGAACGCATCACCGTCTCCGAGCACGACATTTTGTACGGAGCGGCGATTGCGTTATCGGAATCGAGTTAAGTAGACTCTCGCTGCATTCGAGATAGCTCGACGTACTGGATGGACACCGGCACTCCGTGCAACAGGACAAACGGGTGGTTGTTGGCGGTTGACCCCCACAATTCGTCCATTTTTGTACCGAATTTCCAGTAGTCCCCGCTTGCAGCGGTGGACAAACCCTGCCTGCCTTGGCAATCTTTCTGGCACCGGGGGCAAGGAGGGGTTACCCCACCTACCCTTGGCATAGGGCTTGGGCGATTGCCGCATCATGGCGCCTCCCGCCGTCTGAGCCCATTCAATAAGGGTCCCTGAAGACGTACCCCTGCCCGTCCTGAGGGATCCGCGTGGATCGGCCGTCAGCGATGACGGCCGATTCTCGTTTTGGGACGTCTGTACCGCCGCGTTCGTGGATCGCGCCGCGCGGTGAGTTCGCAGAACTCCGCGGATAGCGCGGAGAAGTGCGAACGCCGCACGGCGCGCCGCGGTGAGTTCGCAGAACTCCGCGGATAGCGCGGAGAAGTGCGAACGCCAGGCGCGGTGCGAACGCCGCGCCGTGTGGGCAGCCGCCACCGAGGCCAGGCCGCGCGGCTCACGTCGCGGGCCTCCCGCCGCCCAGGCCAGGGCCTCCCGCCGCCCAGGCCAGGGCCGCCCGCCGCTCAGGCCAGGTTGGATTTGCGCGGGTAGGCGACCTCGGGGTCGGTCATCACGTTGACCAAGGTCGGCACGCCGGAGGCGAACGCCTTCTCCAGCGCCGGGCGCAGCTCGTCGGGCTCGCGGACCACGACGCCGTCGCAGCCGAGCGTCTCGACCAGCTGGTCGTAGCGGGTTTCCGGCTGCAGCTCGGCGGCCACCGAGTAGCCGTAGAGGAACTTCATCGGGTGGTGCTCGAGCGCCCAGATCCCGTTGTTGCCCATCACCCCGACCACGCCGAGCCCGTGGCGGGCCATCGTGTCGAACTCCATCCCGGCGAAGCCGAAGGCGCCGTCGCCGAGCAGCAGGCAGACCTGCCGGTCGGGCTTGGCCACCTTGGCGCCGATCGCCTGGCCGGGGCCGGCGCCGAGGCAGCCGAACGGCCCCGGGTCCATCCAGCAGCCGGGCTCGTAGGTGTTGATGTAGCGGCCCGCGTAGGAGACGAAGTCGCCGCCGTCGCCGATCACGATCGCGTCGCGGTCGAGCACCGCGTCGAGCTCACGGTAGACGCGCACCGGATGCAGCGGCGAGCGCGGGTCGTCGAGCTGCTCGCGCTCGCCCGCGCGCGCCTCGGCCTCGACGTTGGTCAGCTGCTCCAGCCACGACCGCGACCGCTGCCCCTCCCCCGCCGCGGCGGCGATCGCGCCGAGGCCGGCGGCGACGTCGCCGACCAGGTCGAGGTCCGGCAGGCGGTTGGCGGTCAGCGCGTTGGGCGCGACGTCGAGGCGGACGATCTTCGTCTCCGCCCCGAAGCTGCCCCCGAAGCCGAGCCGGAAGTCCATCGGCACGCCGACGACGAGCGCGACGTCGGCCCCCTGCAGCGCGGTCGAGCGGGCGCGGCTGAAGGCGAGGTCGTGATCGGCGGGCAGGCAGCCGCGGCCGAGGCCGTTGAGGAAGACCGGGATGCCGAGCGCCTCGGCGAGCGCCCGGAGCTCCCGCTCCGCCCGTCCCCAGTAGAGCCCGGTGCCGGCCATGATCACCGGCCGCTCGGCGCCCGCCAGCAGGGCGGCCGCCTCCTCGACCCTCTCGGGAGGCTGCGCGGCGGGCGCGGCAGAGGGCGCGGCGACCTCGAACTCGGCCTCGCTGAAGACGACGTCCATCGGATAGTCGAGGAAGGTGGGGCCGCTCGGCGCGGCGGCGGCGGTGTCGAGGGCGGCCGCGGTCAGCGCGGCGATGGCGTCGGTCGCCTTGGCCGTCTCGGCCGACTTGACCAGCGGCGCGACGAACGGCAGGTGGTCGATCTCCTGCAGCGACCCCGAGCCCCAGCGCATCTCCGGCGCCCGTCCGCCGAGCACGCAGATCGGCGAGTGGTTCGCCTGCGCGCCGGCGATCGCGCTCAGCCCGTTGGTGACGCCCGGGCCCGCGGTCAGCGCCGCGACGCCGACCCCACGGGTCGCCTTGGCGATGCCCTCGGCGGCGAAGGCGGCGGTCTGCTCGTGGCGGACGTCGAGGATCCTGATCCCCTCCTCGCGACAACCGTCGTAGATGGAGAAGAGGTGCCCGCCCGACAGCGTGAACAGGGTGTCCACGCCGCGCGACTTGAGGACTTTGGCGACGATCCGCCCCCCGTGCTCGGCCATGCGGGACACCCTATATGTCGTGACCTCGTGCAGCGGTCTACCACCGCCAAGATGCCCGGGGCGGGACTCGAACCCGCGAACCGCGATGCGGTAGCGCCTTTTAAGGGCGCCGCGTTTACCAGTTTCGCCACCCGGGCAAGGCGATGGTAACCCGCCGATTGCCCGCGACGACCGCGCAAAAAGCCCTGCGAGCGACGCAATAAAGGACCGGTAAAACCTGGAGGGCCGCAACTCCCCCCTTGTTACCGTGTCTGAGAGGCACCGGACCACGCCTTCCCTGGAGGGACCTTGGAGGCATCAGCACTCAACCACGCCAGTCGCCGCGGGCTCCTCGCCCGCAAGTCGCCGCTGCTCAAACTGCAGGGCGACGAGAAGCTGATCGCGATGGCGCGCGGCGGCAACCCGGGCGCCTTCGAGACGATCGTCGACCGCTACCAGGGACGGCTGCTCGGCTTCTGCCGACAGATGCTGGGCTCGACCGAGGACGCCGAAGACGTCCTGCAGGAGGTTTTCGTCAACGCCTACCGGGCGATGCTCGCCGACGAGCGCGAGATCAACCTCCGCCCCTGGCTCTACCGGATCGCCCGCAACCGCTGCCTCAACCACCTGCGCAAACCGAGCGCCGACGCGCAGGAATCGATGGACATGGTGCCGGAAGTGGACGCCGCCTCGACCGCGGAGAAGGTCCACAACCGCGAGGAGTTTCGGCAGATCATCGCCGACGTCAACAAGCTGCCGGAGACGCAGCGCTCGGCGCTCCTGCTGCGCGAGATGGACGCGCTCTCCTACGAGGAGATCGCCGACGCGATGGAGACCACGGTGCCGTCGGTCAAGTCGCTGCTGGTGCGGGCGCGGATCTCGCTCGCCGAGGCGAGCCAGGCGCGCCTGCTGACCTGCGGCGAGGTGCGGGTCGAGCTCTCCGAAGCGGCCGAGGGCCTGCGCAAGGTCTCGGCGCCGGTGCGCCGCCACGTGCGCGAGTGCGAGGAGTGCGCCGACTTCCGCTCCCAGGTCCGCTCCAACGAGAAGCTTCTGGCCGCGCTCTTCCCGGTTGCGCCGCTGATCGCCCTGAAGGGCTTCATCGCCTCCAAACTGGGCCTCGGCGGCGGCTCGGCGGCGACCGGCGCGGCGGCGAGCGGTGCCGCGGCGGGTGGCGGCGCGGCTGCCGCGGGTGGCGCGGCGAGCGGCATCGGCGCGGCGCTCGGCGGCTCCGGCGCGGCGGGCGGCCTCGGTGGGCTCGGCGGGCTCGGCGGTGCGATCGGCGGCGCCGTGGGCACCAAGGCGGTAGCCGGCGTGGTGACGGCGGCGGTGCTCACCGCGGGCGCCGCGGTCGAGCTCCCCAGCCAGCAGCACTCGACCCCGGTGACGCCGCCGGCGCGCGTCTCCCACCCGCACGTGATCAGCACGCCGCCGAGCGGCGGCATCGAAGCCGCGATCGCGCCGGCGCAGCCGGACCACAAACCCGCGATCGCCTCCAACGCGGTCGCCGTGGCGCCGGGCGAAGCCGAAGCCAAGGAAGAAGCGGCGGCCGCGAGCGAAGTCGCGCCGGTCGAAGCAGTGACTACGCCGCCGGTCGAAGAAGCCGAAGAAGTCGCGCCGCCCGCCGAAGCCGAACCGGTCGAAGAACCGGAAGCGGGCGCCTCCGACGCCGAAACCTCGAGCGTGAAAGGCCAGGCGGAAGTCACCCCGGCCACCGCCGCGAGCCCGACGGCCGCGGCGGGCGCCCACGGCGGCAAGCCGACCGTCACCGTGACCGTCAGCCCGAAATCGCCGCCGGAAACCACCACTTCCCCGCCCACGCCGGCGCCCACCACCGACGAGCCGACCACTCCCGAACCGACGCCGGAAGCGCCGGCGGAAGAACCGGCGACGGCGCCCGTCGAAGCGCCCCCGGTCGAAGAAGCCGAAGTCCCGGCCCCCGCGCCGGATCCGCCCGCCGAAACCGCGGCGTCTGCCGAAGAAACGCCGTAGCCGGCGAGTTCGCAGTTATCCGCGGATAGCGCGGAGAAGTGCGAACGCCAGGCGGCGCGCCACGGTGAGTTCGCAGAACTCCGCGCATAGCGCGGAGAAGTGCGAACGCCAGGCGGCGCGCCAACGCCAGGCCGCGTGCGAACTCCACCCTCCACCCATCGGGGTCGCCGGGGGCGGTGCCCGCGCCCCGGCGCCCGGCGGGCTCGGTCCGCCTCGGAGGGCGTCCCTACACCTAGAGCGAGTGCGTCTCCCCCGGCTCGAGCACGACGACGGTGCCGGCGCCGGCCGCCTCGACGTCGGCCTTGAAGGCCGACGCGTCGGTCTCGATCGCCGGGAAGGTGTTGTAGTGCATCGGGATCACCGTCTCAGCGCCGACCATCTTCGCCGCCTCCACCGCGTCGTGGCGGTCCATCGTGTAGTGGCCGCCGATCGGCAGCATCAGCACGTCGACCGGGTTGCGCGCAGCGATCAGCTGCATGTCGCCGAAAAGGCAGGTGTCGCCGGTGTGGTAGACGGTCTTGCCGTCGACGTTGATCAGCATCCCGGTGCAGGTGCCGACCGCGACGCCCTGCTCGGCGCTGAACGGCGCCTCTTCGGAGCCGGGGAGCGTGTTGGTGTGCCAGGCGGGCACGAGCTTGATCCAGCCCCAGTCGAAGCTGACGGTGCCGCCGAGGTTCGGGTCGATGACTTCGGTCGCCCCGTGGGCATCGAGCCAGTTGGCGACCTCGACGATCGAGACGACCTGGGCGCCGGTCGCCTGTGAGACCGGGATCGCGTCGGCGATGTGGTCGGCGTGGCCGTGGCTGACCGCGATCACGTCGGCCTTCGCTTCCGCGGCGGTGGCCACCGCGACCGGGTTGTTGGGCTTCAGGAACGGATCGGTGAGGACCGTCTTCTGCCCGTCGCTGATCTCGAAGCAGGAGTGGCCGTGGAACTTGATCTCCATCTCAGGTGTCTCCCTTCTGGTCGGGTCGGCGCGCGCCCTCGCCCCGCGGGGCCGGGTCGTCGCCCTGTAGGTCATCGCGCGGCTCTCGCTCGGCGCCGCCGCGCAGCTCTTCATTCAGTGCCCAGCCGACGGCGACCCCAACCATCATCCCCATCCGCGCCTCCTCGGCGAGCAGGGCGCGGACCGCGGTGAGCCGCTCGTCCGGGTCGGGGACGGTCGCCGCGCGCAGCGTCTCGGCGTCGTGCGGCTCGCCGAACCAGCCACCCTCCGCCAGCGCGCTCGCCAGCACCTTCTGCAGCTGCGGCGCCGCCTGGGCGACGATCCGCTCCGCCTCGGCGAAGCGCTCGGCGTCCAGCAGCCGCTCGATCGCCGCCTCCAGCTCGCTCTCGTCGGGCACGGGGGCAGCCTAGATGACCGGCGCCGCCGGGCCTATTCCTTGTGGTGCAGCGTGATCGCCGCCAGCCCGGCGAGGCCACCGACCGCGCCACCGACCAGGCAGGCGAAGAAGTTGGCGGTCGGCGCGAACAGCGGCAGCGCGATCAGCACCGCGGCGGCCACCCCGACCCCGACCAGGTCGTACTCCTCGTCGATCGCGCCGTGCGCTTCGGAGCGGCGGATCGCGAACCAGGCCGCGACGGCGCCGAGCGCCATCCCGTTGCCGCCCGCGATCACCGTGATTTCGCCGTTGGCCGAGGCGATCCCGCCCGCGGCGAGCACGCCGAGCGACCCGCAGGCGAGCAGCAGCAGGGCGGTCGGGATCGAGCCGAGCCGGCGCTCGACCCCGGTCGCGAAGATCGCCAGCCCCACCGCGACCACGAACAGGTAGCCGACGTCGACGTAGGCGAACGGCGCGGTCAGGTACCGCCACCACTCGCCGCCGAAGGGGATGATCACGCCGCCGAAGGTGGCGAGCGGGTCGCCGGTCGCCTTCTGGACCAGCAGCAGGATCGCCGAGCCGAGGATCACGGTCAGCGTCGCGTAGGGCCGGAAGACCCCGGCGCGGGAGAAGGCCGCGGGCCGCCCCGGGAGCCGCAGGCGCAGCCGCCGGCGGCGGCGCTTCGGGCGTTGGGCCTCCAGCGCGTCGCCGCGTCGCTCCAGCTTGGGCGCCCGCTTGCGCAGCCGTGCTCCGCAATACGGGCACTCGGTCACGTACGGACTGACCTCCGAGCCGCAGTTCTTGCAGATGACGCTGAGCTCAGTCTCACTCATGGGCTTCCTTCGAGGATACCCGCCCACCGCGCTCCTAAGGGGCGATTCCGCTGCCATACTGGCCTCCCACCCTTATTCGAGGAGGAATCACAGTGGAGTTGAAGAGCCTGACCGAGCAGAAATCGCTGCTCGCGACGCTTCCGCCCGGCAAACGCGCCCGTCTTTACCGGCTTCTGTACGAGTTCGGACCAGGCAACGGCACGCTGATGCTGCTGCCGATCGACCAGGGGATCGAGCACGGACCGCGGGACTTCTTCCCCAACCCCGCCTCCAAGGACCCCGACTACCAGTTCGCGCTCGCCGCCGAGGCGGGCTACTCGGCCCTCGCCTGCCAGATCGGCATGGCGGAGAAGTACTACCCCGACTATGCGGGCCGCGTGCCGCTGATCCTCAAGGTCAACGGCAAGACCGACATCCCGAGCTCCTCGAAGGCGTTCTCCTCGTGCAACGCGAGCGTCGAGGACGGGGTGCGGCTGGGCGCCGACGCGATCGGCTACACCCTCTACGTCGGCACCCCGCGCCAGGACGAGGACCTCGCCCAGCTGCGCCGGGTCCGCGAAGACTGCGATCGCTTCGGCATGCCGCTGGTCGTCTGGTCCTACCCGCGCGGCGAAGCGGTCGACGGGAAGGGCGGACAGGTCTCCTTCTACGCGGTCGACTACGCGGCGCGGATGGCGATGGAGATGGGCGCCGACGTGGTCAAGCTCAACATGCCGAAGATCGACCCGGAGAAGGACAAGGACGCCCCGGCGCCCTACAACGAGCTCCAGGTCGACCAGCAGGAAGCGATGAACCACTGCGTCGCCTCGGCCGGCCGGTCGCTGGTCGTCCTCTCCGGCGGCTCCAAGGCCGACGACCAGACGGTCCTCAACCACACCCGCGAGGTGATGGAGGCGGGCGGCAGCGGCGTCATCTTCGGCCGCAACGTCTGGCAGCGCGAGCGCAGCGAGGCGCTGGAGATCATCGAGCAGATCAAGGAGACCCTGCTCTCCCACGTGCGGCGCACGCCGTAGGTGCGGCATCTCCTCCGCGCCGCGGGGGAGTGAACGGGCCCCCGTCCGGCTTGGGCGGGGGTGAAGGGACGCGGGAGCATCGCCCTGCTCTTGATCGCCGCGGCGGTCCTCCTGCGCCCCTGGGACGCCGGCCCGGTGCGACGCTTGTTACCCCACGGGGAACAAGCGTCGGGTCCGGGGGCGGCGGAGCGGCTGGCGGGGCGGGTGGTGCGCGCCGTCGACGGGGACACGCTGGAAGTGGCGCTCGCGGGCGGCACGACCGAGACGGTGCGGCTGATCGGCGTCGACACGCCGGAGACCGTCAAGCCGGACACGCCGGTGCAGTGCTTCGGCCCGCGGGCCTCGGCGTTCGAGCACCGCACGGTCGAAGGGCACCGGGTGCGGCTGCTGACCGGGGTCGAACCGCGCGACTTCTACGGCAGGCTGCTCGCCTACGTCTGGGTGGAGGGCAAGGGGCCCGCCGTGGCGCGCCCGCGCCGCGCCGCCGGCCGACGCCCGCGCGAGCGCTTCCTCGAGGTCGAGCTGCTGCGCCGCGGCCTCGCCCGCACGCTCACCTTCCACCCAAACGACCGGTTCGCCAACCGGTTCGAAATGCTTGAGCGAAAGGCGGCGAGAGCCGGGAAAGGGCTTTGGGATGCGTGTTGAGCGACCATTCCCATCGACCGCACGGAAGCGACTCATGAGACCTGCAAGATCCTTTGCTACGGTGCCCGCCTGCCCTCCGGGGCCCTCGTTATGAAAATGCGACAGAGCATCTCCCAGTTCGAGACCGCGTTCGAGCAGGAGACTTCACTTGAGCGCCGGCGACGCGAGCAGCTTCGCCGCCGGGCAGCGAATCGCTCCCGCGCCCGACGGATCGAGCGCAACCAGCAGTCCGGCACGGTCCGGTTCAGCGTGCTGGCGATCTGCCTCACGGTGACCGTCGTGGTCGTCGCGATCGCGATGTTCGAGGCGCTCTCGCTGCTGATCTCCTAGCGCGGGACGCGCACTCCGCCGCGCTTTCAATAGACTCGCCCGCCGATGCCACGACGCTCGCTGAAGCCACAGCTGAATCAGATCCGTGCCTGGGTCCATCAGGGCCGCACCGACGCCTGGATCGCCCACCAACTCGAAGTCTCCGCGACGGAGCTGCGGGAGTTCCGCAAGCAGTACGAACTCTCCCCCGACGACGAGAACGCCGGCTCGACCGACGTCGACCTGCGCGACGAGATCGAAGCGGAGATCGAAGCCGCCGCCGCCGAGGAAGAGGCCGAGGAGGCCGAATCCGAGGACGAAGACGAAGACGAAGATGAAGGTGAAGGCGAAGGCGAAGAAAAGGAAGAGGGCGACGAAAAGGGCGAGGAAGGCCCGGGCCGCTCGCGCCGTCGCCGTCGCCGTGGGCGCCGCGGAGGCCGCGGTCGCCGCAAGGAGTACGAGGCGACCTTCGACCACGGCGAAGACGAGGGCTACGGCCTCTGGCTCGACGCCTCGGTCAAGGACAACCCGGTCTATACCGAGCACTGGGCCGGCAACCGCGACGTCTCCGTGCGGATCGAGGCCGACCAGATCGTCATCCGCCGCGCCGGCAGCTCGGACTCCGAGTCCGAAGACGACTCCGACGACTAGCCGGCCGACCGTCTGCATTTCACCTTCTCCTGAAAGGCGAAATGCAGAAGCGACCGCTTGAGCGGGCACCGGATCAAGCAGCGCCAGGACGCAGGTCGCGAGCGTGCCCACGCATGAGCGGCCGAGGACGCCAGACGCGCCGGTCAGCCGGCCAGGCTGCGCCCGCCCGCGAAGTCGCCGGCACCGCGCAGATAGGCCCAGAAGGCCGCGTCGGCCAGCGTCTGGGCTTCGCCCGAGGCCGCGGGGGCGATGTCGATCGCGATCTGCTGCGCCCAGTCGGTGCCCTCGCCGTAGAGGTCGGCGAGCTCGGCGGCGCTGAAGGTCGGCCCGATGCGGCGCCGCAGCTCGACCCGGATCGCCTCGACCACCCGGTCGGCGAGCCGGCGCCGGCGAGGATCGTCGATCGCCGCCAGTTCGCGGGCGCCCTCCTCCCACTGGTAGAGGGCGTTGGCGAGGGGGTAGGGCATCGCTCCCGACTGTACTCATCGCGGGTCGCCGTCTATGGTCCGGGCATGCTGCGGACGCCTTGGGGAGACGCGGAGACCTTGCGGGAGCGGCGCCTGCCGCCCGGGCGCAGCAGCGACCGCGAGGCGGCGCGCCGTGCACAGCGCGAGCGCCTCTTCGCCGCGATGGTCGCCTCCTGCGCGACGCAGGGCTTCGAGGCCACCTCGGTCGAGGACCTGCTGCGCGCCGCGGGCGTCTCCCGCGCCACCTTCTACGAGCAGTTCGACGACAAGGTCGACTGCTTCCGCGCCGCCGAGGAGGAGATCGTCGCCGCGGCGCTCACCGCAATCGGCGAAGAGCTGCGCGGCAAGACCGAGGGCCTGGAGGGCCCGCGCGCGGCGCTGGCCGCCTTCGTCGGCATGGCGGTCGCCGAACCGGCCGCCGCGCGGATGTGCCTGGTCGAGTCCTACGCGGCCGGAGAGGTCGGGATGGCGCCGCTGCGCGAGGCGATCGACGACGTCGTCGCGCTGGTGCGCGAGGCGGTCGAGAAGATGCCGGGGCGGGGCGGGATGCCCGCCGAGCTCGTGCGGGGGGTCGTCGCGGGCGCCTACCAGGTGGTCTACGGGCGACTGCTGGAGGGCCGCGAGGGCGAGCTCCCCGACGTCATGCCGGATCTCTGGGACTGGGCGGCGAGCTTCCCGCCGCCGCCCCGGCCGCTGCGCCGGCCAACCCGGCTGGTCGTCTCCCGGCCCGTCCCCCCCGCGCCGCCCTTCGCCTCCTTCAGCGCCGAGCAGCGGATCATCCGCGGGTTCGCGGCAGTGGTCGCCGAGAAGGGCTACCCCGCGACGACGATCGCCGACGTCGCCGCGGCGGCCTCGATCTCCCAGACCACCTTCTACGAGCACTTCGACGGCAAGGAGGGCGCCCTGCGGGCGGCGCTCGACTCGAGCGGCGCCCAGATGATCGCCGCGGTGATGCCGGCGGTGCGACGAACCGAGGACTGGCGCGTGGCGGTGCGGATCGGCTTCGAGGAGATCTGCGCCTTCTTCGCCGCCGAGCCCGCCTTCGCCTCGCTGCGGATGGTCGAGGTCTACGGCGGCGGCCCGGAGGCGACCGCCGACCGCAACGCGACCGGGAGGCAGATCGTCGCCGACCTCCTGCGCCCGCCGCAGGCAAGCGGCGAGGAGGTGTCCGACCTGGTGATCGAGGCCACCGTCGGGGCGATCCTCGGCGTCTTCTTCGAGGCGGTCCACAAGGGCACCTGCGCCGATCTGCCGCGCCTCTCGCCGATCCTCACCTACTTCGCCCTCGCCCCGATGATCGGCGCCGAGGAGGCCTGCGAGATCGCCACCGGCCGCGGCCGCGCGTAGTCGGAGGCTCCCGCCGGACGCCCTGCCGGGGAGGCGTCGGTCAGCCCGCGGGCCTGCGGTCCTGGACGGAGCCAGTCAGCCCGCGGGCGTCTGCGGGATTTCCCGCAGCGGGGCGTTGGCGGGTCCGCAGGTGCCGGGGTCGAGCCTGCCGGTCACCTTCCAGACGATGACCGGGCCTTCGCGCAGGAAGGGCCGCACGCCGCCCGCGCCGCGCAGCCAGCGCGCCTCCGGCGAGCGGATCGGCTTGCCGGGGTGGATGAAGTTGAGGAAGGGCGAGGTGACCAGGTAGTCGAGGTCGGCGGCGTTCACGGCGGCGCGGAAGCGGCGACAGGTGGGGATCGGGTTGAAGGCGCCGTGGGGACCCGCTTCGCCAAGGTAGACGACCCGGTTGGAGAGGTCGGGCCCGAAGAAGCCGTAGCTCGCGAACCCGGCGGTGGTGCCCGCCAGTCCGATCCGCGCGTCGTGGACGCCGCGCGCCCAGCGGTAGGCCAGGTCGAGGCTCATGCCGGGGACCGAGGTGGCGGCGGAGGCGTTGGCGAAGCGGTGGTTCAGGTAGTGGCGCTCGACCGGGTAGCCGAGCCCGACCGCGGCCAGCGCCAGGGCGGCGAGCGCCCCGGCCACGGCGCGGGCCGGCAGGCCGTCGCGGCGCGAGAGCCAGATCAGCGCGGGCACGGCGACGAAGACGATCACGAAGGCCAGGGCGAAGAGCCGGGCCTTGTCGTGCAGCGCGTCGTCGGGACGGTCGGTGAGCAGGTAGACGACCGCCAGCAGGCCGATCAGCCCCCACTGCCGCCGCGGGCCGTCGAGCACGCGGGGCAGCGGCACCAGGACGAGCGCCACCAGCAGGGCCGGGATGACGAAGCGGACGTTGATCGCGAAGCCGACCGGTGCGCCGTCCGCCCCGGCCGCCCCGAGCGGCGTGAAGAGGTAGGCGAGGAGGCCGAAGAGGGCGACGCCGCCGAGCAGGCGGACCAGCTTGTCGCGGCCCGCGAAGATCGCCGCCAGGCAGGCGGCCACGGCGCCCACGAGGACCAGCGGCCAGAGCACCCCGAACGCCTCGTGCAGGCCGGGCGCGAAGTAGTGGCGCCAGATGCCGGTGTCGGTCGCGTAGTGGGCGATGGCGAAGTTCGGGCGCCCTTCCTGCAGTCGCTCGGGGTGGGGCAGGGAGAGCGGGCCGAGCTTCGTCACCTCGGGGATCGGGTTGCCGGCCGCGATCAGGTTGCGCAGGTACCAGTACCCGCCGCCGATCAGGGCCGGGACGAACCACCACCCGGCCGCCCGCCATCGCCGCCCCGCGGGCGCCAGGACCAGCACCGCGACGCTGAGCGCGGCGGCCAGGGCGAGCACCGTGACCTTCGTCCCCGCCGCCAGCCCGACCGCCAGCCCCGCGGCCGCCAGCGGCCACCCGTACAGCGCCCGCGTTCGCAGTTCTCCGCGCATACCGCGGCTTTCTGCGAACGCGCCGGGCGGGGGCTCCGCGGCCGGGACCACGCCGCCGGCCTCAGCGCCCGCATCGGGTCCCGCTTCGGCGCCCGCATCGGGTCCCGCTTCGGCGCCAGCATCAGCTCCCGCATCGGGTCCCGCTTCGGCGCCCATGGGGCGCTGGGCGTTCCAGGCCTCGACCAGGATCGCGATGCCGGCCAGCAACAGCGCGGCGGCCATCAGGTCGTTCTTGGCGGCGCCGGGCTCGCGGACCACCAACGTGTGACAGCCGGCCACGATCGCCGCGGCGAGCACCGCGGGCACCCCGCGCCCGTAGGGCCGGCCGACGCAGTAGGCGGCGAGGAAGGCGACCGCCAGCCAGCCGAAGTTGATGAAGAGGCTGAGCGTGTCGCGGCCGATCAGCAGGAAGGCGATCGCGTGCAGCAGCTCGGATCCCTGCGGGTAGAACCAGTTGACGTTCACCGTTTCGATCTGGTGCAGCCCGGTCGTCGAGTGCGACTGGACGATGTCCGCCGAGAACGGCATGTGGTACCAGAGCGAGTCGAAGTTGAAGATCCCGCTGTCGAGCGCGTGCTTGGCCGTCACCGCCCACTGGAAGGCGACGCCGGCGATCACCGCGATCGCGACCAGCGACGCCCACAGGCCGAGCTCACCGCCGCGCGCCGTCTGTCCCCCGCCGGGCCGCGTCGGGAGGAGGTGGGCCGCGGCGGCGACAAGAGCCGCGGCGGCGATCAGCGCGCCCGCGTAGAGCAGCCCGAAGGTGCCGAGGACCTCGGCGATCGCGGTCAACAGGCCGACCGCGAGAACCGCCTCGACCAGGCGGGCCGGCGCGCCGCGCCAACCGGGCAGGAGGCGCGCCCGCCCCGACCAGGCGGCGTAGCCGAGGGCACCCAGGAGGGCGGCGAGCTGGGCGGCCCCCAGGAGGTAGGAGCCGAAGCTAGGCATGCGGCCTCAGCGCATGCGCAGGACGAAGGGGGTCTCGCCTTCGGCGATCATCCCCTGCCGGCGCGCGGCCCCTTCCACCACCGCGGCTTCCTTGGAGGACTTGACCTCGTGGTGCAGCCGCTTGTTTTCGCGCAGCAGCTCGTGGAATTCGGCCTTCGCCGCGGTCGTCGCCTGGTAGGTCTTGAAGAGGTCGATCGCCGGGTTCAGGTAGGAGTAGGCGACCGCGAAGAGGACCAGGACCAGGGCGATTCGCCCGACCCGGTCCCACTTGATCCGGCTCGCGCCGCGGCGCGCGCCGGGCCGCCGGTTGCGGGCCGCGGGGCGGCGTTTCGTTCGGGAGGCGGTGGACGCATGTGAGGCCATGCCCGCAGCTACGCTGCCGGCGCCCCGTCTCCTTCATTAAGGGCGGCCCCCGGCGCCCTAGGAGGCGTATTGAAGGAAAGCGTTCAGGCCCGGGAACTCGGCCGCGCCGCCCAGTTCCTCCTCGATCCGCAGCAGGCGGTTGTACTTGGCGACGCGATCGGAGCGCGACGGGGCGCCGGTCTTGATCTGGCCGACGCCGGTGGCGACCGCCAGGTCGGCGATCGTGGTGTCCTCGGTCTCCCCCGAACGGTGCGAGATGACCGCGGTGTAGCCGGCCTCGCGGGCGATGCGGATCGCCTCCAGGGTCTCGGTCAGGGTGCCGATCTGGTTGACCTTGACCAGGATCGAGTTGCCGACGCCGAGCTCGATGCCGCGCCGCAGCCGCTCCGGGTTGGTGACGAAGAGGTCGTCGCCGACCAGCTGGACCTTGTCGCCGATCATGTCGGTGAGCAGCTTCCAGCCGTCCCAGTCCTCCTCGTCCATGCCGTCCTCGAGCGAGACGATCGGGTACTTCGCGCAGGCATCGCGCCAGTACTCGGCCATCGCCTGCGGGGACAGGGTGCGGCCCTCGTGCTCGAGCACGTAGTTGCCGCCCTCGAAGACCTCGCTGGCGGCCGGGTCGAGGGCGATGAAGAGGTCGGCGCCGGGCTCGTAGCCGGCCGCCTCGACGCCCTCCAGAACCGCCTGCAGGGCCGCCTCGTTGGACTCCAGGTTGGGGGCGAAGCCGCCCTCGTCGCCGACCGCGGTGGCGTGGCCGTGCGCCGCCAGGCTCTTCTTCAGCGCGTGGAAGACCTCGGCCCCGAAGCGCAGGCACTCGGCGAAGCTCGAGGCCCCGGCGGGGACGATCATGAACTCCTGGAAGTCGACCGAGTTGTCGGCGTGGGCGCCACCGTTCAGCACGTTCATCATCGGCACCGGCAGGACCCGCGGCTCGCCGCCGCCGTAGAGCTCGGCGAGGTAGCGGTAGAGCGGCTGGCCGGAGTCGGCGGCGGCCGCCTTGGCGGCCGCCAGCGAGACCCCGAGGATCGCGTTGGCGCCGAGCCGGCCCTTGTTGGCGGTGCCGTCGAGCTCGATCATCGTCTCGTCGAGCGCCTTCTGCTCGGCGGCGCGGGCGCCGGTGAGCGCGGCGGCGATCTCGCCGTTCACGTTGGCGACCGCCTTGCCGACGCCCTTGCCGGCCCACTCCTGGCCGCCGTCGCGCAGCTCGACCGCCTCGAACTCCCCGGTCGAGGCACCGGACGGGACCGCGGCGAGGCCGCGCGCGCCCGACTCCAGCGTCACCTCGACCTCGACGGTCGGGTTGCCGCGCGAATCGAGGATCTGGCGGGCTTGGATGGCGACGATCGTGCTCACGGGATGGCGATCCTATTCACCCGGCGCGCCTCGGCGCGGTGCGCCTGGGGCCGCTACTTGCCTTCTTTGGCGCCGGCTTTTGCCGCCGCTTCTTCGGCCGCTTTGGCGGCCGCTTCTTCGGCCGCTTTGGTCGCCGCTTCCGCTTCGGCGGAGGAGCCTTCGCCGGCCGCCGCGCCGGCGGCGCCTGCTTTGCCTTCTTTGGCTTTTTTGCCCGCTTTGGTCGATTCTTCGGGCCGCGGCCGCTGGACCATGCGTTCGCCTTCCGGTTTGGTGACGCTCACCGAGCCGGGGACGGCGGGCTGGTTCTGCGTGACCGGCGCCGGGCATTCGGTCGGCGGCACTTTGGGATGGGCTTCGTAGCAGGACGCGGCGGCGGTCGAGGGGTGGGCCGAGCCCTTGTAGTTGGAGCACTGTTCGATCACGTAGCCGGAGGCGCAATGGGTGCGCGAGGTCCATTTCTGCTGGAAGCCGCTGACCCATTCGGAGAAGAATTTCTGCTGCCGTTCCTGGCTCAGGCTCGATTTGATCGTCGTTTCGACTTCTTTGAGGGACTGCGTTTTTTCCGGGTGCAGTTTCGCGACTTCGAGCAGCAGATACGTTTTTTCCTGTTTGACCGGGCCGATCAGTTCACCGGTCTGGGACTTGAAGATGTCTTTTTTCAGCGGTTCCGTGAGGAATTCTTCGGAGATTTCTTTCTGGAGCCCGCCCTGCGAAGCCGTGGTCGGCGAGTATTTCTTCGTCACTTTTTTCCAGCTGGAGGCGGAGTTGTCGGCTTCCAGCGCCTTCTTCGCGGCTTCGACTTCTTTTTTGTTTTCGTTCACGATGACGCGCACGTCGCGGGTCGGTTTTTTCGTGAACTGCGTCGCCTTTTCGGCTTCGTAGTAGTCCTGGATTTCAGCTGCGGTCAATTCAGGCGTTTCTTTTTTGACCTTTTCTTCGATCTTTTTCTGCAGCAGCTGGAGTTCGAGCAGCTGGTGGACGTCTGCGGTCGTCAGCTTCGAGCTCTTCAGGAATTCCTGGAACGCCTTTTCCGTTTTGAAGCTTTCTTTTTTGACTTTCGCGAGTTCGGTTTCGATTTCTTTGTTCGTCACCTTGACCCCGAGTTCTTCGGCGGTGCCGGTGATCCAGGCGACGTTGAGGAGTTCGCCGATCGCGTTTTTCTGCAGTTCCTTGGCTTTTTTGGAGCCGGGCTTGGGCGGTTTTTTCAGGCCCGCCCGCGCCACCTCCTGAACGAGCTTGCGCTTGTATTCGTCTTTGGAGATGTGGCCGACTTCGGTCGGGACGTTGGTCACCAGGGCGATGTCGCCGGAGGGGACGCTCGGCGCGCCGATCCCCTGGGCGACGGCGAAGACGACGAAGAGGGCGATGAAGATGGCCCCGAAGACGACCAGGCCGATGCGCTGGGCGGCGCGCGAAGCGCTGCCCCTGCCGCTTTTCGGCGCCCCCTGCTTTTTCGAACCGGGTTTGGCGCCCCGTTTGTTTCGCCCCGATTTGGCTCCCACCGACGGGGCAGCATAGTGAAACTGTCTCTGCAGTGGCTAAACGCCGCCGGAGCGGCCCGGGAGGACCCTGACCGCCGGGCCTCAGGCCGCGGCGGGCTCGGTGGCGCGCTTCGCCTCGCGCAAGGCGTCGGCGAGCTCCAGCACGGCCTCCAGCCGCTCCTGCGGCTCCCCCGCCACCCGCAGCGAGGCGGTCTGCTCGCGCCATTCGTAGAGCGCCCCCTCGACCCGCTCCGACAGCATCCCGGCGCCGGTCGAGTCGAGCTCCACCCCGCTCACCGTCAATTTCCCGCCGCGGAACTCGACGCTGCGCGCCCCGGCCAGCCCCAGTTCGATCCGCGCCCGCTGCAGCTTCAGCAGGTTCTCGGCCTGGTCGGGCAACTGGCCGAAGCGGTCGTCGAGCTCGTCGCGGATCCGGCGCAGCTCGCCCGGCTCGCGGGCGGCGACGATGCGGCGGTGGATGTCGATCTTCGCCGCCTCGAAGGGCACGAAGGTCGCCGGCAGATAGGCATCGACCGGCACGTCGAGGCGGACCGGCTCCGGCGCCTCCTCCCGCTCGCCATCCTCGCCCGCCGCCGCCGCGACCGCCTCGTCGATCATCTGGCAGTAGAGCTCGAAGCCGACCGCGGCGACGTGGCCGGACTGCTCGTCGCCGAGCAGGTTGCCGGCGCCGCGGATGTCGAGGTCGCGCATCGCGATGCGGAAGCCCGAGCCGAGCTCGGTGTGGTCGGCGAGCGTGGAGAGGCGCGCCGCCGCGTCCTCGGTCAGCGCCTCGGCGCTCGGGTAGAGCAGGTAGGCGAAGGCGCGCTCCCTGGAGCGTCCCACCCGCCCGCGGATCTGGTAAGCCTGGCTGAGTCCGAGCTGGTCGGCGCGCTCGACGATCAGGGTGTTGGCGGTCGGGATGTCGAGGCCGGACTCGATGATCGTCGTCGTCACCAGCACGTCGGCCTCGCCGCGCAGGAAGGCGAGCATCGTCTCCTCCAGCTGTTGCTCGTCCATCTGGCCGTGCGCTTCGAGGAAGCGGGCGCCGGGGACGAGGCCGCGGAGGCGCTCGGCGACCTCGAAGAGCGAGTCGATCCGGTTGTGCAGGACGAAGGCCTGGCCGCCGCGCTCGACCTCGCGGGAGATCGCCTTCTTCACCAGGTCGTCGTCATAGGGGCCGACGTAGGTGCGGACCGGCCGGCGGCCCTCCGGCGGCGTCTCGATCACCGAGATGTCGCGCAGCCCGGCGAGGCTCATCTGCAGCGTGCGGGGGATCGGCGTCGCCGACATCGCCAGCACGTCGACCTTCAGTTTCAGCTGGCGCAGCAGCTCCTTCTGCTTGACGCCGAAGCGCTGCTCCTCGTCGACGATCACCAGGCCCAGCTCCTTGGCGCGGACGTCGCGGGAGAGCAGCCGGTGGGTGCCGATCAGGATGTCGACCTTGCCCGCCTCGAAGTCGGCGAGCACGGCTTTGGTCTCGGCGGCGGGGCGCAGGCGGGAGATCCCCTCGACCCGGAAGGGGAGGTCGGCGAGGCGCTCGCGGAAGGTGCCCCAGTGCTGCTGGGCGAGGATCGTCGTCGGCACCAGCATCATCACCTGGGTGCCGTCGGCGGCCGCCTTGACCGCGGCGCGCAGCGCCACCTCGGTCTTGCCGAAGCCGACGTCGCCGCAGACGAGGCGGTCCATCGGCCGCTCCGCTTCCATGTCGCCCTTGACCGCTTCGATCGCCTCGATCTGGTCGGCGGTCTCGCGGTAGGGGAACTTCGCCTCCATCTCGATCTGCCACTCGCCGTCCGGCGGGAAGGCGCGGCCGCGGCGCGATTTGCGCTCCGCGTAGAGGTTCAGCAGTTCGCCCGCCAGCGCGCCGGCCGCTTTGCGCGCCCGCGCCTTCAGGTTCTGCCAGCGTTTGCCGCCCAGCGCCGAGAGGCTCGGTTCGCCGCCCGCGCCGACGTAGCGGGAGAGCTTCGCCAGCTGTTCGGTGGGGACGTAGACGCGGTCCTCGCCTTTGTATTCGAGGTAGAGGTAGTCGCGGGTGACGCCGCCGATCTCCCGCGTCTCGAAGCCCGCGAAGCGGGCGACGCCGTGGTCTTCGTGGACGACGTAGTCGCCGACCCGCAGGTCGGAGAAGGCGAGACGCCCGCGGCCGCCGCCGGCGCCGGCCGCGGGCGTCTCCTCGGCGCGCCGGCGCCGATGGACGAGGCGGCGGAAGGGGTAGACGGCGAGTTTCAGCTCCGGGGCGACGAAGCCCTCGCGCAGCCGCGCCTCGGCGAAGGAGAGGCCGGGGTCGGGCGAGAGGCGGCCGCCTTCGAGGATCCGCACGTCGAGCCGGTCGAGCCCGTAGCGGGCGCGCTCCCCCTCCCCCATGCTGTCGAAGGCGACAACCGTGCGGTAGCCGGAGCGGACCAGTTTCTCCAGCTCGGACTCGGCCTCCTTGATCGAGCGGGCGGGGCTCTCGGCGCGGGCGGCGCGGAAGGCGTCCTCGTCGTCCTCCCCGGCGGTGGTCAGCGACAGCGCCGCGCGGGCGGCGAGCGGCGCGGCCACGTCGACGTAGAGGTGGCGGGCGTCCTCGGCCTTCATCGAGGTGGTGGCGTCCTCCCAGACGTCGCGCAGGGCGGGCTCGACCTCCTCGGCCGCGGCGAGGACGACGGCGGCGTTGGCGGGGACGAGGTCGAGCGGGGCGCGGAACTGGTCCAGCGGGAGGAGCTCGGCGAGGTCGGTGGCGCCGCCTTCGCCTTCGGCGGCCTCCTGGGCGGCGAGCGCGGCGAGCTCGCGGTGGTCGGCGTCGAGCTCGGCGGCCGGGGCGAGCTCCACCACCTCGGCGTCGCCGAGGCTGCGCTGGGTGAAGGTCGAGAACCAGCGCATCGACTCGACCTCGTCGCCGAACAGCTCGACCCGCACGGCGCGCTCCTCGGTCGCCGGGTAGACGTCGAGGATGCCGCCGCGGACCGCGAACTGGCCGCGTTCGGTGACCTGCTCGACCCGTTCGTA
Organism: uncultured Actinomycetes bacterium; assembly: GCA_963766705.1. Lineage (GTDB taxonomy): Bacteria > Actinomycetota > Thermoleophilia > Solirubrobacterales > 70-9 > VAYN01. The sequence continues at coordinate 789,678 of CAVYBE010000008.1, forward strand.
GCCCGCCGCGACCAGGTCCTCGGCGACGACGCCGAGGTCGACCTCGTCCCCCTTGGCGATTTCGAAGCCCGCCGGGCGCAGGGAGGCGTCGGGGACGGCCTCGGCGAGGGCGACGGCGGAGGCGACGACGACCGCGTCGGCTTCGCGCGAGAGCGCGTCGAGGGCGTCGATCCGCAGGCCGACCAGGTGCGGCGGCGGGGTGACGCTGGAGGCGTAGCCGGTGCCGCGCGAGGGATAGAGGCGAACGCGGCGCGGCGCCAGGAAGGCGCGCAGGTCGGCGGCGAGGTCGCGCGCGGCGCGGTCGTCGGCGGCGACCAGCAGGGCGGGACGGTCGGCGAGCCCGCGCTCGTCCTCCAGCAGCGTCGCCAGCAGCAGCGGCCGCAGGGTCGTCGAGGCGCGCAGGTCGACCCCCTCGCCGCCGTCGGCGGCGGCGAGCACGCGGGCGGCGAGCGCGTGGACGCGCTCGTTCTCGGCGGCGAGGTCAAGAAGGGGGCGAAGGCTCATGGCGGTGGCTGGGGGTCGAGGCTTGGCGAGGGAGACGTCGGGACGTGGCGGGCGGGGAGACCGGGCACGCAGATCGACCGGATCGCTCGATCCGGCCTCTCCCGATCGATTCTACGAACGCGGCGCGCCGGGCTCTTCGCGACCCCGGGAACCCGCGCCGCGGGCCGGGCTAAGGGAAGCCGGGGCCGCTGCGGACGTGCTCGACCTGGCCGACGCCCTCGGCGGCGGAGCGACCCTCGATGTCGTCCCACTCGTGGAGCATCCGCTTCAGGCGGGCGACCGACTCCGGCGGGTGGGCGGCGACCGAGGCGGCGAGGGCGAGCGCCGACTCCTCCGTCGCGGCGGCCGGGGCGACGCGGTTGACGAGGCCGAGCCGGAGCGCCTCGTCGGGGCCGACGGTCCGCGAGGTGAGCAGCAGGTACTTGGCGGCGGCGAGGCCGCAGAGGGTGACCAGGCGGGCCGGGCCGACCGGCATGCCGAGCGCCGCCCCCGGGAAGCGCATCCGCAGGTTCGCGCCGCCGACCCGCAGGTCGCAGGCGATCGCGATCTCGGCGCCGCCGCCGACCACGTCGCCGTGGCAGGCGGCCACGGTCGGCTTCGGGAAGGCGACCACCGTGTCGTAGAGGTCGGAGAACATCTCCATGCGGCGCACGTGCCCGTCGTGGTCGAGCTCCTCGCGGACGTCGGCGCCCGCCGAGAGCCCCATGTGGTCGCCCGAGGAGAAGACGACGACCCGCACCGCGTCGTCGCCGCGCGCCACCGCCAGGTGCTCGAGCAGCTCGCCGAGCATCTGCGTGTTGATCGCGTTGCGCGCCCGCGGCCGCTCCAGCCGGATCAGCGCGACCCCGTCCTCCGCGACGCTGTAGCTGGTGACGGCATCCTCGCTCATCGCCCGGGGAAGCTAGACGATCGGCCCCGACGTGGGCGCGCGGTCGCCCCGACCGGCATCCCGCCGAAGCGCGGTCGTCCTTTCGTCCGCCGGCGCCCGTGCGGTCGACCTATCGTCCGCCTACCGGACCTTAGGTCGACCGCGTCCCGGGGGCCGGACGTTAGGTCGACCACGCCCCTGCACGCCCCTGGCGAGTTCGCAGTTCTCCGCGCATAGCGCGGACTTCTGCGAACTCATGGGGCGCCGCCGTTTCGAGTTCGCAGTTCTCCGCGGATAGCGCGGACTTCTGCGAACTCACGGGGCGCCACGGTTTCGAGTTCGCAGTTCTCCGCGGATAGCGCGGACTTCTGCGAACTCACCGCGTGGCGGGCGCCGGGCGGGCGCCGCGGGCGCAGGCGCGCCCGTCCCGGCCTCCTACCTGCCAAGTCGAGGGTGGGACGGGCGCGCCGGGTCGGACGGGCGGCACTCGCCGGAAGCTACTCAGCCCTCGCTCAACCGCTCGACCAACCTCTCCGTCTCCCCGGCGGCGCGGTCGACCAAGGCCTCGACCTCGGCGGCGGGCTCGCGAAAGCGCCCCAGGACCCAGGCGGCGACGATCTCGGGGTCGGTCGAGTCGGGGCGGTCGACGCCGATCCGCACGCGCCAGAAATCGGCCGAGCCGAAGCCGCGTTTGAGGCTCTTCAGGCCGTTGTGGCCCGCCAGCCCTCCCCCCTCGCGGACGCGGATCTCGCCGAAGGGGATGTCGATCTCGTCGTGCAGCACGACGGTGCGCCCGAGCGGCACCTTAAGGGCGCCGCGGGCCGGCCCGGCCGAGTCGCCGACCGCGTTCATGTAGGTGAGCGGCAGGAGGATCGCGACGCGGGCGCCGCCCGGCCCCGTGCGCCCTTCCCAGAGCTCGCCCTTGTACTTGGAGCGCGGCTTGCCGAGGTCCCACCGGCGCACCAGCTCACGCGCCACGTCGAAGCCGATGTTGTGGCGGTCGCGGGCGTGCTCGGGCCCCGGGTTGCCGAGGCCGACGATCAGGATCCGCCCGTCGTCCTCCTGACGACGACCGAGCAAGGGCACGCCCGGGGAGGGCTACTCGCCCTCGGAGCCGCCGGAGTCGCCCTCGGCGGCCTCGCCGCCCTCGCCCTCGGCCCCGCCGACCAGTTCGGCCTCCTCCTCGACCTCGGGCTCGACTTCTTCGACCCGCGGCGGCGAAAGGGTGGCGACGGTGATTTCTTCGGGGTCCTCGACCACGAAGGTGACGCCGCTCGGCGGCGTGACGGCCGACAGCTGCACGGTGTCGTTGATCTCCATCGCGGAGACGTCGACGACGATCCGATCCGGGATCGCGGTCGGCAGCGCTTCGATCGTGATCTCACGGGTGACGTGCTCGAGGATGCCGCTCGCCTTCACCCCGGGAGCGTCCTCGATGCCCTCCAGTTCGATCGCGACGTCGGCGTGGATCGCTTCGTCGAGCTTGACCTCCTGCAGGTCGATGTGGGTGAGGGTGCCGCGGACCGGGTGGGTCTGCTGCTCCTTCAGCACCACGGGGCGCGCTTTGCCGCCGTCGACCGAGAGGTCGAACAGCGCCGCGCCGGTGGCGAGCACCTGCCGGATGTCCCGTTCGGAGACCTGGAAGGCGGTCGCCTCCGAGCCGCCCGAGTAGACGACGCCGGGGACGAGCCCCTCGCGGCGCATACGGCGAGCCGACCGCGAGCCGAAATCGGCGCGCGGAGCGACGTTCAAAGTTGAGCGTGCATCAGCCATCGGGCAGGAGAGGATAGAGAATCGGCGCGCAAAGGCGTCTGTGGCAAGCTCTCGGCATGGCTGACGAGGCCAAGATCCCCAAAGGTCGGTTCCGCCGCTCGGCGAAACTGGGCTCGATCATCGGCTCCCAGGGAGCCCGCTACGCGGGCACCAAAGCGGCCAACGTGGCGCGCTCCGAGGAGGAAAGCAAGGAGCGGCTCGAGGATCGCCACCTGGAAACGGCGATGAAGATGGTCGGCGCGCTCGGCCAGATGAAGGGCGCGGCGATGAAGCTCGGCCAGTTCGCCTCCTTCATCGACAGCGAGTTCATCCCGGAGGAGTACCGCGAGATCTACCAGGAGCAGCTCGGCAAGCTGCGCAGCGAGGCGCCCTCGATGCCCTGGGACCAGGTAGTCAAGGTCCTGGACGAGGAGTACGACGGCGAACCGCTGTCGGAGTTCTTCGCCGACATCGAGGAGGAGGCCTTCGCCGCCGCCTCGATCGGCCAGGTCCACCGCGCCGAGCTGCTCGACGGGCGGGCGGTCGCGGTGAAGATCCAGTACCCGGGGATCGCCGAGGCGCTCGACGCCGACCTGCGCAACGCCGGGACGCTGGTGCGGCTGGCGCGGGCGATCGCGCCGGGGCTCGACGCCAAGGCGATCGCCGAGGAGCTGCGCGAGCGGGTGATGGAGGAGCTCGACTACGAGTACGAGGCGCAGAACCAGCGCTCCTTCTCGCGCGCCTACCGCGAACATCCATTCATCTACGTGCCGGAAGTCGTCACCCGGCTCTCGCGGCGCCGCGTCCTGGTCACCGAGCTGGTCGAGGGGATCGGCTTCGAGGAGATCAAGCAGCTGCCCCACGAGGAGCGCAGCCGCTTCGGCGAGATCGTCTTCCGCGGCAGCTTCGGCTCGATCTACCACCTGCAACAGTTCAACGCCGACCCCCACCCCGGCAACTACATCCTCATGGACGACGGCCGGGTCGCCTTCCTCGACTTCGGGATGACGAAGAAGCTCGACCGCGAGCAGATCCTGCTCGAGCAGCGCGCCTTCGACGCCGCCGCGCGCGACGAACCGGAAGCCGCCCGCCAGTCCCTGCACGAACTCGGCATCGTCCGCGACCCGTCGAAGCTCGACGCCGAACGGCTGCTCGGCCACATGCGCGCGGTCGGCGGCTGGTACCTGGAAGACCGGGAGCTCGAAATCACGCCGCGGCGGGTGATGAAGATCATCGAATCGACCAACGACCCGCGCTCTGAGTACTTCGACCTGATGCGGCGCGAGTCGCTCCCCGCCGACGAGCTGATGGGACGGCGGATGGAGATCGGCGTCGTGGCCGTGCTCGGCCAGCTGCGGGCGAAGCGCAACTGGCACCGGATCGTGCGCGAGTGGGTCTACGCCGACCCGCCCGCGACCGAGCTCGGCCGGCAGGAGTGGGAGTACTTCGAGGACCGCGGACTAAAGAGAACGCCGGGTCTGGCCGAAATCCCTTGACATGAGCCGAATCAAGCGCGGATGGGCGCTGACCAAGAAAAGCTGGGCCCTGCTGAACGAACACCGGGAGCTGATGCGCTTCCCGCTCTACGGGGCGGTGGCGACGGTGATCCTGGCGATCGTCTTCCTCGGGCCGGGCCTGCTGCTGCTCGACCAGAGTTCCTACGGCGGCGCGATCCCCCTGCTGGTGATCGGCGTCTACGTGCTGAGCGTGGTCGGGGTCTACTTCAGCGTCGGCCTCGCCGCCTGCGCCGACCTGATCCTGCGCGGACAGCCGGCGACGGTCGCCGACGGGCTGGCGGTGGCGCGCTCGCGCTTCGCCGCGATCTGCGGCTGGGCGGCGCTCTCCACCGCGATCAGCCTGCTGATGGCGGCGCTGGAGAACCAGGGCGGCATCGCCGGCAACATCGCCGCCCGCCTGATCGGCATGGCCTGGTCCCTGGTCACCTTCCTCGCCGTGCCGGTGATCGCGATCGAGGGCACCGGCGCCTTCGGCACGCTGAAGCGCTCCGCCTCGGTCTTCCGCGAGCGCTGGGGCGAGCAGGTGACCGGCAACATCGCGATCGGCGCGGCCGTCACCCTGCTCGGCATGCTGCCCGCCGCGGCGCTGATCGTGCTCGGCATCGTCGTCTGGCCGTCGGCCTCGTTCCTCGGCGCCCTGCTGGTGGTCATCGGCGCGCTGACCTTCGCGGTGGCGATGCTGATCTCCAAGGCCCTGAGCGGCATCTTCGGCGTCGCCCTCTACCGCTACGCGACCAGCGGCGAAGCGGTCGGCGGCTTCACCGCCGAGGAGCTGGAGTCGGCGGTGAAGCGCAAGCGCGGCGCGGAGCTCCCGGGCGCGACCCCCGGCACGATCTGAGGCCGGCGGCGGCAGGCGGAGCGGCGCCCGCGGGCGAGACGAGCCCCGGCAACGGCTCCAGCCGACCGCCCACCCTCGTCCAGCTGTTCCTTATCGCCGGTATTCCGGCATAAGGAACAGCTGGACGGGAGGGTCAGCGATCGAGGCGCGCGTAGAGGCGCGGATCGTTCGACACCAGGCCGTCGACACCCATCTCCAGCAGCTTGCGCATCCGCGGCTCCTCGTCGACGGTCCAGGCGATCAGCTCGACCCCGCTGCGCCGGCAGATCCCGGCGAGGCGTGGACTGACCAGCGGGTGGTAGACCCACATCGCGAAGATGCCGAACTTGGGCAGCTTCTCGGCGGCCAGGCCGGGCAACTGCAGGCGCATTCCCCGGAGCGCCGCCCACACGGCCGGCTTCGCCCAGGGACGGCGGGTCCAGTCACGGCTGGCTTTCGGAAACGTCCAGCCGCGGCGCAGGTTCGGTTCCAATTCGAGCACGCGTTTCAGCGTGTGCATCTCCATCGTCGAGATCATCGCCCGGTCGACCAGGCCGCGCTCCCGCAGCGCCTCGACCAGCTCCTCCTCCCTACCCGGCAGCTTCACGTCGAGGTCGATCTCGACCTTGTCCAGCGGCGGCTCGAGGAAAGCGTCGAGCGCCTCGGTCAGCCGCAGCGGCTCCCGGCTCGCCGCGTCCTCCCAGTCATGCGCCACGGTCAACGGCGCCCGCTGCGCCATCGGCAGGTGGGCGTCCTGCAGCCAGATGACGTCGAACTCGATCGTGTCGACCCCCGCCTCGACCGCCGCCCGAAAGCTCTCCAACGTGTTCCCCGGCGCGATCAGATCGGCCCCCTTGTGCCCGACCCGCCGCAGCCTGCGCGGCTGCTCGTCCCCGGATCCCACGCCGCCGTTCATCCCCTCATTCACTCACAACCCCCCAACGCGCGGGCCGCTCGTCCCCCCAAGACCCCGACCCAACCCAACCCTCCCCCAAACCCAAGACGAGCGGGCGGCAAGGTCAGACGTGGTGGCTGGGCGCAGAGCGGCAAGCGGGGCGCACTCGACACGACTCCCGCATAGCGGCGCTATGCGGGACGTCGGGGAGAGGGCGCATCCGCGCCGCCGATATGCGTCCAGACGCCGCGCTGACCGCAGCCGTCCGCTCAGAAGAGCTGGTTCTCTCCCGCGAAGATCTCGCTGACCGAGTCGTCGGTGAAGATCCGGCGGATCGAGTCGGCGAAGGTGCCGGCGGTCGAGAGCACGGTGATGTTGTCGGGCGCGCCCGGGCGCAGCGGCAGGGTGTCGGTGACGACGATCCGCTCGATCGCCGAGTCGGCGATCCGCTCGTAGGCCGGCCCCGAGAACACGCCGTGGGTGGCGCAGGAGATAACCCGCGCGGCGCCCTCGTCGAGCACCGTCTGGGCGGCCGCGGTGAGGGTCCCGGCGGTGTCGATCATGTCGTCGACCAGCACCGCGGTCTTGTCCTTCACGTCGCCGACCACGTAGCCGATCTCGGCGACCTGCTGGGCCGGCCGCTCCTTCTCCATCACCGCCCACTGGGTGCCGACCCGGCGGGCGAAGTTGCGCGCCGTCTTCACCCGGCCCGCGTCGGGGGAGACGATCACCAGGTCCTCCTGGAGTTCCTGGTCGATGAACCACTGGGTCAGCATCGGCATCGCCGTCATGTGGTCGACCGGCACGTCGAAGAAGCCCTGCACCTGGCCCGCGTGGAGGTCCATGGTGAGGACCCGGTCGACGCCCACCGCCTCCAGGCATTTGGCGACGATCCGCGCGGTGATCGGCTCGCGCGGCGCCGACTTCTTGTCCTGGCGGGCGTAGCCGTACCACGGCATCGCGGCGATGATCCGGTGGGCCGAGGCGCCCCGCGCCGCGTCGACCATCGCCAGCAGCTCGACCAGCGAGTCGTTCGGGGTCATCCCGGTGCGCTCGTTGCCGCAGGTCGACTGCACGATGAAGACGTCGGCGCCGCGGATCGACTCCTCGTAGCGGCAGTACACCTCGCCGTCGGCGAAGGTCTTCAGCGTCACCTGACCGAGGTCGATTTCGAGTTTCTGGGCGATCTTCGTGGCCAGCTCACCGGAGCTGCGCCCGCCGAAGACCATCATCCGCTTCGAGTAGTCGTGGGAGATCGCCGTGGAAGCCATCGGCTGCTCCTCGAGCGTGCTCACGTGTCCTGCTCCTCTCGCATCTTCGCCGCCTTGTCTGCCGCGTAGCCGTCGATGTTGCGTTGCGCGTTCTCAGAGACGGCGAGCGACCCTTCCGGGACGTCGTCCTTGATCACCGCGCCGGCGCCAGTGTAAGCCGAGTCGCCGACCTCAACCGGCGCGATCAGCATCGTGTCGACGCCGATCCGCACGTCGCGGCCGATCGTCGTCCGGTTCTTGTGAAAACCGTCGTAATTAGCGGTGATCGTCCCCGCGCCGAGATTGCTGCCCGCGCCGACGTCGGCGTCGCCGACGTAGGACAGATGGGGGACCTTGGCCCCCTTGCCGATGCGGGAGTTCTTGATCTCGACCGAGGCGCCCGCCTTGGAGCCGGCCTCCATCACGGTGCCCGGGCGCAGGTAGGCGAAGGGGCCGATGGCGGCGCCGTCGCCGACCTTGGCGCCTTCGAGGTGGGAGCGCACGACGTCCGCCTCGGCGCCGATCGCGGTGTCCATCGCCGTGGTCAGCGGGCCGACGACGGCGTTGGCGCCGACGGTGGTGGCACCGAGCAGGCTGGTGCCGGGCTCGATCCGCGCGTCCTGGCCGATCTCGACGCCGGCGTCGACCCAGGTCGAGCCGGGGTCGACGACGGTGACGCCGGCCAGCATGTGGGCCTCGAGCAGGCGGTGGCGGGCCTCGGCCTCGACCTCGGCGAGCTGCACGCGGTTGTTGATCCCCATCGTCACCGCGAGGTCGTCGGCGAGGTAGGCGGCGACCGAGAGGCCCGCGTCCCGGAGCGCCGGGAAGACGTCGGGCAGGTAGTACTCGCCCTGGGCGTTGTCGTTGGAGAGCCCGGCGAGCGCCTCGGCCAGCGGCGCCGCGTCGAAGACGTAGGTGCCGGCGTTGACCTCGCGGATCGCCAGCTCGGTCGGGTCGGCATCGCCCGCGGCTTTCGCCTCCACCACCTTCTCGACCTCGCCCAGCTCGGTGCGCACGACGCGGCCGTAGGAGCCGGGGTCGTCGAGCTCCACGGTCAGCATCGTCGCCGCCGCGCCGGAGCCCGCGTGGGCCTCGAGCATCGCGGCGATCGTCGCGGCCGAGATCAGCGGCACGTCGCCGGAGAGGACGAGCACGGTCTCGGCCTCCTCGATCAGGGCGCGCGCCGCGCGGATCGCGCCGCCGGTGCCGTCGGGCCGGGGCTGCTCGACCGTCTCGACGCCCTCGGGGAGCCCGGCGGCGATGTCGTTACCCGGCGAGACGATCGCCGCGACCCGCCCGGCGCCGGCCTCGCGCGCGGCCAGGATCGGCCAGGCGACCATCGGCCGCCCGCAGACGCGGTGGAGCATCTTCGGCGTCGCCGAACGCATCCGCGTTCCCGAGCCGGCCGCCATGACCAGGACCAGAGGGGCTGCCACTGCCCCTCAGATTATTGGCGCGGGCGGGTCGGCGTCGCGTTCAGAGGTCGCGCGAAAGTTCCTTGCCGACCTGGGCGACCGAGATCAGCGACCAGCCGGCGAAGATCAGGTCGATGCCGACCAGCAGGCCGATCGCCCAGTCGGCGCTGGACGGGAACTTGGCGAGCACCAGGATCCCGATGACGAGTCCGGCGACGCCGCTGAGGCCGATCCAGCCGGCGTTGGGCTGCCCGCGGCCGAGGATCGCGACGGTGATCCGCACCAGTCCCATCACCAGAAAGTAGATGCCGAGGACCAGGGTCAGGGTGAGGGTGCCGTTGTGCGGTTCGATGATCAGCCAGAGGCCGACGACGAAGGTCAGCAGCGCCCAGGCGAGCCGCGCCAGCAGGCTGCCGACGCCGCGGGCGGCGAGCGCGGCGGCGGCGAGGAAGGCGCTGGCGGCGACGAGGATGCAGCCGACGAAGACCGCGGCGCCGAGCGAGAAGATCTCCGGCAGGAGGATCGCGATGCAGCCGATCACGACGGCGACGATGCCGGTCGCCCGCAGCGCCTTCCAGGCGCGGGCGAGGCCCTCGCGCGTCTCGGGGTCGAGCGATGCTCCTCCTTGCTCCATGCGGGATCCCCCGTGCTCCATGCGGGGACTTTATTCCGGGGGAAGGACTCGAACCCTCTCTTCCAGGACCAAAACCTGGCGTGCTGGCCGATTACACCACCCCGGATCGGCCCGATCGGGCCTCGCAGCGTACCGCCGCCAAGCGCGTTCGCAGTTTGCCGCGCTATGCGCGGAGAACTGCGAACGCGGCGCGGGGCCCGGCGGACGGGACCTGGTCAGTCTTCGGCGGCGCGGGCGACCTTGCCGGCGCCGGCGCCGGGCTCGAGCGCCGGGCCGCGCGGGGAGGCGATGCCGAGCACCCGCATCGCCTTCAGGCCGAGCCCGAGCTTCTCCCGGCCCTCGGTCGCCGAGACGTCGTGCCCGCACAGCTCCCGCACCCGCTCCAGCCTGTAGCGCACCGTGTGGCGGTGGGTGAAGAGCTGTTTGGCGGTGGCGGCGACGTTGCCGTCGTTGTCGAGGTAGGCCTCGACCGTGGTGACCAGCTCGGTCTCGTACTGCTCGTCGTAGTCGGCCAGCGGCTTGATCGTCTCGGCGTAGAAGCGTTCCAGCTCGGCCGGGTCGTCGCTCATCGCCGGCAGCAGCAGGCGGTAGGCGCCGGTGTCCTCGAAGGCGAGCAGCGGCCGGCCCTCGGCCTCGCCGACGTTGACCGCGAGGCGCGCCTCGGCGCCCGACCGGTAAAGGTCGACGGGGTCGGCGGACCGCCGGCTGCGGCCGATCGTCACGTGGAAGCCGGAGAGGCTGTCGGCGAGCTCGCGGGCCAGCCCGGCGGCGGCGCGGGCGAGCCGTTCGTCGTCCTCGGCGGGGACGATCACGGCGACCTCGGCCGCGGGCTCCGCGTCCCCTGTGGCGGCCAGGCTGCCGGGCGCCAGCGCGCGCAGGGCGCGCATCGCCAGGGTGAGGACGCGGCCGCGCCACTCCCCCGTCTGCGCGGCGCGCGGCGCGGCGCGCAGCACCAGGACGCCGGCGCCGCGGTTGAGGTCGGCGCCCAGCTCGGCGCCGCGGGCGACGATGTCGGCGCGGTCGTGAATGCGGCGGGCGAGGACGTCGATGACGAAGGCGCTCGCCACCTCCTCGCTGGCCCACTCCGGCGACCGCGAGCGCTCCAGCTCGAGCGCCATCAGGGTGGTCACCATCCGCGCGATCGACGGTGCCGGCGCCGCTTTGGCCCGGTAGCGGAGCTCGCCGACCGCGTTGTCGGCGACCCGCAGCTCGACCACCGTGACCCCGTCACCCCCGGCCAGCAGTCGCTCCTCCTGATCGGGCGAGGCGCCCGCCACCGCCAGCACCGCGCTGGAGCGGTCGATCAGGGCGACGCTGGCGTCGAGCAGGCGCGCCGCGGCGCGCGCCACGGCAGGCAGCCCGGCACCGGATTCGACCGCCTCCGAGAGGGCGTCGAGCAGAGTTGGGTCTTCCGGCGGCACGGCGGTCTGGGCCTCCTTGGACGTCGAGGGCACGATCTCATTATTCCGACCGACCGCGAAATCGCGGGCCGGCGCCCCTCCGCGAGGCTCAGCTGCCGCTGATGAATTCGTGGATTTCCGGCCAGTATTTGACGATCACGAGGCCGATCACGACGCCGCCGACGATCAGCGCGGCCAGCACGAAGAGGGAGAGCAGGCCGGCCGCCGTCTTTTCCCAGAGCCGGCCCGCGCCGCTCAGCGCCGGGCTGAGGATCAGGGCGACGAAGGTGATCAGGCAGATCACCGCGGCGATGCCGAAGAGGATGTACTGATCGCCGATTTTGGCGAGGCCGAAAGGGATCACTGCTGCGGATTGTGGCGCAACTGGGCGACGACGAGGCCGATCGCCGTGCAGATCGAGAAACAGGCGGCGCCGAGCGCCCAGCCGCCGCTGACGTCGCTGAGGTAGTGGACGTTGAGGTAGACGCGGGACAGACCGACCAGGACCGTCATCACGATCCCGGCGACGACGACCAGCGCCGCCCGCGTCATCCCCGGCCGCAGCCGCACCACGATCGTCGTCGCCAGCCAGACGTAGATCACCGAGTGGGAGGCGTGGCCGCTGGGAAATGAGGAGCCGGTGGTGGCGACCAGCCGGGGCCAGGGGCGCGGCCGGTCGACCGCCGCCTTGATCTCGTGGAAGCCGATCTGGATCAGCAGCATCCCGGCGAGCAGGACGAAGACCTCGGTCCAACGCCGGGCCCAGGCGAGCGCCGCCGCGCAGGCCAGGGTCAGCGGCCAGACGAACCAGCCCGAGCCGAAGAAGGTGAAGAACTTGCCGACGTCGGTCATGAAGCCGCAGCGCAGCGCTTCGGCGACTTCGATCGCGGTTTCGTCGCCCGCCGTCGGGCCGGGTTCGTGGACGACGACCACGGTGTAGGCGACCAGGACGAAGACGGCGACCGCGAGGACCGCCATCAGCGAGGTGAATTCGAGCCCGAACGCGCCCCCGGGGGTCAGCCGGTCGCCGACGAAACGCAGCTGCGTTTCGTAGCGGCGGGCGAGGGCGACGATCCAGTGCGTCGCGCGGTGCTCGTCCAGCCGGCGGCTCGCCGTGCGGCGGTTCTCGGCGACGCGCAGGAAGCGGGACGCCCAGACGACCCCGACGACGACGACGATCAGCGAGCCGAGGATGACCGCGCCTTTGCCCGCGTAGTCGATCGCGGTTTCGATCGAGCGCGAGAAGAGGTAGCCGACGACGATCGTGGCGCTCACCCAGATCCCGCAGCCGAGCACGCTGTAGGGGAAGAACTGGCGGAAGCGCATGCCGGAGCTGCCGGCGATGAACGGGGCGAAGGCGCGGACGAAGCCGACGAAGCGGCCGAGGAAGATCGTCTTGCCGCCGTGGCGGGAGAAGAAGGACTCGACCTGCTCGAGGCGGTCGTGGCCGAAGCCGAAGCGGGGACCGTGGCGGAGCAGGAAGTCGCGGCCGAGCCGGCGGCCGAGGAAGAAGCTGGTGACATCGCCCGCGCAGGCCATCGTCCAGGCGAGGGCGATGGTCAGGTAGAGGTTGATCGCCCCCTGCCCGGCGACCGCGCCGCCGAGCAGCATCACGGTCTCGCCGGGGGCGATGAGACCGATGAAGGCGCCCGTCTCGGCAAAGGCGAAGACGCCGACCAGCAGGTAGGTCCAGGGGCCGAGCGCGTTGGCGACGCTCTCGAGGATCTTCTCCAGGTTGAGGACCTGGGTGAAGAGGTAGTAGGCGGCCGCGGCGGCGACGGCGATCGCGGCGCGTCCCGCCCACTTGCGCTGGGTCGGCGTGCCGGGGAGACCCGTCACGGCGTCGCCCCACCCCCCGTGTCCGAGCTTTCGGGGTCCATGACACCGGAAAAGTCGGAAACGGGGGCGGTGGGAGGTGGGTCGGCGGGCGCAACGCCCGCGAGGGTGACGATCGCGTCGGGGCGGCCCAGCGACGAGGCGGCGTTCTCGGCCTCGGCGAGGGTCGGGAAGAGCGCCACCGCGGTCGGGCCGGAGCCGCTGAGGAAGACGGCGGGGGCGCCGGTGCCGCGGAGGGCGTCGAGGGCGGCGGCGATGTCGGGACGGAGGCTGACCGCGGCCGGCTCGAGGTCGTTGACCAGCAGGTCGACGTAGGCGAGCGGCGAGGCGCCCGCCCCGGCGGCGGCGCGCAGGCGCGGCGCCAGCTGCTCCAGCTCCTCGGGCGGCCGTCCCAGGCCCAGCCGGTCGGCCTCGGCGAAGACCGCCGCGGTGGAGAGCCCGCCGCCACCGGGCAGCAGCAGCGCCGCGTGGGCGGCGGGAGCCGGGAGCGGCTCGACCCTCTCCCCCGCGCCGCGGACCAGCGCCAGGGCGGGGCGCAGCTGCGAAGGGACGTCGGCGCCGAGCGCGGCCGCGATCGCCGGCAGATCGGCGACGACCCCCGGAGCGTTCGCAGTAATCCGCGGTATCCGCGGATTACTGCGAACGCGGTCCGCGGGCGGGCGGGCGGCTGAAGGATTTTGGTCCTCTGGAGACCAAAATCGTTCAGCCGCGAGGCGCAGCACCGCGGCGGCGTCGGCCGACCCGCCGCCGAGGCCGGCGGCGACCGGCACGCGCTTGTCGATCTCGATCCGCAGCGGCGGCGCCTCCCAACCGCCCTCGCGCAGCGCCGCCAGCGCCCGCGCCGCCAGGTTCTCGCCCTCGACGCCGGGGCAGAGGACCTCGTCGCGCTCCGCCTCGCTCACCCGCACGAGGTCGGCGAGCGCAAGCGGCTCGAAGAGCGAGCAGAGCTCGTGCAGGCCGTCGGGACGGGGACGGCCGAGGTAGAGGCCGAGGTTCAGCTTGGCGGGGGCATGGAGGAGCATCGCGGGGCGGGCAGCGGGTCGGTGTCGGCGCGCTTACCGCTGGAGGATCGCGGAAAGAGCGGCGAAATCGCCGGGCGCCAGCCGCTCGGCGCGGGCGTCCTCGGGGAAGCCCAGCTCCGCCAGGCCGGCGCGGGCGGCGGCCCGCGGCGCCGCGACGCCCGGCAGGCCGGCGATCTCCAGCGAGCGGGCGAGCGTTTTGCGGCGGTGCGCGAAGGCCGCGCGGACCAGGGCGCGGGTCGCCGCGTCGGCGCCGAGCCCGGTGCGGCGCAGGCGCAGGATCGCCGAGTCGACCCGCGGTCGCGGCTTGAAGACGGCGGGGTCGACGCGCCGGACCAGCTCGACCTCGCAGGCGAGCTGGGCGATCGCGCTGGGCGCCCCGTAGGTGCGACCGCCCGGCGCGGCGCGGAGGCGCTCGGCGATCTCCAGCTGCACCATCACGGTCCAGGTGCGCAGCGAGGGCAGCTCCTCGATCGTCTTCAGGATCACCGGGGTCGCCACCGAGTAGGGCAGGTTGGCGACCATCGCGTTCGGGGCCGGGTCGAGACCGCGCAGGTCGAGCCGCACCGCGTCGCCCCAGTGGAGCGTCACGTTCGGGAGCGCCGCGATCGGGGCCAGCGCCGCCTCCAGGCCGCGGTCGATCTCCACCGCGTGCAGGTGGGCGACGAGCGGCGCCAACCGCCCGCTCAGCACCCCTTCGCCAGCCCCGACCTCGAGCACGACGTCGCCCTCCCCCACACCGGAGTCGCGGACGATCGCGTCGAGCAGGTTGGGATCGGCGAGGAAGTTCTGGCCGAGCCTGACCACCTCGCCACCGGCTACCAGCCGAAAAGGACGCGGGCGTTGGCCTCGACCGCGCCCTCCAGCTCCGCGAGCGAGACGCCGCGCTCGGCCGCGACGACCTCGGCGGTCGCCACCACGTTGGCGGGCTCGTTGCGCTCGCGGCGACGCACCTGCGGGGTGAGGAACGGCGCGTCGGTCTCGACCAGGATGCGGTCCTCGGGCACCTTGGCGGCGGCGAAGCGCAGGTCGACGGAGCGCGGGTAGGTGACGTTGCCGGCGAACGAGCAGTACCAGCCGCGCTCGGCCGCGTCGGCCACCTTCTGCGGCGCCGAGAAGCAGTGCAGGATCACCGGGTGGCCGCCGGCGTGGCGGTCGAGCGTCGCGAAGATCTCGTCGATCGCGGCGCTCTCGCCGTCCTTGTCGCGGGCGTGGATGACGATCGGCAGCCCGAGGTCCATCGCCACCTCGATCTGGCCGCGGAAGGCGCGCCGCTGGTCATCCGGCGGTGCCGTGTCGCGGTAGAAGTCGAGCCCGGTCTCGCCGATCGCCCGCACCACCTCGCTCGCGCCGAGCTCGGCGAGCGCCGCCTGGGCGGCCCCGTCGAAGCCCGTCGCCTCGTTGGGGTGGCGGCCGACGCTCGCGAAGACCGCCTCCTCGGCCGCGGCGACCGCGACCACCTC
Source organism: uncultured Actinomycetes bacterium (assembly GCA_963766705.1). Lineage (GTDB taxonomy): Bacteria > Actinomycetota > Thermoleophilia > Solirubrobacterales > 70-9 > VAYN01. Next base: position 805,048 of record CAVYBE010000008.1, read on the forward strand.
GGCGTTGGTCGTCTCGTCGAGCCCGACGTTCAGCATCCGGCTCACTCCCGCCGCGGCGGCCGCCTCGAGCAGCTCGGCGGTCGGCTTCTCGCAGAGGAACAGGTGGGTGTGGGAGTCGATCACCCGCCCAGCCTATTGGTGCCCCTCGTGGAGCTGTTCCTTATGCCGGAATGCCGGTGATAAGGAACAGCCCGGCGGGTGTGGCAGCGGGCGCCCGACGCCTCAGGTCGTGGGCGCCTCGATCTTCGGGAAGAGCGGCTGGATCCGCTCCACCGACTGACCGCCGCCGCGCGAGCCGAGCTCGGCGAGCCCCCGCCGTTCCTCGCCCAGCGCGGCGAGCAGCGCCTCGCTGGTCGCGGGCAGGTAGGGCACCAGCATCAGGGTGACGACCCGCAGTCCCTCGACCAGGTTGTAGAGGACTTCGTCGAGCCGCTCGGGGTCGGCCTCGTCCTTGGCGAGGACCCAGGGCGCGGTCTCCTCGACGTAGCGGTTGAGCCGCCGCACCAGCGTCCAGATGACCTCCAGCGCCTGGCTCAGCTCCGCCTTGTCGATCAGGCCGGTGAGGCGGTCGAGCGCCCCTTCGAAGTCCTCGGCGAGGACCGCGTCGACCTGCGCCTCGGGCACCGTGCCGGCCCGGTAGCGGGCCACCATCGCCAGCGTGCGGCTGGCCAGGTTGCCGTAATCGTTGGCGAGCTCGGTCTCGTACCGCGCCTCGAAGCCCGCCGTGGAGATCGAGCCGTCCTGGCCGAAGCTGACCTCGCGGAAGAGGTAGAAGCGCAGCGCGTCGGCGCCGAAGCGCTCGATCACCTCGAACGGGTCGAGCACGTTGCCGAGGCTCTTCGACATCTTTTTCTCCCCCATCAGCAGGTAGCCGTGGATGACCATGCGGCGCGGCGGCTCGAGCCCCGCCGCCATGCAGAGGGCCGGCCAGATCACCGCGTGGAACTTGAGGATGTCCTTGGCCATCACGTGCAGGTCGGCGGGCCAGAAGCGCTCGGTCAGGTCCTCTCCGGGGCGGGCGAAGGTGAGCGCGGTGACGTAGTTGAGGAGCGCGTCGAACCAGACGTACATGCGCTGGTCGGGGTCCCAGGGGAGCGGCAGGCCCCATTTCAGGGTCGGGCGGGAGAGCGAGACGTCCTCGAGCCCGCCCTTGATGAAAGCGATCGCCTCGTTGCGGCGGAACTCGGGGACGACGAAGTCCGGCTGCTCCTCGTACAGCGCTTCCAGCCTGTCCTGGAACCGCGAGAGCTCGAAGAACCAGTTCTCCTCCTCGACCCAGTCGAGCGGGATCTCGTGGATCGGGCAGGTGTTCCCGGCGGCGACCTCGCGCTCCGTTTTGAAGTCGGCGCAGCGCGGGCAGTACCAGCCTTCGTAGGCGCCCTTGCGCACCCAGCCGTTGTCGTAGACGCGCTGCATGATCTCCGCGACCTTGGCTTCGTGCCGCGGGTCCGAGGTGCGGATGAAGAAGTCGTTGGTGGCGTCGATGATCGGCATCAGCGCCTCGAACTTGGCCGCGTTGCGGTCGACCAGCTCCTCCGGGGTGATCCCCTCCTTGGCCGCCGCGTTCTCGATCGGCTCACCGTGCTCGTCGGTCCCGGTGAGGAAGAAGACGTCCTCCTCGCGCTGCCGGTGGTGGCGCGCCAGGATGTCGGCGGCCAGGGTCGAGTAGGCATGCCCGAGATGCGGCTCGGCGTTGACGTAGTAGATCGGCGTGGTGACGTAGAAGCGCTCGCTCATGGGCGCACCACGATAATGCGCGGGCGATGGCGATCGACACGCACGGACGCTGGCCCTGGGCCGCGGCCGCCCTCGTGGGGCCGTCCTGGGCCGCTGCGGCGGCGGGGCGCGAGGCGCTGCGACAGGGCGACGCGTGGGTGGCGATGCTGGGGCTGCCGATCCTCGTCACCCACCAGACCGAGGAGTGGGTGCGGCCGGGCGGCTTCCTGCCGTTCTGCAACGAGCGGCTGCTGGGCAGCGGGCGGCCGACCTGGCCGCTGACCGAGCGCGACGGCTTCCACGTCAACGTGACGCTCGGCTGGGGCAGCGCCATCCTCGCCGCCGCGCTGTGGCGCCGCAGCGCCGCGCCGGCGGCCTTCGTGCTGGCGATCGAGGCGGGCAACGCGGCGATGCACACCGGGATGGCGCTGCGCGAGCGCACCTACAACCCGGGCCTCGTCTCGGCGGTCGCGCTGATGGGCCTCCACGCCGCGGCGGGCGCCGGCGCGCTGCGGCGGACCGGCCGCCTGGGTCGCGGCGGGGCGGCCGTCGCCCTGGCGGGCGGCGTCGCCTTCAGTGCGGGCCTGCCGCTGGCGATGAAACGGCGGATGCGCCGCGCCCGCGGCTGAGCCGCCGGGCCCTCCGGTCGCTGCCTGCGCCGCCAGGCGCGACACGCAACGACCGATCGCGATGCGCACGCCGCCGGGCGGCCTCAGCAGCCGGGCTTGGAGGCGAAGACGCCGAGCTTGCGCCCGACCGTGTCGATCTTCTGGCCCTGCTGGACGAGCAGCACCGCGAATTCCTGCTGGGAGAGCCCCGGCTGGTGGCCCAGCTTCCTGGTCAGCTCGGCCGCCCGGTGGGCGTATCCGGCGATCTCCTTGCGCTTCGCCAGGCAGGCCTGCGGCGCGTGGGTCGCTTCGAGTTCCTTGGTCAGGTTGGCCAGGTAGCCGGACCAGGTCCGGTACAGCGGTTCGAGCGTCACCTTGTTCGAGGTTTCGTTGATCTGGGAGACGATCGTCGCCGAGACGTTGTTTTCGAACCGGCTGAGGACCGCAGTCGCTTCCTTCGCCCAGGCCGCTTCGGCGGGGTTGCCGGAGGCCTTCGTGCCGCCGGCGGCTTCACCGGCCTTGGCGCCGCCCGAGGTTTCGCCGGCGCCCGAGCCTTCGCCGCCCGAGCCTTCGCCGCCCGAGGTTTCGCCGCCCGAGCCTTCGGCGCCGCCCGAGCCTTCGGCCGTCCCGCCGTTGCCCGCCTTGCCAGAGGTCCCGTTGCCTGCCGACGCCGCCCCGCTCGCGGTGGTCCCGCTGCTGCTCGACCCGCCGCCGCACGCCGCCACGGCGAGCGTCAGGGCGAGGAGGAGCACCGGGATGAGGGCGACCTTGCGCACGGCGCGCCACCCTAGAGGATCGGCACCGCCGGCCCGCCCCGGCGGCCGACCACCACGCCCCAACGGCGCGCGCGCGGGGCATGCGCGCCTCAGCGGCGAGCGTCGCGGCCGGTGAGCGCCTTGTACAGGTCGTTGGCACGCGTGCCGGTGAGCGCCGCGACCACCGAGGCCGCCGCCCGCGGGCGCGCGCCGCTCTGCACCAAGTGGCGGAGGGCATCGACCGCGAAGCCGACGTCCTGGCCGTTATCGGCGGTCGCCGCCGGGCCGATCACGAGGACGATCTCCCCGCGCACGTCGCCGCGGAAGCGCCGCGCCAACTCGCCGAGCGTCCCCCGCGAGACCTCCTCGTGCACCTTGGTCAGCTCGCGGCAGACGGCCGCCTCGCGATCGGGGGCGATGCTCGCCAGGGCGGCGAGGCTCTCCCCCACCCGGCGCGGCGACTCGAAGCAGACCACCGTCTCGGTCGAGCGCAGCACCCGCTCCATCTCCCCGGCCCGGCGCGGCAGGAAGCCCTCGAAGCGCCAGCGGTCGGTCGGCAGCCCGGAGGCGACCAGGGCGACCGGCACCACCGAGGGCCCCGGCAGGACCGTCACCTCGATGTCGCGGTCGATGCAGCGGCGGATCAGCTTGAAGCCCGGATCCGAGATCCCCGGCATGCCCGCGTCGGAAACCAGCGCGACGACGTGGCCGCGCTCGATCTGCTGGGTCAGCTCGAGCGCCCGCGCGGCTTCGTTGCCCTCGTGGTTGGAGATCAGGCGCGGGCTCGGGCGGATCGCCAGCCGGTCGAGCAGTTTGCCGGTGCGGCGGGTGTCCTCGCAGGCGATGTAGTCGGCGCCGACGAGCGCCTCGCGGATCCGCGGGCTGACGTCGTCGAGGTTGCCGATCGGCGTCGGGCAGACGACCAGCGCGCCCGCCATCAGCGCTTCTCGAGCTCGGTGCGGGCCAGCGCGGCGGCGCCGATCATGCCGGCGTCGTTGCCGAGCGTCGCTTCCAGGATCGGGGTCTCGTTCATCGGCCGCAGCGCCCGGGCGCGGACTTCGGCGCGGACCGGGTCGAGGAGCAGGTCGCCCGCGCGGATCACCCCGCCGCCGACCACGATCGCGTCGGGCTGGAAGACGTTGGCAAAGCTCGAGCAGGCGACGCCGAGCCGGCCGCCGATCAACTCGAAGACGCCGATCGCGGTCTCGTCGCCGTCGAGCGCGGCGACCGTGACGGCGAGCCCGTCGACCTCCTTGCCTTCGGCGTGCAGTTTGCCGAGCGCCGAGTCGGGCGCGCTTTCGGCGGCGGCACGGCCCTCGCGGCCGAGCGCCGTGCCCGAGGCGAGCGCCTCGACGCAGCCGTGGTTGGGGCAGTTGCCCTGGCAGGGCGGCCCGTCGGCCTGGATCACCACGTGGCCGAGCTCCGCCCCGGCCCCGGTCGAGCCGCGGAAGATCTCGCCGCCGAGGATCAGCCCGCCGCCGATCCCGGTGCCGATCGTCAGCATCACCATCGTCGGCATGCCACGGGCGGCGCCGTAGCGGTACTCGGCCAGCGCGGCGACGTTGCCGTCGTTGTCGAGGAAGACCGGCAGCCCGACCCGCTCGGAGACGACGTCCCGGATCGGCAGGTCGAGCAGCGGCAGGTTGACCGCGGAGATCGCCACGCCGCGCGCCTGGTCGATCGTCGCCGGGACCCCGAGCCCGACCGCGACCGCGTCGGGGCGGGCCTCGCGAGCCTCCATCACCTCGCGCACAAGCAGCTCGACCAGCTCCTCCTCGGTCTGCCCGCGGGAGGTCTCGCGGCTCTCCCACAGGGTCTCGACTCCGGCCAGGACGCCGACCTGGATCTTCGTCCCGCCGAGGTCGACTCCGATCGTCTCCGCCTCGCTCACCGGGGCTAGGCTAGTCGTCCGCCCGCCTCGACGACGCAAAGCGCCGCCCGGCCGCTTTGCAGGCGGATCGCGTCATCCGGCGAAGTTCGTTGTTCCTTAGGAACCTCGACTACGGTTTCGGACCCTTTTCCTCCTGACGAGATGCCCGACGACGGTGAGAAACGGCCGCAGGGGCCGCCCGACTACAAGATCTACCGCTCCCGGCGGGGGATTTTCGCGCGCCTGCGCGGCGGCGACGTGCCGCCCTCCGACGCCCCCGAGGCGGAGGCGGGCGGCGGCGGGCGCGGGGCCGCGGGCGGCGCGGGCGGACGCGGCGGCGGGCCCGAGCTTCCGGGCGAACCGGGCCGCACCAACTACGGCCGCGGGCACCGCGAAGGGCCCCACCTGCCGCCGGTCAAGATGCCCTGGCAGCGGCGCGAACGGCGCGGCGCCCGGGTCGGCCGGCGCAGGCCGACGGGCCGGCGCGTCGCCTTCTGGATCGGGATCGCAATCGTCGGCTGGATCTTCGTCAGCCTGCTCTCCTTCGCGATCTCCGCCCAGCTGCAGTCCTTCAAGCTGGCGGGCGAAGCCAAGGACGCCCTGCACGGCAACCCGTTCATCCTGCCGAGCGCCCAGAACATCCTCGTCATGGGTACCGACGCGCGCCCGGTCGACACCAAGGAACCGACCGCGCCGCACCGCCAGAAGTGCTACGAACAGCAGGAAAAGGGCGAAGCCCCGCACGCGCCCTGCTCGGACGGCGAATACCGCGCCGACACCCTGATGGTGATCCGGGCGGGCGGCGGCACCTTCAACAAACTCTCGATCCCGCGCGACTCGTTCGCCGAAATCCCCGGCCAGCAGCCGCAGAAAATCAACGCCGCCTTCGCCTTCGGCGGCGCCGCGCTGGAGATCAAGACGGTCGAGAAGTTCCTCAACATCAAGATCGACCACGTCGCGATCATCAACTTCACCGGCCTGGAAAGCCTGGTCGACGCGGTCGGCGGGGTCGAAGTGAACCTGCCGCACAAGCTCTGCGCGGAAATCTCCGGCGGCGCCGGCCACGGCCAGGGCGGCGTCACCCTGCACCTGAAGAAGGGCGCGAACACGCTCGACGGCGAAAAGGCCCTCGCCTACGCCCGGATCCGCGAGCCGACCAAGTGCCCAGGCCCCGGCAAGAGCGCCTACGACTTCGGCTACAGCGACCTCAACCGGGCCCAGGCCCAGCAGTCGGTGATCAACGGCATCAAGGGCCGGCTCACCAGCATCACCCGCCTCCCCTACAACTTCATCAAGGGCCCGATCATCGGCTGGGACGCGCCCAAAGCGTTCGTCTCCGACATGGGCTTCCTCACGATGCCGCAGCTGGTGCTGGCGGCGGCGATCGGCGGCACCGGCGGCACCGACGTCCTCTGCGGCACGACGCCGAAGGAAGAGGCGAAGTGCGGGATCGGGACCGGTCCGGAAGGCTCGATCGAAGTGCCCCAGTCGGTGCGGCGCGCCGCCGTCCACCGCCTGATGAGCTGAGCGCCTGCCTCAAACCCCGCGCATGCCGACCGCCCGGGCCGCGCGGCGCGCTGTCGAACTTGACCACACCATGGTGTGGTCAATCCGCGCAGCGCGGATTTGGACCCCATAGGGGACCAAAAGCGTGCAGCGCTAGTCGCTGCTCGAACTCGAGCTTGAGGAGGAGCCGGCGCCGGCCTTCGCCTCGGACTTCGAGCCCGACCCGGAGTCCGAGGAGCCCGAGGATCCGGACGAGGACTCCGATGACTTCGACTCCGAGGAGGAGCCTTCGCCGCCGGCGCCCGCGCCGCCGCCTTTGCGTTTGCCGTAGTCGGTGTTGTAGAAGCCGGAGCCCTTGAAATGGACCGCCGGCGCGGTCAGCACGCGGCGCGCCGGGGCGCCGCACTCGACGCACTCGGTGAGCGGCTCGTCCGACATCTTCTGCATCACGTCGAAGACGTGGCCGTTGTCGCATTTGTACTCGTAGATCGGCACGGGGCCCTTGATTATCGCAGCCGCTACGGTTCGGGCATGGCGACGACCCCGCAGGAGAAGCCCGAGACCGAGGTGACGATGGAGGAGATCGTCGCGCTGTGCAAACGGCGCGGCTTCGTCTTCCCCTCCTCGGAGATCTACGGCGGCCTCGGTTCGACCTACGACTACGGCCACTACGGCGTCCTGCTGAAGACCAACGTGAAGAACGAGTGGTGGCGGGCGATGCTGCAGGAACGCGACGACATCGTCGCGCTCGACTCGGCGATCCTGCAGAGCCCCAAGGTCTGGGAGGCATCCGGACACCTGGCCGGCTTCACCGACCCGCTGGTCCAGTGCCTCGGCAAGTGCAAGAAACGCTGGCGGGAGGACCACCTGCGCGAGGCCGTGGCGGCCGCAGGCGGCGACCCGGACGGCGAGATCCGCTGCCCGGAGTGCGGCGGCGAGCTCTCGGAGCCGCGCAACTTCAACCTGATGTTCGAGACCCACGTTGGCCCGGTCGCCGGCGAGGGCTCGGAGGTCTACCTGCGGCCGGAGACGGCGCAGGGCATCTTCATCAACTTCAAGAACGTGCTCGGGTTCGCGCGCAAGAAACCGCCCTTCGGGATCGCCCAGGTCGGCAAGTCGTTCCGCAACGAGATCACCCCCGGCAACTTCATCTTCCGCACCCGCGAGTTCGAGCAGATGGAGATGGAGTTCTTCGTGCCGCCCGACGAAGCCGACCGCTGGTACCGCGAGTGGATCGGAATTCGCGAGCGCTGGTACACCGAGCTCGGCATCCGCCCCGACCACCTGCGGGTACGCGCCCACGACCCCGACGAGCTCTCCCATTACTCCTCGGGGACGAGCGACGTCGAGTACCTCTTCCCGATCGGCTGGTCGGAGCTGGAGGGGATCGCCAACCGCGGCAACTTCGACCTCACCCAACACGCGAACCACAGCGGCGAGAAGCTCGAGTACTTCGACCAGCAGACCAAAGAGCGCTACGTGCCCCACGTGATCGAGCCGGCGGCGGGCGCCGACCGGGCGACGCTCGCCTTCCTGGTCGACTCCTACGAAGTCGAGGAAGTGGAGGGCCGGCAACGGACCGTGCTGCGCCTGCACCCGCGCCTGGCGCCGGTCAAGGTGGCCGTGCTGCCGCTCGTCTCCCGCGAGGGGATGCCGGAGAAGGCGCGCGAGATCTTCGCCGACCTGCGCAAGCGCCTTCCCGCCGAGTTCGACGAGGGCGGCTCGATCGGCAAGCGCTACCGCCGCCAGGACGAGATCGGCACCCCGTGGGGGATCACCGTCGACGGCGAGACGATGGAGGACGACACCGTCACCCTCCGCGACCGCGACTCCCTGGAGCAGGTGCGCGTGCCGATCGAGGGCCTCGGCGACGAGCTCGTCCGCCGCCTCGAAGCCCCCTGGCAGAGCCCCAAGCTCGGCTGAAACTCAAGTCCGGCGGCCGCCGGGTCGAATAGGTTCGGAGCACCAACCCTGCTCTCGTCTGATTGGAGTCGCCGTGGCCTATGAGATGGACATCCCGAACAGCGACCAGAAGGCAAAGGTCCGCAACCCCTGGGCGGTGGCCCTGCTGCCGTTCATCACGCTCGGCATCTACCACCTCGTCTGGTGGTACCGGATCAACAAGGAGATGAAGGCCTTCGGGGAGGCGCGGGGGTACGACCTCGGCCGCAACCCGACCAACTCGCTGCTCGCGCTCTTCCCGGGCTCGCTGATCATCGTCCCGGCGCTGATCACCTACTGGAGGGGGACCGAACGGGTGCAGGGGACGTCGGCGCTCGCCAACCGGGAGCCGGTCAACGGCTGGCTCGTCCTGATCCTCTACCTGATCATCTCGCCGGGGATGTGGGCCTACCTGCAGGTCTCGCTCAACCACGTCTGGGAGCAGGAGCTCTCGCCGGCCCCGGGCCAGGAGCCGCCGCCGCGTCCGACCAGCGACCCGATGCCGCCGAAACTTCAGAACGACTGAATCGATCCCACGCCCGGACCTCGGCGGAAGGGACGCGAGGCGGCTTCTGGTTGCTGGGGACCCGGAATATTCCTCGGATCAATTTGAGAGGTAGGCCTCGACGGCGACCGCGTCGGCTTCGAGCTCGAGCTTCGCCTTCTTGGTGACCTTCTCCAGGTGCTCGATCGCGACCTGGCCCTGGCGCAGGCGCCAGGTGGCGACGGCGCGCCCGTCGACCAGGGCGAAGGGACGGAAGAGGCCGTTGTTGGTCACCAGTCCGACGTGCTCGCCGACGACGTGCTCGCGCGAGGTCCAGCCGAGCAGCAGCGGGTCGAAGGCGCCGAGCAGGCGGGGCGGCGGCAGCGGCGCGGGCTCCTCGCGCCGGCGCAGGTCGAGGAGCCCGTCGCCGAGCTCGACGACCTGCGAGGCGATCGCCGCCAACCCGGCGCGGGCGTCGCGCAGCGGCAGGCCCGCCCAGCGGGCGAGGTCGGCGTCGGTGGCCGGGCCGTGGCCGACCAGGTAGCGGCGCGCGAGCTCGCGGAGGGCTGCGTCGCGGGTGGACCCCGGATGGACCCCTTCGCTCACGAACTGCGGGGAGGTTCGCTCAGGGGTCCATCCGGGGTCCATCACCGGCCCCAGCCAGTCGCGCGCAGACACGAAAGCTTGCTCGCTGCCCACCATCGGGCCGCGGACGCAGACGCCGTGCAGGGAGGCGAAGAAGAGGACGTGGACGAGGGCCTGGCCGGCGGTCGGGACGTCGGCCGAGTCGAGGCGCTCACGCAGCTGCGCGCGGGTCAGCGGGCCCTCCTCGGCGAGCGCCCGGGCGACGACCTCCACCCCGCGCTCGGCCGCGTCCCCCACGCCGGTCTGGCGCAGCCGCCGTTCGCAGGAGGTCCACAGCGGGGGCGTGGTCAGCGAGTGCAGCAACGGGTAGTCCTCGGCGCGGATCAGGTGCAGCGTGCCGCGGTTGACCCAGGTGACGATCAGCCGGCGCTCGGCCAGCGCCCGGTCGACGTCGGAGGCGACCAGCCCCTCGCTCCGCGCCCGCACCGCCAGCCGCGCCCCGCGCAGGTCCTGCCCCTGCACCGCCAACAGCCGCTCCGCGACCTCCACGGCGTCCCGCGCCGGCCGCGTCGCCAGCCCTTGCGCGGTCAGCCGCGCGGCATGGACCTCCCGCGCCTTCACGGGTGAGCAGCCCTGGCGAGCCCCTCGCCCGCTCAGCCCTTGCCGGAGAGCATGTTCCAGGCCCGCCGCCAGAAGCTCGGCACCGGCGCGCCCGCCACGTCGTCCGGGGACACCTCGACCGTCGCCGGGTTCTGGCCCGGCTTCGTCAGCTTCGCCGCCGTCGCGGCGTCGATGTTGAGGATCACGCCGTTCTCGTAGATGCCCTCGACCTCGGGCGCGTCGACGAACTTGTGGCCGCCGAAGCGATTCGGCGTGGTGTCGAGGATGATCCCGTCGAAGAGGTCGGCCTCGGGCGCGTCGAGCACCTCGACCACGACGCCCAGCTTCACCTCGTCGCTGGAATAGACGGGGATGCCGCGCCGGGCGACCAGGTAGGAGACTTTGGAACCGAGGTCCTCCATGGCCGCGAGCCTAACGAAGCGGCCCCCCGCCACCTAGACTCCGCAGGGGAACCGCGAGGAGGAAGGGAAGGCAGATGGGAACGAACTTGGCCTCGATCGTCACCGCGAGCGCCGCGCGCGACGCCGCCGCGCCGGCCGTGCGGCTGGGCGGGCAGACCCTCACCTACGGCGAGCTCGACGACCGCAGCGCCCGGCTGGCGACGCTGCTGGGAGAGCGCGGGGTGCGGCCCGGGGATCGGGTCGGGGTGATGCTCCCGAACGTGCTCGAGTTCCCGATCGTCTACTACGGCGTGCTGCGGGCGGGCGGCATCGTGGTGCCGATGAACGTGCTGCTGAAACGGCGCGAGATCGCCTTCTACCTGGAGGACTCCGGGGCGAAGCTGCTGTTCGCCTGGCACGGGTTCCTCGCCGAGGCCCGCGACGGCGCCGCCGACGCGGGCGCGGAGCTGCTCGCGGTCGAGCCCACCGAGCTCGCGGCGACGCTGGACGGCCTCGAGCCCACCGCGGACGTCGTCGACACCGACGCGGAGGACACCGCGGTGATCCTCTACACGTCGGGCACCACCGGCAAGCCGAAGGGCGCCGAGCTGTCGCACCGCAACCTCGACCAGAACTCGGAGATCGTCTCCCGCACCACCTGCCTGGTCGACGCCGGCGACGTCGTCCTCGGCGCGCTGCCGCTCTTCCACTCCTTCGGGCAGACGGTGGCGATGAACGGCTCGCTGCGCCGCGGCGCCTGCCTGACCCTGGTCCCGAAATTCGACCCGGGCGAGGCGCTGGCGACGATCGAGCGCGACCGCGTCACCCACTTCTACGGGGTGCCGACGATGTTCGGGGCGATGCTCCACCACCCGGAGCGGGAGCGCTTCGACGTCTCCTCGCTGCGCATCTGCATCACCGGCGGGGCCTCGATGCCGGTGGAGATCCTGCGCGGCTTCGAGGAGGCCTTCGGCGCCGAGCTGCTGGAGGGCTACGGCCTCTCGGAGACCTCCCCGACCGCGTCCTCCGGCCACCCCGGCCAACTGCGCAAGCCAGGCTCGATCGGCACGCCGCTCGAGCAGGTCGAGATGCGGATCGTCGACGAGGGCGGCGAGGAGGTCCCGACCGGCGAGGTCGGCGAGATCGTGATCCGCGGCCACAACATCATGAAGGGCTACTGGGAACGGCCGGACGCGACTGCCGAGGTCATGCGCGGCGGCTGGTTCCACAGTGGCGACATGGGGCGGGTCGACGAGGACGGCTACTTCTACGTCGTCGACCGCAAGAAGGACATGATCATCCGCGGCGGCTACAACGTCTACCCGCGCGAGGTCGAGGAGGTGCTCTACGAGCACCCGGACATCCGCGAAGCGGCGGTCGTCGGCGTCCCCCACCCCGAGTGGGGCGAGGAGGTCGGCGCCGCGGTCGTGCTCCAACCGGGGGCCGAGCTCGCGCCGGAAGAGATCAGCGCCTGGGTGCGCGAGCGGATCGCGGCCTACAAGTACCCGCGCGTGGTCTGGTTCCTGGAGGAGCTGCCGAAAGGCCCGACCGGCAAGATCGTCAAGCGGGAGATCGACGTCCCGGCGGCCGCCGACGCGCAGCCGAGCTGAGCCGCCAAGCCCCGCGTTCGCACTTCGCCGCGCATGGCGCGGAGTTCTGCGAACGCGGTCCGCGCAGGCAGAACTGGCCGGCCGGCCAGTCACGCGCTAGGCTGACCCTGTCGCCGAACACGACACGGAACGGGGTTGAGATGAGCGTCGCATCCCAACGGTTGATGGACAACGTCACCTACGAGGATCTCTACAGGCGGTGGGAGCAGGGGAACTGGTCGGCCTTCGAGATCGACTTCTCGGCCGACGTCGCCGGCTGGGCCGCCCTCTCCGACATCCAGCGCCGCTCGGCGATGTGGATCTACTCGATGTTCTTCTACGGCGAGGACCGCGTCGCCGACACCCTCGCCCCCTACGTCACCGCCGCACCGACCGAGGAGCAGTCCTACTTCCTCGCCACCCAGCAGGTCGACGAGGTGCGCCACTCGCTCTTCTTCCACCGCTTCTTCAAGGAGGTGATCGGGGTCGGCGGCGAGAGCGTCCAGGAGACCCTGGCCTCCACCCTGCCGCAGCTGAACTGGGGCTACCGCGGTGTCTTCGATCGGCTCGACCGGATGGCCGAGGAACTGCGCAAGGACACCTCGCTGCCCATGTACGCGCAGGCGATCACGCTCTACCACCTGATCGTCGAGGGCAGCCTCGCCCAGCCCGGCCAGCACTTCATCGAGGACTTCTTCGCCTCCGCGGAGACGATGCCCGGCTTCAGCGCCGGGATGGCGAACGTCTCCCGCGACGAGCAGCGCCACATCGGCTTCGGCGTCAAAGTGCTCTCCGAGCTGCTCGCACCCACCCACCCGGCCGCCGAGGAGTGTCGGGCCGCGGTGGTCGAGCTGATGCGCGAGGTCCTCGCCTACACGCCCGCGGTGTTCCGGCCGCCGAACCTCGACCGCGCCTACACCGAGTGCTACGGCTTCACCCTGGAGGACATCTTCGCCTTCGGCCTCAAACTGGTGCGGCAGCGGTGGCGGACGATCGGCTTCCCGACCGAGGAGATGCCGCCCGGCGTCTTCCCCTTCGACCCCGAACAGAGCGAGGAGGAGGTCGCCGCCGACCAGGTGAAGATGATGCTGGGCGGACTCATCGGACCGGTCGGGGCCGGTGACTCGCCGAGCAACGACCCCGAGCTGATGCGCCTCTGGTTCGACGTCACCGCCCGGTCCGCCGACCCGTCCGCCGCGGGCGGCACGACGCCGCTGGTCTACCAGTGGACGTTCACCGACGCCGAGCCGTGGCACCTGGTGATCGACAACGGCTCGACCCGGGCCGAGCCGGGCCTCGCCATCGACCCCGCGGTCACGATCGAGGCGAGCTGGGCCGACTGGCTCGCCTCGACCAAGCCCGACGCCAAGCCGCTGAAGCTCCTGCTCGGCCGCAAGATCCGCCCCCACGGCAGCCTCCGCGAGCTCGCCCGGATGCGCCGCGTCTTCGCCTGAGCAAGCGGCCCGCGCGCCCCACTCCGCGACGCCGGACCGACTGGCGCTGCGCGTTCGTCTGAATTCCGCAACCTTCCGTCGGGTCGCCGGTTTAAGCGGCCATGAGACTGACCGGTCGGATCATCGCCACCATTGCAGCCCTTGCCGCCCTCGCCATCGCGCCGGCGGCCGCCCAGGCCGGGACGGTGAGCGTCGAAGAAGTCCCCGGCGAAACCAACCGCTCGGTGCTCCACTTCGTCGCCGGCCCCGGAGAGCAGAACGAACTGAGAGTCGCCGTCCCGACCTTCCCCACCTGGGAAGGGCACTCGCTCGTAGAGCTGGCCGACCTCGGCGCCGGCCTGACGGTTGGCCCCGGGTGCAGCGGCGGCGGCGGCGCCGGGTCCCTGGCGGTCTGCCGGCTCCACCTTCCGCATGAAGAAGACTACGAACTCTGCGGCAAAGGCTGCGTGAAACGGCTCCCGGGAACGGCCTGGCAGGACGCGATGAAGATCGAGCTCGGCGACGGCAACGACACCTTCAAGGCCGTCGGCTTCGACGGGACCTACATCAACAGCTGGCCGATGGAAGTCGACGGCGGCAGCGGCAACGACACGATCGCGACCGGCAGCGGCAACGACCGGATCGTCCCCGGCCCGGGCAACGACACCGTCAGCCCCGGCAAGGGCATGAACACCGTGGTCGCCGACGCCCAGCCCGATGGCAACGACACCTTCGACTTCGCCGCCGAATCCGACAATGCCGTCGACGACTCGGCGCGCAGCGAACCGCTCCACCTCGAAGACCACGTCCTCGGCGCAGCCGGCGAAGAAGACAAGATCAACGGCTTCGCCGAGGTGATCGGCGGCTCCGGCAACGACTACCTCCACAGCAGCGGCGAATGGCTGAACGGCGGACCCGGCAACGACACGCTGATCGGCTCGCCCGGCAAGGACTACATCTTCGGCGGCCCGGGCAACGACACGATCCGCGGCGAAGCCGGTGACGATTGGCTGTACGGAGGCGAAGGCGACGACACGGTCGAAGGCGGCCCGGGCAACGACTTTCTGGTCGAAGGGCAGGAAGAGAAGCCCGATCCGAACGAACTGCTGGTCACCAAGAACGCCCCCGACAGCGGCAACGACCGGCTCTACGGCGGCGAAGGGAACGACTTCGTCCGCGCCGGGTCCGGCAACGACCTCGTCGACGGAGGGCCGGGCAACGACAGGCTCTTCGGCGAAGCCGGCAACGACACGATCGAAGGCGGCCCCGGCGACGACGAAGTGGCGGGCGAAGAAGGCGACGACGTGCTGCGCGGCGGCGAAGGCAACGACAAGCTGCTGGCCGGCTACAACTATGAGTACCTCGGCGGCAAGGACAGCGGAGACGGCGTCGACGCCGGCGTCGACTGGCTCGACTGCGGGCCCGGCGAAGGCTTCGCGTCCGCCAACGTCTGGGATCACGTGGAGAACTGCGAGACCGTCCATAGGGTCCGTGCGGTCATGGTCGAAAAGGTGCGGCACGACCTGGCGGCGGGGACGGCGAAGGTCTCCTTCCGCGCCTATGAGATGAAAGGCGTCACGCTCCGGGTCGGCGGCAGGGGCGTCAGGGAACTGGCCTACACGTCGCCCACGCCGGGCTACGCCGAAACCAAGGACAGCTTCGTCGTCAGGGCCCGCGGCGGGGCGCTGGCCAAGCTGCGCCGACACGGTCGCGTCCGGCTGACGCTACGGCTGACCTGGGAACCGACCGGCAAGCCGGCGACCACCGAAACGCGCCGGGTCACGCTGGTGCTGCGCAGGCGACACAGGAAGGTCCACCGGCACCACCGGCGGCACGCCGCGCACCATCGGAGCGCAGGCGCGCGGACCCGCTAGGAGATCGGCGGACGGAGGTCCGCCCAGGGGCGCTCGGCCTCGATCTGGGCGGCGAGCGAGATCAGGGTCGACTCGCCTCCCGGGCGGCCGATGACCTGGATCGCAAGCGGCATGCCGTCGGCGCCGAAGCCGAAGGGGATCGACATCGCCGGGTTGCCGAGGTGGTTCCAGGGCACGCAGTAGGGGTAGAAGCGGCTCATCCCGAGCACCGTGTAGAGGGCGCCGCGGCCCTGCCAGCGGCGGATCGGCAGCGCGGTGCCGCCCATCACCGGCATCACCAGCACGTCGACGTCGTCGAAGATCGCGTTGATGCGGGCCATCTCGGCCGGGCGACCCGCTATCGCCTTCTCGTAGAGCGAGTCGGGGAGCAGCCCGCCGAGGGTGCCGAAGCCGCGGGTGCGCCGTTCGAGGCGCTCCGGCAGCGGCACTTCCTCCACCGTCTCCGCGACCCCCTTGAGGAAGCGGGCGGTGATCGTGTCCCCGACCCGCCCCCAGTCGGGGTCGCGCGGGGAGACGTCGTGGCCGAGCGTGGCGAGGAAGTCGGCGGCCTCGGCGACCGTCTGCTTCACCTCGTCGCTGACGTTCGGCGGCGCCAGCGCCCGCGGCGCCAGGGTCGACCAGGCGACCCGCAGCTTGCCGGGGCTCTGCTTGGCCGACTCGACGAAGGGGCGCTCCGGCGGGGCGGGCGCTTCGTCCTCGGTCGAGCCGCCGGAGACGACGTCGAGCCAGAGCGCCGTGTCGAGGACCGTGCGGCTGACGCAGCCTTCGACCGCCAGCCCGCGCCAGCCTTCCTTGCGCGGCGCCAGCGAGACGCGGCCGCGGCTCGCCTTCAGGCCGAAGAGGCCACAGCAGGCGGCGGGGATGCGGATCGAGCCCGCGCCGTCGCCGGCCGAGGCGATCGGCACCAGCCCGGCGGCGACCGCGGCGCCCGAGCCGCCGCTGGAGCCGCCCGGCGTGCGCTGCGGGTTCCACGGGTTGCGGGTGACGCCGTAGGTGGCCGACTCGGTGAAGCCGCAGATCGCCAGCTCCGGCAGCAGGGTGAGGCCGACGATGATCGCCCCCGCCTCGCGCAGCCGCCGCACCATCTCCGAATCGGCCTTGGCCGGGATCTCGAAGGCGTCGGTGCCGTGCGTGTTGACCTCGCCGGCGACGTCGACTTCGTCCTTGATCGCGATCGGCACGCCGAGCAGCGGCCGCTCGCCGCCGGCGCCGCGTCGCGCCTCGGCCTGCTCGGCTTCCAGCATCGCCTTGTCGGCGAAGACCTTGCGGAAGGCGTTCAGCTGCGGGTCGAGCCGGTCGATCCGCTCCAGCGCCTGGCCGACCAGCTCGGTCGGGCTGACCTCCCCGGCGCGGATCATCTCCGCCTGCCGGGCGAGCCCCACGAAAGCGATGTCGTCTCCCCCCGCTGCCACGCCGCGATCCTACCCCGCCGCCTGGGCCGAGGCGAGGCCAAGTGAAACAAAAGTGCAAATTCTCGCGACGAGGAGGCGCGGTCGCGCTACCGTCGCGCCATGACCTCGAGTGAAGCCGCCGAACAGCTACGGAACCTCGATCCCGTACCTCCGCCCCCGCGCCATCCCGGAGACGAACACATCGTCGGCAACCGGATTCGCTGGGCGGCAAAGGTGATCCGCTACGGCCGGTATCGGCGCCGCCTGCGCAAGCTCCAGAGGCTGCAGGCGCAGCAATAGACAGGTCAACCGCCCATGTCTCGAACCGAATCGACGGAATCCGAGTTCGTCGTTCAGGTCTGCGTTACTGCCATCTTCGTCGCGGCCGGATTCGCGGTGCTGCTGCTTGGCGTCGGACAGGAATCGAGTTCCAAAATGGCCGCCGGTTGGCTGGGCGCGGTGCTGGGCTTCTGGCTCCGCTGACGGTGCCCCCGCCGGCGGGGGCGGCTCAGTCGGAGACGAGCAGGTAGCGGGCCGAGGCGGCGCCGGCCTCGAGGGCCGGGGTGATGTCGCGACTCGGGTCGGAGAGGGACTGCAGGGCGAAGCCGTCGGCGACCGCGAGCAGGTAGGCGACGACGGCCTCGGGGTCGAAGCGGAGGCTGAGGATGCCCTCCGCTTCCTTGGCGCGGAAGACGTCGGCGACGTGGGAGCGGGTCGCCTCGAAGAGCTGGCCGACCTCGCGCTGGATGTCGGGATTGCGGCGGCCGGCGCTGAACAGCTCGTAGAGCAGCAGGAAGTAGCCCGGATCGTTGTCGATCATGTCGGTGAGGCTGGAGACGAGGACGCCGAGCACGTCGTCCGCCGTCTT
Source organism: uncultured Actinomycetes bacterium (assembly GCA_963766705.1). GTDB lineage: Bacteria > Actinomycetota > Thermoleophilia > Solirubrobacterales > 70-9 > VAYN01. Next base: position 822,669 of record CAVYBE010000008.1, read on the forward strand.
CGCCGCGGCGAGCATCTTGTCGAGGCGGGCGATGCGCAGTTCGGTGTCGCGCCGCACCACCTCGACCAAGAGCCGCTCCTTGGTGCCGAAGTAGTAGTGGAGGAGGCCGCGGCTCACCCCGGCCTCGCGGGCGACGTGCTCGAAGGTCGAGCCCGCCGCGCCGCGCCGGGCGACGCTGTCGCGCATCGCGTCAACGATGCGCTGCGCCTTCTCACCGCTGAGCTGGCGCTCTTTGGTCGCCGCCTCCACCGAGTTTCTCGTTGTCTCCGTCGGCCCCTAGGAGCCGTTGATGCTGGTCGTGCTCGTGTACTCGAACTCCTCTTCGGCGCCGAAGAGCGCGTCGAGGACCGCCTTGCGAGCCCCCTCGCTGACGGCGAGGGTGACCACCGCGCCGACGATCGCGAGCAGGATCAGCTTGCCGAGCCGGTGCTTCTTCTTCGGCTTCTGCAGCCGTTCACGGGCTTCCTGGAGCGCCTCGGCGGCCTGGCGCATCTCCTTCTGCACCTTCTTGTCGGAGGTGACCGCCTTGACCGTGCCCTTGCCGTTGCCGGTGGCGCGACCGTAGGCCTTCTTGGCCGAGGTGAAGGCGTCCTTGAGATTTTCGCGCAGATCTTCGTCCTCGATCAGGCGTTGTACGTACGGATTCTCGCGCGCGGCTTCATACAGGTCACCGGCGCGGTCCGCCGTGTGGGTCGTCTTGGTCTTGGCCATCCCTTCTCCCTCGCAGATCGATGCAGTTTCGGTCAGGATATACCCGCTCCTTGCGGGGGGACACCGCGCCTGGCCGGACGGCCGGCGCTCACTCCGGCCCGACGCCGTCCAGCAGCACGCCGTTGTTGCGGAAATCGAGGCTCGCGTGGCGCAGCCGGCGCAGCCGCAGCGGCGCCAGGCCGGGCCGCTGGAAGCGGTAGCGGCGGATGAAGAGGCGGCCGGTGTCTTCGCGGCCGACCTGGCGGAACCCCGGCCCGAGCAGACGCTGCGGCGGGGGCGGCGCGACCCCGTCGGAGACGAAGTCCACTTCCTTGACCAGCCAGGGATAGCGTTCCTTGGTCCGGATCTGGATCGCCCCGGTCGAGAGGTAGTAGCGCAGCGGCGCCTCGCCGAGCGTCCAGGTGACCGTCGCCCGCGGGCCGCGCGGCGCGCCGATGCGTTCGGCGACGGCGCTCCAGTTCGGCCGCTGGAACTGTTCGTCGGTGCTCGCCAGGACGCAGAAGCCGAGCGAGTAGGCGACCAGCAGCGCCCCGACCGCGGCGCCGAGCCGGCGCGAGGCGGGCGAGGCGATCGCGATCCCGATCACCGCCAGCAGCGGCACCAGGGCCGGGATCAGGTTGCGGGCGAGGACGAAGTCCTTGCTCGCCGCGACCAGCGCCACGGGAATCCCGATCGCCGCCACGACCAGCAGCAGCGGGCGGGCGGCGGCGCGGCGCTCCCGCCCGGCCCCGCGGCGGAGCAGCAGGGCCAGCGCCGCCAGGCTGAGCGCCAGCGGCACGAAGGCGAGCCAGGGCCGCTCCGGCCGGGCGATGATGTCGCCGGTCTCCCCGGTGACGAAGGTCGCCGCCGTTTCCCAGAGCCGGTGGCCGAGGCCGAAGTTGCCGATCCAGTCGGCGTGGCCGATCAGCATCTGGTGGATCGCCAGCGGCGCCAGCGCCGCCGCGAACCCCGCCAGGACCGCCATCCCCGCGAAGCTCGCCCGCACCCCCCGCCGGCGCAGCAGCATCAGCGCCTCGGCGATGATCGGGAAGACGGCAAAGTAGTGGGTGCCGATCGCCAGACCCGACCAGACGCCCCACCAGACGAAGTCCCGGCGCGCCCCGCGCCGTTCGGCGCGCAGCCACCAGAGCGCCGAGAGCGCCCCGAACAGGGCCACCAGGGCGTAGGCCCGCGCCTCCTGGGAGTACCAGAGCATCATCGGGTTGACGGCGACCAGCGCCGCCGCCCAGAGGCCGGCGCGCCGGCCCCGCAGCTCGACCCCGATCAGGTAGGCGACCGGCACCGTCGCCACCCCGGCCGCCGCCGAGACCGTCCGCAGCCCGAACTCCCCGGTCCCGACCAGTTGGGTCCAGATCCAGGCGAGCGCGTAGTAGACCGGCGGCGTCGACTCGCTGACCCAGACCGCGTGCATCGCGTGGACGAACCCGCCGCGCAGCACCCGGCTGGCGGTGACGACCTCGTCGTGGTGATAGCTCTGCACGCCGAGCGTGGCGAAGCGCAGCAGCGCCGCCAGGGCGGTCAGCCCGGCGACGATCCAGAAGGCGCGCGAGCGCTCCCGCGCCCACTCGCGCGGCGAGCGGAGCCGCGACCGGGTCCGGGTCGCCGCCGGCCGGCGGAGGGTGGCCGCCTCCATCAGGCGCCGGCCCTCGCGGCGAAGGCCCTGGCGCCGCCAACCCTGGCGGGCGCGCCGCCGCCGACCCGCTCGGGACGCCCCCTCAAGAGAGGGCGACGTCGAGCGCTTTCGAGACCTCGTCGACGAAGACGAACTCGAGGCCATCGAGCTCGGCGGCCGGGATCTCGGCCGCGTCGCCCTCGTTGCGCTCGGGCACGATCACCCGTTTGATCCCCGCCCGCTGCGCCGCCAACGACTTCTCCTTCAGGCCGCCGATCGGCAGTACCTTGCCGGTCAGGGTCACCTCGCCGGTCATCGCCACATCGTTGCGGACCGGGCGGCCGCTGATCAGCGAGGCGAGCGCCACGGTCATCGCCACCCCCGCCGAGGGGCCATCCTTCGGCACCGCCCCGGCCGGCACGTGGACGTGCACGTCGTGCCCGGCGAACCAGTCCTCGTTGATCTTCGGCGCGATCTCGGCCTGGTGGCCGCGCACGTAGGAGAGCGCCGCCTGCGCCGACTCTTTCATCACCTCGCCGAGCTGGCCGGTGATCGTCAGCCGGCCCGAGCCCGGCATCCCGGTCGCCTCGATGAAGAGCACGTCGCCGCCCGCCGGCGTCCAGGCGAGCCCGGTGGCGACGCCGGGGTCCTTGGTGCGCCGCCGGGTTTCCACGAAGACGCGGCGCCGCCCCAGCATCTCGCGCGCTTTTTTCCCCGACACCCGGACCTTGCCCTTCGCCTTGCCTTCGGCGACCTGGCGGGCGACTTTGCGGCACACCGTGCCGATCAGCCGCTCCAGGTTGCGGACGCCGGCCTCGCGCGTGTACTCCTCGATGATCGTCGTCAGCGCCGCGTCGGAGAAGTCGATCTGGGACGGTTTCAGGCCGTTGGCCTCGATCTGCCGGGCGACCAGGTAGGTGCGGGCGATGTGGCGCTTCTCGTCCAGCGTGTAGCCGGAGAGTTCGATCGTCTCCATCCGGTCGAGCAGCGGCCCCGGGATCGTGTCGAGCACGTTCGCGGTGGCGATGAAGACGACGTCGGAGAGGTCGAACGCGAGGTCCAGGTAGTGGTCGCGGAAGGTGTCGTTCTGGGCCGGGTCGAGCACCTCGAGCATCGCCGAGGCCGGGTCGCCGCGGAAGTCGGCGCCCATCTTGTCGATCTCGTCGATCATGAACACGGGGTTGCGGGAGCCGGCATCGCGCAGGGCGCGGACGATCGTCCCCGGCAGGGCGCCGATGTAGGTGCGGCGGTGGCCGCGGATCTCCGCCTCGTCGCGGACGCCGCCGACCGAGATCCGCTCGAACTCGCGTCCCAGCGCCTTGGCGATCGAGCGGCCGAGGCTCGTCTTCCCCACCCCGGGCGGGCCGACGAAGCAGAGAATCGGCCCCGGGCTCTCCGGGTTGAGCTTGCGCACCGCCAGGTACTCGAGGATCCGTTCCTTGACGTCCTCGAGGTCGTAGTGGTCGGCGTTGAGGACTTTTTTCGCGTGTTTGATGTCGAGGTTGTCCTCGGTCTCCACGTCCCAGGGCAGCTCGGTCAGCCACTCGAGGTAGGTGCGGATCACCCCGTGCTCGGCCGCCGCGGGCGGCAGTTTCGCCAGCCGGCCCAGCTCCCGGTCGGCCGCTTTGCGCGCTTCCTCGGGCAGGTTCGCCGCCTCGATCCGCTCCTGCAGTTCCTTGACTTCGGCGGCCGCCTCGTCTTCCTCGCCGAGCTCGTCCTGGATCGCTTTCAGCTGCTGGCGGAGGAAGAACTCGCGCTGGCCTTTGTCGACTTCCGACTGGACCTGGGACTGGATCTGGGAGCCGAGCTGGACGACCTCGAGCTCACGGGCGAGGATCTGGGAGAGCCGGCGCAGCCGTTTGGCGACGTCCACCTCTTCCAGCAGCTCCTGCTTGTCGGCGGTGTCGATGCGCAGGGCGCCGCCGATCAGGTGGGCGAGCGCGCTCGGGTCCTCGATGTTGGCGACCGCCATCTGCAGCTCCTCGGGCAGATAGGGGATCTGCTCGACGATCTCCGAGAAGGTGCGCTGGACGTTGCGGGCGAGCGCCTCCAGCTCGGCGCTGCGCTTCAGCTCGTCGGGCAGCTCGCTGATCCGGGCGATCAGGTAGGGGCGGTCGGTGACGTAGTCGTCGAGCCGCACGCGCTGGGTCGCCTGGACGAGGATCCGCAGGCTGCCGTCGGGGACTTTGACCATCCGCTCGACCACGCCCGCGACGCCGACGCCGTAGAGGTCCTCCGGGGTCGGCTCCTCCTTCTCGGCGTTCCGGGAGGCGACCATGACCAGCATCCGGTTGCCGCCGAGGACGTCGTCGACGAGTTTGATCGAGCGCGGCTGGCCGACCGCGAGCGGGGTGATCGTGTCCGGGAAGGTGACCGAGTCGCGCAGCGGCAGCACCGGCAGCGCCTCCGGCAGCGGCACGGCGCCGCGCAGGGCGCTGTCGGCGTCGAGCGGCGATTCGACGACCTCGAGGCTGGGCGAGCCCTCCATCATGAACGCTCTATCGGTACCTGGTGGGTGGTTTCCTGCGGGTCGCGCAGCGGCAGCTCGACGGTCAGCAGGCCGTCTTCGTAGTTGGCGGCGGCGCGGTTGCCGTCGACCTCGACCTGCAGTTCGACCACCCGGCGGAAGGGGCCGGAAGGGATCTCGATCTGCTGGTAGACGCGGCCCTCGGTCTCCTGCAGGGCACGCTTGCCGACGATCGCCAGCTGCCGGCCGGAGACCTCGATCCCGATCTCGGAGAGGTCGACGCCCGCGAGGTCGACCTTGACCACGGCGCGCTGCGGGTCGTCGACGTAGTAGACGTCGACGTTGGGCGAGAAGCCGGAGGCGCGGCGGCTGGCGTAGCGGGTGCGACCCCACGGATCGCCCATCAGCTGGTCCATCTCCCGGCGCATCCGCGCAAAGTCGGCGAAGAGATCGCGCTGCGGCATCTCCCACAACATAGAGATCGAACCGCGTGGATAACGGTCAGGCGACGCGGCTGGTCGAAGCCCATCGCGGCGCCCTCATCAGCAGCACCGGCTGGCGCGGCGGGACGAGGCCCTCGGGGCGGTTGGGGCGGAAAGTCGCGCAGGGCTCGCCGAGCTCCAATGCGCACAACATGTTGCGGTGGAAATAGCAGTCCTCGCAGGTCGGGGCTTTGGGCTTGCGCGGCATCGGCTCGGGCATGAAAGCAACGTCGCCGTGACCGCGTCGGGCACGAATCCGCAAATCGCTACATCTGCGTAACAGGTGCTTCACAGAGTCCCCGCGTCTTGCGAGGGGGCCGGTCGGCGCCGCTAACATTCGGCCAGATGGAGGCGCACAACCGCACCAAGCGACTGGCCGATTCGCCGCCGCTCTTCAAGAGCGAGTTCATCGATTTCTTCTCCCGCGTGCACCCGGCGCTGCCCGCGATCATCTTCGTCCCGGTGATCGTCGCGGCCGAGTGGATCGGGGCGACGAAGGGCTGGAGCGCCTGGCAGCTGATCCTGATCTCGGCGGCCGGCGTCGTCTTCTGGACGCTGACCGAGTACTGGCTGCACCGGCTCGTCTTCCACTGGCAGCCCGACAACGCCTTCGGCCGGCGCATGCACTTCATCATCCACGGCATCCACCACGACCACCCCAACGACAAGCTGCGGCTGGTGATGCCGCCGTCGGTCTCGATCCCGCTGGCGGCGCTCTTCTTCCTCGGCTTCCTGGTGGTCCTCGGCGACGCCGCCTACCCCGCCTTCGGCGGCTTCATGCTCGGCTACCTCGGCTACGACTACACGCACTACTACGTCCACCACTTCGTGCCGCGGTCGAAGTTCGGCAAGAAGCTGCGCGAGCACCACATGCGCCACCACTTCCAGGACCACCGCTACGGCTACGGCGTCTCCTCGCCGACCTGGGACGTCGTCTTCCACACGCTGCCGAAAAAACGCAAGCGCTAAACCCTCGACTCGGTCGACCCTCGCCGCCCCGCCGGCGACGGCCGGCTGAAGCTTTTTGGGGGCACCACGACCAAAATGCTTCAGCGAGCCGGATCTCCGACTGCGCGGGCCGGGCCCATATCCGTCGCTCCGATCTCAGGACGGGACGCCGCCCGTGATCCCTTCCACCGCGGCGCGGCGGCGGGGACGACCATGCGGTGGTCGTCGGGCCCGGGGCGGAGGATCATCACCTCGGCGGGCGCACGTTCCAGCAGCCAGACGAGGTCGGCGCCGGAGAGGCCCTGGGCGCCGGTGGCGCCGGTGGCGACGACCACCCGGTCGAAGGACTCCGCCGAGAGCAGGCGGGCGAGAGCGTGGCGATAGGTACGACCGCGCTCGATGCGGGCGTCGACCGGGACGCCGCGGGCGGCCGCCCGCTGTTCGACCGCCTCGAGCATCGCCATCGCGTGGCCGGCCTCTGCCGGGATCGCGCAGTCGAGCGGCAGGCTCTTGGGGACCTCGGCGAGGTAGGCGGGCATCAGCGTGGCGCCCTCGGCGCGGGCGAGCCGCAGGGCGGCGTCGAGCGCCCGCCGCGAGATCTCGGCCCCGGTGAAGGGCAGCAGGATGTGATGGACGGCATCCCCGCCCGCCCCGCCGCGCCGCCGGCCGGCGAGCGCGACCCCGGCGCCGGCGACGAGCCCGAGCGCCACCACCACCGACAGCCAAATCATCCCCAACCCCCTCGCCCCCCTCGACCCTTGTCCTCCATACGCGGACAAGCGTCGAGGTCCAAGCGCGAGCTCGCACGCTTGTCACCCTCTGGGTGACAAGCGTCGACGCCGGGCGGGGGCAGCGGGCGGCTCATGGGGCCCTCCGGGCGCGGTTGGCGACGATGCGGACGTCGACCCCGGGCGGAGTGGCACGCATGAGGCGCTGCGGCAGCGGCTCGCGCAGGCGGGCGAGGCCGCGGGCCGGGGGCGACTCGCCGACCATGATGTAGGTGCTGCCGCGCCTGCGGACGACGCGCGCGGCGGCGGCCACCACGTCGTCGTGCTCCTCGATCAGCAGCGTCGCGCCGAGCACCGAGGCGAGCCGTCGCAGCGCCGTCACCTGGCGCTCGCAATCGCCCTCGATCACCCGCCCCGGCGCCTTCACCCAGAGCAGGTCCAGATCCGTCCCCAACCGCTGCGCCGAGCGCCAGGCCCGGCGCACCAGCCGCTGCGCGTCCGGCTCCGGGCGGACCAGCGCCAGGAGGCGCTCCCCCACCGCCTTCGGCGCTTCGTCGGAGACCCGTTCCTCGACCCTCGTGCCGAGCGGCTCGACCGCCGCGATGTCGAGCCGCTTCGACTCGACGTCCTCGGCGACCTGGCGCAGGCTGACCTCCCGCAACGTCGCCAGATTCTCGATCTTGAAGAAGTTGTTCAGCGCCGCGTCGATATTCCGGGGCGGGTAGATCTTCCCGTCGCGCAGGCGGGCGATCAGCGCCTCCGGGGTCAGGTCGATGAGGACCACCTCGTCGGCCCTGCCGAGGACGGAGTCGGGGACCGTCTCCCGCACCCGCACGCCGGTCAGCTCCGCGACCTGGTCGTTCAGCGACTCCAGGTGCTGGACGTTGACGGTCGAGAAGACGTCGATCCCGGCGGCGAGGACGTCGGCGACGTCCTCGTGGCGCTTGCCGTGCTCGAGGCCGGGCGGGTTGGTGTGCGCCAGCTCGTCGATCAGCGCCAGCCCCGGCGCCCGGCGCAGCAACGCCGGCAGGTCCATCTCGGCGACGGTTGCGCCACCGCGGATCTCGACCTCGCGCCGGGGGATCGCCTCGAGCCCCGCCGCCTGGGCGGAGGTCTCCGGGCGTTCGTGCGGCTCCAGGTAGCCGGTCACCACGTCGCGACCCGCCCGGGCCTCGGCCCGGCCCTCCTGCAGCATCCGGTAGGTCTTGCCGACCCCGGCCGCCATCCCGAGGAAGACCTTCAGGCGGCCCGCCACGTTCGGCTCCGGAGGATCGCGGACCGCGGCCCCACCCTTAGGCCCCCAGCAGGTTGTGGACGACGAGGTCGATCAGCTTGATCCCGACGAAGGGGACGATCAGCCCGCCCAGGCCGTACAGCAGCATGTTGCGGCGCAGCAGCGCCGTGGCGCCGAGCGGCCGGTAGCGGACCCCTTTCAGCGAGAGCGGGATCAGCAGCGGGATGATCAGCGCGTTGAAGATGATCGCCGAGAGGATCGCCGACTCCGGCGTCCCCAGCGACATGACGTTCAGCGAGCTCAGCGGCCCCGGCCGGCCGCCCGCCGCCCAGGTGGTCGCGAACATCGCGGGCAGGATCGCGAAGTACTTGGCGACGTCGTTGGCGATCGAGAACGTGGTCAGGGCGCCGCGGGTGATCAGCAGCTGCTTGCCGACCTCGACGATCTCGATCAGCTTCGTGGGGTTGGAGTCGAGGTCGACCATGTTCCCGGCCTCGCGGGCGGCCTGGGTGCCGGTGTTCATGGCCACGCCGACGTCGGCCTGGGCCAGCGCGGGCGCATCGTTCGTGCCGTCCCCGGTCATCGCGACCAGCCGCCCGTCGGCCTGCTGCTCCTTGATCAGCTCGAGCTTGCGCTCCGGCGTCGCCTCGGCCAGGAAGTCGTCGACGCCGGCCTCCGCGGCGATCTTCGCCGCGGTGAGCTTGTTGTCGCCGGTGACCATGATCGTGCGGATCCCCATCTCCCGCAGCTGGTCGAAGCGCGCCTTCATCCCCTCCTTGACGATGTCTTTGAGATAGATGACGCCGAGCACCCGCTCGTCGCGCGCGACCGCCAGCGGCGTGCCGCCCTCGCGGCCGACCCGGTCGAGCTCGACCTGCAGCTCCGGCGGAGCGTGGCCGCCCTCGTCCGCGATCCAGGCGGAGATCGCGTCGCCCGCCCCCTTGCGCAGCCGGGTGCCGTCCACGTCGACGCCGCTCATCCGGGTCTCGGCGCTGAACGGCACGAAGGTCGGCTCCTCGCCGCCGAAGTCGTGCCCGCGGATGCCGAACCGCTCTTTGGCGAGGACGACGATCGAGCGCCCCTCGGGCGTCTCGTCGGCCAGCGACGACATCTGCGCCGCCTCGGCCAGCTCCGCCTCGCCGACGCCCGGCATCGGGATGAGCGCGACCGCCTCGCGGTTGCCGAGCGTGATCGTGCCGGTCTTGTCGAGCAGCAGCACGTCGCAGTCCCCCGAGGCCTCGACCGCGCGGCCCGAGAGCGCCAGCACGTTGCGGCGCACCAGGCGGTCCATGCCGGCGATCCCGATCGCCGAGAGCAGGGCGCCGATCGTGGTCGGGATCAGCGCGACCAGGAGCGCGATCAGCGTCGTCTCCGAGAGTTCGGTGCCGGCGTAGAGCGCCATCGGGCGCAGGCTCACGATCACGAAGATGAAGACCAGGGTGAGCGCCGACAGCAGGATGCCGAGCGCGACCTCGTTCGGCGTCTTGCGCCGCTCTGCCCCCTCGACCAGGGCGATCATCCGGTCGAGGAACGAACGGCCGGGCTGCTGGGTGATCTCGACGACGATCCGGTCCGAGAGCACCCTGGTGCCGCCGGTGACGGCGGAGCGGTCGCCCCCCGCCTCGCGGATCACCGGCGCCGACTCGCCGGTGATCGCCGACTCGTCGACCGAGGCGATCCCCTCGACCACGGTGCCGTCGCCGGGGATCGTCTCCCCCGCCTCGACCACGACGACGTCGCCGCGGGCCAGCTCGGAGGCGGGCTTCTCGCCACCGTCGAGCAGCCGTGCCGTCGTCTCGGCGCGCATCGTCCGCAGGCTCGCCGCCTGGGCGCGCCCGCGCCCCTCCGCCATCGCCTCGGCGAGGTTGGCGAAGACGACCGTCAGCCAAAGCCAGGCGGTGACCGCGAAAGAGAACCAGGCGCCCTCGTGGCCCCCGCCCAGGGGCCTGCCGCCGAAGACCTGGATGAGCCACGCCACCGTGGTGATCGCGGCGCCGATCTCGACCACGAACATGATCGGGTTGCGCACCTGGACCCGCGGGTCGAGCTTGCGCAGCGACTCGATCAGCGCCGGGCGCAGGATCTCCTGCTCGAGGAGCGAACGCGACTCGTCGCGATCGGTGGTCGCGGCCGCCCGGGGCGGGCGCTCGGGGGCGGTGGCAAGGTCGGTCATCGCTTTGGTGCCTCTTCGTCGAGAGCGATGTTGAGCTGCAGGACGTTCACGCCGGGCTCGCCGAAGACGCCGAGAAAGCGGCCGCCGGTGTGGGCGGCGATCAGCGCTTCGACCTGGCCGAGCGACAGGCCACGCACGGCGGCGACCCGGCGCGCCTGGATGGCGGCGTTGGCCGGCGAGATTTCCGGGTCGACGCCGGAACCCGACATCGTGATTGCGTCGACGGGGACGGCGGCCGCGGTCAGCGACCTGTCGTAGGGCCGGTTCAGCTTCAGGTATTGGGCGATGCGCCGGCGCACCGCTTCGCGCTCGGCGACGCTGTTGGGGCCGAGGTTGCTGAAGAAGGTCGCGTTCGCCGAGTAGCCCGACTGGGACGGGCGCGGCTGGAAGTAGCGCGGATCGGGGACGAGGATCGCTTCGCCATCCCGATTCAGCCTCGGCTTGCCGTCCTTGCCGACGAGTGGCCTCGAGAACGATTGCCCGATCAGCTTCGAGCCGACGAGCCTGCCGTCGAGCGTGATCTTCGAGCCGTCCGCGCCGGCCGGGAAGAGGAGCTGGGAGACACCGGTCATCGCCAGCGGGTAGGCGAGGCCGAAAAGGACCGTGAAGGCGACGACGGCGGTCGCCGCGGTGATCGCGGGGCGGCGCAATCTCAGAACAACCTCCCGGTCAGGCCCTGGGCGATCGGCCCGAGCAGAAGGGCGGGGAAGAACGTGAGGGCGCCGACCAGAATCACGATCCCGACGAGCAGGACGACGAAGGTCGGCGCGTCGGTCCGCATCGTGCCGGGGCCGGCCGGGGCGATCTTCTTGCCCGCCAGCGAGCCGGCGACCGCCAAGATCAGGACGATGGGGACGAAGCGGGCCAGCGTCATCGTCGCGCCGCCGAGCAGGTCGGCGAAGGCGATCCCGGAGGCGCCGATGTTGCCGGGGGCGTGCGGCTGGACGAAGCCGGAGTAGCCGGCGAAGGCGGAGCCGTTGTTGTTGGCCTGCGACAGGTAGGCGTAGAGCGTTTCCGAGAGTCCCTGCGGGCCGGCGCCCGCGATCGAACGGGTTCCGGCCGGCGCCGCGATCGCCAGCCCCGCGTCGAGCAGCACCGCCAGCGGCGTCACCAGGATCGCCAGGGAGACCAGCTTGATCTCGCGCGCCTGGATCTTCTTGCCCAGGTACTCGGGGGTGCGGCCGACCATCAGGCCGCCGATGAACACCGCGAGCAGGACGTAGAGGAGCATCGTGTAGAGGCCGGTGCCGACCCCGCCGAACACCACCTCGCCGGTCGCCAGCCCGGCCATCGGGACGGCACCGCCGATGCCGGTGTAGGACGCGTGGGCCGAGTCGACCGAGCCGTTCGAGGTGACCGTCGTCGTCGTCGCCCACAGCGCCGACTCGGTGATCCCGTTGCGCTGCTCCTTGCCTTCCAGGTTGCCGCCCGTCGAGCCGGCGATCGCCGCGGTCGGCGTGCCGGCCGCGTGCTCTGCCGGCGTGCCGTGCTGCTCGGCCGGGATGATCACGACGACCAGGGCGAGGTAGATCGCCAGCATCGCGGCGAAGATCGACCAGCCCTCTCGCTGGCGGCCGACCAGGCGGCCATAGCTGTAGGTGAGCGCGGCCGGGATCAGGATGATCGACAACAGCTCGACGAAGCCGGTGAGCTGGTTCGGGTTTTCGAACGGCATCGCCGAGTTGACGCCGAAGAAGCCGCCGCCGTTGGTGCCGAGCTGCTTGATCGCGACCTGCGAGGCGACCGGGCCGAGCGCGAGCGCCTGTTTGGCACCCTCGATCGTCTTCGCGACGCCGGCGCCGCCGAGCGTCTGCACGACGCCCTGGGAGACGAGGATCAGGGTGACGATCACCGCGAGCGGAGCCAGCACGTAGTACAGGGCCCGGGTCAGGTCCTTCCAGAAGTTGCCGAGACCGCCGCCGCGCCCCGCGATGCCGCGGATGAAGGCCAGCAACACACAGATCCCGACCGCCGGGGTGACGAAGTTCTGCACCGTGAGGCCGACCATCTGGGTGAAGTAGCTGAGCGTCGCTTCGCCGCCGTAGAACTGCCAATTGGTGTTGGAGACGAACGAGGAGGCGGTGTTGAAGCTGACGTCCCAGGGCCCCGAGTGGAAGCCTTCCGGGTTGAACGGCTGGATGCCCTGGGTGCGCAGGATGAGGTAGAGGAGGACCCAGGAGAAGAGCGAGAACAGCACCAGGCTCCTCGCGTACGCCTTCCAGTCCTGGTCCTCGGCGGTGTCGACGCGGAGCACGCGGTAGGTGAGGCGCTCGAGCGGCCCGAGGACCGGCGTCAGGAAGACGCGCTCGCCGCCGAAGACCTTCGCCATGTAGATGCCCAGCGGCGGCGTCAGCGCGACCACGACGGCGACGAAGACGGCGACCTGGAGCCAGCCCTGGGCCATCAGAGGTCCTCCCCGCGCAGCAGCGCGTAGACGAGGTAGCAGCACACGATCGCGGCCGCGACGAGGCCGAAGAGGTCGGCCCCCGAGAGGGCGGCAAGCGGCGGCGAGGTCACCACGATCAGATCCGATCGATCAGGTCGATCGCCCAGAAGATCAAGGCGAACAGCGCGACCGAGAGGGCGATCGCGAAGGCGTCGGCGATCGGGCTGCCGCCGCCCCGGAAGATGTCGGCGACGTCGATGAGGTGGGCGAGGTGGCTCACGTCACCATCGTGCGCCCGCCCCCGTCAAGGCCGCATGAAGTTCCGGTCAACCCCTATACAGATCGTGTGAAGGCCCGGTTCAGGCGGCGAACCGGTAGCCGACGCCGGGGTCGGTCTTGATGTACTTCGGGCCGCCGGGTGGCTCGATCTTGCGGCGCAGGTTGGCGATGTGGGCGCGCAGGACCTGGAAGTCGTCTTCGTACTCGACGCCCCAGACCTCGACCAGCAGCGCCCGGTGGGTCATCAGCCGACCGCGGTTGCGGGCGAGGGTGCGCAGCAGGCTGAACTCGGTCGGGGTGAGGTGGACGGTCTCGCCGTCGCGACGCACGGTGCGGGCACCGAGGTCGATCTCGAGGCCATCGGCGACGATCCTTGGCTCCGCCCCCTCCGGCGCGGCGCGGCGCAGCACCGCTTCCAGCCGGGCGATCAGCTCGCGCGGGCCGAACGGCTTGGTGACGTAGTCGTCGGCGCCGGCCGCCAGCGCCTCGACCTTGCGGTCCTCCTCCCCGACCGCCGAGAGCACCAGGATCGGCAGCTGGGTCCACTCGCGCAGGCGCCGCGTCACCTCGACGCCGTCGATGTCGGGCAGCATCAGGTCGAGGATCGCCGCCTCCGGCGGCCGCACCGCCGCCAGGTCGAGCGCCTCCTCCCCGCTCGACGCGGTGACCGCCTCGAAGCCGGCATCGCGAAGGATCACCCGCAGCGCCCGGACGATCTGCGGCTCGTCGTCGCAGACCAGGATCCGCGCCGCGTGCGCCGCGCTCATCCCGGCCCGCCGGGGGTTTCCGAGTTTTCGGGGTCATATGACCCCGAAAACTCGGAAACGTCGGGGGCGGGGAAGCTGACCACGAAGCTCGACCCCTGACCGGGCAGCGACTCGACCTCGACCTCGCCACCGTTGGCCTCGATGAAGCCGCGGGCGATCGCCAGGCCGAGGCCCGACCCGGCCCCGCCGGCCGCCGCGGGCGCCCGGTAGAAGGGCTCGAAGATCCGCTCGCGCAGGTTCTCGGGAATGCCGGGCCCCTGGTCGACCACCCGCACGACGAGCCGCGGCCCGACCAACCGCGAGCGGACCAGCACCGGCGCCTTCGCGCCGTGCACCACCGCGTTCTCCAGCAGATTCGCGAAGGCCCGCTCCAATTGGGCGGGGTCGGCCCGCAGCGAGGGCAGCTCTTCATCGAGCGCCAGCCGCACCACCTCGGCGTCCGGCCCGATCGACTCCCGCGCCGCGGCCAGCAGCTCGCCGACCTCGACCTGCTCCTGATGCGGCTCGGCTTTGCCGGACTCCAGGCGGGAGACGTCGAGCAGGTTCTCGACCAGCCGCGAGAGGCGCCGACCTTCGTCGACCACCGCCTCGCTCAGCTCGTGGCGCTCGGCGGCGGTGACGCTCGGCGAGTCGAGCGCCGCGCCCGCCGCGATGATCGCGGTGAGCGGGGTGCGCAGGTCGTGCGACACCGAGCGCAGCAGCGAGGTCTTCAGCTCGTCGGAGCGGCGCAGGGCCTCCGTCTCGATCGCCTCGGCGGCCATCCGGTCGCGCTCGGCGGCGAGCGCCGCGGCCTCGGCCAATGCCTGGTCGGCCTCCTGGCGGCGTCGCTCGGACTCGGCCGCGCGCGCCCGCGCCAGCTCGGCCAGCGTCCCGGCGGCAACCGCGACGATCACGAAGATGACCAGGGCGACGAGGTCGTGCTGGGCGTTGATCGTGAAGGTCCGCACCGGCGGCAGGAAGAAGAAGTTGAAGACGAGCGCGCTCAGCACCGCGGTCACCAGCCCCATCCGCAGCCCCCAGACGGTCGAGACGAGCAGGACCCCGGGAATGAAGACGATGCCCAGCGAAACCGCCTCCGCGATGCCCTGCAGCGCCGCCACCACCCCGGCGCCGATCGCCGTGGCGACGGCCGCGGCGAGGAGCCCGAGCCACGGTGACGGCGACTTCGCGCTCAGGCGGAACATGCGCGCAGCGTAGCCCCGGCCCCTCGACGCTTGTCACCCAGAGGGCGACAGCGTCGGGCCGTCACTCGTACTGGAGGCTTTTCAGGACATCGAGGCGGGAGGCGCGGCGGGCGGGGACGATCGCGGCGACGACGCCGGCGAGGGCGGCCAGGGCGAGGATCCCGATCAGCGTCCCGATCGGGTAGGAGAGCGTGAAGCCTTCGGCCTTCAGGGGCTGGGCGATCAGCGCCGCGAAGACGACGCCGAGGGCGAGGCCGAGGATCGCCCCGATCAGCGCCGTGATCACCGCCTCGTAGCGGATCATCGAGCGCACCTGGCGCCTTGACATGCCGATCGCGCGGAGCATGCCGAGCTCCCGGGTGCGCTCGTAGATCGAGAGGGCGAGCGTGTTGGCGACGCCGATCAGGGAGATCACCACCGCCAGGCCGAGCAGCACGTAGAAGAGCTGGACGATCGAGTCGATCTGCTTTTCGCGTTCTTCGCGCAGTTCCTGCTGGTTGAGGACTTCGGCGGTGGGGAAGGCGCGTTCGGTGGTCGCGGTGAGAACCGCCTGCACCTTCGCCGCGTCGGCGGCCGGTTCGAGGATCACGAAGTCGGCCGTGTCCTGGCTCTGGAGGAACGCTTCCGCCATCACCGCCTGGGTGACCAGCACGCTGCCGAAGACGCCGACCTTCGATTCGAAGATCCCGGCGACGGTGAAGGCCGGCCGCGCCTCCGACTGCGACAGCAGGCTGAACCGGTCGCCCACCGCGAGGTGGTGGGTGGAGGCGAAGTCGGTGGAGACGATCGCCTCGTCATCGGCCAGGCGGCGGAGCTTCGCCGGCCCGCCGGCCTTCCATTCGAGTTCGATCCCTTCTTCGATGTTCGGCGACGGCCCGCTCACCCGCACGGTTTCCCCGCCGCCGCCAATCACCTTGGCTTCGGCGCCGCGGATCGTCGCCACGCCCTTCACTCCGGGGACCTTCGCGGCCGCCTCGGCGGCGCCGGCGGGGATCGGCGAGAAGCCGTCGGAGTTCTCGATCACCAGGCCGCCGGCGAAGTTTTCTTCGATGATCTGGCCGACCGAGGCCTTCAGCCCGGCGGAGAAGACGGTGATGAAGCTGACCAGGGCGAGGGCGATCATCAGCGCCGCCGCGGTGACCGCCGTACGCCCCGGGTTGCGCTTCGCGTTCTCCCGCGCGAGCCGCCCGGTGAGCCGCCGCAGCCGCTCCAGCGGCCGGCCGGCGAGGTCGGCGAGCGGTCGCACCAGGGCCGGGCTGAACAGGGACATGGCGACCACGACGGCGATCCCGCCACCGCCGATCCGCGCCGCGCGGGAGCCGACCCCGCCGCCGCCCGCGAGGCCGGCGACGACGAAGGCGGCCCCGACCGCCGCCAGGAGGCCGGCGATCGCCCGCATCGCGATGCGGCGGCGCCGGCTCGGCGCCGGGGCGAAGGCGCGCAGGGCGGCGATCGGCGGCACCCGGGTCGAGCGCACCGCCGGCACCAGCGCCGAGAGCGCGGTGACGAGGAAGGCGACGAGGAACGAGACGATCACCGTCCGCGTCTCCAGCACCGGGCTGGTGCTCGGCAGGTCGGCGCCGATCGCCGCGAAGAGCGCCCGCAGCCCGGCGGCGACCACGTAGCCGCCCGCCAACCCGACGAGCCCGCCGAACAGGCCGATCGCCCCCGCTTCCAGCAGCACCGAGGAGAGGATCTGCCGGCGCGAGGCGCCCAGGGTGCGCAGCACGCCGAACTCGGAGATGCGCTGGGCGACGGTGATCGAGAAGGTGTTGAAGATGATGAAGGCGCCGACCAGCACCGCGACGTAGCCGAAGACGAGCAGGATCGTCTGTAGGAAGCCGAGCCCTTCGCGGATCTGTTCGGAGCTACGTTCGGCGTTTTCCTGCGCCGTCTCCACACGCGCGCTGGTCGGCAGCGCCCTCTCGACCCGCCGCTTCAGAACCTGCTCGGACACCCCCGGCGCGGCGGCGACCGAGATCTGGTCGAGGCGGCCGCGCTTGTCGGTCAGCTGCTGGGCGACCGGCAGGGTCACCTGGGCGATCGAGGCGCCGCCGAAGGAGGCCTGTCCGAGCTGCGTCAGCCCGACCAGCCGGAACGCCCTGGCGCGGCCGGCGCCGGCGATCTTCAGCGTGTCGCCGAGTTCGAGGCCGGCCGCTTCGGCCGCCGCCTTGTCGATCGAGGCTTCGCCGGGCCCGCGCGGTTTGTGGCCGTCGACGTAGGTGAGCGACTCGAGCCCCTTGGGCAGCGTCGAGGAGATGAACTTCGGCGCGAATTTGGTCCCGATCGCCTTGTTTTCGGCGTCGAAGAAGCCGCCCGGCGTGAAGATCGCCCCCGCCGCCCTCTTCACCCCCGGGACGCCGCGCACCTTCGGCAGGTAGCCGACCGGGATCGTCGGCACTTCGCTCGACTGCTGCTTGACCGGGTTCTCCGCGGTCACCACCACCGCGGTCCCCTGCAGCGACTCGCTGAAGATTTCGTCGAAGGCGGCGAACATCGTGTCGGTGAGGACGTAGGAGCCCGCGATGAAGGCGACGCCGAGGATCACCGCCAGCGAGGTCGCGACCGCCCGCACCTTGCGCGCCCAGAGGCTCTTGATCGCGAGCTTGGTCACGGCCCGGCCGCCCTCCTAGTCGAACTGCTTCATCAGCTCGATCACCTGGTCGGCGCCGCCGGGCACGCCGTCGTGCACGACCTTGCCGTCGCGCAGGGTGATCAGCCGGTCGGCGCGGGCGGCCGCGACCGGGTCGTGGGTGACCATCACCACGGTCTGGCCGAAATCGTCGACCGCGCGCCGCAGCAGGTCGAGGACGCCCGCGCCGGCCTTCGAGTCGAGGTTGCCGGTCGGCTCGTCGGCGAAGACGACCGCCGGCTTGGAGACCAGCGCCCGGGCGACGGCGACGCGTTGCTGCTGGCCGCCGGAGAGCTCGGCGGGCCGGTGGGTGCGCCGGTCGGAGAGCCCGACCGTGCGGATCAGCTGGTCGACCCACTCGCGGTCCGGCTTGCGCCCGGCGATCGAGAGCGGCAGCACCAGGTTCTCCTCGGCGGTGAGGACCGGCAGCAGGTTGAAGAACTGGAAGACGAAGCCGAGCTTGTCCCGCCGCAGCTTGGTCAGGGCGGCGTCGTCGAGGTCGGTGATCTCGACCCCGTCGAGGGTGACCGTCCCCGAGGTCGGCGTGTCGAGCCCGGCGAGGATGTGCATCAGGGTGGACTTGCCCGAGCCCGACGGCCCCATGATCGCGGTGAAGCGGTGGCGGTCGAAGGCGGTGCTGACCCCGTCGAGGGCGTGGACCGCCGTCTCACCGGCCCCGTAGAGCTTGGTCAGCTCGGAGGCGACCACGACCTTTCCGTCAGCGGCAGTCACGCTGGCCATCACCGTACCCGGCCGGCCAATACGCTGGGCGGCCGTGCCCGCGATCGACGACTACGACGGCTTCCTGATCGACCTCGACGGGGTCGTCTGGACCGGCCGCGAGCCGGTGCCCGGCTCGCCCGAGGCGCTGGCGACGATGCTCGCCGCGGGCAAGGAGCTCGTCTTCGTCACCAACAACCCGACCCACCTGCCGGAGAAATACGCGGAACGGCTGCACGGCTTCGGGGTCGAGATCGGGCCCGAGCGGGTCGTCACCGCCGGGATCACCGTGGCGCGGCTGGCCGCCGAGGCGGTCGGGCCGGGCGCCGGGGCGCTGGTGCTCGGCTTCGAGCCGCTGCGCGAGATGGTCGCCGGCGAAGGCCTGCGGCTGGTCGACTTCGAAGCGCCGACCGAGGCGGCCGTGGTGGTCGTCTCCGGCTGGCGCGAGTTCGCCTACCCTCACCTGCTCGCCGCGAAGCGGGCGCTCGACGCGGGGGCCGCGCTGCTGGCCACCAGCCACGATCCGACGATGCCGATGCCGGGCGGCGAGTGGCCGGGGTCGGGGTCGATCCTGGCGGCGGTCGAGGTCGCCTCCGGCAAGAAGGCGGAGATCGCCGGCAAGCCGGAGCGCCACCTCTTCGAGCTGGCCCTCTCGCGGATCCCCGCGGCGCGCCGGGTGGCGATGATCGGCGACCGGCTCTCCTCCGACATCGCGGGCGGCCACGCCGCGGGGCTCGACACGATCCTCGTCCTCAGCGGCACCAGCGGCTCCGGCGGCGGCTCCGAGGACCCGGCCACCGCCGCGGTCAAGCCGGACCTGACCGTGGCCAACCTCGCCGCCCTCGTCGCCTGATCCGCCCCCACTCGGCGTTCGCACTTTGCCGCGCATAGCGCGGAGAACTGCGAACTCGTCGAGAGGCGCCCCCGGGCGTTCGCACTTTGCCGCGCTATGCGCGGAGAACTGCGAACTCGTCGAGAGGCGCCCCGGTGCGTTCGCACTTTGCCGCGCATAGCGCGGAGAACTGCGAACTCGTCGAGAGGCGCCCCGGTGCGTTCGCACTTTGCCGCGCATAGCGCGGAGAACTGCGAACGCGCCGGTGCGGGTCAGCGTTCGGCGACGAAGAGGGACTGGAGCGCGCGGCCGACGCGGCCGCGCTCGTCGCTCAGCACCGACTCGGCGGTGGCGTTGCCCGTCGGTCGCGGCAAGGTGACGGCGTCGAGGCCGATCCACTCGCCCTCCGGGAGCCGCTCCAGCTGCACGGTGAGGTCGACGTTGACGAAGGTGAAGCGGCGGAAGTCGAGCGCGGCGCTGATCCCGTTGCCGACGTCGGCGGCGACCAGGAGCCGCTGCAGCGGCGTCGCCGGCTCCTCGCCGACCAGGGGTTGGCGCATGCGCAGCCAGCCGACCGCGGGGCCGACCTCGTCGAAGCCGCCGGAGACGAACCGAATCTCCATCGCCGTGTGGTAGCCGGCGCTCTCGCCGGTCGGGAAAAAGCTCGCCGACCCGGGCTCGGCGGGCAGCGACGGGCCGGGCGGGATCGCCGCCGCGGCGGCGGGCAGGTCGAGCCGGGCCCGGCGCAGCCGCCAGGCGCGGGCCATCATCAGCACCTCGCCCTCGACCCGCAGCTCGGCCTCGATCATCTGCACCCGCCGGCCGGGCCGCACGATCCGCGCCTCGACCTCGACCGGCCCGATCGGCACCGAGCGCAGGATCTCGAAGGTGATCCGGCAGACCTGGAAGTCGGCGGCCTCGGGCAGCAGCTCCAGCTCCCGCCCGAGCAGCGCCGACGGCGGCCCGGCGTGCTGGGCGCCGGGGTCCCACGGCCCCCGGGTCAGCTCGGTCGCGAGGTAGCCGGTTCCGGCCGGCTCGTAGAAGGCGGACAAGGCGCCATCCTAGGCAGACTTCCCGCCCGCTCGTCGGGCCGGGCCGGCGATGTCACAAGCTCGTAAGGAGGACGGCGTACCCTGGACGTCGAGACGAAAGGAGAATGGACCGTATGCCGACCAAAGTTGTGAAAAGTGACGAGGAGTGGCGCCAGGAGCTGACCCCGGAGCAGTACGAGGTGACCCGCCGCGCGGGCACCGAGCGCGCCTTCACCGGCCCCTACGTGGACGAGAAGCAGGAGGGCAGCTACGCCTGCGTCTGCTGCGGCACCGAGTTGTTCAGCTCCGACACCAAGTTCGACTCGGGCACCGGCTGGCCGAGCTTCACCGAGCCCGCCAACCTCGAGCACGTCGAGCTGCGCCCCGACAACAGCCTGTTCATGCGCCGCACCGAGGTCGTCTGCAAGCACTGCGACGCCCACCTGGGCCACGTCTTCGAGGACGGTCCGGCCGACCGCGGCGGGATGCGCTACTGCATCAACGGCTGCGCGCTGGACTTCAAGCCGTCCCCCCGGCCCCGAGATAGCTGAACTTCACGGCCAGCGCGACCGCCTCGGTCCGGGTGTCCACCTCGAGCTTGGCGATCGCGTTGCGCACGTGGGTGTGCACGGTCGCCGGGCTCAGCTGCAGCCGCTCGGCGATCTCTTTCACCCGCAGCCCCTCGGCCAGCAGCTCGAGGATCTGCCGCTCGCGCGGCGACAGCTCCAGCAGTTTCTCGACCTCCGACGGCTTGCCGCCAGCGAAGTCCCCGCCCAGGAAAGTGCCGCCGCCGGTCACCGCTTTGACCGCCTTGGCGATGTCCTCGGCGGGGGCCGACTTGAGCACGTAGCCGGACGCCCCGGCGCGCAGCGCCAGCGCCAGCAGGTCGGGCTGGGCGTGGGCGGTGAAGATGATGACCTTGGTGCGCGGGCGCGCCTTCAGCACCTCGCGGGTCGCCTCGATCCCGTCGCGCTTGGGCAGCTCGACGTCGATGATCAGGACGTCGGGCTCGAGCTCCTTGACCACGTCGACGACGTCGCGCCCGTTGCTCGCCTCGCCGACGATCTCGACGACGCTCGAATCCGACATCCGCGCCTTGATCGCCTCGCGGACGATCTCGTGGTCGTCACAGAGAACCACGCGCCTGGCTTCGCGAACGGTCGTGTTCATCGAGCGGGAATACTTTCAGGAGCGCCGTACCGATGCAAAGTTTTGGGTAGGGAGAAGCTGCCGTCCGCTTCCTGCCGGTTCTCGATCAAGGCGATGATGGTCCTTCCCACGGCCGTCGCGGTCCCGTTCAGCGTGTGCACTGCCTCCGGTGATTCGCCGTCGCCGGGCCGATACCTACAAGCGAGCCGCCGCGCCTGGTAGTCGGTCGTGTTGGAGCAGGACGTCAACTCGCGGTAGCGGTCCTGCGAGGGGAACCAGGCCTCGCAGTCGTACTTCTTCGCCGCCGGGGCACCGAGGTCGCCGACGGCGATGTTGACGACCCGGTAGGGGAGCTCGAGCTCGCCGAGGATCCGCTCCTCGATCGCCAGCAGCCGCTCGTGCTCGGCCTTCGACTCCCCCGGCTCGACGAACGAGAACATCTCGACCTTGTCGAACTGGTGGACCCGGAAGATGCCGCGGGTGTCGCGGCCGGCGGCGCCCGCCTCGCGGCGGAAGCAGGTGGAGAAGGCGCAGTAGCGCAGCGGCAGTTGGTCGGCTTCGAGGATCTGGTCGGCGTGCAGCCCCGCCAGCGCGACCTCGGAGGTACCGGTGAGGAAGAGGTCGTCCTTCTCGATCTCATAGATCTGGTCGCGGTCGCCGGGGAACATGCCGGTCCCCTCGAGCGCCTCTTCGCGGACCAGGACCGGCGGCACCACCGGCTCGTGCCCCTCGGCGCGGACGATGTCGATCGCGAAGCGGACCAGCGCCAGCTCCAGCAGCACCAGGTCGCCCTTCAGGTAGGCGAAGCGCGAGCCGGAGAGCCGCGCCGCCGTCTCCATGTCGATCAGGCCGAGCTCGGCGCCGATCTCCAGGTGGTCGCGTGGCTCGAAGTCGAAGCTCGGCCTCTCGCCGACCTCGCGCAGCACCACCGCGTCCTCCTCGGCCATCCCGTCGGGGGCATCGGGGTCGGGGATGTTCGGCACCGCCAGGCTGAGGTCGCGCAGCGCGTCCTCGATCGCCTCCAGCTCCTCTTTGCCGGCGTCGATCTTCTCGCGCAGCAGGCCGACGGCGGCGATCTCGCGCTCCGCGTCGCCGCCTTCGCGTTTGATCTCGCCGATCCGCTTGGAGGCGGCATTGCGCTCTGCCTGGGCGGTCTCCAGCGAGGGGAGCAGCTCGCGCCTGCGCGCGTCGAGGGCCAGCAGCTCGTCGACCTGGTCACTCGCGCCGCGGCGCGCCAAAGCCGCCTTGACCCGCTCGGGGTCGGAGCGGAGCAGCTTCAGGTCCAGCATCGAATTCCGCCTACGGAGGCGGCGGACCGGCCTTCTGGCCGGGGCGCGGTGAGCCTTCCGCGTTTTCGCCCGCGTACTTGGCGACGAATTTCGCGACCTCTTCGGCTTCTTCGCCGACGACGATGTTCTGGGGCATGATCGCGCCGGAGAAGCCGCCGTTCTCGATCGCGAACATCACGTCTTCGACGCTCTCTTCGCGCTGGGTGAGGTTCGGGCCCTGGGTCCGCTCGCCGCGGTTGCCGCTGCCCTGGGTGCCGGCGGCGCTCAGCGTGTGGCAGCCGGAGCAGTGCTGGGCGAAGAGGACCGCCCCGTTGTAGTTCGGGTTGCCCTGCTTGACGGCGAGGCCCTGTTCGCCGTACCCACAGGCCGAGATGCCAAGGGCGGCGGCGATCACGGCGGCTATGACGATCAATGCTTTCGGTCGCACGCGGCGCGGATCATATTGTTTGGCGCAGATCTCGACCGTCCGCCATGTCGAAACCCGACCCAGAAAGCTTCCGAACCGCGCTGGCAAGCCTCCCGACGGGGGTGACGATCGTGGCCACCGGCGGGGACGACGGCCCCGCGGGCGCCACCGCGAACGCCGTCACCTCGCTCTCGATCGAGCCGATGCTGATGCTCGCCTGCCTCGATCGCGGGTCCCGCACCCTGCTCGCCGCCCAGGCCGCGGACCGCTTCTCGATCAGCGTGCTGCACGACGGCCAGGAGGAGGTCGCCCGCTCGTTCGCGACCAAGAAGCCGGTCGCCGAGAAGTGGGCTGGCGTCGCCTGGAGCGAGCGCGACGGCCTGCCGGCGATCGACGACGCGCTGCTCTGGGTCGCCTGCGAGCTCGAGGACGTGATCGCCGCGGGCGACCACGTGATCCTCACCGGCGCGGTCACCGACCTCACCACCGCCCACGGCACGCCGCTGGTCTTCCACGGCGGCGAGTACCGGCCGCTGGCGTAGGCGGCGACGGGGGCGCCAAGCGCCGCGTCCCGAGATCTTCGGCCGGCGCCGCGGCGCTCGGTCCGCGCCGAGCGCCGAGCCGGCGGGTGCTCAGTCGGCCGGCGCGTGGCAGACGGCCTCGACGTTGTTGCCGTCGGGGTCGAGCACGAACGCCGCGTAGTAGGCGGCGTGGTAGAGCGGTCGCGGGCCGGGCGCGCCGTTGTCGGTCCCGCCCGCGGTGAGCCCGGCGGCGTGGAAGGCGTCGACGGCGTCGCGGCCGGCGGCGTGGAAGGCGAGGTGGACGCCCTGCACGGCGGGCCGGCCGCGGGCCATGACCCAGAACTCCGGCTTGCCGGCCGCGCCGAAGCCGGCCATCTGCGGCATCGGCTCCGTCACCACCGCGAGCCCGAGCGGCGCCAACGCCATCTCGTAGAAGGCGCGCGAGCGGTCGAAGTCCCGCACCTCGATGCCGACGTGGTCGAGCACGCGGCGCAGGCTACTCGCGCAGCCCGGCGAGCGCCAGCAGTCGCGGCACGTAGAAGTCGGCGACCTCCTCCAGCGACAGGCGCCCCTCCGGCCGGTACCACTGCCAGACGCTGTTGTAGGAGCCGATCAAGGCCCGGGCCAGGAGGTCGGGTGCGGCGCTGGGGATTGTCCCGTCGCGCATGCCCGCGGAGAGCAGCTCGCGCCAGCCCGCCTCGTAGTCCTTCAGCAGGGCGAAGGCGCGCCGCCGGGCGTCCTCCTCGCGCGGCGAGGAGCGCGGGTGGCGGACCAGGCCCTGCTCGGCGACCAGGACGCGGGCGCGGCGCGCCTCGCGGTCGGTGCGCTCGAAGCCGGCCCGGACCACGGCCGGGAAGGCGTCGGCGAACTCCCCCTGGCTCAGCCGCGCGAACTCGACACGGGCGTCGTCGACCGCTTCGGCGAGGATCTCGAACAGGCAGTGCTGCTTCGATTCGAAGTAGTGGTAGAGCGCCGTCGGCCCGAGGCCCACCGCGCTCGCGACCGCCGCCCATTTGGTCGCTCCGTAGCCGTTCTCGCCGAAGTACTCGGTCGCCACCGCGACGATCTCGGCCCGCTTATTGCGCGGCGACGGCCGCGATTTCGTCCGGTCCGCCCCCCCGCTGCCAACCATCTGTCCGCCCCTCCTAGGGTCCGCCAACGCCAGTGTCTGCCTCTTAGGACGCGCGGAACCCTACACGGGAATGTGGCGGGTTTCCGGATCGTCACCGGAGTGCCGCCGGCAGTGCGACAATTGCCGCGATGAACGCTGCATCGCCGCCGCCCGGTCCCGGCGCAGAGGGCTTTCAGGAGCCGGGTTGGTTCACCCGCAACGTCTTCAACCGCCTGGTCGCCGGCCTTACCGCCGCCGGGATCAGCGTGGCCGGCTCCCGTGTCCTCGAGGTGAGAGGCCGCAAGTCCGGCGAGTGGCGCCGCACCCCGGTCAACCTGCTCGAGCACGACGGCGCCCGGTACCTGGTCGCGCCGCGCGGCAACACCCAGTGGGTCCGCAACATGCGGGTCGCGGGCGGCGGCCGGCTGCGCCTGGGACGGAGGACCGAGGACTTCAAGGCCGCCGAGCTGACCGGCGAGGCCGCCGTCCCGGTCCTACGCGCCTACCTGGAGAAGTGGAAGTGGGAGGTCGGCGCCTTCTTCGGCGGCGTCGGTCCCGAGGCAAGCGCCGCCGAACTGCTCACGATCGCCCCCGACCACCCGGTCTTCAAGCTCGAATAGCCCAGCCCGCCCGTGACGGCGCGTTCGCAGTTCTCCGCGCTATCCGCGGATAACTGCGAACTCAACCGATGACGACCGCCTCGGCCGGCCCCGCGGTGTTCGGAACTTCGGCCAGTCCGAAGAAAGAAACACCGCGGGGGCGAGGCCGGAGGCGTCATCGAACCCCCGGCAACCCCCGGACGATCGATTTCACGCCCGCCGCCCGTCCGAGACGGCACGTTCGTCCTTCCTCCGCGCCCGTCCGCCAGGTCGCGCGCCCGTCCCACCCTCCACTTCGGCAGGTAGGAGGGCGGGACGGGCGCGCCTGCGCGGGCGGAGAACGTCGGAGCCAGCCGCTCGTTCACTTGAGCCGGTCGGCGGCGGCTCAGGTGAACGAGCGTCGCGGGACGGGGCCGTAACGCCGCCGGCGCCGCGCACCCCGTCACGCATCCGCCACACCCCCGCGCCCCGCGTTCGCAGTTCTCCGCGCATAGCGCGGCAAAGTGCGAACGCGCCGGGGCGCCTCCCGATGAGTTCGCAGTTCTCCGCGCATAGCGCGGAGTTCTGCGAACGCCGAGGCGGGGCGCGGCATGCGGTCGTCCTAACGTCCGCCTACCGGACCAAAGGACGACCGCGACTTCGAGACCGGACCAAAGGTCGACCGCGACTTCCGGACCGGACCAAAGGTCGACCGCGTATCGGATTCCGGGCCAACGGACGACCGCGTCTCGGGGATCGCGGGCCGCCTCCCGATGAGTTCGCAGTAATCCGCGGTATGCGCGGAGAACTGCGAACGCCGGGCGGGGAGGCGCACGCCGAGGCGCGCCCGTCCCGCCCTCCTACCTGCCGAAGTGGAGGGTGGGACGGGCGTGCCGTCTCGGCCAGGCGGACCGGCCCGGGAGGACGGGCGCGCCAACTCAAAGCCGGCCGACGAGCCCCCGGCCGTGGGATCGATCGTCTGCCGGTCGGCCCGAGCCGGGCCCGACCGCTAGATGGTCGGCCCGAGCCGGGCCCGACCGCTAGATGGTTGATTCCACGGCAGGGTGTGACCGGGGGCGCGCCTGGCCAAGCGGATCAAGGACGCAGGGCGCAGCCTTTGCCGGTGGGCAGAGGCAAGCCCGAGGACGCCGAGACGCGCAGGGTGCCAGGCACGTCATCCGGGCGTGCGGTGTCGTGGAATCAACCGCTAGATCCCGCTCGTGGTCGCCGCCCGCACCGCCAGGAAGAAGATGACGATGCAGCTGACCGCCATGATCCCCATCTCGCGGCGGACGATCTGCAGGGCGATCGATTCCTGGGCCTCGGCCGGAAAGGATTCGATGTCGAGTTCGCCCAGCTCGCGCTGCGCGGCCCCCAGCCGGGCCCCCTCGGCGATGAAGGAGATGACCAGCGGCAGGATGCCGTAGAGGTAGTGGAGGTTTTCCTTCGCCTGGTGGTCGGTGACCAGCAGCAGGCCGCCGAGCGCCGCCTGCACGAAGACGGACACCTGGGCGAAGCGAAGCAGGTACCAAAAGGGGACCGACGGACGGTGCTTGAACCAGGCCCAACCCCCGATCGCACCGGCGGCGAGATTGAGCAGGATGACCAGGCTTCCGAACGCGATGTGTAGGCCAACCATTTTGCCCTAAATCCTCCTGAAAGGGTCGGGATTCCGCTTGCTGATGCGGAAAATCACTATGTAGCAAGTTGTCACAATGTGGTTGTATAAAGCACGGCTAAGGGGTACCGAGGGGCCGTGAACGGGTCGTCTCGGGCCGCAAACAAACCGAGACATCACACCACTTCGTGCTCAAGACCTACTTCCCGATCCTCGTCTTCGCGGCGCTCGGCCTCACCGTGGGCAGCGTCTTCGCGATGCTGAACCACCTGATCGGGCCGAAGAAGCCGGCCCGGCCCACCGACGCCAGCCGCCGCCAGACCGAGCCCTATGAGTCCGGCATCCCGGTCGAGCCGGTCAAGAACTTCCGCTTCGGGGTCAGCTTCTACCTGGTCGCGATGCTCTTCATCCTCTTCGACATCGAGGTCGTCTTCCTCTACCCGGTCGGGGTGATCATGAGGGGCGCCTCCAGCGTCTTCGTGCTCGGCGAGCTGATCACCTTCGTCGTCCTGCTGATGCTCGCCTTCGTCTACGTCTGGCGGAAGGGAGCCCTCGATTGGAGGTAGAGCGCCGCAACCTGCGTGACCGCCAGGTCACCGCCCGCGACATGCTGCGCGGCGACCTCGAGGGCGAGGACCTCGAGCGCTACGTCGAAGAGCGCGTCGTCACCACGACCTTCGAGAAAATGCTGAACCTGGCGCGGGCGAACTCGATCTTCCCGCTCACCTTCGGCCTCGCCTGCTGCGCGATCGAGGCGCCGATCTCGATCGTCACCGCCCGCTACGACCTCGCCCGCTTCGGCGCCGAGGCCCTGCGCGCCTCGCCGCGCCAGGCCGACCTGATCATCCTGTCGGGCCGCGTCTCGATCAAGATGGCGCCGGTCGTCCGCCGCCTCTACGACCAGATGCTGGAGCCGAAATGGGCGATCTCAATGGGCGCCTGCTCCTCCTCCGGCGGCATGTTCGCCAACTACGCGGTCGTCCAGGGCGCCGACAAGTTCATGCCGATCGACCTCCACGTCCCCGGCTGCCCGCCGCGCCCGGAGGCGGTCATGTACGGCTTCAACAAGCTGCAGCGCAAGATCATGGGCAATGCCGACCAGGGCTGGCGGCAGCGCTACAACGCGGTCGGCACCGAGGAGTGGGCGCGCGGCGGCCCCGCCTCCAAGCCGAGCGCCGAGGCGGCCGAGGCCTACGAGGTCGCCCGGGAGCTGACCCTTGCCTGACGGGCCCGGACTCGAGCTGCTGCGCGGCGAAATCGACCGTGACGCCGCCGGCGCCGTCCTCGCCACCTCCTTCGAAAAGGAGCGCGCCGCGCTGATCGTCGACGCGGCCCGCGTGCTCGAGGTCCTGGCCTGGCTGCGCGACACCCCGGGGCAGGGCTACCGCTTCCTCTCCAGCCTCCACGTCGCCGACTACCTGCCCGCCGAGCCGCGCTTCGGCGTCCACTACGAGCTGCTGAACCGCGACCGCTGCGAGCGCCTGCGGGTCAA
Source organism: uncultured Actinomycetes bacterium (assembly GCA_963766705.1). Lineage (GTDB taxonomy): Bacteria > Actinomycetota > Thermoleophilia > Solirubrobacterales > 70-9 > VAYN01. The sequence goes on from CAVYBE010000008.1 coordinate 851,019, forward strand.
AGCGATGCTCCCGGCGGAGAGCCCGGAGATCGACTCGGCCACCGAGCTCTTCCCGACCGCCAACTTCCAGGAGCGCGAAGCCTTCGACTTCTTCGGCGTCGTCTTCCGCGGCCACCCGGAACTGACCCGGATCCTCCTCCCCGAGGACTACGTCGGCTGGCCGCAGCGCCGCGACTTCCCGGTCGGCGGCGAGCCGGTCACCTTCACCTACAGCGAAGAGCGGTATGGCTGACCAGCACACCTTCCCGCAGGGCCTGGTGGACGAGGACCCGGCGGCGCCGACCGTCGCCGACCTCTACGGCGAACTCGACGCCGACCGCACCACCGAGGTGATGACGGTCAACATCGGCCCCCACCACCCGGCGACGCACGGCGTGCTGCGCCTCGTCGTCGACCTCGAAGGCGAGGTGGTCCGCGACCTCAAGCCGGTGATCGGCTACGTCCACACCGGGATCGAAAAGTCCTGCGAGGACAAGAGCTACTGGAAGGTCATCCCCTTCGTCGAGCGCATGGACTACGTCTCCTACTTCTTCCAGATGGAGGCCTACTGCGGCGCGGTCGAGCGGCTGATCGGGCTCGAGCTGCCGCCCCGCGCCAAGTACCTGCGGACGATCTTCCTGGAGCTGAACCGGATCCACTCCCACCTCGTCTGGCTGGGGACGACGGCGCTCGACCTCGGCGCGATCTCGATGCTCTGGTACTGCTTCCGCGAGCGCGACCGCATTCTCGACCTCTTCGAAATGGCGGCCGGCCAGCGGATGCACACCCGGTACTTCCAGGTCGGCGGCGTGATCGAGGACATCCCGCTCGGCTGGGAGGAGAAGTGCCGTGAGTTCGTCCGCGACATGCCGATCCGGGTGGGCCAGTACGAAGCGCTGCTCGACCGCAACGAGGTGTTCCTGCAGCGCACCAAAGGGGTCGGCGTGGTCGACCGCGAGCAGCTGCTGGAGCTCGGCGTCACCGGGCCGCTGCTGCGCGCCGCGGGCGACCCCTGGGACCTGCGCAAGGCCTTCGACTACCTCGCCTACCCGGAGATGGACTTCAAGATCCCGGTCGGCACGGTCGGCGACAACTACGACCGCTACCGCGTCCGGGTCGCGGAGATGGTCGAGTCGACCAAGATCATCGGCCAGGCTCTGGAGGCGCTCCCGGAGGGCCCCTACATCGCCGAGGACCGCAAGTACGTGCTGCCGCCGCGCTCGGAGCTCTCCACCTCGATGGAGTCGCTGATCCACCACTTCAAGCTGGTCACCGAGGGCTTCCGGGTCGATCCCGGCGAGATCTACTACGCGATCGAGGGCCCGCGCGGGGAGCTCGGCTGCTTCGTCCTCGCCGACGGCTCGGCGAAGCCCGCCCGCGTCCACTTCCGCGACCCGTCCTTCGTCAACCTGCAGTCCTTCCGCCACATGGCCAAAGACTCCTACGTCGCCGACATGATCTGCAGCCTCGGGATGCTCGACCCGATCCTCGGAGGGGTCGATCGATGACCCCGGTCGACGGCGCGGGCGCCTTCAACCCGAACCTGCCGGTCGACCGCGCGGTCACCGAGGGGCGGGTGCCGAGCACCGACCCGCAGCAGATCCCGGAGCTGGCCGAGGTCGACTGCCCGCCGGAGCTGCGGGAGCGGATCGAGGCGCTGATGGCCCGCTACCCGGAGCGCAAATCGGCCTCGATCCCGGCCCTCTGGGCGGTGCAGGAGCGCTACGGCTGGTGCACCCCGGAGGGCATCCGCCAGGCCGCCGCGGTGATGCGCGTCACCCCCGCCTACCTGGAGTCGGTCGCCTCCTTCTACGACCTCTTCCACACCGAACGGGTCGGCGAGCACCGGATCGAGGTCTGCACCAACATCAGCTGCTGGATGCGCGGCGGCGACGAGCTGCTCGACGCCTTCCGCGCCGCGGCCGCCGGCGAGGACGTCTTCGTCACCGGCTTCGAGTGCCTCGGCGCCTGCGACATCGCCCCGATGGCCTCGATCGACCAGCGCTACTTCGGCCCGCTGGCGCCGGAGGAGGCGCGGACCGCGATCGACCAGCTGCTCGCCGGCGACCCGGTCCTGCCGGAGAAATCGCTGGAGAAGCGGCCGCTGGCCGGCGACACCCCGACGCCGGGCGCCTCCGGCGGGGCGGGCGAAAGCACCAACGGGGGCCTCGTCTGATGCCGCACGCGCTGGAGACCCGCGTCCTGCTCGAAAAGGCCGAGGACCCGCGCCTCGCCACCCTGCAGGGCTACAAGGACCTGGTCGGCGGCTACGCGACCCTGGAACGCGCCTACAGGGAGATGGAGCAGGACGAAGTCCTGAAGGAGCTCGAAGAATCGGGGCTGCGCGGCCGCGGCGGCGCCGGCTTCGCGATGGGCAAAAAGGCCTCCTTCCTGCCCCGCGGCGACATGCGCAAGTACCTCTGCTGCAACGCCGACGAGTCCGAGCCCGGCGCCTTCAAGGACCGCGAGCTGATGCAGCGCAACCCGCACCAGCTGATCGAGGGGATCGCGATCGCGGCGCTCGCCGCCGACGCCGGCCACGCCTTCATCTTCATCCGCGGCGAGTACGACTCCCAGGCCGACACGCTCGACGCCGCGGTCGCCGAAGCCTACGAGGCCGGTTACCTCGGCACCGACATCCTGGGGACGAAGCGCGACCTCGAGCTGGTCGTCCACCGCGGCGCCGGCGCCTACATCTGCGGTGAGGAGACGGCGCTGCTCGACGCGCTCGAGGGCAAGCGCGGCAACCCGCGCCTGAAGCCGCCCTTCCCGGCGGTGCAGGGCCTCTACGGCGGGCCGACGCTGATCAACAACGTGGAGACGCTCTCCAACGTGCCGCGGATCGTCGCCAAGGGCGCCGCCTGGTTCCGCGAGTTCGGCACCGACCAGTCGCCGGGAACCAAGGTCGTCTCGATCTCCGGCTGCGTCCGCCGCCCCGGCAACTACGAGGTCTCGCTGGGGATCCCGACCCGCGAGCTGATCTACGAGCTGGCCGGCGGCCCGCTCCCCGGCCGCAGCGTCAAGGCGATCTACCCCGGCGGCTCCTCCTCCCCGGTGCTGAAGGCCGAGGAAGCGATGGACCTCCCCTACAGCTTCGAGGCGATGGCCGAAGCCGGCTCGATGCTCGGCTCCGGCTCGGTGATCGTCGCCGACGACCGGGTCTCGATCCCGCTGATGGCGCTGCGCACGGCGCGCTTCTACCACCACGAGTCCTGCGGCAAGTGCACCCCCTGCCGCGAGGGGACCAACTGGACGGTGAAGATGCTGGAGCGGATCGTCCGCGGCGAGGGGACGCCGATGGACCTGGACATCATCAGCTCGGTCCAGGAAAACATCATGGGCCACTGCCTCTGCGTGCTCGGCGACTCGATGGCGATGCCGGTCGCGGCGATGGTCCGCAAGTTCCGCGGCGAGTTCGAGCAGGTGATGGCGGAGGCGGCCGAAGGCATCGACCCGCACGTCGTCGTCGACGCGCCGCCCGAGACGTTGGGAGCTTCCACGTGAGCGAGAAGCGAGAGGTGACGCTGACGATCGACGGTCGCGAGGTGACCGCGGTCGAGGGCGAGATGCTGCACGACGCGGCCCGCAAGGGCGACGTCGAGATCCCGGTCTTCTGCTACGAGCCGAAGCTCGGCGCCCCGGTCGGGGCCTGCCGGATGTGCCTGGTGGAGATCGAGGGGATCCCGAAACTGCAGACCTCCTGCTCGACCCCGGTCCGCGACGGGATGGTCGTCCACACCCGCACCGACCAGGTGAAGAAGGCCCAGAACGCGGTGGTCGAGTTCCTGCTCGTCAACCACCCGCTCGACTGCCCGGTCTGCGACAAAGGCGGCGAGTGCCCGCTGCAGGACATCACCCAGGGCTGGGGCCCGGGCAAGTCGCGGGTGATCGACGAAAAGCGCCACTTCGAGAAGCCGATCGAACTGTCGCCGCTGGTCGCGATCGACCGCGAGCGCTGCATCCTCTGCTACCGCTGCGTGCGCTTCAGCCAGGAGGTCTCCGAGGACGCCCAGCTGCAGCTGCTGGAGCGCGGCGACCGCACCTACGTCGGCACCTTCGACGAGCGGCCCTACGTCTCGCCCTTCCACGGCAACATCACCGACCTCTGCCCGGTCGGCGCACTGACCAACTACACCTACCGCTTCCGCGCCCGGCCCTGGGACATCGAGCAGGCGGGCTCGGTCTGCACGCTCTGCCCGAGCCAGTGCAACGTCAGCTTCACGGTCCGCGACGAGAAGGTGAAACGGGTGATCGCCCGCGACAACCCCGGCGTCGACGACGGCTGGCTCTGCGACCGCGGCCGCTACGGCTTCGAGATGTTCGACGCCCCCGAGCGGGTCACCGAGCCGCGCCTCAAAGGCGGCACGAAGGCCGACCACGAGACGGCGATCGCGCGCGCCGCCGCGGGCCTCGCGGCGCACGACGGCAAGGTCGCGGCGATCGTCGGCGACGCCTCCAACGAGGAGGGCTTCCTGGTCGGAGAGATCGTCCGCGGGGCCCTGCACTCCCCGCACCTCGACTCGCGCCCGGCGGCCGGCCCCGACGTCGACACGATCCTCGCCCTCGAGCGCCCGGAGCTGCAGGCCAAGGTGACCGACATCGACGAGGCCGACGTGATCCTGGTGCTCGGCACCGACCCGATGCAGTCCTCGCCGATCCTCGACCTGCGGATCCGCAAGGCGATCCGCCGCAGCGGCGCCCGGCTGGCGGTGGCGACCGAGCGGCCGACCGCGCTCGACGGCGGCGCCGAGGCGATCGCCCGGTTCGCGCCCGGCCAGGCCTCCTACTTCATCGGCGCGCTGACCGCGGCGGTCGGCGGCGCGGAGAACATCGCCACGCCGCTGGCCGAGAGCCTCCGCGACGCCGGCAAGGTGGTCGTCGTCTGGGGCGAGCGGATCGGCGCCGCGGGCGCGAGCGAGCTGCTCGGCCTCGCGGACGCGCTCGGCGTCGCCGGGACCGAAGGCGCGGGCCTCCTGGAAATCCCCGAGACGACCAACGCGCGCGGCCTGCGCGAGGCGGGCGTCCTGCCCGACGCCGGCCCGGGGCTGGCACCGCTCGCCGTCCACGGCCACGGCACCGAGGAGATCCGCAAGGCGCTCCTCGACGGCACGCTCGACGGGCTCGTCCTCGTCGGCGTCGACCCGCTGCGCGACTTCGCCGAAACCGCGCGCTGGGAGGAGGCGCTGAACGCCGCCTCCTTCATCGTCAGCTTCTCCACCTTCGCCACCGCGACCGCGGCCAAGGCCGACGTCCTCTTCCCGCTCGAGACCCACGCCGAGAAAGACGGCACCGTCACCCACCCGGACGGCCGCCTGCAGCGGGTCCGCCCGGCGGCCGGCCGCCCCGGCGACATCCGCCCCGGCTGGCAGACCCTCGCCGCCCTCTCGCTGGCCCTCGGCCACGACACCGGCGTCACCTCCCAGCCCACCGCCTTCGCGGCGCTGACCGCCGCCGTCCCCTTCTACGCCTCGATCACCGACCAGGACATCGGCGGCCGCGGCGTCCGCTGGCAGGAGACCGATGGCGCCGGCGAGCTCCCGAAGCCGTCCCGCGAGCGCCGTGGATGGCTCGAAGGCCGGCTCGCCGAAGAGCCCGATGCGACCGGCCTGCTGCTCGGCACCTACCGCGACCTCTGGGCCGGCCCGATCACCGAGCTGAACCCGCCGCTGCACTTCCTCAAGCCCACGCAGCGCCTCGAGCTGTCCCCCGAGGACGCCGAGCGCCTCGGCCTGGCGAGCGGCGACCACGTCCGCGTCTCCCAGGGCGGCAGGGCCATCGACACCACCGTCGCCATCAAGGAACGGACCCCCGCGGGCGTCTGCTTCCTCGCCGAGGGCGTCGCCGAGGGCAACGCGAACGGCCTGATGGGTGAGTTCATGGCGCGTGTCCAGATCGAGAAGCTCAGCGAGGTCCCCGCGTGACCCACCTGCTGCCGCTGGCGGACACCCAGTTCGCCGAATCGATCTGGATCATGATCGCCAAGTCGATCGTGATCTTCGCGGTGATCTTCGCCATCCTCCCCATCCTCACCGTGGTCGAGCGCAAATTGATCGGCCGCTTCCAGCACCGCTACGGCCCCAACCGGGTCGGTCCCTTCGGCCTCCTGCAGCCGCTTGCCGACGTCGGCAAGCTGATCTCCAAGGAGTCGTTCCGGCCGGAAAACGCGATCTCGACGCTCTTCATCTTGGGACCGCTGCTACCGGTCCTCTCCGGCGTCCTCGCCCTGGCGATCATCCCCTGGGGCGATGTCAAGAACGGCGTCGGCTTCTACGGCATCGACGTCCCGATCGGCATCCTCTACTTCTTCGCCGTCGGCTCGATCGCCTTCTACGGACTCCTCCTCGGCGGCTGGTCCTCGGGCTCCAAATACAGCCTCCTCGGCGCGATGCGCTCGGCCGCCCAGCTGATCTCCTACGAGGTCTCGATGGGCCTGGCGCTGCTCGGCGTGATCATGATGAGCGGCTCCCTCTCGCTGGTCGACATCGTCCGCGCCCAGGGCGGCGTCTGGTACATCGGCCCGCAGATCGTCGGCTTCCTGATCTTCATGCTGGCCGGCTTCGCGGAGACCAACCGCACCCCCTTCGACATGCCCGAGGCCGACGCCGAGCTGGTCCAGGGGTTCATGACCGAGTACGGCGGCATGCGCTTCGGCTCCTTCCTGCTGGTCGAATACATGGAGATCCTGGTCGTCTCCGGGATCGCCGCGGCGATGTTCCTGGGCGGCTGGATGGGCCCCGGCCCGGGCTGGCTCGACCCGATCTGGATGCTGATCAAGATGCTCGCCCTGGTGTTCGTCTTCATCTGGGTGAGGGCGACGTTGCCGCGTCTTCGATATGACCAGCTGATGACGCTCGGCTGGAAAGTCCTGTTGCCGCTGGCGACCCTGAACGTGGTGGTCACGGCCGTCCTGGTGGTGGTCACGTGAGCGACAAGATGGTCTACCGCCAGGCCGCCTCCTACCTCGACTCGATCGACGTGGTCGAGGTCCAGCGCGGCCCCGAGCCGGGCGGCATCGGCGGCGCCTACCGCGCCTTCGGCGAGACCCTGCGCGGGCTGAAGACGACGATGGCGCGGGTGCTCGAGGGGCCGATGACGATCGAGTATCCGGAGGAGAAGACGCCGGTCTACCCGCGCTTCCGCGGCCGCCACAAACTGCACCGCTTCGAGGACACCGGGCACGAGAAATGCGTCGGCTGCTCGCTCTGCGCCGCCGCCTGCCCGGCCGACTGCATCCGCGTCGTCGCCGCCGAGAACGTCCCCGGCGAACGGGTCTCCTCGGGCGAGCGCTACGCGGCGGTCTACGAGATCAACCTCTCGCGCTGCATCTTCTGCGGCTACTGCGAGATCGCCTGCCCCTTCGACGCGATCACGATGGGCCACGACTACGAGATGGCCGACTACGACCGCACCGACCTGATCTTCACCAAGGAGATGCTGCTCGCCGAGTCGATCGAGCGCACCCCGCTGAAAAGCGAGGACGAATAAGTGGAAGCCGTGATCTTCTTCATCGCCGCGATCGGCGCCACGGTGGGCGCGATCGGCGTGGTCGCCGCCCGCAATCCCTTCTACAGCGTGCTGGCGCTGATCGCCCACCTGTTCAGCCTGGCGGTGCTGTTCCTGCTGCTGACCTCGGCCTTCGTCGCCGCCGCCCAGGTGGTCGTCTACGCGGGCGCGGTCATGGTCCTCTACGTCTTCGTCGTCGCCTACGTGGGCAGCGCCCAGGAGTCAAAGTGGGACCCGGTCCCGGGCCAGCGATTGTTCGCCGGCCTCCTGGCCTTCTTCCTCTTCGTCGAGATCTCGGCCGCCGTCCTCTCCTCCGCCCTCAAGGCCCTCGGCACCCACGGTCCCGACGTCCCCGCCGGCTTCGGCGACCCCGCCGCGATCGGCAACCTCCTCCTCGAAAAGTTCCTCGTCCCCTTCGAGGCCTCGTCCGTCCTGCTGCTCATCGCCGCCGTCGGCGCGATCGTCCTCGCCGGTCGCAAACGGAGCGACCGCCCCGCAGGCAGCGGGACCGGTCAGCGCGCGACCGGTACGAGCGACGGTGACGCCGGTGACGGGGCGGTGTCCTCCGGACACTCAGCGCCGGAGGCGCGTCCGGAGGGCGCCGCCGCGGCGCCGGCTTCGCAAACCCCGACCCTTGGAGTCCAGCGGTGAACATCGACTGGTACATCGTCCTCAGCGCCCTGCTGTTCACGATCGGCGCGATCGGGATCCTCGTCCGCCGCAGCCCGATGGTGATCCTGCTCTGCCTCGAGCTGATGCTGAACGCCGCCAACCTGGCGCTGGTCGCCTTCAGCCGCGAGGTCGGCAACGGCCAGGGCCAGGTCTTCGCCCTGGTCGTGATGGTGGTCGCCGCCTGTGAGGTGGTCGTCGGGCTCGGCCTGATCGTCGCGATCTTCCGCCGCAAACTGCCGCTCGACGTCGACGACCTGCGGGAGCTCCGCGGATGAGCGCGGAGCGAGCAAGCGTCCATCTCTGCCTCTTCGCGCAGCGAGCGAAGCGCGAGGATTTGTCATGAGCGCCACCAGCTGGGCCTGGCTGGTCCTCCTCTTCCCGCTGCTCGGCTCGATCACGATCGCGCTCAGCTTCCGCCGCACCTCCTGGCGCTTCGCCGGGGGGCTCGGCACGCTGGCGATCGGGCTCGCCTTCGTCTGCGGGATCATCACCCTGATCACCCTGCTCGGGGAAAGCCCCGACGCCCGCCATCACGCCTCCTCGATCTGGGAATACGCCAGCGTCGCCGGGCTGCAGATCCAGCTCGGGATCTACGTCGACCCGCTCTCGGTCTTCATGGTGCTGGTCGTCACCGGGGTCTCCACCCTGATCCACCTCTACTCGTTCGGCTACATGCAGTCCGACGAGGGCTACCACCGCTTCTTCAGCTACCTGAACTTCTTCGTCTTCTCGATGCTGCTGCTGGTGCTGGCCGGGAACTTCGTCCTGCTGATCGTCGGCTGGGCCTTCGTCGGCTTCGCCTCCTACGCGCTGATCAGCTTCTGGTACCGGCGCGCCACCGCGACCAAGGCCGGGATGAAGGCCTTCGTGATCAACGTGGTCGGCGACATCGGCCTGGTGCTGGCCGCCTTCCTGATCTTCCAGCACCTCGGCACCTTCGACTACACCGAAGTCTTCGCCAAGGCGCCGCAGGTCTTCCACACCAACCAGTGGTCGGTGACCGCGATCTGCCTGCTGCTGCTGGTCGGCGCCTTCGCCAAGTCGGCGCAGCTGCCGTTCCACACCTGGCTGCCGGACGCGATGGAGGGCCCCACCCCGGTCTCCTCGCTGATCCACGCGGCGACCATGGTGACCGCCGGCGTCTACCTGATCGCCCGCACCCACGTCCTCTTCGTGCTCGCCCCGACCGCCGCCGACATCGCCGGCTTCGTCGGCCTCGCGACGCTCCTGGTCGCCGCCACGATCGCCCTGGTGATGACCGACCTGAAGCGGGCGATCGCCTACTCGACGATGAGCCAGATCGGCTACATGATCGTCGGCGTCTCGATCGGCGCCTACAGCGCCGGGCTCTTCCACCTGATGACCCACGCCTTCTTCAAGGCGCTCCTCTTCATGGCCGCCGGCTCGATCATCGCCGCGATGGCCAACGAGCAGAACATCGACAAGATGAGCGGCTTCGGCAAGGCGATGCGGTTCACCTCGATCACGATGGTCTGCGGCGGCCTGGCGCTGGCCGCCTTCCCGCTGACCTCGGGCTTCTTCTCCAAGGACGAGATCCTCGCCTACGCCACCGCCCGCGGCGGCATGTACCTGATCTTCACGATCGGCGGCTACGTCGGCGCCTTCCTCACCGCGATCTACACCTTCCGGCTGATCTTCCGGGTGCTGCCGGGCAAGCCCTGCGCCGAGGCCCAGGAGCTGATCGACACCGGCCACGTCACCCACCCGCCGGCGCCCTTCAACCCGGCGACCGGCGAAACCGAGGACACCGACGTCGGCTTCCCCGGCGCCGAGCACCACATCGCCGAGCAATCGCCGCCGATGAAGGTCGCGATGGGAACGCTCGCCTTCCTCGCCCTCTTCGCCGGCTTCGTCCAGGTCCCGGGCGTCGACAAGACGATCACCAACTTCCTCGAGCCGGTCTTCGCCAACTCGCCGCTGGCCTCGATCGAGCCCTCCAACAGCGCCGCCTGGATCGGCCTGGCGATCGGCGCCGCGATCAGCGTCGCCGGGGTCGGGCTCGCCTACTGGCTCTACGTGCTCCGCCCGGAGATGCCGCGCCGCCTGCAGGAGCGCTTCTCGGCGGTCCACACCTTCCTCTACAACAAGTGGTACTTCGACGAGGCGATCGACTTCCTGATCGTCCGTCCGGCGCTGGCGATCGGCCGCTTCGCCAACCGGGTCTTCGAGCGCTACGTGATCGACGGGGCGATCACCGGCGGCACCGAGGAGACCGTCGGCCGCGCCGGGGCGATCGTCCGCACCTTCCAGAACGGCATCGTCCGCACCTACGGCCTCTTCATCGTCTTCGGCGCCGTCGGCCTCGCCCTCTACTTCCTCATCCACCAGTCATGATCAACGCGCTCCTCTGGATACCGCTCGCGTTCGGCCTCGTCGGCCTCTTCCTGCCCAAGCGGGTGGTCGGCTGGTGGGCGACGGCGGGCGCCGTGGCGACGCTGGTGATCGGCGTGATCATGGCCTTCGGCTTCGAAAACGGCGCCGCCGGCCTCCAGTACACCGTCAACACGACCTGGATCTCCGGCCTCGGCGTCGACTACAGCCTCGGCCTCGACGGCCTCAACCTGTTCCTGGTGCTGCTGACCGCGGTGCTGTGGATCGGCGGCATCGCCTTCGCCGCGTTCCGCGAACAGGAGCGGCCGCAGCTCTTCTTCTTCCTGATGCTGGCCGCCGAGACGGCGACGCTCGGCTCCTTCGTCGCCCAGGACCTGCTGCTCTTCGTCCTCTTCTTCGACCTGATGCTGGTGCCGTTCTACTTCCTCTTCGGCGCCTGGGGCGTCGACCGCAGCGCCGAAGGCGGCCCGACCGCGCCGCAGGCGACGCTGAAGATGATGATCTACACGCTGATCGGCTCGCTGCTGATGCTGGTCGGCGCGATCGCCACCGCGATCGTCTCCGCCCACGGCGGCCACCTCACCTTCTCGATCGAAGCGATCCAGCACGCGGGCGTGCCGCTCGGCAGCCAACGCTGGATCTTCTGGTTCTTCGCCGCCGCCTTCCTGGTCAAGATGCCCGCCTTCCTGGTCCACGGCTGGATGCCCGACGCCTACCGGGCGGCGCCGCTGCCGGTGCTGGTCGTCTTCTCCGGAGTGCTGGCGAAGGTCGGCGCCTACGGGTTCCTGCGCGTCGTCCTACCGCTCTTCCCGCAGGCGACGGCCCAGTTCCAGACGGTGATCCTGCTGGTCGCGCTGGCCTCGATCCTCTACGGCTCGGTGATGGCGTTCACGCAGACCAACGTGCGGCTGATCGCCGGGTACTCCTCGGTCGCCCAGCTGGGCTTCATCACCGCCGGGATCTTCGCCCTGCGGGCCGACGGGGCCGACGGGGCGATCCTGCAGATGGTCAACCACGGCCTCGTGGTCGCGCCGATCTTCATCATCGTCGCGATCCTGGTCGAGCGGACCGGCACCGAGGACCTGCGCTCGATGGGCGGGATGGCGATGCGGGCGCCGGTGCTGGCGGCCTTCTTCCTGATCGTCGTCCTGGCCACCCTGGCGATGCCCGGGTCGGCCAACTTCATCGGCGAGTTCTACATCCTCAACGGGCTCTTCCAGTCGAAGATCGTCTTCGCCTTCATCGCGATCTCCGGGGTGGCGATGTCGGCCTACTACGCGCTGCGCCTCTACCAGGGCACGATGCACCGCCGCAAGCCCGACGGGATCGCCTCGCGGGAGATCAGCCTCCGCGACGGCATCGTCCTGGCGCCGCTGGTGCTCTGCATCCTCGGCCTGGCGCTCTACCCGCAGCTGATCCTCCACCGCGCCGACCCGAGCGTGCAGAAGTCGGTCGCGGCGGTGACCGGGGCCGCGCCCGCCACCGCGTCGGCCGGCGCATCCGAATCCTCCGAAGAAGAACTGGCGGTGACCAAGTAATGGCAGGCGCAGGCTTCAACGCCCCCCACGTCGACTACGCCGGGCTGGCGCCGGTCATCGCGCTGACCGTCGGGCTCGTCGTGATCCTGATGAGCGGCGTCTTCCAGACGACGAAGCGCTGGGCACCGGGACTCGCGATCCTCACCCTGGCCTCGGCCGCCGGCCTGTTGATCTGGCACTGGGACGAACAGATCAGCCTCGTCGCCGGGGCGCTGCGGGTCGACGACCTGGCGATCTCGATCTCGCTGATCGCGATCGTCTCGGCGTTCTTCGCGATCCTGCTCTCGGTCCGCGAGCGGGCCGCCGAGGAAGCCGGACAGGGCGAGTACTACGCCCTGCTGACCGGCTCGGTGCTGGGGATGGTCCTGCTGGCGGAGTCCGAGAACCTGGTCACCTTCTTCGTCGCCCTGGAGACGCTCTCGATCCCGCTCTACATCCTCTGCGCGACCAACCTGCGCCGCGAGGGCTCGCTCGAGTCCGGGCTCAAGTACCTGATCGTCGGCTCGCTCGGCTCGGCGACGCTGCTCTACGGGATGGCCTTCATCTACGGCGGCACCGGCTCGACCGACTTCAACGGGATCGCCCACGGCATCGCCGCCAACGGGATGCTGCACGACCCGCTGATCCTGATCGGGATCGCGCTGGCCGCGGTCGGGCTCGCCTTCAAGACCTCGATCGCCCCCTTCCACCAGTGGACGCCCGACGTCTACCAGGGGGCGCCGACCCCGATCACCAGCTTCATGGCGGTGGCGACCAAGGCGGCCGCGTTCGCCGTCTTCCTGCGCTTCTTCGTCGTCGCGCTCGGCCCCGAGACCGGCGACTGGCAGATGGGGCTGGCGATCCTGGCGGCGATCTCGATCGTCGTCGGCAACGTCGGCGCGCTCCGCCAGGACTCGCTGAAGCGGCTGCTCGGCTACTCGGGCGTCGCCCAGGCGGGCTACATGCTGGGCGGGATCGTGGTCGCCTCCGAAAAAGGGGCAAGCTCGCTGATCTTCTACCTCGCCGCCTACCTGTTCATGAACCTGGCGGCGTTCGCGGTGGTCGTCGCGCGGGAGCGCGAGACGCCCTTCGGCGACGACATCCGCGGCGTGCGCGGGCTCGGCGCGGAGCGCCCGTCGCTCGCCTGGCCGCTGACGATCTCGATGCTGGCGCTGGCCGGGCTGCCGGCCACCGCGGGCTTCATCGGCAAGCTCTACCTGATCGAGGCGCTGGTCGAAGGCAACTACCTCTGGCTGGCGATCTTCATCGCGGTCGGCACGATGATCTCCCTCGCCTACTACCTGCGGGTGGTGGCGGCGATGTGGATGCGCGGCGCCGAGGAGCCGGTCGGCGCCACCCCGGCGATCGCCGGCGCCTCGCCGGAAGCCGACCCGGTCGACCCGCAGGCGGGCCGGCGCTGGTACCTGGTCGGCCCGGCCGTGCTGGCCGCCGCCATCACCGTGTTCCTCGGCGTCATCCCCCAGCCGCTGGTCGACTTCGCGACCCACGCCGGGGCCTCGATCTTCTAGGCCGCACCGGCCGGCCCTCGCGAACCGCTCCGCCGAGGGCCCGGCCGCGCCGGCCGATATATCTGGCCTCCGATGGGCGTCCTGCTGGCAGCCGTGCTGATCGTCGCCGGAACCGCGGTGGGGGTCGGCGCCGAGCGCCGCTACCCGAGCGCCGCGATCGGCCTGGCCCGCCGCCTCCTGCGGCTGATCCTCTACGTCCTCGTCCCGATCGTCATCTTCTTCAACCTGGCGACGGCGACGATCAGCGTCGACAACGGGGTCGGCCTGATGCTTGCCTGGCTGAACCTGACCCTGGTCGGGACGATCGTCTGGTTCCTCGCGAGCCGGGTGCTGAAGCTGAGCCGGGCGCAGACCGGAGCGGTGATCGTCTGCGCCCTGGTCGCCAACACGGCCTACCTCGGCTACCCGCTGATCGTCGCGCTGCTCGGCCACGACCACCTCTCGACCGGGGTTCTCTACGACGTCCTGGTCAGCGGGCCGGCGCTGATGCTCGGTGCCTTCGGGGTGGGCGCGGCGTTCGGCGACCGGGCGGGCGAGGGCCTGCGCGGCCGGGCGAAGACGTTCCTGACCCGCAACCCGCCCCTCTACGCGGCCATCCTCGGCCTCCTGGCGCCGCAGGCGCTGGCGCCGACCTTCCTCGTCGACGCCTCCCAGGCGCTGGCGGTGGCGGTGCTGCCGATCGGCTTCTTCGCCGTGGGGGCGACCCTGGCCGAGGGCGCCGAGCGCGGCGAGCTGCCGTTTCCGCCGCCGTTCACCCGGCCCGTGGCGCTGGCGGTCGGGGCCCGCCTGGCCCTCGCCCCGGCGCTCCTGATGGCGATCTCGGCGCCGCTGATCGACCTGCCCACGGCCTACCGGCTGCTGTCGGCGATGCCGACGGGGCTGAACGCGATGATCGTCGCCCACGCCTACGGGCTCGACAGCCGCACGGTCGCCGAGTCGATCACCTGGTCGACGGCGATCGTGGTGGTCGCGGCGTTGATCTCGCTCCTATTCTGAGTGCTGATGCTCCAGCACGCCGGCCTCGAGGTAGCGCCCGCCGATCTCGATCGCGCCGTCGAGTTCTTCGCGATCCTCGGCTTCGCCCGCGTGCCCGACCCCTTCGACGGCGGCTTCACCTGGCTCGAACGCGACGGCACCCAGGTCCACCTCATGCACGAGGACTCGCCGACGGTGCCGCCCCGCGCCCACCTCGCCGTCGTCACCCCCGACCTCGACGCCGCCCTCGCCCGACTCCAGGAGCACGGCTTCGAGGTCGAACGCCGCCGCCCCCACTGGGGCGAGCCCCGCGCCCTGGCGATCTGCCCTGGTGGGCACCGGGTCGAGCTGATGAAGGCCCCGCCGCCGCCGACCGGCTGAGAGGCGCTCCCAACGGACGGCGATGCCTCGGCGAGGAGGGAGGATGACTCTTCACTCACGAACTGCGGGGAGGTTCGCTCAGAACCTGTCTCAAGACCCGCGTGTGCGACTGGCGAGTGCCGGACCGAGCGGGGGTAGGACGCAGGGAGGCCGAATGGCAGCGCCATTTGGACTCCCGAGGACGACGCCCCGCGAAGTGTGTCCGGCGCCCTCCAGGCGTGCGCGGGGGTTTTGAGACAGGTTCTAAGGTCATCCTCCCTCCCCCCTGCGTCGCGTCAGGTAGACGCCGCCGAGGAAGCGGCCCGGGGTGTCGCGGCAGGCGTAGTCGCCGCGAGGGCGGTCATAGAGGAGGCCGAGGCAGGCACCGATGACGCGCTGGCCGTAGGCGTTCGGATGGAGCGATTCGCGGGTCGAGCCCTGGATGACGGACAGGCGGCGGAACCACTCGGCGCTCAGCGGCGAGGGGCCGGCGGCGCCGACCCGTTCGGCGCGCCGGTCGCAGAGCTGATGGCCGTCGAAGGCGTGGGCCAGGCCCAGGTACTCGGCGCCGGTCGCGCCGGCGGCGCGTCGGAGCGCCTCGGCGAGATCGACGGTGGCCCGCTCCGCCGCCCAGTCGGCGTCGGCGTTCCACACCGGGCAGCCACCCTTGGTCAGCCGGCTCCAGCCGTCCTCGGGGTAGCGGAACCAACGGCCGTCCGGGAACGGCGAGGCGTAGCCCATCGCGACCAGCCGGTAGTCGGAGCGCGCGTAGCCGGCCGACCGCAAGGTCCGCCTGACGCCGTGCAGCGCCGCCGTGATCCCGCGCGTCGCCCGCGGCAGGGCGCCGCGGATCTGCGCCTCGGCATCGCGGTGGCAAAGGGTCGGGTCGCCCGCCGGGCTGCGCGCCCAGTCGAGCGCGCATTCGACCACCAGGCCGCCGAAGCCGACGTCGTTGGCGCCCACCGTGACCACCACCATCCGCACCCGGTCGCGCCGCGCGACCGCGGCCAGCTGATCGGCCTCGGGCGGCTCGCCGAAGTGCGCCGTCCCCCCTTCGGCCCCGGGCCACAGGTCGCGCGCCTTGGCCCCCGAGCAGGAGAGGTTCACCTTCCGGTCGACCGCGATCGGCGCGCTCTCGATCGGCGCCACGTCGGAGCGGTGGCAGTCATTTGCCTCGCTCGCCCCGTAGATCCGCACCGGGTCGTATTCGCAGCCGAGCGCGCCGCAGTCGTGGGCGGCGCGATCGGTCCCCGATCGCGTCCCGAAGGGTTCGGAGCCGTTGCCGAGCCAGCGACCGCCCTCGCCGGAGATGAAGCTGTCCCCCATCGAGACGATCGCGGTCGGTCGCGCCGCGGCGGGTGCGGCGAGGAGCAGAAACGTGAGCGTGAAGAGCGCGGCGATTCGCATGCCGGCCACCCAAGCGCGCCCACCGCGAACGGTCAAGCGGACGCGCGCGAACTGGCACGAAAGCGCAGATATCGGCACATCTCCAGGCAATCCGACGCACCTCCCGCCCGGCCCATCTCCATACCGTGGGGGGAGCGCCGCCGGCCCCGCCCGGCACGTCGGACGGCGGGTCTACGATGGCCAACCCATGCGCTACCCGGCCGAACGTTTCACGCCCGAGGAGGAGGCCCTCCTCGCCCCGCACTTCACCAATCTGGACCGGCCGGTCTTTGCCTTGGTCAACCTTCCGGAGACCGTCAAAGGGGCGCTTTTTGCCCGCTATTCGCGATATTCGGGGTCGGTACGCCGGCTCTACCTGGAGGAGTTCGCGGCCGACGCGCAGGCCGGCGGGCGCCCGTTCGACGCCGCCGAGGGCGCCCGTGCCGCGCAGCTCTACGAGCGCGTCTTTGTCGGCTACGGCGACGACTCGATCGCTCAGGTCGGCGGCGCCCACGTCGCCTGCGAGTGGGTCTCCAACATCCTCACCAAGGTGCTGCAGCGGGGCCGGCTCGCCGCCTACCTGGAGCAGTCGACCCGCTACATCCCCTACGACAAAGCGCTGCCCGAAGGCGGCTACCGCTTCTACCGCGACGAGCGCCTTGGCCCCGAGTTCCGCGCCGCGATGGACGAGCTCTTCGTCATCTACTCACGCTCGCTCGGCCGGGTCGAGGAGTGGGCGGCGCGGCGCTGGCCGCGCGGCGAGGAGGAGCCGGAGGCGGCCTGGCGGCGCTCGATCCGGGCCAAGGCCCTCGACCTCCTGCGCGGCCTGCTCCCCGCGGCGACGCTCAGCCACGTCGGCATCTACGCCTCCGGGCAGGCCTACGAGCAGCTGCTGCTGCGGCTGATGGCCTCGCCGCTCCCCGAGGCGCGCGAGTTCGGCGCGATGATCCTCGCCGAGCTGCAGCAGGTGATGCCGAGCTTCGTCGCCCGGGTCGAGCGTCCCGAGCGCGGCGGCGAGTGGGTCTCCTACCTGCAGGCGCGGCGGGCCGCCACCGAGGACTGGGTGGGGCGGCTCGGCCTCGGCCGCCGCGAGGAGCCCGACCCCGCGCCGTCGGTCGATCTCGTCGGGGTCGACGGCGACGAAGCGGCCCTGCTCGCCGCCTGCCTATACGAGGCGGCGGCCGTCCCGGAGGCGGAGATCCGCGCCCGTGTCGAATCCGCGACCGCCGCCGAGCGCGCCGCGATGCTCGCCGCCGCGGTCGGCGAGCGGGCCAATCGCCGGCACCGTCCCGGCCGCGGCTTCGAGGCGCTCCGCTACCGCTTCGAGATCGTCTCCGACTACGGCGCCTTCCGCGACCTGCAGCGGCACCGGATGCTGACCGTGCAGTGGCAGCGGCTCGGCCCCGACCTCGGCGCGGGCGTCCCCGAGGAGGTGCGCGAAGCCGGGCTCGGCGGCGAATTCGAGCGGGCGCTGGAAATCTCGCGGACCGAGTACGAGCGCCTCGCCGGCGCCGGCCTCGAGGAGCTCGCCCCCTACGCGCTCAGCCTCGCCTTCCGCATCCGCTACGTGCTCGACCTGAACGCCCGCGAGGCGATGCACCTGATCGAGCTGCGCTCCGGCCGCGAGGGCCACCCCGCCTACCGCGCCGTCGCCCAGGCGATGCACGAGCAGATCGCGGCCGTCCACCCCGGCGTCGCCGCGGCGATGAGCTTCGTCGACGACTCGACCGAGCCGCGGCTGGAGCGGATGATGAGCGAGATCCGCACGCACCGCAAGCGGGCCGCGCTCGAGGCCGGCGGGCGGGCCACCTCCTCTTAGCGAGTCGCCCCGACCGCGGTCAGTTGCGGCGCTTGCGCTTGCGCCGCCGCGGCCCGCCGCCGCCCGGCGAGGAGCCGTTCCCCTCGGCCGGGTCGGGCGCTTCCTCGGGCTCCGGGGCTTCGACGCCCTCCGGCAGCTCGCCCGCCGACCCGGCGGATTCGCCATCGCCGTCGGGCCCGGGCCCGCCGTCCTTAGGTTCGATTTCCTTCGCCATCCGCTCGCCCGGCGTCGGCCAGGGGATCGCCTCGCCCGCCGCCCAGGCGGGCGGCCTGCCGCCGGGCAATTTGCCGATCAACAGCAGGCCGAAGTAGATGAAGAAGATCAGGACGAACTGGACCAGCAGCAACAGGGCGGCGACGCCGAGCGCCATCCCCAGCGACCCCCAGAAGCGCGATAGGAGCCCGACCCGCATCCCCCACAGGCAGCTGTAGACCAGCGCCACCGCTAGGCCGATCCGCCCGGCCAGCCCGAAGCCGGTCGCCGCGGCGCGCAGCGACGCTTCGCTGAGCGCGTTTTCGGCCGCGCTTTCTTCCTGTTCTTCGGCTTCGCAGGTCTTCAGCGGGGTCGACCCGCCTTCGTGCTTTTCGGCGAACGCCTTGGCGCCCTTTTCGCGTTCTTCTTCGCGGCATTGTTCGGCGCCCTTGGAGGCGCTCAGCGTCGACTGCGCTTCGCCCTTGTGGAAGGCGGTGGCCGCTTCGTTGGTCGCGACGCCGTTCAGCACGCCGCTGATCGCGAAGAAGATCGGCGCGACGACGATTACCCCGACCAGCTGGCTTTTCATCTTGCCGTCGGCGCGGGCGACGCCGGCGCGGAAGAGGAAGTAGAGCGGCGCGGTCAGGAGCAGGAAGCCGATCGCCTCGAGGATCGAGGAGATCGTCACCGAGGAGGCGTGCTGGTAGGCCGAGCCCAGCAGTTCGACTTCGGTGCTGCCGTTGACGTCGGCGATCACCACCGCCGAGACGATCAGGATGACAACGGCCAGGAAGGTCAGGAGCCCGGTCGGCAGGCTCCAGCGCGACTCCCACGCCAGGACGTCGGCTTTGCGGCGGTTCAACTCGGGCTACCCTCTCGCACGGGTGCGTACGCTACATCCCATGGATGAAATGACGACGCGCGCACCCACCGTTCCGCTCGAGGCGGGGGCCGGACCCGACAACCCGCCCTGCCCCGCCTGCGGGGAGCCGCTGTTCGGCTGGCTCGCCGAGCAGGAGCGCCTCGGGGCGCCGGTGCGCCGCTGCGAGAGCTGCGGCCTCGGCATCGTCGGCGGGTCGACGGGCACCGAGGAGGCGCTCGCCGCGCTCGACCGCCTGGGCGACCAGGAGCGGGCGCGAATCGTCGACCGGGCGAGCTTCGCCTGCTCGCTGGGCGGCGCGGGCTGGGCCGGGCTGCAGCCCGGCGCCCACTACCTCTTCACGGTCGAGTCGGTGCGCCGCCTCCTCGCCGCCCGCGACCAGGTGGTGCGGCGGCGGCGTTGGGCGGCCGGGCCGGCACTCGCGGTGACCTGGCAGACCCTGCTCAACTCGGTCACCTTCGGCCACAACGTGGCGCTGGCGGCGCTGGGCTCGGGGCGTGCGGCGCCGGCCGAGCAGCGCTGGCAGCGGCGGATCGACGCCTTCGCCAGCCTCGTGCTGGCGATCCCGGCGGCGGTAATCGCGCTGCCGATCGAGTTGACCGGCGCCCTGTTCCGGCGCGGCGCTGTCGTCGACCTGCGCTTCGAACTGCTCTGAGGGCGGTCCCGACCGTCCGCGCGGGACGGCTAGCTGAGGCCTTCGCGGGCCTCGCGCACCAGCGTCACGGCCTCGGGGAAGAGGACGCGGATCGCGTCGCGGACCTGCGCGGCCTGCTCGTCGGCGCCGCCGTTGAGGTCGAGCCGGTTGATCGCGGCGACGGTCATCTCGACCGCCAGCTTGATCGCGTTGTCGGCCCAGGCGACGCGCTGCGAGGACTGCATCTGTTCCGAGAGCTCCTCCATGCGGGCGCGGAACTCATCGGGATCACCGAAAAGATTGAACGGGCTTCCCTCCATATGCAGATCTAAGCAAACCAGGCACCTCGCCGACCCACACTTGGCACCCCCTGCGCGCCACGCGCGCGCATTTGCCGCCTAGCTTCGGGCGCGTGTCGGCACCGCGGGCAGACGAGAGGAAGCCCCCGGAGCCGCAGATGCCCCCGGAGCCGCAGACGCGCCCGGAGCGGCAGACGGGCCCGGAGGGCCGGGCGCCCGGCGAGGGCGGCCAGGCGACGGTCGAGAGCGCCGGGCTGGCGGCGCTCCTCGCGCTGGTCCTCCTCGCCACGATCGCGGCGATCGCGGGCGGCGGCGAAGTGAAGGCCGGGCGCGAGCTGGCCGGCACGATCGGCCGCCGCCTCGCCTGCGCCCCGCACCTGCCCGACGCCTGCCGGCACAGCCCCCTCGTCCCCGCCTACGGGTGGCCGCTGGCGCGCCTCGCCCGGGCGCTCGCGCCGCCGCCCGAGGCGCTGCCGGGACCGGGCGGCCTGCCGCTCGTCCCGGTCGACTTCCGCCGCTGTCGGCGGCCGAGCTGCGCGGTCGCCGCAGGCCCGCACCTCACCGCCTCCAACCGGCGCACCACCGCCTTCACCCAGCTGCTCGACCACCGGCGCGCCGACGGCACGGTCGAGGTCGTGTACTGGGAGTACCGGCCCACGCTGGGCTGGCGCGCCATCCGCCGCACCGCGACCGAGGCCGACGTCGAGGCCGCCGCCGGCACCCGCCTGCTCCGCTCCCAGGACCCCGTCCTGGTCCCGCTGGAGATCCTCCCCGGCCACGACCACTACGACTTCCCCGCCGGTGAGGTCCCGCCCTGGCGGTGGCAGGTCGAAGCCCGCTACCCGGGCTGGTCGGACTAAGAACCCAACCCGGCGTCGGGCGCCGCCGCCGTGGAGCGAAAGTAGCGGATAGCGCTACTTTCCCTCCACGGCTTCAGGCCGAGGTCGGGTTCGCGGCTTCGCCCGCCGGCTCGGCACCCGCTTCGCCGGTGCCCGCACCATCGGGGCCGCCGCCGCCCTCGCGGTCGGCCTCCTCCTGGGCCTGGCGGATCAGGCCGCGCCAGTCGGTGGTGCGGAAGACGAGCAGGATCGCGCCGAAGCCGAGGACGACCGACCAGGCGGCCATCGCGATCTGGGTGCCGACCGAGAAGGAGAGGACGGCGGCCCGCGAGGGACCGCTCAGGGTGGCGACCAGCAGCGCCTGCTGGGCGCCCGCGCCGCCAGGGGTGAAGGGGACGATGTTGGCGATCGCCTGCACGCTCATCACCAGCATCACGTGGCCGATCGAGCCTTTCAGGCCGAAGGCCTCGAGGAAGAACCAGAAGCCGGCGAAGCGGAAGATCCAGCCGACGCCCTGCCAGGCGAAGACCTGGCGCATGTAGTCGCCGGGCCGGGTGAGGATGACCAGCCCCTGCCGGACCCGCGCCCAGAAGCGCCGCACCCGGTGCGCCAGCAGGAGGACCCCGAGGACGATCGCGACGATCAGCGCCGCCACGGTGATCGCCAGGGTGCGCGGGTGGCTAGCCCAGAAGGAGAGCTCGAAGGCGGGCAGGTGGGGCAGCTGCGGGAGCGGCGGCAGGAGCCCCTGGGTGATCGCGTAGAGCAGCACCAGGATGCCCACCGAGGTGTCGAAGACGGTCTGCACGAGGAAGGACGAGGTGACCGCCGGGTAGGAGGAGCCCGGGATCTGGCGTTTGACCAGGAAGACTTTGGTGACGTCGCCGGCGTGCGCCGGGACCACCGCGTTGATTCCCGCCCCGGCGAGGTAGGCGGCCGAGAGGCGCAGGTAGCCGATCCGCTGGTCCGGGTAGGCCGCCCGCAGCACGTTGCGCCACGCTTTGGCGCGGGCCAACTGCATCGCGAGCAGGCAGAGCAGCGCCAGGCAGAACGGCGTCCAGTGCACTTCCGAGAGGTGGCGGAAGAATTCCGTCGTCGCGTTGAAGAAGTGTTCGAGGCTCGTCGCGAGGTCGGCCTGCGGAAGCTGAACGAGGAACGCCGGCATCACAGCTAGACTAGCCACGCTCGTGCCGGACCCCGACACGCACACCTTGCCCCCGCAGCTGCCACCAGATTCCGCCGACGAGGCGATGTGCGCCCGTGCCCGCGAGCGCTACAGCGCCGATCGCAAGAGCTCCTGGCGCCGCCGCCGCAAAGCGCACGCGGCAATGCCGAACCTGATCATCATCGGCGGCCTCAAGTGCGGCACGACGAGCATCCACCACTACCTCGGCCTGCATCCGCAGATCCAGATGTCGAAGCCGAAGGAGCTGAACTTCTTCGTCGCCGAGCTGAACTGGGACCTCGGCATGGACTGGTACGCGAGCCGCTTCGACGACCGCTTCGCTGTGCGCGGCGAGTCCTCCCCGCACTACACGAACCTGCCCCGCTACGACGGGGTCGCCGAGCGGATCCGCACCCACTGCCCCGACGCCAAGCTGATCTACATGGTGCGCGACCCGATCAAGCGCATCCTCAGCCACTGGGTCCACGCGACCGGCGCCGGCTACGAGACGCGGGAGCTGGTCCCGGTCCTCTCCGACCCCGACACCCAGTACGTCAACCGCTCCCGCTACTGGATGCAGCTGCAGCCCTACCTGGAGCGCTTCGACCACGACCAGATCGAGGTCATCACCCAGGAGGAGCTGCAGGGCGAACGGGACGCGACGATGCGCAAGGCCTTCTCCTACGCCGGCGTCGACCCCGACTTCACCTCCGAGCAATTCGACCGCGAGTGGGAGAAGTCGGCGGCCAAGTCGGGCGACAAATACCAGTTCATGGAGAAGCTGATCAAGCTGCCGGGCTTCCGCTCCTTCGACCGCAACTTCGACCGCCTGCCGGAGCGCCTGCGCTGGATCGTCGAGAAGGTCGTCCACGATCCCGACAAGCCGCCGGCGCCGAAGCCGGTCCTCCCCGACGATCTGCTCGAGCAGCTGCGCGGGCACTTCGGCGCCGAAGTCGCCGAGCTGCAGAAGTTCGCCGGCCGCGAGTTCGCCGGCTGGCACGACTACCCGGCCTGAGCGCCACCCGCGCCCCGGGCGCGCCCACAGCTTCCCCGCCCGTCTCTTTAGGGTGTGACCGGTGCGCCGCCTCGTCCCCGACCCCGGCCCGACCTCGGTCGCCGAGCAGCTCGACGGCTACCGGCCCTGGGAGGACCCGCCGCCGGACCGCCCCCGCGTCGCCCTGAACTTCGCCGCCACCCTCGACGGCCGGGCGGAGATCGAGGGCCGCTCCGGCCCGATCGGGTCGGGCACCGACACGGCGATGCTGGGCGGGCTGCGGCAGCGCTTCGACGCGGTGATGATCGGCGCCGGGACGATGCGGGTGGAGCGCTACGGCCGGATCGTCACCGACCCGGCGAAGCGCCGGCGCCGCGAGGAGCTCGGCCTGCCGGGCGACCCGCTGGTCGTGATCGTCGGCGGCCGCATGGACCTGCCCTGGGACGCGCCGCTCTTCACCGACGGCGGCGGCGAGGTCCTGATCTTCACCGTCGCCGAGGAGGACCCGCCGCCGACCGCGACCCCGGTCCACGTCGTCCGCGAAGCCGCGGGGCGGGTCGACCTGGCGGCGGCGATGCGCCGGCTTCGCGCCGAGCACGGCGTGCGGGCGCTGCTCTGCGAGGGCGGTCCGCGCCTGCACTCCCAGCTGCAGGCCGCGCGCCTGGCCGACGAGCTCTTCCTGACGATCGCGCCGAAGCTGGCGGGCGCCGGGGCGACGATCCTCGAAGGCGCCCTGCCCGAGGTGGCCGAGCTGCGGCTCGCCTGGCTCCTGCAGGCCGAGAGCGAGCTCTTCGCCCGCTACGTGCGAGCCTGACCGCCCTGCGCCCGCGCCAGATCATCTAGCGTTCAGCCGACTGTCCGTCCGGGCGGTTCCACGACCAGGAGGAAGAGATGGACTTCGAACCGACTCCCGAGGTCGCCGCCCTGCGCGAGCGCCTCCTCGACTTCATGGACGCCGAGATCTACCCGGTCGAGCAGGAGCTCTTCGAGGCGCTCGACGCCGAGGTCGGACCCGGCGTCCCCTACCCCGCCAACCTCACGGCGATCCGCGAGCGCGCCCGCGAGCAGGGGCTCTGGAACCTCTTCATGCCCGACGAGCGCTTCGGCCCGGGCCTCAAGAACTGGGAATACGGGCTGCTCTGCGAGGAGATGGGGCGCAGCCCGCTCCCCGCGCCGATGGCCTTCAACTGCGCCGCCCCGGACACCGGCAACATGGAGATCCTCGCCGAGCACGGCAGCCCCGAACAGCATGAGCGCTGGCTCGAGCCGGCGCTGCAAGGCCGCATCCGCACCTGCTTCTCGATGACCGAGCCCGCGGTCTCCGGCTCCGACCCGACCCTGCTGCGGGGCCGCGCCGTCCTCGACGGCGACGAGTGGGTCATCGACGCCCACAAGTGGTTCACGAGCGGCGCGGTGGGCGCCGAGCTGGCGATCGCGATGGTGGTCACCGACCCCGACGCGCCACCCTACGCGCGCGCCTCGATGATCTGCGTGCCGACCGACAGCCCCGGCTACGAGATGGTGCGCTCGATCCCGGTGATGGGGCACGACAAGGGCCCCGGCCACTGCGAGATCAGCTACACCGAGTGCCGGGTGCCGAAGGAGAACCTGCTCGGCGCGCGCGGCGCCGGCTTCACGATCGCCCAGGACCGGCTCGGCCCGGGCCGCATCCACCACTGCATGCGGGCGATCGGCACCGCCGAGCGGGCCCACGAGCTGATGTGCCGGCGCGCCAACGAACGCCACGCCTTCGGCGGCCCGCTCGCCGACAAGCAGTTCGTGCAGGAGGCGATCGCCACCTCGCGGATGGAAATCGACCAGGCCCGCCTGCTCACCCTCTACGCCGCCTGGAAGATGGACACCGACGGCAAGCGCGCCGCCCGCCAGTCGATCTCGGCGATCAAGATCGTCGCCGCGAACATGGTGATGAACGTGCTCGACCGGGCGATCCAGATCCACGGCAGCCTCGGCATGACCGACGACACGCCGCTCGCCGCGATGTGGCGGTTCAGCCGCATGCTGCGCCTCGCCGACGGCCCCGACGAGGTCCACAAGATGGTCCTCGCCCGCCGCGAGCTGAACCGCTGGGCGAAACGTGCCGAGGCCGAAGCGGGCGACGAGCCGCTCGAGCCGCGGCACGCAGCCCGGATGGTCTGACTGGCCGCGTTCGCACTTTGCCGCGCATAGCGCGGCGAAGTGCGAACGCCCGCCCCCCTCAGCCGCGCGCCTCGATCGCCTCGGCCGTCTCGGCGAGACGATCGACCAGGCGGGCGAAGGCTTCCAGGCCGGCGTCGGGCTCGACCTTGCCGTAGCCGCCCGCCACCGAGCGGGCGTAGACGCCCTCGAGGATGATCGCCAGCTTCCAGTAGCCGAGGGCGATGAAGAAGTCGAGCTCGGACACGTCGCGGCCCGAAGTCTCGGCGTAGCGGGCGGCGAGCTCGCCGCGGGTCGGGAAGCCAGGCGCGAGGTTGGCGGGCATGCCGAGGCTCGTGTCCTGTTCGCCACGCTCCGGCCAGTAGGCCATCAGCGTGCCGAGGTCGGCCAGCGGGTCGCCGAGCGTGCAGAGCTCCCAGTCGACGACGGCGGCGACCTCGCCGGAGTCGGTGAGGATCATGTTGTCGAGGCGGTAGTCGCCGTGGACGATCGCGGCGCCCCGCTGCGCCGGGATGCGCGCGGCGAGCCGCTCGTGGACCCGGTCGACCGCCGCCAGCTCGCGGGTCTTCGACTTCTCCCACTGCCCGTACCAGCGGCGCAGCTGACGGGCGACGTAGTCCTCCTTGCGACCGAGGTCGCCGAGCCCGACCGCGTCGGGGTCGACCGCGTGGATCGCCGCCAGGGTGTCGGCGACCCGCAGCCCGATCTCCCGCCGGTCGGACTCCGCCGGGAACGCGGCCTCGGCCTCGCTCACCCCGCGCAGCACCGGGCCGCGGACGAACTCCATCACGTAGAAGGGAGCCCCGTTGACCCCCTCGTCCTCGCAGAGCCCGGCCACGGGCGGCACCGGCACCGGCGTCGGCCCGAGGGCCGAGACGACCCGGTACTCGCGCGCCATGTCGTGGGCCGAGCTGAGCGTCCGACCGAGCGGCGGCCGGCGCAGGGCCCACTCGCGCCCCGCCACGTCGGTGACCCGGTAGGTCAGGTTGGAGAGCCCGCCCGCGATCCGCTCGTAGGCCAGTGGCGGTCGCGCCGCGGGCACGTGGGCGGCGAACCAGGCGCCGACCCCGGCGGCGTCGATCCCGTCGACCGCGTCCGGGCCGTCATCGCGGCCTGTAGCCTCGTCCCCCATAGCCGCGAAAGCATATTCACGCGGAGGCCGACGCCTCAGTCCATCGCTCGCCAACCGCCTTCGGATCGGCTTCGCGATCGCCTTTGCCGTGATCACGGCGGGGACCGTGATCGGGGTCGGCCGGCTGGTCGTGCAGCGCCAGAACTACGAGAGCGCGATCGAACGCTCCTACCAGAGCGAGATGGTGGCGCGGGCGCACCTGGCCGAAGGGGTCCGGACCAACGCCGCGCAGGCGACGATCAACCGTGAGGAAGCGAACCGCGAACACCTGCGCGACTCGATCTCCGGCGACACCCGCGACACCGTGATCCTGGTCGGCTGCGGCCTGATTGCCGGGCTGCTCGGCGCCCTGCTGCTCTTCGTCGGTTTGATCACGGCGATGCGACGGCCGCTCGAGGCGCTGGTCGGGGCGGCCGGCCGGCTCGCGGCCGGGGACCGCAGCGCCCGGGTCGAGGTGGGCGGCGTCTCGGAGGTCGCGACGCTCGGCAAAGCCTTCAACGAGATGGCGGCCGAACTGGAGATCGAGGCGTCCGAACGCGACCAGCTCGACCGGATGAAAGACGAGTTCGTGCTGACCGCCTCACACGAGCTGCGCAGCCCGCTGACCTCCGTTCAGGGCTTCGCCGAGCTGCTGATGATGGACCGCGACTCGCTGACGCCGCGCCAGGTGGAGACGGTGGAGATCATCCTCGACAACTGCCGCCACCTGGTGCGGATGCTGAACGACCTGCTCGACCTGGCGCGCTCCGACGCGGGGCGGCTGGCGATCCACCCGCGGCCGACCGAGCCGGCGCCCCTGATCGAAGACGTGGTGCGGACGATGCGCGCCCAGACCGAGCCGGCTCGGCAGACGCTGACCGAGCGGATCGACCCGGATCTGCCGCTGGTGGAGGTCGAGCCGGACAGGATTCGCCAAATACTTGTAAATCTGGTTACCAATGCGCATGAGTACTCACCCGAACGAGCGTCCATCGAGGTGCGTGCCCGGGTAGTCGAGGCGGGCGTGGAGATCAGCGTGTCCGATAATGGCCCTGGCATACCCCCTGCTCAACTCGAACATATCTTCGAGCGGTTCGTCCGCGGCGATGCCGGCCTGACCCAGCGCGTCGGCGGCACCGGCCTCGGCCTGGCGATCTCCAAATCGCTGGTCGAGCTGCACGGCGGCACGATCGCGGCCGACTCCGAGGTCGGCCGCGGCTCCACCTTCACCATCGTGCTGCCGACTGCCGCCCTCGGCGAGGTCGAGGCGGCCCCGCCCGGGACCGGCGCGGCCGCCGAGGGTCGACGATGACCAAGGTCCTGGTCGCCGACGACTCCGAGACGATCCTGCTGTTGATGCGGACCCGCCTCGAGCTGGCGGGATACGAGGTCGAGACCGCCGCCGACGGACAGGAGGTCACCGAGCTGGTCACCGACCGCGGCGGCTTCGACCTGCTGTTGCTCGACGCGATGATGCCGCGCAAGTCCGGGCTCGACGCGCTGCACGAGCTGCGCGCGGCCGGCGTCGAGATCCCCGCGATCATCGTCAGCGCCCACCAGAAACGGGGCGACGGTGACGTCCCGGACGACCTGGCGATCAGCGGCTACGTGACCAAGCCGATCGACTTCGACCTGCTGCTCGCCTCGATCGCCGAGTTGACCCAGAACGCGGCCGCGTAGACGCCGTCCGCCCCGCGCCGGCGCTCAGTCGACACCGTCGCCGTGCAACACGAGCTTGTCGCGATCGACCCCCTGGATGAAGAAGGAGCGGATGCGGCGCCGCTCGCCGAGCCGGTCGCGGTCCCAGACGAGGACCGAGTACCAGACCGGGCTGTCCCCTTCGGCATCGGCGATCGCCTCGAGGCGGGGGGCGAGGCGCCATTTGATGCCTTCCACGTCCACCCCCGGGGCCACGACGACCAGCAGGTCGACGTCGGAGCGCCGATCCGGGTCGCTCTCGTGCGGATCCGCCTCGCCGCGGGCACGCGAGCCGAACAGCCACACCGCGAGCAGCTCGGCGCCCAGCTCGTCCCGCAGCCAATCGAGCAGGCGCTCGATCACGCGTCGCTCGCGGTCGGCCAGCGCGGCCGCCGCGAGGCGATCCTCGGCCGGCGCTGTCGGTCGGGCCAGGGCCACGACCAGAGGATGAGCGCGGTCGGGCGCGGTAGCCCTAGCTGCGGGCGACCTCGAGGCGGATCTCCTTGCCCTTCAGCTTGGTGCCGTCGAGGTACTCGACGGTGCGCTCGGCCTGGTCGGGGTCGACCTCGACGAAGGAGAAGCGATGCAGGACGCGGACGTCGTGGACCGCGTCGTCGGGCAGCACGGCGCCCTCGCGGAGAGCCCAACGCAGGGACTCCTCGTCGATCCCGCTGCGCTCGCCGCGGTTGACGAAGAGCTTGGTGGTCTCCGGCTTCTCGCCGTCGCCCTCGGTGCCGTCGCCCTCCGGCTTGCCGTTGCGCTCGGGCTCCTCGGCGCGGCCGTTGGACGCCGCCACCTGCTCGCTCGAGCGCTCGGGGCGCGGCTCGCGCTCGCGCTTCTCCCGCCGGCGTGGCCGCGGCGCGTGCTCGAGCCGGTCCTCGGGGCTCTCCCACTCGCTGATCGTGGTCTTCACGTCGCGCTCGATCCGGCCGATCTCGTCGCGCTCGGACGGGGCCACGAAGGTGATCGCGCGGCCGGTCCGCCCGACCCGGCCGGTGCGGCCGATCCGGTGGACGTAGACCTCCGAGGAGTTGGGGACGTCGAAGTTGATGACGTGGGTGACGTGCTCGATGTCGAGGCCGCGGGCGGCGATGTCGGTGGCGACCAGCAGCTTCACGCGGTGGTCCTTGAAGGCGATCATCACCCCGTCGCGGGAGCCCTGGCTCATGTCGCCGTGCAGGGCTTTGACGTCGAGGCCTTTGTCCTTCAGCGTCTTCTCGAGCCGCGAAGCGCCGATCTTGGTGCGGGTGAAGATGATCGCCTGCTCGGGTTCTTCGATCTTCAGCAGCTCCACCAGCCGCGCCGTCTTCTCGCGCGCCGGCACCTCGACGAAGGCCTGCTCGATCGCGTCCACGGTCAGCTGTTTGGGCGTGATCCGGACGGTCACCGGGTCGTACATGTAGCCCTCGGCGAGGCGCTGGATCGGCGGCGGCATGGTCGCCGAGAAGAGCGCCGTCTGGCGGCCGCTCGGGCACATCCGGAGGATTTTCTCGACGTCCTCGATGAAGCCGAGGTCGAGCATCTCGTCGGCCTCGTCGAGGACCACGAAGCGGGCCGCGGTGAGCACCAGCGAGCGGCGCGACATCAGGTCCATCATCCGGCCCACGGTGGCGACGACGACGTGGGCGCCGGAGCGCAGCTGCGACTGCTGGGAGCGGATCGGGGCGCCGCCGAAGATGGCGACGATCTCGATGTCGAGGTGCTCGGCGTAGGAGCGCAGCGCCTGCGTCACCTGGATGCAGAGCTCCCGGGTCGGGGTGAGGACGATCGCCTGCACCTCGTCGTTGTCGGGGTCCAGGTACTGCAGCATCGGCAGGCCGAAGGCGGCGGTCTTGCCGGTGCCGGTCTGCGCCTGGCCGATCACGTCGTGGCCGGCGAGCAGCTCCGGGATCGCCTGCTCCTGGATCGGCGAGGGCTCGACGAAGCCGAGCTCGTCGAGGGCCTGCTGGATCGCAGGCGAGAGGCCGAGGTCTTTGAAGGTCGTCATGCCGAGGGATTCAGGAGGAGCTTGCCGGTGGTGGCGCGGGATTCGAGCGCCCGGTGGGCGCGCGCCGCCTCCGACAGAGGGTAGACGCCACCGAGGGTAACCCGCAGTCCGCCCGTCGCCAACGCCCCCAGAAGCTCGCCGATCAGCGGCACCGCGAGGTCGCGCCGGGCGAGCACGTGGACGAGCCAGAACCCGATCACCGCCTTCGATCCCTGCAGCAGCGCGCCGGTGTCGACCTTGCGGCCCTGGCGCGAGGCGTTGCCGAAGACGACGATCCGGCCGAGCGGCGCGAGCGCCGCCAGCTCCGCGTCGAAAGCGTCGCCGCCGCTCATGTGGAGCACCGCGTCGACCCGCTCGCCGCCGTTGGCCGCGAGGATCGCGGCGCGCAGGTCGGCGGCGCCGGAGTCGACCGTCGCGTCGGCGCCCAGCCCTTCGACCAGCTCGCGCTTGGCGGCGCTCGAGGCGAGCCCGATCACCTTCGCCCCCGCCGCCTTGGCGATCTGCACGGCGAGCGTGCCGGTGCCTCCCGCGGCGGCCTCGATCGCGATCGTCTCCCCCGGCTCGACCCGTGCCATCCGCTTGACCAGCGCCATCGCGGTGAGGCCCTGCAGCAGCGCGCCGGCCGCCTGCTCGTCGTCGACCTCGTCGGGGATCGGGATCAGCGAGGACTCCGGCACGACCGCCTTCTGGGCGTAGCCGCCGCTCCCGACCAGGGCGACGACGCGGCGGCCGTCGGCGGTGCGGCCGGCGATCTCGGCGCCCGGCACCAACGGCAGCTCCTGGGCGCTCAGGTAGTCGTCGCGGGTGGCGTGGGTGTCGGCGAAGTTGACCCCGGAGCGGACGACGTCGACGAGGACCTCGCCCTCGCCCGGGACCGGGTCGTCGAGGTCCACGTACTCGAACGCGTCGGCGCCGCCGAACTCGCGCAGCTGAATGGCTTTCATCGCACCTTTCCCCACCGGTTCATCGCCGGCGCAGTCTCGCAGACCCTGCTCGGGCGGCGGGGATTACTAGTCTGCTTTCCCTATGGCACTAACTGTAGTCGGCTCAATTGCCTTCGATTCCGTGAAAACCCCCTTCGGCGAGCGCGAGCGCATGCTCGGCGGCGCCGCGGTCCACTTCGCCCTCGCCGCGAGCTTCTTCACCGAGGTGCGGCCGGTCGGCCCGGTCGGCGACGACTTCGGCGGCGAGCAGTTCGAGCTGCTCGAGTCGCGCGAGATCCTCACCGACGACATCGAGCGCGTGGCGGGCGGCCAGAGCTTCTTCTGGCGCGGCCACTACGACTTCGATCTCAACGTCGCCCACACCGACGACACCCAGCTGGGCGTCTTCGGCGAGTTCGAGCCGAAGCTGTCGGACGCCGCGCAGGCCGCCGACACGCTCTTCCTCGCCAACATCCAGCCCGACCTGCAGCGCCAGGTGCGCGCCCAGTGCGGCGCCGCCGGCTTCAGCGGCCTGGACTCGATGAACCTCTGGATCGAGACCGCCAAGGACTCGCTGCAGGCGGCGATCGCCGAGGTGGACTGCCTGGTCGTCAACGACGCCGAGATCCGCATGCTGACCGGCGAGTCGAACCTCGCCCGGGCGGCCCGCGCGGTGATGGACCTCGGTCCGCGCGCCGTCGTCGCCAAGCAGGGCGAGTACGGCGCCGCCCTGTTCACCTCTGATCCGGGCGCCGAGGGCGTCAGCTTCTTCGCCCTGCCGGGCTTCCCGCTCGAGGACGTGCACGACCCGACCGGCGCCGGCGACAGCTTCGCGGGCGGCTTCTTCGGCTACCTCGACGGCACCGGCGGCGACCTCGACGAGGCCAACCTGCGGCGGGCGATGGGCTACGGCACCGTGCTCGCCTCCTTCAACGTCGAGGAGTTCGGCACCGAGCGGGTCTCGCGGCTCACCCGCGAGGAGATCGACGAGCGCTTCGAGGCGCTCCGCGGGATGACCCAGTTCGAGGGCGTCCCGGCCGCCCGCGGCTAGCCCCGGGGGGCCGATTCGCGGGCGCGCACCGGCGGTTCGGCGCGTGCCCGTCCGGGCTGCTCGCGTACCCATCTCGACAACAGGTCGACGGCGCCAAACTGCGATACTCGGGTCTCCGCTGAGAGCAGAGAGATTCTCCCGAGAAGCAGGAGAAGGAGGGTGATGGCCACCGAGCAGCAGACCACTGACGCCAGTGCCGAGAACGGGGTCGCGAGCGGGACGGAGTCGCTGACCGTCACCGACAACCGGACCGGCAAGACCTACGAGTTGCCGATCACCGACGGCACCGTGCGCGGGATGGACCTGCGCCAGATCAAGGTCGACGAGGACGACTTCGGGTTGTTGTCGTACGACCCCGCCTTCACCAACACCGCCTCCTGCCGCTCCGCGATCACCTTCATCGACGGCGAGAAAGGCGTCCTCGAACACCGCGGCTACTCGATCGAGACGCTGTGCCAGAACTCGACCTTCCTCGAGGTCGCCTACCTGCTCATCTTCGGCGAGCTGCCGACCGGGCCGCAGCTGGAGCGCTGGACCTACGACATCACCCACCACACCTTCGTCCACGAGGACCTCAAGCACCTCTTCGAGGGCTTCCGCTACGACGCGCACCCGATGGGGATGCTGCTGTCGGGCGTCGGCGCCCTGTCGACCTTCTATCCGGACGCGAAGCAGATCAACGACCCGGAAGAGCGCTACATGGCCGCCGTGCGGCTGCTCGCCAAGGTGCCGACCCTCGCCGCGTTCTCCTACCGGCACAACATGGGCCTGCCCTACGTCTACCCGGACAACGACCTCAACTACGCCGAGAACTTCCTCTCGATGGTCTTCAAGAAGACCGAAGCGCGGCACATCCCGAAGCCGGAGCTGACCAAAGCGCTCGACGTCCTCTTCATCCTCCACGCCGACCACGAACAGAACTGCTCCACCAACGCGGTGCGCGGGGTCGGCTCCTCCGACGTCGACCCGTACTCGGCGGTGGCGGCGGGCGTCGCGGCGCTGTACGGGCCGCTGCACGGCGGCGCCAACGAGGCGGTGCTGCGGATGCTGCGGCGGATCGACAGCGTCGAGAACATCCCCGACTTCCTCGCCCGGGTGAAGGACCGCGAGGAGAAACTGATGGGCTTCGGCCACCGGGTCTACAAGAACTACGACCCGCGGGCGCGGATCATCCAGGAGCACATGGACGCCGTCTTCGAGGCGACCGAGTACAACCCGCTGGTCGAGATCGCCCGCGAGCTGGAGAAACACGCGCTCGCCGACGACTACTTCACCTCGCGCAAGCTCTACCCGAACGTCGACTACTACTCGGGGATCATCTACGAGGCGATGGGGATCCCGACCGACATGTTCACGGTGATCTTCGCGATCCCGCGGACGGCCGGCTGGGTCTCCCAGTGGATGGAGATGCAGGAGGACCCGGACAAGAAAATCGCCCGCCCGCGCCAGATCTACACCGGCGAGCGCAAACGGGACTACGTCTCGGTCGCCGACCGCGAGGGCCCGGAAAAAATCGTCGGCCCGCCGGCCCGCCGGCCGAAACGCCCGCGCCGCGGCGCCTGACCCGCCCCGCCCCTTCGACGCTCGTCCTCGCCACGAGGACAAGCGTCGAATGGTTTGTAGGGTGGGGCCGTGGCTCGTCCCGGCTGGAAGCTGACCGTTCGCGTGGGCGCCGAAGTCGACCACGACGACTTCGATGACGTCGGCGAGGCGGTGGCGGCGATGCGCGAGCGGGCAATGCGGATCCGCGCCGAGGCGCCGCCGAAGACGGCGGCGCTGCTGGGTACCTACAAACCAGCCGACCAGGTGCGGGCGCGGCTGGAGTTGAGCCGCCACGGCTTCATGCGCAAGTCCGTCGCCGGGGTCGACGTGCGCGGCGATGGCACCTTCGTCCCCTTCCGGGGCGGGATACGCCGGGAAGAGCTCGATCCCAGCAACCACGACACGCCGTTCGACCTGGTGCGAGAGACTCTGGAGGGAGCGAAGCGATGACCGACTACATGAACATGCCCGGCGTGCCGAAAGGCAGCTACGCGGCCGGCGAGCGGGTGAAGATCCCGGCCGGCGGTGAGCCGCCCTACACCGTCTTCATCAACGGGGTCGAGCAGAAAGAGGGCGAGGACTTCAACGTCGAGGGCCGGGAACTGGTCTTCACCAGGCCGATCGTCAAGGAGAAGATGGGCACCAGCCGCTGGCTGGCGATGTACCTGGGGCTGTTCGGCACGTACCGCAAGGACGAGACGGTCGACATCCAGTTCCAGCGCAACGGCACCACCGAGCTCGTGCCCGATCTGCCGGTCGTCCCCTACGAAGACGCGCCGGGAGGCGGCGACTCGTGAACATCGGCTTCGTCATGCTGACCGACTACTCCGAGGCGGTGAACGGCAAGCTCTACCTGACCGGCGGCGGCTGGAACGTGCTCCGGCTCCCCGAGCTGCCCCACGAGTGGTCCTTCCACATCGGGCTCGGCATCGACGTCGCCTGGCACGAGACCAACAGCCCCCACGAGCTGAGCGTCACCATCCAGGACCCCGACGGGATCGAGTTGGGCGAGGGGCTGAGCGCCAACTTCGAGACCGGCCGCCCGCCCGGCATCCCCCAGGGCCAGGAGCAGCGCCTCGTGATGTCGATCGCCGCCACCGCAACCTTCACCACCGCCGGCCCCCACGCCGCCGTCGTCGAGGTCAACGGCGAGGAGCTCGGCCGCGCCCGCTTCTACCTGATGGAAGGCGTGCCGGACACCGGCGAGCTGGGCTAGCGGCCCCTGCGGCGGCGTGGGCCAGCCTCGCAGGGACGCAGGAAGCGAGCCGAGGGGAGCGCACTAAAGTGCGTGACCCGAGGCGAGCGCCCCGAGGACGCCGCGAGGCGCCCCCGCGCCCCCGCAGGTCAGTTGAACACGTAGAGGAGCAGGAAGGCGAGGAGCGCCCAGACGGCGCCGGCGGCCTGGATGCCGCGGTCGCCGACGACGATCCCCGACATCGAGCGGTCGTCGTTGCGGTCGTAGATCAGGTACAGGTAGCGGAAGATCGCGTAGACCACGGGCGGGATCGTCAGCATCATCTGGTTGCCGATGATCGGCGAGTTCACGGTGTAGATCGCGTAGCTGATCACCGTGCCGGTGGTCACCAGGGAGACCATCTGGTCGAGGAAGGGCAGCGAGTAGTGCTCGAGGACGGGCCGCGTCGAGGTCCCCTCGTGGAGCTCGGAGACCGCCTCCTGGCGCCGCTTGGTGAAGCCGAGGAAGGCGGCGAGGAAGCCGGTGCACAGCAGCAGCCACTCGGAGGCGTGGGCGTCGACGGCGCTGGCGCCGGCCGCCACGCGGAGGACGAAGAGCCCCGCCAGCGTCATCACGTCGATGATCACGACCTGCTTGAGACCGAGGCTGTAGGCCATCTGGGCGACGCCGTAGCCGACCACCATCAGGCCGACTTTCCAGTTGACGGCGAAGCCGATGCCGGTGGCGACGATCGCCAGGGCCGGCGCGATCCCCATCGCGCTGCGCTCGGAGAGCTCGCGGGCGGCGAGCGGGCGATAGCGCTTCTTCGGGTGCTTGCGGTCGAGCTCGACGTCGATCAGGTCGTTGACGAAGTAGCCCGCGCTGGAGATCAGGCAGAAGGCGACGAAGGTGATGACGGCCGCGAGGATGTCGTTGCCGTGGGTGAACTTGCCGGAGAAGAGCAGGCCGGCGAAGACGAAGACGTTTTTGATCCACTCCTTCGGCCGGCCGGTCTTGATCGCCGCGCGCAGCGGGCTGCGGCGCGGCACCACGGGCTCGTCGAACTCGGAGCTCTCGGCGGGAGGTGGCACGGTCGGCTGTTCGGAGGTGATCGTTTCCATCGCGCAACGGCGGTGGGGCAGCCGGTCTTTCCCGCCGCCAATACAGGTTGCGAAAGGGTACCGCCGGCCGCCGCCGACACCGCTCCCCGCGCCGCGTTCGCACTTTTCCGCGCATAGCGCGGAGAAGTGCGAACGCGCGGCCCGTCCACCTGGTGAGTTCGCAGAAATCCGCGCATAGCGCGGAGAAGTGCGAACGCGATCAGGCGCGCGGCAGGCGGACCGTGAAGAGGGCGCCGCCCTCGGGGAGGTTCTCGACCGTGGCGGCGCCGCCCATCGCCTCGGTCAGCTCGCGGACGATCGCCAGGCCGAGGCCGGCACCCTCGCTGGAGCCGTTGCCCACCCGCGAGCGCAGGTGGAAGCGCTCGAAGGCACGCGGCAGGTCGGCCTCCGGGATGCCCGGGCCGCGGTCGGACACCCGCACCTCACCAGGCGCTGCGGTGACGGTGACCTCACCGCCCTCGGGGCTGACCCGGATCGCGTTGTCGAGCAGGTTGGAGACCACCTGCAGGGCGCGGCCGTGGTCGGCGACGGCGGGCGCCGGGCCGCCCTCGACCCGCACCTCCACCCCTGCCTCGCGGGCCCGCGGGCGCAGCCGCTCCTCGGCCTCGCGGGCGACGACGGCGAGGTCGACCGGCTCACGGCCCACCTCCAGCACACCCTGGCGCAGCCGCGCCAGGGCCATCAGGTCGCCGACCAGCCGCTCCAGCCGGGCGGCCTCGCGACCGACCACCGCCGCCGCCTCGCGCGGCTCGACCGTCCCGTCCTCGATCCCCTCGGCGTAGCCGCGGATCGAGGTGAGCGGCGTGCGCAGGTCGTGGGAAACGGAGAGCAGCACGGCGCGCTCGGCGTCGCGGGCCAGCACCAGCTGCTCGGACATCTCGTTGAAGGCGGTGGCGAGCTCGGCCACCTCCTCGGCGCCCTCGGCCCGCACCGGCTCGGGACGCTCCCCCGCCGCCAGCTGGGCCGCCGCGGCGCCGAGCCGGCGCAGCGGCGCGGTCATCCGCCGGGCCAGCAGCGCCGCCACCGCGGCGGCCAGCAGCGCCGCCGCGCCGCTGGCGATCAGCAGCGCCGAGAGGTAGCGGCTGAAGTCGTCGCCGGTGACGACGTCGGGCCGGGTGACGAGGACCACCGATTCGCTCACCGCGCGGGCGGCGTAGAGGAATTCGCGGCCGCGGATCTCGGCGGTGCCGTCGGCGGCGCCGGTCTTCTTCAGCTCTTCCATCGCGGCCGCCGGCAGCAGCCGGGCCGCCGCCGATTCACTCACCAGCAGCTGCGGCTGCAGGCCCGGCATCCCGGCGCCCCCTCCCGGCCCGGCCCGCGGCCCGCCGCCGGGTCGCGGTTTCCCCGCGGGCGGCGGTTTCCCCGCGGGCGGCCTCCTTCCCGCCGCGAGCGCCGACCGCGTCCCCTGGGCGCGCAACCGGCGCACCGCTTCGTCGGGCAGCCCGCCGACCTGCGCCGCGAAGTTGTCGGCCTGGCGCTCGACGTCCTGGCGGATCGTCGCGCGCACCGCGCCCTTGGTCAGCACGACGCCCAGGGCCAGCGCCGCCCCGACCGCGACCAGCACGGTGCCGAAGATCGCCAGGAACAGCCGCGCCCGCAGGGAGCGCATCAGCCGCTGACCTTGTATCCGGACCCGCGCACCGTCTCGACGAAGTCGGGGCGGCCGAGCTTCGCCCGCAGCTGGGCGACGTGGACGTCGACCGTGCGGGTCCCGCCCGCGAACTCCCCTTCCCAGGCCAGCTCGAGCAGGCGGTCGCGGCTGAGCACGATGCCGGGGTGGGCGAGCAACGCCGCCAGCAGGTCGAACTCCCGCGAGGTCAGCTCGACCGGCTCGCCGGCGACGGTGACGGTGCGCGAGGCGCGGTCGAGCGCCACGTCGCCGACCGCCAGCGCGCCGCCCGCGAGGATCGCGCCGGGGCCGCCGGCCCGGCGCAGGATCGCCTTCACCCGGGCGACCAGCTCACGCGGCGAGAAGGGCTTGGTGACGTAGTCGTCGGCGCCGGCTTCGAGCCCGGCGACACGGTCGATCTCCTCGTCGCGGGCGCTCAGGATGACGATCGGCACCGCGGTGCGGCTGCGCAGGTGGCGGCAGACCTCGAAGCCGTCGATCCCCGGCAGGCCGATGTCGAGCACGACGAGCCGCACCGGGTGGCGGCCCAGCTCCTCCAGGGCCTGCTCGCCGCTGCGCGCCCAGACGACCTCGAAGCCCTCGCGGCGCAGGTAGGCGCGGACCAGATCGGCGATCGCCTGCTCGTCCTCGACGAGAAGGATGGCTCCCTTCATGGCGCAAGTGTCCATGCCGAGGCGGCGGCCGGGGCGGTCTCCCCGCCGCCCCGCCGCCCGGCAGGCTCAGGCTTCGCCCTGCGGACCTTCGGAGCCCTGCGGCCCTCCGGGCCCCTGCGGACCTCCGGAGCCCTGCGGGCCCGGGCCGCCCTGCGGACCCCGGTGGTGGCCCCGCGGCGGGCCCTGGCGCCCTTCCTTCCCCTGGTGGGCTTCGCCTTTCTTCGGCAGCACCATCACCACTTTCGCGGCTTCCCCTTCGGGCCCGGAGACGGCGACGAGCTCGCCGGTCGAAAGGTCACCGACGGTCGTTTCGGCGCCCGGTTTGGCGACCACTTTGGTGTCTTCGCCGAGGGCGACGGTGACCTTGCTGCCGTCGTTCTCTTCCACCGTGATCGAGCTGCTGTCGACCGCGGTGACCTTGCCCTCGTCGAGGCGGATCACCTGCGCTTCGCCTTCTTTGTTCTGGACGTGGAACTGGGCGTAGGTCAGGCCCTTCATCCCCGGCCCGAGGGGCGGCGGGCCGCCGTGGCGCCCGGCATGGTGCCCCTGGCCGGATTCGGGTCCGGTCGACCCGCTCGGGCCGCTCTGCGCGGTGGCGACGCCGGCCAGCGCCAGCGCCGCGACGACGCCGAGCAGGGCGATCGCCCGGACCCGCTTCTCGAATGACTTCAGCATCGGAACCTCCTGGTTGCGGTGAACTCCTGATTCCATGCTGCGGCCGGCCCGTTCGGCCACTGTCAGGCGGATGTAAGCGCTCTGTAAGGCGGCTCAGGGATCGAGCAGGACGCCGGGGTTGAGCACCGCGGCGGGGTCGAGCTCGGCCTTGGCGGCACGCAGGGCGGCGGCGAAGGGCGCCGGGCGCTGGCGGTCGTACCAGGGGCGGTGGTCGCGGCCGACCGCGTGGTGATGGGTGATCGTCCCGCCCCCGGCCAGGAGCGCCTCCGAGACGGCGGCCTTGACCTCGTCCCACTGCTCGACCTCGCCGCCGCGGACCGCGGGCGCGAGCACCGTGAAGTACGGCGCGACGCCGTCCGGATAGGCGTGGGTGAAGCGGCAGGTGACCAGCGGCGCGCCGCGCCCCTCGTCCGGCGCCCCGGACGCCGCGGCGACGGCGCGGCGCGTGGTCTCCATCACCGTGGCGTGGAACTCCTCCAGCCGGTCCCAGGTGATCGCCGTCTCGAAGGTCTCCGACAGCACCCCGCAGCAGACGAGCGTGTCGCGCAGGTACGGCGCCATCAGGAACGCGCCCCGCCAGCTCTCCGCCGCCCCGCCGGGCTCGGCCGCGCCGCCCGGCTCGGTGACGCGGGGCTCCTCGGGGCTGCCGCCGTGGTCGCGAGCCGCGGCGAAGGACACCGCCAGCGGCCCGTCCACCGGGTGGTGGGCCGACTCGAAGGCCAACAGCAGCAGGTGGGCGCCGCCGTCGCCCGCGCCGGTCAGCTCGGCCTCGGCGGCTTCGAGCAGCCGGCAGTTGGCCGGGTCGAGGCCCGCCTGGACGATCTCCCGCACCGCCTCGCAGGCCTCGCCGAAGCGCCCGAAGCGGACCGTCGCCACCGCCTTCCAAGCGGGTCGCGGCCGCACCCGCACCCAGGCGTCGGTGATCACGCCGAGGATGCCCTCCGAGCCGAGCAGCAGCCGGTCCGGCGATGGCCCCGCCCCGGAGCCGGGCAGCCGCCGGCTCTCCCAGCCGCCGCGCGGCGTCACCGCCCGCACCGACTCGACCAGATCGTCGACGTGCGTCTCCTTGGTCGCGAAGTGACCGCCCGCCCGGGTCGCGATCCAGCCGCCCAGGGTGGAGTACTCGAAGGACTGCGGAAAGCAGCGCATCGTCAGGCCGTGCTCGCGCAGCTGCTCCTCCAGGCGCGGCCCGGTCGCCCCCGCCTCGATGCGCGCCGCCAGGCTGGTCGGGTCGACCTCGACGACGCGGTCGAGCCGGCGCAGGTCGAGCGTCACCACCGGCCGCCCGCCGAGCCGCGCCTCGATCCCGCCGACCACGCTGGTGCCGCCGCCGAAGGGCACCACCGCGGCGCCCTCCGCCTCGGCCCAACTCAGCACCGTCTCCACCTCCGAGGGGTCGCGCGGCAACGCCACCAGATCAGGCGGGTGGTCGAACTCGCCGCGATGGCCGCGGACGACGTCGCGGTAGGCCTTGCCGAGCGCCCGCGACACCCGCTCGTAGGGGTCGTCGGTGAAGAGGTCGCCGAGC
Source organism: uncultured Actinomycetes bacterium (assembly GCA_963766705.1). Taxonomy (GTDB): domain Bacteria; phylum Actinomycetota; class Thermoleophilia; order Solirubrobacterales; family 70-9; genus VAYN01. The sequence goes on from CAVYBE010000008.1 coordinate 891,358, forward strand.
GCCTCGGGCGGCCTCAGCCGCGGCGCCCGCACCTCCACGTCGGCGAGCGGCACCGCCGCCCGCACCTCACCGCCGAAGCCGAACCGCGCCCGGATCCCCGCCGCCGCCTCGGCCAGCTGCGCCGCCGTCGGCGCCTGGTCCTCGTAGCCCCACCCCCAGTGCTTCAGCCGCCGCGCCATACCGCGAACGCTAGTTCACCGGAATCCGTCCTCCGGGCCGTCCCCTCCGGGTGGGTGGCCCGATGAGACAGGCCGAGAACGAATACCTCGCTCGCAGGCCTGTCTCATCGGGACGGGCCCCGCCCGGCCGCCGCCCGCGGACCGGGCGCTACCAATGCACGCCTTTCATGAGATGGGCGAAAGCGACAGCCTCCGTGGACGGCGCCCGATCCGGCTTCTCCTCCGATTTGCCTTTCGCCGCCTGCGAGTCGGGGAAGAGCTTGTAGGCGGTGTTGAGGATCGAGTCGCTCGCCTTCGGCGCCACCGCGTAGATCAGCTCGCCGAGGTTGCCGAGTTTCGTCGCCACCTTCTTCGGCCGGCCGACCATCGCCTTGGCGATCATCTCGGCGGCCTCCTCGGGGGTGATCGCCGGGAACATGTCGTACATCCGCGTCGGCGCGATCATCGGCGTGCGCACCAGCGGCATGTTGATCGTCGTGATGTGGACCTTGTCGTCGATCACCTCGGAGGCGATCACGCGGCTGAACGCGTCGAGCGCCGCCTTCGAGGCGACGTAGGCGGAGAAGCGCGGCGGGTTGGTCTGCACGCCGATCGAGCTGACGTTGATGATGTGGCCCTGCCGGCGTTCCCGCATCGTCGGCAGGAGCGCCAGGATCAGCCGCAGCGCCCCCAGGTAGTTGAGCTGGATCGTCCGCTCGTAGTCGTGGAAGCGGTCGTAGGAGAGCGCCACCGAGCGCCGGATCGAGCGTCCCGCGTTGTTGACCAGGATGTCCACGTGGCCGTGGTAGGCGAGCACCTCCTCGGCCATCCGCGCGACGTCCTCGGTGTCGGCCATGTCGCAGCGGTGGATGTGGGCGATGCCGCCCGCCGCGATGATCTCTTCCTTCGTCTCTTCGAGCTTGTCCACCGAGCGGGCGACCAGGAGCACGGTCGCCCCCGCGTCGGCCACCTTGACCGCGGTGGCCCGGCCGATCCCCGAGGAGGCGCCGGTGATCAGCACCACCTTGCCGCGCACCGCGCCCGCCAGGCTGCGGTCCTTGAACAGGTCGGGGTCGAGGTTGCGCTCCCAGTAGTCCCAGATCCGCATCGCGTAGCTCTCCAGCGGCGGCACGTCGATGCCGCTGCCGGCCAGCACCTCCTGGGTCTTGGCCGACTCGAAGCTGGTCGGGTAGTCGACGTAGGTGAGCACCGAGGCGGGCAGCCCGATCTCCTCGAGCACGGCCGTGATCGCCCGCTTGGACCCCGGCAGCAGCCGCAGCGCCGTGCGCAGCGCGCCGGTCGCGGGCTCGGTCACGTCGGTGTCCAGGCGCCAGGCCATCCGCGGCGCGTCGGCGGCCCGGGCGAAGATGTTCACGACTTCGCCAGCCCGCCGCGGATTCGGGTCGGTGAGGTGGAAGGCGCGCCCGTCGAGCCCCGGCTCATGGGCGATGTGGTCGATCGCGTCGGCGACGAAGTCGACCGGCACGATGTTGATCTCGCCGCCCTGGACGCCGACCGTCGGCAGCCACGCGGGCAGCACCCGGCGCGCCCGCTGCAGCCCCTTGAAGAAGTAGTAGGGGCCGTCGATCTTGTCGATCGCCCCGGTGCGCGAGTCGCCGACCACGATCCCTGGCCGGTAGACGCGCCAGGGGCGCGGGCAGTCCTCGCGGACGAGGCGCTCGGCCTCGTGCTTGGTGCGGAAGTAGGGGTTGGTGTCGAGCCGTTCGGCCTCGTCGAACATGTCCTCGGAGAATGCGCCGCGGTAGAGGCCGGCGGCGGCGATCGAGCTGACGTGGTGGAAGCAGCCCGCGTCCAGCGCCCCGGCCAGCGCGATCGCGTTGCGGGTGCCCTCGACGTTGGCGACCTGCTGGGCCTCGGCGCCGGCGGTGATGTCGTAGATCGCCGCGAGGTGGAAGAAGTGGTCGACCTCACCGCGCATCGCCAGCAGGTCCTCCTCGGAGATCGCCAGGCCGGGCTGGGTCAGATCGCCGGAGATCGGCACCACGCGGGCCCCGTCGGCGCCCCAACCGGTACGCAGCTCCTCCAGCCGGCCGCGCGAGCCGGCCCGCACGAGGGTGTAGATCGTACCCTCGCGTTGCAGCAGCCGCTCGACCAGGTTGCGGCCGATGAAGCCGGTTGCGCCAGTGACGAAATAGCTCATCGGGTACCAGACTATCCCGAGACTGCGGCCCGCATGCGCCGTTTGACAGACTGAGACGAAGAAATGCCAGACACGGCGACCGTGCAGATCACGATGCCCGAGATGGGAGAGTCGGTGACCGAGGGCATCGTCCTCGAGTGGCACGTCGGCATCGGCGATTTCGTCAACGAGGGCGACACCGTCGTCGAGGTTTCCACCGACAAGGTCGACGCCGAGGTGCCGGCGCCGACGAGTGGCACGATCACGCAGCTGCTGGCGGAGGTCGACGACGAAGTGCCGGTCGGGCAGCCGTTGGCGGAGATGGAGGCCGGTGAGGGCGACGGGCAAGGGACCAGCCCCGCAACCGCGGGTCCTGTCGCCGATGGAGCGCCCTCGTCCTCGCAAGCTGCGGGCGAGGACACCCCATCCGCGCCACCCGCGGGTGGGGGCACTGCGACCGCGCCCGGCGCCGGGACGGGCTCCGGCAACGGCTCCGGGAACGGGGCCGATGTGCGGGCGACGCCGGTGGCGCGGCGTATGGCGGAAGCCGAAGGAATCGATCTGGGCAAGGTCAAGCCCAGCGGCTTCGGCGAGAAGATCACCAAGGAGGACGTGCTCGCCGCCGGGACCGGCGGCAACGGCGCCGCGGCCGCGGCGACCGCCGGCGAGGAGAAGCAGCTGCGGGGGCCCGCGGCGATGCTCGCCAAGGCGATGGACGAGAGCCGCGCGGTGCCGACCGCGACCTCCTTCCGGACGATCGCCGTCGACACGCTCGACGCGAAGCGCAAGGCGATCAACGCGCAGCTCAAAGACCGCGGCCTGAAGACCTCCTTCACCCACCTGGTCGCCTGGGCGATCGTCAAGGCGGCCGGCGACCACCCGGTGATGGTCCGCAGCTTCCTCGAGCGCGACGGCAAGCCCTACGCGGTCGAGAACGGCCCGGTCAACCTCGGCATCGCGGTCGACGTGACCCGCAAAGACGGCTCCCACAGCCTCATGGTCCCGGCGATCAAGGGCGCCCAGGACCTCGACTTCGCGGGCTTCCACTCCCGCTACGAAGACCTGATCGCGAAGACCCGCGAGAACAAGCTGACCGCCGACGACTTCCAGGGCACCAACATCAGCCTCACCAACCCGGGCGGCATCGGCACCGTCGCCTCGGTGCCGCGCCTGCTGGCCGGCCAGAGCGCGATCATCGCCACCGGCTCGATCGCCTACCCGCCCGAGTGGTCGCACGCCTCCCCGGAACGGATCAAGCAGCTCGGCGTCTCGAAAATCATGACGCTGACCTCGACCTACGACCACCGGGTCATCCAGGGCGCCGAGTCGGGCGAGTTCCTGCGCCGGGTCGAGCAGCTCCTCCAGGGCGAGGACTCCTTCTACGAGGCGGTCGCCGCCGACCTCGGCATCGAGGCGACGCCGGTGACCAACGCCCACCCCGCCTCGGCCTCGCCGACGCCGCTCACCAGCGCCGCCCCGGCCGCCGAAGCCGGCGCCCCCGGGAAGGTCGACGAGGAGCTGCTGCGGGCGGTCCAGGCGGCCACCTCGCTGCTCAAGGCCTACCGCGGCCGCGGTCATCTCGCCGCCCACCTCGATCCGCTCGGCAGCGAGCCGAAAGGCGACCCCGGCCTGGAGCCGGAGAACCAGAACCTGACCCCCGAGCTGATGGCGCGGATCCCGGCCTCGATCCTGCGGATCGGCGTCCCCGGCGAAACGCTGCTCGAGGCGCTGCCGCGGATGCGCGACGCCTACTGCTCGACGATCGGCTACCAGTTCGAGCACATCTCCTCGCACCAGCAGCGGATCTGGCTGCGCGAGATGATCGAGACCGGCGCCCACCGCAAGCCGCTCACCGAGGTCGAGAAAGGGCGCCTTCTGCACCGGCTGATCGACGTCTTCCAGTTCGAGCGCTTCCTGGAGAAAACGTACCTCGGTCAGAAGATGTTCTCGATCGAGGGGCTCGACGTGATCGTGCCGATGCTCGACGAGGTCGTCACCCTCGCCCACCGGGCCGGCGCCGACGACGTCGTCTTCGGCATGGCCCACCGCGGCCGACTCAGCGTCCTCGCCCACAACCTCGGCCGCTCGATCGAATCGATCCTCGCCGAGTTCGAGGGCTCCAAGCGGCTGAGCGCCGTGAAGGCCGTCGCCGCGATCCCGCACGGCGGCACCGGCGACGTCAAATACCACTACGGCCACCGCGGCCTGTACGAGACCGCCGAGGGCGAGAAGACCTCGGTGCGCCTCTACCCGAACCCGAGCCACCTGGAGTTCGTCGACCCGGTGGTGACCGGCGGCGCCCGCTTCCTGCAGAACAAGTTCGAGGGTGCCGCCCTCGACCAGGACACGATGCGCGCGGTCCCGGTCCTCCTGCACGGCGACGCCGCCTTCCCCGCCCAGGGGGTCGTCGCCGAGACGCTCAACCTGCAGTCGCTCGACGGCTACAGCACCGGCGGCACCGTCCACATCATCCAGGACAACCAGGTGGGCTTCACCACCGACCCCAAGGACGCCCGCTCCACCCCCTACGCAGGCGACCTGGCCAAGGGCTTCAACGTGCCGATCATCCACGTCAACGCCGACGACGTCGAAGCCTGCATGTCGGCGGTCCGCCTGGCGATGGCCTACCGCGAGCGCTGGCACCGCGACGTCGTCATCGACGTGATCGGCTACCGGCGCTACGGCCACAACGAGACCGACGAGCCCGCCTACACCCAGCCCACCGTCGCGGCGAAGATCAAAGACCACAAACCGGTCTCCGAGCTCTACGCCGACCAGCTGATCGCCGAGGGCCTGACCACCGCCCAGCAGGTCGCCCAGGAGGGCGAAACCCGCAAAGCGGAGATGTCGGCCGCGCTGAAGCAGCTGCGCGAGAAGATGGACGCCGGCGACTACGAGGATCCGACCGTCGCCACCGGCACCGGCGAACTCGATCGCACCGCGAGCCCGCCGGTCGACACCTCGGTGAGCGCCGACGATCTGATCAAGCTGAACGAGGAACTGCTGCGCGTCCCCGACGGCTTCAACGTGCACCGCAAGCTGCGCCGCCCGCTCGGCAAACGGACCGACGCGCTGGCCGAGGGCGGGATCGACTTCGGCCACGCCGAGGGCCTCGCCTTCAGCTCGCTGCTCACCGAAGGGGTCCACATCCGGCTGACCGGACAGGACTCCGAGCGCGGCACCTTCTCCCACCGCCACCTCGTCCTCCACGACGAGAACACCGGCCTCGCCTACACGCCGATGAAGAACCTGAGGGAGGCCAAGGCGCCGTTCGAGCTGCACAACAGCCCGCTCTCGGAGATCGCCTGCCTCGGCTTCGAGTACGGCTACTCGGCGGCGACGCCGGGCGCGCTGGTCCTCTGGGAGGCGCAGTTCGGCGACTTCGCCAACGCCGCGCAGGTGATCATCGACAGCTTCATCGTCTCCGGCGAGGCGAAGTGGGGCCAGACCAGCCGGCTCACGATGCTGCTGCCGCACGGCTACGAGGGCTCCGGGCCGGAGCACTCGAGCGCCCGCATCGAGCGCTTCCTGGCCCTCGGCGCCGAGGGCAACATCCGGATCGCCAACCCGACCACCGCCGCCCAGTACTTCCACCTGCTGCGCCGCCAGGCGCTGATCCGCAAGGCGCGGCCGCTGATCGTCTTCACCCCGAAGGGCCTGCTGCGGCTGGACCGCGCCTCCTCGGCGATGGAGGACCTGACCGACGGCGAGTTCCACCACATCCTCGACGACCCGGCCGCCGAGGGGCGCCGCGACAAGGTCGAGCGCCTGGTCCTCTGCACCGGCAAGATCTACTACGACATGGACGCCACCGACCGGCGCGCCGCCGCCGAGAACGTGGCGATCGCCCGGGTCGAGATGCTCTACCCGTTCGCCAAATCGCGCCTCGAAGAGGTGATCGCCGGCTACCCGAACCTGAAGGAGATCGCCTGGGTCCAGGAGGAGCCGCGCAACATGGGCGCCTGGAAGGTGATGTCGCGCCGCTTCCCGCAGGTGCTGCCGGAGGGCGTCGACCTCACCTACATCGGCCGGCCCGGCCGCGCCAGCCCGGGCGAGGGCTACGCCGCCGCCCACGCGCTCGAGCAGGAGCGGATCGCCCTGACGGCGCTCACCCCCGGCATCTAGCCGGGCGGACCCGGCGATGCGCCGCCCTTTCCAGCCCTTCGAGAAGCCGGTCCCCGGCGAGCTCTTCGTCTGGGTCAAGCGCGTCTCCTACGTCGAGCTGGCGATCTTTCTCGGCCTGCTCTTCTTCTGGATCGCGCCGGGCTTCGAAACCGAGACGATGATCTTCGGCTGGGCGCACGGGCTCGGCTTCTGCGGCCTCTGCGTGGTGATGTGGATCGCCTGCGTGCGCCACGAGGCGCCCTACACCCTGCTGGCGGCGACCCTGACCCCGTTCGGCCCGATCGGCAGCGTGATCGGCATCGAGCTGATCGAGCGCCGGGGCTGGGGCATCGCCCGTCCGGCCCCCGCCGGCCCGCAAAGCGCGACCGAACGAACGTAGACGTTCGCTGCAATCGCCTTGACCGGAGCTTGAACGGGCGGTATAGCTAATTCGGACTGTCCTGGGGGGTTCCCCCGGGATGGCCGCGTCGGCATCCCTCCCTGGCTACCGGCGCGCAGGTGCAGTGAGGGGCGCGCGGACCCCCCTGCCTCCCGCGCCCCTCCTGTGCCACGTGCCGTCTGGCGGCGCCGGGGAGCGCGTCGCTGCGTCGTGGCTCGGTCACCTGCGGAGCAGGCTCCCTCGCGACTCCTTGCGACGCTGGCCCCGGCACTCGCCAGGCCGGCACGTGGCGCAGGAGGGCGCTCGCTGACCGGCTTTACTTCAGGTTGCGCAGGACGGTCTGCAGGATGCCGCCGTTGTTGATGTAGGTGACCTCGTTGGGGGTGTCGAGGCGGACCTTGGCCTCGAAGGTCTTCTCGCTCCCGTCTTCTGAGGTCGCGGTGACGGTGACGGTCTTCGCCTCGCCGCCCTCGAGGTCGCCGACCGTGAAGGTCTCGGTGCCGTCGAGGCCGAGGCTCGCGGCGCTCTCGCCGTCGGCGAACTGCAGCGGCACGACGCCCATCCCGATCAGGTTGGAGCGGTGGATGCGCTCGAAGGACTCGGCGATCACGGCGCGGATGCCGAGCAGCTTCGTCCCCTTCGCCGCCCAGTCGCGCGAGGAGCCGGAGCCGTACTCCTTGCCCGCCAGGACGACCAGCGGCACGCCGTCGCCGGCGTAGCGCATCGCCGCGTCGTAGATGGTGGTCTCCTCGCCGTCGGGGAAGTGGCGGGTGAAGCCGCCCGCCTTCTCGACCAGCTGGTTGCGCAGCCGGATGTTGGCGAAGGTGCCGCGGATCATCACCTCGTGGTTGCCGCGGCGCGAGCCGTAGGAGTTGAATTCGCCGGGCTCGACCCCCTGGTCGGTCAGCCACCGCCCCGCCGGGCTTTCCTTCTTGATCGCGCCGGCGGGCGAGATGTGGTCGGTGGTGATCGAGTCGCCGAGCAGGGCCAGCACCCGGGCGCCCTCGACCGGCTCGATCCCGGGCGGGTCGGCCGGCATGTCCTCGAAGAAGCTCGGCCGGCGCACGTAGGTCGAGTCGGGCCAGTCGTAGCGGTCGCCCTCGGGCACCTCAACCGCGTTCCATTCCTCGTCCCCGGCGAAGACCTCGGCGTAGTTGCGCTTGAACATCTCCGCCGCGACCGACTCGCCGACCACGCGCTTGATCTCCTCGGCGCTCGGCCAGATGTCGCGCAGGTAGACCGGCTCGCCGTCGGCGCCCTCGCCGAGCGGCTCGGTGGTCAGGTCGAGGTCCATCCGGCCGGCCAGCGCGTAGGCGACGACCAGCGGCGGGCTCGCCAGATAGTTGGCCTTGACGTCCTGGTTGATCCGCCCCTCGAAGTTGCGGTTTCCGGAGAGGACCGCGCAGACCGCCAGATCCTTGTCGGCGACCGCCGCCGAGATCTCCGGCGCGAGCGGGCCGGAGTTGCCGATGCAGGTGGTACAGCCGTAGCCGACCAGGTTGAACTGCAGCCCGTCGAGCGCCTCGTCGAGCCCCGCCTGGCGCAGGTAGTCGGTGACCACGGTGGAACCCGGGGCCAGCGAGGTCTTCACCCACGGCTTGCGCGCCAGCCCCTTGGCCAGGGCGTTGCGCGCCAGGAGGCCGGCGCCGACCATCACGCTCGGGTTCGAGGTGTTGGTGCAGGAGGTGATCGCGGCGATCACCACGCGGCCGTGGTCGAGCTCGAAGGTCTCGCCGTCGACCGTGACCTCGATCGCGTCGGCGCTGCGCCTGCGCGCCAGCGTCCCGACCGGCGCGCCGCTGACCGCGGGGCGCGGCTTGCCGCGCGCGTCGTCGTGTTCCTCGGCGGGCGGGTCCGACGCCGGGAAGGACTCTTCGATCGCCTCGTCGCGCCCGTTGCCGAGCTGCTCGGCGGCACCCGGGGCGAACTCCGTCATCGCCTCCAGGAAAGACTCCTTGGCCTCGTCGAGCGGAACCCGGTCCTGCGGCCGTTTCGGCCCGGCGATCGAGGGGACGACGTCGCCGAGGTTCAGCTCCAGCAGGTCGGAGAAGACCGGGTCGGGACTGGACTCCTCGTGGAACATCCCCTGGGCGCGCGCGTAGGCGTCGACCAGCTCGATCGTCTCGGTCGGCCGCCCGGTCAGGTCGAGGTAGCGCAGCGTCTCGGCGTCGACCGGGAAGATCGCGCAGGTCGAGCCGAACTCCGGCGACATGTTGCCGAGCGTCGCCCGGTCGGCCAGCCCCAGGGTCGGCAGGCCCGGCCCGAAGAACTCGACGAACTTGGAGACGACGCCGCGCTCGCGCAGCATCTCGGTGACGGTGAGCACGAGGTCGGTCGCGGTCGACCCCTCCGGCAGTTCGCCGGAGAGCTTGAAGCCGATGACCTGCGGCAGCAGCATCGAGATCGGCTGGCCGAGCATCGCCGCCTCGGCCTCGATTCCGCCGACCCCCCAGCCGAGCACGCCGAGCCCGTTGACCATCGTCGTGTGGGAGTCGGTGCCGACCAGGGTGTCCGGGTAGGCCTGCAGGGTGCCGTCGGCGGTGCGGCTGTAGACGACCTGGGAGAGGTACTCGAGGTTGACCTGGTGGCAGATCCCGGTCGCCGGCGGCACCACGCGGAAGTTGTCAAAGCTCCCCTGGCCCCACTTGAGGAACGAGTAGCGCTCGCGGTTGCGCTCGAAGTCGTGCTCGGCGTTCACCGCGAAGGCGCGCTGGTTGCCGAAGGCGTCGACCTGCACCGAGTGGTCGATCACCAGGTCGACGTCGACCAGCGGGTTGATCGCGGCCGGGTCGCCGCCGATCTCGTCCATCGCGTCGCGCATCGCGGCGAGGTCGACGACCGCGGGGACGCCGGTGAAGTCCTGCATCAGGACGCGGGCGGGCTGGAAGGGGATCTCGGCGCTCGGCTCGGCGGCGGCGTCCCAGGAGGCGATCGCCTCGACGTCGGCCCTGCTCACCGAGACCCCGTCCTCGAGCCGCAGCACGTTCTCCAGCAGCACCTTGATCGAGTAGGGCAGGCGGGCGACGTCGAAGCGCTCCTGCAGGGCGTCGAGGCGGAAGATCTCATAGGTCTTGCCGCCGACCTCGAGGGTGGCGCGGGCGCCGAAGGAATCGGTTGGGTTGGTCATCGGTGGGAGCCTTTCGGGGGGAGGGACGGGAGGGGCCGGCTCAACGCTTGTCCTTGGAATGGCCGGAGGCGACCGCGGCGGCGGCGCGCTGGCCGACGCTGCCGCTCTGGGCGCGGACCGCGATCGACGGGCTGAGGAGCCCGGCATGGGCGGCGACGCGGTCGAAGAGCGGCGCCACGGTGACCTCGACGCGGTCCTCGGCGATCGCCCGGCGGACCGCGTCGGCCACCGCCTCGGGGGTCGTGGTCCCCATCAGCGGCGGCGTCTTGCCGCCCGCCTCGGCGAACATCCCGGCCTCGCGGACGAAGCCGGGCGAGACCAGGGAGACGCCGATCCCGCGCGGGGCGAGATCGCTGCGCAGGCCGAGCGCGAAGCCGCGCAGGCCGAACTTGGTCGCGTTGTAGACGGAGGTGCGCGGGCTGGCCGACTTGCCCGACAGCGAGGAGACGAAGACCAGGTGGCCGGCACCGCGCTCCAGCATTTCCGGGAAGAGGGCGCGGGCGAGCAGCATCGGCGCCTCGAGGTTGACGCGCAGGGCGCGCTTCACCTCCTCGGCCGAGAACTCGGCGAGCCAGCCGGCGCCGGGTAGGCCGGCGTTGGCGACGAGGATGTCGACCCCGGCGGCCGCCTCGGCCAGCCGCTCGGCCGCGCCGTCCTCGGCGAGGTCGGCGACGACGACGCGGTGGCCGTCGCCCGGCAGGCTCTCGGCCAGAGCCAGGAGGTCCTCCTCGCGGCGCCCGCTCAGGACAAGCGAGGCGCCGGCGTCCGCCAGCCCCCGCGCGATCGCCCGCCCGAGGCCGCCGGTGGCCCCGGTGAGCAGTGCTGTGCGCGCGGCGATCTCCATTCCAAACGCCCAATCTACTAGTGCCGCGCCGGCCGGGGCCGACGGAGGAACTCGCGCGCTTGGTGCGAACGCAACCTAAATGTTTGCGTTCTGTGAGCAGAGGGCGGACGGATGCACTACTATGCCGCCGGTCCGAATGACCGAAACGCCGAGTCCTGCAAGCCGGATGGCAGCGGGAACGGGGGAACCACGTTTTCGGGGCTAACCCACCGCGGTGGGGGCGCAGGCTCTTTCAGCGCCAGCCCGACAGCTAACCCCGTAGGCCGACGAAGGAGATCGGTTTGCCGAAGCGCAGTTTCAAGCTCAATGCAGGACTTGTGGTTCTACTGGCGCTCCTCGCCGCCGCGTTCGCGGCCCCGGGCAGCGCCTCCGCCGCGTGCGACTTCGGTGGCCTGACCGCCGCCGAAACGGACCTCTGCACGCCGACCGCGCAAGCCAAGCTGCTGGCCGATGGCGAACTGATCCCGCCGGCGACCGCTCCGGCCCGGGTCAAGCGCGTGATCGCGGCGGCCAACCGGATCCGCACCCGTCCCTACGTCTGGGGCGGCGGTCACGCCAGCTTCGCCTCGCGCGGATACGACTGCTCCGGCTCGGTCTCCTTCGCCCTGCACGGCGGCCGCTTCCTCAACCGGCCCCTCCCCTCCGGCCCGTTGGAGCAGTGGGGCGAAGAAGGCGAAGGCCAGTGGATCACCGTCTACGCCAACGGCGGCCACGCCTACATGGTCGTCGCCGGGGTGCGCTTCGACACCAGCGGCGACGAAGGCACGGAAACCGGCCCCCGCTGGCACGAAGAACTGCGCGACAACGAAGGCTTCGTCGTGCGCCATCCCGCCGGCTTCTAGCGCTTCACGCCCCGGTTCCCGGCCCGACCCGGGGCCGGTTCGGCCCCCCACGCGAGCGCGCCCGCCCCGCCAGCTGTTCCTTATGCCGGAATACAGGTGAAATGGAACAGCTGGGCGAGGACGTCAGCCTAGGAGGGACTATCTGCGCAGGAGACGGGCGATCTCCTGCAACGTCGGCCCGGGGCGATCGCGAAGGTCCTCCCAACCGAGGCGCGGGATCTGGTAGCCGGCGGATGCGAATGCCCGATTCCGTTCGCTGTCGCGCTCGCCGGCGGCGGGCGTTCCGTGGACGCGGCCGCCATCGGTTTCGACGACGAGCTTCTGGCGGCGCCAAAGGAAGTCGACCTCGTAGATCTTGCCGCCGATTCGCAGCTTGGCGTTCGTCTTCGGGATCGGAAGCGCCGCCTCGGTGAGCATCGGCAGCAGCTTCGCCTCCATGCGACTGCGAATCTGGATGCCGCGCGGGTAGCGTCGCCATGGCTCGACCAACCGCAAGAGGCGGCGGCTCCCGCGGCGGCGCGGCCCGTCGAGGACGCGGTCGATCGCCGCGACGTCCAGGAGCCGCAGCACCGCTGCCTGCTCGATGATCCCTTTTACGCCCCGGGTGTCGGAGATGCCCGCGAAGTCGACGATCGTTCTGGCCGGACTGGTTACCGGAACGCGGCCTCTGGCCCAGACTTCGCCAGGCCCCGGGGGCGGCACGAACCGCCTGCGGATCCCCGCGAGCTTACGACCTGCTTCAACCGGCGCAATGACATCGATCGCCTCGGGGCGCCACTCGCGCAATCCCAGCAGCCAGGCGGCGGTGCCGTGCGAGACGACGCTACCCGTACCGCAGGCGAGGGTCGCGGCAAGGAGGCGCGCCTCGGGCGTCAGGTACCGGTGCCCGACGGCGTAGACACCACGGAATACGGGATGCAGCCACGCGCGCGCGGCGGCGTCGGCGATCGTCGAGTCGGGCAATCCGCTCTCGCGGAGTTGTCGCACGGTGATCAGGCCGAGCTGCGATCCGGCGATCGCCGCCACCCTCGGCCACCCACCCGCCTGGCCGTTCCTTTCCGCCGACATACCGGCACAAGGAACAGCCGGCGGGGGTTTCGCCCCCGTGGGAAGGCTCGCGGACGCTCGCGGGGCGCTTACAGCGGGATGTTGCCGTGCTTGCGCTTCGGCTGCGCGACGCGCTTGTTCTGCAGGACGCGCAGGGCCTTGATCAGCTTCGGGCGCGTCTCGTGCGGCTCGATCACGTCGTCGATGTAGCCGCGCTCCGCCGCCGAGTAGGGGTTGGCGAAGTGGGCTTTGTAGTCGTCGATCAGTTTCTGGCGCCGCTCGTCGGGGGTCGGCGAGCCCGCGATGTCTTTGCGGTAGATGATGTTCACCGCGCCCTCGGGACCCATCACCGCGACCTCGGCGGTCGGCCAGGCGTAATTGAAGTCGGCCAGCATGTGCTTGGAGGCCATCACGTCGTAGGCGCCGCCGTAGGCCTTGCGGGTGACGACGGTGAGCTTGGGCACCGTCGCCTCGGTGTACGCGTACAGGAGCTTGGCGCCGTGGCGGATGATCCCGTTCCACTCCTGGTCGGTGCCGGGCAGGAAGCCGGGCACGTCGGTGAAGGTGAGGAGCGGAACGTTGTAGCAGTCGCAGGTGCGCACGAAGCGGGCCGCCTTCTCGGAGGCCTCGATGTCGAGCACGCCGGCCAGGAAGGCGGGCTGGTTGCCGACGATCCCGACCGGATAGCCGTCGAGCCGGGAAAAGCCGCAGATGATGTTTTTCGCGAAGTGCTCGTGGACCTCGAAGAACTCTTCGTCGTCGACGATCCGCTTGATCACCTCGCGCATGTCGTACGGTTTCGACGGGTCGTCGGGGACGATCGTGTTGAGCTCCGCGTCCTCGCGCTCCGGGTCGTCGGTCGGCTCGAAGCGGGGCGGCAGCTCCAGGTTGTTGGAGGGCAGGAAGCTGAGCAGGTAGCGGGCGTCCTCGAGGCAGCTCTCCTCGTCTTCGGAGGCGAAGTGCGCGACCCCCGATTTCGAGTTGTGACTCATCGCCCCGCCGAGCGCCTCGAACTCGACTTCCTCGCCGGTCACCGTCTTGATCACTTCCGGGCCGGTGATGAACATGTGCGAGGTCTCTTTGACCATGAAGATGAAGTCGGTCATCGCCGGCGAGTAGACGGCGCCGCCCGCGCAGGGACCCATGATCAGGCTGATCTGCGGGATCACGCCGGAGCATTTGACGTTGCGGGCGAACACGTCGCCGTAGGCGCCCAGGGAGACGACGCCCTCCTGGATCCGCGCGCCGCCGGAGTCGTTGATGCCGATCACCGGCGCCCCGACCTCGGCGGCGAGGTCCATGACCTTGCACATCTTCTCCGCCATGACCTCGCCGAGGCTGCCGCCGAAGACGGTGAAGTCCTGGGAGAAGACGAAGACGGTCCGCCCTTCGACCGTCCCGTGGCCGGTGACGACCGCGTCGCCCCAGGGCCGTTTTTTCTGCATTTCGAAGTCGTACGTGCGGTGTCGCACGAAGGTGTCGAGCTCCTCGAAGGAGCCGGGATCGAGCAGCAGGTCGATCCGCTCACGCGCGGTCAGCTTGCCGCGGGCGTGCTGCTTCTCGACGGCTTCCTCGGAAGCCGAGTGGATCGCCGCCTCGCGCAGTTCACGCAGGTAGGCGAGCTTCTCCTCGTGGGTGATGGGGTTCTTCTCACGCATGTATTGGCCGCGTCCGGGGTGGCCGAAGAGGCGACGCGGCGATTCTATGGGGACCGGAGAACAAATGGCCGGCCGGGGTCGGGCGTGGGGCCGGCCGGGGGTCGGGTCCGGCGGGCGCGCGGACCGGGCGCGCGGCGGCCGGGGTCGGCCGGCGCTCAGCTGAACGGGCGGCGCTGCGGTTCGGCGAGCCGGTCGAGGAAGGCCTCCAGGTCCGACTGCACGAGGCCGGTGCTCTCCGCGGCACGGACCTGAACCCGCGTCCCGAAGCCCTTTTCGGCCATCGTCACCTCGACGCCTTCGACCGCGGCGACCAGCTCGGCGAGCTCCGGCTCGGACTTCATCAGGGTTCTCGACGCCTCGATCACGCCCCCCGTTTCGGCCACGGCGGCCGTCTTCCTCCCCGCCGCTGCGCCCTGGGCGAAAAGGCCCAACCCACACCCTCGACGCAGCGGAGGCCAGAGCGGATCCGGGTACCTTGGGCGACGTGCGACGCCGGGCTGGTGCATCCCGACGAAGCCGACCGCCCCTTCCCGATCGGCGCCGCCGTGACCCACACGAGCTGGGGGCACCGCGAAGTGCAGCGCCACGACCGCGACCGCGTCGTCGTCCTCTTCGAGTCGGCCGGCCACCGCACCCTCGACCTCAACTTGGTCGAGGAAGAGGGCGTCCTGAGTAATTCCTGAGGCGCCTGGACCAAGCAGGTTAAGACCGTATGGAGAGCTGACCGGCTCCGGCGCGATAAGTAGGTCGGCACCCCGCGCATGACAGTGCGGGGACTGGGCCGCAGGGCGGACCTGCGGCCGACACCCCAATCATGGGAGGTGCCGACATGCCCCAGCCTAGAAGCGTCGTCGGGCTCGACGTCCACGCGACGCAGACCCACGCCTGCATCCTCGAGCCCGAGTCCGGCGAGCTGCGCTCCCGGCGGCTGAACGGACCGCCGCGAAGGGCGCTCGACCTCCTCGCCGAGCTACCCGCTCCGCTGCTTGCGGTCTATGAGGCCGGGCCGACCGGCTACGGGCTGGCCAGAGGAGCCGCCGAGCGCGGCCTCGACGTCCGCGTCTGCGCGCCGGGCTCGATCCCCCGGGCGCCCGGGGACAGGGTGAAGACCGACCGCCGCGATGCCGAGCGCCTGGCCCGCCTGCTGCTCTCCGGCGGGCTCTCCTTCGTGCGGGTGCCGACCCCCGAGGAGGAGAGCTTCCGCGATCTCGTCCGCTGCCGCGAGGCGATCCGCTCCGACCTGATGCGGGCACGGCACCGGGTGACCAAGTTCCTCCTGCGCCGGGAGCTGCGCTGGGAAGGCTCGGCCTGCGCCTGGACCCTGGCCCACTGGCATTGGCTGGAGGGACTCGAGCTCGCCGAGCCGGCCGCGCGGGTGGTGCTGGGCGACTACATCTGCGCGGTGCGCTCGCTCGAGGGGCGCCGGGAGGCGGCAGAGCGCGAGATCGAGGCGCTCTGGCCCTCCTCTCCCTGGGCCGGGACGATCGCCCGGCTGCGCTGCCTGCGCGGCGTCGACACCCTGACCGCGCTCGGGCTCTGCGCCGAGGCGGGCGACCTGCGGCGCTTCGGGCGCCCCTCGGCCTTGACCGGCTACTTCGGCATCGTCCCCTCCGAGTATTCCTCCGGCGAGATGCGCCGGCGCGGGCCGATCACCAAGGCGGGCTCGCCCCACGCCCGCCGCCTGCTGGTCGAGGCGGCCGCCCACTACCGCCACCGGCCGCGCGTCGCCGGCCACCTGGAGCGCCGCCAGCGGGCTGCCGACCCGCGGGCGCGGGAGATCGGCTGGCGCGCCCAGCGCCGCCTGCACTCGCGCTGGCTGCACCTGCGCGAGGAGCGGGGCAAGCCCGGCAACGTGGTGCGGGTCGCCATCGCGCGCGAGCTCGGCTGCTTCGTCTGGGAGGTGGGGCAGCTGGACTGAGACAGCCTCGACATCTCGCCGTCCCGGCGCTCTCGGGGCGGTACGGGCCAAGTGAGACCAGCGCGTCGCTGCAGGACGGCCTGCGATGCCTCCTCGGGCAGCGGCCGGGAGACCGGCCGCCGCGCCCGCTTCAAGACTGCAGGCCAGGCGACGAATCAGCGGTCATGGGGTAGCCAGCCCCCGCATATGAGGCTGACGATGCACTCGACGTCCCTGGGATCCGCCCGTGCCGCCCCGAGAGCGCCGTGGCCGTGCGCTGCGGCCGGTCCCTTCCGGGCTGCCTCACCTTGCCGCTTGACGAGGGGCTCTCCATATGAGGACGCAGGAAGCGAGGTGAGGGGAGCGCACCCCGGTGCGTGACCCGAACCGAGCGACCGAGGACGCCGACATGCGCCGGTCCAGGCGCCTCAGAAGAAGGCGCCGCCCTTGTATTCGCCAAAGACGTCGCGCATCGCGCCGCAGACCTCGCCCAGCGAGGCGTCGGCGGCCAGGGCGGCGCGGATCGGGTGCAGCAGGTTGCCCTCGCCGCGGGCGACGTCGCGCAGGCTCTCCAGCTTGGCGTCGACGGCGGCCTGGTCGCGGCGCTCCTTGAACGCCTTGAGGCGGGCCAGCTGGCGCTGCTCGGACTCCGGGTCGACCTTGAGGATGTCGACGTCGTCGACCTGGTCGGTGACGAACTTGTTGACCCCGACGATGATGTCCTGGCCGGAGCGGTAGCGCTCGTGATAGCTGTGCGCGGACTCCTCGATCTCGCGCTGCATGAACTCCAGCGCCTCGACCGAGCCGCCCAGCTCTTCGACCTTGCCCATCAGCTCCCAGGAGCGGGCCTCGATCTCGTCGGTGAGCGACTCGACGAAGTAGGAGCCCGCGAAGGGGTCCACCGTGTCGGCCACGCCCGACTCATAGGCCAGCACCTGCTGGGTGCGCAGCGCGATCCGCGCCGAGCGCTCGGTCGGCAGCGCCAGCGCCTCGTCGAAGCCGTTGGTGTGCAGCGACTGGGTGCCGCCCGCCACCGCGGCGAAGCCCTGCAGCGCCACGCGGACGATGTTCACCTCCGGCTGCTGGGCCTGCAGGGTCACGCCGCCGGTCTGCGTGTGAAAGCGAATCTGCATCGATTTCGGGTTCTCGGCGCCGAACCGCTCGGCGACGATCTTCGCCCACATCCGCCGCACGGCGCGGAACTTGGCGATCTCCTGGAACACGTTGTTGTGGCAGTTGAAGAAGAAGGCCAGGCGCGGCGCGAACTCGTCGATCTTGAGGCCCCGCTCGAGCGCCGCCTCGACGTAGGCGATCGCGTTGGAGAGCGTGAAGGCGACCTCCTGGACCGCCGAGCAGCCCTTCTCGCGGATGTGGTAGCCGGAGATCGAGATCGTGTTCCATTTCGGCACGTTCTCGCGGCAGTACTCGAAGATGTCGGTGGTCAGCCGCATGGTCGGCTCCGGCGGGAAGATGTAGTTGCCGCGCGCCATGTACTCCTTCAGCACGTCGTTCTGGACCGTGCCGCGCAGCTTCTCGGAGGGGACGCCCTGCTCCTCGCCGACCAGCTCGTAGAGCAGCAGCAGGCAGGCGGCGGGCGCGTTGATCGTCATCGAGGTGGAGACGCCGTCGAGCGGGATCTGATCGAAGCAGATCCGCATGTCCTCGATCGTGTCGATCGGCACCCCGGTCCGCCCCACCTCGCCGAAGCAGAGCGGATCGTCGGAGTCGCGGCCGAGCTGGGTCGGCAGGTCGAAGGCCATCGAGAGGCCGGTCGAGCCGTTCTCGATCAGGTAGCGGTAGCGCTCGTTGGTGTCCTCGGGCGAGGCGAACCCGGCGTACTGGCGCATCGTCCA
This sequence comes from uncultured Actinomycetes bacterium, assembly GCA_963766705.1. Lineage (GTDB taxonomy): Bacteria > Actinomycetota > Thermoleophilia > Solirubrobacterales > 70-9 > VAYN01. The sequence goes on from CAVYBE010000008.1 coordinate 909,428, forward strand.
GTGCCGGTCGCGGTACATGCCGGCGTGGATGCCGCGGGTGAAGGGCGGCGCGCCCGGCTCGCCGAGGCGCTCCTGGAGGTCGGGGGCGACGTCGCCCTCCTCATAGACGGTGTCGATCTCGATCCCGGAATCGGTGAAGACGCGCTCGTCATCGGGGCCGACCAGCGGCGCGATCGTGCGGTGCGTCTCCTCGGCGGAGCTGTCCGGCGTCATCGCCATGCGTGGGAAAGGATATTGGGAGACCGCACGTCGCGGTCGCCGGGTCGGCTAGTCGCCGGCGCCGACGAGGCGCTCGACGCCGGACTGGTCGATCGTCCGCCGCAGGCCCTCGTCGAGCTTGATCGTCGGTTCCCACCCGAGCAGGTCGCGGGCGCGGCCGATGTCCGGGCGACGCTGCTGGGGGTCGTCGGTGGGCAGCGCCTCGTAGACGATCTCCGAGCGGGAGTCGGTCACCTCGATCACGGTCTTCGCCAGTTCCAGCAGCGTGAACTCGTCGGGGTTGCCGATGTTGACCGGCGTGTGCACGTCGGACTCGGCCAGCGCGACGATGCCGCGGATCAGGTCGTCGACGTAACAGAAGCTGCGCGTCTGGCTGCCCTCGCCGAAGACGGTGAGCGGCCGGTCCTGGAGCGCCTGGCGCAGGAAGGTCGGGATCGCGCGGCCGTCGTGCGGCCGCATGCGGGGGCCGTAGGTGTTGAAGATGCGGACGATCGCCGTGTCGACGCCCTGCTGGCGGTGGTAGGCCATGGTCAGCGCCTCGGCGTAGCGCTTCGCCTCGTCGTAGACGCCGCGCGGGCCGATCGGGTTGACGTGGCCCCAGTAGTCCTCGCGCTGCGGGTGGACTTTCGGGTCGCCGTAGACCTCGCTGGTCGAGGCGATCAGGAACCGCGCCCGCTTCCACTTGGCGACCCCGAGCATGTTGTGGGTGCCCTGCGAGCCGACCTTCAGCGTGTGCAGCGGCAGCCGCAGGTAGTCGATCGGGCTGGCAGGCGAGGCGAGGTGGTAGACGAAGTCGACCGGCTCGGGCACGTCGACGTACTCGGTGATGTCGGTGTGGCGGAACTCGAACCGCTCGTCGCGGATGTGGGCGATGTTCTCGAGCGAGCCCGTCTCCAGGTTGTCGAGGCAGAGCACCCTGTGCCCCTTGCCGAGCAGGTGTTCACAGAGGTGCGAACCGAGGAAGCCGGCGCCGCCGGTCACCACACAGGTAGTCATCGCCGCCGATGCTATCGGCTCGCCCCGGACGGCCTCCACCGCGGCGGCCCCACGGAGCGCCGGCCGTGCCGCCCGCCGGCGATTGTTCCCAAATTGGGCGAGTTTCGGAGCGATGGCCCGCGACTCGGGGGGAGAAGGACGCAGGGTCGACCTCTTCCCTGGCAGTGTTTGCTGCAGCCAACTAAACCGGACGGGGAGAGTCGAAACAGTGAGTCCGAGCAGGGGCACGGGGCGCGACGGCGCCCCGTTGGAGATCGAGCGGCCCGAGGCCGGGGCCCACGAGCCGGTCGCGTCCGGCGGGGAGCCGGGCGGACCGCAGGGCGAGGAGGGGCAGGCCGAGGGCGCCAGGCGCTCCGCGGCGATCGACGCGGGGACCCGCAGGCGGGTCGCGGTCGAGACCTTCGCCCGCCACGAGACGAGCCTGCGCCGCACCGCCGGTCGCTACTCGATCTGCGCCGACGACGCCGACGAAGCCCTGCAGCGGGCGCTCGAGATCCTGCTTCGCAAGGCGCCCTCCGAGGACCCGCGCGAACTGGTCCGCTGGACCCAGACCGTGGTCAAGCACGAGGCGCTCGCGGTCCGCGCCGAGCGCGAGCGGATCCTCGCCGGCCCCGCCGCCGCCACCCCCGAGCCCGGCCGCGAGGACTGGGTCGCGCTGCTCCCCACCGACCTCGCCGGGCCGGCCGAGCGGGCCGAGCGCCACGAGGCGATCGAGCGCAGCCGCGAGGCGCTGGCGACGCTGAAGCCGCAGGAGCTGCGCGCGCTCGGCCTGCTCGCCGAGGGCTACTCCTACCGCGAGATCGGCGAGATCACGGGCTTCTCGGCGACCAAGGTGAACCGCTGCGTGGCCGAGGGACGGGAGCGGTTCCGCCGCTTCCTCGCCCGCCGCGAAGGCGGCGCCCGCTGCGCCGAGCTGGCGCCGCTGCTCTCCGCGTTCGCCGACGAGGAGGCCGGGCCCGACGACGTCGCCACCCTGCGCGAGCACCTGCGCACCTGCGCCCACTGCCGCTCCACCCTGCGCGCCTACCGCGCCGCGCCGGGCGCCGTCGGGGCGCTGCTGCCGGCGCTGCCGCTGCGCGACTCGCTCGTCGACCGGCTCCATGACCTCTACGCGGCGCTCGCGACCCGGGTCGGCGGCGGCTCGGGCGCCTCCGATTCGACCCTCGGCGGGGTCGCGGTGACCGGCGGGACGCGCGGAGCCGGGGCGGCGGCGCTCGCCAAGGTCCTGGCGGTCTGCGCCGGGACGGTCGGCGGGGCGGCCGCCTGCGTCGCCTCCGGGGTCGTCCCCGCCCCTCTACTCGACCCGCCCGACCAGCCTGCGCGGCCCGCCGCCAAGGTGGTCCACCACCGGCCGCGCCACCGGGCCGAGAAGACGCTGTCGGGGCCGACCGTCGAATACACGCCCGCGCCGCCGGTCGAACCCGAACCGGAACCGGCGCCACAGGAACCCGAACCGGCGCCGCAGCGCGAAAAGCAGGCGCCCGAACCGGAAGTCGAAGAAGCCATCGCCCCAGAAGAAGTCGCCGCCGCGACGCCGCCGCCGAGCGAAAGCGGCGCGGTCGAATACACCGAACCGCCTCCGCCGCCGCCCGCCGCGACGACGAGCTCCGGCCCGTCCGCCTCCTCCGGCGGTTCGTCACGCGGCTCCTCGCACTCCTCGTCGAGCGGCAGCGCCGCCGGGGAGTTCGGCCCATGAGTCCCCGCCGCAGCCCGCGCGCCCTCCCCCTCGAGTGCGCCCGCCGCGCCCCGCGCGCACTCCTCCTCGCGCTCGCCCTCCTCGCCGCCGCCCTGCCGACGCTCGGCGCCGCGGCGCTGCCCGGCCGCGCCGCCGCCTCCGACGGCCACCTGCTCACCGGCCTGCGCCTGATCGGCGGCAACGTCGTGCACGCCGACAACTCCTTCCGGGTCACCTGGGACCAGAACCCGCCGCCGGCGCTGCCCGGCGGCGGTGTCCGCTACATCGTCCGCGGCCCGGCGGGAGAACCGCTCCCGGGCTTCCCCGTGCAGGTCGCCGAATACCCGCTGGACAGCGTCACCGTCTCGGTGTGGCCGGTCCCCGGCGTCTACATCCTCGAAGCCTGGGACTGGGCGGGCCCCTTCGCCCCCGCGGAACGCGGCCCGAGCACGTATGTGTGGCTCTCCTTCGACGACGCCCGGCCGCCCGCGGTGTCGGTCTCGGCGCCGCGCTGGGTGGCCGCCGGCGCCCCGGTGCCGATCCACGTCTCCCACCCGGCCGCGCCGCTGCCGATCTCCGGGATCGCGGGCTACGCGGTGTCTGTCGACGCGGCCGCCGACGGCTCGCCGTGCGCGCGGGCCGACCGCTGCTCGCCCACCGAGCTCGACCTCTCCGGGGGGATCGCCGACGACTCGCTCTCCCTGCCCTCGCCGCCGGAAGGCGTCAACTACGTCCACGCGGTCGCCGTGACCCGCTCGGGGATGAGCTCGCCGGCGACCGCCACGGTGCCGATCGGGGTCGACGGCTCCCCGCCCAGGGTGCGCCTCGAAGGGGTGCCCGCGGGCTGGGCCTCGCGCCCGGTGCGGCTGACGGCGCGCGCCGCCGACCAGCTCTCCGGGATGGCCGCGGCGGGGCCGGGCGGGCCGGTGACCGCGATCGAAGTCGACGGCTCCCCGCCGCTGCTCGCCCCCGGCCCCGCCGCGAGCACGACTGTCGCCGGGGAGGGCGTCCACCGGGTCGCCTACTGGGGGCGCGACGCGGTCGGCAACGCGGGCGACGGCAGCCTCGCCTTCTCCCGCCCGACGACGGCGGCGGTCCGGATCGACGAAACGCCGCCGACGGTGCGCTTCGCCGCCCACGACCCGGGCGATCCGGAGCGGATCGAGGCAAGCGTCGAGGACGCGCTCTCCGGGCCGGCCGCCGAGGGCGGGCGGATCGAGCTGCGCCCGGCCGGCGGCTCGGGTCGCTTCCGGCCGCTGCCCACGGAGGCCCGCGACGGCAGGCTCCTCGCCCGCTGGAACTCCGACGACTTCCCGCATGGCGACTACGAATTCCGCGCGGTCGGCTTCGACGCGGCGGGCAACTCGGCAACCTCGACGCAGACCGGCGACGGCGACCGGTTCGTCCTCCACGACCCGGTCAAGCGGGAAGCGCGGCTCGCCTTCGGGTTCGGTGCCGAGCGCCTCGTCTACCACCGCTGCTCGCGCTCGCACGGCGCCCGCCGCTGCCACCGCGAGGTGATCCGCTCCTTCGCCCGGCGGCCGAAGGCCCGCGTCGTCCCCTGCTGCCACGGCGCCGTGGTCGGCGGCCGGCTGCTGGATGCCGCGGGCGCGCCGCTGGGCGGCCAGAGCGTCGACGTGATCGAGACCTTCGCCGCCGGCGCCCGCACCCCCGTCCGCCACACGATCGTCACCACCAACCCCGGCGGCGCCTTCCGCGCCCTGCTCTCGCCCGGGCCGAGCCGCGAGGTCAGCGCCCAGTTCGCCGGCACCCGCCTGCTCACCCGCAGCGCCGGCCGCGTGCTGCGCCTGCGGGTGCGCGCCGCCGTGCGCATGCACGTCTCGCGCTCGCGGGTGCGGGTCGGCGGCGCGCCGGTGGTCTTCAAGGGCCGCGTCGCGCACCCGGAAGCGCAGGTCCCGCCGACCGGCCTGCCGGTGGAGCTCGAGTTCCGGCTGCCGGGCATGGCCTGGGCCGAGTTCCGCAGCGTGCGCACCGACGCGGCGGGGCGCTTCCGCTACCCGTACAGGTTCAGCGACGACGACAGCGCCGGGGTCCGCTTCCTCTTCCGCGCCTTCGTCCCCGCGACCGGCAACTGGCCGTTCGCGCCCGCCACCTCGCGCCCGCTCGCGGTCACCGGCTGACCGGCCCGGCCCACGAGGGGGAGCGCGCACGGCCGGAGCGCCGGTCCGGGCGCGACCCGACAAGAGAAAGGCCGCCCCGGGAGATCCCGGGACGGCCTTCGACGGGCCGGATGGCGCGGCGGGTGTCTAGCGCAGCGCGGAGAACTGCTCGGAGACCTGGCGGACCCGGCGCTCGACCTCGTCGCGACCGGTCTGGATCGTGGAGGTCGCGCTCGAGGTCACCGCGCGCTGCCGTTTGCGCGCTTCGCGCTCGACCCGGTTGCGCGTCTTGCGGGCTTCGCTGGTGGCGCGACGGCGGGCGGTGGCGCCGCGGCGCTCGGTGCGCTTCGCCGCTTTCTCGATCTGGCTGCGGTAGGACCTAAGCTCTTTTTCGGCTTTGCTGCGGCTGGTCCAGGGCTCGACGATGTCGCCGAGCTTGTCGCTCACCGAGAGCACCGCCCCGACCGGCAGGTCGACGGCGGTCTCGAGCATCGCCTGGGCCTGGTTCTTCTCGGCGACGGCGGTCTTGGTCGCGGCCCGTTTCGTCGTGCTCGCCGTTTTGGCGGCGGATTTTTTCGCTTCCGTGGTGGCGCGTTTGGCCTGGGTTTTGGAGTTGCTGGTGCTGTTGTTGCTGTTCTGCGTTGGCATTTGACGTACCCCTCAATTTTTCGAGTCGGACTGGCTCCGTGCGGCCGAGTGTAACGAACATACGTTCTTGAGAACACACGTTCTTAAACGTCCCTACCCGTTTGGTTACAGACCGACGCCGGCCGCTGGTCGCAGACCGGTGCCGGCCGCGAAGCCGGCGCGCCCTTGCGTGCGTAGGACGGACCCACACCCCCCCGCCCCGCGTTCGCAGTTCTCCGCGCATAGCGCGGCAAAGTGCGAACGCCACGGAGCGCCTCCCGGTGAGTTCGCAGACATCCGCGCTATGCGCGGAGAACTGCGAACGCCGGGCGGGGAGGCGCACGCCGAGGCGCGCCCGTCCCGCCCTCCTACCTGCCGAAGTGGAGGGTGGGACGGGCGCGCCGTCTCGGACGGGCGGCGGGCGCCTCGTCCCATCGAGCGCCTCGTCCCATCGAGCCGGCGCTCCCTACCTGCCCTCCGGGGCACGCAAGGAGCCGCGTAAGGCCTCCCGCGAACCCCGCAAGGCGTCCCGCGAATCCCGCAAGGCGGTCCCGCGGGCTCAGGCGGACTGGGCGGCGCGGACGATCGCCAGCGCCTCCTCGTCGCGCGCCGCCACCATCGGGTAGCGGACGCTGAGGTCGAGCGGCGCCGCCTCCAGGGGGCCGTCGCCGAAGCCGACCGCGCCACCGGCCTCGCGGACGATCAGCTGCGCGGCGGCGGCGTCGACCGAGCGGCAGGGGCGCAGGCTGAGGAAGGCGTCGAAGCGCCCGGCGGCGACGTAGGCGGCGGTGATCGCGATCGAGCCGACCACCCGCAGCCGGTAGGCCTTGCCGGAGAGCGACCGCATCGCGGGCACCGACCGGTCGGGCTCCGCCGACTCCAGGCCGACCACCTCGAGCCGACCGTCGGCGGCCGCCACCCGTGCCGCCGTCCCGCCCGCCGTCGCGCCCTCGCCGCGGGTCGCCATGAACTCCTCGTCGGCGCCGAAGTCGTGCACGAAGCCGAACTGGACGTCGGCCATCGAGTCGCCGGCGGCGACCGCGATGCTGAGGCTGTGCGCCGGGATCGTGCGGCGCGCGTTGAGCGAGCCGTCGATCGGGTCGATCACCACCCGCGCCTCGCCGCCGGCGCCGAAGACGACCTCGCCGCGCTCCTCGGAGACGGCGACGAAGGAGGCGCCTTCGGCGCCCAGCCGCTCGAGCTCGGCGAAGACCACGTCCTCGCAGCGCCGGTCGATCACCAGGGTGTGATCGCCCCCCTCGCCGACCCCCTCGTAGACGGTCCGTTCCGCGCTGCTCGCCACCTCGCCGAAGATGCGGCGCTGGGCGGCGACGATGCGGCGGCAGATTCCCGGCCAGTCGGCGGAGAAGATGTCCATGGCCCGGACTCTACGGCGCGCTAGCTTTGGGCGATGCGTCAGACCGACCCGACTGTGGATGGGGAGGCGGGCGGGCGGCGCGCCGTCGCGCACGCCGATGGCCCCCTGCTCGTCCTCGGCGCCGCCGGGACCGGAAAGAGCGAGGTCCTGGCGCGCCGGCTCGCCGGCCTCGCGGCGGCCGGCACTCCCCCCGACCGGGTGCTGGTGATCGGTGCGCGCCGGGCCACCGCCCGGCGCCTGCGCCGGCGCTGCGAGGCGCTGCTGGACCGCCCCTACGAGGAGCTCTGGGTCGGCTGCTGGGACGAGATCGGCGAGCGCCTGCTGCGCGAGCACGCCGAGGCGGCCGGGCTCGACCCTTTCTTCGACGTGCTCGGGCGGGCCGAGCGGCTGGCGGTGCTGCTCGACCGCTTCGACTCGCTGCCCCTCCGCCGCCACGAGATCCGCGGCAACCCGGCCGGCCTCCTGGCCCGCCTGCTGGCCCGGATCGACTCCCTGAAGGCGGAACGGATCGGGCCGACCACGCTCGCCGAGGTGGCCCGGCGCCAGGCCGAAGAGGCCGGCGGCGAGGCGGGCCACGAGACGGCGCGGCGCGAGATCGAGTTCGCCGAGCTCTTCACCGCCCACGACCGGATCCTCGCCGAGTCGGGGAGCCTCGACCGCGGCGACGTCTTCCTCGCCCTCGACTGCCTGCTGGTCGAACGCCCCGACGCGCGGGCCGCGATCGCCGCCCGCTTCGCGCAGGTGATGGTCGACGAGCTGGAGGAGTCGACCCCCGCCCAGCGGGCGCTGCTCGAGGGGCTGGCGGGGGACAACCCGAACCAGCTCTTCGCGCTGGAGGCCGAAACGGGCTCCGCCCGGGGGCACGCCGAAGAGCCCGGCGCGGCATCCACGACCACGGACCACCCCGGCCCGCCCGCCGCCGGCGGCCTCGAGTCCTGGTATCGCGACCTCCACCCGGAGGGCGACGCGGTCGTCCTCGAGCAGCGCTTCCGCGAGCCGCGGCTGCGCTTCTGGAGGTGCGCCAACGAGCGCGCCGAGGCGCAGGCGACGGCGCGCGAGGTCGAGCACCTGCTGGCGGCAGGAACCCGGGCCGACGACATCTGCGTGCTGCTGGCCGACCCGGCCCGCGAGGGCGGCGCGGTCGCCGCGGCGATGGAGGAGCGCGGCATCCCCTTCCACCTCGCCGGGCCGACGGCGCTCTTTCAGCGCGCCGAGGTGCGCGACGCGATCGCCTGGCTGCGCGTGCTCGCCGACCCCGACGACTCGGCCGCCGCGGCGCGGGCGCTGACCCGGCCGCCGGTCGAGCTGCGGCCCGGCGACCTGGCCCGCCTGACGACGATCGCCCGCCGGCGCAAGCTCGACATGGTCGCGGGCTGCGAGGCGGCCCTCGACAGCCCCCAGTTCCAGCCCGAGGCGCGGGAGCGGATCCAGACCTTCCTCAAGCTCTACGGCAACGCCTCCGGGGCGATGGAGGAGCGCCGCGCCGACGTCTTCGTGCGGCGCCTGATCGAGGCGATCGGGCTGCGCCGCCAGCGCCTCTTCGCCGCCCAGCCGGAGGTCGCCGAGCGGCTGCTCGGGCTGGCGCGGCTGGCCGACCTGGCGACCGCCTGGGCGCGGCGCGAGCCGCACGGCTCGACCCGCGGCTTCGTCGCCTACCTGTCGGCGGTCGCCGAGGCCGGGCTCGAGCCGGCGGGCGGCGAGGAGCCGCCCGCGCCGGGCGCGGTGGTCGGGCTGGCGACGGACGCGGTGAAGGGGCTCGGCTTCGACCACGTCTTCGCCCTCGGCCTCGAGGGCGAGGCCGGCTGGGACCAGATCGGCTGGCCCGCCCGCGCCGAGCTCGTCCTCTCCCGCGTCGCCGGGACCGAGACGGCGCGGCCCCCCCGCGCCTACGAGGAGGCGCTCGCCGCCTCGCCGGAGGCCACCGAGGAGGAGCACGAGGAGGAGCTCTTCGGCCCCGCCGAGGGCCTCCACGCCACCTACCGCACGCTGCGCGAGCAGGTGCTGGAGGCCTCCTGGCGGGCGGGGCGGGAGCTCTCGGAGCCACGCCTCGACACGGCGATCGACGTCAACCGGGCGATCGCCCGCTACCTGGAGCTGCTGAAGCTGGCGGCGCTCGCCCAGCGGCCCGGCGAGGAGGGGACGGCGGAGGCGATCGAGGCGGTCAACGGGCTGCTGCGCCAGGTCGCCACCCCCGAGCAGCAGGCCGAGCTGGACGCCTCCTCGCTCGACGCCTACCTGCTCGACTCCGAGCGCGAGCGGGGCCGCCGCCTGCAGCTGATCGCCGCCCGCGAGGAGCCCTCGCTGGAGGCCTTCCTGCCGCGCCGCGGCGACGGCCGGCTCAGCCTCTCGGCCTCCGACCTCACCCTGTACCTGACCTGCCCGCTGAAGTACAAGTTCGCCCGCGTCTTCGGCATCCCCCAGGAGCCGACGATCAATCAACGCTTCGGGATCCTCATGCACAACGTGCTCGAACGGTTCCACAAGGAGCCGCCCGAGCCCGGCGAGGAGCTGCGGACGCTCAACCGGCTCTTCGAGGCGGGCTGGCGGCGGACCGGCTTCGGCTCCTCCGATGACGAGCTGCAGTACCGCGATCGCGGGCGGGAGGCGCTGCGGCTCTACTGGGAGCGCGAACGGGTCTCCGAGTCGGAGCCGGTCTGGCTGGAGCGCAAGTTCGACTTCAAGGTCGCCGACCACCACGTGCGCGGCCGGGTCGACCGGGTCGACCGGCTCGCCGACGGCGACTACGAGCTGATCGACTACAAGACCGGCGAGCGCAAGACCGAGGAGGACCTCGACTCCGACCTGCAGCTGGCCCTCTACCGGCTGGCGGCGCGCGAGGCCTGGGACATCGAGGCCGCCTACGCCTCCTACGACTACGTGCTCGACGCGGAGAAAATCCCGGCGCCGACCAGGCCCGACGACGCCGAGCGGGTGCAGCGGACCGTGGTCACGGTCGGCGAGGGCGTCCTCTCCCAGGACTTCGAGCCCCGCCCCTCCCCCGGCGTCTGCGGCTGGTGCGACTACCGGCTGATCTGCCCCGCGGCGGAAAGCTGAGCGCGGGGGGCGCGCACTCTCTAGCTTGGCTCGGGCCCGCCGCCGCGCTGGCGCAGGAAGCGCTGGAACTCGCGGGCGATCGAGTCGGCGGAGGGCAGCTCCTCGGCGTCGTCGCTCAGCAGGTCGACCTGTTCGGCCTCGATCCGTTCGACCAGCTCTTCGATCTCCGGGTTGGCGGCGACGGCGCGGCCGATCTGCTCCTCGTAGTCGGTCGTTTCCTCCTCCAGCTCGGAGGCCTCGACGGCGATCCCGGTCATCCCCTCGAGCCGGCGCAGCAGCGCCAGCGCCGCCTTCGGGTTGGGGACGGCGGCGACGTAGTGCGGCACCGCGGCCCAGAGCGAGGCCGACTCCAGGCCGGCCTGGCGGCAGAGGTGGTGGACGATGCCGACGATCCCGGTCGGCCCCTCGTAGTTGGAGCGCTCGAGGTCGAGCTCGTCGACCAGCGCCGCCGAGGAGGCGAGGCCGGTGATCGGCACCGGCAAGGTGTGGGACACCTCGGCGATCAGCGAGCCGAGCGTGACCACCAGCTCGACGTCGAGCGCGTCGGCGGCGGTGGTGACCGTCTCGGCGAAGGTGCGCCAGCGCAGGTTCGGCTCGGTGCCGTCGAGCAGCACCAGGTCGCGGTCGGCGGTCGGGGCGCGGACCGCGATCAGGTTGTTCTCCGGCCACTCGATGCTCCGCGCCTGGCCGGCCGACATCGTGATCGTCGGCCGCGTCGACTGGAAGTCGAAGTAGTCCTCGGGGTCGATCGAGGCGAGCAGTTCGGCGTCGTGCGAGTTGCCGATCGCCGCCAGGGCGGTCGAGGCGGCCGCGGCGGCGTCGTTCCAGCCCCGGAAGGCACAGACCATGACCGGGGAGCGGAGCGCCGGAAGTTCGGCTTCCCATCGCAAAGAATCCACGAGTTCAGCGTAGAGGATGGGTTACTGGGCGCGGGCGCGCCGCACCAGGTGGGCCGCCATGAACAGGGCGAGGCCGGCGAAGGCGAGCTGCAGGGCGCGCTCCGGGAGCAGATTGGCGGCGGCGACGCCCGCCAGCACGCCGAGCGGCGAGAGGGCGCCAATGATCGCCGCCTCGCGCAGCCGCACGTTGCCGTAGCCGCGCTGTCGGATCGCGCCGATCAGGGCGACGATCACGATCATCAGCAGCGAGGTCGCCTCCCCCTCGACCTGGCCGAGGCCGATGAAGGCGGTCAGCGCCGGGACGAAGAGGATGCCGCCGCCGACCCCCACCAGGCCGCCCGCGAGGCCGCCGACGAGGCAGAGGAGCGCCGCCAGGACGACGCTCATCGGCAGGCTTCGCTCCGCGGGGCCCGCGGGGAATCGGCCTGCGATGCGGCTCCCGCTGCGCTCATCGGATGATCATGTCGACCGCCACGGCGACCAGCAGCAGGGCGAACAGGTAGGAGACGGCGCGCTGCGGGATGCGCTGCTGGATCGTCGTGCCGAGCAGCACGCCGAGCACTGCGGGGACCGCCAGCAGGATGCCGGTGAGGACGTGGACGTTGCCGTAGATCCCGCCCTGGGCGAGGGCGCCGAGGGTGCCGACGATGACGATCGCGGCGAGGCTGGTGCCGGTCGCGGGCCGCTCCCCGAAGCCGAACCAGAGGATCAGCAGCGGGACGATGATGGTGCCGCCGCCGACCCCGAAAAGGCCGCTGAAGGCGCCCGCCGCGGTGCCGATCGCCGCCAGCCGCAGAAGCTCGTGAGGGCGCGCCGCCGCGTCCCGGTCAGGCATACCGCGATACTACGGACGGATGGCGGGTGATTCCCAGACCACACCGGCGGCCTGGCGGAAGCTGCTCGAGCCGCTGCGCGCGGAGCCGGGCCGGGCCGCGATCCTGACCGACGTCGACGGCACGCTGGCGCCGATCGTCGAGCGGGCCGACCAGGCGGCGGTGCCCGCGGAGGCGCGCGAGGTGCTCGCGGCGCTGACCGGGCGCTACGCGCTGGTCGGGGCGGTGTCGGGACGGCGCGCCGCCGACGCGCGGCGCCTGGTCGGGCTCGACGGGATCGCCTACGCGGGCAACCACGGCCTCGAGCTGCTGCTGCCGGGCGAAGACGAGCCGCGCCCCGATCCCTCGCTGGGCGGGCGCGAGGCGGACGCGGCCGACTTCGTCGCGGCGCTGGCGCCGGGGCGCCTCGAGGAGACCGGGCTGCGGGTCGAGGACAAGGGCCCGATCCAGGCGCTGCACTGGCGCGGCGCCGCCGCCGAGGGACGCGCCGAGTCGACCGCGCGGACGATCGCCGCGGAGGCCGGGCGAGCGGGCCTGGAGGCGCGCTGGGGCCGCAAGGTGCTGGAGCTGCGGCCGGTGGGCGGCGGCGGCAAGGACGCCGCGGTGGCCTCGCTGCTGGCCGACGACGGGCTCGACCGGGTCGTCTTCGCCGGCGACGACCGCACCGACGTCGACGCCTTCCAACGACTCGGCGAGCTGCGCGACGCGGGCGAGCTGGCGGTCGCGGTCCGGGTCGGCGTCGTCTCCCCGGAGGGCCCGCCGGAGATCGCCGAGGAAGCGGAAGTGACCGTCGACGGCCCGGCGGGCTGGCTCGAGATCCTCCGCTGGCTCGCGGAGTAGCCGTGCCCTACACCGACCTGCTGCGCGTCACGGTCTTCGTCACCGGTGCCGAGGCCACGGCGCTGGGGGCGATCAGCGCGATCGCGGTGGGCGGCGAACCGGGGGCGACGACGCTGATCGTCGCCGGCGCCTGGTGGCTGATCTCGCTCATCCTCGGCTTCTGGCTGGGGCGGCCGGAGCGCGCCCGCGAGGACGTCCGCGAGCCGCTCGCCCGCGCCCGCACGGCGACCTCCCTGCCGCCGGAGTCCCCCGCCCGGATCTCCCTGCAGCGCCTCTGGCCGATCGCCCTCACCGCGATCCTCGCCGGCGGCCTCGGCGTCTTCTTCCCCGGGGTGGCGATCATCGGCACCGGCTACGCGCTGATCGTCTCCCTCTCCTGGCACACCCGCGAGGCCGCCGTCCTGGCGATCGAGGAGCGCGACGGCGTCCGCTTCTACGTCGTCCCCAACTCGGCCTTCAGGCCGATCGAGCTGGTCCGCACCCCCGGCCTGCGCAGCGACCGCCTGCACGCGGTGTGAGGCACCGACTCTCGTAGCGTCTGCATTTGGACCCGCCCCGCGGGCACTAATGCAGACACTCACCTCTTCTTGAGCTTCACCGTCTGCATTCGACCTTCTCAGGCAAGGTCAAATGCAGACGCTCAGTTCTTCTTCAGCTTCTTGAGCGCCGACCAGGTCCTCGTGTTGGCGACCTCGGCCTTGGTCAGCCAGGCGCGGCGGGCGGTGGCCACCGCGTAGACCATGTTGGCGAGGGTGTCGACGCCGTGGGCGTCGGTGTTGAGGACGATGCGCACGCCCGCGTCGGCGGCGAGGCGGGCGTGGCGGTCGGAGAGGTCACGGCGGTTCGGGTTGCCGTTGATCTCGATCATCGTGCCGGTGCGGGCGGCCGCCTCGGCGACCGCCTCGACGTCGATCGCGTAGGGCTCGCGGCGACCGATCAGCCGGCCGGTGAGGTGACCGATGCAGTCGACGTTCGGATTCTCGATCGCGGCGACGACCCGCGCCGTCATGTCGGCTTCGGAGACGTTGAAGGAGGTGTGGACGCTGGCCACGACCCAATCGAGGTCGGCGACCAGATCGTCGGGGTAGTCGAGGGAGCCGTCGAGACCGATGTTGACCTCCGAGCCGACCAGCAGGCGAAAGCGCCGGCTGCCGTGCTCCTCGTTCCACGCCGCGACCTCCTCGATCCGCCGGCGCAGCGCGTCGGGCTGGACGTCGTCGCCGAAGCCGTGGCTCGCCGAGTGGTCGGTGACCGCCAGGTAGGAGTAGCCGCGGTCGCGGGCCGCGGCGGCCATCGCGGCGAGCGTGTCGCGCCCGTCGGAGAGGGTCGTGTGGGCGTGCAGGTCGCCGCGCACGTCGCCGACCTCGACCAGCTTCGGCAGCTTCCCTTCGCGCGCCGCCCGCAGCTCTCCACGCCCCTCGCGCAGCTCCGGCTCGATGAACTCGTAGCCGAGGCGCTCGTAGACCTCGGGCTCGGTGGCGCAGAGGGTCGTCTCGCCGGTCTCGGCGTCGGTGATCCCGTGCTCGGAGACCGAGAGGCCGCGCGCCACCGCGTCTTCGCGCAGCTGCACGTTGTGCGCCTGGGAGCCGGTGAAGTGCTGCAGCAGGTTGCCGAAGGCGGCGGGCGGGACGATCCGCAGGTCGACCGCGACGCCGTTGTGGGTCTGGGCGCGCAGCCCGTTCGGTCCCGGCTTCCCCGCCGCCGCGATCAGCGGGTGGCCGGCGAGGTGCTCGGCCAACTCCCGCGGCGCCTCGGCGGTCGCGATCAGGTCGATGTCCTTGCAGGTCTCGGCCCAGCGGCGAACCGAGCCCGCCACCTCGACCCGGTGGGCGCCGGGGTGCTCGCGCAGCGCCGCGGCGAGCTCCTCGGCGATCGGCCGCACGGCGGAGAGCAACAGGCGCCCCGGCCCCTCGCCCGGCTCGCCCAGCCGCTCCAGCGCCGCGCGCACGTTTTCCTCGGCCTTCGGGCCGAGACCTTTGACGCCGCGGATCTTCTCTTCCTCGGCGGCCCGCTTGAGGTCCTCCAGGGAGGAGATCTGCAGCTCCTCCCAGAGCCGGCGCGCGGTTTTCGGGCCGACCCCGGGGACCCGCGTGACCTCGACCAGGGTGGGCGGGAACTTCGCCTTCAGCTTCACCGCGGCGGGGATCTCGCCGGTCTCCAGCAGGGCGTCGATCTTTTCGGCGAGGGTCTTGCCGACCCCCGGGATCTCGGTGGCCCGTCCGGCCCGCGCCAGCTCGGCGACCGAAACCGGGCTTTCGCGGATCGCCTTGGCGGCGGTCGAGTAGGCGAGGACGCGGTATTTGACCGCGCCGTCGAGCTCGTAGAGGACCCCTAGCTCCTCGAGGGCGGCGGCGATCTCGGCGTTGGTCACGGCCCCAACCTAGCGCCGCCCGCGTTCGCACTTTGCCGCGCTATGCGCGGAAAAGTGCGAACGCATCGGGGGACGGATGGCTCTCCTCGGGCATTTAGCTTGTGGGCGTAGCATCGCCGCGATGGATGAGCGCGCCAAAGGCCCCGCCTGGCTGGTCCTGCCGACCTACAACGAGGCCGACAACATCGAACCGTTCGTCGCCGCGGTGCGCAACCACCTGCCCGACGACGCGCGGGTGCTGATCGTCGACGACGGGTCCCCCGACGGGACCGGCGAGCGCGCCGACCGTCTGGCCGAACGCCACGCCGACGTCAGTGTCCTGCACCGCCGCCAGAAGGAAGGGCTCGGCCCGGCCTACGTCGCGGGCTTCCGGCGGGCGCTCGCCTCCGACGCCCGGCTGATCCTGGAGATGGATTCCGATTTCTCCCACGACCCTGCCTACCTGCCGCGGCTGCTCGAGGCCACGGGGCAGGCCGACCTGGTGATCGGCTCGCGCTACGTCGAGGGCGGCGGGGTCGGCGACTGGGGCCCGCTGCGCAAGCTGATCAGCCGCGGCGGCAGCGCCTACTCCCGGCTGGTGCTGGGGGTCGACGTCCGCGACCTGACCGGCGGCTTCAAGTGCTTCCGGCGAGAGGTGCTGGAGGCGATCGACCTCGACTCGATCGCCGCCCACGGCTACGCCTTCCAGGTCGAGATGACCTACCGCGCGATCCAGCTCGGGTTCCGCGTCGCCGAGGTGCCGATCGTCTTCCGCGATCGCCGCGCGGGGGAGTCGAAGATGGACAGCGCGATCGTCGCCGAGGCCATCCTCGGTGTGCCACGGCTGCGCTTCGGCGCCCGCCGGGCCGAGCGCGCCGAGCGGCCGCGCGAGGAACCGAGCGTCGAAGAGGCCTGAGCCTCGCGCCCCGCGTCGACCCGGTCCGGCCGAGGCGCGAGCGTCCGCCGGCGCCGCGTTCCCCGCCCGGCTACGGTGGGAGTCGAACGCGGCCGACCGGGGTACGCACTACCTTTAGGCCGCCCGCAGAGGGCGCTATACTTTTTGAAGTATTGAGCTGCTAAACCGCGATTCGGGAGAGCGATCACCGTGAGTGGAAACCTGGCCGACGTAACCGATGCCACCTTCAAATCCGATGTCCTCGATGCGCAAGGCGCCGTCCTGGTCGACTTCTGGGCCCCGTGGTGCGGCCCCTGCCGCGTCGTCCACCCGGTCCTCGAGGAGATCGACTCCGAGCGCGAGAACCTGAAGATCCTCAGCCTCAACGTCGACGAGAACCAGCAGACCGCGGCGCAGTACGAAGTGCTCTCGATCCCGACGATGATCCTCTTCAAAGACGGTCAGATGGCGAAGAAAATCGTCGGCGCGATGCCCAAGCGTCGCCTCGAGGCCGAACTGGAGCCGGCGCTCGCCTAGCGGCGAGCGGCGCCGCGCCTCCCTCCCATGCCCTTCGTCGAGATCCACCTGTTCGAGGGTCGCTCCGACGAGCAGAAGGCGGAGATCGCCGAACGCATCGAGCGGGCGCTGGTCGAGGTGGCCGGCGCCGCGCCCGAGCACTGCTGGATCAAGTTCTCCGAGGCGCCGAAAACCGACTTCCTGATCAACCCGACCGGCGAGTAGCTCGGCGGGCAGCCGGGCGCGCCGGCCTCAAGTGCGCCGAGCCGGCGACCGCTACAGCAGCCCGGCCTTGCGGAGGTCGGTTTCGATCATGGGCTCCAGGGTGCGGGCGAAGGTGGCGGTAAGGTGGCTTTTGTCCCGGTAGACGAGGGCGTTGCCGATCACCGCGCGGCAGATTTCGCCGGGGCAGATCTCGCCGTCGAGGTCGATCAGGTGGGTGCCGGAGCGCTTGGCCGCGCGGACGTCGTATTCGCGGTCCCATTCGTGCGGACGGGGGAACGCGCAGCGGGCCAGGTGCGTGATGTCTTCGGAGACGCAGCTCGGCACGTCCTGGGATGAGGCCGGGGTGTCGCGGATCACGACGGCCTTCGGGCCGGCGGCCTTGATCCGTTTGAGCGTCCGCAGGTAGCCCGCTTCCATCGCTTCGGCCGCCGCCCGCCCGGCCAGCTCTTCGCCGTTCGGGCCGTAGGGGACGTAGACGGTGTCGCCGCTCATCACCACGGTCGTGTTTTCGTCCCCGTCTTCGATCCGTTCGAGCGCCGACTGGCGCCATTCGTCGCACTGGGAGTACTCGCGGTCTTCGACCATGCTGCGCACTTCCAGTTCCTCCGGCGGGCATTCGGCCTTGGTCAGCTCGATCAGCCGCCAGTGGCGCATTTCGGCCAGTTCGTCGAGGGCCGGGAAGTACTGCATCGCGTGGGAGTCGCCGAAGAGGATCAGCGTCCGCTTCCCGTTCGGGTCGCCGAAGAGGCATTTGTTGGAGTTGGTGCCTTCGATCCCGACCATGCAGCCGGAGTAGAAGCCCTCGGAGCGGTCGGCGCGGGCCCGCAGCGGGTTCGGCCGCAGCGCCGTCGCGGTTTCCTGCGGGGTCGGCTGTTCCGGGAGGGCGGCGGCGCCGCGCACGTCGCCGAGCCGCGCCGTGCGCATTTCCGGCTGGGCGGCGCGCAGGCCGATCCCGACCCCGACCGCGACCACGGTGCAGGCCAGTCCGAGCGCGATCGCCCGGTTGGGCAGCCGGCGCAGCCCGGGCGCCCGCCGCACCGGGTCCTCGATCAAGGTGTGGGTGAGGTGGGTCGGCACCCAGGAGACGGCGACCGCGGCGAGGCCCAGGCCGACCGAGATGCGCGGCCCCCAGATCGCCGCCGCGAAGACGATCAGCGGCCAGTGCCACAGGTACCAGGAGTAGGAGATGCGCCCGACGTAGCGGACCGGCCCCAGCGAGAGCAGGCTGCCCACGCCGACCTTGACCGTGGTGACGCTGCCGGCCCCGGCCACCAGCGCCGTGCCCGAGAGGATCAGCGCCGCGGCGCCCAGGGTGGGCACCAGCGCCGCCGTCCCCGGGAACGTCGTGTTGGCGTCGAAGGCGAAGCTCGCGTAGACGATCGCCGCGAGCCCCGCCCAGCCGAGCGCGAAGGCGGCGAGGCGGGAGAGGCGGACCGTCCCGACCAGCGCCAGCGCCGCGCCGAGCCCCAGCTCCCAGGCCCGGGCGAAGGTCGAGAAGTAGGCGAAGGCCGGCTTCTGGTCGGTGAGCACGACGCCGTAGACGAGCGAGGCGACGAACACCAGCGCCAGCACCGTCCAGATGGCCGGGCGCACCGCGCCGCCGCGGCGGCGCCAGAACCAGGTGGAGAGCAGGATCATCCCCGGCCAGACGAGGTAGAACTGCTCCTCGATCGCCAGCGACCAGAGGTGGAGGACCGGGCTCGGTTCGAGGCCCTGGGCGAAGTAGTCGACCGACTGGGCGGCGAAGTGCCAGTTGGCGACGTAGAGGGCGGCGCTGACGATGTCGCCGGAGACTTCGGTGTTGCGCAGCGGCGAGAGCAGCAGCATCGAGAGCACGGCGACGGTGGCGAGCAGCACCGCCGAGAGCGGCAGCAGGCGTTTGGCGCGGCGCGCGTAGAAGCCGCGCAGGGAGATCGTCCCCGTGCCCTCGAGCTCGCCGACCAGCAGGCGGGTGATCAGGAACCCCGAGATGACGAAGAAGACGTCGACCCCGACGTAGCCGCCCGCCAGGAACGGCACCCCGGCGTGGCAGAGGAGGACGGCGATGATCGCGACCGCCCGCAGCCCCTCGATGTCGGGGCGGAAGCGGCGGCCCGCCTCTGCTTCGTTTGGGTTGGATCCAGGTCTCACAAGTGAATTCAGTTTGACTGGTTCGCGCCGCGGCTCCCGCCGCCTCGCGCGGCGCGTGCCCTCAGTGCGCCGCTTTGGGTTTGCGCGTGTGGCCTTCGCGGATCGCCTTGGCGCGTCTTTCGGCGGCGAGGACCCTGGCCAACTTGCGCCTCGCGATGCGCTCGAGCCAGTGCATCGCGCGGGTCACCAGAAACGGCCGCACCCGGTCGGTGGTGTGCCCTCCGGCCACGATCCACAGCTTTACCCGCCGGAAGCGGGACGCGAACTCCTCGTTCATCGTCGGCGGCACGATCCCGTCCTCGCGCCCCTGGATCACCAGCAGCGGCGCCAACTGCGGCCGCAGCGCCGGCGAGAACTGGCGGCGGGCGATCGGGCCGACGTCGAGGGCCTGCCAGTATTCGGCCCCGTACCTGACGATCGGCCATTCCCAGGTGGCGAGGTCGGAGACCGGCGCCTTGGCCACCGCGGCGCTCACCAGGTCGTCGCCGGAGAGGAGCGCGGTCAGCGTACCCCCCGCCGAGGAGCCGTAGGCGTAGACCCGGTCGAGGCCGAACTTCTCCCGCAGCCGCCGCGCTTCTTCGCGGACCCGGTCGATCGCCGCGGGCAGGTTGTCGAGCGGGTAGTTGACGTAGTGGGGGACGAAGCCGGCGGCGATCGCCCGTTCCCGGGTCAGCGCTTCGAAGTTCGGGTCGTCGAAGAGGAAGGAGCCGCCGTGGATCAGCAGCAGCTGCGGCCGCCCGGTCGATCCGAACACGCCCCCGGCCGGCGGTTCGGCGCCCCCCGCCGGTTCTTCGCCTTCGCCCGCGGGTTCTTCGCCTTCGCCGGCCGGTCCTTCGACTTCGCCGTCCGGCGGCGCCGCGCCTGCTTCCGGTGCGGCCGGGCCGGCTTCGCCTTCGGTCGGGCCCGGTTCGCTTTCGACCGCGCCGTCTTCCGTTTCGTAGGGGCCCGTTTCCCGGGCGCCGGCCCCGGGCGCGCCCGGCCCGCCGGTGCCACCGGCGGCAGGCGCGGCCGTCGCCGCGACGGGGCAGAGCAGGCCGGCGCAGAGCGCCATCACCGACACCGCGAGCAGCAAGGACTGGGGGAGCCCGACGCGCCTCAAACCGCCCGGACGAAGATCTGTAGCTCGCGGCCGTCGATCGTCGCGACTCCGGCGGCGCTCCCCCCGCCGTCGTCGTCGCCGAAGGCGATGCTCCGCGCCAGGGTCTCCCCGGCGATGTAGGACTGGTGCTCGCGGGCGACCTCGAGCAGCTCCGGCTCGCCGCCCAGCCCCAGCGCGATCCGGTCGGTGATCTCGAGGCCCGCCTCTTTGCGGGCGAGCTGCACGGCGCGGACGACCTCGCGGGCGAGGCCCTCGCGGCGCAGCTCCTCGTCGACCTCCAGCTGCAGGGCGACCGCGTGGCCGGCCTCGGCCTCGACCTCGTAGCCCTCCAGAGGGCGCAGCGCCATCGTCACGTCGTCGGGCCCCAGCGTATGGTCGGTGCCCTCGATCGAGATCCCGATCTCGCCGCCCTCGGCCAGCGTCGTCGCCACGTGGGCCGAGTCGAGCGCCGCCACCGCGGCGGCCACCTGCGGCATCTGCTTGCCGAAGCGCGGCCCCAGCGCCCGGTAGTTCGGCTTCACCTCGTAGCTGACCAGGTCGCCCTCGTCGGAGACGAAGTCGAGCTCCTTGACGTTCAGCTCCGCGGTGACCAGATCGGCGCGGGCCTCGATCCCTGCCCGCTCGTCCTCGTTGGCGACGATGACGGCGCGGCGCAGCGGCTGGCGCACCTTCACCTTGGCGGTGGCGCGGGCCGCGTGGCCGAGGCTGACGGTGCGCCGCACTGCGGCCATCGCGGCTTCCAGGTCGGGGTCGCGGAGCGTCTCGTCGACCGCGGGGAAGTCGCGCAGGTGGACCGAGTCGGGCGCCGTCCCGAACTCCTGGTCGGCGCCGCCGGCGAGGTTGCGGTGCAGCTCGTCGGCAAGGAAGGGGACGAACGGCGCCAGCATCGCCGCGGTCTCCAGCAGGCAGGTGCGCAGCGTCGCGAACGCCGCCCGGTCGCCCTCCCAGAAGCGCGGCCGCGAGAGCCGCACGTACCAGTTGGAGAGCTCCTCGACGAAGTCGGCGATCGCCCGGCCCGCGGTCGTGCAGTCGAAGTCGTCCATCCGCTCGCGCACCGTCGCCACCGTGGCCTGCAGGCGGGAGAGCGCCCAGCGGTCGAGGTCGGTGAGCTCCTCCGCCTCGCCCCCGCCCCGCAGCTGTTCCTTTTCGCCGGCATTCCGGCGAAAGGAACGGCCGGCGAAGGCCTCCGGGCCGAGGCCCTCGGCGTTCGCGTAGAGCACCCAGAAGGAGTAGGTGTTCCAGAGCGTGTTGATGAACAGGCGGACCGACTCGCCGACCGTGTCGATCGAGAAGCGGTAGCCCGCCCAGGGCTGCTGGCTGGTCAGGTAGTACCAGCGGAACGCGTCGGCGCCGTGGGTGGCGAGCACGTCCCAGGGGTCGACCACGTTGCCGCGGCTCTTCGACATCTTCTGGCCCTCGGGGTCGAGGATCAGCCCCAGGCAGACGCAGTTGCGGAAGCTCGACTCCCCGAAGAGCAGGGTCGACTCGGCGAGCAGGGTGTAGAACCAGCCGCGGGTCTGGTCCTGGGCCTCGCAGATGTAGTCGGCCGGGAAGCGCTCGGCGAACTCCTCCTCCCCCTCGAAGGGGTAGTGGAACTGGGCGAACGGCATCGCGCCGCTGTCGTACCAGGTGTCGATCACCGAGCTCACCCGGCGCATCTCGGAGCCGCAGTCCTCGCAGCCGATCGTGACCTCGTCGATGTAGGGGCGATGGAGGTCCTCGGGGACCTCGCCGCCGGAGCGCTCGCGCAGCTCCGCGACCGAGCCGATGCAGCTGATCGCCGCGCAGCCGGCGTCGGTGCAGCGCCAGATCGGCAGCGGCGTGCCCCAGTAGCGGTTCCGCGAGAGCGCCCAGTCGACGTTGTTCTCCAGCCATTTGCCGAAGCGGCCGTGCTTGACGTGCTCGGGGTGCCAGCCGATCGTCTCGTTGTTGGCGAGCAGGTCGTCGCGGGCGGCGGAGGTGGCGATGTACCAGCTGGTGGTCGCGTAGTAGAGGAGCGGCGTGCCGCAGCGCCAGCAGTGCGGGTAGGCGTGCTCGTAGACCTGCTCGCGGAAGAGCAGGCCGCGGCGATCGAGGTCGTCGATGAGGCGGCGCGTCGTCTCACTCCCTTTTACGAACTCGCCGGCGAAGCCGATGACTCGGTGGTCGAACGTGCCGTCCGGACGGACCGGGTTGTAGAGGGTGCCGGCGTCGGTCGGGTCGAATACCCCGTTGTCGGCGGCGACCCTGTAGTCGTCCTCGCCGAACGGGGGGGCGATGTGGACCAGGCCGGTGCCGTCCTCGGTGGTGACGAACGAGCCGCCGAGGACGTGGAAGGGGTCGGTGGAGCCGGGCCCCGGGCCGCCGTCGGCGAGTTCGAAGACCGGGCCGCGGTAGCGGCGGCCGATCAGGTCGGTCGCGGGGAACGTGTCGACGACCTCGGCCGCCTCGCCCAGCACCCGCTCGACCAGCGACTCGGCGACGATCAGCACCTCGCCGTCGACCCGGGCGCGCGCGTAGGTCACCTCCGGGTTGACCGCGACGGCGACGTTTCCCGGCAGCGTCCAGGGCGTGGTGGTCCAGACCAGGAGCGACTCGCCGGTCTCGGCGCCGTCCGCGCCGAGCAGGGCGAAGCGGACGTAGATCGAGGCGTCCTTGACGTCCCGGTAGCCCTGGGCGACCTCGTGGGAGGACAACGGCGTGCCGTCCCGCGGGCAGTAGGGGACGACCTTGTGTCCCTCGTAGAGGCTGCCCTTGTCCCAAAGTTGGCGCAGCGACCACCAGACCGACTCGATGTAGCGGTCCTCGAGCGTCACGTAAGGGTCGTCGAGGTCGACCCAGAAGCCGATCCGCTCGGTCAGCCGGTTCCACTCCTCGACGTACTCGAAGACCGACTCGCGGCAGCGCCGGTTGAACTCGGCGATCCCGAACTCCTCGATCTCCTGCTTGGAGGAGATGCCGAGCTGTTTTTCGACCTCCAGCTCGACCGGCAGCCCGTGGCAGTCCCAGCCCGCCTTGCGCGGCACCCGGTAGCCGCACATCGTGCGGTAGCGCGGGTAGACGTCCTTGAAGACGCGGGCGAGGACGTGGTGGGAGCCGGGCCGGCCGTTGGCGGTCGGCGGGCCCTCGTAGAAGCTCCAGACCGGCGCCTCGGCGCGCGCGGCGAGGGTGCGGGCGAAGAGGTCCTGCTCGCGCCAACGCCCGAGCGCGCGCTGCTCGAGGTCGGGGAAGGACTGCTTCGGGTCTACGGGGGCGAATCCGGGCACGGCGCACGATTCTAGGAGTGAGGCCACCTGGCACCGGGACAGGCCCGCCGACGGGCGCCGGCGCCCGGCGGTGTGGGTGGCCGCCACGCCGGCCGGCCGCGCAGCCAATATGGTTGCAGCGATGCCTGCATTCGATCTGAACGGCAAGGTGGCGCTGGTGACCGGCGCGGCGCGCGGGATCGGCTACGAGACGGCGCGCCAGATGCAGATGCGGGGCGCCTCGGTGGCGGTGCTCGACCTCGACCCACAACAGGCGGCCGAGGCCGCCGAGCGGATCGGGGCACGGGCGATCGGGATCGGCGCCGACGTCACCGACCAGGGCGCGATGATGGCGGCGGTCGCCGAGGTGGTCGAGAAGTTCGGCGGCCTCGACTGCGCGGTCGCCAACGCCGGCGTCGCCCAGAAGCAGCTGGCGACCGTCTACGGGATCTCCGGCGAGGAGTGGGAGCGGGTCCTCGAGGTGGACCTGCTCGGCGTTTTCCGCACGGTGCGGGCGGCGCTGCCGCAGATCGTCGAGCGGCGCGGCCAGCTCGGCCTCGTCTCCTCCGTCTACGCCTTCGCCAACGGCTTCGGCAACAGCCCCTACGCGGTCGCCAAGCCGGGGGTCGAGAGCCTCGGCCGAGCGCTGCGGGTGGAGCTGGCGCCACATGGCGCGAGCGCGACCGTCGCCTACTTCGGCTGGGTCGACACGACGATGGTCCAGGACGCGCTGTCCCAGCCCGACGCCCAGAGACTGAACGAGAACCTGCCCGCCTTCATGATGAAGCGGATCAAGCCCGACGAAGCCGCCGCGGCGTTTGTCCGCGGCATCGAAGAGCGCGCGCCGCGCGTCTTCGCGCCGAAGTGGTGGCGTTACGTCTCCGCCCTGCGCGGCATCGTCAACCCGCTGCTGGACCGCTACCAGGAGCGCGACGCCCGCACCAAGGCGCTGCTGGGCGACATCGACGCCCGCGCCACCGGCTCCGGCGGCTGAGCGGATCGGTCCCGCGCCCGCCGTCCGAGACGACGGCCGGGCCCGGACCCGGGGGCAGGGGTCCCCGGGCGAGTTCGCAGTTCTCCGCGCATAGCGCGGCAAAGTGCGAACGCGCCGGCGCGCCGGCCGATGAGTTCGCAGTTCTCCGCGCATAGCGCGGCAAAGTGCGAACGCGCCGGCGGGCCGGCCGATGAACGCGGGGCGCGGGACGGCTTGCGCCTCAGGGGCGGGTCGCGCGCTCGAGGGCGTTGATCACCGACTCGTACTCGCGGCCGGTGGCGCGGGACATGCCGATCTCGCAGGTGCGGTTGCTGGAGAGGTAGGCGTCGAAGCGGCGCCGCGGCAGGGCGGCGCCCGCGGCGGCGACCTCCCGCGCCTCGGACTCCGTCGCCGCCGCGGTCAGCTCGGGGTGGGAGATGCCGCGGTCGCCGGCGAAGCCGCAGCAGGTGGCGGTGGGCGGCAGGTGGACGTCCGCGGCGATCGCCGCGGCGAGGGCGCCGAGGCGCCCGGCGTGGCCCTGGCGCTGGGTGGCGCAGGTCGGGTGGATCGCCGCCGAGTCGACCTTGCGGACGATCTCCAGCCCCGGCAACAGCCGGTCGTGCGCCCAGGCCACCGAGTCGAGGATCTCCAGCTCGGCCAGGCGCGCGGCGTTCGCCTCGCCCAGCGTCCCCTCCCCCGGCTCGACGATCTGGCCGGTACAGGATGCGGCGTCGACGACGATCGGCAGCGCACCCTCGCCGCTCCACTCCCAGAGCCGCTCGACCAGCTCGTTGGCCTTGTGGCGGTGCGCCTCGCCGAACCCTTTCGAGCTCCACGGCAGCCCGCAGCAGCTGCCCGCCACCGCGTCCGGAATCCAGACCGGCAGCCCGGCGCGAGCGGAGACCGCGGCCAGCGCCTCGACCGGCCCGCCGCCGAAGATCCGGTTGGTGCAGGAGGGCACGTAGACCGCGGCGGCGCCCTCGCGGCTGGTCGCCGGCAGGCGCCCCTTGGCCGCGCCGGGCAGCGAGCGTCCGCGGCGCGTCCGCCGGACGACCGGCCCGCCGACCCGCAGCGCCGTCCGCGAGGCCGACTCGACCGCGCCCCAGCGCTTCGCGGCGCCGAGCGCCGCCCGCTCGGCGCGCTCGGTGTGGCGCTCGGCACGCAGCTCCTTGACCAACGCCCCGGTGTCGATCCCGACCGGGCAGGCGAGCTGGCAGCTGCCATCCGCGGCGCAGGTGTCGAGCA
Source organism: uncultured Actinomycetes bacterium (assembly GCA_963766705.1). GTDB lineage: Bacteria > Actinomycetota > Thermoleophilia > Solirubrobacterales > 70-9 > VAYN01. The sequence goes on from CAVYBE010000008.1 coordinate 934,726, forward strand.
CCTCATGGTCGAGCTCGGCGAGCAGCGCTTCCTGCACCGGGGAGCCGCTCGGCTGGCGGGCGATCTCCCGCCGCAGCACGATCCGCTGGCGCGGCGTCGTGGTCAGGTCGCGGCTCGGACAGACCGGCTCGCAGAAGCCACACTCCACGCAGGCGCTCGCCGCGTCCTCGATCGGCGGCGTCGTTTTGAGGTGGCGCAGGTGGACGCCCGGGTCGCGGCCGAGGACGACGCCCGGGGAGAGCACCCCGTCGGGGTCGGCGAGCCGCTTCACCCGCCACATCATCTCCGTCGCCTTCTCCCCCCACTCGCGCTCCACATAAGGGGCCATGTTGAAGCCGGTCCCGTGCTCGGCCTTCAGCGAGCCGTCGTAGCGGTCGACGACCAGCTCGACCATCGCCTTCATGAAGTCCTCGTAGCGCTCCACGTCCTCTTCCTTGGCGAAGTCCGGGGTCAGCATGAAGTGGAGGTTCCCGGCCGAGGCGTGGCCCGCCACCCCGGGCAGGAAGCCGTGCTCGCCGAGCAGCGCCTGTAGGTCCCGCGCCGCTTCGGCGATCCGCGCGGGCGGCACGCAGACGTCCTCGACGATCAGCGAGGTGCCCGCCGGGCGCACCTTGCCGACCAGGCCGTGGAGGCCCTCGCGCACCCGCCAGGCGATCTCGATCTCCTCCGGCTCGCGGGTGAAGGCGAACGGCAGGGTCGTCTCGTGGGCGGCGAGCAGCTCGCGGGCGCGCGCCACCTGCGCGTCGAGCTCGGCCTCCGTCTCGCCGCCGAACTCGACCAGCAGCGCGGCGCCGGTCGGGTCGAGCTCTTTGAACTCCGGCGGCGCGCCGACCATGTTCCAGCCGGCGGTGATCAGCGCCGGGGCGACCATCAGCTCGACCGCGGTGGCGCCGCTCGCGACCAGATCGCCGACCGGCGCGACGGCCCGGTCGATGTCGGGGAAGTGGACCCAGGAGACGGTCGTGCGCGGCGGCTGCGGGACGGTCTCGAAGACGACCTCGGGCATGTAGGCGAGCGTGCCCTCCGAGCCGACCAGCAGGCGGCGGAAGATCTCCAGCGGCTCCTCGGCGTCGAGGAAGGCGCAGAGCCGGTAGCCGGTGGTGTTCTTGATCTCGAACTTGCGGCGGACCCTGGCGGCCAGGTCGGCGTCGGCGCGGAGCTCGTCGCGGATCGCCGCGAGCCCGGCGCAGAGCTCCGGCTCGGCCGCCTCGAACGCGGCGGCGGCGCCGGGCGCGGCGGAGTCGATCCGCGTCCCCGAGGGGAGCACGAAGGTGAGCGAGCGCACGGTCGAGTAGGAGTCCTTGGTCACCCCGCAGCGCATCCCGCCGGAGTTGTTGGCGACGACGCCGCCGACCGTGGCGACGTCGGTGCTCGCCGGGTCCGGGCCGAGCCGGCGGCCGAGCGGCGCCAGCACGCGGTTGACGTGGCCGAGGATCGTGCCGGTGCCGACCCGCACGGCGGCGCCGTCGTCCTCGACCGCGAGGCCGCGGAAGTGGCGGCGCACGTCGACCAGGATGCCGTCGGTCTGGCCCTGGCCGTTGAGGCTGGTGCCGCCGGCGCGGAAGGTGACCGGGATGCCCTGCTCGCGGCCGAAGGCGAGCACCTTGGCGACGTCGTCGGGCTCCTTGGCCATCACCACGGCGCGCGGCAGGCGGCGGTAGGGGCTGGCGTCGGAGGCGTAGCGGACGAGGTCGCCGGGGCCGCTCAGCACGCGGTCGGCGCCGAGCAGGCGCTGCAGCTCCCCGCGCAGCGGCTGGGCGACGCCCGCGGCGAGCGCCTCGGGGGCGCGATCCGGCGAGGGGTCGCGGATCGGCGGTCGCAGCGCCTTCGGGCCGCGGTCGAGCAGCGAACGGAGGCCGGCCGCCATCGCCTAGAAGAGCGCCATCCCGGGCGCGACGGGGACTTCGACCAGCTCCGGCCGCGAGGAGGCGAGCGCCGCAGCCAGCGCGCCCGCCACTTCGTCGCGGTCGCGGGCGCGGTGGGCGGTGACGCCGTAGCCCTCGGCCACCGCCGCGACATCGAGCTTCGGCAGGTCGAGGCCGGGCGCGCCGGCGATCTGCTCGACCTCGGCGAACCACTTGAGGATCGCGTACTCCTCGTTGCGCAGGACCAGGAAGGTGACCGGGACCTCGTAGGCGACGGCGCTCCAGAAGGCGGTGATCGCGTACTGCGCGGAGCCCTCGCCGAGCACGCAGACCACCGGCCGGCCGGGCTCGGCCAGCTGCACGCCGACCGCCGCCGCGAGGCCGAAGCCGAGGCCGCCGCCGGCGCTGAAGTAGTAGGAGCCAGGCCGCGAGAGGCGCAGCTGGTTGCGCAGCGCCAGGGTCGAGGAGGGCGACTCGAGGACGACGATCGCGTCCTCGGGGAGCGCCTCGCGGAGCGCCGCGTGGACGGTGGAGGCGTTGAGCGGGTCGGTGACCTCCATCTCCCCCGGCCCCGGGTTGGGCTCGGGCGCCGGGCGCCCCGACTCCGGCACCGCCTCGACCAGCGCCGCCAGGGTCAGGCCGACGTCGGCGACGATCGCATCACCCATCGGCGCCCGGACCGCCTCGTCGGGGTCGGAGGTGATCGCCACCAGGCGGGCGCCCTCGGGGAGCAGCGGGCCGGGGATGTGCGGGTAGTACGGGAAGACCGAGCTGCCGACGACGAGGATCAGGTCGTGGCCCTCGAGCGTCTGGCCGACCGGGCCGATCGCGGGCGGCAGGACGCCGCGGAAGTTGGGGTGGTCCTCGGGGAAGCCGAGGCGCACGCCGCCGGTCGCGGGCGAGGCCCAGACCGGGAGGCGCTGGCGCTCGGCGAGGGCGATGGCGCTCTCCCAGCCCCCGGACGCGTCGACGTCGGGGCCGGCGACCAGCACCGGGTTGGCGGCGGCGGCGAGGGCGGCGGCGAGGGCGGCGACCGCGTCGGGGTCGGCGACGGCGCGGCCGCTCACCTTGCGGGTCGTCGCGTGGCGGGCGTCGGCGGCGTCGACCTCGACCTCCCAGTCGTCCATCGGCAGGCTGACGAAGACCGGGCCGCGTGGCGCCAGGCCGGCGAGGTGGGCGCCGTGGGCGAGCGCCAGCGGCACGTCCTCGGCGCGCGGCGGCTCGTAGCTCCACTTGACCAGCGGGTGCGGCATGCGGGTCGCGTCGCGGTTGGTGAGGTTGGCCTGCAGGGTGATCTGGGCACGCGCCTGCTGGCCCGCGGTGATCAGCAGCGGCGAGTGGTTGGCCTGGGCGTTGAAGATCGCCCCCATCGCGTTGCCCACTCCGGGGGCGGTGTGGAGGTTGACGGCGGTGGTGCGCCGCGAGGCCTGGGCGAAGCCGTCGGCCATCCCGACCACGACCGCCTCCTGCAGGCCGAGCACGTAGCGGAAGTCGGCGGGGAAGTCCCGCAGCATCGGCAGCTCGGTGGAGCCGGGGTTGCCGAAGATCGTCGTCATCCCCTGCTCGCGGAAGAGGTCGAAGGTGGCCTCGCGGACGGTCGGCATTCGCGGCAGCCTATCCCCTACCGGCGTGAGAATCGCTGAGCGGTTGTTGAGCCTTTGTTACACCGATCGGTGTAGTGGTTGGTTGAGCGATTTGTTGCATCCCTGGCCGGCGCCGAGGCGGCGGGCGATAAAGGGAAGGTGAGAGATCAGACCCTGAGAAGCCACCAGGTGCCGGAGGCGCCGCTCGCCCCGCGCCTCGCCGGGCTGGCGGTCCTCTGCGTGACCCTGTTCGCGCTGGCGACCGTCGCCGGGCTGTGCGCGAACGGGCTCGCCTGAGCGTCCCGCCCCGACCGAGCGGCCCGCCTAGGATGGCGCCGATGCGCGCCCCGCGGACCACGCTCGCGCTGCTCGGCCTGCTCGCCGCGGCGGTGCTCCTCGCCGGCTGCGGCGGCGGCGGTCGGCGACAGGAACAGATGCCGATCGCCTGCGGCGAAGGCCGGGCGGCGATGCTCGACGCGCTGCGCGCCGCCCCCGGCGACGTGACCCTGGGCGGCGAGGTGCCGATCAGCGGCTGCCTGGTGATCGGCGCCGAGGAAGGCGAACTCGCCGACTTCGGCGAAGGGGCGCTCGCCGCGGCCACCAAGCTGAACGCCGCCGGGCGGGCCAGGCCGGGTGGGCAGGCCAACCTCGAGCTCGGCTACCTGATCGGCGCGATCGCCCGCGGCAACGCGGCGACCGAAGGCATCCACACCGACCTGCTGCGCCGCCTCACCGTCGCCGCCCGCTACTCGCCGGGCGGCCGGCCGCTCTCCCCGCGCTTCCTCGCCACCTACGAAAAGGGCTTCGCCGCGGGCCGCGACCACGGCTGAGCGCGGTCTTCCCTCCTCCGCGCCCGTCCGAGAGGCGCGCCCGCGCAGGGCGGAGGGCCGGCCGCTCGTTCACTTGAGCCGCCTCCGACCGGCTCAAGTGAACGAGCGTCGCCGGACCCCCGCGGCGTTCGCAGTTCTCCGCGCATAGCGCGGCAAAGTGCGAACGCGCCGGAGCGCCTCCCGGTGAGTTCGCAGTAATCCGCGGTATGCGCGGAGAACTGCGAACGCCGGGCGAGTAGCCGCCCAGCGAGGCGCGCTCGTCCCGCCCTCCTACCTGCCGAAGTGGAGGGTGGGACGGGCGCGCCTTCGTCTTCGTCACGGATTGATCGGTCAGGGCTTTGCTGTGGAGAGAAAGTCGCTCTATGGGCTACTAACGCTCCACGGGCACCGCCTCTCCCGCGGAACGCTCACGGCCTGGGACGGCCGCACCCGCCGTCACAACCTCCCTACCGCGGTGCTCGAATGCCCGCCTTCTCGAGCCGAGGGACCACTTCCTCGACGAAGTACGGCAGTTCGCCGAGATAGTCGACGAAGCTGACGGTGCAGCCGCCGAAGCCCGAATTCGCCAGTTCGACCAGCGATTGGGCGACCTCGTCGGGAGTGCCGACCAGGGGCAGCGTGCCGTGCCCGGCGGCGAAGCGCTCGCGGAACGTCTCCAGCATTTCCGGCGTGAAGGATTGGGCGTGGAGGCCCTGCAGCTCCATCAGGTTGTCGACCGCGTCCCAGTCGGCGTTCTCGTTCGCGTAGTAGTCGAGGAACTGCTCGGCCTCCTCGTGCGTCGGCCGGCACACCGCGTGACAGGGCGTGAAGGCGCCGACCTCCCGCCCGTAGCGCTCTCGCGCCAGGTCGGCGATTTCCTTCACCTTGTCCCCGCCCGAGGCCGAGTCGGCGACGATCGTGAAGAGGAAGCTCGCGTTGTGCCCGGCGTAGTCCATCCCCTGCGGCGAGGACCCGGCGTTCAGGATCGGCACCTTCCCGTCCATCGGCTTGGGATCCCCCTCGACCCCCTTCAGCGAATAGAACTCGCCCTCGTGGTCGAACGATCCCGGCTCGCTCCATATGCGGGAGACGATCTCGAACCACTCCTGCGCCATCGCGTAGCGTTTGTCGTGATCGGTCGGCAGATCGACCCCCATCGCCTCGTACTCGGGCTTGTTCCAACCGGCGACCACGTTCAGCCCGGCCCGTCCCGGCCCGATCTGATCGAGCGTCGCCAGCTCCTTCGCCGCGACGAGCGGGTGATTGAAGGCCGTATGGATCGTCGAGAAAACGGTCAACCGCTCGGTCACCGCCAGCTGCGCCGCGGCCAGCGTCACCGGATCGAGCACGCCGCCATGAAAGTTCGTGTCCCCCCCGTAACCGATCCACCGGGCGATCGGCAGCAGAAAGTCGATCCCCAACTCGTCCGACAACCTCGCCAACGCGATGTTGTCCTCGTAGCTCGCCGACCACCGCTCCGGAATCTTCGTCACCGCCAACCCGCCGCTGCAGTTGGCCGAGAACAGTCCGATCTTGAACCCCGTCGCCGGATCGAGAATTGGCTTCACGCTGGTCCCTCCTCTGGTCGGTGCCGATGGGACACTCTACGCCGCTGCGCGGAGCTATGCCGAATAATTTCGTCTCAGGCCGAGTTGCGAGGGACCGCGATCTCTTCGAAGTGGCGGTCCGCGGCGGCGGCGAGGCCCTCGTAGACGGCGTCGAAGGTCTTGATCGCCTCGGCGCGGCGGTCGAGGAGCGGGGCGATCGAGTCGGGGAGCTCGGGGTCGACCAGGGAGAAGCCGCGGAAGGAGTGCATGAGGCGGGTGCGGGTGACGAAGGCTTCGCGCTCGGAGAGGGCGCGGCGGGCGCTCGCCTTGGTGAGCGGCGAGAAGGTCTCGAGGAACTCGTCGTAGCGAGGGCCGAGCGACTCCAGGTCCCAGGCGCCGGAGGTGAGAATGGCCTGCTCGGAGCCACGCGCCATCCGGGCGAGGAAGATCGAGACGTAGTCGCCGACGGCGAGCGTGTCGACCAGGGCGCGGACCTCCTCCTCGCGGTCCGATGCCGCGATCCAGGTGGCGTCCTGGAGGGAGCCGAAGCCGAGGAAGCGCAGGCGCGAGGCGAGGCGGGAGCGCTCGACCCGGCGGTCCTCCGGGATCGTGTGCCAGAGCAACGTCCAGGCGTCGGCGCCGGGGGCCCGGCGGCCGAAGGAGAAGATGCGGCGGTCGCCCTCGGCGAGCAGCTCCTGGGCGCGCGGGGTGAGCGCGTAGTTGATCATCCGACCGTCACGGTGGCGCTCCAGCATCCCCCGGGTGACGAGGCGCGAGAGGGCGGCGCGGACCGCCTCGGTGGAGAAGCCGAACTCGCCGATGAGTTTGACCATGCCGCCGGACCAGACCCGGCCGCCCGCACGGCGCATGTGAGAACCGAGGATCGTGATCGTCAGATCCTGGGAGCGCATCGTCCCGTTGGAATGGGCAGGGACGGGGGCGGTGGCCACGGCGTTCATCCGCTCAAGGATTCCGACGCGGACGGACGGCAATGGTGACGCGGCTCACAGCGTGTACGCGGCCGCCCTCCCCGGAGATCGTCACGTCCCAGATCCAGGTGGTGCGGCCGCGGTGGATCGGCTTGGCGACGGCGTCGAGGACCCCTTCGGCCGCGGGCCGCAGGAAGCGCGTGTCGTTCGACATCCCGAGGCCGATGTCGCCGTGCGGCGTGACCGACCAATTGGTGCCGCTGGAGGCGAGCGCCTCGGCGACGCTCGCGTAGACGCCCCCGTGGACGATCCCGGTCGGCTGGTGGAGGTGCGGCTCGATCGGCAGCCGGCCCCGGACCCCCTCCTCGCCGCACTCGACCACTTCGAGCCCGTAATGGGCGTCGAACGGCGACTTCCCCGCTAGTGCTCGATCAAAGTCCTCAGTCGACATGGCAACCCGCTGCGGTGCCTACCCTACCGAGTGGAGGCGTCCGAGTAGATCATCGGCGAGCTTGCGCCCGCGCTCCCCGGCGGCGAGCACGAAGGATCCACGCCGGTCGACCAGCAGATCGAAGCCCTCGGGGACGACGATCGTGGTGGTCGCGAGCTCGACGACCGCCGGGCCGGAGGCCTCGAATCCCGCGCTCAGGCCATGCCCGTCGTAGACGGGCGTGTCGACCATCGCGCGGCTGCGCGCCGACCACGTCGGCCGGCTGCTGACCGGGTGGGCGTCGCCCGAGGCCATCTCGTCCATCGCTCCGAGGTCGGGCTTCGCCGTCTCGCCCCTCGCGCTGAGGCGCAGCGCCAGGCACTCGATCGTCCCCTCCGGCGAGGAGTAGCCGAAGGTGCGGTCGTGCTCGGCGTTGAAGGCGTCCACCATCGAGGCGAGGTCCGGCTCGCCCCCGGGCTCCCACGGCAGCCGCACCTCGAGCTCGTGCCATTGGCCCGCATAACGAAGGTCGAGCGAGGCGGCGAAGGAGATCGCCTCGTCGGCGACGCCCTCCCCGCGCAGCGTCTCGCGGCCCGCGGCGGCGAGATCCTCCAGCGTCCTCCCCACCTCGGCGGCGTCGAGACCCGCCAGCGGAGATTTCAGCGCCCGCACCGCGTCGTGCTGGAAGTCGCACATCAGCATCCCGGCGGCGCAGAAGATCGAGGACTCGCGCGGGACCAGGAGCAGCGCGACCTCGAGCTCGGCGGCGATCGCCGCCGCGTGCAGCGGCCCGGCGCCGCCCGCGACCACGACCGGGAAGTCGCGCGGATCGAGCCCGCGGCGCATGGTGATGTCGCGCACGCCGGTCGCCATGCCGACGTTGATCAGGTCGTAGGCCCCCGCCGCCGCCTCCTCGATCGAGACGCCGAGGCGATCGGCGACCGGCTGGAACGCCCGACGCGCGGCCTCCAGGTCGAGCGGCACCCCGCCCGCCAAGGGGCTCGAGGCGGAGAGATAACCGAGGATCAGGTCGGCGTCGGTGGTGGTCGGCTCGGTGCCGCCGCGCCCGTAGCAGGCGGGACCCGGTTCGGCCCCGGCGCTGCGCGGTCCCACCGACAGCATCCGGCCCTCGTCGACCGCGGCGATCGAGCCGCCGCCCGCGCCGATCGTGTGGATGTCGATCGTCGGCAGGGCCAAGGGCCACTCGGCCACGGTGCCGTCGGTCATCGTCACCGGACGGCCGTCGAGGACCATCGCGACGTCGAAGCTGGTCCCGCCCATGTCGACGGTGAGGCAGGCGTCGACGTCCGCGTCGGCGAGGTGGTGCAGGCCCGCGGTCGGGCCCGAGGCCGGCCCGGAGAGCAGCGAGAGCGCCGCCCGGCGGGAGACCTCCTCCGGCGTCGCGACGCCGCCGTTCGACTGCATGATCAGGAGGACGCCGCCGAAGCGCAGTTCGGCCAGCCGCGAGGTGAGACGCTCCATGTAGCCGCTGACGATCGGCCCGACGTAGGCGTTCAACACCGTGGTCGAGGTGCGCGGGTAGTAGCGGATCTGCTCGAGCAGCTCGTGGGACGCGGTCAGGTAGGCATCCGGCATGACCTCTTCGACGATCGCTTTCGCCCGCCGCTCGTGCTCGGCGTTCTGCGGCGAGTGCATGAAGGAGATCGCGACCGCTTCGACGCCATCGGCGGCGAGGCCGGCGGCGGCCGCGCGCACGCACTCCTCCTCGAGCTCGGTCAGCACCTGCCCCTCCGGGCCGATCCGCTCGACGATCCCGTGGGTGCGCTCGCGCGGGGCCAGCGGTTGCGGCGGCGTCAGGTGGTTGTCGTAGGGCGTCGCCCGGGTGCCGTCGCGCAGCCGCAGCGTGTCGCGGAAGCCCTCGGTCAGGAGCGCGCCGGTCTTCGACCCGTTGCCGGTCAGCACCGCGTTGGTGGAGACGGTGGTCCCGTGGACGATCAGCTCGATCCGCGCGACGAACTCCTCGAACGGCAGCTCCAGCCGCCCGGCGATCTCCTCCAGCCCGCGGACGAAGGCAAGCGAGGGATCGTGGGTGGTCGAGCTCGTCTTGTGGATCAGCGGGGCCTCGCCGCCGAGGCAGAGGAAGTCGGTGAAGGTGCCGCCGACGTCGATGCCGAGCCGGTAGCTCATGCCGCGCATCGCAGCCGATCGGTCTCGGCGGGATCGTGGCCGGTGCCCTCGGCGTCCACCGCCACCCCGTAGACCTCGCGCGCCCGCTTGCCGCTGAGCAGCCCTTCGCGGACCTCGCGGACGACCAGCTGCGGATCGCGCCTGCGCGGATCGCCGTAACCCGCGCCGCCGCCGTGGTTCGACACGCAGATGGTCCCCTGCCGGATCTGGACGCCCTCCTTGGAGCCCCAGTCGCGCTCGGTGCCGTCGGGCTCGATCAGGCGCAGCACGTTCAGCTTCCCGTCCTCGCCGCCGAAGAGGCCCTGCGCGGGCGCCGCGCCCTCGGCCTCGGAGTCGTCGCCGAGGGTCGAGCCGCGCACCCCTTCGCCCTCGAAGCGGAACCGCGTGCGGGTGCCGTAGCCGCCGCGCCACTGCCCCGCCCCGGCCGAGTCGGTCTCCAGTTCGACGTAGTCGACGATGTGCGGGGTCGAGAGCTCGAAGATCTCCATGTCCTGGGAGCGCATCGAGCCGGGCGTGCCGGTGAAGCCGATGCCGTCGTAGCCGTCGGTCCCCTTCATCGCGCCGGAGCCGCCCCGCGAGAACAGCAGCAGGTCGACGTAGACCTCGCCGGTGCGCGGGTCGACGCCGGAGAGCGAGGCGGGCAGGAACTGGTTCCAGCCGGCGCAGACGAGGTCGGGCAACGGCTCGGCCAGCGCGGTCATGATCGACTCCAGCACCTCGTCGCACATCTGGTTGCCGAAGACGCTGGCGGCCGGGAACTCGGGATCGATCAGCGAGCCTTTGCGGAACTTCGTCGACATCGTCGCGAAGAGGCCGGCGTTGGTCGGGATCGAGAGGCCGGAGGCGTCGAGAAGCATCATGAAGGCGATCGAGATCGCGCCGATCGCGGAGGCGGCGGGCATGTTGGTGAAGCCGGCCGCCTGGTCGTCGGAGCCGGAGAAGTCGAAGGTGATGTTCGAGCCGTCGATCGTCACCTCGACCGCCACCCGAAGCCGCCTGGTCGGGTCGATCCCGTCGGACTGCATGAAGCTCTCGCCGCGGTAGACGCCGTCGGGCCAACGCTCGATCTCGGCGCGGACCTGACGTTCGGCGGCCTCGATGACGAAGTCCATGTGGCGGTCGAAGACCTCGGAGCCGTAGCGGTCGAGCACCTCGACCAGGCGCCGGCGGCCGATCGTGCAGGCGCCGATCATCGCCTGGACGTCGTCCCAGGTGATCTCGAGGCGGACGTTCGCCCGCACCAGGCGCACCACGTCGTGGATCGGCTCGCCGCCCGAGTGGATGCGCAGCGGCGTCATCCGGAACGCTTCCTGCCAGACCTCGCGGAACATCGGGTCGTAGCCGCCGAGGGTCATCCCGCCGACGTCGGCGACGTGTCCCTTCCCGGCGGTCCAGGCAACCAGCTCGCCGCCGTGGAAGACGGGCATGTAGATGCCCACGTCGGCGAACTGGTTGCCGCCGCTGAAGACGTCGTTGTGGATGAAGACGTCGCCGTCGTGGACGTCGTCGCCGAACTCCTCGATGATCGCCCGCAGCGACGGGGCGGCGCCGAAGGCGATGATCGAGGCGAACTCGGTCTGCGCCAGGGTCCGCCCGTCGCGATCGAAGATGACGGTGACGAAATCGCCGATCTCGTTGAAGATCGGCGAGCGCGAGGAGCGCATCAACACCGTTGCCATCTCACGCGAGACCGCGACGACGCGGCGCTGCAGCACCGACGCGAGGATCGGGTCGGCGGCCGTCTCCTCGGCGGCGGGAGAGGCGGTCATCCGCGGGTGCGGCCTAGCGGGGGACGAAGGCGAGGACGCGCGACGGGCTCCCGGTGCCATCGACCAGCTTCAGCGGAGCGACGACGATCAGCGCGCCGGTCGTCGGCAGCTTCGTCAGGTTCGCCAGCTGGGTGAGGCCGTAACGGCCCGCGCCGAGGAGGAGGTTGTGCACCGGGAAGACCGGATCCATCCCACCGGCGGAGCCCGCGTCGATCCCGACCGTCTCGCAGCCGTACCCGACCACGTTGGGGTGCTCGGCCAGCCATTTGGAGGCGGCGACGTCGGGGCCGGGGGTGACCGGGCCCTCGGCGCCGAGGTTCAGGAACGCGGCCTCGTCCTGCGCGCGCGATTCCCAACCGGTCCTGAAGAGGACCCAGCTGCCGGCCGGCATCTGGCCGTTCTCGGCCTCCCAGGCGTCGAGGTCCTCGGCGGTCAGGAGGTAGCCGTTGTCGTCCTCTACCTCGGCGGTCTTGTCGATGACGACGGCGGGGCCGACCAGCTGCGAGGCCGGGACGGAGGCGACGTCGGCCCCGTCTTTGCCGGTGACCCAGTGGATCGGCGCGTCGAAGTGGGTGCCGGTGTGCTCGCCGAGCTCGAGGACGCTCCAGGCCCAGGCGGGGCCGAGGTCGTCGTAGTGGCTGAGCTCGCGGCGGGAGAGGTGCGGGGTGTTCGCGAACGGCTCCGGCAGGACGAGCACCGGGGTCGTCTCGCTGAGCGGCTGGGTCAGGTCGACGACCTCGACCTCACCGGTGGCGAGGGCGGCGGTCAGATCGGTGACGGAAGTGTTGGACATCTTGCTCCTCGCTCTCTCTTTTACGGGACTGCCGGCTACGCGGCGGAACGGCTGAGAACCTGTCTCAAAACTCCCGCGCGCGGGAGTTTTGAGACAGGTTCGAATTGTGGCGCAGCGCCCCGCGACGGTCGTCCGGCGACGGGCCACCGCAGGGGGCCCGTCGGCACGGACGGCCGTCGTCTCGGGGGGCGCCGGCGCGGCCGGAGGCGCACCGTGGGGGACGGTTGGCCGCACCGCTTGGAACCGCTTCGACGGTAGTGGTCGATCGGCAGCATCTGCGGCGACAGCCTACACCGTTGCGGGATGGTGTGCAGATTATTTTTCGGCGCGCAGAGCACCGTCGACCAGGCGCATGCGGACCGTGTCCCCGGCCTGGGCGTCGCCGTCGATCGCGGCGACGACCGGCGGCCCCTCCCCCTCCGCCCGGCTGTTCTTTTTGCCGGAGGGGTCGGCATAGAGAACAGCCAGGCGGACGGTGCCGAGGCGGGTCGGGCTGCCGTCGAAGCCCGCGGCCTCGGTGGCGTCGAGCAGGGCGCCGGTCGGCGCGGGGACGTCTTCCCACTCGGCCGCGCCGCAGACGGGGCAGGCCAGGCGCGGGGGCCAGATCGCGTGCCCGCAGTTCGTGCAGGCGGGAATCTCGAAGTCGCTCATCGGTCCACCCGCTCCAGGACCGCCGCGTTGTGGGAGGCGCCGTGGCGGTAGAGAACCATGCCGTAGCCCGCGACGAGGACGAGCTCCGCACCGGTGGCGCGCTCCTCCTCGACCGTCCCCCGCAGCTGCCGAACCGCCTCGACCAGGCCGTGCATCCCGCCGGCGCATCCGGCCTGACCGGCGGAGAGCTGACCTCCGGAGGTGTTCAGCGGCCAACCGCCCTCGAGCACCTTGCCGTGGAGCCAGCGCTTCGCGTCGCCGTCGGCGGCGAGGCCAAGGTCGAGCGCCTGCGCCAGCACCATCACCGGATAGTCGTCGTATAGATAGGCGGCATCGATGTCCTCGGGGCGAGCTTCGGCGGCGCCCCAGAGATCGTCGGCGATGGCGGCGAAGCCGGTGGTGAGGCCGTCGCCCTCCTGCTGGTCGAGGTTGAAGAGCGAGCGGAGGGCGCGGACGCGGGCGGCGGGGCCGGCGACGGGTGCGGCGCGCAGGACGATCGCGTCGCCGCCGGAGACGACCGGGACGCAGTCGAGGCGGCACAGCGGCGGGGCGATGATCGGGGCGTCGAGGTACTCGGCCACCGTCAGCGGGTCGCGGTAGACGGCGAGCGGATTGCGGCCGGCCCAGGCGCGCTGGGCGACGGGGATCGCACCGAGGTCCTCGCGGCCGAGGTCGCGAGCCTCCATCCAGCGCTGGGTCAGCAGCGCGAAGAGCGCGTTGGGGCCGCCGTAGTTCAGCGGCGCGAGGTGCTCGGCGGTGACCCGGTTGTAGTTGCGGACCAGGTCGGCGAACGCATCGCGGTCGAGGTGGTCGCCGGAGCAGAGGACGATCGTCTCGGCATCGCCCGCTTCGATCGCGCGGACGGCATGCCCCAGCAGGTTGAGCCCGCTCGCGCCGCCGTGCGGGTCCTCCATCAACCAGCGCGGGCTCAGGCCCAGGTGCCAGGCGAGGTCGACCGCGTGGTCGGGCTTCCACGAGAACGAAGCCACGCCGAGGCCATCGACGTCCTTCAGCCCGAGTCCGGCGTCGGCGAGCGCGCCGAGCACCGCCTCCTTCAGCAGCTCCTTGGTGTCGCGCCCTGGCGGCGGGTGGCGTTCGTAGCGGGCCTCGTAGGCGCCGACGATCAGTGGGTCCTTGACCACCGGATTAATCTACACGGCAGCACGGTGCTGCGTAGATATTTGCCGACCAGGGAAGACCATTGGAGGAGACGATGTCAACCACGCCCGCCGATCCGCTGACCGACCTGGGAGCCCGGGTCGACGAGATCTCGTCCCGCGTGGTCGACCGACGACGCTACCTGCACGAACGGCCGGAGCTCTCCTACCACGAGTCCGAGACCTCGGCATTCATCGTCGCCGAGCTGGAACGGATCGGCGGCTTCGCCGAGATCAGCCGGCCGACGCCGACCAGCGTCGTCGCCGACCTGCGCGGCGGCAGCCCCGGCCCACGGATCGCCGTGCGCTCCGATCACGACGCGCTGCCGATCGCCGAGCAGACCGGGCTCCCCTTCGCCTCCAAGAACCCGGGTGTGATGCACGCCTGCGGACACGACGGCCATACCTCGATGATGCTCGGCGTCGCCGAAGTGCTGGCGCCGTTGGCCGAGGACCTCCCCGGCGAGGTGCGCTTCCTCTTCGAGCACGGTGAGGAGGCGCTGCCCGGCGGCGCCTCGCAGATGGTCGCCGCGGGGGCGATGGAGGGCGTCGACCGGGTGATCGGCCAGCACCTCTGGGCCTGGTTCCCGGTCGGCAAAGCCTCCGTGCGGACCGGCCCGGTGATGGCCTCCTGCGACGTCTTCGAGATCGTCGTCAACGGTCGCGGCGGGCACATCTCCAAGCCCCAGGACGCGATCGACCCGCTCGTCATCGGCGCCCAGATCGTCACCAACCTTCAGCACGTCGTCGCCCGCGAGGTCGACCCGCAGGAGATTGCGGTGCTCGGCGTGACCCAGTTCGAAGCGGGCGAGTCGGTCGGGGTCATCCCGCAGTCGGCGCGCATCGAAGGCGGCACCAACATGTTCTCCCCCGCCGTCCGCGACCTGCTGGAGCGACGGATCGGCGAGATCGCGACGGAGATCTGCGCCGCCCACGGCGCCACCTGCGACTACACCTACACGCGCGGCTACGACGCGGTCGTGAACGACGCGGCCACCACCGAGATCGTCGCGGACGCGGCACGCCGGGCCCTCGGCGACGACGGCGTCTACGAAGGCGAGCTGATCCTCGGCGGCGAGGACTTCTCCGCCTTCCAGGCCTGCGCGCCGGGAACCTTCATCCTCCTCGGCGCCGCCGATCCCGACTGGCCCGAGATCCACGACCACCACCACCCCGAATTCGACATCGACGAGCGGGCCCTGGCAAACGGGGTGAAGCTGATCAGCGAGTCCGTGGTGGCGTTGCTCGAGGACGGGAAGCCGACGCCGCGCTCAGACGCCTAGCCAGCTAGCGGCCCTTCCACTCCGGAGGGCGCTTCTCGGCGAAGGCGCGGGCGCCCTCGAGAGCGTCCTCGGAGCTGCCGACCTCGGCGTTCAGCTTGCGCATCTCGGCCCAGAGGCCGGCTTCGTCGAGGTCCGGGGCCAGCTGCAGCATGCGGCGGGCGCCGGCGACGGCGAGGGGGGCGTTGGCGGCGATCTTCACGGCCAACTCGAGGGCGCCGTCGACGGCGCCGCCCGGGTCGGTGAGGCGATTGACGACGCCATGCCGGGCCATCGTCTCGGCGCCGACGAACTCGCCGGTGAGGATGATCTCGGCGGCGACGCGTGGGGGCAGCAGGCGGGGCAGGCGGACCAGGCCGCCGCCCGCGGCGAGCAGGCCGCGGCGCACCTCGGGGAGGCCAAAGGTGGCCTCGCGCGAGGCGACGATGAGGTCGCAGGCGAGGGCGACCTCGAAGCCGCCCGCCAGCGCGTACCCCTCGACCGCGGCGATCAGCGGCTTTTTCGGCGGGGCCTCGGCGAAGCCGGCCAGGCCGCGGCCCTCGATCACCGGTTTCTGACCCGCGGCGAACGCCTTGAGGTCCATCCCGGAGGAGAAGTTGCCCCCCGCGCCGGTGAGGACGCCCACCGACAGCTCCGGGTCGACGTCGAGCGCATCCAAGGCGCCGGCGATGCCTTCGGCGACCGCCAGATCGAGCGCGTTCTTGACCGTCGGCCGGTCGATCGTGATCAGCAGCGTCGCGTCCCGCCGGTCGGTCAGCACAGAGGTCACGGCCGACACTCTACACCCGTCCCGGGTGACCTATCGGCTATCGCGCGCGGGCTGAAACCGGGTTCGGGAGGGGTCGCCCCGATCGGGCCGATCGGAGTTCAGCACCACCTACCTGGACGGCTGGGCTGCAACCCGTTCGTGCCGGCGCAGGCCTGCGCAAACGACTAGCGTGGGTCCATGAGCCCCCTCCCCCTGGCCGAGCGCGACCGTCGCTGGCAGCGCCTCCAAGACCTGATCGCCGACGAGAACCTGGACGCCCTCGTTCTCGCCGCCAACGACTACCGCGGCCACAAGGGCACGCTTCGCTGGGTCGGCGATTTCGACCTCGTCCACCGCTATGGCTACGCGCTCGCGGCGCCGGGCCGCGACCCGTCACTGCTCCTGCCGGAGAACCTCGCGCTGCAACCGCGCGGCGGGTGGCCGATCGAGGTCTCCTACGCGCGCAACCTCGGCCAGGGTCTCGGGGCGGCGCTGGCCGAGCTCGGCGCGCGGCGGATCGGCGTCGTCGGCCTCGGACAGGTGATGAAGGTCGAGGACTATCTCGCCGTCCACGCCGCGCTTCCCGACGCCGAGATCGTCGACGCGACGCCGGCCTTCGAGCGTGTCCGCGCGGCCAAGGAGCCGCTCGAGGCCGAGGGGGCCCGCGAGGCGACCCGGATCGCCGAGAAGGCCTTCGCCCGCGTCCTCGAAGTGGCGGGCGCCGGGGTCAGCGAGCGGACGATCGGTGCCGAGGCGGCCCGCGTCGCCCTCGCCGAGGGAGGCCAGGACCTCCTCTTCCTGACGATGTACGGGCGCGAGCGCGAGGACGGCACCGTCGGCGGCCACTTCGGCATCCCCCGCGACCGGATCCTCGGCCCGGGCGACGTCCATACCTTCTCCTTCGAGCTGATCGGCCCGCTCGGCTACTGGATGGAGCTCTCCCGGATGGTCTCGATCGGCCCGCCGACCGAGCCGGCGCAGCGCCTGAACGCCGCGGTCGCGGCGGGGCTCCAGGCGGGCGGCGATGCCCTCGCCGCGGGCGCCGACCCGAGCGCCGCCCAGCGCGCGATCGAGGCCGCCGCGGCGGAATACGACACCCATTGCGGCTACTGGTCGGGCCACGGCATCGGCCAGGACGTGATCGAGGAGCCGTGGGTCGGCCTCGACGTCGTCCAAGACCGCGACGCCCCGCCCGCCGAGCCCCTCGCCGCCGGCATGGTGCTCTCCCTCCACCCCTTCGTCATCGACGACGGCGGCAAAGGCATCGGCTATATGGCCGACACCTTCGTCGTCGGCGAGGCCGGCGGCACCGCGATCTCGGAGCTCTCCCGCGACCTCTACGTGTGCTGACGGAACCGGCCGGTCAAGACGGTCGTGGCGGCGCCGGAGGGAGGCCGCGCCACGGCACCGATCCCGTCTCATCCGCCCTTGGTGCCGAGAAGGGTTGCCTTCCCGGCGGAGCTTCTATCGCACCCTTCAGCCCTGTCCGCCGGGAGGCTCGGCGAACAGGCCGTCGGGGTCCAACTCGGCGCGCAGCGCGAGAAGCCGCTCCCAGTTGGCGGCCGTGAAGGACCGTTCGAGCCGATCGGGACGGGATTCGAGATCGGCCTCGCTGACGAAGTGTCCGGTGCTCATCGGCTCCAAGACCTCCTGCATGCCCGACATCCAGTCGCGGTTCGCAGCGTCCGATGCCGGATCGGACCAGATCGCATAGGGCATCACCAGAGTCCGCTCGTCCATGGAGTACGCGCCGGCGTCGGTGGAGAGGCCCTGCCTGCTGCCGTTCGCGGGCATCAGCGCCATCACGTTGTTCTTCCCGGAAGGGGCCTTCACGAACTGCTCTCCGAGCGGCACCAGGACCGCCTCCAGGCCGCGATCGGACCAGAAAGAGTCCGCCAGGTAGCGATGATTCTCCGGATACTCCGCGTCAAAGGCCTCGTGGAGGGTCTCGAACGGCACCGGCTCCAGCTCGGTCCGATCCGCTGCGGGGCACCGCGGACCTTCGTTCAGCGGAGCCAGGACCGAGGTTGCTTCCTCGAGGTCCCGGGCGTAGGCGATGGCGGTGACCGCGACGACGTACTCGAGGGAGCCCGCGGCAGGAGCGACCTCGGGGCGCCCGGGACCGAGAAGACCCACGGCGACTTCCACGCTTCCGGTCAGGGTCGGTGAGACGACATCGAGCCAGCGGCTGACGGCGGCCAGCTCGTCGATCGGGAACGTCCAGGAGGACACGCGCGTGTCCTCGGGCCGGTCCTGCAGCTCGACCTCGAACTCGGTGACGATTCCCGGGAAGGCGGGCCCCGCGCCGCGCGCCAGCCAGAGCAGCTCGGGCCGTTCGGACTCGGAGGCGGTGACGAGCTCGCCGGACGCGGTCACGACGCGGATGGAGCGCAGCGAGTAGCAGGTCGGCTTCCACCGACCCCAGTTGAGGCCGAGACCGCCGCCCAAGACGAAGCCGGCGAACGCCGGCGTCCCGCAGTGGCCCGATGAGCAAGCGAGGCCATCGGCCGCCAGCGCCTTGGCGAGGGTGCCGCTTCTGGCCGCCGGGCCGATGCGCGCCCTGCGCGCCCCGGCGTCGACCTGGATGTGGTCGAGGGCGGACAGGTCGAACATGACCATGCCTCCTAGGCATGTCAATGAAGTTCGAGGGGATCGCGAGCGGGCTCCGCTCGGGCAGGGAGCCGGCCGCGGGTGCACGATCTGCACCCGCGGCCGGTGTCAGGAGGAGACTTCGCGCTTTGGGCGACCGGCTATTCGCTGCCGGTGTTCACTCCAAATTCCTTCGCCCACTTCGTCTTGAAATACGGACCTGCGATTTCTTCAATCGCTTCCAGGGA
Organism: uncultured Actinomycetes bacterium; assembly: GCA_963766705.1. Classification (GTDB taxonomy): domain Bacteria; phylum Actinomycetota; class Thermoleophilia; order Solirubrobacterales; family 70-9; genus VAYN01. The sequence goes on from CAVYBE010000008.1 coordinate 953,272, forward strand.
TCGCACGGATCCTTCAGATGACCCCGAGCAACGCCGAAACGCTCCAGGCTCCGGCCGAGTAGCCGAAGACCGTCACCCGCCCGGGGTCGCCTCCGAACTCGGCGATGTTCTCCCGCACCCACTCCAACGCCGCGATCTGGTCGCGCAGGCCGGGGTTGCCCACGGCGCCGAGCTCTCGACCGCCGAGCTGGTCGAGATAGAGCCAGCCGAGGGCGCCGAGCCGGTAGTTCACGCTCACGACAACGACGCCGGCGCACTCCAGGCCTGGGATCCCGCTCCCTCGACGAAGTTGCCGCCGTGGATGTAGACCATCACCGGCAACGACGCGCCAGGGGTCGGATCGGGGGAGGTGACGTTCAGGCAAAGGCAATCCTCGGACTTATCCGCCCTCAGCTCGCGGGCCGCGTCCGGGATCAGGAGCCCAGCGGAGATCTGCTGCTGTGGCGACGCGGGCCCGAAGGCCGTGGCGTCGCGGACTCCCCGCCAGGGGACCGCCGGTCGCGGCGCCGCGAACCGGTCGGCGCCAACCGGGGGTGCCGCGTAGGGAATGCCCCGGAACTGGCTGACATCGCCAATTCGAAGACCGGCGACCGACCCGGCAGCGCTGTGTGCGATTGGCTCGGCCATACCTGACGCTTGCTCCTGAAGGGGTGCGCACATCGTGGTTGACTCGCGGAGATTCTTCCCCGTCGCCTACACGAACTGCTCCCCGGCCGGCACCCGGATCGATGCTGGGACAGCGAGCCTATCGAGTTCCTATTTGTTTGTCACGTAGCTCCCTATTCGTTAGGCAAGTTGGCCGGATCTGAGATGGAGCGCTACCCCACGGGAAGCCGATTCGCCAGGTTGCGACCGTGCTCGGCTGCCTTCAGGTCCGCCGCCGCACGCAGCTCGTCCGCGAAGCCCTTGAACTCGTCGAGGGCAGGATTGACCCCGACGAGCGTGAAGTCGGCCTCGACCACGAGGAGGTCGAGCTGCCAAACGTCCTCGAGGATTCGGCGCATCCAGGGCGTTGCGTGGTCCCAGCCCTCGCGGGGGGTCCCGGCCGCGTAATAGCCACCGTGGACGGTTGCCAGGACCGCAGGCTTACCGGCAGTCGCAGGGGTGCCGCCGGCGGGCATGCGGGGGTCGGTGCTGACCAGGTCCACCCAGTTCTTGAAGTGCTGGGAGACGCCGTAGTTGTAGAGCGGCACGGCGAAGATCATCGCGTCGCCGGCGGTTAGCTCGTCGACCAGCGTGGTCGCCAGCGCGACGGCCTCGCGCTGGTCGGCGGTGCGCTCCTCCTCAGGGACCATTGCGCTCGAGACGGCGCTCGCCCAGGCACCGGACGGAAGGGGATCGATCCCGATCTCGCGGTTGATCACATCCTGGTCGGGATGGGCGGCTTCCCACTCGGATTGGACGATGCCGGCGAGATCGCGACTGTGCGAGCCCTCGGTGCGGATGGATGCGTCGAGGCGAAGCAAGGTCATGACGACTCCTCTGTCGGGGGGCGAATGGGCTATCCGTTAACTAGACCGGCGGTCCAGTTAGGTCCTGGGGAATCTAACATATTTGGACCATGGGTCCAGATAACCGACGGATCAGAGCGCCCGCGAGAGGCTAAGTTCCCCATCCCATGGCCAACACGGCGCCAGAGCCCACCCCCCTGCCGATGCTCGGCGAACGGCGCGAACGTGCCGACGCCGCCGCCAACCGCCGCCGCATCCTCGCCGCGGCCCGCAAGCTGCTGGCCGAGAAAGGGGTCGAGGGGCTGACGATGCAGGCGGTCGCCTCCGCCGCAGGCGTGGGCAAGGGCACCGTGTTCCATCGCTTCGGCGACCGTGACGGGCTGACCGGTGCCCTCATCGACGAGTACATGCGTGAGTTCCAGGAATCCTTTCTGCGGGGGCCGCCGCCACTCGGCCCGGGAGCGCCCGCCGAAGAGCGACTGGAGGCGTTCATCGCCGAGTTCGTCCACCTCCAGGTCGACCATCTCGACGCTGCCCTCGCGGCCGAGGGCGCGCCCGCCGAGGAACTCGCACCCGCCTACACGGTCCTGCTCATGCACCTCGCGAGCCTGATCGCCGAGATAGATCCGCGCCTGGACTCCCGGATCCTCGCCGCCTACCTTCTCAGCGCCCTCGCGCCGCCGGTCCTGCACCGCATACATGACCACGGCGGGATCGACGTGGCGCGGCTCCAACGGGCCGCGGTCCAGCTGGTCCGCGGGATCGGCGACCAGGCGCGTTGAGCCGCTGAGCGAGCGCCTGGCATCGGCGGTCTTTTTCCTTCACGCGGCGCGGTCGTCGAGCTGCCGTTATTCCGGGTGGCCGATGAGGCCCCAAAACCCGAAACCGGCCCCCAAAAAGGGGCCGATTCGCAACGGTTTCCCGAAGCCCGGAACGAGACTCGAACTCGTGACCCCTTCCTTACCATGGAAGTGCTCTACCAACTGAGCTATCCGGGCGAACTTGGCTTCTAGACCGGCATGTTAGAGGTCGCGGTGCGCTCGCGCCTCGCCTGGTCAGCGGACCCCGCCGGCGTCTGGGCGCCACCGGTCGGACGCTTCGCTCGGCCGAGGCGCGGTCCGCCGTGGCCTGGCCTCTGACGATCCCCACCGACCGCTTCGGAGTCGATCGGCAGCAGGGATCATCGCCGGCGAGATTTGATGCGCCAGTGAAACCGGGCCGGGCGGGAAGCCGGGCCTCCGGAGGAATCTCGCGCCCGCACCTGGAAGACATGCCGCCCGACCGCAAGCCTTCTGTAACGCCTGGGCGCCGAGCAGGGCTTGTACCCCCGCCGATCGATCTCGCATTCATCGCCGGCTTCGGCGGGTGCGGCAGCGAACCAGAACGTTGCCGCCCGCCGCCGGCTCACCCGAACCGGGCGATGGGTGATGTGCACCCGCACCCGCGGCTGCGGCGTGGGCTGGGTGGCGGGCGGCGGCGGTGCGGTCGTTTCCGGGATGAACCTGGTGGACACTCCGGGGCCAGACCATCCGCCCGTCGAGGGCGGTTCGACCCCGATTCCCTGCACTTCCACCGCCTGCGGAGACCCCGGCGCGTCATCGGCGATCGCCAGGCGGTACTGAGCCACGCCCGGCTCGCGCGGCTTGAATACGACTCCCACGGTGCAACTGCCGCCCGGCTCCACGGCGACACCGCTCTGACAGGTGCCGCCGAACACCTGGAATGAGCTTGACGGCTGGGGGACGCCAAAGGCATCGGTGAACGAGAGGCCTTCGATCACCAGCGAGATGGAACCCCGGTTTTCAATCGTGATCGCCTGCGGCAAGGACGAGGTGCCCACTTCGGTCGAGGCGAAATCAAGCTGTTCAGGCGTGGTCTCGGCCAGGGGGAGAACGCCTTCGCCGACAAGCCCTGTCGTAACAGCAGGAACTTCGCCGTGTTCGGCCGTGACGATGAGTTCGCCGCGTTTCGGGCCGGCCGACGACGGGGTGAAAGAGACCGGAAACGAGCAGGATTCGCCGGCGCCCAGAACACGATGGCAGTCGCCTCTCGAGGCCATGAACAGATATGGATCCACCGGGGCGGTTTCACGCCACGTCGTCCCAAGGCGGTAGAGATCGATCGCGGTTTCCCCGGTGTTTTCGAGGAGGAATTCATGGGCCACGGGAGACGCGCCATCAGCTCGAACCGGCCCAAAGTCGACGGACGAGGGAGTGAGCTTCCAGCCCGTGGTGGCGCCGGACGCTGCCGACGCGCCGAGCAACATGAGCAACAGAAGGCAGGTGCCGACTCCAGCCAACCTGCCTCTCCCCCGCCCCGACCGCGTCATCCTCCGAGCATTTTATGGCGGTTGATCAATCGACGGCGATCGCCTTGCGCCTTCCCTCCGGTCGACGGCCGGTGCCTCCTCAGGGCCTCAGGCCGAGGGGCGGTCGCGTCGCAGTGTCGGGAAGGGCGGCTGCGGGTAGCGCTGGGCGGCGAGGACGCCGAGGGCTTCCTGCCAGTGCTTCGAAGGGATCGGTGCCGCCGGCAACGCCTCCGCCGCGTCCCTTTGGTCTTCAGTCTTGGTCGGCGGGCGTTCTTGCGGTGTCAGACGACGACCGAGCTGACAATGAGCTCGGCCTCCGCTTTGACGGCAACGACGACAAGCGCGACGGACGCGTTGGGAGCAACGTTCTGTCCGCCCTGGGTCGCCATTGGTGGTGAGTGTACCGCGGCGGGCGCCGCGGTCAAGCGCCCCGGCCGAGATGGACCGGGGTCGAGGGCGGCGCGCCGTCGCGCAGCAGCGTCGCCAGGTAGATGACCACCGGCGCGGAGCCGCGGTTGGCGGCCTGGTGGATGTCGCTGGGCTGCTCCACCAGCCACTGCCCGGCGCGGATGCGCGCGGTCTGACCGGCGGCGATCGTGCGCAGGAGCCGCGGTTCGTCCGATTCGCCGGCGAAGAGTTGGGCCCTGCCGCGCCGCACCGTGTAGGTGAGCGTCCCGGATTCGACCCGCGAGATCTGGGTGCCGAGGTGGCGGTGAGGAGCCAGCCGGGCGCCGGGCGGCACCGTCACCTTGCTCAGCACCATCGTCCGCCCCGGCGCGCCCTGGACGTGCTCGGTCTGGGCGAGCGCCCGGCGGACCGGGGTCGGCGTCGGCGCCGAGGCCCCGAAGGCGGTCGGCAGGATGATCGCCATCGCGACCACGGCGACCACGGCGAGGGCGCTCAGCGGGAGGCGGAAGGACAGTCGATTCACGACTGCCCGCTTCGCCCCCCGCGCGGGGACTCCTCCCCCCGCCCTCAGACCGGCGCGCCGTTGGCGGTCAGCTTCACCTCGATGTTGCCGCGCGTCGCGTTCGAGTACGGGCAGACCACGTGGGCCTCGCGGACCAGCTCGACCGCGTCGTCGCCCTGCACCGACGGCAGCGTCACGTCGAGCTCCACCCCCACCGTGAAGGTCCGCTCCGGACCGGCGAGCAGCGAGACCTTGGCGTCGATCTCGACGTCTCCCGTCTCGAAGTGGCCACGCCGCGCGACGGCACCGATCGCTCCCTCGAAGCAGGCCGCGTAGCCGACCGCGAAGAGCTGCTCGGGGTTGGTGCCGCCGCCTTCGCCTTCCATCTCGGCGGGCAGGCGCAGCTGGACGTCGAGCGCCCCGTCGCTCGACCTGCCGTGCCCCTCGGCGCGGCCCCCGGTGACGTGCGCCTCGGCGGTGTAGATGGCTTTGCTCATCGCGGTCCTCCTGGTTGGGAATCGGTTGCGGGACGGACCCTACGCAGGCGCGCCCCTCGGCCCGCGGGCGCGACCCTCGGCCCCGAACCACTCCCCCGCGGCGGCGCCCACCCGGCGCCGCGACGCTCAGCCCTCCGGCGGCGTCTCGCCCTTCCAGTAGTCGACCTGGCTGTCGAGGTCGAAGAACGTGTGCAGGCCGCCCCCCTCGGGCAGGCGCTCGGCGGCGCTCAGCTTGTTGGAGTCCGGGTAGACGACGATGTCCGGGGCGCCGTGGGTGGAGACGGCGAGGAAGCGCACCTCCTCGTCGGTCGGGTTGGAGATCTGATGGGCGCCCTCCTCGCCGAGCGGGAAGTGGACGGCCTCGCCGGGCTCGAGCCGTCGGGTGCCCCGCGGCGTGCGCAACGTCGGCCGCCCCTTGAGCACGAAGACCAGCTCCTCGTCGGAGTAGTGGAAGTGGTACGGGTAGGCGGTCTCGCCGGGCGGCAGTTTCCAGACGCTCGCGCCGATCCGCTCGCTGCCGAGCTCATAGCCGATGCGGGCGCGGAAGGCGCGGAAGCCGGGCGGGCCATCGCGTTCCTCGAAGTCGGGCTCCTCGAAGCTGGTCACCGCCGCAGCTTATGGGGAAGTCGGGGCGCCGGTAGCTTTGGGGGCGATGCGCCCGCCGCACCGTCCGTCCGCCCTCTTCCGCCTCCCCCTGCTCGCGGCCCTGGCCGGGCTCGCGGCGGCCCTCACCGCCCTCGCCGCGCCGCCGCCGGCACCCGCCGCCAAGCCACCCGCCAAGTCGGGGCCGGTCGTCTTCGAAGCCTGCCGTCACGGCTGCCCCCACCGCGGCATCCAGGCGGCGGTCGAAGCGGCGGGCGCCTACGCCTTCCGCCACCGGCGGGCGAAGGTGACGGTCGCGATCCGCCCGGGCAGGTACGCCGAAGGCGTCGTCCTCGACGCCGGCAGGCGGCGCCGGCGCTACCGCGGGATGACGATCGAGGGCACCACGGAAGACCCGCGCCGGGTGATCCTCGAAGGCGGGGGCTCCCGGGGCGCGTCGGGCGCCGCCCAGAACGGCATCGAGGCGATCGGCGTCGACGGCCTGGTGCTGAGGAGCATCTGGGCGCGCGGCTACCCGGCCAACGGCTTCTTCGTCCACTCCGCCCGCGAAGGCGCCCGGCCCTGCGGCGGCTACACGATGGACAACCTGCTCGTCTCCGGGAACGGCTCCCACGGGCTCTTCGCGCAGGGCTGCAGCGGCGGCAGGATGACCGACTCGGCGGCCTACCGCCAGGGAGACTCGGCCTTCGCCGTCGCCGAGACGCCCTGCGACGACCCGCACTGGAACGCCTACGGCGGCCGGCCCTGCCAGAGCAAGCCGCGCTGGACCCTGCTGAAGGGCGACCAGGGCCACGAAAGCGCCCTTGGCTTCTCCGGCACGAACGCGCGCTACGTGCGGGTCGTCGAAAACGCCTTCTTCGACAACGGCACCGGGGTCCTGCTGGAGACGCTCGACGGCGCGGGCCAGGAGCCGAACGCCTGGAACATGATCGAACGCAACGACGTGTTCTGGAACGACTACAACCCGTTCCTGGCCGGGTCCAAGGCCAAGCCGGTCGTCGGCGGCCTCGGGGAAGCGGGGGGCCGGCCGCTCGGCTACCCGACCGGGGTGGGGATCGCCGTCCACGGCGGCGACGGCGACGTGGTCCGGGGCAACCACGTCTTCGGCAACTACAAGTGGGGGATCGCCTCCTTCTCCGGCCCCGGCGAGTCGCTCGCCGGCAACCGGAACGACGAAGCGAAGAACGTCAACAACGAATTCTTCGAAAACGCGATGGGGCGCGGCGGTGCCGACCCGAACGGCGAATACGACTTCTTCAACGACGCGACCGGGGGCGGCAACTGTTGGGGCGACAACAGCCCGAACGCGACCTTCGCGCTCGGCAACGGCAAGCTCGCGCCGGGCAGGATCTACCCGGTCTGCCCGCAGGCGAAGGTCGGCTACGCCGACCCGGCCGTGGCGAGCGTCAACCCGGAAGCGGGCCTGCAGACGAACCAGGCCAACCCCGGCTCCCCGCGGACGATCCTCGGCTACGCCTCCACGAGCCCCCCGCAGGACCAACAGTGCAGCTGGGTGAGGCGGGTCGCCTCGCATCCGCCCTTCCAGCGCTTCAAGCCGGTCGAGGTCAAGCCGCGGCCCGGCGAGCTGACCTGCTGAGCCGGCGGTGTCGGCGCGCTCAGCGCCGTTTGCGGGAGCGACCGCGGCCACTGCTGCGGCGCGGCGGTTTGCCGGCGTCGCGGAGGGTGCGCTCGGCGGCCTTCTCGGTCTCCTCGCCCATCGTGATCTGGAACATCGCCAGCAGCGCGTCGGAGGCCAGCGGCCGCAGCGCCTCGAGCGCTTCCAGCACCTTCTGCCAGTCCTCGTCGGGACGGCCCGCCTTGTCGAACGGCTCCCAGATGTTCTCGGTGAAGAGGTCGATGTAGGCGCGGGCGACGGCGTCGGCGTGGTCGTGGAGCTTCGCGGCCAGCGCGATCGACGCCGCCGGGCTGATCCCGAACTCGATCATCCGGGTCGCCGCCCGGTGCAGACGCGGGCTGATCACCTCGATATTGCCGTCGGGCAGGATCCGCAGCGCGCCGAGCTTCTCGGCCCGTTTCAGCAGCCGCTCGTCGACCGACTCGACTCCCCAGGCGCCGGCGAAGTCGTCCGGCGCGAAGATTTCCGGCGTCTCGTCCTCGAACGGGGCGCGCACCGCGCGGGCGAAGTCGACCATCTCCTTGGAGGACCCGCCGGTGCTCTCGAGCACCCGCCGGATCGCCTCCAGGTTGAGGCCCTCGGCCTGCATTTCGCGGGTCAGTTCGATCCGCGCTACGTGCTCCTCGTTGTAGTAGCCGGTGCGGCCCTGGACTTCGGGCGGCGGCAGGAGCCCGCGCGTCTGGTGGGCGCGGATGTTGCGGATCGTCATGCCGGTCCGCCGCGCCAGCTCCCCGATCGTCATCTTGTCGTCGGCCGGACTCGAAGCCCTTCGCCTCGGTTGCCATCAGGGCATCGTAAGCGCCAGCCGCGCGCCGTTCATCTCCGCGGCGCCATCGGAGCAGAGCCAGGCGATCGCATCGGCGACGTGCTCGGCCGGGGTGAAGGTCGGAAACTCCTTGCCGGGGTTCTCGGCCCGCATCGACGGCGTGAGGATCGCGTCGACGACGACGATGTTGGCGGTCGCGCCGCCCGGCTCGAAGCCGTCGGCGAAGGCCAGCGTCCAGGCCTCGGCGGCTGCCTTCGCCGCTGCGTAGGCGGCATTGCCGTTGCTCGGCCGCTGCGCCTGCTTGGCCGAGACGAGGACGAAGCGCCCGTGCTCGCTCGCCGCCAGCTGGTCGTGGAAGGCGCGGGTGGTCAGCTGGACGGTGCGGATGAGGAGCGCGTGCAGGAGGTCCCAGTCGGCGAGCGGCTCCTCGTGCAGCGGCATGCCGCCCCGCCACCCCCCGACCAGGTGGGCCAGCCCGTCGACCCGGCCGAAGCGATCGACCAGCGCGTCGCGCCAGCCGGCGACCGCGTCCTCGTCGGTGAGGTCGACCGCGCGCCCGTCCCAGCGCTCCGGGTCGAGTCCCAGCCGGGCCCCCACCGCGTCGACCTCCGCCTGACCGCGGTTGGCGCCGGCGACGATCGCCCCGGCCTCGGCGAGCCGCGCGGCCACCGAAGGTCCCAGCCCGCCACCGACCCCGGCGATCGCGATCACCCGCCCCTCGAGGCTCCGTCCGTCGCCCATGACCCGCATCCTGGCGCATGCCGGGCGATCGTGCCGGGACGCAGCGCGGTTCGAAATCCTCGCCAGGCGAGGATTTCGAACCGCGCTGCGTCCGACCACGCCCGCCTTGAGCCTCGACGTGGCGACCTCGCCGATGGGGGAGAGAGGATTCGAACCTCTGTAGGCAGAGCCAACTGGTTTACAGCCAGTCCCCTTTAACCACTCGGGCACTCCCCCAGATCACGGGCGGCAGATTCTAGTGAGGCGCCATCGGGCGGGCAGCGCGGCGCCCGGGTGGAGGCGGGGCGCTCAGGCGGACGGCGCGGCGCCCAGGCGGGCCGCCATCTGCTCGTTGAAGGCGTGGACGGCCTTCAGCGGCCGCATGAAGACGGTGAGCTCGACCACCCGGCCGTGGGCATCGAGCTCGAGGAAGTCGATCCCCTCGATCTCGAGGTCGCCGACCTTCGCCTTGAAGCGCAGGCAGACGCTGTCCTCGCCGTGCAGCTCGTCCAGGTAGTGGAAGTCCTCGAAGACCTCGACGACGTGGCCGAGCACCATCAGCGCGACGTCGCGCCCCTCGAACCCCTTGAAGAGGATCGGGCTGTGGAGGACGACGTCCTCGGCGAGCGCCTCGCGCATCAGGTCGAGGTCCTTGGCTTCGGCGGCACGGCGGAAGGGGTGCGGGCTGGCCATTGCGCCAGCCTACCCCCTGATGGATACTCGGGGCGCATGCCGAGCGATCACTTCTGGGCACGGTTCTCCAACTCTCTCGGCGCGCGCGGCCTGCGCTGGACCGGGAAGCTGAACGTGCCGGTCTACCGGCTCACCGGCGGGCGCCTCTTCGGCAAGGTCGGCGATGGGCCGGTCCTGCTGCTGACCACGACCGGACGCAAGAGCGGCGAGCGGCGCACCGCCCCCGTCCTCTACCTCGCCCGGGGCGACGCGATGGTCCTGATCGACAGCAACGCCGGCAACGAGCGGCTGCCGGGCTGGTCCCACAACCTGAAGGCCGACCCGCACGCCGAGGTCGAGGTCGGCCGTCGCAGGCTCGCGGTCACCGCGCGGGTCGCCGCGGGCGCCGAGCGCGAAGAGCTCTGGCGCGCCGCGAACGACCAGTACGGCGGCTTCGACGAGTACGTCGAGTGGCTCGACCGCACGCCCTCCGTGTGGGTCCTCGAGCCGCGCTGAGGCGGCGGAGAGTCCGTCAGCTCGCGTCCCTCAGCATCTGCGCCTCGGGCAGGCGCTTCAGCTTTTTCAGCGTGTTGTTCTCGATCTGGCGGATCCGCTCGCGGGTGACGCCGAAGGTGCGACCTACTTCCTCCAGGGTCAGCGGCTCGGCGCCGCCGAGGCCGTAGCGCAGTTCGATCACCTGGCGCTCGCGCTCCGGCAGCGCCTCCAGCGCCCGCTGGACGCCCTCCTTCTGCAGGTGCTCGCTCGCTTCCTCGAACGGCTCGAGGACCGCCTCGTCGGCGACGAAGTCGCCGAGCTCCGATTCGTCCTCGTCGCCCACCGGTTTCTCCAGCGAGACCGGCAGCTGCGCCACCCGCAGGATGTCGCGGACGTCGGAAACCGGCCAACGCAGCTCGGCGGCGATCTCGACCGGGTCGGGCTCGCGGCCGAGCCGCTGCACCAGCTGCCGTTCGACGTGCGCCACCCGGTTCAGCTTCTCCACCATGTGGACCGGGATGCGGATCGTCCGCGCCTTGTCGGCGATCGCCCGCGTCACCGCCTGGCGGATCCACCAGGTCGCGTAGGTCGAGAACTTGTAGCCGCGCCGGTAGTCGAACTTCTCGACCGCCCGGATCAGCCCCAGGCTGCCCTCCTGGATCAGATCGAGGAAGCTGAGCCCGCGGCCCAGATAGCCTTTCGCGATCGAGACGACGAGGCGCAGGTTCGCCTCCACCATCTGCCGCTTGGCGAGCATGTCGCCACGCTCGATCCGTTTCGCCAGCTCCACCTCCTGCTGGGCGGTCAGCAGCTCGACCCGGCCGATCGAGCGCAGGTAGAGGCGCAGCGAGTCGAGGCTCGGTTCGACCGTCAGGTCGAGCTCCTCTTTCTTCGGCGCGCCGGTCGACGCCTCGCCGCCGCCGCGCTGCTCCTTGTAGGCGCTGACGCCATCCTCGGCGATCACGTCGACGCCGTGCTCCACCAGATTCGCGTGCAGCTGCGAAACCTGCTCCTTGGTGATCTCCACCTCCTCGAGCGTCGCCGAGATCTGCTCGTAGGTGAGGTAGCCGCGCTCGCGCCCCAGCGCGATCAGTCCGGCGAGCTCCTCGGTCTCGGGCGCGCTGGTCGCGTCCTCGCGGTCAACGACTTCCACCGTCTCCATCGGTTCGATGATCGGTGCCTCCTGAAACTCTCTCTCCCCCGGGTTCCCCGGCTGCCGGCCCCAAAGCTCCGGCAGATGCGAAGTATAGGCAGACCGGAAAACCGGACCGTCGGCGGTAATTCGACCATCTACGCTTTGCGCATGACGAACCAAGCGAGCACCACCATCCGCACGGTCCCCGATGTCCAATCCGGCGTGCCGGCGACCCAGGTGAGTCTCTCGCGGGTCGGCGTGACCGGCGTCGAGAAGGTCATCCGCGTCCGCGCCGGCGAGCAGGAGAATCTCTTCTACGCGGAGATGGAGTGCTTCGTCGATCTCGAACCGCGCCAGGCGGGCGTCCACATGTCGCGCTTCGAGGAGATCGTCGGCGAGGCGATCGACGAGGTCGTCCTCGGCGAGGCCTTCCGGGCCGAGGTGCTCGCCGCGCACGTCGCCGAGCGGGTCCGCGAGCGCCAGCACGGGCGCCGCGCCGAGGTCTCGGTGACGGCGCGCTACCCGGAGACGGTGGCGACCCCGGAGAGCGGCATCGAGACGCAGGAGATCTACGTGCTGTTCGGCACCGCGGTCGCCTCGGAGGCGGGGACGCGGACGCTGACCGGCGTCCAGGCCCAGGGGATGACCGCCTGTCCGTGCGCGCAGGAGATGGTGACCGGGCTCTCCCGCGAGCGGCTCGCCGCGCAGGGTTTCGACGAGGAGCAGATCGAGCGGATCGTCGACGTCGTCCCGATCGCCACCCACAACCAGCGCGGGATCGGCACCCTGCACGTCGGCTGCCCCGAGGGCGGCCCGGCCTGGATCGACGCACCCGGGCTGCTGCGGATCGTCGAGGGGTCGATGAGCTCGGAGATCTACGAGCTGATGAAGCGACCCGACGAGATGTCGGTGGTCGTCAAGGCGCACGAAACGCCGCGCTTCGTCGAGGACTGCGTGCGGGAGATGATCCGCCAGGTGGTCGTCGGCTACCCCGACCTCCCCGACGACGCCTTCGTGATGGCCCGCCAGGAGAACCTCGAGACGATCCACCGCCACAACGTGGTCGCCGAGCGCTACGGCACCCTCGGCGACCTACGCGCCGAGCTGGCGAGCGGCGAGCACTCCACCCACCACCTCTCGATGCGCGACTGGCTCGAGGCCCCGGCGGTCTGATCGGCGCCGCCCGGCCCGCCTGAGCGACGCCAGAAGGCGCCGGACTTCGGCGCCCCGCACCGGCCTCACCGTCGCGGGTCTCCGCACCGCGGTCGACCCTTGGTCCGCCTGCGACCGTCGCGTTCGCACTTCTCCGCGGATAGCGCGGACTTCTGCGAACTCACCGCCGGCCGCGCCGTCGCGTTCGCACTTCTCCGCGCATAGCGCGGACTTCTGCGAACTCACCGCGGGGGCCCGGCGTTCCGCGCCGCCCGCTTGCTAGGCCGGGCGACCGGTGCGGCTCGAGGCGCGTTCGCGCTGCTGCTCGTCGATACGGCGACGCAGGCCGAAGAAGTAGTCGGCGCCGCTGATCACGGTCACGGCGAGGGCGGCGTAGACGAGGACGTTGACCCAGGTCGGCGCCGGGTTGGTGGCGATAAGGGCGATCACGGCGCCGATCTGCAGGACCGTCTTCGCCTTGCCCAGCCACGAGGCGGCGATCACCAGGCCGCGCTCGGCGGCGATCGTGCGGAGGATCGTCACCGCCACCTCGCGGGCGATGATCACCATCGCCACCCACGCCGCCAGGCGCCCGAGGGAGACCAGCGAGACCAGCGCGCCGATGATCAGCAGCTTGTCGGCGAGCGGGTCCATCAGCTTGCCGAAGGTGGTGATCGAGCCGCGCGAGCGGGCGAAGTAGCCGTCGAGGCCGTCGGTCACCGCCGCGCCGGCGAAGACCGCCGCCGCGATCACGTCGCCGTTCGGCATTTCGACCAGCAGGGCGACCACCACCACCGGCACCGCCAGGATGCGCAGCATCGTCAGCGCGTTGGGAAGGTTGAGCGGAAACACCGCCGCTCAGTCTGACGCAGTGGCGCCCGCGGGCGCTCCGGCCCCGCCGGACGCGGCGGCATCGCGGGCGGCGAAGAACTCCTCGCCCTCGATGCTGATGTGGGGGACGATCCGGTCGAGCCAGGCCGGCATCCACCAGGCCCACCGGCCGAACAGCACCATTACCGCCGGGACCAGCAGGCAGCGGACGATGGTCGAGTCGATCGCGATCGCCACCGCGAGGCCGACCCCGAACTCCTTCACCACCGGGTCCCCGCTGAGCACGAAGCTGATGAAGACGCAGACCATGATCGAGGCCGCCGAGGTGATCACCCGGCCCGTGTTGGCGAGGCCTTCGATCACGGCCCGCCTCTCGTCGCCGGACTCGGCGTAGTGTTCGCGCATCTGGGTGAGCAGGAACACCTCGTAGTCCATCGAGAGCCCGAAGAGGATCGCGAACATCAGCAGCGGCACGAAGCTGACGATCGGGATCGAGTGCGGCAGGCCGATCAGCGAAGAGCCCCAGCCGAGCTGGAAGACCGCGGTGACGACGCCGTAGGCGGCGGCCACCGAGAGCAGGTTCATCACCGCCGCCTTGATCGGCACCAGCACCGAGCGGAAGGCGAGCAGCAGGACGAGGAAGCTGAGCGCGACGACGATCGCGATCATCAGCGGCAGCTGCGCGGCAATCTTGGCGGCGAGGTCGATGTAGCCGGCGGTCTGACCGCCGACGTAGGACGTCGCCTTGGTCCCCGCCAGCGCCCCGGGGATGACTTCGTCGCGGAGGTTTTCCACCAGCGACACGGTCGCGTCGGCCCACGGCTCCGATTGCGAGATCACCGTGAAGACGGCGACCTTCTGGTCGGCGGAGAAGCTCGGTTCGGTCACCTGGGCGACGTCTTCGGCCCCGCCGATCGCTCGCTCCAGGCCTGGCAGCACCTGCTTGGCTTCCGCGGGCGAGCTGAATTCGGAGGCGATCAGCAGCGGGCCGTTGACGCCCGGGCCGAAGCCTTCGTTCAACCCGTCGTAGGCCTGGCGCGAGGTCGTTTCCTTGGGCAGCGCGCTGATGTCGTTCTGGCCCAGCTGCAGCTGGAAGATCGGCAGCGCCAGGACCACCAGGACGACCATCGCGGCGAGCGCCGAGCGCCAGGGCATGTCGGCGACCCGTTCGGCCCAGCGACGCCAGCCGTGCGGCTCCTTGTCGTCGGGGTGGGTCTTGCCGAGGTGGAAGCGGAGGCTGTTGATCCGCGGCCCGAGCGCGCCGAGCAGCGCGGGCAGCAGGGTCGCGGCGGCGGCGACCGCGACGACGACCGCGATCGCCGCCATGAAGCCGAGCGTGGTGACCAGCGGGATGCCCGCGACGAGCAGCGAGCAGAGCGCGATCACCACGGTGAAGCCGGCGAAGACGACGGCGCCGCCCGCGGTCGCGGTGGCGCGGGCGATCGACTCGCGCAGGTCCATCCCCTCTTTGAGCTGCAGTTTGTGACGGGTGACGATGAACAGCGCGTAGTCGATGCCGACGCCGAGGCCGATCATCGTCGCCAGCGTCGCGGCGACGCCGGGCACCTCGAAGACGTGCTCGAGCAGGCGGATGATCGAGAGCGTGCAGGCGAGCCCGATCAGCGCGCCGACGATCGGCAGCATCATCGCCGTGGCCGTGCCGAAGGCGAACAGCAGGATGATCACCGCGGCGACCAGCCCGATCGCCTCGGAGGTCTCGGTCGACGGTTTGGACAGCTGCTGGCCGACGTAGCCGCCGATCGAGGCGTTGCCGCCCGCCGCTTCGAAGGGCTGCGCGGTGTCGAGGATCTTCTGCGCCTGCGCTTCGTCGATTTCGCCGGGGCCGATCCCGAGGACGACCGGGATGTAGCCGATCCGCCCGTCTTTGCTGAGGGTCTGGGACCCTTCGGCCAGCGGGCTGGTGGCCGAGTTGACGTCCGGCAGCGCTTCCAGCGCCTTCACCGTTTCGCCGATCGCCGCGGCATACCCGTGTTCGTTCAGCCGCTTCCCGGCGGGAGCTTCCAGCACCAACGGGTTCGCTCCGTAGGCCTGCTGCGGCAGGTTTTCTTCGAGGAGTTCGGTCGCCAGGGTCGAGCCGGTCCCCGGCAGGGTGAGGTTTTCGCTGGTCTTCGAGCCCGAGGCCTGGCCGACCGCGACGAGGACGATGGTGAGCACGACCCAGGCGCCGATCACCGGCCAGTGATGACGCGAGCACCAACGGCCGATCGCGTAAAGGGGCGCGGTCACGTCGGCAGTATTCCCTACCGGGAGGTCGCTCGCCACGGGTCGCCGGCCGGCGGCGTTCGCCGCGGGCGTTGCCCGCCCGGCGTTCGCAGTAATCCGCGCTATGCGCGGATTACTGCGAACGCGACCCGCGGGGCGGGGGCTATTCCGGCGGCGGCGCGGTCCCGTTCTCGAACGGGACGGGGATCGAGGCGAGCGGCCCGGCGCCGAGCGCGCGCCGCAGCAGGGTCAGGTGCTGGGCCTGGTCGGCGACGGTCGAGGCGAGCAGCGAGCGGGGCCAGCTCGATTCCAGCTTGGAGATCGCGCTCAGCTCCTCGTCGATCGTCGCCCCTTCGACTTCGTAGAGGAAGACGAGCCGTTCGCGGGTGCCTTCGAGGCCGCCGGCGTCGAGCGTTTCCGGGGTCGGTTCGGCGGGGCTCCTCAGGCCGCGCAGCGCCCGCAGCAGCGAGTCGACGTGTTCCTGTTCCTGAGCGCGGAAGTAGGCGGCCATGCGGGCGAGGCGCGGCGGCAGCGCGGCGCCGACCGCGGCGAAGGCCTCCACCGCCGCTTCCTGGCGACCGAGGACCTTGTTGAGAAGGGCCGCGTCGGCGGCCTGTTCGGCGGAGGGCGAGGAGGTCGTGACGTCGGCCGGGCCGTTGCCGCCGGCCGCCGCTCCCGGCGTCGCGCCTTCGGTTTCGGCGGCGGCACCCACCCCGGTGGCGCCCGCTTCGCCCGACGTCAGGGCCCCGGTCGACGACCCGCCCCCGCCGCAGCCGGCGAGCGCCACCAGCAGGACGAGGACCGCGAGCGCGGCCGCGAGGCAGCCCTGGGCCGCCTTCGCGATCGGGCGGCGGCGCGTCGCGCCGCGCGGCGTGATTCGGTTCGCTGCCATGGATCGGTGGTCAACCTTATGAGCTCGGCGCCGTGAGTCCACCCCGCCCGGACACCCTCGCGCTCCTCACCGCCGAGGTCCACGCCTGCCGGCGCTGCCCGCGGCTGGTCGCCTGGCGCGAGGAGGTCGCCGCCGACCCGCCGCGCCGCTACCGCGGCCAGGACTACTGGGCGCGCCCGGTCGGCGGCTTCGGCGACCCGGCCGCGCGGATCGTCATCGTCGGCCTGGCCCCCGCCGCCCACGGCGCCAACCGCACCGGCCGCATGTTCACCGGCGACCGCTCCGGCGACTGGCTCTACGCGGCGCTGCACCGCGCCGGGCTCGCCAACCAACCGGGCTCCGACCACGCCGACGACGGCCTGCGGCTGCGCGACGCCTACGTCACCGCGGTGGTCCGCTGCGCGCCGCCCGCCAACAAGCCGACTCCGGCCGAGCGCGACAACTGCCTCCCGTACCTGGAGCGCGAGCTGGCGCTGCTCGACCGCGCCCGGGTCGTCGTCGCGCTGGGGAAATTCGGCTGGGACGGCTTCCTGCGCGCCGCCGCGACGATCGGCGTCGCCGCCCCGCGCCCCAAGCCGCGCTTCGGCCACGGCGCCGAGGCCGGGCTCGGCGACCGCCTGACCCTGCTCGGCTGCTTTCACCCGAGCCAGCAGAACACCTTCACCGGCCGGCTCACCGAGCCGATGATCGACGCCGTCTTCGCCCGCGCGAAGGAGCTTGCCGCCGCACCCGGGTAGCCAAACCCGCCCCGATCCGCCGGAGGCTTCGCCGCGCGATCTCATTAGGCGTTCCCCCGACTATTCGAAAAATCGGTTCGATTAGGGGAACGGTCTCTACCTATATGGGACTCTCCACCATGTCCTCGCCGCCGGGCGGGGAGAGACGACGAGAGATTTCGGAGGTGACCGGATGGCGATGCGGCGACCGCGCATCAAGCGGACGACGGAGTCGATTCGCTCCCCCGAGGGCGACATCTACCTGCTGCGGCCGAGCGCCGGGCTGGACGTGCGGATCGAGCAGCCGGGCGAGGACGACCGCCGGCTCCTGGCGGCACTCGACGGCAGCCACACCCTCGAGGAGCTGCACGCGGAGTTCGGCGAGGAGGCGGTCGGCGACGCGATCTCCCAGATGCAGGAGCTCGACGTGATCGAGGACGCCGCCGACGACGACCTGGTCGAGCCGGCCGAGCTGGCCCGCTTCGACCGTCAGCTGCGCTACTTCTCCGATATCGGCCGCGGCGGGCTGGTGCCGTCGGAGTGCCAGCGGCGGCTGCGCGAGGCGAAGGTCGCGGTGCTCGGCGTCGGCGGCCTCGGCGGCTGGGCGGCCTGGGCTCTGGTCAGCTGCGGGATCGGCGAGATGTGGCTGATCGACGGCGACCGGGTCGAGATCTCCAACCTCAACCGCCAGATCCTCTACACGCCCGCCGACATCGGGCTGCTGAAGGTCGAGGTGGCGGCGGCGCGCCTGCGCGCCTTCAACCCCGACGCACGGATCACCTCCACGGCGCGGCGACTGGAGAGCGAGGTCGAGATCGCCGACTTCATCGCCGACGCCGACGTCGTCATCGACGCCGCCGACTGGCCCGCCCACGACATCGAGCGCTGGTGCAACCGCGCCTGCTTCGAGGCCGGCATCCCCTACATCACGATGAGCCACTTCCCGCCGATCGCCCGAGTGGGGCCGCTCTACGTCCCCGGGGTCACCGGCTGCTTCGCCTGCCAGGAGATCGCCTACCGGCGCGACTACCCGCTCTTCGACGTCGCGATCGAGCAGCGGCGGGCGCAGCCGAGCCCGGCGGCGACGATCGGGCCCGCCTGCGGGCTGATCGGCGGCCAGATCGGGATGGAGGTGATGCACCTGCTGACCGGCCTCAGCGAGCCCTCCACCCAGGGCGTCGCCCACATCTACGACCTGCGGACGATGGAGGTCGAACGCGAGCCGGTGGTGCCGGAGCCCGACTGCCCGGTGTGCGGGAATCTTCCCCACGCCGCGCCGCCGGCGGTGAAGGAGACGGCAGACGGGTAGTTTCGGGCGGAGATGAGACTCTCCGCGCCGATCCGACTTTCCATCTCGGTCGCCCTCCTCTGCGCCTGCGCGGCACTGCTCGTCGCCGGGTGCGGCGGCGGCTCCGCGGGCACCGGCGCGGGCACCACCGCGCCGGCCGGTGAATCCGGCGGGCCGGCCGAATCCGGCGGGGGCGCAGGCGAAGGTGGTGAAGGCGGGACGAGCGACGGCGGCGCGTCGAAGAAGGCGACCGCGCCGAACGCCCCGGCGGGCTCCAAGGTCGTCGCCTGCAAGGAGGGGCGCGCCGAAACCGTGCAGCTGCGCGCCACGGCGGTCGACTGCGCCACCGCACGGGCGACGATGCAGAAGTGGGAGTCGAGCCACTCCTGCACGCTCGGCAAGGACGCCTCGCGCAACTCCTGCTCGATCGGGGCGTTTCGCTGCCAGGCGGTGCGGGTCGACCGCGGCGCCGCCGTGAGCTGCGCGCGGCCGGACGGCGACGTCTCCTTCATCGCCAAGTCCTGACTGCTCAGGGAAGGCGGCGGCTGAGCCGCTGCACCACGTGGCTGCGCCCCTCGACGAAGAGGAGCAGCCAGCAGTAGGGCGCGATGCTCGCGTCGAAGAGGGCGACGACGATCGAGGACAGGAAGACCCCGGCGATGAACAGCGAGCGCACCAGGCCTTCCCGCGCCGTCTCCGCGTCGATCTTGGTCAGCCCGGCGCGGCGCGCGTCCCAGGCCATCCACTGGCCGATGAGGACAACGCCCGCCAGGTTCGCCGAGTAGACCACGACCGCGGGGAACTGATTGCCGTAGTCGCCGAGCACCTGGCTCGAGAACGGGATCAGCACGATCCAGCCGAGGTAGAGCATGTTGAGCGCGATCAGCCGCCCGTCGAACGCCGTCACGTCGCTGAAGAAGCTGTGGTGGACGACCCAGAAACGCCCGATCACGGCGAAGCTGATCGCGTAGGCGAGCAGCGATTCCCGCTCTTCCCAGAGCGCGTGGGCGAGCTTGTCGGAGGGGATCCCCTTGTCGATGGTGATGCCCAGCACCAGCAGCGTGATCGCGATCGAGAAGACCCCGTCGCTGAAGGCGACGATCCGCCCGAACTCGACCTCGTTCTGCTCCCGCTTCTTCGCCGTCCGCTCGCGCGTCACGCCCAGATCATCGAGATCGCCCGCGACGGAACCGCGACCCGCGGCGAACCGACGGGGAGGCCCCGAAGCTACCGCGTCGCCGAGCGAACTACGGCGGGGCCGCGGCCGAGGGTCGCACGGAAGTCCCGCGTCAGGTGCGACTGGTCGGCGTAGCCGAGTTCCGCGGCGATCCAGGCGAGGCTCGGCGCGCCGGGCTCGCTGAGGCGGTCGACCGCCCGCTGGCGGCGGAAGCGTTGGAGGACCTGCTTCGGGGTCGTGCCGATGTGGCGGACGAAGAGCCGCTGCATCGTGCGCGGTGACACCGCGAAGTCGCGCGCCAGCTCGCTGACGCCGGTGCCGGGGGCGGCGCCCCGCATCGCCTCGGCGATGTCCATCGCCAGCTGCCGCTGTCGGTCGGGGGCGGGGCGGTTGACGGCGAGGAAGCGGGTGACCTCGGCGATCATGGAGGCAATGTCGGAGGCGTCGAGGAGAGCTGCGTCGAGCTGCTCGCCGGCGACCCCGAACGCGTCGGGGAGAGTGAGCACGCGGCCGGTGAGGTCCGACACCGGGCCGGGCAGGAAGCCGGAGAAGCCGCCGGGCCGGAACTTGGTGCCGACCACCATGCCCTCGTCCTCCAGCTCGCGGATGCCGCGCCCCGACCCGACCCCGTAGACAAGCCGCCCCCCCGGCTCGACCGCGAGGTTGACGCAGGGGTCGGGCAGTATCTCGCGCCGCGCGGGCGGCTTGCCGCGCCGGTTCCAGGTGACGATCCAATGGTGTTCGACGAGGTCGACGACGGCCGGGTCAGGAGCGACGCGGACCATGCCCGTCACCCGGGCGGCCGAGCGCGGGGTGACGATCTCGTTCGGCATCCGTCGCATTTTTTCAAGATGTCCCGCGGTGGCGAGGGGACAATCCGGGCATGAAATTCGAACGCACGGACTTCGTATCCGTCCCGGTCCAGGACATGGACAGGGCCAAGTCCTTCTACCGCGACGTGCTCCGCCTTCACAGCCCCGACTGGGATGAGAACTGGCCGGAGATCGAGACCGGCAACGTCTCCGTCTACCTCGTCGACCCGACCCAGATGGGCCGGGAGTTCGCCCCGCACACGGCGCCTCTCGCCCTGCGCGTGCCGGACGTCGAAGCCGGTCGCCGCGAGCTCGAAGAGCACGGCGTCGAGTTCACCGGCAACCAGGACACCGGCGTCTGCAAGATGGCCTTTTTCAACGACACCGAGGGCAACGCGCTGATGCTCCACCGTCGCTACGCGCCGCCGCGCTAGCAGTCGCTGCCTGGACCGCTCGCCATTCATCGGCCCGGGTAGCGCGTTCCCGCTAAATTGAGGACCGATTGAGGACCACCCTCACGGGCGAGTGCTCAGTCTGGCCCTGGAGGCCACCGCGCCGGCGTAGCTCAGTTGGTAGAGCACTTCATTCGTAATGAAGGGGTCATCGGTTCAAGTCCGATCGTCGGCTCTCAAAAGCCCTCCAAATGGCCACTTTCGCCAGAGGGCGGCTTCCTGAGACACAGAAATATGTCCCCAATATGTCCCGAGTCCGGGCTGGAATGGGGCAATGGCGGCAAACGAAGAAAGCGCCTCCAAGGCCCCCTTCGGGGCACGTTTTCCGGGTCGAACGCAAGCGCGGTCCCCAGTGGTTCGCCAAGTACCGCCTGCCGGCGGCCGCCAGGTGCAGCGGAAGGTCGGCCCGGCCTGGACTGAGCGCGGTCGACCGCCGGCCGGCTACTTCACGAAGCGCACCGCGGAAGACTGGCTGCGCGGCGTGTTGGACGAAGCGCGCAGGGGCACGCTCCCCGGCCTGGTCAAGACCGGCGTCACCTTCTCCGAGGCCGCCGACGAGTGGCTCCGCTACGTCGAGCACGACCGCGACCGCAAGCCGTCGACGATCGTCGGCTAAAAGGCGATCCTGCGCCCAGCTTCTCCCCGCCTTCAGCGACGAACCGATCGAGTCGATCACCACGGAGATGGTCGAGGCGTGACTCGCCAGCTTCGATCGGGCGCCGGCGACGCGGACCAAGGCCCTCGTCCTCCTCAGCGGCATCTTCAAACGGGCGCGGAAGGTGTACGGGCTGCCGACCAACCCGGCCGCCGAAGTTGAGCGGCCGCCGATGCGCCAGAGCGGCGACATCGACGTCTTCTCCCTTGAGGAGGTGATGGCGTTGGTCCGCGCGGCGTCGTCGACCCAGGACGCCGCGATCTATCTCACCGCCGCCTTCACCGGCCTACGACGCGGCGAGCTGCTCGCGCTCCGGTGGCGCGACGTTGACTTCTCCAACCAGGTCGTCCGGGTTAGAGCCAGCTACGCGGACGGCGCGCTCACCACGCCGAAGTCGGGCAAGGTCCGCTCGGTGCCGATGGCGCCCGACGTCGCCGAGGCGCTGGCGAAGCTCGGCCAGCGGAAGAACTGGACGAGCGACGACGATCTGGTCTTCGTCGGCCAGAGCGGCAGCTACCTCGACGGCCGCGCGCTTCGCCGTCGCTACGACCGCGCCCTCAAACGAGCGGGCCTCCCCAAACTCCGCTTCCACGCCCTCCGCCACACCTTCGGCACCCGCATGATCGGCAAAGCCGATATCCGCCGCGTTCAAGAGTGGATGGGCCACGCCGACATCCAGACGACGATGAAGTACCTCCACTACGCGCCGCGCGAGGGCGACGCCGCACTGGTCGCCGAAGCGTTTCGAGCCGAGGAACCGCGCGCGGAGAGCCGCGACTGAGCACCGCTCCGCTCGTCTGACCACGGGCTAGCGTCGTTGCGCCACTCGGGATTGCCGCCGGAGGCCAGACAGGACCGCGAGGTAGGCTCGCCCCTCATGACGGCGCAGAGGTCACGGCGAGCGGAGGCGCTACAACTCGCGGATCAACTCCTGAACGACATCGAGATGTCGAACATCGCACCCATCGACGTTGCCAGGAAGACCAGCAGACTTGCTCGTTTGCTGGATGACACCTCAGCGATGACCTGGCTGAGTTTCGAGGTCGGAGGCTATCCGGCCCCCCTCACGATCGAGGCAACGTCCGCGGCCAGGCGGTCCAAACGCGTCGTTCCGTCTGAAGATGAGGGAGACGAATCCGAGGGCGTGATCACTGGGACGCTCGGGCAGATATCAGTGCTCTTGGATGGCGCCAACGCGCGACTCTCGGTTGCATCTTCGCTGCCAGTGGAGCGCAACGAAGCGCAGAAGCTCATAGTCAGATTTCAATCGGTACTCGACAACGCAGTAGGCGCAATGCACGTCTACGTCGCCGAGCGATACCAGGAGCTCCGCTTCGGTTCGGCCGTCGAGTCGGCGTTTGAAGTCGTACGACGGGATGTCGATTCCGCGATCGGCGGGCTTGTACCAGACGCATTGCCGATGCTGAGCGCCGCTTTTGAAAACGCCACCTCGGACAATCCCGAGGATTGGGCAAATGCAGCCGGAACGTGTAGACGACTCTTAAAGGCGGTCGCGGATGCAGTTCGGCCTCCGGGGAACCCAGTCGAGGGTCGAGTCATGGGCGACGGCAACTACGTCAACCGCCTTGTGGACTGGATCGCCACTTACTCGGACAGCGCGACGGCGACCAGCATGATTGCGAGCGACCTGGAATACCTCGGCAAACGCCTGGACGCAGCCGACGGGGCCGGTCAAAAGGGCGCACACGCGAGCGTTGGTCGGCTCGAAGCATCCCGATTCATCGCCGGAACGTACCTGGCTCTGGGAGACGTCCTCCGCATCCAAAGACCACTGCATGATGAGGAGAACTCCGGGAAGGAATCGGCCGCCGCATAGCGCGACGACCGCTTAAGCCGGCCGATGCAGTTGGCTCAGGCGTCGCGACGCTCACCAGCCTGCCGTTCCAACTGGGCTCTTACTAGTCCACACCCGCTTTCACGCGGAAGCGACACCGGAGCGCCTGCTCGGCCGAGCGTGCGCGGACCAGAATGTGGCTTCCGGGAGAGCCACGCCTCTTGCGCGGCGTGGCTCTTCACCCCAGGCCAATCGAAGTGTCCCGGATTACAAAAAGGGGAGGTGATGGAACACGATGCCAGGTTCCAACTCGGCCGCTTTCTTCTTCGCGTACTCGTAAACCGTTGGCTCCGACTCGGCAAACTTCTCGGCGACGGCTTCGTATTCCTCTGGCTTCTTGAGCGGACCGTCCATACCGTAGACGTAATACGGGCTCAGCTCTTTCCGGTCGGAATCGTCACCAATCAGGAATTCGAGCCCGCTGATGAATCCGTGGATATAGGCCGCCGTCTCATATGCCCCTTCGTCGACCCGCTTGTGGTAGAGGTCTGCGTAGACCTCGGAGATCATCCGTTCCGTGTGACAGCGGTGGTGATAGGGGCCTTTCGCCGCATTGGCCATCTGATGATCGAAGGCATCCGTAAGTCCGTCCTGGTAGCAGGCGCACATGTACATCGCCGGGTCGTCCCGCATCTCTCCCTCGTCCACGAGTCGGTGATGCACCGCGCCGACGAGCTCACGCATGTAAGGGATTGCCTCGAATCGGTCGTCCGGCACCAGCTCTTCTTCCGAGAAAGCCGACTTCAGGGTGCGCAAGAACTCCATTCCGCTCGTGCGGATCACGTGCATTTCGCTTGCCACCTCCGGAAGCTCAGCGTCGTCAGGCGTCACCACATACGCGCGGGGCATGAACTCCCCCATCATCCCGTTGATCAGCTCGTAGAGTGCCACAAGATCACTGTCAGAGAGCGAGTAGCCAACGAAGACGACGGTCTTCGTGGCAAGCATCATCTTCAGCCGCGCACCGACAAGACCCTCATTTAGTCGCCGATAGCAATCTTCGTAGTCGGACTGCGTGGCAACAATCGATCCAGGACTGGAAATCGAGCCATGCAACTTGAAGACCTTTCGATCGCTCGATTTCCAATAGGCCCAGTCTTTCTCGGTGAGGAATGGCTGCGCTCCGCACTCCCGCTCGAAATAGTCGTCCCAGTTCGTGGTGAAGATCTCGGTCACCGTGAAAAGGCCAGATAGCTCTCTATGGAAGCTGCCCGCCTCCTGGTCAAGCTTCGGAAACGACTTAACCATGTCTAGGTGCTTCTTGATGCGCTCGACCATCGCCGCACGGCCATAGGCGTCCTCGAACGCCGTCATGACCTCGGGGAACGAAAGGTCGGTCCGTGGATCTATTCCCGCCTCTGCCTTCATTTCGAAATACAGGGGCAGCGGGACCACCAAAGGAGACTCCGTCCTGATTCCAGCGCCCGCGAAGATCACAAGATCGCCGTCCAAGCAGGCTTTCGCCAGTGCGGGCGGCATGTCGAATTGACGGTCTTGCCTGCATTTCAGACACTGGCAAGCACCCTCCGACTCTCTGTGTTGAGGCGCAGTAGCAGCGATTGCCCGATAGTAGTCAACTGATCGCGACGTGATTCTGGGAGCGAGATCCTCGGTTGTGGCGCCATTTGCTGTGGTGCCACCCGTTTGCTCCCGCTTCGCGCGAAGGGCGGCAGCTTTCGCCCGCGCGGCTGTAGCACGCGACAGGGGTATCCGGTCTAGTGCCCGTGTGCGAGCGCGCTCCCGATCTTGTCAGGCAGACTGTGGGCATCGTGGCTTCGCGCAGCGACCTCACTTACGACGTCTGGACCGACGGCGCCTGCGCCCACAAGACCAGCGGCGCCGGTGGGTACGGGGCGGTACTTGTTGCCCGCCGGGCCGATGGCAGCATCGCCAAGCAGTGGGAGGTCTCCGGCGGCGAGGCCGCGACCACGAACAACCGGATGGAGCTGATGGCGGTCGTCGCCGGATTGCGCGAATTGCCCACGCCCGCGCGCGTTTGCATCCACATCGACTCCAGCTACGTGATGGACGCCTTCGACCAGGGCTGGCTTGAGCGCTGGCAAAGAAACGGCTGGCGGACGTCGGGCAGAAATCCGGTGAAGAACCGCGACCTGTGGGAGGAGCTCTTCACTGAGGTTGACCGTCACCATGTGGACTGGGTGAAGGTCCCCGGTCACACCGGGGTCGAGTTGAACGAGCGCGCGGACGAACTCGCCTGCGCTCAGCGGGACGCCCACGCCCGGCGCTGAGCGATCCGCTCCCACGGCCTCGATCCACTCGCGCCTCCCGTGCGCGAGAGGCGGGAGCGCCGTCGGGAGGTGCCGACAGGTCGGCCGGTTGCCCGCCGGCCTTGGTCTACCTGAAATTGTTTGGGCCGATCGCGGTCGGCGTCGATGCCGGTTGAGCTCCCGGCGCGCAGCGTCAACCCTCCGACCCATAGCCCAAGAAGGCCGCGGAGATCGATGCCCCGGGCTCGGGCCTTCCCCCTGTCGACGATCACGCCGTCTGCGACGCGGTACAACTCGTGGCTGACATAGGCGATGGTGCGGTCGTTGCGGGGTTGCCCAGGAAGCCCCCTTCGTGGGTGCCGGTGAAGCGGAGGCGGACGGTGACACGATCGTCCGCCGCGACGAGATCGTCGACTCGCGCCGTGAGGTCCTCAACGCCGGTACACCGAGAGGCTTCTCGCTTCGAGCTGCGCCCATACCGCTGCCCGGTCGCCGAGCAGGCGGAGGGTCGACCTTGGTCTGGCCGAAGATCCGGCTCTTACCTCCAGGTCGCCCAGGGTCCGGAGGCCCACGGCGATCGAATTTGCGATCGACGACCATCGATCCTCCGCCTCCTCCACCCGGCGCGGGGCCGTCTCTCGTAACCGCGGCCGGTCACCCTCCCGCCCTCAGGGCCCCTTCAGCACCTCGGTGCGATGCTCGACGCAGCGGCCTCCCAGCTCCAGCTTGAGGCGGTGGCGGTGGGTGTTGCGCACGAGCTCCCTGCCCCTGCGGTTGAGCTTGATGCGCAGGGCCCTGGCCCGGTGGGCGGCGAGTGTAAAGCGCCCCTTGGCGATCGGCCTGTGCTCGAAGAAGAGCTTGACCGCGCCCCGGCAGCTCCCGTGGCCGCGGCAGAGCAGCTCCAGCAACACGTTGGTGCCCTTGCGGTGGGCGACAGGTGCGGCGTAGGCCTGAGGGCGCCGGCGCGGCGCGGCGGCTTCACGGCTCGCCGCCTGGACGATCGTCCCGCGGTCGCCGCTGCGTTGCCAGACCGCCACCGCGTCACCGTGGGGGCCGGCCGCGAGCTCGAGGTGGGATGCGTCCTGGTCGTAGGCCTTGTGCGCCGGCGTGGAGAGGGTCACCGGTGCCGACCAGGCGCCGCCCCGCGGGCGCGTGGCGCTCTCGATGCTCCAGCCGCGCTCCCAGGCCGCCACCGCATCGCCCTGGTGGTCGAACGCGACCCGGGGCTCGGAAATTGCCCTTCCCGGCAACGTGGAGAGGTCGACCGGTGCCGACCAGGCGCCGTCGCGGGGGCGCATGGCGCTCTGGAGGGTTTGGTTGATGCCGTCCTGGAAGGTCCAGACCGCCACCGCGCCGTCGCCCCGGGGGTCGATCGCGACGTGGGGGTCCATCGCGTCCATCTTCCTCTGCGGCGCGGAGAGGTCCACCGGCGCCGACCAGGCGCCGCCCCGCGGGCGTGAGGCGCTCTGGACGAGGTACTTGCCGCCGTCCTCGAAAGCCCAGACCGCCACCGCGTCGCCGTGGTAGTCGAACGCGACCTGGGGGTCGGAAACCGCGCTCCCCCCCGACGGGGAGAGGTCGACCGGTGCCGACCAGGCGCCGCCCCGGGGGCGCGTGGCGCTCTGGACGATGCGGTTGCTGCCGTCTTGGAGGATCCAGACCGCCACCTCGTCGCCCTCGCGGTCGATCCCGACCTGGGGTGGGAACGGCCCCGCCGCGGAGACTCTTACCGGAGCGTCCCAGAAGTGGCCGCGCTCGGTGTTCCCCGGAATGCCTGAGGCGCTCCAGATGCCGTCGCCGTGCCGCCAGACCGCCACCGCTTCGCTGGTGGCAGAGGAGCTGATCGCGACCTGGGGTTCGTGTCCCCCCGCGACGCCCACCAGAGGTAGCGACCAGCCGCCAATCCACGCCGGGTTGCGCGTGGCGCTCCAGATGCGGCCGCCGGCCCCCCAGACCGCCACCGCTTCGAGAAAGGAGGTGGCCGCGATCTGGGGTGATTCGGCATGCTGCCGCGACGGGGAGAGGTCGACCGGTGCCGACCACGCGCCGCCCGCCCGGCGCGTGGCGCTTCGGATGGTGCCGCCGCTGTCCCAGACCGCCATCGCGTCGCCGAGGTAGTCGATCGCGATCTGGGGTGATTTGGCATTACGCCCCGCCGCGGAGAGGTTGACCGCAGGGAGCCACCCCGGCGCCGCGGCGGCGTTCGCGGCGCCCACCGTCGCCAGCGCCAGCAGGGCCAGTGCGGTCGCCGACAGGGCTCGCAGCCCCACCGAGTGGGCCCTCGCCGGGGCGAGCTGCGCCACCGGCTCTGCAGGCCATCCTTCGCGCCCACGCCTGCGGAAGGCTGGAACGAGCCTCGGTCGGGCCTGGTGCCACTGTCGGATCTGCTGCACGGAGCCCTCCTGAAGGATTGGCCGGAAGACGAGAGGGCAGGGAGTCTTTCAGACAGAAACCCCGTCGATTGGCGGATAGCTTGATTTTCAGAGAGCTGTCGGTCTCCTCGACGGCGGCGATCGAGACGGCGCCGTCCGGCGCCTGGCGCCCACGACCGAAGGTCCGTCCGATCATCTCGCGGTCGATCCCGCGGCGTCGCCGAGCCAGTAGCCCTCCGCCTCGCCCTCGCCGGAGTAGCAGTCCTCTGCGCCTTCGGCGACCTTCTCCAGGTAGTAGGACTCCTGGCCCGTGCCGAGCTTGCCGATCGAGAGCATCAGCGAGAACGTCCGCGCGGCCCGCGGAGTCCGTCGTGGGTCTTCGCCATGCCCCGATTGACCCGTGAGCAGGGCGCGTGCACCGGGTGGGTGCCGCCATGCCCCGATTGGCCGACCGGGGCCGCAGTTGCACCGGGTGGCATCGAGAGTCCATGCCCCCGTTGTCAACGGAAGGCGCGATTTGCATCCGGTCAATTCAGCGAGCCGGGCCCGCGATGGCCAATAGGGACACCGCCTGATGTACAGTGACACCATGAGTCGGACCCAGATCTATCTCGGCGAGGAGGAGCTGACGCTCCTCGATCGTGCCGTCCGCGAAACCGGCGCATCGCGATCCGAGTTGATCCGCCGCGCCGTCCGCGCCACCTTCGGCGGCCAGGCGGCGGAGGAGAGGCTGCGGGCGCTACGGGCGAGCGCCGGCTCCTGGAGCGGTCGATCCGGCGACGGCTCCGCATACGTCGAGGAGATCCGCTCCGGCGACGTGAACGAGCGGCTCGCCCGCCTCGGCGTGCGGTGAAGCTGCTCGACACCAGCGTCGCGGTCGACCACCTGCGCGGATCGGAGCCGGCGGTCGATCTGCTGACTGGTCTGGTCGAGGACGGCGAGCCACTCCTGGCCAGCGAGGTCGTCCGCTTCGAGTTGCTGGCGGGCGTCCGCCCGCGGGAGGTCGAGGCGCTGGAGGCGTTCTTCTCGACCCTCTCCTGGGTGCCGGTCGGGGAGGACGTCGCGCGGGCCGCCGGCGAGCTCGCCCGCCGTCACCGCCGATCCCACTCCGGCATCGACGACGCCGACTACCTGATCGCGGCGACGGCGGTCCTCCTGGAGGCGGAGCTGCTGACCACGAACGTCCGTCACTTCCCGATGCTCGCCGGGCTTCGGCCCGCCTATTGAGCGGTGGTCGGATTGGATGGTGGGATCAGTTCGCCGGAGGCGAACCGATAGTGCGTGAGGGGTTCTGCTGTTGAGTGGTCGCTGGCTCGGCTGGTTGACCTTTGATGCGTCTTCTCGGTGGGTCTGGAGCCTTTGGCTTCGGGTTCTTCAGGTGATCTCTGACTGCTCGATCCTTGGGATCGATATCTGCCTTCTTGCATCTCTGAATGGCCTTGAATTGAAGGTGAAGGTTCCTTCGGTTTCGGGCGCGGGGACCCAGACGATTCCGTCGAGCAGCTCCTCCGGGCCGACCGCCATCGCCCCGGCCAACCGGAGGAGCGTGTCGATCCGACAGGTCCGGCCGGAGCGCTCAAGCAGGCCGACCTCCGTGCGGTGGAGGCCGGCCCGTGCGGCGAGCTGTTCCTGTGAGAGCCTTTCGCGGCGGCGCACCCGACGGAGGTTCTCGCCGAAGCGCTCGCCGACGGCGGGAGAGGCACGGCGCTAACCGCCGCCGCCGCACTCGGCGGGGGTCACGACCAGGCCACCGCGGATCGAGACGATCGGTTCCCAGACGATCCCGTCGAGGAGGTCGTTGGGAGTGACACCGGGCGCGCCCGCCAGACAGACGAGCGTGAACGCCCGCGGGATCCGTTCGCCGCCCTCTAACAGGCTGATCTGGGTGCGATGGAGGGGCCGAGCAAGACGAGAGCTCGCAGCTCAGCGGGCGCACCGCCACCTGTTTCTGGGACACCGAGGAGACGCAGGTCGGCGCAACTGCGGCCGTCCCTTTCTCGCTGCAGGACTTTTTGCGCCGCAACGGCGCGATCTAAACCGCCGCGGGTCCACTCCAACCGCACGCGCAGCCCACCTCCTTCGGCCCCGCCCCCTGACCTACGGAGCGTGCCGACACGGGACACCTCAAGAAGGCCGAGGACGATTCACTCGTTGGCGACTGCGCTCGTCGGCGGTAGTTATTATGTTTTAATAACTATGATGAAATCATCATCAATAGGGTCGGGCCAGCCCCTCGACAGGCGACATCGGCTGGGCATCCTGCTCATCTGCTCGATGGGCCTGCTGTTAGTCGGGCTGGACGTGACCGCCGTCAATGTGGCCCTGCCGTCGATAGGGCGAGACCTCGATGCACCGGTCTCCGGCCTGCAATGGGCAGTCGATGCCTACACGCTGGTCCTCGCCAGCCTGCTGATGCTCTCCGGCTCGACCGCCGACCGCTTCGGGCGGCGACGGACGTTCCTGGTCGGCCTGGTCGCCTTCTCCGGCGGCTCGGTGCTGTGCAGTCTGGCGCCGAGTCTCGGCGCGCTGGTCGTCTTCCGCATGATCCAGGGCGTGGGAGCCTCGATGCTCAGCCCGGTCGCTCTTTCGATCGTCACCAACACCTTCACCGACGCCCGCGAGAGGGCCCAGGCGATCGGTGTGTGGGCCGCGGTGTTCGGTGCCAGCACGGCGCTCGGCCCGGTGGTCGGCGGGCTCCTGGTCAGCGGCCTGGGGTGGCGTTCGATCTTCTGGATCAACATCCCGGTCGGCCTGGCCGCAATCGCCCTCGCGATCCGATTCGTCCCCGAGTCCCGGGCCGAGTGGGCGCGCCGCGCCGATCCGGTCGCTCAGATCCTCGTGATCGCGATGCTCGGCTCCCTGACCTTCGGCATCATCGAGGCACCCGACCGAGGCTGGGGCTCGACCATGATCGTCGGAGCGCTCGCACTCGCGGCGGTCTCCCTGGTCGGCCTGATCTCCTGGGAGCTGCGTCGGGACGAGCCCCTGATCGATCTGCGGTTCTTCCGCTCCGTGTCCTTCTCGGGCGCGTCGGCGATCGCGATCGCCGCCTTCGCCTCCCTCGGCGGCTTCCTCTTCCTCAACACCCTCTTCCTACAGGAGGTGCGCGACCTGTCGCCGCTGGAGGCCGGGCTGTACACGTTGCCGATGGCGGTGATGGCGATGGCTATACCGCCGATCTCCGGCCGTATCGTCGCCACTCGCGGGGCCAGGGTGCCCTTGGTCATCTCCGGTCTGGGGATGGCGGTGGGCTGTGCGATGCTGGCCCAGGTGGACAGAACGACCTCGACCTGGTGGCTCTTTGCCGCCTACATCCTCTTCGGGATCGGCTTCGGGTTCGTCAATGCCCCGGTCACCAACGCCGCAGTCTCGGGCATGCCGCGAGCCCAGGCCGGCCTCGCCGGGGCGATCGTATCGGCCTCGCGCCAGGTGGGCCAGACGCTCGGGGTCGCCGTCGTCGGTGCCTTCGTCAGCGCTTCACGATGGATTCCGGGGGCGACCGGTCCGGCGGCAGACTCCCGCCTCCGACACCTGGGCACCGCCGGCCATCCCGGCTGGTGGGTGCTGTCCGGCTGCGGGATCGCGGTACTGGTGCTCGGCCTCGTGGTGACCTCGGCGCGGGCCAAGGTCACGGCGATGCGGACGGCGGAAGAACTGAATCCCGAGTTCCTGGCGGGCCCGGTCTCGTGACCGGGAACGATGCCGGCCGCTCGGCACAGGCGGCCTGGGCGGTGATGAGCGAACTGGTGCTCGACAACGAGCGTCGTCGCGAGGTCAGCGAGGCGATCGGACTGCCATTCGGTCGGGTCAGGGCGCTGCGGCGTATCGCCGCCGCGCCGATGACCCCGGGGAAGCTCGCCGCCGCGCTCGGCATCGAGCCTGCCAACTGCACGCCGGTGGTCAACGATCTCGAGAGTCGGGGCCTGGTGGAGCGGCGGCCAAGACCGGGCGATCGGCGCAGCAAACTCCTCGTCGCGACGCCCGCGGGAGCCCGGCTGGGCAAACGGGCAACCCGCCTGTTGGATCGGCCTCCGGCAGTACTGGAGAACCTGCCCCCCGACGATCTACGTACCCTCGCCGAGATCCTCGCCCGGATTGAACAGCCGAAGCCGGGTGCGTAAGCCAGATCACGCTGGAGCTCGGGTGGACCTGACCCACGATGCGCCTCGCGCGTGCGGGTTCGAGCATCTCGATCCCGTGGAGGAGGAGCGTAATGCCCCCGACCATACGTACAGCCATGCCGGGCACGGTGCCCCACGCCCCGAAATCTCTGCCCCACTTTCACGCCTGACCGGAGAGGATTACGCCCGGACGCCGGACGTTCCGACGTCGATAAGCAGTCCTGCATAGATCACATCGAGACAACTCCGCTTCGCCTCCCTCTCGAGTCTGGAGTACCACCTGGGAGCCGCGCAGCAGAGCTGCTTCCGCTCCCAGTCGTACCTCGGCGAAACGTGTCCCGAAATATGTCCCCGACCCTGCAAATCTGACCCCAGACCGGCCCGCCGACTTGGACAGAATCGTGCGTGAATGGCCCAGATTTGGCTCTACAAAGCCCTTCGTAATGAAGGGGTCATCGGTTCAAGTCCGATCGTCGGCTTAGAAATCCCCCGCAGCCGAGGCGCCGCGGTCGAAGCTGCCAGTGCCTCAGCGAGCTAGCCGGTCGAGCACACGCTGGTTGTCCTCCACCAGCTTGGTGAGGCGAGCCTGGAACTCCTTGTCGTTACGTCGAGCATCGATGTGGAGGTCGATCGCCGCGCGTACAGCCTCGGAAACGGGCATGCCATCGGCGCGAGCAACCGCCTCGAGTTCGGCGGCCTTCTCATCTGGAAGGCGCATGGTGAACGCCTTGGACATCGTCATTACCTCCGGGAAAGACTCTAGTGACGAGCCCAACGATAGATGCCTACCGTCTCGGCGTCAAGGTATCTTGATACCAATGTCTAATGAACGAGCAGATTGACCTCGCCGAGTTCCTTGTCATCGCCGAACGCGTTCTCGACGTCGATGCCAAGTCGCTGAAATCCGTCGCCAAACTCGACGCGGCAGAGTCGGCGCTGGCTGCTCCGTTCATGGGCTTTGGGGACGTGCTCTTCTATCCAGGCCCAGCCCAGCGGGCCGCGATCGTCTGCTCCCGCGTCATCCGCAACCACCCGCTTCCAGACGGCAACAAGCGCGCCGGCTATCTCTGCATGCTCATCCAGCTCGATCGCGCCGGCCTGACGTTCACCCATCCCGAGGGCGGCCAGGATGAGACCGCGGACGTCATCGAGGCGCTCGCGGCGAGCGATCTGGGTGAGGAGGCTTTCGTAGAGTGGGTCGAAGCACGAGCCGGGTAGCCGTCGCGTATTCCGCAGCCTCCAGGCCGGAAGTCCACTGGCAGACCGTCGTCGCTGCAAATCCGAACCCGGTCAGCAGTCCATATCCCTCTGGCTGTCCTTGCGTTGCGATGAAACTGGAGTTCTCCGACCACGGCGGCCCAATGGGCCTTTTCGTCGCCGGCGGGAGAGAGACTCTCTCGCTGGGTAGCGCGGCCGGAGTCACCGCATTTGCCCCGACGCGCCAGAGCTGGCGATCAGAAATGCCACCGCTGCTTGCGACGCGCCCTCTTCATACGCCGGTTGAACTCATCCATGACCTGCTGGTCGACATCAAGAGTCAGATCCAAGGAAACAACGACCAATTCGCCATCCTCCTCCACGTTGCGAAGCCGCTCGGGTAGGGCGTCCATCTCGCGTACTGCTCGGTCGACAAAATCGCGAAAGATCTCAAGGGGCCTGTCCGCCATGTGTGGCGCTATCTCGAACGGTCCCCGCATGATCTCGGGCGGTTGCACGCTTCGTATTCCCGCCGCCCAATCCATGATTCCCTCATAGGTTTGGATGATTCGGCCAGCAGTGTGTTCGATACGGATCTGGTCACCTGCCTCTCCAGGAGCGCCGAAGGTCTGCTCCTGCGCCTCCTTCGAGAAGACAGCCATCATCGCCTCGGTGAGCGCAAGGAGACTGTCGATCTCCCTGTCTAGGTATTGCGATGCCTCGACGACGTCCGACATCCCAAATGACTGGCGGAACGGCGGCATGTTGTGGTCGTGCCATTTCATCTCAAGGTTGTCCTTCCCGCGCAATAGGACGTAGGCGAAGAGCAGGTACTCCCAACCGGGTGGTCGAGTAGCCATGAGTTCCCGCTTTTCGTCCTCGGTTCGGGGAACGCGATCAGGCGGCTTCGGAGACGGCTCCGACGAGCCATCGCCATCTAAGACTGCGTTCTTGATCTCGTCGAGACGATCGCCAATCTCACTGATCTGAAGTCCCGGGAATTGACTCCTCACGGCTTTGTGCTCGGTGAGAACTCGGGCGAGGAAATCGGGGCCTCTCCACGACACATCGATTCCGGCTTCCCGACCCAGACCTATTGCCTTCCTGCCAGTCTCCTCGTCAATCGGGTAGTTGCTGATGAAGACCCAGCCCTCGATGTCCCAGAGATCCTCCGATTTCAGGGCGATGGCCTTGCCCAGGTCGCCGACCATCTTTCGCCTAATCTCCCGGTCAAGGCTCTGGTTCTGCACGCGCTTGAAACAGTGAACCGCGAAGAGACGCTTCGCCGACTTGAGGTATCCGTCATTTCCCCGATCTGGCCGGTCGTCATCGATCGGAAGGAAGTCATCTCCGTACTCGGCTGCAAGCGCCGCGTTGCATAGGCGGGCGAACTCCTGGGGAACCGTGATCAGTTGAATCTGTGCCTCAAGATTCATGCAGCCCTAGAGGGTAGACCTCCCACTTTCGTGTCCCGAAATATGTCCCCAACTCCGCAAATCCGTGCCAAACGCGGCCGAACCCCTTGGACGGAACCGTGCCTGAATGGCCCAGATTTGGCTCTAGAAAGCCCTTCGTAATGAAGGGGTCATCGGTTCAAGTCCGATCGTCGGCTTAGGGGGTCGTCGAGACCGGCGATCGGGTCCGCCATAGCCTCAACGGCAGGGATCGGTCGCCGGCTTGGCGAGGTCGAGTAGTCCTCGCGTCCCAGCCCGCACAGAGATGGGAACCGAGACGTAATGCCAGCCCGCCTCAGGTGCCGGCGGCGCGGCTGTCCGGCAGCTCGCCGTGGGCCGCTTCGAGATCTGACAAGTCGACGAGGTCTCGCTCTCGCCCCACCGACCTCTTCATCGCAACCAGATCCGCGAGGGAGCAGATCGGTGCCTCGACACCATCGACGCGCCGAGCTTCCGAACGTCTTAGGAGGTCGGAGAATGATAGCCCGGATGCCGCCTCGGAGAGCAGGTCCAACTCGCCGTGCGGGGTCGACAGGTGAATCGTTCTATCTCCGGCGATCCCTCCCTCGGGGATCGGCGAGCCATCCGGTCGGGTGGCACCCCATCTATCGACCAGAGTGCGGATCCGGTCGACGTTGGCGGAGTCGGGATCGAACACGGCATCGATGTCTCGCGTCGCCCGCACGACTCCGTGGCGAATCAGCGCGATGCCACCGATCAGCACATAACGGACTCCGGCGCCATTGAGATCAGTGAGGATGCGGCCGAAACCGGTCAACGAGCAGATGCGAGTTCAGCGGCTTGGAGACTCAGCGAGATTCCCTCTGCGAGCAGCTCGTCAGGATCACGAGAGGCATCCTTGATGAGGCGATAGCGGCGCCATTCCTCCGCGGCCCGCGCATCGTCGCCACGGGCCTCCGCGTCGCGAGCACGAGCGCCAGCATCCGCCAGGCGATCCGCTGAGGAGATGATCGACATCGAAGGCAGGATAGCCCCGCACCTCGCTGGTTTGGCTTACAGAGAAGGCCCGATCGAAACGGAATCGGTGCGCGGATCAGATCCGAGCCTCGCCTCTCGGCCTGGGACGACAAATTGACGCGCTTGGCGCCGCCCCGCAGAAGGCTGAGAAGCCTCCGCGGCACACCCTTCCTCCCGCGCCGGCCTCACGGCGCGGGCATTGGCGGCGGTTCGAGGGCCGCGGGGAGACCGCCGTCTCTTGCGATAGCGTGCCGCGCCGGTGCCGCCCAACTGGCTTGAAGTCCTCGCGCTGGTCTCCTTGGCGGTGGCCATCGTCTGCGCGGCCGTCATCGTCTGGGACGTCTTCGTCGGCGGCTATCGCCAGCCGATGGGAGTGATGGAGGCGGTCTGGCCCGTCACCGCGCTCTACACGGGCCCGTTGGGACTCTGGGCCTACGTGCGGTGGGGCCGGCCGAAGAGCGCCCTGTACATCGAGCGCCACGGGGAACCGGCCCCGAGAGGCTTCGCCACCAAGGTCGCGGTCGGCGCCAGCCACTGCGGCGCCGGCTGCACGCTCGGCGACATCCTCGCCACCTGGATCGTCTTCGCCGCCGGGCTGACGATCGCCGGGCTGGCGCTGCCGGTCGAGTACATCTTCGACTACAGCTTCGCCTTCGCGCTCGGGATCGCCTTCCAGTTCTGGGCGATCCGGCCGATGGCCCCCCAGCTTTCCCGGGGGGCGGTGCTCGGCCGCGCCCTGAAGGCAGACACCCTGTCGCTGACCGCCTTCGAGGTGGGGCTGTTCGGCTGGATGGCGGTGACCCAGCTGGTCCTCTTCTCCAGCCCCCACCTGCTCCCCACCACCGCCACCTACTGGCTGATGATGCAGGTGGGGATGGTGCTCGGCTTCCTCACCACCTACCCGGTCAACATCTGGCTGATCCGCCGCGGGATCAAGGAGGCGATGAGCTGAGCGGCGGGCTCAGGGGCCACCGGGGCCCGCGGCGCCGGGGCCGCGGAGGTCGAGGCCTTCGGCTTCGGTGATCGGGGTCCCGCGGTAGCAGGCCACGGTGTAGGGGAAGTCCAGGGTCATCACGTAGTGGTACATCCGCCGCTTCTTGCCGTTCCACTCGACCGTGCTGGTGCGCCCGTGGCAGGCGTCGAGGTCGGCGCTGGACAGCATCGTGCCTTCGGAGTCGCGTTCGGCGTAGATGCCGAAGCCGTCAAGGGCCCAGCCGAGCAGCACCGAGCGTGACTTGTCGGTTCTCCAGTTGTAGAGACAGGTCGAGAGCCCGTGGTAGTGGTACTGGCCGGTTTTCTCGGGATGAGCGTCGCAGTGGTCCTGGATCTCGGTCGCGACCGCGTCGCGGCCGCCCGCGTCGAAGGGGCTGAACAGCGGGATCCCGTTCTTCATCACGCCGACCGTGCCGCCGACGCAGCTCGGTTCGGCGGCCCGCTTCGGATTTGCGGGCAGGCTCGCCTTCAACCTGTAGGAAGAGATCGTGTTCGGGTTGCGGTCGTATTCGTAGGCTGGGTCGGATTCTTCGATCGGGAAGGTGCCGGTCGTCTGCGGCGGCAGGCCGTTGCCTTCCAGGTCCCGCTCGGAGCCCGAGACGTGCTGGGCGAATTCCGATTCCCAGTGGACGCGCCCTTCGACGTAGATCTTCTTGGCCAGGTTCCAGGTGCCCGCTTCTTCGTCGATCCACGGCCCGTTGCGGAAGGCGCCGCCGCCGTTGAAGTTGGTGATGCAGGAGTAGACGTAGCCCTTCTTCGGCCCGCCGTCCTCGTACTTGCCGTCGCCGAGCGGCAGCTTGTGGATGTTGATCGGCGTCGCCTTGAAGCTCGCTTCCGCTTGTTCTTCGGCCGTCGTGGATCCGCCCGCGGTGGATTCACCCGCTTCGGATTCGCTCGATGCCGCGGCGGCGGTCGTCGTCGTCGCGACCGTTCCCGAGCCGGCTTCGCTCCCACCTCCACCACCGCCGCAGCCGGCCAACACGAGCAGCACGACAAGGATCGACGGCGTCAATCGGGCCAAGACCGCGCGGATGTGGTGATCCCTCTCCTTGATCGAACGAGCACCCTAAGACGCCGATCGGATCGACCACGGCGAGTGGCACTTGGTGTCCAGTAAATCGAATAGTCTTCCCGCGATTCTGGCGTGGGAGCTTGGGGCACGCGGGCTCACGACAAGGAGGAACAGATGGGCAGCGATGCAGTCCCCGAGTTCATGCAGAGCGTCGTCACCCCGACGCCTCCCCGACCGTCGGCGGCCGAGGTGGCAACGGAGCGGGCGCTCGTCCTCGACTCGGCGATGATGGGCATCTACGAGGATGCGCTGGCCAGGTTCGAGGCCAACATCCGCGCCAACTGCCCGATCATCCTCGGCCTGTTCACCAACGAGGGAGGCGACTTCACCCTCTACCGGCCGGGACAGGAACCGCTCGCCGCCCCGCCGGTGCCGGTCGGCTACCAGGTCGTCAAGGCCACCGGCCACAGCGCGATGGCGGTCTACCAGCTCGTCGCCCCTTACCTCGGAGACCCGGAGAGCGGCGCCTGGCAGGCACCGATGTCCACCTACCGCCACCAGCAGCAGCTGGCCCTCGACACGGTGGACGACCTCGACCTCCCCGACGACGCCCGCGACGCCGTGCGGACGCTGCTCACCGCCAACGTCGAGTACATGGGGTCCTGCCTCGACGCCGGAAGCTTCGACGTCGAGGGCCTCGAGGCCTACGCGCGCGCCCTGAAGCCGCACATCCAGACGGCGATCGCCTACTGCGCCGCGACCCAGGTCTCCCACTGGATGGGCGTGATGGACGATTGGAAACAGCTCCTCGGCGCCGACTGGGACAAGGCCTACGGGGTGACCAACAGCCTGTACGTGACCAGGACCAACAACATCCTGTTCACGGTGATGGCGCAGTACTTCGGCAAAGCCGCCTTCAACGACCGGCTGATCCTGCTCGAGACGACGGAGTTCACGACCGAGCGCGAGCAGATGCTCAACCTCCTGTGTCGGATCGTCGCCGACCGGGCGCTGGGCAAAGTGTTCTTCAAGGACTACTTCCTGATGGACGTCGAGCTCCTCTCCACCGGCGCCCGGGACGCGGTCGCCAACGAGATGAGTCGGCGGGTCCCCGCCTCCAGCGGCGCCTACACCGTCTTCTCCGGGCGCGACACGATCGTCGAGGAGGCCAAGAAGCGCGGCCTCGAGCCGTTGATGCCGCCGCTGGCCCCGTTCCACACCCAGCAATGGCCGTGGCGGACCGAGGAGACCGAGGGCGAGGGGCCCAAGACCCTGGCCGAGGTCGAGTAGCGGAGTGAAGGGCCTTGACCGGCAGCGCTGACGCTGCGGCGGCCACCGCTCGGGCGGCCACGGTGATCGTCCAGGCCAGGCCCAAGCCTGGCCGCGAGGAGGAGTTCGCCGCGTGGCAGCAGCGCCTGTCCAACCTGGTCGCGCAGGCCGAGGGCTTCCTCAGCAGCGAGGTGATGCCGCCGGCCCCTCCCGAGCAGGAGGACTGGGTGATCATCGAGCGGTTCAGGTCGCGCCGCGACGCCCGGGCGTGGCTCGATTCGCCGCGGCGCGCGGCGGAGATCGACCGCGCCGCCGAGCTGATGGACCCCGACCAGCAGATCTCGGTGATCGACGAGCTGGGACCGCCGGCGCACCGCTCGAGCACGGCCGTGATCTTCACCAAGGTGGAGCCGGGGAGCGAGGAGCGGTTCCGCCGCTGGCACGACGAGATCGGCGCCGCGCAGGCGCGCTGGCCCGGCTACGTCGGCAGCACGCTCCAGGCGCCGGTCGAGGGGGTCCAAGACCAGTGGCTGACGATCGTCACCTTCGACTCCGATGCGCACCTCGAGGCGTGGCTGCGCAGCGACGAGCGGGCCGCCCTGCTGGAGGAGACCGAGGGCGTCTCCCACGACACCGCGACCAGGCGGGTCCGTTCCGGGTTCGAGGGCTGGTTCGACCTCCGACGCGGCGAAGGCCCGGGGCGGCCGGCGCCGTGGAAGCTCAACTTCGTGATCCTCGTCGGCCTCTATCCGATCGTGATGCTCGAGATCCTCTACATGAACAACAAGCTCGCCTGGATGAACCTGGCCTTCAGCAACCTGATCGGCAACGTCCTGAGCGTGGCGTTCCTCGGCTGGCCGGTCCTCGCCGTGCTCACCAAGCTGATGGGTTGGTGGATCGAGCCGCAACCGGGCGCATCGAGCTCGACCGACCTGAAGGGCGCGCTGGTCCTCACCGCCGGAATGGGCGTGCTGGTCGCCGTCTTCTACTTCCTCGTCGTCACCGTCGGCTTCTCCTCACCGGTGCTCAGCCTGTGACCGACTCGACGACGACAGCGAGCGGGGTGCGGCGATGATCTGGATCCTGATCCCGATCCTGACGGCGGTCGTCTTCGTGCTCTGGTTCTCACCGCTCGGCGAACGGATCGGCATCGGCCGTTGGCCGAACTCCGACGACTGACCGCTCAGGCCTGGCAGCGCTCGCACCACCAGGTGGTGCGGTTGGCGTCCCCCTGGCCGCGGTGGCGAACCGGGCCGCGACAGCGGACGCACGGGCCGCGGCGCTTGTAGACGGCGAAGGACTTGCGGCCGCCGGCGGCGACCGCGACGAGCATCTGGTCGCGGGCGGCCGCGAGGACGGCGCGGAGGTCGTCGTCGCCGAGATCGGCGAGCGGGCGCCACGGGTCGAGGCGGGCGGCAAAGCAGGCCTCGCTCTTGAAGATGTTGCCGATCCCGGCGATCAGGCGCTGGTCGAGCAGGGCCTCGCCGAGGGTGCGGGACTGGTCGGTCGCGCGAAAGCCTTCGACGACCCGGTCGAGGTCGAGGTCGGCGGCGAGGACGTCGGGACCGAGGCGGGCCAGCTGGGGGTCGGTGGCGACGCGGCTCGCCGCGAGGACGCGGAGGGTCGGGCCGCCGAACTCGACCGCCTCGTGGCGCTCGCCGCCGAGCACGGCCCAGGCCGCGCCACGTGGCCGTCGCCACCGGGCGCCGCGCTCGTAGACGTGCCAGCCGCCGCTCATCCCCAGGTGGCTGTGCAGGACGAGGTCGCCGAAATCGAGGAGCAGGTGCTTGCCGTGGGAGTCGACGCCGACCAGCGTGCGGCCGTCGAGCTGCTCGATCCCCGCCGCGCGGCCACGCGGGTTGGGGGCGGCGACGATCACCGCCTGGCCGACCAGCGCCGCGGCGAGGCGCTCCCTCGCCAGCAGGATCGTGTCGCCCTCCGCCATCGCCGCATGTTTACTCTTGTCGGGTGCTCAGTCGACGCCGCAAGCCCGATCCGCTCGCCCGCAACGCCCTGCTGGCGGTCGCCGCGGGCCGGATCACGATCGGGGTCGGGGCGATGTTCGGCACCCGCCTGGCCCTGAAGGTGCTCGGCTTCCAGACCGCCGACACCTCGGCGCGGGCGCTCACCCGGATCGCGGGCGGTCGCGACATCGCGATCGGCGCGCTGACCCTCGCCGCCCGCGACGATCGCGAGCGACTGCGCGAGGTCGCCTGCATGGCGGCCGCGGTCGACCTCGGCGACGCGGTCTGCTTCGGCATCGCCGGCCGCGACCCGGCCGCGGGCCGCGCCGCGGTCGAGGGCATCCTCTCCGGCAGCGCCTCCGCCCTGCTCGGCGCCTGGGCCATCCGCCGCCTGGTCTGAACCCGTTTGCCTTTCGTCGCCCTTTGGGCGACGAAAGCCGGCCGTCCCCTCGACGCTTGTCCGCACATGGAGGACCAGCGTCGAAGATGGGCGCGGAGTCAGGCCAGGTCGAGCTCCAGCTGCGGGGCGGCGCGCAGGCGCTCGATCGCCTCGGCGTAGGCGCCGTGGAGGGTGCTGCGCGGCGCCACGCCGCGCACCCCGTAGGCCTCCTCCATCGCCCGCGCCAGGGTCGCCTTGAAGGTGCGCCCGTGCCAGGCGTGCGCCTCGCGGGCGCGGCCGACGTGCAGGTGGACGAGCTCGTGGAGCAGCGTCTCCAGCACGTCGCCGGGCCGGATCCCGGGATAGGCCGTCACCTGCAGCCGGTGTTCGGCCGGGACCGCGAAGCCGACCCGGTTGGGCCGCCGGGCGGCCCGGCGCACCTTCAGCTCGGGCCGGCGGCGGGCCGTCGGGCCGTCGGCGAACACGGGCAGCCCGCGCAGCCGCTCCAGCTCCAGATCGAGGCGGATGCCCGCGACCGTGAAGTACGCGGGCGGGCGCCGAACCGGCTGCGGCCGACGCCGCCGCAGGCGCACGTCAGGCGCCGCCGCCCTCGGTGGCCGGGCCCTCGCCGTTGCCGCCGACGTCGGGGCCGGGGACGAACCCGGTCGGCGTCGATTTGAACTCGTGCGACTCGATCACCCGGTCGATCAGCCCGTACTCGCGCGCTTCTTCGGGCTTGAAGAATTTGTCCCGTTCCATGTCGAGGGAGATTTTGTCGATCGACTGGCCGGTGTGGTGGACGTAGATCTGGTTCAGCCGGTCGCGCAGCTCGAGCACCTCTTTGGCGTGGATCTCGATGTCGGAGGCCTGGCCTTCGAAGCCGCTCGAGGGCTGGTGGATCAGGATGCGGCTATTGGGCAGCGCCATCCGTTTGTTCTTCGCGCCGCCGGTGAGGATCAGCGACCCGGCCGACATCGCGATCCCGTAACAGATCGTCTGCACGTCGGGCTTGATGAACTGCATCGTGTCGTAGATCGCCAGGCCCGCGTAGGCGGAGCCGCCGGGCGAGTTGATGTAGAGGCTGACGTCCTTGTCGGGGTCGTCGGCCTCCAGGTGGAGCAGCTGGGCGATGATCAGGTTCGCGAGGTCCTCGGTGACCGGCTCGCCGAGGAAGACGATCCGCTGCGACAGCAGCCTGCTGTAGATGTCGAAGGAACGCTCGCCGCGAGCGGTCTGCTCGACGACCATCGGTACCAGTGGCATTTCAGTCTCCTTCTCGGTGTTGCGCGAAGCTTTGCGTGCGTTTCATGCGCAACCAGGTGGTTGCGCGTTTCCCCAGCCTAGCACGTGTGCAACCATTGGGTTGCGCATCCGTACTCGAGACGAGAGGAGCAGTCCCATGACCCTACCCAGGAGCGAACGCGGACCGACGACCGCGGCCGAGGGTTTCGACGGTCGAGCCCCGA
Source organism: uncultured Actinomycetes bacterium (assembly GCA_963766705.1). Taxonomy (GTDB): domain Bacteria; phylum Actinomycetota; class Thermoleophilia; order Solirubrobacterales; family 70-9; genus VAYN01. The sequence continues at coordinate 995,951 of CAVYBE010000008.1, forward strand.
GTGAGGCCGACGCCGGAGGGGACGACGGGGGGCGGGTCACCCGCAGCGTCGAGCTGGACGCCGCGCCCGCCGAGGTCTGGGACGCGCTCACCGAGACCGGGCTGCTGTCGGAGTGGCTCGCCGAGGAGGTCGAGCTGGAGCCTGCGCCGGGCGGGGAGATCGTCTGCCGCTTCGCCGACGGCGAGGAGCGCCGCGGCGAGGTCGAGCTGGCCGAGGAGGCCGAACGGCTGGCCTGGACCTGGCGCCGCGAGGGCGGCGGGCCGAGCCGGGTCGAACTGGTCCTCGACGCGGTCGCCGGGCGCACCCGCCTCACCGTGATCGAGACCGCTCCGCTCCGCGCCCCGGGACCGCTGCTCACCGCCGGCGCCCGCGCCGCCCGTCCCGGCTCCGGGTCGCCGCTCGCCGCCGCGCGTTGGGCGGAATCGCTGGCTCGCCTGCGCCACGCGGTCCGCCTCGTCCTCGCCTGAGGCGCGACGTGCCCGAGGCCCGGTCCCACGACCTGCCGAGCGGCGACGCCGAGGCGGGCGCGGTCTTCGCCGCGCTCGCCGACCCGACCCGCCGCCACCTGGTCGCCGAGCTCGCCGCGCGCGGCGGCGCCACCGCGACCGGCCTGGCCGCCGAGCTGCCGATCAGCCGACAGGCGGTGGCCAAGCACCTGGCGACCCTCGGTCGCGCCGGCCTGGTGTCCCAGCGCCGGCGCGGCCGCGAGTCCCGCTTCGAGCTCGACCCGCGCCCGCTCGCCGACGCCGCCGCCTGGCTCACCGCGGTCGGCGCCGAGTGGGACACCCGCCTCGCCGACCTCCAGCGCCTGCTCGACCGCTGACCCCCGCCCCCTCCGCCCGGCTGTTCCCTATCGCCGGCATTCCGGCATAAGGAACAGCCGGGCGGGCCGGGGCCAGGCGGGAGGGACCGCCGGTTCTCAGCCTTCGTCGCCGCTGAACTTGTAACCGATGCCGCGCACCGTGGTCACCAGCTCCGGCTTCTGCGGGTCGCGCTCGACCTTCTGGCGCAGGTTGGAGATGTGGACGTCGCAGGCCCGCTCGTCGCCGTCGAACTCGGTCTGCCACAGCTCCTCCATGATCTGGGAGCGGGCGAAGACCTCGCCCGGCCGCCCCACCAGCAGGCGCAGCAGCTGAAACTCCGAGCGGGTCAGGTTGACCGGCACGCCGCGCACCGTGGCGACGTGGCGGACCAGGTCGATCGACACCGGCCCCGACTCGATCTTCACCTGCTGGGCCATCGGCGAGCGGTCGAGCTCGCGCCGGCGCAGCTGCGCCCGCACCCGCCCGAGCAGCTCGCGGACCGAGAACGGCTTGGTCACGTAGTCGTCGGCACCGACCTCGAGGCCGACCACCTTGTCGACCTCGGCGTCCTTCGCGGTGAGGACGATGATCGGCACGGCGCTCCGCGAGCGCACGTCGCGGCAGATGTCGAGGCCGCTCGGCCCCGGCATCATGATGTCGAGGATCAGCAGGTCGAAGGGGATGCCTTCGGCGAGCAGCCCGCTCACCTCGTCGCCGTCGGCGGCCGAGGTCACCTCGAAACCCTCCTGGGCCAGCGCGTAGCCCACCGAGTCACGCACCGACGGCTCGTCGTCGGCGATCAGGATGCGGCCGCTGCTCATCGAGTCGGGCCGCCAGTGCACATCTCGCTCATCTGCCTCCTCAACTTCTCCAACATGTGGGTTCGCTTTATACGCCTCAGGCTCACGCGACGGGGGTCGGACTCGGTTTCGCCAGCGGCAGCCGCACCCAGAAGGTGCTTCCCTCCCCCAACACCGATTCGGCACCGATGGTTCCGCCCATCACGTCGACCATCCGCCGCGCGATCGCCAGGCCGAGCCCGAACCCCTCCTGCCTGCGCGACTCGGTGCGCCGGTAGAAGCGCTCGAAGACCCGCTCGATCTCCGGGCCGGGGATGCCGGTGCCGGTGTCGATCACCTCGAGCACCACCTCGCCCATCCCCTGCCGGCGGCCGCGCAGGGTCACGGTGCCGGGCGGTGGCGTGTTCTTGAAGGCGTTGGTGAGCAGGCCGATCATCACCTGGCGCAGCAGGGTCGGGTCGCCGGTCGCCGCGAGGTCCTGCTCGACGTCGACGATCAGCTCGATCCGCGGCGGCGGCTCGACCGCGGCGACCACGTCGCGCACCGCGATCGCCACGTCGACGACCTCGTTCTCGGCGGCGCCGCGGCTCTCCACCCGCGCCAGGGTGAGCAGCGAGGCGGTCAGCGCTTTCATCCGCTCGGCGTCGTCGGCGAGCCGGTTGAGGAAGTGGTCGCGGTCCAGCGGGTTGTTCTTGGCGCCGCTCTGCAGCACCTCGATCGCCCCCGAGATCCCCGCCAGCGGGTTGCGCAGCTCGTGCGCGGCGTTGGAGATGAAGTCGGCTTCGGCGAGCTCGCGGCGCAGCTCGTCGGTGCGGTCGCGGAGCACCGCGAGCACGGCGCGCTCGTCGGGCAGGGCGCGGGCGGTCATCGCGTAGGCGCGGTCGCCGATCCGCAACGCCGGGTGGGCGGCGAAGCCGACCTCGGCGGCGCGTCGCATCTGCGGCTCGATCACTTCCGGCGGCTCGCCGCCGGACCCGAGCAGGCGCCCGGCGGCGCTGTTGGAGAAGCGCACCGGACCCTCGTAGTCGACCACGATCACCGCGTCGGTCAGCCCGTCGAAGATCGCCGCCAGCTTGTTGCGGTCCGCGGTCAGCACGCCGAAGCTCTCCTGCAGGGAGGCGCGCATCGCGTCGAGCGAGCGGGCCAGGTCGCCGATCTCGTCGAGCCCGGAGGTGTTGAGCGGCGCGTCGAAGGTGCCCTTCGCCATCTCCCCCGCCGAGCGGGCCAGGGTCACCACGCGGTGGGAGATCGCCACCGAGATCAGGAATCCGGCCAGCATCCCGATCAGCACCGCGGTGATCAGCGCCTGGTGGTTGTCGCCGAAGAAGTAGACGGTGGCGGCCGTGATCAGGCTGACCGCCGCGAAGGCGCCGGTCAGCCAGAGCCGCATTCCGAAGCGTGGGGTTTCGGGCTGCGGCCGCGCTATCTGGGCGTCGCCGCTTGCCATGAGGTTTTCCTACACGATCTTCTCAGACCGGCGGCGGAGGGGTTCCGGAACCGCCACCCGTGGAACAATCGGCTCCCCTTGCGGACTCTCGTCTTCATCCCTGCCTGGAACGAGGAGGCCTCGATCGACGGGGTGATCGCCGACGTGCGCGCTCACATCCCGGAGGCCGACATCCTCGTCGTCGACGACGGCTCGACCGACTCGACCGCCGAACTGGCGCGGCAGGCGGGCGTCCTCGTCGCCACCATGCCCTTCAACCAAGGCCTCGGCGCGGCCCTGCAGACGGGCTACCTGTGGGCGCTGCGGGAGGGCTACGACTTCTGCGCCCACCTCGACGCCGACGGCCAGCACCCGCCCTCGGAGGTCTCCCGATTGCTCGCCGAGGTCCGGGCCGACCGAGCCGACCTGGTGATCGGCTCGCGTTACGCCGAACAGACCGAGCCGCTGCCCGGGGTCGAGCCGGAGGGCGAGGACTACCGGGCGACCTTCTCCCGCCGGATCGGCATCAACGTGTTCCGCTTCATCCTCACCCTGGCGACGCGTCAGCGCTTCACCGACACGACCAGCGGCATGCGGGCGGCCAATCGCCGGGTGATGAAGCTGTTCAGCGAGGACTACTCGCCCGACTTCGCCGAGATCGAGTCGCTGCAGCTGGCGGTGCGCGAGGGGATGCGGGTCGAGGAGGTGCCGGTGCGGATGCTGGAGCGGACCGGCGGCAGCTCCTTCCTGACGCCGCTGCGCTCGGCCTTCTTCATCTTCAAGGGCCTGGTCGTGATCCTGGTCGGCCAGTTCAAGCCGCGCCACGCGGAGGCGGAGCGATGACCGCGACGCTGCTCGCCACCCAGGACCGGGTGAACCTGACCTCGCAGACGCGGATCATCGCCGCCGCGCTGGCGATCGTCTTCATGTTCCTGATCCTGGAGCTGATCCGCCGCGACCGCCTGCAGGAGCGCTACAGCGTGATCTGGTTCGGGGCCGGGCTGGCGATGCTGGCGGGGGCGGCGTTCCCGGGGCTGTTGCAGCTGGTCGCCGAAGCGATGGGCGTGCGCGACACCAACGTGGCGCTGTTCTCGATCGTGCTGCTGCTGCTGCTCGGGCTGGCGCTCAACTTCAGCGTGATCATGTCGCGCCAGTCGGCGCAGATCACCCGCCTCGCCCAGGAGCGGGCGATTGAGCGCGCCCAGGAGCAGGCCGCCCGCGAAGCGCTCGAACGGCGCCTGAACGGCGCCGCCGAGGGCGAGGAGCAGGGCGCGGGCAAGGGCGAGGACGGCGCAGGCGACCCGCCGGGCGGAGCCGCCTGACCGGGCTCGGCTTGGGCCTCCCGCCCGCCCGGCCTCGGTTCGGGAGGGGCTGAACAGGATTCAAGCCCCCCCGCGCGAGGGTCGATATTCAGAGCGTGGGTGCGATTGGGACCAGGCTCCTACCCGAAACGCGATCCGAAGCGGAACTGACGACCGCCCTGGACGGTGGGATCCGCTCCGTCTACCAACCGATCGTGCGGCTCTCCGACCGCCGGGTGATCGCCTATGAGGCGCTGGCCCGCGGCCCCTACGCCTCGCCCCTGGAACGGCCGGACGAGATGTTCGCGGCCGCCCGGCGCCACGGCCTCGAGACGGCGCTCGACTGGGAGTGTTGGCGGGCGGCGCTGCGCGGTGCCCTGCGGGGTGGGATGAATGGCGATCGGGCGCTGTTCGTCAACGTCGAGCCGTCCTCGGCGACGTCCTGGGTGCCGGAGATCGACGACCCGCTGCTCGAGCAGGCGCTGCGCCGCTTCCCGCTGGTGGTCGAGCTGACCGAGCGGGCGCTGCCCAACCACACCACCGACCTGATCCCACTGGCCGAGGGCCTGCGCCGGCGCGGCGCCCTGATCGCCCTCGACGACGTCGGCACCGACCCCCGCTCGCTCGCCCTGATGCCCTTCCTGCGCCCGGACGTGATCAAGCTCGACCTGCGCCTGATGCAGAACAGCCCCTCGGCGGAGATCGCCGAGGTGGTCCACGCGGTCAACGCCGAGGCGGAGCGGACCGGCGCGCTGATCCTCGCCGAGGGGATCGAGACCGAGGAGCAGCTGCGCCGCGCGCTGGCGCTCGGCGCCGCCTACGGCCAGGGCTGGCTGTTCGGCAGGCCCGGCGAGATGCGGCCCGAGCGCAACCCTGCCGGTGCCGGCTTCCCGCTGCCGCGCGCGCCCGCGCCGCGGCCGTCCGCGCGGCGCACCCCGTTCGAGATCGTCGCCGCCGAGCGGCCGCTGCGGCGGGCCGACAAGGGGCTGCTGGTCCAGCTCAGCCTCTCGATCGAGCGCCAGACGACCAACCAGGGGTCGGCCGCCGTGGTGATCAGCACCTTCCAGGAGGCGCACTACTTCACCGACGCGACCGCGCGTCGCTACACGACGCTCGCCGCCGACGCGGCCCTGGTCGCGGCGCTCGGCGTCGACATGGAGCCCGAGCCCGCGCCCGGCGTCCGCGGCGTCCACCTCGACGCCGGCGAGCCGCTGCACGAGGAGTGGAACGTGATCGCCCTCGGCCCCCACTTCGGCGCCGCCTTCGTCGCCCGCGATCTCGGCGACGACGGCCCCGACCGAGAGCGCCGCTTCGACTTCGCCCTCACCCACGACCGCGACTTGGTGACCGAAGCGGCACGGTCGATGATGCGCCGCCTCGCGGCCTGACCCGCCGGCCGCCCCCGGGGACGGCGCCCTCCCTCGGAGACGCGCGCCGGGCGCGGATCGGTCGTCTCAGGCGGTGCGGGCGAGGCGGTAGAAGAGCGCTTCGAGGGCGAGCTCCTCGGAGACGTTGAGGTCGAGGCCGCGGCGGGTGTCCTGCACCAGAGCGGCGCCGGAGCGCGCCCAGGCGGGGTCGACGCCGGTGGCCTGGGAGCGCAGCAGATCGAGTCGGTCGCGGTCGAAGACGACCTCCTCGGCGCCCGCGGCCAGCGCCGCCAGGTCGCGCAGCCACAGCGCACAGAGCTCGAGGCCGAGGTCGAGGGTCTCGGTGCGCCGCCTGCGCCCCGCCCGTTTGGCGCCGTCGGCGATGTCCTTGGCGGTCCGTTTGAGACCCGCCTGGGACTCCTCCTCGAGCGCCTCGCGGGCCGCCTCTTCGGCCTCCCCCCCGGCCTTCGTGGCGCGCTCCAGCAGGCGCCGCCAGGGGGCGCCCGACAACTCGTCGGCGAGCACCGCGACGAGGCAGGCCTCCACCTCGGCGCGCAGCTCCCGACCGGTGGGCGAGAGCAGCAGACGGGCCCGCTCGAGGTCGCCGGCGGCAAGGCGCGCCGCGGCGACGATCTCCTCCGGCGCGGCGCCCGCCGCCTCCGGCGCGGCGCCCAGCTGCTCCTCCAGCACCGCGGCCGGGAGCGGTGCGAAGTCGATCGGCTGACAGCGCGAGGCGATCGTCTCCAGCAGGCCCTCCGGCTCGGAGCTGAGCAGGATCAGGTGGGCGAAGGCCGGCGGTTCCTCGAGCGTCTTCAGCAGGGCGTTCTGGCTCTCGTCGCGCATCGCCTCGGCGGCCTCGACCACGAACACCCGGTGCTCGCCCTCGAAGGGCCGGTAGGCGGCGGCGCGGATCACCCGCTCGCGCACCTCGTCGACCAGGTGCTGGGCGCCGCGCGGCGCCAGCCAGACGAGGTCCGGGTGCGGCGAGGGGTCGAGCAGGGCGCGACGGCGGGCGTCCTCGGGATCGGCGGCGCCGGTGGCGACGATCTCGGCCGCGAAGGCCCGCGCCGCGGCGCGCTTGCCCGCGCCGCGCGGCCCGCGGAAGAGGTAGGCGTGGGACGGTCCCGCCTCGAGCGCCGCGCTCAGCGCCACCCGCGCCCGCGCCTGGTGCTCGGTCGCCTCCTCCACCACCGCGCTACCCACGCCCAACCCCCGCGCGTTCGCAGTTCTCCGCGAATAGCGCGGCAAAGTGCGAACGCCGGGTCGGCGGCCTGGTGAGTTCGCAGTTCTCCGCGAATGGCGCGGAGAAGTGCGAACTCACCGCCCGGCTCGGGGAAGGCGGGGTCAACGGCGGGCCTCGACGGCGGCGAGCACGCGGGCGTGGACCTCCTCGACGGTGCCGGCGGCGTCGATCACCACCACGCGGTCGGCGGCGATCATCGCGATCTCCTCGTAGGCGGCGGCGACGGCGCGCTGCAGGTCGACCCCCTCGGCCTCGAAGCGGTCCTCGCCCTCGGCGCGGCCCAGACCGACCTCCGGATCGACCCGCAGCAGCAGCGTCAGGTCGGGCCAGAGCCCGTCGGTGGCGGCGTCGCAGAGGCCGATCACCTCACCGACGCCAAGCCCCCGCGCCGCTCCCTGGTAGGCGACGCTGGAATCGGAGAAGCGGTCGGAGACGACGTCGCGGCCCGCCTCCAGCGCCGGGCGGATCACCCGCTCGGTGAGGTCGGCGCGGGCCGCGAGGAAGAGCATCAGCTCGGCCAGCGGCGTCAGCTCGACGCCCGGGTCGGCGAGCAGCGTGCGGATCCGCTCCGCCGCGTCGGTCCCGCCCGGCTCGCGGATCGCGACGGTCCCCTCGCCGAGCGCCTCGACCAGGAGCCGCGCCTGGGTGCTCTTCCCGGACCCGTCGACCCCCTCCAGCGAGACGAACACCTCAGGCCCCCGCGGCGGGGGCCCCAGCCCGCGCCATCGCTAGCCTTTCGCGCCGGCTTTGGCGCGTTTGCGCCCACGCGTGGCGGTGTCGGCCTTCGAAGCTTTGGTCTTGGCTTTCGAGCCTTTTTTGGTGCGCGACGGCGCCGCGTCCTCGTCGCCTTTCGGCTGCGGCTTGCCCTCCATCTCCTCTTTGGCCTTTTTCGCCGCTTCGCGCTCGGCACGCCGTTTCTTCATCTCCTGCATCGACTCGCAGTCGTCGTTCAGGCAGAGGTTCCAGGGGCGACCGCGGAAAGGGACGACTTTGAGGCGCGGGGTCCGGTCGCAGATCGAGCAGCGTTCCTCGAGCCGGAAGACGTCGCCCCGCTGCGGCAGCGGGAAGGTCTGGTCGCACGAGCTCGGATCGTCGGGGTCGGCTTCGGCCTTCCAGCCGCTGCAGCCGACGAACCGTTTGCCCGATTTTTTCGCCCGGATGATCCGCAGCATGTTCGGCGAGCCGTCCTCCTTGGTGCGCCCCGCTTCTTCGCAGACCTTGCAGGGCCCGAGGATGCGGTCCTCGTCCATCCCTTTCCAGACGACTTTGGCGAGGTCTTCTTTCTTCTCGTCGATCTCGCTCCAAGTTTTGTGCAGCAGTTCGCGGCTGTCGCCGACCACCTTGGACTTGGTCATCTCGCCGGCCGCGATCCGGTCCATCTCGGCCTCGATGTCGGCGGTCATCTCCGGCGTCGCCATCCGCGGCACGTACTTCTTGAACGCCTCGTACAGCGCGATCCCGGTCTCGGTCGGGATCGGCGGGTTGCCGTAGACGTAGCCGCGGTCGAAGAGCTTCTGGATGATGTCGGCGCGGGTGGCTTTGGTGCCGAGGCCGCGCTCCTCCATCAGCTCGATCAGTTTGCCCTGCGAGATCCGCGACGGCGGCTGCGTCTCCTTGTCGACGATCCACGGGTTGGCGGTCGGCTCGCCCTCGGCGACGAACTCCGGCACCGGCGCCAGCTCCAGCGCCTGGCCCTCTTGCAGCGCCGGGATCTCCTCGTCGGCCGAGCGGGCGTAGGTGTAGATCCCGGCGTAGCCGGGGTCGACGACGACCGATCCGCGCACGAAGTAGGTCTCGCTGCCGGCCTCGATGTCGGCGCGGGTCGACTCGGTGATCATCGGCGGGCTGAAGGTGGCGAGGAAGCGCCGCACGACCAGCTCGTAGACCCGCTTCTTCGGCCCCTCCAGGGCACCCGGGTGGATCGCCTGGGTCGGGTAGATCGGCGGGTGGTCGGTGGTCTCTTTTTTGCCGCGGGTCGGCGTCAGCTGCGGCTGGTCGAGCAGCCCGGCGGCCGCCGAGAACTCCTTCACTTTCACCAGCGAGGAGATCAGCTCCCGGGTCGGCAGCGAGCTCGGGTAGACGGTGTTGTCGGTCCGCGGGTAGGAGATGAACCCGTCCATATAGAGGTCCTCGGCGATCCGCATCGCGCTCGCCGGGGTGATCCCGAGCCGCGAGGAGGCGTCGGTGGTGAAGGCGGTCGTGTTGAAGGGGGTCGGCGGTTTGCGGGTGTTTTTACGCGCCGTGACCGATTTGACGACGCCCGGGCCGGTGGTCCCGGCGAGCGCCTTGTCGGCTTCGGCCTTCTCCCAGAATTTGTCGACGGTGTGGTGCGTCTCGAAGGTCCCGTCGGGGTGCTCGAAGCGCGCGAACAGTTCCCAGAACGGTTTCGCGACGTGGGCGCGGCGCTCCATCTCGCGCTCGACGATCAGGCCCAGCGTGGGGCTCTGGACGCGGCCGACGGAGAGGAAGTTGGAGCCGAAGCGACGGGTGGAGAGCGAGACGGCACGGGTCAGCGTCGCCCCCCAGAGCAGGTCGATGTCCTGCCGCGCGGCGCCCGCGTTGGCGAGCGGGAAGGAGAGGTAGTCGAGGTTCTCGAAGGCGCGCGTCAGTTCCTCTTTGGTCGTCGCCGAGTAGCGCGCCCGGAGGATTTTCAGCGTTCCCGCGGCGGTGTCCTCACGGCTGCCGAGCGCCGGGTTGGCGTCGAGCATCTCCTCGAGCGCCTCCAGCCCGATCAGCTCCCCCTCGCGGTCGAAGTCGGTCGCGATCACGAGCTCGTCGGCCTGTTTGGCCATCTTCTTGATCGCTTTGACGACGTTTTTGTCGGTCGGCTCCTTGATCAGGCCGGCGTCGATCAGGTCGTGGAGGTCGGTCTTCTGCCAGTTCGAGTAGCCCTCCGGGAAGGCCGGGCCGAGGACGTGGCCCTTCAGGCCGATCGCCATTTCCTCGTTGCCCTCGGGGTCGGTCCAGGTGTAGAAGGGCACTTTGTAGGTTTTGTCCGCCTTCGGGCCGCCACTGGGCGCGCCGAGGACCTCGGCGATTTTTTTGGCGCTGCTGTTCTTCTCGGTGACGATTAGCCTCATCGGGCGGCGAGGGTAGCAGGGCCGGGCCGCCACGCTGCCGGCCTTCTCCACGGAGATCCGACGCCTGCCGCCGGCCGATCCGCTTAGGATCGGCACCCTCATGAAGAGCTTGGTCACCGGCGGTGCCGGATTCATCGGGTCGAATCTCGTCGACGAGCTGCTCGCCCGCGGCGACGAGGTGACGGTGCTCGACAACCTCTCCACCGGGCGCCGGGTGAACCTCGAGCGGGCGCTCGCGAACGGCGCCCGGCTGGCCGAGGTGGACGTCCGCGATGCCGCCGCGGTCGGCGCCGTGCTCGCCGAGTCCCGCCCCGAGCTGGTCTTCCACCTGGCGGCGCAGATCGACGTGCGCAAGTCGGTCGAGGACCCGGCCTTCGACGCCGCGGTCAACGTCGGCGGCACCGCCAACGTGCTGGAGGCGGCGCGGGTGACCGGGGTCGAGCGGGTCGTCTTCATCTCCACCGGCGGCGCCCTCTACGGCGAGGGGGCAGACAAGCAGCTGCCGCTGCCCGAGTCGACGCCGATCGCGCCGCTCTCCGCCTACGGCCAGAGCAAGTACGCGGCGGAGGGCTACCTCGGCCTCTACGAGCGGCTGCACGGCCTGTCCGGAATGTCGCTGCGGCTCGGCAACGTCTACGGGCCGCGCCAGGACCCGCTCGGCGAGGCGGGCGTGGTGGCGATCTTCTGCGGGCTGCTGAAGAACGGCGGCGTCCCGACCGTCTACGGCGACGGCACCCAGACCCGCGACTACATATATGTGGGGGACGTCGTGGCGGCGGCGCTGGCGGCGGCCGAATCGCGCCTCGGTGGCGCGGTCAACATCGGCACCGGCCGCGAGGCGAGCGTCCTCGACCTGGTCGAGGTCCTCGCCGGGCTGGCCGGGCGCGAGGACTTCGAGCCGCAGTTTGCGCCGCCGCGGGCCGGCGAGGTGCAGCGGATCTCGCTCGACGCGAGCCTCGCCGCACGCGAGCTCGACTGGGCGCCCCGCACGAGCCTCGAGCAGGGCCTGAAGCTCACCCTGGACGCGGTCTGACCCCGGCGGGCGCTCCTGGTGCCGGAATACCGGCGACGAGGAGCGCCGACGCCGGACGGCGCTGCGCCCCGGCGCCCGCGCGAGTGCCATGGCGCGAGGCCCGGCGCCCGCCCCGGTGCCGCCGAAGCCACATCACTAACCTTTCGGGCATGCCCGCCCAGGCCTACGCCGGCAAGGAGTGCGTCTGCCAGTTCCGCAAGGGGATCTGCGACCAGTCCTGTGTCCGGGACATGCTGGAGACGCCGTTCTACATCGCCTGCCTCAAACTGAGCGGGCGCAAGTGCCTGGTGGTCGGCGGCGGCGACATCGGCCTCGAGAAGGTCGAGGGACTGCTCGCCTGCGGCGGCGACGTGGCGCTGATCGCGCCCGACGCCCACCCGGAGCTCGAGTCGCTCGCCGAGGAGGGGACGATCGAGTGGGAGCGCCGTCCCTACGCCGGCCCCGAGGACCTCGAGGGCGCCTTCATGGTGATCGCCGCGACCGACGATTCCGAGGTCAACATCGGCATCTACTACGACGCCGAGCGCCGCGCGATGCTCGCCAACGTCGTCGACGTGCCGCCGCTCTGCAACTTCATCCTCCCGGCGATCGTCCGCACCGGACCGCTGGCGATCGCGATCTCCACGGCGGGCGCCTCCCCCGCCCTCGCCAAGCGGATGAAGCGGGAGATCTCCGATCTCTTCGGCGAGGACTACGCGCGCCTCGCGGTGATGCTGAACGACGTGCGCGGCTGGGCGAAGGGCACGCTGCCCACCTACGACGACCGCAAAGAGTTCTTCGAGGGCATCGTCAACGGCGATCCCGACCCGATCGTGCTGCTGCGCGAAGGCCGCGACGCCGACGTGCTGGCGATCATCGACGCCGCCAAAGAGCGCGCCACCGCCGCCCTCGCGGCCTGAGTCGTCGATCCCACGGCAGGGCGACGGCCCGCCCCGGTCGGAGAAGGCGCGCCCGGTCCGAGATGGCGCGCCCGGTCCGAGATGGCGCGCCCGGTCCGAGACGGCGCGCCCGTCCCACCCTCCACTTCGGCAGGTAGGAGGGCGGGACGGGCGCCCCTCGCCGTGCGCCTCCCCGCCCGGCGTTCGCAGTTCTCCGCGCATAGCGCGGATGTCTGCGAACTCATCGGGAGGCGAACCTGTGCGTTCGCACTTTGCCGCGCTATGCGCGGAGAAGTGCGAACGCGCCCCACGGGGGCGCGATGGGTGCGAATGGCTTACGCGTCCCGCGACGCCCCTGGGGCGCCCGCCAGCGCAGGCGCGCCCGCCCCTTTCTACCTGCCGACCGGAGGAAGGGACGGGCGCGCCGCCTCGGACGGGCGCCGGGCATGGAATCGACCATCCCGCCGGCACCGGACCGTCGGGGCGTGGAGCGCCCGGGCGGGCGACCGGGTCAGTCGCCGTCGCAGGCCGAGCCGCGGACCGAGTCGAGCGTCGCGCGGAGGTCGTCGGCCTGGCGCTCGCTGAGGCGAGCGGCGAAGGCGACCTCGAGCTCGGCCGAGACGACCGGGACCATCTCCTCGAGCAACTCGGCGCCCGCCGGCAGCAGCGTCGCGTAGCTGACCCGGCGATCGGTGTCACAGAAGGTCCGCTCGATCAGCCCCGCCTTGACGAGGCGGTCGACCAGCTTGGTGAGCCCGCCGCGGGTGATCACCAGCGCCTCGGCCAGTTCCCCCATCTTCATCCGCTGCTCGTCCGCCGTGGCGAGCGCGGCGAGCATCTCGAACCAGGCGAGCGGCGGCAGCCCCGCGCCCGCGAGCGCGTCCTGGAGGCGACCGCTGACGGCCGCGTGCGTCCGCGCCAGCGAGCGCCAGGCCTGGTGGTGGGGCGAGCACTCTCCGAGCGGGTTGCGCCCCGCCTCCGGAGCGGCTCCAGGCGCCGGCGCGATCCCGGCTGGCGCCGCCCCGGCCCGGTCGCTGGTGAGGGTCGGCGATTCGGACATACCTAGATGATGCCACATGGTGCTTGTCGTGACAATAGTTGTCAGTTCAAGTGTTTGCTAGAGTCGTTTCCGCGTCAACTAATATCCCGATTCCCCAAGCGCCGAACCCCCAAGGCGCGCGAACGAAAGGCAGCACGCATGAGCACCGACACCGTCAACCAGCAGGTCCCGACCGGCGCCTGGACCGCCGACCCGGTCCACTCCTCGGTCACCTTCGCGATCACCCACAACAACGTCGCCACCTTCCGCAGCGGCTTCGAGACCTACGAGGCGACCCTGACCGGCGGCGAGGAGCCGAAGCTCGAGGGCAGCGTCGACGTGCAGAGCATCGAGATCGATGAAGCGCAGCTGAAGGGCCACCTGATGTCGCCGGAATTCTTCGACGCCGAGCGCTTCCCGAAGCTGACCTTCACCTCCACCCGCCTCGACGTCGCCGAGGACGGCAGCGCCCGCCTCGCCGGCGAGCTGGAGATCCACGGCACGAAGCGCGAGGTCGAGGCGACCGGTCGCTTCGGCGAGCTCGGTGCCGACCTCGGCGGCAAGCCCCGCGTCGCCCTCTCGGTCTCGACCGCGGTCGACCGGCGCGACTTCGGCCTCGATTTCAACGCCGACCTGCCGAGCGGCGGCCAGGTCCTCGAGTGGGAGGTCGCGATCAACGTCGACCTCGAGCTCGTCGTCCAGGAGGCCTAGCCGTGCGGGTCCTGGGCATATCCGGAAGCCTGCGCCGGGACTCCTACAACGCCGCCCTGCTGCGGGCAGCCGCCGAGCGGCTGCCCGACGGGGTGGAGCTCGTCGTCTTCGAGCGGCTGGCGGAGATCCCCGCCTACGACGCCGACCTCGAGGACGGCGGCGAGGCCCCCGACGCGGTCCTCGACCTGCGCCGGGCGATGCGTGAGGCCGACGCCGTCCTGGTGGCGACGCCGGAGTACAACAGCTCGATCCCGGGGGCGTTGAAGAACGCCCTCGACTGGGCCTCGCGGCCGGCCGGCGAGAGCGCTCTGATGGGCACGCCGGCAGCGGTCGTCGGCGTCTCGACCGGGATGTTCGGCGCCGTCTGGGCGCAGGCCGAGACGCGCAAGGTGCTCAGCTCCCTCGGCGGCCGCGTGGTCGAGCGCGAGTACCCCTTCCCCCGCGCCCAGGACGCCTACGAGGACGGCGAGCTGCGGCTCACGCCCGAGCAGTCGGGCTCCCTGGAGGAGCTGTTGCGCGAGCTGGTGGCCTCGGCCGAGGAGGCCAACGAGGCGCGGGTCCAGGCCGCAGCTGCGTAGCCCCCGGCCCCGGTGAGTTCGCACTTCTCCGCGCATACCGCGGATTACTGCGAACTCGCCGCGGGGGTACCCGCCACCGCGCTCAGGACTGCGGCAGCGCGAAGAAGGCGATCACCGAGAAGTGGATCAGTGCGGCGGCGATCACGAAGGCGTGAAAGACCTCGTGGTAGCCGAAGATCGCCGGGTTGGGGTCGGGGCGCTGGGTCGCGTAGACGACGGCCCCGGCCGTGTAGAGCAGCCCGCCGCCGGCGAGGAGCAGGGCGCCGCCCGCCCCGAGCGCGCTCCAGAGGTCCGGGAAGGCGACCGCGGCAACCCAGCCGATCGAGAGGTAGACGGTCGCCGAAACCCACTTCGGGTGGCCGATCCAGACCATCTCCACGATCGCGCCGGCCACCGCGCCGACCCAGACCGCGACCAGGATCGCGATCGCGAAGGCGCCGTGCATGACCAGCAGCGCGAACGGCGTGTAGGTGCCGGCGATCAGGAAGAAGATCATCGAGTGATCCAGCCTGCGCATCCAGCGGCGCACGTTGGGCCGCTGCCAGTTGACCCGGTGGTAGAGGGCGCTGGTGCCGAGCAGGGCCGAGAGGCTGACCGCGTAGATGGCGACCGCGAGGGTCGCCTTCGGCGTCTTGGCGAGGACGATCAGCCCCGCGCCGAAGGCCAGCGAGACGAAGAACGCCCACTTGTGGGAGGAGCCGCGCAGCCGCGGTTTGACCGCGGCGATCGCCTCGCGGGCGGCGTGGGCGCGTCCGCCGGCTGCCTCGCGGGCCGCGGTGGCCCGCTCCCCCGCGGCCTCGCGGGCGGCGTGGGCGCGCTCCCCGGCGGCCTCGCGGGCGGCATGGGCGCGCTCGTTCATCGCGTCGCGCGCCGCACCGGCCTTGCGGCCCATCGATCCGGCTCCCCTGCGGAGATCGTCGACCATCAGTCCAGGGTACCGACGTGTCGCCGCCCGCCGAGGCCGGCACGCCCGCGCCGCCTTTGCCGAGTTTCGGGACTTGTCAAAATATGAGGAGGTCCGGGCGCGGATCAAAAGCCGTAATTTGCGATGGCAGGATCTTTTGGCGTCCGACGGTTCGGCCATTCTCGCTAACCCCTAAAAGCCGCCTGCGAGAGGAGCAGCTTCGATGTCCAAGACCGCTACGACCAGTCCCAAAAACGGTCTACGGGGCCTCTCCGTCGAGCGTCGATTTTCGACGGCCGGCGTGCATCCTTTCGACCAGATCGAGTGGGAGATCCGCGACGCGGTGATCGGCGACCCGGCCAAGCCGGCGTTCGAGCAGCGCGGGGTCGAGTTCCCGAAGACCTGGTCCCAGAACGCGACCAACATCGTCGCCCAGAAGTACTTCCGCGGCCGGATCGGCAGCCCCGAGCGGGAGGGCTCGGTCAAACAGATGATCGGCCGGGTGGCCGGGACGATCGCCCGCTGGGGGCGCGAAGGCGGCTACTTCGCCGCCGAGGAGGACGCCGACGCCTTCGAGATGGAGCTGACCGCGATCCTGCTGAACCAGAAGGCGGCCTTCAACTCGCCGGTCTGGTTCAACGTCGGCTTCGAGGAGCAACCGCAGTGCTCGGCCTGCTTCATCCTCTCGGTCGACGACACGATGGAGTCGATCCTCGACTGGAACACCAAGGAGGGGATGATCTTCCGCGGCGGCTCCGGCTCGGGCATCAACCTCTCCAACATCCGCGGCTCGGTCGAGCACCTCTCCAAGGGCGGCCTCGCCTCCGGTCCGGTCAGCTTCATGCGCGGCGCCGACGCCTGGGCGGGGACGATCAAGTCGGGCGGCAAGACGCGGCGGGCGGCGAAGATGGTCGTCCTCGACGTCGACCACCCCGACATCGAGGATTTCATCTGGTGCAAGGCCAAAGAGGAGGAGAAGGCCCTGGCCCTGCGCGAAGCCGGCTTCGACATGTCGATCGACGGCGAGGGCTTCACCTCGATCCAGTACCAGAACGCCAACAACTCGGTGCGGGTCACCGACGAGTTCATGGAGGCGGTCGAGGCCGGCGGCGAGTGGGAGCTGACCGCCCGCACCGACGGCCGGGTGACGCACACCCTCGACGCGCGTGAGCTGATGAGCCAGATCGCCGACGCCGCCTGGCGCTGCGCCGATCCGGGCATGCAGTACGACACGACGATCAACCGCTGGCACACCTGCCCGGAGTCGGGCCGGATCAACGCCTCCAACCCGTGCAGCGAGTACATGCACGTCGACAACTCGGCCTGCAACCTGGCCTCGCTCAACCTGATGAAGTTCCGCCAGGCCGACGGCACCTTCGACGTCGCCGACTTCGAGCACGCGGTGGACATCGTCTTCCTCGCCCAGGAGATCATCGTCGGGCCGTCGAGCTACCCGACCGAGGAGATCGGCGAGAACGCCCGCGCCTTCCGTCAGCTCGGCCTCGGCTTCGCCAATCTCGGCGCCCTGCTGATGTCGGACGGCATGCCCTACGACTCCGACCAGGGCCGCAACGTCGCCGCCGCGATCACCGCGCTGATGACCGGCCGCGCCTACCGCCAGTCGGCGCTGATCGCCGCCGAGGCGACCGGCCCCTACGACGAGTACGCGAAGAACCGCGAGCCCCACAACGGCGTCATGCGGATGCACCGCGACGCCGCCTACGAGGTGGACGACGCCGGCATCAAGGGCGATCTGCTCGACGCGGCGCGACGGGCCTGGGACGAAGCGGTCGAGCTCGGCGAGGAGCACGGCTACCGCAACGCGCAGGCGACGGTGTTCGCGCCGACCGGGACGATCAGCTTCCTGATGGACTGCGACACGACCGGGATCGAGCCCGACTTCTCGCTGGTCAAGTTCAAGGAGCTGGTCGGCGGCGGCTCGATGACGATCGTCAACCGCTCGGTGCCGCTGGCCCTGCAGACGCTCGGCTACTCACAGGGCGAGATCGAACAGATCGACGCCTACATCGCCGAGAAGAACACGATCGTCGGCGCGCCCGGCCTGAAGGACGAGCACCTGCCGGTGTTCGACGTCGCGGTCGGCGAGCGGGCGATCTCCTACACCGGCCACATCGACATGATGGCCGCGACCCAGCCGTTCCTCTCCGGCGCGATCTCGAAGACGGTCAACCTGCCCGAGTCGGCGAGCGTCGCCGACATCGCCGACGCCTACACGCGCGGCTGGAAGGGCGGCCTGAAGGCGCTGGCGATCTACCGCGACGGCTCGAAGACGGCCCAGGCGCTGCGCACCGACGCGCAGAAGGAAGACGAGGCCGAGCCGGTGGTCGAGGCGCCGAAGCCCGAACGGCGCAAGATGCCGCGCGAGCGCGAATCGATCACCCACAAGTTCTCGATCGGCGGCCACGAGGGCTACATCACCGCCGGCAAGTACGAAGACGGCTCGGTCGGCGAGATCTTCCTCACCGACATCGGCAAGGAGGGCTCGACGCTGCGCGGCATGCTGAACGCGTTCGCGACGGCGATCTCGATCGGCCTGCAGTACGGGGTGCCGCTCGAGACCTTCGTGCAGAAGTTCAGCTACATGCGCTTCGACCCCGAGGGGATCACGCAGAACCCGGAGATCCCGTTCGCCAAATCGATGCCCGACTACATCATGCGCTGGGTCGCCAGCCGCTTCATCGAAGACGTCGACGTGCTCGAAGAACTCGGCATCCAGACCAAGGACGTGCGGGCGCGCCAGGAAGCCGACGCGGCCCAGCTGGCGCTCGGCGCCGACGCCGGCGGCTCGGCAGGCCCGTCCAACGGCGGCAACGGCAACGGGGGCGCGAAGCCCGCGGCGGCGGCCTTCACCGAAACTCCGCCCGTGCACCCGGCGAAGATGTCGGGCCTGGAGCTCGGCCCGGCGTGCGAACAGTGCGGCGGCATGATGCAGCGGACGGGTAGTTGTTACACCTGTCCTTCCTGCGGCAACAACACCGGCTGCGGCTGAGAAGCCAGGGCACACTTCGCGAGAGGCCACCCGCGGCTGCGCGTCGTGCTGCGGCACTGCCGCTTCGCCGCGTGCGACCTCTCGCTCGGCCCTGACTTCTCAGTCGGGCTCGGGGGCTTGCACGGCGGCTTCATGCCTCCGATCCCGTGGTGGAAGCTCCGGACGCACTGGAAGAATTGGCGGCTCAGCCGAAGGGTCGGCAGCCGGCGCCGTGGCTAAAGGGTGATGCCGCGGCTCGCGAGGTAGGAGCCGACCTGGGTCGGCGGCGCCTTGTGGAAGGCCATGCGGGCGGCCTCGCGGAGGACGTGGTCGGGCTCGTGGTCCTCGTTGCGGTCGCGGGGGTGCATGCCTAGCCAGGCGGCCGCGGCGGCGCAGATGAGGACGGCGCCGTCGTCGCCTTCCGGGTCGATCCCTTCGGCCGTGGCGATCAGGGTGCCGGGTAGGTCCTCGACCGCCGTCACCGGCCGGTCGTCGTCCTCGTAGATCTCGACGAGCGCCATGATCGCGTCGTCGGCGTCGCCGGGATCGACGATCGCCGCGGCGTGGCGAACCGCCTCGGAGACGGTCGGCGTCCGGTGGTGGTCGCTCTCGGGCATCGCCGGGAAGGATACCTTCGTCGATGGGCCGGGAACCCGCCGCCGGGCCCGGCTTGCGCCTATCCACCGGCGCCGGCCCGGCTAACCGAGCACGACCTCGGCGTTGCGCCGCGGCGTCTCGGTGATCGCGCGGCGGAAGGACCGCTCGTCGGCGGCATCGGCCGGGCGCACCGTGCGGCGGGCGACCAGCTCGCGCAGCACGATCGCCATCTCCTGCTGGGCGAAGGCGGCGCCGAGGCAACGGCGCATCCCGCCGCCGAACGGGATCCAGCTGTAGGTCCCGGGCGGTGCCTCGAGGAAGCGCTCGGGGAGGAACCGCTCCGGCTCCGGATAGATCGTCGGGTCGCGGTGGACGAGGTGGATGCTCGGCACGACCCTGACCCCGGCCGGCAGCTCGTAGCCACCCAGCTCGACCGCCTCGGTCAGCCTGCGGATCA
This sequence comes from uncultured Actinomycetes bacterium, assembly GCA_963766705.1. GTDB lineage: Bacteria > Actinomycetota > Thermoleophilia > Solirubrobacterales > 70-9 > VAYN01. The sequence continues at coordinate 1,015,157 of CAVYBE010000008.1, forward strand.
CGATCACGATCACCGGCCGCAGCCGCAGGGTCTCCTGGATCGTCGCCGTCAGGTAGGCCTCCTCCCCGGCCGCGACCTCGGCCCGCAGGCGCTCCAGCTTCTCCGGGTGGCGGACCAGGCGCTCGACCGCCCAGGAGAGCGCCGTCGCGGTCGTCTCGTGGCCGGCCACCAGCAGCGTCAGCAGCTCGTCGTGGATCTCGGCGTCGCCCATCGGCGAGCCGTCCTCACGGCGGGCGGCCACCAACAGCGAAAGGATGTCGTCGCGCTCGTCGAGGTCGACCGCGGCGCGGCGCTCGGCGATCTCCCCCAGGATCAGCTCGGCGACCCGGTCCACCCGGCGGCGGAAGGGCGGGTAGGACCGGATCCGGCCGGGCCCGATCGCCAGCAGCGGCACCAGCATCCGCGGGTTGGTCAGCACGTCGAGGAAGGAACGGAGCGCCTCGCGCAGCTCCGCCGTCCGCGCCCCGCCGCGCACGCCGAAGACCGTCTCGATGATGATCTCGAGCGTCATCGCCTGCATCCGCGGCCGCAGCCGGTAGGGCACGCCGGTCGGCCAACTGTCGATCTCGCGGGCCGCGATCTCGCGCATCGCGTCCTCGTAGGCCGCCATCCGCCTGCCGTGGAACGGCGGCAGCAGGAGCTTGCGGTGGCTCAGGTGCTGGTCCTCATCGAGGGTCAGCAACGAGTGCCGGCCGAGCAGCGGCCGCAGGACGTCGTTGCCTTCGCCGGCATGGAAGACCTTCGGGTCGCCGGTGAAGACCTGCTTGATCAGCTCCGGCTCGGAGACCACGACCCAGCGCCCCTCGTAGGCGATTTCGAGCGTGAACATCGGCCCCAGCCGCCGGCGCGACTGGGCGAGCAGCCACTGCGCCTGCCGCGCCCAGATCGCCGTCTGGATCGCGCGGGGCATGCGAGGGCCGGGCGGAAGCCCGGGTGGTGCTTCCATGGGCCAAAGATACGACCACGTACCGAGTCCCAGGTGTGACCTTCGTCGCACAGATCGGTGTCACGTCGATAGGTTTCGCGCCGATGGCCCAGCCACCGCGCCTGCCGGTACCGCTCGAGCACCGCATCCTCAGGCGGGCGTGCAGCCTCTCGCCGCGCACGGTCCGGCTGCTCTTCGGCAAGCCGCCGACGATCGACGGCCAGCGCCTCTCCACCGAGACCCACGCACTTCTCGGCCTCGCCAAGCTCGCCGGCCCGACGGGCTTCTTCGCCGGTCGCTCGGTCGAGCAGGCCCGCGCCCAGGCGCGCCTCGAGTCGCGGGTGATCGAGCGCCGCGTGCCGATCCCGATGGCCGAGGTGCGCGCCGTCGACGTCCCCGGACCGGCCGGGCCGCTGCCGTCGCGCCTCTACGTGCCGCGCGTCCCGCCGACCGACGCGGCGGAGGCCCTGCTCGTCTTCTACCACGGCGGCGGCTGGGTGATCGGCGACCTCGACACCCACGACGGCGCCTGCCGCCTGCTCGCCGCGGCGGCTGGGGTGCGGGTGCTGTCGGTCGGCTACCGGCTCGCCCCCGAGCACCCCTTCCCGGAGCCGCTCGAAGATGCCTTCGCGGCGTTCGAGTGGGCGGCCGCCAACGCCGCCTCGCTCGGCGCCGACCCGGCGCGGATCGGCGTCGGCGGCGACTCGGCGGGTGGCAACATGGCCGCCGTGGTCAGCAAGATGGCGGTCGAGGCTGGCGGCGCGAGGCCGGCGATGCAGCTGCTGATCTACCCGGTCACCGACTCCGACCCCGACACCCGCTCGCGCCGGCTCTTCGCCGACGGCTACATCCTCACCCGGGCGGACATGGACAAGTTCGAAGCCGCCTACCTGCCGCCGGGGACCGACGCCGGCGACCAGCGGATCTCGGTGCTCCGGTGCCCGGACCTGCGCGGCCTGCCGACCGCCTACGTCGCCACCGCCGGCTTCGACCCGCTGCGCGACGAGGGCGAGGCCTACGCGCTGCGGATGCGCGAGTGCGGCGTGCGGGTGGCGCTGCGCCGGCACCCGGGCCTGGTCCACAGCTTCGCCAACCAGACGGCGGTCAACGCGACCGCCCGCGGCGCGATGCTCGAGGCGGCGGGGGCCCTGCGCCTCGGGCTCGCCGCCGAGTCCGACTAGACCCGAGCCGGCCCCACGCCCACCGTCGGCGCATGCTCCTGTCGGGAGAGCGACCGCCTACGGCCCGGCGCCCGGCGATCCGGCCCGGAGCGCCAGCTGCAGCTCGAAGCGGGCGTCGGGATCGTCGAGCTCCTCGCCGAGCAGCTCGCGCAGGCGGGCGATCCGGTAGCGCGCGGTCTGCGGGTGGACGTGCATCTCGGCGGCCATCGCCACCGCGTTGCCGTCGTGGCGGACGTGGGCGAGCGCCGTCTCGTGCATCCGCGCCCGCGCCTTCGGGGTGAGGTCGGCGAACGGGGCGAGCCGGCGCGCGGCGATCCGCCCGACGAGGTCGCCCGACTCGTGGATGAGCAGCGCCGCGAGATGGTCGTCGACGCGCATCAGCGCCCCGCCCTCGATGCCGCTGCGCGCCAGCGCGAGCGCCGGCCCCCAGGACTCGGCGGCGTCGGCCGGCGCCACGGTCGGCCCCAGGACGAGGCGCGCCTCGACGGCCGCCCGGCCCAACGCCTCGGCCCGCCCCGGCCCCTCCGGGTCGGGCAGGAGCACGCAGCCCTCGCCCTCGATCACGGTCGCCAGGGCCTCCGGGGGCAGGCGGCGCGTGACCCGCGCCAGCGCGTCCTCCGGGCAGACGAGCGCCGCCACCCCGCCCGGCACCTCCCACGCCGCGGCGCGGGCCGCCGCCGCCAGGTCGCCGGCTTCGGCGGGCGGATCGGCCAGCAGCAGGGCGACCAGCTCACGCCGGCGGCGGCGGCGCAGGTCCTCGACCTCGGCCTGGGCCCGCGCGTACCCCTCGACCGAGTCGGCGGCGAGCTCGTCGATGTAGGCGAAGACCGCCTCGGCCAGCAGGGCGAGGGGCTCGGCGCCGACCCCGGCCCGCCGGCACGCGTCGGCGAAGCGGCGCCAGGCGACCCGGGCGCCGAGCCGGTAGGCGGCCTGCAGCGAGTCGAGCGTGCGGCCGGCCCGCTGCTCCCCCCGCCCCAGCGCCTGGTAGACCTCGCGCCCGGAGTCGCGTCCGGCGTCGGGGTCGCGGATCAGCGCCACGAACTGCGCCAGCGCCTCGCCGACCCCGCGGCGGATGCCGCGCCCGAAGCGCCCCTCCAACGGCCGCGCGTACTCCGGCACCTCGCGGGCGATCGACTCGAGGATCTCGGCGCTGATCGGCTCGACCTCGCCTTCGATCAGGTCGGCGACGCGGACCGGCAGGCCGCGCCACGGGTCGTTGTCCAGGGTGAGGCGCGTTTTTGGCATCTGGCTTACAAAGAATAGGCCACCGAACTTGGCTCAGGCGCTAATACATATCTCCCAGCTAGGCGTAACTTGGTCGCAGATGGGTGAGATGACCAAGATCGAGAAGGCCGCGAACCTGGCCGGGGTCGTCGTCCCCTTCGTCGCGACCATCGTCGCGATCGTCCTCCTCCCGGGCAGCCTGGTCAGCCCCGCCGTCCTCGGGATCGCCGCCTTCATGTACCTGCTCACGGCGATCGGCATCACGGTCGGCTTCCACCGCCTGCTCACCCACCGCTCCTTCCAGACCTCCAAGGGCCTCGAGTACACCTTCGCCGTGCTCGGCACGATGGCCGTGCAGGGCCCGGTCCTCTCCTGGGTCGCCGACCACCGCAAGCACCACGCCCACACCGACAAGGAGGGCGACCCACACAGCCCCCACGTCGGCCACGGTGACGGCGTCGGCGGCGTGCTCGCGGGACTGTGGCACGCCCACACCGGCTGGCTGATGGAGACGCAGGGCCGCGCCGACTGGAAAAAGTACGCGAAGGATCTCTACGAGGACAAGGGCATGCGCTTCCTCTCCCGTCACTTCGTCGCCCTGATCGTGCTCAGCCTGCTGATCCCGGCGGCGCTCGGCTACGCGATCACCGGCACCTGGCTCGGCGCGCTCACCGGCTTCCTCTGGGGCGGGCTGGTGCGAGTCTTCTTCGTCCACCACGTCACCTGGAGCGTCAACTCGGTGTGTCACTTCCTCGGCACGCGGCGCTTCGAGACCGACGATCTCTCCACCAACGTCTTCTGGCTCTCGATCCCCTCGCTGGGCGAGTCCTGGCACCACAACCACCACGCCTTTCCCCGCTCCGCCGTACACGGTCTGCGCCGCTGGGAGCCCGATCCCTCGGCGCTGATCATCACCGCGATGGAGAAGGTGGGACTGGCCCGCAACGTGGTCCGCATCTCACCCGAGCGCCAGGCCGAACTGACCCGCTGACGAACCCCTGTCGGGTAGGAGAGCCGGTCCCGGCCGGCTCCGCCACCGCCGGCAAACGTCGCAGTACTGAATCGTCACCGTTTGGCCATTTCGATCGACTGGGCTATTGGTCGATTTCATTGGCTTATTCCGTTAAACAGTGTGACGGTGGGTATGCCACACTCGCGGCAGCGTTTTTGTACGAACGTTTGGATGGATGATGGAAAGGAACTAGATGCCAAGCACGAAAAACGTCCTTGACGAGGCTCGCGAACTCGTCGAGCGACGCCTTGCCGACCTCGACGAGGAGCGCCATCGGCTGGAGCGAGCCCTCGCGGAGCTCGGCGGCAAAGTGAAACGGGCCCCCGGTCGGCCGCGCGGCAGCGCCCCGACGAGTGGGACGACGAAAGCTTCCGGCGCACCGAAACGGCGTCGTCGCCGTCGCGGCGGCACCCGCGCCGACCAGGCGGTCGAGCTGATCACGCAGCAGCCGGGGATCAGCGCCTCCGACGTCGCCAAAACGATGAAAATCAAACCGAACTACCTGTACCGGGTGCTCGGTGACCTGGAGAAAGAGGGCCGCGTCAAAAAGGACGGCCGTCAGTACTACCCCGCGGGCTGAACCTCAGGGGCCCCTGGCCGAACCTCCGGCTTCGAGCATCGGCCTGGTCCGGAGCCCACCTCAGCTTGAGCCAAGCCGGCCCGGTCGACCTGCCGCGACCGTGGAAGGGGCCGGGGGGTCCTCTCCAAGACACTCAGCGCGAAGCGCGTCTTGGAGAGGACCCCCCGGCCCCTTTGCGCAACCTCAGATGAGGCTGGAGACCGCGTCGCGCTCCTCCTGGAGCTCGAGCGCGCTCTTGTCGATCCGCTCGCGCGAGAAGTCCGGGACGTCGAGGCCCTGGACGATCGACCACTCGCCGTCGCTGCACTGGCAGGGCATGCCGCAGATGATCCCCTCGCCGATGCCGTAGGAGCCGTCGGCCGGCACACCCATCGACACCCAGTCACCGTCCGGAGTGCCCAGCACCCAGTCGTGGACGTGGTCGATCGCGGCGTTGGCCGCCGAGGCGGCGCTGGACGCGCCGCGCGCCTCGATGATCTCGGCGCCGCGTTTGGCGACCCGCGGGATGTACTCGTCGGTGACCCAGGCCTGATCGTCGACCTGCTCCCAGGCGCCGGCGCCGTCGACCTTCGCGTTCATCAGGTCCGGGTACTGGGTGGTGGAGTGGTTGCCCCACACGGTCATGTTGGTGACCGCGGTGACCGGCTTGCCGAGCTTATTGGCGAGCTGGATCTTCGCCCGGTTGTGGTCGAGGCGCATCATCGCGGTGAAGCGCTCGCGCGGCACGTCGGGCGCGTTGGACATCGCGATCAGGCAGTTGGTGTTGGCCGGGTTGCCGACCACCAGCACCTTCACGTCGTCGGCGGCGCCGGCGTTGATCGCTTCGCCCTGCGGCTTGAAGATGCCGCCATTGGCCTCCAGCAGGTCGGCGCGCTCCATGCCCGGGCCGCGCGGCCGGGCGCCGACCAGCAGGGCGATGTTCGTGCCCTCGAAGGCCTGCTTGGGGTCGTCGGTGATGTCGATCCGGTTGAGCAGCGGAAAGGCGCAGTCGTCGAGCTCCATCGCGGTGCCCTCCGCCGCCTTGACCGCATTGGGGATCTCCAGCAGGCTCAGCTCGACCGGGGTGTCGGGGCCAAGCATCTGGCCGCTGGCGATGCGGAACAGGATGGCGTAGCCGATCTGCCCGGCCGCACCGGTAACGGTGACCTTCACGGGGGTGCTCACGAAATCGTCTCCTCGCAATCGGGGTTACGGCGACGGCTAGGAGCTCGTCCCACCCATCGCCCGCTGCAGGTTGTCGTCGATGGACGCCAGGAACTCCTGCGTGGTCTGGTACCCCTGGTCGCCGCCGACGAGCAGCGCCAGGTCTTTCGTCATCTTGCCTTCCTCGACCGTCTCGACGCAGACGCGCTCGAGGGTCCGGGCGAACTCGCCGACCGCGGGGGTGTCGTCCATGCGGCCGCGGGCCTCGAGGCCGCGGGTCCAGGCGAAGATCGACGCGATCGGGTTGGTTGAAGTCGGTTCCCCCTGCTGGTGCCGGCGGAAGTGACGGGTGACGGTGCCGTGCGCGGCCTCCGCCTCGACCGTCTTGCCGTCGGCGGTCATCAGCACGCTGGTCATCAGGCCGAGCGAGCCGAAGCCCTGGGCGACGGTGTCGGACTGCACGTCGCCGTCGTAGTTTTTGCACGCCCACACGTAGCCGCCCTCCCACTTCAGCGCGGCGGCGACCATGTCGTCGATCAGCCGGTGTTCGTAGGTGATCCCGGCGGCCTCGAAGTCGGCCTTGAACTCGGTCTCGTACACCTCGGCGAAGAGGTCTTTGAAGCGGCCGTCGTAGCGCTTCAGGATGGTGTTCTTGGTCGACATGTAGACCGGGTAGCCGCGGTCGAGCCCGTACCGCAGGGAGGCGCGGGCGAAGTCCCGGATCGAGTCGTCGAGGTTGTACATCGACATCGCGATGCCGCCACCCGGGAAGTCGAAGACGTCGAGCTCGATCGGCTCGGAGCCGTCCTTGGGGGTGAAGGTCATGGTCAGCGACCCCTCGCCCGGAACCACCAGGTCGGTGGCGCGGTACTGGTCGCCGAAGGCGTGACGGCCGATCACGATCGGCTTGGTCCAGCCGGGCACCAGGCGCGGCACGTTGGAGATCACGATCGGCTCGCGGAAGATCACGCCGCCGAGGATGTTGCGGATCGTCCCGTTCGGCGAGCGGTACATCTCCTTCAGGCCGAACTCGTCGACCCGCGCCTCGTCCGGGGTGATCGTCGCGCACTTGACCCCGACGCCGTGCTCCTTGATCGCGTTGGCGGCGTCGACCGTGATCTGGTCCTCGGTCGCGTCGCGGCTCTCGATCCCGAGGTCGAAGTACTTCAGGTCGACATCGAGGTAGGGGAGGATCAGCTGCTCTTTGATGAACGACCAGATGATCCTGGTCATCTCGTCGCCGTCGAGCTCGACGATCGGGTTCTCAACCTTGATCTTCGGCATCGGCCGGCGATGCTATCTGGCCGCGAGCGTCGCCGCTTCACGCCGTGTGGGGTCGACCCGCCCGTCTGCACGCCGGCCGGCGAGCCGGCACAATCGGGTTCCCGATGGCCACCAGGGAGCGCCACACCTTCGGCAACCACAGCGTCGCCAACCAACCGCCGCCGCTGGCCGACTACAACGTGTTCGAAGCCGACCGCGTACTGGTCGAGGCGGTGAACCGCGAGGGCGCCGAGTGGGCGACCGGGCGGATCGCCGCGGTCGGTGAGTTCGCCGGCTCGGCGGAAGCGCAGGAGCTGGGGCGGCTCGCCAACGACTACGGGCCGAAGCTGAAGACCCACGACCGCTACGGCAACCGGGTCGACGAGGTGGAGTTCCACCCGGCCTGGCACGACCTGCTGGGCACGGCGGTCGAACACGAACTGCACTGCTCGCCCTGGCGCGACCCGCAGCCCGGCGCCCACGTCGCCCGCGGCGCCGCTTTCATGTGCATGTCGCAGGCCGAGGCGGGGATCGGGTGCCCGATCTCGATGACCTACTCGGTGATCCCGGCCCTGCGCACCCAGCCCGAGCTGTCGGCCGAGTGGGAGCCCCGCTTCCTCACCTCCACCTACGACCCCCGCAACGCGCCGGCGCCGGACAAGCGCGGCGCCCTGGCCGGGATGGGGATGACCGAGAAGCAGGGCGGCACCGACGTGCGCGCCAACACCACGGTCGCCCGCCCGGTGAACGGCGGCGGCCCGGGGGCCGAGTACGAGCTGACCGGCCACAAGTGGTTCATGTCGGCGCCGATGTGCGACGCCTTCCTCGTCCTCGCCCAGGCCGAGGGCGGCCTCTCCTGCTTCCTCTTCCCGCGCTGGACCCCGGACGGCGAGCGCAACCGCTTCCGCCTGCAGCGGCTGAAGGACAAGCTCGGCAACCGCTCCAACTCCTCCAGCGAGATCGAGTTCGACGCCGCCTCGGCCTGGCTGGTCGGCGAGGAGGGCGCCGGGGTGCCGACGATCATCGAGATGGTCAACCACACGCGGCTCGACTGCGTGTTCGGCAGCACCACCGGGATGCGGGCCGGGCTCGCGCAGGCGATCCACCACGCCTCCCACCGCTCGGTCTTCGGCACCGTGCTGGTCGACCAGCCGCTGATGCAAAACGTCCTCGCCGACCTCGCGGTCGAGTCGGAGGCGGCGACCATCTCCGCGATGCGCCTCGCCCGCGCCTACGACGAGGCGATCGCCGGCGACGCCGAGGCCCAGAGCCTCAAGCGGGTCGCCAACGCCGTCCTCAAGTACTGGATCACCAAGCGCGCGCCGGTCCACGCGGGCGAGTGCCTCGAGTGCCTGGGCGGCAACGGCTACGTCGAGGAGTCGGGGATGCCGCGGCTCTTCCGCGAGAGCCCCCTCAACTCGATCTGGGAGGGCAGCGGCAACGTCCAGTGCCTCGACGTCCTGCGGGCGATGGTGAAGAGCCCGGCCTCGGTCGAATCCTTCTTCGCCGAGGTCGCCGAAGGGGCCGCCGCCGAGCCTCGCCTCGCCGCCTACGCCGAGGACCTGCGCAACGAGCTGCCCGGCGACGTCGCGACGATCGAGGTCCGCGCCCGCCGCGTCGTCGAACGGATGGCCCTCGCCCTGCAGGCCTCCCTCCTGGTCCGCTTCGGCGACGAGGCGGTCGCCGACGCCTTCTGCGCCACGCGCCTCTCCGGCGACTGGGGACGCGCCTTCGGCACGCTCCCCGCCGGGGTCGACTACCAGCGCATCATCCAGCGCCATTCTCCGACTCGGTAGCGGAGACCAAGCAGGTCAAGGACGCAGGGAGCGAGGTGAGGGGAGCGCACAAAAGTGCGTGACCCGAAACCGAGCGACCGAGGACGCAGAGATGCGCCGGTCTCCGCTACCGAGTCTGGGCGTTGCGCAGGGCGCGGCCGACCTGCTCGACCGTGATCACGCCGCTCAATCGGCCGTCGGAGTCGACCGCCATCAGGGCGCCGAGGCGGCGCAGGTTCTGGTTGGAGAGCAGTGAGGTCAGCGGGGTGTCGTCGCGGATGAAGAGAGAGCGGTCGGAGTCGACGACTTCGCTGACCAGGGAGCCGGCCCGGGAGACCTCGGGGACCTCGTCGGCGGTTTCGCGGTTCAGCAGGCCGAGGAAGCGGTGGGCGGCGTCGACGACCGGGAACCAGGGCCAGCGGTAGCGGAGGAAGTACTCGTCGAGGGCGCGCTCGATCGAGAGGTCGCCGGGGATCGTCACCGGTTCGCGGTCCATCACGTCGGCGACCGAGATGCCGCCGATGCGGCTGGTCATCCGCGTCTGCACCGCGGCGCCGCGGGCGGCGCCGTTGATCACCATCCCGACCAGGGCCAGCCAGACGCCGCCGAAGGTGCCGAGGATCGAGTTGGTGAGTGCCATGTAGATGCCGCCGGCGATGAACGCGTAGCCGAACATGCGACCGAGGTCGGCGGCGAACTTGGTCGCGGCGTTGCGGTCCCCCGTCACCTTCCAGGCGATCGAGCGCGCAACGCGGCCGCCGTCCATCGGGAAGGCGGGCAGCAGGTTGAAGACGAGCAGCAGGAGATTTATCGAGGCGAGCCAGGCGGCCATCGCGAGCAACCCGGAGGCGTTCGATCGCGATTCGACCAGCGCCGCCTCGCGGAACTCGGTCCAGCCGCCGGCGAGGACGCCGCCGATCGTCAGCGCCGCGAAGATCGCCAGGGTCACCGCCGGGCCCGCCAGGGCGACGCGCGCTTCGACGCCCGGCCCGTCGGCTTCGCGATCCATCCGCGCCATGCCGCCGAAGATCCAGAGCTGGATCGAGCTGATCCCGATCCCGTTGCGGATCGCGACCACGGCGTGGCCAAGCTCGTGCAGGAGGATCGAGCCGAAGAAGCCGGCGGCACTGGCCACGGCGAGGATGAACGGCGTGCTCGAGCCGCTCGAGTCGCCCAGCAGGTTGCCGTAGAAGTTGGACATCCAGAAGATGACCAAAAAGAGGATCAGGAACCACGACCAGTCCACGGCGATCCTGATCCCGCGGATGTGGAAGAGGGTAATCGAGCCGCCACCAAGCATTCCTCCATGGTAAGGGGGTAGCGTGGCCGGCTACATGGCCAGTGACACAGTTGGCACACCTTTGGGGGCGACGGTAGGCGAGCCGGACCAGGCCTGGCTGCGGGCGCGGCTCGAGGAACTCGAGCAGATCGACCGCCCGTCGGCCTCGGAGGGCGAGCGCCGCGCCGCCGAGTGGCTGGTCGAGCGGTTCGGCGAGCTCGGCGCCGAGGCCCGGATCGAGGCCGCCGACGCCCACGGCACCTACTGGTGGCCGCTCGGGATCGGCACCGCACTCGGCGCGCTCGGCGGTCTGGCGGCGCTGCGCGGGAAGCGCGCCCTCGGCGCCGCCCTCGGGGCGCTCGGGGCGGCCGGCATCGCCTCCGACTTCCCGCCCCACCGACGGCGGCTGCGGGCACCGCTGCCGAAGCGCACCGCCTACAACGTCGTCTGCGAGATCGGCGACCCCGACGCCGCCCGGACGATCGTCGTGAGCGCCCACCACGACTCCGCCCACTCGGGCCTCGTGTTCCACCCGGCGCTGCCGAGGATCGCCGACCGCCTCGGCCTGGTCGAGCCGATGGAGACCAGCCCGGCGCTGATGGCGCCGGTCATCGGCGGCCCGGCCCTGGTCGCGCTCGGCGCGCTCACCGGGGCGCGGGCGCTGACCCGTCTCGGCGGCGGGCTGGCGCTGGCGGCGACCGCGGCGATGGCCGAGATCGGCGCCCGACGCGTCGTCCCCGGCGCCAACGACAACGGCACCGCGGTCGTCTCGCTCCTCGCCCTCGCCCGCCGCCTCGCCGAGACCCCGGCCCCGGGCGTCCGCGTCATCCTCCTCTCGGCGGGCGCCGAGGAGTCGTTCAGCGAGGGGATGAAGGCGTTCGGCGAGCGCCACTTCCCCAGCCTGCCCCGCGAGAGCACCTTCTTCCTCTGCCTCGAGTCGACCGGCTCGCCGCACCTGCTGGTGCTGCGCGGCGAGGGCTTCCTGAAGCTCTACGACTACCCGGCCGAGGCGCTCGAGCTGCTCGACGAGAGCGCCGCGGAACTGGGCATCTGGCTCTACCCGAACCTGCGCCTGCACAACGGCACCGACGGCCTCGAGCCGCTCGCCGCGGGCTACGAAGCGGCGGTGATCGCGGGCTGCGACGACCTCAAGCAGCCCGCCAACTACCACTGGCCCACGGACGTCGCCGCCAACGTCGACTTCGGCACCGTCGCCGACGGCATCAAGCTGTCGGAGGCGGCGATCCGCCGCCTCGGAGAGACGTCAGCTGTGTGACGAATCCCGACTACGCGGTCGGATTTACGCTCTATAGCATCGGCCCCGTGCCATCCCACGACGTGCTTGTCATAGGGGCCGGGCTCGCCGGCCAGCGGGCCGCCCTCGCCGCCGCAGAGCAGGGCGTTTCGGTCGGGATCATCTCCAAGGTCCACCCTGTCCGCTCCCATTCAAACGCCGCTCAGGGCGGCATCAACGCGGCACTCAACCCTGACGACACGTGGGAGTCCCACGCGTTCGACACCGTCAAGGGCTCCGACTACCTCGGGGACCAGGACGCGATCGAAATCATGGCGAGGGAGGCTCCGGAGGAAATCCTCCACATGGAGCACCTCGGCGTCACCTTCCACCGCAACGAGGAAGGCAAGCTCGGGACCCGCGCCTTCGGCGGCGCCTCCGCCGCCCGCACGTACTACGTCGCCGACATCACCGGCCAGGCGATCATGCACGTCCTCTACGAGCAGCTGATGAAATATTCCGAGCAGATCGCCCGCTATGAGGAGTGGTTCTGCTCCTCGCTGGCGCTGGACGAGAAGGGCGAGTGCTGCGGGGTCGTCACCCGCAACGTCGCCGACGGCTCGATGGCGCTGTTCCAGGCCAAGTCGGTGATCTTGGCGACCGGCGGCAACGGCCAGGTCTGGAAGCCGACCACCAACGCCCTGATCTGCACCGGCGACGGCATCGCGATGGCCTACCGCGCCGGCGCCAAGCTGATGGACATGGAGATGATCCAGTACCACCCGACCACGCTGGCGGGCAAGGGCTTCCTGATCACCGAGGGTGCCCGCGGCGAGGGTGCCCATCTCCTCAACAAGAACGGCGAACGCTTCATGGAGAAGTACGCGCCGAACAAGATGGAGCTCGCCTCGCGCGACGTCGTCTCCCGTGCCGAGCAGACCGAGATCAACGAGGGCCGCGGCTTCCCCGACGGGACCGTCGCGCTCGACATCACGGTGGTGCCCCGCAAGCGCATCCACGAGGCGCTGCGGGAGATCGTCCTCGTCGGCCGCGACTTCGCCGGCGTCGACATCACCCGCGAACCGATCCACATCAAGCCGGGTAACCACTACACGATGGGCGGCATCAAGACCGACACCGAGGGCCGCACCGACATCCCCGGCCTCTACGCGGCGGGCGAGGCGGCGTGCGTCTCGGTCCACGGCGGCAACCGGCTCGGCGCCAACTCGCTGCTCGACACGCTGATCTTCGGCAAGCACTCGGGCCGCGACGCCGCGGCCCGCGCCAAGCGGATGGACTTCGCCCGTCCGGTCGGCAAGGTGCTGGAGGACGAGCAGGCGATGATCGACGACATCAACGGCCGCGAGAAGGGCTCCGGCCGGCGCGTCTCGGAGATCAAACTGGAGCTCGGCCAGACGATGGACGCCAAGGTCGCGGTGTTCCGCGACGAGGCGGGCATCACCGAGGCCCTGGAAACGGTCCGCCGCCTCAAGGAGGAGGCCAAGACCGCCTACATCGACGACCACGGCAGCATCTTCAACCAAGACCTGGTCGCGGCGATCGAGCTCTCCTACATGCTCGACTGCGCCGAGTGCTCCTGCGTCGCGGCGCTGGAGCGCCGCGAGAGCCGCGGTGCCCAGTACCGCACCGACTTCCCGGAGCGCAACGACGAGGAGTGGCTCAAACACATCGACCTCGAGCGGAGCGAGGATGGCCCGGAGATCTCCTACTCCGAGGTCACGATCACCCAGTGGCAACCGGAAGCGAGGACGTACTGATGGCCGACTACACGATCAAAGTTCGGCGCTACCAGCCGGAGAGCGGCGAGCCCGCCTACTGGGAGGAGTTCAACGTCGAGCTGGAGCCGTCGTTGTCGGTCCTCGACGGCCTGCTGCAGGCCAAGGACCGCGAGGACGGCTCGCTCGCCGTGCGCTGCTCCTGCCGGGCGGCGATCTGCGGCTCCTGCGGGATGAAGATCAACGGCCAGTCCGGGCTCGGCTGCAAGACCCAGATCGGCGAGGCGCAGGAGCTGGCCGACAAGAAAGCCGCCGCGGTCGGCGGCGAGTCCGCCGGCAACGTGATCACGATCGAGCCGATGGGCAACATGCCGGTGGTCAAGGACCTGATCACCGACATGGAGTCGACCCACTGGACCAAGATCCGCCGGGTCACGCCGTGGCTCCTCCCGCACGGCGAGCCGCCGGAGCGCGAGTACATCGTCGAGCCGGAATCGATGATCGACATCACCCAGTCGATGGCCTGCATCCAGTGCGGCGCCTGCGTCTCGTCCTGCCTCTCGATGGAAGCCGACCCGCTGTTCATCGGCCCGGCCGCGCTCGCCAAGGCCTACCGCTTCGTCGGCGACCCGCGCGACGCGGAGACCGCCGAGCGGCTCACCGACCTGACCGAGGACCCGCACGGGATCTACGACTGCACCCACTGCTTCAGCTGCGTCGACGCCTGCCCCAAGGGCGTGGCGCCGATGGACCAGATCATGCGCCTGCGCCGCAAAGCCGGCGAGAACGGGATCGAGGACCCCAACAGCGGCCACGCCCACGAGATGGCCTTCGTGAAGATCATCGAGAAGAAGGGCACCCTCGACGAGTCGATGCTGCTGCAGGAGTCCTTCGCGCCGGGCCTGCTCGGCAAGCTGATGCCGAGCAAACGGGCGATCAAGGAAATGATCGGCTCACTGCCGGTCGCGATCCGCGGGATCAAAACGGGCAAGATGCGCTCGCTGCCGAAACTGATCCCGGGCGTCCACCACAAGCTCCCCGGGACCGCCCAGGACGAGGTCAAGGCGATCTACAAGCACGCCGAGGAGCACAACGAGGAATTCAACCTGTACATCAAGGGCGAGGAGGGCGACGCGGAGGCCGCCGTCGAGGAGGGTCTCGAGCCGGATCCCGCCATGGCCGCACATGAGGAGGCCTCGAATGGCTGATCAGATCAAAGTCGCCTACTGGCCCGGCTGCGTCTCGCGCGGCTTCACGCCCGAGTTGCACGGCTCGATGGCGCTGGTCGCCCAGAAGCTGGGCATCGAGCTGGTCGAACTCGACCGCGCCAACTGCTGCGGCGCCGGCGTGATCGCCGAGCACAACCAGGAGCTGGCCGACACGCTGAACGCGCGCACCTTCGCGCTCGCCCAGCAGACCGGCCTGTCGATGATGAACATCTGCTCGACCTGCCAGGGCGCGCAGTCGGAGTGCCAGCAGCGCCTCGACGCCGACTCGGCCTACCGGGCGCATGTCAACGAGGCGCTGTCCGGCCAGGGACTCTCCTACGAGAAGGCGAGCGACGGCTCCTGGACGAACAAAAACTTCCTCTGGCTGCTGGTCGAGGACTACGGCCTGGACCGTCTCGCCGCGCAGGTGAAACGGCCGCTCTCGGGCCTCCGCGTCGGCCCCTTCTACGGCTGCTACATCGTGCGGCCCAAGGAGCGGCTCGGCTACGGCGCCCACCCGGATCGCGACGTCTACCTGGAGAAGGTCATCGAGGTCCTCGGCGGCCAGATCGTCGAGTACGACGGGGCGCGCAAATGCTGCGGCTTCCCGGTCATCACGATGAACCGCGAGACCTCGCTCACCCAGGCCGGGACCCACGTCGGCGACGCGATCGACGCCGGCGCCGACTGCCTCGTCACCCCGTGCCCGCTCTGCCACCTCAACCTCGACATGCAGCAGCCGGAGGCGGCCAAGGTCGTCAACCGCGACCTCGGGCTGGCGGTCCTCCACCTCCCCCAGCTGGTCGGCCTCGCCCTCGGCGCGACGCCGAAGGAACTGGGGATGGAGAAGCACATCGCCTCGACCAAGTGGGTCGAGGAGCGCCTCACCGCCGTCCCCGCGTAGGCCTGTTCACACTTCCGCGCCGCCCCGCGGCCGCCGCTCGTTCTCTTGACCACACCGTGGTGTGGTCAAGAGAACGAGGAGCAGGGCGGCGGCGGAGGAGGGTTCCCGCCAGGGACGCTCAGCCGAGGAACGACTGCATGATCATGGCCCCGACGATCGTGATCAGGCCGCCGACCAGCGTCAGCTGCATGCGATCGAACTTCTCGCCGAGCGCGGCGAACCGTTCCTTCCACTCGGAGTCGAGTTTGTCCAACTGCTCCTTGGTCGCCATCTGCTCTATACGCTCATCGACCTTGTCGAAGCGCCGGTCGACCTTGTCGAAGCGCTCGTCGACGCTGCTTTCGAACCGGTCGAAGCGCTGGTCCACCTTGTCGAAGCGCTCGTCCACCTTGTCGAAGCGCCGGTCGACGTTCCGTTCGAAGCGATCGAGGCGGTCGGCACCGTCGTCGAGGCGCTCGTCGGTCCATCTGGTCCTTTCCGCTGCCATAACCTGAGCTTAGGCGGCAAGTGCGCACTTGTGGCGCGCGGAAGTGTGACTTTTGCGCGGCCTGGGCGCGGCGCTCAGCGCCGGTTCAGGAGCCAGCCGCGGTCGACCAGGAGCTCGGCGACCTGGACGGCGTTGGTGGCGGCACCCTTGCGCAGGTTGTCGCCGGCGACCCAGAGGTTGAGGGTGCGCTCGTGGCCCGGGTCACGGCGGATCCTGCCGACCAGGACGTCGTCCTCGCCGGCCGCGTCGATCGCCAGCGGGTACTCGGCGCTCGCCGGATCGTCGACCACCCGTACCCCGACCGCGTCGGCCAGCAGCGCGCGACAGTCCGCGGGCGAGAGGTCCTCCCTGGTCTGCACGTTGACCGACTCCGAGTGGCCGACGAAGACCGGCACCCGGGCACAGGTGGCGGAGATCCCGACCTCCTCGCCGAAGCCGAGGATCTTGCGCGTCTCGGCCATCACCTTGCGCTCCTCGGTCGTGTAGTCGTCGCCGTCCTTGAAGCTCTCCACCTGGGGCAGCACGTTGAAGGCGATCTGGCGTGGGTAGACCGAGGGCGCGGGCGGCTCCTCGCCCGCGAGGATCGCCTTCGCCTGGGCGCGCAGCTCCTCGATCGCCTTCTGTCCGGTCCCCGAGACCGCCTGGTAGCTGGAGACGACGAGTCGCTCCAGCCCGACGGCGCGGTGGATCGGTGCCAGCGCCATCAGCGCGGTCATCGTCGTGCAGTTCGGGTTGGCGACGATGCCGCTGTGGCGCTCGGCGGCCTCGTCGTTCACCCCGGCGACGACCAGCGGCACGTCGTCGTGCATCCGCCAGTAGCTGGTGTTGTCGACGACGGTCGCGCCCGCCTCGACGAAGCGCGGCGACCATTCCGAGCTGACCTTGCCGCCCGGCGAGGAGAGGACGACGTCGACGCCCTGGATCGTCTCCTCGTCGAGCGGCTGCACGACCAGCGTGCCGCCGCCCCACTCCAGCTCCTTGCCGGCCGAGCGCTCCGAGGCGTAGGCGACGACCTCACGCGCGGGGAAGCCGCGCTCGTGCAGCAGCGCGAGGATCGTCGTGCCGACCGCACCGGTCGCACCCATCACCCCGACTCTGTAGCCGTCGCCCGCCATCTCGCTCGGCGGCCGCTAGCCGGCGACCGTCGGGGTGTGGTCGGGGCCGCTCGGGTCTTCCGGGCGGATCGCTTCCTCGCCGAGCTCGAAGGCGCCGTGCAGCACCCGGACGGCATCGGTGACCCGCTCGGCGGCGATGACGCAGGAGATCTTGATCGGCGAGGTGCTGATCATCTCGATGTTGATGCCCTGCTCGCCCAGGGTCTGGAAGACCTTGGCGGCGACCCCCGGATGCGAGCGCATCCCGGCGCCCACGATCGACACCTTGCCGATCTGCTCTTCGGCCTTCACCGTCACCGCGACGTCGCCGAGCCGGTCGATCACCTCACGGGCGATCGGCAGATCGCCGCGGTCGACGGTGAAGGAGAGGTCGGCGAGCTGGTCGTCGCCGACCGGCTCGTTCTGGATGATCACGTCGACGTTGACGTTGGCGTCGGCGAGGGCGCTGAAGATGCGGCCGGCCACGCCGGGCTCGTCGCGCAGGCCGGTCAGCGTCACGCGCGCCTCGGCGTCGGAATGGGTCACGGCGGTTACGAAAGGTTGCTCCATGGTCTCTTCCTCTGACACGACGAGGGTACCGGGACCGTCCTCGAAGCTGCTGCGGCAGTGGATCCGGACCCCGTGGTTACGGGCGTACTCGACCGATCGCAACTGCAGCACCCGCGCCCCGGAGGCCGCCATCTCGAGCATCTCCTCGAAGGAGACCATCGACAGCATGCGGGCGTCGGAGACGATCCGCGGGTCGGCCGAGTAGACCCCGCGCACGTCGGTGTAGATCTCGCAGACGCCGGCCCCGAGCGCCGCGGCGAGCGCCACCGCGGTGGTGTCGGAGCCGCCGCGACCGAGCGTGGTGACGTCGCGGCTGTCGGTCGACACGCCCTGGAACCCGGCGACGAGGACGATCCGGTCCTGGGCGAGCGCCTGGCGGATGCGATCGGCGCGCACGTCGATGATCCGCGCTTTGGTGTGGGACGAGTCGGTGACGATCCCCGCCTGGGAGCCGGTCAGCGAGATCGCCTCGTGGCCCATGTCGTGGATCGCCATCGCGCAGAGCGCGCAGGAGATCCGCTCGCCGGTGGAGAGCAGCATGTCCAGCTCCCGGGCGACGGGGCGCTCGGAGATCTCGTGCGCCTGGGCGACCAGTTCGTCGGTCGTCTTGCCGCGCGCCGAGAGCACGGCGACGACCCGGTTGCCGGCCGCGCGGGCGGCGACGATGCGCCCCGCCGCGCGCTTGATCTGCTCGGCGCCGGCGACCGAGGTGCCGCCGAACTTCATCACGACTATGTCCGAACCCTGGTCGGGCATGCCCCCGAGGATAGAGAGCGGTCAAGGGTTGCCGTCGCAAGGCCGATAACCGAGGCTGATGGAGCCGAAGACGAGCAGCATGCCGGTCGCCGCCGCCGGCGCGAAGCCCGGATACGGCGAGCAGGCCGACCGCCTGCTGGTGGCGAGTCGCCTCGCGACCCTGCTCTCCCGCGCCGCCTCGACCGAGAGCGTCGCCCGCGAGGCGGTCCGCACCCTGCACGAGTCCCTCGACTACTACCTCGCGGTGGTCCAGCGCCTGGACCCGGACGGGGTCCTGCGCGTCGTCGCCGCCGCCGGGCCACTCGCCGAGACGGTCGATGACTTCCTGGCGCTCGAGCAGCCGGTCGAGCGGGGCGTCAACGGCCGGGTCGCCCGCAGCGGCCGGGCGGCGATGGTCAACGACACCCGCCGCGACCCCGACTACCTGGGCAGGGAGACGGAGGCCGACCCCGGCTCGGAGCTGTCGCTGCCGATCGTCGTCGCCGAGTCGAACTGGGGCGTGCTCAACCTCGAGCAGCGCGAGCGCGGCGCCTTCGGCGAGGAAGACCTGCTGCTGGCGCACGTGGTCGCCGGGCAGATCGGCGCCGCGATCCACCGCTGTCGGCTGGTCGTCGAACTGGAGGACGCCTTCCTGACCACGATCGGGGTGATCTCGGACGCGGTCGAGATGCAGGACTCCTACACCGCCTACCACGCCGAGGAGGTCGCCGGGCTGGCGATCCGGGTCGGCGAGCGGATGGGGATCAAGGGGGTGGAGCTCGACCGTCTGCGCTACGGCGCCCTCCTGCACGACGTCGGCAAGATCGGCATCCCATCGGAGATCATCCGCAAGCCCGGCCCGCTGACCGCCGCCGAGCGCGCTCGGATGGACGAGCACGCGGCGATCGGCGCGCGGATGCTGGAGCGGGTCCCGTTCCTCGCCCCGGTCGCGCCGCTGGTCCGCTCCGCCCACGAGCGCCACGACGGCGGCGGCTATCCCGACGGCCTGCGCGGCGCGGAGATCCCGCGCGGGGCGATGGTGATCGCCGCCTGCGACGCCTTCCACGCGATGACCTCGGACCGCAGCTACCGTCGGGCGATGAGCCAGGAGGCCGCCGAAGCCGAGCTCCGCGCGAATTCCGGGACCCAGTTCGACCCCGCGGTCGTCGTCGCGCTGCTCGCCGAGCTGGTCGAGCGACCGCACGCCTCCGGCGTTCGTACTTCCGTGCCCTAGGCGAGCAGAAGTACGAACGCACCGCCGCCGGCCGTCCGGTGGGCCGACCGGCCGGTGGGTGCCGCGAAGCTAGTTGCCGCCCAGGTTGCCGAGCATCGCCTGTTCGGCCATCCGGATCAGCCCCAGGCCGCTGTGGGGGCGCATGTCGCTGGAGCGGACGCGCACGTGGGAGCCGTGCGGGCCGATCACCTCGACGATGGTGCAGACGTCGCCGATCTCGCAGTCGTCGCCGTAGTCGGCCTCGATCGCCTCCATCTGCTCCGTCACGACTTTGCCGATCTTGCTCTGGTCGAGCATCAACGCCTCCTGTGGTTAGCCGGGTCCAGCTGGAAGATAGTGCCCCCGAGCCAACCGACCAAAGCCCCATTTACGACTCCGTTACAGGGCCGGATAGGCGCCCCCGCTAGAACTCCTCCGACTTGAGCTACGTACTCCTTGCCCTGCTGGGCCTCCTCGTCGGGGCCTTCGGAACCCTGGTCGGGGCGGGAGGCGGCTTCATCCTCACGCCGGTCCTGCTGCTCCTCTACCCGAATCTGACGCCTGCCCAGATCACCTCGATCAGCCTCCTCGTCGTCTTTTTCAACGCGCTCTCGGGGTCGGTCGCCTACGCGCGGCTGAAGCGGATCGACTACCGCTCGGGGCTCCGCTTCGCCGCCGCCGGAATCCCCGGCTCGATCCTCGGGGCGCTGGCGGTCCACCTGGTCCCGACCCGCGTCTTCGACGCGATCATGGCCATCGTCCTGGCGATCCTCTCGATCACCGTGATCCGGCTGCGCCCGCACGCCGAACGCGGCATGCCGCGCGGGAGGACCAAGGCACGCGAGCTGATCGACGCCCAGGGCGAGGTCTACCGCTACCACGTGCCGCTCGGCCGCGGCACCCTCTACAGCGCCGGGGTGGGCTTCCTCTCCAGCTTCCTGGGGATCGGCGGCGGGGTGATCCACGTGCCGCTGATGGCCGGGGCGCTCGGCTTCCCCACCCACATCGCCACCGCCACCTCGCACTTCGTGCTGGTCTGGATGTCGGGGACGGCGAGCCTGACGCACCTGATCGGCGGCACGCTGACCACCGGCCACGGGCTGCGACGGGCGTTGGCGCTCTCGGTCGGGGTGCTGCCCGGCGCCCAGCTCGGCGCCCGCCTCTCGCGGCGCTTCACCGGGCCGACGATTCGGAAGTTCCTCGGGATCGCCCTGCTGGGGCTTGCGGTTCGCCTGCTGATCGCGGCGCTTTGAAGAGGCTCGGGCTGAGCGCGGGCATCGTTTCTTCGCCCGCGTAGCCGAGCGGTTCGACGCCGAACATCTCCGCCAGCGTCTTCAGCAGCGTGAAGTGGTTGGCGTATTCGGCTTCTTCCACCTTGCCCGCTTCCACCAGCGGGGAGATCAGCAGCAGGCCAACCTTGCCGCCGCCGCCACTTTCGCGCACCGATTCCTGGTCGTAGGTGGTGGTCGATTCGGCGGTGCTCGGTGGCGATTCGCCGGCCGCGGTCGGTTCGGCGGTCGTCTTCGATTCGCCGGCCGCGGTGGATTCGGCGCTCTTCGACGGTCCGCCGGTGGTCGACGGTTCGGCGCTCTTCGATTCCTCGGTCGTCGCCGACGGCGGCAGGTTCGGATATTCCGGCGCCAGGCAGCAGGCGCTCGAGTCGGGACCTTCGCCGGCCTGCGGGGCCTCGGCCGAGGTGATCATGATCAGGCCGCCTTCTTCGTAGGCGGGCGAGTGCATGATCGCCGGCACCAGCGTCTTCAGCAGCGCGGCGGCGCCCTGGGCGCCCTTCGGCGCCCCCGGTTCGCATTCGTATTGGCCGCCGGAGTGACAGGCGTTGGGGAAGATCAGCGACAGGGCCGGCGTCTGCTTCGTCGTCTGCAGGTCGTGCGACAGCAGTTCGAAGCCGACGTCGACCTTTTCGCATTCGGGACCTTCGGCGATCGCGCCGAAGTAGACGACCGGGTTGCGCCAGGTCACGTACTGGTCGCCCGGGGACGGCGTCGGGCTCCAGTCCGGGCCACCCAGCGCCGGCTTGCGGCAGCGGAAGGGTTGACCCAGCGCGCCGCCGTTTTCCATGTCCTCGACGTAGGCGCGCCAGCTGAGCTTCGCGGCGCCGAGCTGGGTCGGCAGGGATTCCACCGTTTCCGGGTAGACACAGCCTTCGCCTTCGACCTGTTCGGCGAAGACCGAGACGGTGGCCGGCGTGATCGCCGTGTATTCCGGGCAGTCGACCGCGGTTTCCGTGGTCGGGCCCTGGCCGCTCAGCATCGCGATCTCGTTGGCGAGCACCCCGCCGGTGACCGCGTAGTAGTTGGGGATCAGCTCGCCCTTCTTCGGCAGCGTCTTCGAGAGGTACGGAGCGGTCGAGGTCGCGCCGAAGGTTTCTTCGTAGCCGCCTTCGCCGAGCACGATCAGGAAGACGTGCTTGATTTCCGGCAGCGTCCCTTCGGCTTCTTCTTCTTCGAGGAAGTTTTCGCCCGCTTCTTCGGGGTTGAAGGGCACCAGGCTGGGTTCTTCGGGCGCTTCGGGCAGCGGAGCTTCGACCACCGGCTGCGGCAGCGGTTCTTCGGCGAACGCTTCCGCCGGCGCCGCTTCTTCCGCCGGGGCTTCGGCGGGCGCCGCTTCTTCTTCGACTTCTTCCGGCTCTTCCGCCGGCGGCGGCGGTTCGCTCGCCTGCTGGGGATACTCGAGCAGGATCGTCGACAGCGGCGCCGAGGAGGCGATTTCGCTCATCGCCGAGCCGAGCCCGACCCCGAGCGCCAGCATCCCGATCACCGCGATCGCGATCGCCTGCGGCGATGGCATCCACGACCAGCCGTCGCTCCCCTCGCCCGGCGGGCGCGTCGGCTTGGCGGGTGCCGCCGCGCCACCGTCCCTGCCCCTGGCCGAGAGCGCCGCGAGGACTCCGGCCACCGCCCCGGGGAGACGGCCACGGCGCCGGCCGCAGTCGATGCAGTAGCGCTGGTCGGGGGCGAGCCGGCCGCCGCACCCGGTGCACGTCTCCCGACCCTCCGGCGCGGGCGTCTGATCGTCTCTGCGGTCGGCCACGTTTGGGGTGATTATGCGCGGCCGGCCAAGGCGGGATTGTGAAGATTTTGCATCGACGCAAACCGCTTCACGAAGGCGTCCGCGCCACTCATTCACAACTCTTAAACACCACCGATCCCGCCCGAACTGAAGATTGGCCAGTGAGTGCCGGTCCCGAGCGAACCGAGCCGGCGGCGCCGGCTCCTGCCGCGAATACCCCCCAGCCGCCGACGGCGCCCCAGCCGGCCGAGCCAGGCATGCCCGGCGCGATGGCCGCGTTCGGCGCTCACGAGTCCTGCCCCAGCTGCGGCGCCCAGATGGCGGCGGACCAGCGCTACTGCCTCAGCTGTGGCCGGCGCCGCGGCGAGCCGCGGCTGCCGTTCATGGACGCGGTCGCCTTCATGGAGTCGATGCACGCGCCCGCCGGCGTCGCGACCCCGCCCCCTCCCCCGCCGCCCGCCGAGCAGCGGTCCAACCGGATGAACGCCAACGCGGCCCTGATCGCCGGGGTCGCGACGCTCGTCCTGGCGATCGGCGTCGGCTTCCTGATCGGCCGCTCCGGTCACGAAAACGCCACCGCGACGGGCGGCGGCGAAGTCAAGGTCGTGCAGGTCGGCGGTGCCCCCGCGGGAGGCGGCGAAGCCGCCGCGGCGACCGGCGGCGAAGAAGCCGGCTCAAGCCCGGGCTCGGGCGGCTCGAAGGGCGCGAGCAAGAGCAAGGGTGGCAGCGGCAAGTCGGCGATCGGCGAAAAGAGCACCGGCAAGGCCACCAAGAAGGCCGAAAAGAACTCCCAGGAAGGCGCGCACGGGCAGACGGAATCGGTCGAAACCGTCCTCCACCCCACCGAAGGCGTCGAATTGCCGGAAGCCGAACAGAAAGTCGGCGACAAATGCACCCCCGGCACCGCAGGCTGCAAAGGCGAAGAATTCACCGGCAACTTCTTCGGCGAATGAGACTCCCCGGCTCGAAACCCAAGGCACCGTCGGGCGGCACCCGCAAGTCGCCGCCTCCCCCGGGCGCGCCGCCGCCCGGCGCCCGCCCGGGCGGCACCGTGCGGGCGGGGGGCCCGCCCCCGGGCAGGACCATGAGCTCGGGGCACGGTGAGGAGTTCATCGTCGACCTCAAACGACGCCGCGAGCAGCTGGTCGCCCGGGTCGCCGAGCTGCAGTGGGACCTCGGCGGCCTGACCTACGAAATGGCGGTCCGCGACAGCGTGCGGGTGGAGGTGCTGGTCGCGCGCGCCGCCGAGCTGCAGGATGCCGACGCCGAGCTGAACGAGGTCGAACGGATCCTGCGCATGGAAGAGTCCGCCACCGCCGGCGCCTGCCCCTCGTGCGGCGCTCCCCACTCGAGCGGCGCGACCTTCTGCTGGCAGTGCGGCAAACCGTTGCTCGAGCAGGTCTCGGGCGACACCATCATGCGGCGCTGACCCGCGGGCATTGCGTGAGGGGGTTCCGGTAGGGCTCTCGCTCAACCGCGGGCTGGGCGTGAGGGGGTTCCGGTAGGGCTCTCGCTCAACCCTCCGCATCGGGGAGGGGTTGAGCTGACGCCCGCAGGTTTTGCGGCTCCGGGTACAAGCCGCTGCGAGCCCTACCGGAACCCCCTCTCACGGGCCACGGAGCGGGTCGGGCAGTCGTCCGGGGGCCCCGGAGCGTCTTGCACCCTGAGCTCCCAGGGCACCGGGCGACAGCGGTGCGGCGATCCGCGCGAAGGGTTAGGCGGAACCCCTGCCCGGAGCGCCGGGGTCCGAGCCCCGACCGCCCCGCCGCTCAGCCGAAGCGGCCGGTCACGTAGTCGCGCGTGCGGGGATCCCGCGGGGAGCCGAAGATCTTCGAGGTCTCGTCGAACTCGATCAGCGCGCCGATCGGTTTCTCGCCGCGCGTCTCGAGGCTGAAGAACGCGGTGCGGTCGGCGACCCGCGCCGCCTGCTGCATGTTGTGGGTGACGATGACGATCGTGAAGCGGCCTTTGAGGCTGTGGATCAGGTCCTCGATCGCGCCGGTGGCGATCGGGTCGAGGGCGGAGGCGGGCTCGTCGAGCAGCAGCACGTCCGGTTCGATCGCGATCGCCCGGGCGATGCAGAGGCGCTGCTGCTGGCCGCCGGAGAGGCCGAGCGCCGAGTCCTTCAGCCGGTCCTTCACCTCGTCCCAGAGGGCCGCCCCGCGCAGGGCCTTCTCGACCCGCTCCTTGAGCCCCTGGCGCATGCCGAGGTTCCGCGGCGCCCAGGCGATGTTGTCGTAGATCGACTTCGGGAAGGGGTTCGGTTTCTGGAAGACCATCCCGATCCGCCGCCGCACCTCGACGGTGTCGACCCCCGGCCCATAGATGTCGTGGCCGTGGTAGCGGATCTGGCCGTCGATCCGAAAGCCGGAGATCGAGTCGTTCATCCGGTTGAGGCTGCGCAGGAAGGTCGTCTTCCCGCACCCCGAGGGGCCGATCAGCGCCGTGACCTGACCGCGCCGGATGCGCATCGAGACGTCGATCAGCGCCTGCTTGGGCCCGTAGAAGATGCCGACCTTCTCGGCGTCGAAGACGACGTCGGGGGCGACGTTCACCTGGCTCCCGAGCGAGCTCTCGGTCGCCGGGCGGGCGCCGAGGCCGGCGGTCACGGCGGGCGCCGGCTCGGTGCGGATCCGCACCCGCCCGGGCACCTGGGGGCGGCCGTTGGCGGCGGCGGGTGATTCGAAGGTCTGGTCGTCGATGCTCATCGGGTCATCTTTCTCTTGCTGCGGTTGAGGAGGGCGCGCGAACCGAGCCCGAGGGCGAGGATGAAGGCGATCAGGATCAGCGAGAGGCCCCAGGCTTCGGTGAAGCCTTCGGGACTGGCTTCTTCGGACAGCTGGAAGATACGCACCGGCGCGTTGGGGATTTCCGCGAACGGGTTGAGCTGCAGCTTGTCGCCCTTGGCCAGGGAGTCGATCAGCAGCACCGGCGCCGTCTCGCCCGCGGCGCGGGCGACGGAGAGCAGCGTCGCGGTGACGATTCCTCCGGCGGCGGCCGGGAGGATGATCGTCAGGATGCCTCGCCACCTGGCGACGCCGAGCGCGTCGGCGGCTTCCCGTTGCTGAGAGGGCACCAGGTTCAGGACCTCCTGCGTCCCGCGGGCGATCAGCGGCACCTCGATGATCGCCAGCGCGATCGACGCCTTGAAGCCCGATTGGCCCTGGTTGGCGACCAGCAGGATGAAAATGAAGACGGCGATGATGATCGACGGGAGGCCGTTCATGACGTCCATGATCAGCTGCACCGGCCTGGTCCAACGCCGGCCCGCGTACTCGGTGAGGAAGAGGGCGATCAACACCCCGAAGGGCATCGCCATGAGGGTGGCGATCGCGACGATCTCCACGGTGCCGACCAGGTAGGGGCCGACGCCGCTCGGATACCCGCTGGTGATGAAGGTCCAGCTGATCGCCTTGGCGCCGTGGCTGACCACCGCCCAGATGACGATGACCAGCACCGCCACCGCCGACAGGGCGGCGGCGACGGCGAGCGACTGGATCGCGCGGCTCACCGCCCGGCGACGGCCGAGGTTGCCGGTCGCCACGAGTGGCTGGGTCGGGTCGAACTCCCGCCCGCCGTCCCCGCGCCTCAGCTTCATCGCGTCGCCCCTTGAGGATCGCCGAACCGCTGGCCGATCCAGCTCGCGAGCAGGTTGGACGCGATGCCGATCACCAGCAACAGGGCGGCGAGGTAGTAGAGCGACGCGGTGTGGAGCTTGGAGACGGCGCTGTTGAACTGCAGCGCGATCTGCGAGGCCATCGTGCCGCCGGTCTTGAACAGGGACAGGTGTGATTCGGTGCCGCCGCCGATCACCTGGGAGACGGCGATCGCCTCGCCGAGCGCGCGGCCGAGGCCGAGCAGGCAGGCGGCGGTCATCCCGGAGAGGGTGCTCGGAAGGACGACGCCGCGGATGACCTCCCAACGGGTGGAGCCAAGCGCGGCGGCGCCGTCCTGCAGGTCCCGCGGTACCGCCAGGAAGAGGTCGCGGGACACCGAGGCGATGATCGGGATGACCATGATCGTGAGGATCAACCCGGCGTTGAAGACGCTGTTGCCGGTGGTCTGCGGCTCGCCGAACAGCGGGATGAAGCCCAAGGTGTCATGGAGGAACGGCTCGACCGTGCCGACCAGGAACGGGCCGAGGACGAGCAGGCCCCAGAAGCCGAGGATGACGCTGGGGATCGCGGCCAGCATTTCCACCAGCGGCGAGATCACGTTGCGGACCGAGGCCGGCGCCAGCAGCGCCAGGAAGATCCCGATCGAGATCGCCACCGGGGCGCCGAGCACCAGCGCCATGGTCGAGGTGATCAAGGTGCCCAGGATCAACCCCTCGCCGCCGAATTTGTCCAGCGGCGGCGCCCATTCGTGGCTGGTCAGGAAGCCGACGCCGAACTTCGAGATCGCCGGCTGGGCACCTTCGATCACTTCCTTGGCGATCAGGACGATGACCAGCAGCGCGAGCACCGCCGCTCCCGCGCAGATCAGGAACAGCGCCACGTCGCCGAACCTGTCGGCGCGCTTGCGGGCGGAGCTCTGGCGGGTCGAGCGCGCCATCTTCAGCGGCGCCGGGCCGGCGGGCGGGGTGGCGCTCATCGCCGCCAATGTAGAGGAGGGCGGGCGCCACCGAGGGGTCACCAAAGCGATTTTCACAAGATTGAAACAACTCGCCTTCGGCGCCTGGGAAGCGCGACCGTGGGCTCAGCTGATGTAACAGTTTTGTTACAGGCTTGTCATCAGAGTTGTTACCTATTTGTTACTGAAGCTTTTCACGAGAATGACACAACATCGGGTTTCGAGAGGGAGAACACTACGCGCCGATAATCCCACCCTTGTTGAAAGGAACACTCTTGATTCGCAATAGGTTGCTTGCAGTCCTCATCGCGGTCGGAGGAACGGTTGGAGGCACGGCAGCCGTTTCGACCGCGAGCGCGTCAGCGGCCGGCCTCAACGGCGCCGGATCGACGCTGGTCGCGCCTCTGATGAACAACTGGATCAACGGCTTCGAAATCAAGTCCGGCATCCCGGTCAAGTACGCCTCGGTCGGCTCCGGCGAAGGGATCAAGCAGATCTCCAACCGCACCGTCGACTTTGGCGCGTCCGACGCCCCGATGACGCCCGAACAGGCGGCCGGCTGCAATGGCTGCGTGACGGTCCCGTGGGCCCTTTCGGCCACCGGCCTGGGCTTCAACGTCCCCGGCGTCAAGAAGCTGAACCTGACCGGCCCGATCATCGCCGGCATCTACTTCGGCAAGATCACGAAGTGGAACGACCCGAAGATCAAGAAGGCCAACCCGAAGGCCCACCTGCCGAACCTGACGATCACCCCGGTGTTCCGCAGCGACGGCTCCGGTGACACCTACGCGTTCACCAACTACCTGTCGAAGATCAGCTCGGCCTGGAAGCGCGAAGTCGGCTACGCGACGAGCGTCGGCTTCAAGGCGGGCGTCGGCGCCAAGGGCAACTCCGGCGTCACCTCGACGGTCACCAAGACCAAGGGCGCGATCGGCTACATCTCGGCGTCCTACCTGATCGCAGCAGGCCTCCCCGCCGCCGCGGTGCAGAACAACGCCGGCAACTACGAGCAGCCGAACCTCAAGAACATCGAGGAAGCGGCCGCCGTCGTGAAGAAGGCCAAGCCGAACAGCGGGATCAGCATCGTCGACCCGCCGAAGCGGGCCAAGGTCGCCTACCCGATCTCGACGTTCACCTACTCGATCGTCCCCCGCAACGCCCCGCAGGCGCAGTTCCTCAAGCAGTTCCTCAACTACGCGATCACGAAGGGTCAGGCCTACGGCGCCGCCCTCGACTTCGCGCCGCTGCCGAAGGTCGTCCTCAACGCGGCCCGCAAGGCGATCAATCTGATCTAGATCGGGTTGGTCCGGCGCCGCGAGGCGCAGCAGTCGCACCACCGGCGCGGGGCCTTCGGGCCTCGCGCCGTCTTTTTGGCCGTCTTGCCCGAACGCCCGGGGGGCGCGACGTTCTAGCCGAAGGCCTGGGCCCGACGTCTTAGCCGAAGGCCTGGGAGGCGCGACGGCGGAGGTCCGCGTTCAGCATCCCGGTGACCTGGCTCGGCGTCTCGCCGGCCGAGGGGACGGCGGCGCCGATCAGGCCGCTGGCGCGGAAGCCGAAGAGCGGCGCGACGAAGCCGAGCTCGCGGATCTTGCGGACCAGGCGGACCGCGTCGCGGGTCTCCGCGTTGGGGCCGCAGAGGACGATCGCGGTCGGGTCGAGCGCGCCGAGCGCCCGCTCGAGGCGCTCGTCGCCGAGCTCGTTGGAGAGGACGAGGACGCGGAAGCCGGCCCGGCGCAGGGAGAGGTCGAGAGCCTGGGTGTGGACCTCCTCGGCGTCGGCGCCCCTGCTGGAGTCGATCAGCAGGACCCCGGCCGGGCGCGAGGCGGCGGCGGCGAGGCGGCGGGCGCCGTGCAGCCAGCCGGTGGCCCAGCGGGCGGCGAATTCGAGCTCGGCCTCGGCGCCGGGGTCGGCGGCGAGCTTGTCGATCGCCGGCAGCAGCAGCTCCTCGACCGTGCGCTCCAGCGGGCGCACCGCGAGGCTTTCCTCGACCGCGCGGTCGGCGGCGGCCTCGTCGAAGCCCTGGAAGGCGGCGAGCAGCGAGTCGTCGCCGACCGGCACGTCCTGGCGCTGGCGGGCGAGCGCCACCGCGGAGGAGATGTTGCCGGTCTGGGCGAGCGCGTCGCGCAGCGTCTGCAACTCGATCAGGTCGTAGTTGCGGTGGTTGCCCTGGGTCCGCTTCGGGGTCGGGAAGCCGTAGCGACGCTCCCAACTGCGCAACGTGTTGGGGCTGACGCCGAGTACTTCGGCAGCGGCATTGGTGCGGATTCCCGGCATGAGGTGGCGAAATCTTGACAGCGGATCGGCGGGTTTACTGCAGTTATCGGCAAATTTGCCGAAACTGTTAGCGATCTTGCAGGCCGCCGACGCCTACCGGCTGGCCCACCGCACGGGCTCGCCACATCGCGGCGTCCGCCTTGTGCAGCAGCTGATCGGCGTCGGCGCCGTGGTCCGGGCAGGCGACGACCCCGGCGGTCACCGCGATCCGCAGGCCCCCCGCCCGCTCCAGGTCCTCGAGCTGGCCGAGCAGCCGCTCGCACATCTGCATCCCTTCGACCGTGCGCAGGTTCGGGGCGAGGACGCAGACGGCCTCCTCCTCCAGCCGGAACGCTTCGTCGACGATGCGGATGCTGTCGCGCAGCGCGGCGCTGACCACCGCCAGCGCCATCTCGCCGTCGACCGCGTCTTTGGTGTCAGGGCCGGAGGTGTCGAAGACGGCGAGGCCGAAGGGGTGCCCGTAGCGGCGGTTGGTCTCGATCAGCTGGTCGAGCCGGCGGCGCATGTGGCCGGGCCGGTAGAGGCTCGGCAGCTCTTCGCGCGGCGAGCGGGCAAATTCGGCGACCGCGCCCGCGCGGCCTTCGTCGCGGATCGCCTCGTAGGCGGCTTCGACCGCGGTGGCCGTCACCTCGCCGAAGTCCTCGGCGAGGCGCTGGGCGGCGGCGGCGAAGCGCGGGCCAACCGACTCGCCGACCTCCTCACGCAGCGCCCCGAGCAGCGAGGCGTGGCGTTCGGCGACCTCGATCGCCATCCGGCCGGGACGGTCGAGGTTCCCACCCTGCGGGCGCACGCTCGAGTCGTCCGGAGTTGCTGCCACGCGGGGAGGTTGCCGGACCGGGCGGACGACGAAGCGGCGGAAAACCGCAAATTGCCCGATGACGTTCGTCCAGATTTTGCTTAGTCGATGCTGCGGCGCCCCGCGAGGGCCTTGCCGAGCGTCACCTCGTCGGCGTGCTCGAGGTCGGCGCCGACCGGCAGGCCGCTCGCCAGCCGGGTGACCCGCGCCTGCCCGCGAAGCCGTTCGGCGATGTGGAGGGCGGTCGCCTCACCGGTAGTGGTCGGGTTGGTGGCGAGCACGACCTCGTCGACTCCGCCGCGCTCGACCCGGCGCAGCAGCTCGGCGATCTTCAGGTCCTCGGCATCGATGCCGTCGATCGGCGAGAGCGCGCCGCCGAGCACGTGGTAGAGGCCGCGGTATTCGTGGGTGCGCTCGATCGGGATCACGTCGCCGGGCTCCTCGACCACGCAGATCGTCGTCCGGTCGCGGCCCTGGTCGGCGCAGATCCGGCAGAGCGGCCCCTCGGCGAGGTTGAAGCACTCTTCGCAGAGGCCGACCTTCTCCTTCACTTCGCGGATCGCGTCGCCGAGCGCGAAGGCCTCCTCGTCGGGCGCGCGCAGCAGGTGGAAGGCGAGCCGCTGCGCGGTGCGCTGCCCGATCCCGGGCAGCCGCGAAAGCTCGGCGACCAGGCGCGCGAGCGGCGCCGGACCTTCGGCGCTCAACCGCCGAGCATCCCGCCGAGGCCGCCGCCCAGCCCGCCGGTGACGTCGCCCATTTTCGAGCCCGCCAGGTCCTGGGCGGAGCGCAGCCCCTCGTTGACCGCCGCCTGCACCATCTCCTGGAGCATCTCGACGTCCTCGGGATCGACCGCTTCGGGGTCGATGACGATCTCGCGCAGGGACAGGTCGCCGCCCACGGTCACCTTGACCATGCCGCCGCCGGCGCTCGCCTCGACCGTTTCGTCTTTCAGTTTCTCCTGGGCCTGCAGCATCTGCTCCTGCATCTGCTGGGCCTGTTTCATCAGGGCGTTCACGTCGAAGCCCCCGGGACCGCCACCTCGTGCCACCTAACTGACCTCCTCCGCGTCGAACTCGCTCTTCAGTCGTTCCAGCAATTCATCCTCGTCGATCTCCGCGCCGCCGGGTGCCGGGGTGTCGGGCGGCGGCGGGGCGGCCTCGGCCTCCGCCTCGTCGAGCAGGACGTAGCTCGGCGCGACCGGCGCGCCGGTCACCGCCTCGAACGCCTCGATCAGGGCCTGGCGCCGGTCCGGCGACTCGGCCTTGCGTTTGTTGAAGGGCTGGTCGGCGGCGAACCCGATCGTCAGGCCGTTCTCGTCGAGCGCCACCGGCCGGGCGCCCTCGAAGGTCGCGGCCAGGGCGGGGGCTTTCTCGGCGAGCTTGGTGAGGACGGCGGGCCAGATGCGTTGGACGTCGTCCAGGGAGGTCACGGACGAGCCGGCGGCAGGCGATGGGGCCTCGGCCGGGACGTCGTCGGCCGGGACGTCGTCGCCCGGGACGTCGGGCGGAGGGACGTTGTCGGACGGAGGGCCTTCGGCCGCGGGTCCTGTCGCGCCGGTCACCCCC
This sequence comes from uncultured Actinomycetes bacterium, assembly GCA_963766705.1. Classification (GTDB taxonomy): domain Bacteria; phylum Actinomycetota; class Thermoleophilia; order Solirubrobacterales; family 70-9; genus VAYN01. The sequence goes on from CAVYBE010000008.1 coordinate 1,046,957, forward strand.
ACGGTGCTCGGCGGCGGAGCCGCCTGCGCGCCGCGGGGGTCCCCCACCGGCGCGCCACCCGCGGACGGCGGGGCTGCGTCTGGCGGCGCGGGCTCGGGCGTCGTGGGCTGGGCCGTGGTGGCTGGGGCGGGTGCAGGCTCGGGCGCCTGCGGCTGGGCCGTCGGAGCCTGGCTTGGCGGAGGCTCGGGCGCCTGCGGCTGGGCCGTCGGAGCCTGGCTTGGCGGAGGTTCGGGCGCCTGCGGCTGGGCCGCGGTGGCTTGGCCGGGCGTGGGCTCGGGCGTCGCAGGCTGAGGTTCAGGGGCGCGTTGCTCGGGTGGCGGCGGGGGACCGCCGGAGGCCAGCTGCTGCTCGAGGCGCTCGATCCGGCGCAGGAGGCCCTCGGTGGTCGGGTCGAGGTCGGGGCGGGCGGCTTTGAGCAGGGCGATCTCGATCGCCATGCGGGCGTCGTCGCCGTCGCGCACGGCGCCCAGCGCCGTCGCCAGCTCGTCGATCGTGCGGACCAGGCCGGCGGGGCCAACGGCCGCCGCCTGCCGCTGGATGCGCTCCGTGTCGGTGGCGGTGACGACGAAGGTGCTCGGCACCTCGCCGGTCGTCTGGGTGACCAACAGGTGGCGCAGGTGGGCGAGCAGGTCGCGCGCGAACTGCGCCGGGTCGCGGCCGGAGCGGGCCATCTTCTCGACCCCGAGCAGTACCGCCTTGGGGTCGGCGGCGGCGACCGCGTCGACCGCCTCGAAGAGCAGGTCGGCGTCGGCGGCGCCCAGCATCTCCAGCACGCCGTCGAGGCCGACCTGGTCGCCGCCGAAGGCGACCAACTGGTCGAGCGTCCCGAGGGCGTCGCGGAAGCTGCCCTGAGCGGCGCGGGCGATCATCGCCACGGCGGCGTCGTCGATCGTGATCGACTCGCTCGCCGCGACCCGGATCAGCACCTCGGAGATCTGCTCGAGCGAGGGGCGCTGAAAGTCGAAGCGCTGGCAGCGGTCGGCGATCGTCGGCATCACTTTGTGCGCCTCGGTGGTCGCCAGGACGAAGACGGTGCGCGGCGGCGGCTCCTCGAGCGTCTTCAGGAAGGCGTTCCAGGCCTCCTTGGTGAGCATGTGCGCCTCGTCGAGGATGTAGACCTTCCAGTGGCCGCCCGCCGGGGCGTAGGCGACCCGCTCGCGCAACTCGCGGACGTCGTCGACCGAGCGGTTGGAGGCGGCGTCCATCTCGGTGACGTCGATCGAGGTGCCCGCGGCGACCGTCCGGCACGAATCGCAGACGCCGCACGGGGTCACGGTCGGGCCGCCGTTTTCGCAGTTCAGCGAGCGGGCGAGGATCTTCGCCATCGAGGTCTTGCCGGTCCCGCGCGAGCCGACGAACAGGTAGGCGTGGTTGACCTTGTCCTGTCCGACCGCGTTGCGCAGGGTGCGGACGACGTGGGTCTGCCCCACCACCTCGTCGAAGGAACCGGGGCGGTGGCGGCGGTAGAGAGACGTGGACTCGGTGCTCATAAAGGGCCTCCAGCCAGTGTATCCACGCTCCGGACCGCCCCCCGCCCGGCCCCGAGCCCACCCGCGGCACGGCCCCGGCACGGCCCCGGGCCCGGCCCCGGGCCCACCCGCGGCACGGCCCCGTTTCCGAGCTTAGGGGGTCATATGACCCCCTAAGCTCGGAAACCCTTCAGGACGGGTCGGTAGGTTGCCCGCCGTGCCAGCCAGGCTCTCCAGATGGCTCACCCCGGCCGCCTGGGTCGGCGCGGTGAGCGCCGTGCTGCTGATCCTCTTCCCGGTCGGCTTCCCCAACTACGACACGATCTACGCGCTGGTCTGGGGGCGCGAACTGGCGCACGGGATGAGCCCCGACTACGGCGCCGCCCTGCCCCCCACGCCGCATCCGCTGATCGATTTCCTCGGGGCCGTGCTGACGCCGTTCGGCGAAGCGCCGGTCACGGTGACGATGATCCTCGCCTACGTCTCCCTCGGCCTGATCGCGTACTTCATCTACCGGCTGGGGACTGTCTGGTTCGACAAATGGGTCGGCGTCCTCGCCGCGGTGATCGTCCTCACCCGGGCGCCGTTCCTCTCCAACGGCCTGCGCGCCTACGTCGACCTCCCCTACATCGCCTTCTGCCTCGGCGCCCTCTACGTCGAGGCGCGCCGGCCCCGCGCCGGCTGGCCCGTGCTCGCCCTGCTGGTCCCGGCGGGCCTGCTCCGTCCCGAGGCCTGGGGATTCGCGATCGCCTACTGGCTCTGGCTGGCCTTCGACGTGCGACGCGTGGGATCCGCCGCACATCCGAGTGCTCCGGCGGACGATGGTTACCGGCCGATCTTCGACGCCTTCGGCTGGGAGGTCGGGTGGCGCGGCGAGCGCTCGACCAAGGAGCTCGCCTGGCTCGCCCTGCTGGCGCTCGGCGGGCTCATCATCTGGGTGCTCTTCGACGCCGTCACCACCGGCAACCCGCTCTACTCGCTGACCGGCACCCAGGAAACCGTCGCCACCCTGAAGCGCAAGACCGGCCCGATCGACGTCGTCCTCTACGGACCGCGCCGGCTCGGCGAAGTGATGCAGTGGCCGGGGATGATCGGGGGCTTCGGCGGCCTGGTGCTCGGCATCTTCCTGCTGCCGCGCCGCGCCGCGCTCGGCTTCGCCGCGGTCGTACTGGCGCTGCTCGCCTTCGCCGTGCTCGGCACCGCCGGGCTGGCGATCATCTCCCGCTACACGATGCTGGCCGGCGCGATCCTCTCGATCTTCTTCGCGCTCTCCCTGCTCGGCTGGCGGCTGCTCGAGCGCGGCAACCCCTGGCGACTGCGCTGGCAGATCTTTGCCGGGATCGTGCTGGCGATGGTGCTGATCTGGCTGCCGAACCAGTGGAACCTGGACCGCCAGGTCCACACCGACCTCACCAACCAGGGCAGGATCGAGAACGACCTCACCGCCCTCGTCCACGAAGGCGCGTTCTCACCGGAATGCGGGCCGATCGCGGTCCCCAACCACCGCGCGGTGCCGCGGCTCGCCTTCGGCCTCGAAGTGAAGCCGACCGACATCGTCAGCGCCTCCGAGGCGGTCTCCGGGGAAGAAAAGGTGCGGCTCGAAGAAGTCGAAGAACACGGCTACTGGGTGCAGCCGGCCAACTCGTTCGTGATCCACAACTACATCCTCGACCCGAACGACAAGACCAACTTCGAAATCCACCCGCCCGCCGGCTTCCACAAGGTCGCCGGCAATAAGAGCTGGCTGATCTACAGCAGCTGCGGCGGTTAGCGGTCGGGGGCGAGGCGTCGGGCCGGAGGGGATGCGTGCAGCGCTGCCCCGCCGACGTCCGCGCCCTTCAGCTGCCGTGCTCGACCGCGTCGATCGCCGCGTGAGTTGCCGCCGCCAGACCGGGGTCGGCGAGGTCGACGGCCGGCGGCAGCTCCACGTGGAGGTCGAGGGCGGGGTCGAGCCGCGCCCGCAGTGACCCGCCCGCGCGGGAGTCGAGCACGTGGCCACCGCGCCGCCGCGCGCGGTCGACGAAATGCAGGTGGTAGCCCGCGACCTCGATCCCCTCGACGAACGCCGGGAAGCGGAAGCCGACCATCGTCCCGTCGACATCGTCCAGTTGGAAGACGTGCTGGTCGGCGACGACCTCGGCGAGCGGCCGGTAGGGCGGCTCCTGGCGCGGGACCGAGCGGGCGCGTACCGTCGCGAAACGGCCGTCGAGGCGCACCGCGAAGGTCGACTCGCCGGCGGGCGCCAGCCGATCGAGCGCCGCCAGGATCGCCCCGTGGTCGAGCCCCGCCGGGATCTCGCCCTCGACGGTCGGATCGAACCTGGTCACCACCGCGAACGGCGTCCGTGCCGCCGGTCCGACCGGCGTCACCACCCCGTCGACGTCGGCCCGCAGAAACGCTCCGTCGAGGGCGATCATCTCGCCGTCGAGGCCGTTGAACGTCCCCAACCCGAGGTCACCGCGCTCGGCGAGCTCGGCGAAGGTCAGGTCGCCCTCGAAGGCGCCGTCGAGCAGCGCGCCGATCGTCGAGGCCTGGAAGAGGACGTGCGGCTCGCGCTCCGCGTGGAGGTCGGCGTGTCGCATCGACTCGACGTGCATCGACCGGATCCAGCGCTCGTCCAGCATCGGCGGCAGTCTGCCGGCCGGCGGTGCGGCGACGCGACGCCGAGTGCGCCGCGCCCCGCGGGTGAAGAAGTGGACCGTGCACCCGCCTTCGAAACAAGGTCACCGGGCGTGTCCGTCGTTTATGGCTCGAGTCGGGCTTCCCCGCGGCACCCGCGGCATCCGCTTAAGGCTGCTTCCTTCCGGACCTGACCTGGTTCGCGTGCCCACGTCGCGCGGGACCCGGCCGTCAACGCCGCCGCGACGTACTGACCCCGACGGCCAGTCCCTCGGAACGGTAGTCGGCCCCGCTAGAGCGGATTGCGGGTTATAGGGCACCGCTGATTCCCCGCCTAGCACGGTCCACCCGACACCCTACCGCCCGTAGGATCGCGCTGCCTTGATCAAGTCCGACCCGGGATCATTCTTCGCGATCGTCGTCACCGCCGCTGTCGCCGCGGGGACCGCGGCCGCCTTCCCCAGGCGGCTCGCGCCGCCGGTCGTGGTGCTCGAGCTGGTCCTCGGGATCCTGATCGGCCCGGAAGTCCTCGGCATCGCCCACCACGACGAATTCATCGAATTCTTCTCCAACCTCGGCCTCGGCATGCTCTTCTTCTTCGCCGGCTACGAGATCGACTTCCAGCGGATCAAGGGGGTGCCGCTGCGGCTCGGCGGCTGGGGATGGGTGCTCTCGGTGCTGCTCGCATACGCGATCGGCGGCGTCCTCCTCGCGGTCGGGATCGTCTCCTCCGCCCTTTACGCCGGCTCGGCGATGGCGACGACGGCGATCGGCACGCTGATCCCGATCCTCCGCGACAACGGTGAGCTGAAGACCCGCTTCGGAACCTTCCTGCTGGCGGCCGGCGGGGCGGGAGAGTTCGGGCCGATCCTGCTGGTGACCATCGTCCTCTCGACCGGCAGGCCGCTGCGGGAGTCGGCGATCCTGATCGTCTTCGCGGTCCTCTCGCTGGCGTTCGGCGCCGCCTCGATCCACTGGACCGGGCGCCGCTGGGAGGCGCTCGAACGGACGCTCGAGGCGAGCAGTCAGCTGGCGGTGCGGGCGACCATGGTGCTGGTCTTCGGCCTCGTCTTCCTCGCCAACCGGCTCGGCATCGACCTGCTGCTCGGCGGCTTCTTCGCCGGGCTGATCGTGCGCTTCGCCCTGCGCGGCCACGAGGCCGCCGTCTTCGAGTCGAAGCTCACCGCGGTCGGCTTCGGCTTCTTCGTCCCCTTCTTCTTCGTCGTCAGCGGGATCGAATTCGACCTGGCGGCGCTCGGCTCGCTCGGCGCGATCGCCAAGCTGGCGATGTTCTTCGCCCTGTTCCTGCTCGTGCGCGGCGCCCCGGCCATGCTGCTCTACCGGGGGGTGCTGGGAGGGCGCGACCGCGCCGCCCTCGCCTTCTACTGCGCGACCGAGCTGCCACTCGTGGTCGCGATCACCGCCCTCGCCGTCGAGGCCGACCACATGAGCGACTCGACGGCCGCCGGCCTGGTCGGCGCGGCGATGCTCTCGACCCTGGTCTTCCCGTTCGTCGGCCTGGCGCTGCGGCGCCGCTCGGAGGCCGACGACAAGGGCGAGGGCGAGGCGGACACGGGCGGGGGCTCCCCTCCGCCGGGAGGAGAACCCGTCGCCCGGCCCCAGCCGACGGCCTGAAGGGAGCGGTCGACCCACTCCCGGCCATGAGGTCCCCGCACCGCCCGGCGGCGTAAACTGGTCGGTCCCCGGGCGCGTAGCTCAGTGGGAGAGCGCTCGCTTCACACGCGAGAGGTCGCTGGTTCGAAACCAGCCGTGCCCATTCCCCGGATTCTCAGCAGCAGAGCCGTTTGCGAGCGAGTCGAGGCTGAGCTGATCGCCCTCGATTGAAGTGCTTTCCGGCGCGCTGGTGCCCAGTGGTGCCCAATCCGCGCCCTCGGAAAGCACTGAGGCCGTTGGCTCGTGCCCGCTTGAGAGGCGAGCTAAGCGCTGCCTGCAACGGTCAGACGACCGCGGGTGAGTCAATCTCGTGCGCGACCGCGAGCGAGTGCTTCATCGCGGCTTGGTACTCCTTGGCCGCAGGAGTCGACCCGAGCGAAGTGAGCATCGCCGATTGGGCGACAGCAGAGATCCCCTCGACGCTGTCGAGCGGCAAAACCTTCTCGCCCGTCGCCACGTAGAGGCCAGTGGGACCGTGGTAATCGCTGAAGTTCTTGGGCTGCACAGTGGATCCATGGTACCTCGCCCAATCCATCCGCTCACCTCACCGCGAGTTGCGGATGATCCTCTCCAGATATCGGGCCAGCGGCTCCGCGCTCGCCCTCCGATCGCGGCGCATGCCCTGCCCCAGGCACCAGTGGAACTCGTCGCTCTCCGGCACCGCGACCGCGAGCAGTCCCAAACGGATCAGCGCGAAGTTGAGGATCGGGAACGCGGTCCTGCCGTTGCCGTCCCAATACGGATGCGCGCCGAGGAAGCGAGCATAGGCTCTCGCGGCCGGCCGGACAGCGTCGATCAGCTGATGGGATCCGCCTCGCCGGTCGATCTCGTCGCTCTCACCGAAGGCGCGGCGAAGGTCGGCGCTGATCTCGCGCAGGCGACGAGGGAGGGAGCGACCGCTGATCCCGTTCTGGCGCTTGTGCCGTAGGTCATCGGGGAACTCACCGAGGACGATGCCGTAGCTGACCCCCTCCTCGTACCTACGCTGCGCCAAGGTCTGACCGCCGAATACCGGCTCGAAGATCGCCTGGTGGATCGCGTCGAAATCGCCCGCGCTCAACGAGCCGCCGTCGCGGGCTTCGACCGCCGCGATGGCCGTCACGCGGGCCACCTCAGCCGTGATTGCCCGCCAGGTCTCCTGCGGCGAGAGGTCGGCCGCGCGGTAGTAGTGCGACTCCTTGGCGTCAGCGAAGTCCGCGAAGGTCGCCCGCGCCGTGACCAGCGCCCCCTCCGCGATCCCCCGCTCCTCCTCGCTCAGCTCGTCGACCCCGCGGGCGAATCTGTTCGGCGGCGTGATGTCGGCGATCCCGTCGGTCATGTGGCAACGATCATGGCTTTAGGCGAGGTCGAACGAGAGTTGGCAATCCGCCTGCTCGGGTTTTCGATCTTCGGGCGACGCCTCCTGAGCGGCAGCGGTCTCGGCCGTAAGGGCGTCCAGTCGATCCCGCTTCCCCTCTCCCCCGTACATCACCCGCGCGTAGATCGAGAGCGTCACCTTGGGATCGCCGTGGCCGACCTGCTGCATCACGTAGGGAACCTCGCGCCCGGTGGCGAGCAGCAGCGAGTGAAGGTCCGGCGCAGCGAGTGCGGCGTCAGCCCCTCGGGCAGCGGTGAGCGACCCGCCGCAAGCAGGTTGGCGTTCGCCCGATCGACGGAGTGGAAGAGGACGCGTCGGCGGACGTTGTTGCGCTCGGATTCGGCGCCGCTCTCGGTCGGAAAGACAAAATCGTCCGGACCGTCGAACCGCGTCTTCGCCCGGTGGGCGGCCAGCTCCGCGCGCAGCGCCGGCAGCAGGTCGACCTGGCGGACGCCGGCGTCGGTCTTCGCGTCCACGACCCGGAGGCGATGGGCGCCCAGGTCGACGTCGCGCCAGCGCAAGGCCAGGGCCTCGCCGATCCGTAGACCGGCGAGGGTGAAGGTGGCGAGGACCGCGCGCCGCGGCGTCGCTCGCCGGTCGACCCGCGCCTCGGCGTCGAGCTCGCCGGCCGCTCCGAGAAGCGCGACGATCTGCTCGGCGCGGTCGAGGAAGGTCCGCTCGGGCTTGCGCTGCCTCAACCGCCGCCGCTTCCCCTTCGCCGGGTTGCGCCCGATCAGCTCCCGCTCGACGGCGACCTCGAGAACCTGCGCCAGTCGGGTCAGCGTGCTGTTGATCGACGTCGCCGAGAGCTTGCCCTCGCGGACCTTCGCCTGCCGGTAGCGATCGACCTCCGCGATCGTGATCTCCGACAGCCGGTGCTCGGCGAAGAAGGGCAGCAGGTGCTTGCAGAGCTGCCAGGTGTAGTCCTTGAGCGTGTTCTCTGACAGCCCCTCGCTCTCCAGTCCGTAGAGCCATTCGGAGGCGACCTCGTGGAAGGTGGGCTCCGGCGGGGGAGCCGACCGCTGCTCGGGTTCGTGCGGCTGCCAGATGCCACGCCGCACGTCGGCGAGAACGTTCGCCAGCTCTTCCTCGGCTTTCGCCCGGCTCCACCCTTCGGCGGCGCTGCCGAGCGTCAGATAGTGCCGCCTCCCGTAGGCGCGAAAGCGCAGCGCGAAGACGCGGCCCACCTTCCGCTTCCTCTCGATGACCTGCCCCTCGCTCTTCATTGCGCCGACCGACTAAGCAGCCGGCGAGGGGTCTTCGCCCCTCTCGTAGGGCAACAGCGGGATGGCTGCCGATCCCTCGCGCCCCCGCCCCGCCCGCGGCCGATCCGCCCGCTCACCCGAGCGGGCGGGCGGATCGGCCGCAGGAACATCGCCAGCCCTCCGCAGCACGCGCGCTGCGACTTCGGGGTCGAAGCGCAGTCGCGGCTTCGGTCCGTCGCCGAGCTTCACGGCGCCCAATTCGATTGCGTGCGAGTAGACCCAGGACCGCTCGATTCCGAACATCCGCGCCAGTTCGGCGGCATCGACCAGCGCCCGTTTCTGGACGCCCCGGTGTTCAAGTATCTCCACGACCTTGAGCGCCACGGCCTCGACCGCCTCGGGGTGGAGCTTGATCCGCGTGGATGCCATCGGATTGCCCGTCCGATGAGCCGTGCGAACGCCCCCGGAAATTCCCGGCGACCGCTCCTCGGGTCGGCCTCTACACCCGCCAAAAGCGCGGCGCAGCCACGCCACGATCGGCGGCGGGGAGGCCGACCGAAGGTCAGGCGGCGCCAATTGGCCGAAGGGCCGAGTGTGGGTCTGCGCGGATCCGGCCTCTCCCGTCAGATCGAGAGGCCACCGTCGACCGAGACGGTCGTGCCGGTGACCGCCGCGCCTCCGGCACCACAGAGCCAGACGATCATCGCGGCGATCTCGGTCGGCTCGATCAACCGCTCGATCGGCTGCTGGGAGGCGAAGGAGGGCGCGCCGTCGAGGTCGTAAAGGCGGGCGCTCTCGGCGAGGATCGGGGTGTCGGTCGATCCCGGGGCCACCGCGGTGGCGGTGACGCCGGTGCCGCGCAAGTCGGCGCCAAGCGCGCGGACGAAGCCGGAGACGCCGGCCTTCGCGGCGCAGTAGGCGGCGAGGCCGGGTAGGCCGCGCAGGCTCGCAGCCGAGGCGGTGGCGATGAAGCGGCCTGCGCGCGGCGCGGGGCGGCGCAGCAGGGCCGGGATGCCCACCCGGGCGGCGGTCATCACACCTCGCAGGCAGACCTCCAGGACCGCGTCCTCTTCCTCGGGATCGAGCTCCCAGGCCGGCGCACCGCCCGCAATCACTCCCGCGTTGGCGACCACCGCCGTGAGGCCGCCCCAGTCCTCCGCGGCCGCGACGGCGCCGGCCATCGCCTCGCGGTCGGCGACATCGGCGCGGTGGGTGCGGACCCGCTCCTCACCTGCCTGGCGGTTTGCGCCGGCGGCCACTGCCGCGAGATCCTCGGCGCTCGCCAGAGCGTACGGCAGGCGGGGGTCGTCGGCGCCGCGATCGACGGCGATGACCCGCCAACCCTCCGCGGCAAGCAGGGTGACCGTCGCCGCGCCGATACCACGACCGCCGCCGGTGACGATCGCGACCCGGCTCATCGACCGCCCACGCCCACCGGCGCCGGCCAGTCGCGCAGCGTCGCGCAGAGGTCTTCGACCGCCGCGGCCATGAGCCTCCGACCTTCCGCCGCGGAGGCCTGGCGGGGATCGCCGAGAACGCCATTCGGCGAGACGGCACGCACCCCCGCCGCGCGTAGGTCGTCGATCAAGACGGCAAGCGGAGCCACGTTGCCGGGCTCAGCCTCATCCAGGCGGACGGCGCCGTCCGGTCCCTGGATCGCCAGCATCAGCGAGGTCTCGGTGCGTCCGGCGTGCGCGTCGCCATCCCAGCGCGGCGAGAAGGCGCGGACGTCCCGGCCCTCCTCCCGCAGACGGGCGACCGCGGCGGTGAGCGGCACCGCGTTGCCACCGTGGGCGTTGACGAAGAGGACGCGGTCGAAGGTCTCGGTGGCCGATCGGCCAAGCTCGATCAGGACCAGCTCGGTCGCCGCGGCACCCATCGAGAGCGTCCCGGCGAACCCCTGGTGCTCGCCGCTCGAGCCGAAGGGGAGCAGGGGAGCCAGGATCACGCCGGGGATTTCATCGGCGGTGACCTGGGCCAGTGCGGTTGCGATAGTCGAGTCGGTCCCCAGCGGCAGGTGCGGGCCATGCTGCTCGGTCGCCCCGAGCGGGACGATCAGCGTGGTCGGGCCCCCGGCCGCGTGTGCCTCGACCTCGGGCCAGGTCGCCGCGCCGAGCGCCGACCCCTTCATCGCCGCGTGAACCCCGGCGGCACCAGGACGTCCTCCGGGACGAGGTCGTCGATCGAATCTCGACCCAGGCCGTTCAGCGTCTCCTCGATCCCGGCGCGGATGATCTCCAGCACGTTGGCGACCCCGGCCTCCCCGTTCGCGGCCAGGCCCCAGAGGTAGGGCCGGCCGATCATCGCCGCCCGCGCGCCGAGCGCCAGGGCTTTGACGACGTCGGAGCCGCGGCGGATGCCGCCGTCGATCAGCACCTCCACCTCATCGCCGACGGCCTCGACCACACCGGGCAGGTTGCGGATCGTCGCCGGGGTGCCGTCGAGGTTGTTGCCGCCATGGTTGGAGACCGAGATCGCGTCGCAGCCGATCTCGACCGCCCGCCGCGCGTCGTCGGGGTGGGTCACGCCCTTCAGCATGAAGGGGCTGCCCCACGCCTCCCGCAGCCAGGCGAGGTCCTCCCAGGTCGGCGGCGGCGTCATCATCCACTCGCCGTAGGCGCCGAAGAAGGTCGGCGGCTCGCCGCCCGGCGGGGTCAGGTTGGGCGTGGTCAGGGCCGGCAGCTCGCCGCGGCGCAGGTAGGAGGCGAGCCAGCCGGGCCGGGCCAGCGCTTCGGGAGCGAGCGGCAGCATCGACTTGAGGCTCGCGTCCTGCGGGATCGCCGGGCTGCCCCAGTCACGGCGATGGGCGAAGGTCCAGTCGATCGTGACGATCAGGCCGACCGCGCCGCCGCGCCTGGCGCGGTCGAGGATCTGCTCGATCCGGTCGCGGTCACCAAGCCAGTAGATCTGGAAGAGCGTCTTGGGGTTGGCGGCCACGACCTCCTCGAGCGGCTTGCTGGCGAAGGAGCTGAGCCCGATCGCGGTCCCGGCGCCGGCGGTGGCTCGGGCGACCGCCACCTCGCCGTCGGGGTGGACGGCCTGCACGCCCGTGGGCGAGGTCAGCACCGGCAGCGCGACCTCCTGCCCCATCACGGTCCTCGCCATGGCGCGCGCCCCGCTCTTGCCGGTGGCGATCCGCGGGACCAGCCCCAGCTCGGCGAAGGCGGCGGTGTTGTCGGCGAGTGACGCGCCCTGCTCGGCGCCCGCTTTCAAGGCCCCGTAGACGCCTTTCGGCAGGCGCCTGCGGGCACGACGGCGCGCCTCCTCGACCGACTCGAACCACTCGCCGCTCGACGCCACGTCAGGCCGCCCCGCCGGGACGCGCCGGGCCGACCGTCGCCAGAAGGTCGGCGAGCGGGTTCTCGTCGCAGACCTTCGCGGGCGGGCGCCGCCGCGAATGGTCGACCGCGGGAGCCGGGATCGTCGGGGTCGCGCCGCGCGCCGCCAGCAGCCCCTCGCCATGGCCAAGCGCGCACTCCGGATCGGGCCCGTCCAGCGGCAGGCCGGTGAAGAACTTCGCCGCCATGCAGCCGCCGCGACAGGCGTCGTAGTGCCCGCATGACTCGCAGGCGCCGCCCGACTGCGGCCGACGCAGCTCGGTGAACAGCTCGGAGTCGCGCCAGACCCCCTCGAAGCCGCGTGGCTCGCGCACGTTCCCGGCCAGGAACTCGTCGTGGATCGCGAACGGGCAGGCGTACACATCGCCGACCGGGTCGATCAGGCAGACGACCCGCCCCGCGCCGCAGAGGTTGAGGCCCGGCAGGGCCTCCCCGTAGGCGGAGAGGTGGAAGAAGGAGTCGCCGGTGAGGACCTCCTCGCCGTGCTCGAGCAGCCACATATATAGGGAGCGCTGCTGGGAGGCGGTCGGGTGCAGCTCGTCCCAGACGTCGGCGCCGCGGCCGGAGGGGCGCAGGCGGGTGATCCGCAACTGCGCGCCGTAGGTGTCGGCGATCGCCTTGAAACGGTCCAGCTGCGCGGCGTTCTGGCGGGTGACGACAACCGAGATCTTCGGCTTCTCGAATCCCGCCGCGGCGAGTCGGTCGAGCGCGCCGAGCGCGGTGTCGAAGGAGCCGGGGCCGCGGACGGCGTCGTTCACCGCGGCCGTGGCGCCGTCGATCGAGACCTGCACGTCGACGTAGTCGGAGGCGGCGAGCCGGGCGGCGGCGTCGCCGTCGATGCGGCTGCCGTTGGTGGAGAACTTGACCCCGACGTGATGGTCGGCCGCGTGGTCGAGCAGCTCCCAGAAGTCTTTGCGGACGGTCGGCTCGCCACCGCCGATGTTGACGTAGAAGACCTGCATCCGCTCGAGCTCGGAGATCACCCCCTTGGCCTCGGCGGTGGTCAGCTCGCGCGGGTCGCGCCGACCGCTCGAGGACAGGCAGTGCACGCAGGCCAGGTTGCAGGCGTAGGTCAGCTCCCAGGTGATGCAGATCGGCGCGTCGAGGCCGGCCTCGAACTCCTCGACCAGCTTCATGCGAAGACCTCCTGTGGAGAGTTGGTCGAGCCATGACCGACCAGGTCTCCACGCTCGGCGGGGACGATCATGTCGGTCTCGGCAAGAGTCGCCAGCGCCCGGCGGTAGCTCGGCAGATCCGCCTCCCCGACCCCGGCGGCGCGGCAGGCGGCGATCGGGTCGGGTGAGCCCTCGAGACCGCGGACCACCTCGAGCAATCGCCGGCTCTTCAGGAAGGAGAGCCGGCGGCTGCCGAAGTGGTAGGCGAGGGCGCCGAAGCGCTCCGGCCGCAGGGCGACCTGGGGGTGCAGCCGCCAGCGGCCCTCGAGCGTGGTCTCGGCGCTCATCGTCACCCCCCTAGTAGACGCCACACATGCCGTCGATCGAGACGTCCTCGACCAGCAGGTCCTGCTCGACCAGGGCGTCGTCCTCGTTCTCGCCGGCCGGCTTGACCGGCTCGTTCGGCACAGATCCCATGAGATCCTCCTCGTGCGGTTAGATGTCTCGCGAGGCTTATAGCACTTGGTGCCAGAAATGTCGACAGGCCGACCCCCGACCACCTCCCACGAGCAGATCGAACGAGTCGCCCTCGGCCTCTTCACGGAGAAGGGGTTCGAGGAGACGACCGTGGACGAGATCGCCGCGGCGGCGGGCATCGGCAGGCGGACCATCTTCCGCTACTTCCCCTCGAAGAACGACATGGTCTGGGGCGAGTTCGACCAGGTGATCGGGCGCCTGCGCCTTCACCTGGCGGAGAGGGACGACCTGCCGCTGATGGACGCCCTGCGGCGCGCCGCCGTCCTCTCCAACCGCTACCCCGACGATCAGCTACCGGAGCTGCGCCGGCGCCTGACCCTGATCACGAGCGCCCCCTCCCTGCAGGCGAACTCGATGCTGCGCTACGCCGCCTGGCGCCAGGCCGTCGCCGAGTGGGCCGCCGGGCGGCTGGGGTTGGAGCCCGACGACCTCATCCCCGAGGCGATCTCCCAGGCGGCGCTCGGCGCCTCGATGGCGGCCTTCACCCGCTGGGTGGGGCATCCGCGTGAGGATCTGGGGGAGCTATTGGACGCGGCCTACGGCGTGCTCGACGGCGGGCCCGGGAAGTCGTAGGCGCGATCGGCCGATGAGCATGGCGGCGCCGACCTACCGCCTCGGCTCCCACACCCGCCGCAGCGCCGGGGGCCTCCTCCTGGTCGGCGGCTGGCCACCACGCTGCGTTCGCCTCAGCATCGCCGGAGCGGCGGCGCTGGACGAGGTTCTCGCGGGCAGGCCTGCCACCCGCGCCGCCAGGCTGATCGGACGACTCGTCTCCAACGGGATGCTCGACCCGGTCGCGCGCCCGAGCGAGGCCGAGGTCACGTTCGTCGTCCCCGTGCGCGACGGCGGTCCGGCTCTTGGCATCCTCGTCGCCAGGCTGGCCGGCCAAGGGTCGGTGATCGTCGTCGACGACGGCTCCCGAGACGACTCGCCCGCCCTTGCGCGAGGCGTCGGGGCGATGGTCGTCACCAACGCCGGGCAGCCCGGGCCGGCCGGTGCCCGCAACAGCGGCATGCGGCTCGCCCGCACCGAGTTCGTCGCCTTCATCGACGCCGACTGCCACGTCGACGGCGACTGGGCCCGGCCGCTGGCCGCACTGCTCGCAGCCGACCCGGAACTGGCGCTCGCCGCGCCGCGGGTCCGCGGCGCCCCCGGGCCGGGCCCGTTGGCGCGCTGGGAGCGCAGCGGCTCGCCGCTCGACCTGGGGGCGACGGCAGGCCTGGTCGGCCCAGGACGGCGAATCTCCTACGTGCCGTCGGCGGCCCTGGTCGCGCGACGCTCCGCCCTCGAAGAGCTCGGCGGCTTCGACGAGGCGCTCCGTTTCGGCGAGGACGTCGACCTGGTCTGGCGTGCCGTCGAGGCCGGCTGGAAGGTCCGGTACGCGCCGGAGATCGAGGTCTCCCATCCGGCCCGCTCGACGCTGCGGGCGCGACTGCGCCAACACTTCGAGTACGGCACCTCTGCGGCGTCGCTGGAGGGACGCCATCCCGGCTCCGCCGTCCCCCTCCGCCCCACCCGGATGGCGCTGCCGGCGGCGCTACTCGGCGGCGGCCATGTGATGTGTGCGGCCCTCGTCGCCGTCGCCATCGGCGCCGTCGCGGCGCCTCGGAGGACGGATGCGACGGTACGGCTGGCCGTCGCCCGACTCGCCCTCGGCGGCGAGCTGGCAGCCGGCCGCCAGCTCGCTCGCGCGTTCTCCCGCGAGTGGCTGCCGTTGACCCTCCTCGCCGCCACCCATCGCGGGCGGTTCCGGCGGGCGGCGCTCCTCGCCCTGGCGGTCGACGCCGCCGCGGCAACCGCGGCCGACCCCGGCGCGGTCGCCGTCAACGCTTCGCTGCGATTTGCCGACAACGCCGCCTACTGCGCGGGGCTCTGGCGCGGGGCCCTCGCCTCACGCTGCGCTCGGGTCCTCCTCCCCTGCCGGGCACGCTGACCATCCTTCACCGGCACCTCGACCACCTTGCCGGAGAGGGTGCGGGGGACGGCCGAACCGCCGGGTACCTCGAACGGCAGCTCCGACGCTTTGGATCGCTGTTGGAAGCCGACGCGACCCGTCCACTTCCGGACCTGGAGGCGGTCCGTGAGTGGCTCGTCTGGGAGATGGCCACCGTGGGCGACCCGCTGGCCGACCTCGGCTACCTGACCGCGACCTGGGCAGAGCCCGAAGACGAAGAAGACCCGATGCTGGCCCTCTCCCGGGTGACACGGTCGGACCCAGAGAGCTGACCTGCAAACAAGGGCTTTCCGGGCGCGGGCGAAGATGCCCGAGCCGAATTCACACGCGAGAGGTCGCTGGTTCGAAACCAGCCCTGCCCATGGGGAAGCCCTTGGTAGAGCCAGAACCCGGGGAGTGGTTCTTCACCAGTCGCGAATTTGGGTTGCTCGCGCCGGCAAGTCGGCCAGGAGCAACCTACGGCGCGATCAACTCGACGCCCGGCAGGTACTGAGAGACGCGCCGCGGGTCACGGGTGAGGAGCGGTCGGTGGGTCACCGCCGCGTGCGCTCCGATCAGAAAGTCGGCGAGAATCTGGGCTCGGCCTCCCCCGGCGCGGCGATAATTCGCGTGGGCGTGGCCGGTGAGGAAGGCCGCTGCGGTGGGAATCTCCTCGACCAGCAGCCGTGACGGCAGGGCGGCCTCCATCGCCTCGATCGCCGAGAAGCGGGGCGCGATCTCGGCGAGCACGACCGCGTTGATGACCAGCGGCCCGATGGCGAGCGCCTCGCGGAGCGCGGCCTCGGACCACCCCAGCCAGCGCTCGTCCTCGGTGAAGACGTCGAGCAGCACGCTGCTGTCGACGAAGGTGCCGGCCACCGCTACTTGCGGGTGAAGGCGAGGATCTCCTCGGTGGTGAGCGCAACATCGCCGGCGCCCCGCATCGCAGCTACTTCGGCCTCAGCGCGCTCGCCGTCGGCGACCAACCGCGCCCCGCCGCGGTCGAGCTCGAAGCGGACCTCGCTGCCCGGATGGATCCCCAGCGCCCGACGGATCGGGAGGGGAATGGTCACCTGTCCCTTTTGGGTCACGCGCACAGGAAGTAAGGATAGCGAGTATTACCCAGTCGATCGCCGGTACGACCATGCCGAGGCCGACATGCGCAGCTGCACATCTGGTGCCCACCTTTGAGCGGTGGCCAGGCCAAATTCGGCCCTACCGAGCCGGATCGCGAACAGCTCGACGGTCAGCTGTCCGAACTTCAGGGCTCCGGCTCGAAGCCCATGCGTTCCGAGAGGGAGCGGCATTCGACGATCAGATCCGCCGCGATCTCGTCGGCCGCCTGGTCGATCGACGGAGAAAGGCCGGAGATGCTGAGCGAGCCGACCGCCGTGCCGCCGCGGTCGAAGATCGGAGCGCCGAGCGCCACGACCCCTTCGGTGACGTCTTCGCCGGAGAACGCGAATCCACGGTCGCGGATCTCGGCCAGGTCCCGGCGGATCAGGGCCAGGTCCGTGATCGAGGAGCTCGTGTAGCGCTCCAGCTCGCCGGTGGATTCAAGCAGGGGCAGGAGCTCCGCTTCCCTGTAGGCGAGAAGGCACCGCGGCCCCGCCCCGAGGTGATACGGGATCGAGCCGCCGACCTCGAGGTACATGAACCTGACCCCGCCGCCGTCCACCCGGTCGATGCAGACCGCTCGGTCGATGCCGGGAACGATCAGGAAGGTGGTGAGGTCGTGGCGACCGGCGAGCTCGACCAGGATCGGATGCGCCTCCTTCCTCAGCTCCAGGTCGTCGACCAATATCGATCCCACCTGGAACGGGCGCACGGTGAGTCGGAACTCTCCCCCGTCGGCCCGCTCCAGCCAACCTGCGTGCTCGAGGGTGCGGAGCAGTCGGTAGGTGGTGCTCTTCGAGTACCCCGAGCGGCGCACCAACTCGCCCAGCGGCAATTGCGGCTCGCCCGGGGCGAAGCACTCCAGGAGACGGAGCGCCCGAAGAACGGACTCGACGAAAGGCCGGCCGCTCCCAGGGCCCTCGCGCTCCTCTGCTTTGGACATCTCGGCCACAGGCTGCGGGCAGTATGCAGCGAGGGGCGCGGATCGAGCGGTCAGCCGGTGAGCAGCTCGCGCGCCTTCTTCTCGATCCCGGCGGCGTCCATGCCGTAGTGCCGGTAGAGATGGGTGGGGGGACCGATCAACGAGTACTCGTCGGCGGGCATGCCGATCCGCTCCATCTTCACGCCGGCCTGGCCCGCCTCGACCAGCGCCTCGGCGCAGGCGGAAGCCACACCGCCGACCACGTTGTGCTCCTCGGCGACCAGCAGGCGGCCGCTGCGGCCCGCGTACTCGGCGATCGTCGCGCCGTCGAACGGGCGGACGGTGTGGGCGTCGATGACCGCGGCCTCGATCCCGTCGGCGGCCAGGGTGGCAGCCGCTTCCAGGGCCGCAGAGACGGTGATCCCGTTGCCGACGATCGTCAGGTCCGTGCCCTCGCGCAGCACCGCCGCCTCACCGAAGCGCCAGGTGCCCTCGGGAAGATCGGCGTAGACGTCGGGCTCCCGGCCACGGCCGACGCGGAAGTAGACCGGGCCGGCGAGGTCGAGGGTCTGGGTCAGGGCCGCCCGCAGGCTGGTCGCATCGCAGGGGCAGACCGCCGTCATGTTGGCGATCGACCTCAGTACGCCGAGATCCTCGGTCGCGTGATGGGAGGTCCCGTAGAAGCCCAGGGCGATGCCCGCGTGGTGGGCGATGATGCGGACCGGCAGCCCCGGATAGGCGAGGTCGGTCCGCATCTGCTCGGCGGCGAGCAGACCGACGAAGCTCGCGAAGGTCGCGATGTAGGGCTTGTAGCCGAGCGTCGCCATGCCGGCGGCCATCGTCACCATGTGCTGCTCGGAGATGCCGACGTTGACGAAGCGGTCCGGATGGACCCGCTCGAAGTCGACGGTGCGGTTCGAGAACTTGAGGTCGGCCGTGAGGACGACGATGTCCGGGTCCTCGTTGGCAAGCTCCGCCAGGACTTGTCCGGCGATCGCCGATTCGGTGAGCTTTTCGGAATCGGCCATGTCCCAGGTTCCTTCGGCACTGGGGGCCGGCGCGTATCGGATGTCTTCAGCCACGTTGATCAATCTCCCTAACCGCCGCGGCGGCGTCGTCGGGGGCGAGGTAGCCCAGATGCCAGGTTCTTGAGAGCTCCATGTATCCGACCCCCTTGCCCTTCACCGTGCGGGCGACGATGCACTGCGGCGTCCCGGAGGTGGAGGGCGGCAGGGCCGCGGCGGTGGCGAGGATCGCCTCCGGGTCGTGGCCGTCGATCTCGACCACGTCCCAGCCGAAGGCCTCGAAGCGGCCGGCGATCGGCTCGACCGACATCGTCTCCTCGGTCATCCCGTCGAGCCCCATCTGGTTGGCGTCGACGATCGCGACGAGGTTGCCGAGCCCGAAGTGCGAGGCGGAGCCTGCCGCTTCCCAGGCCTCCCCCTCGTTCAGCTCCTGGTCGCCGAGCAGGACCCAGACCCGGGTCTCGTCGTAGCCGCGCAGCCGCGCCGCCTTCGCCATCCCGACCCCGATCGAGAGGCCGTGGCCGAGGCTGCCGGAGGAGAAGTCGACGCCGGGGACGCGGCGCATGTCGGGGTGGTCGCCGAGCGGGCTGCCGAGCCGCGTGTATTCGTCGAGCCACTCGGCGGGGAAGTAGCCGCGTTCGGCGAGCAACGGATACAGGCCGACCGCGACGTGGCCCTTGGAGAGGACGAGGCGGTCGCGTTCGGGCCAGTCCGGGTCCTCGGCGAGGCGCATCACGCCGCTGTAGAGGGCGCCCATCAGCTCGGCGCAGGAGAAGACGCTGGAGTAGTGGCCGCTCTTCGCGATCCCGACCAGCCGGACCGTCTCGCGGCGTATCAATGCGGCGCGGTCGCGGACCTCCTGCACTTTCGGGTCCTGGTCAGCACTCATCGGCCATTCCTTTCCCTCACGTGATTCTCACTCAATGGACACCCGTTTCGCAGAGCAGTATAGCCGTGAAACGACGACCGCGACCGCGGCGCCCGTCCGCCTCCCCGTTCGCTCAGCAGCTCTCCACCACCATCGCCAGCCCCTGCCCCACCCCGATGCAGAGCGCCGCCAGGCCGTAGCGGCCGCCGCGGGCACCCAGCTCCATCACGGTGCGCCCGAGGACCCGCGTCCCGGAGGCGCCGAGCGGGTGGCCGATCGCGATCGCCCCGCCGCTCATGTTGACCTTGGCGGGGTCGAGGTCGGGCCAGCCGGCCAGGCAGGCGAGCGACTGGGAGGCGAAGGCCTCGTTCAGCTCGACCACGTCGATGTCTGCCCAGGTGAGGCCGGCGCGGGCCAGGGCCTTGTCGGCGGCCTCGACCGGGGCGATCCCGAAGACGTCGGGGTCGACGCCGTGGACGCCGCGCGAGAGGACGCGGGCCAGCGGCGGCGCACCGATCCGCCCGGCCGCGGCCTCGGAGCCCAGCAGCAGCATCGAGGCGCCGTCGTTGAGCGGCGAGGAGTTGCCGGCGGTGACGGTGCCGCCCTCGACGAACGCGGGCTTCAGCCTGGCCAGCTTCTCGAGCGAGGTGTCGGGGCGGATGCCCTCGTCGCGCTCGAGGTCGACGCCGGGGACCGGCACGACCTCGGGGAAGCGGCCCTCCTCCCAGGCCCGGTGGGCCAGGGTGTGGCTGCGCAGGGCGAACCCGTCCTGGGACTCGCGCGAGATGTCGTGGATGGCGGCCAGCTTCTCCGCCGATTCGCCGAGGCCGATCGTCCACTCCCCCGGCATCTCGGGGTTGACCATGCGCCAGCCGAGGGTGGTCGAGAAGAGCTGCTCATGGCCGGCGGGGAAGGGGCGGGCGGGCTTCGGCAGGACCCAGGGGGCGCGGCTCATCGACTCGACGCCGCCGGCGACCACGATGTCAGCGTCGCCCGTCTCGATCGCCCGGGCGGCCTGGATCGCGGCCTCCAGCGAGGAGCCGCAGAGGCGGTTGACGGTGGCGCCGGGGACCGAGGTCGGCAGCCCGGCGAGCAGGACGGCCATGCGGGCGACGTCGCGGTTGTCCTCGCCGGCGCCGTTGGCGTCGCCGAGGAGGACGTCGTCGATCGCCGCCGGGTCGAGGCCCGGGGCGCGGTCCAGGAGGGCGCGCAGGGCGCCGGCGGCGAGGTCGTCGGGGCGCACCTCGGCGAGCGCGCCGCCGTAGCGGCCGAAGGGGGTGCGGACCACCCCGTATATGTGGGCGGTGCTCATCGGAGAACCTCCCGGAGCGCGGTCTCGGGCTGAGTACGATCGAGAAGATGGCGAGGCGGGCGATCACAGCTACGGCGGCCGAAGGACCGACGGCGGACGGATCGACGGTCAGCGTCGTCGACAAGGTCTTCGATCTTCTCGACGTTCTGGCCGAGGGCGAGGACGTGACCGCCTCCGAGCTCGCGGACCGCATCGGCCAGCCGCGAAGCAGCGTGTACCGGCTTCTGGCCAAACTGCGCCGGCGCGGCTGGGTGGAGCCGGGCTCCGACCACGCCACCTTCCGCCTCGGCCTCGAGGTGCTCCGCTTTGCCGAGGTCGTCCGCTCCCGCTTCGACGTGCGCCAGGTCGCCCGTCCGACGATGGAGCAAGTCCACCGCGAGGTCGGGGGAACCGTCTATCTCTGCGTCCGGTCGCAGGACAAATCGCTGTGCATCGAGCGCATCGACGGATCGTTCGTCGGCCAGGCGTTTCTCGACGTCGGCGGGGCGCTCCCCCTTCACGTGGGCGCCACCTCCCAGGTCCTGCTCGCCTTCGAACCGGAATCGGAGTGGCAGCGATACGTCGAGGCGAACGAGCTCGCGCGATTCACCCCGAAGACCGAGAGCTCGCCGAAAGAGCTGTTCGCAAAGCTGAAGGAGGTTCGCGACGACGGTTACGCGATCAGCGACGAAGACGTGACGCCGGGATTGGGCGCGTGCGGCACGCCGATCTTCGACCGCGACGGGAAGGTCGTCGCCGCGATCTCGGTCGGCGGGCTTCGTCAAACCGTCCTCGGCCCGGATCTGCCCACGATCGTCGATTTGATGAAGGAGGCCGGTCATCAGATCTCGCGCGCGCTGGGATCCGACATCAGGACGCAAGCGGACCGGCGCGGCGGATCAGCTTCTTGTTGACGAACTCGTCGGCGCCGAGCCGGCCGAGCTCGCGGCCGAAGCCGGAACGCTTGACGCCCCCGAAGGGCAACCCGGGTTCGGCGACGCCGACCACGTTCACGAAGACCATGCCGACATCCAGCTGGTCGGCAACCCGCTCGGCCTGCTCGGGGTCATCGGTCATCACGTAGGAGCCGAGGCCGAAGGACGTGTCGTTGGCGAGGTCGACCGCCTCCTCCTCGGTGGCCACGCGATAGACCTGGGCGACCGGGCCGAAGAACTCTTCACGGGCGGCAGGGGCGTCCGGTGAGATGTCGGTGAGGACGGTCGGGCGGAAGAAGTTGCCGTCTCGCGTGCCACCGGTGACCAGGGTCGCTCCGTCCTCGACCGCGCGGCGCACCTGCTCCTCGAGGCGCTCCGCGGCGCCGGCCGAGGAGAGCGGTCCAAGCGACGTCTCGGGAGCCGCCGGGTCGCCAGGCTCGACCGTGGCGAAGGCGGCGGCGAGCTTCTCGACGAAGGGCTCGTAGACCTCGTCGAGGACGATCATCCGCTTCGCCGAGTTGCAGGCCTGGCCGGCGTTGCGCAGGCGCCCGGCGACCGCCGCCTCGACCACGGCGTCGAGATCCTCGACCGCGAGGACCAGGAACGGGTCGGAGCCACCCAGCTCGAGCACCACCTTCTTCAGGTTGCGGCCGGCGATCTCCGCGACCGCGGCGCCCGCCCGCTCGGAGCCGGTCACCGACACCCCGCGCAGGCGCGGGTCGGCGATCAACCACTCGACCTGCTCATTGGTGGCGAAGACGTTCTCGTAGGCGCCCTCCGGGAAGCCGGCGTCGGCGTAGATCAGGGCGATCGCCTCCGCCGATTCCGGGCACTGCGGCGCGTGCTTGAGCAGGATCGCGTTGCCGATCACAAGGTTCGGCGCCGCGAACCGGGCGACTTGGTAATAGGGGAAGTTCCACGGCATGATCCCGAGCAGGACGCCGAGCGGGTCCCGCCGCACGACCGCCGTACCTTCCCCCACCGTCTCGATCGGCTCGTCGGCCATCAGCTCGGCGGCGCGGTCGGCGTAGTAGGCGTAGATCCGCGCGACGTAATCGACCTCGCCGAGGGCCTGGACCAACGGCTTGCCCATCTCGCGGCCGATGATCGCCGCGAGCTCCTGGCGTCGCTCGGAGTGCAGCTCGCCGACCCGCCGGACGAGTTCCGCCCGCTCTGCGAGTGCCGCCCTGGTCCAGGCACGGCAGGTCCGGTCGGCCCGCTCGATCGCCTCCCGCAGGGCGTCGTCGGAGATCGTCGGGTACTCGCGGACGACGTCCCCGGTGGCGGGATCGATCACCGCGTAGTGACTAGTGGCCATCTTTGTTCCTCCTGTCCAGATCGGCAAAGCGGTCGCGAAGCT
Source organism: uncultured Actinomycetes bacterium (assembly GCA_963766705.1). Lineage (GTDB taxonomy): Bacteria > Actinomycetota > Thermoleophilia > Solirubrobacterales > 70-9 > VAYN01. The sequence continues at coordinate 1,069,721 of CAVYBE010000008.1, forward strand.
CGCGCTTCAGGACCTTGCGGGTGGGTCCCAGGGGCAGCTCGTCGACGAAGGCCACGAGTCGCGGCCGGCGGTGGCGGGCAACGCGCTCCCGCGACCAGTCGATCAGCTCCTCGCCGGTCAGCGAGGGGCCGGCCGGGTCGAGCACGACCACCGCCAGCACCTCTTCGCCGTGCTCCGCGTCGGGGATCCCGACCACCGCCACCTGGGCGACGGCCGGGTGGCGGCTCAGCACCTCCTCGACGTCGCGCGGATAGACGTTGAAGCCGCCCCGCAGGATCATGTCCTTCTTGCGGCCGACCACGTGGCGGAAGCCGTCGTGGTCCTTCACCCCGATGTCGCCGGTGCGAAACCAGCCATCGACGATCGCCGCCTCGCTCTCGGCCGGGCGGTCGAGGTAGCCGGCGAAGACGTTGTGGCCGCGGATCACGATCTCGCCTTTCTCTTCTGGCCCCAGCAGCTCGATCCGGTCCTCGACGTCGGCGGCGGCGACCTCGACGTCGACCCCCCAGAGGGGATGCCCGATCGAGCCTGGGCGCGCGCCGATCGCGCTCTGGTTCGCGCTCGCGGTAGGCGAGGTCTCCGAGAGACCGTACCCCTCCTGGATGAGGCAGCCGAAACGCTCCTCGAAGGCCTCCAGGACGGCGACCGGGAGCGGCGCACCGCCGCTGATGCATACCCGCAACGCGGGCGCCTGCTCATCCTCGCCGAGCGTCTCCAGCAGCGCCACATACATCGTCGGCACGCCGACCATGACGTCGATCCCGTGCCGGCGCATCAGGTCGAGCGCCTGCCGCGGGTCGAAGCGTCGCTGCATGACCACCCGGCCACCGAGCAGGAAGGCCGAGTTCATCGCCACCGTCTGGCCGAAGGTGTGGAAGAGGGGCAGGCAGCCGAGGACGACGTCGTCGCGGCTGAAGTCGTTGGCCAGGAAGGCGTTGACGAAGCAGTTCATCACCAGGTTCAGCTGGGTGAGGACCGCCCCCTTGGGCCGCCCGGTGGTGCCGCTGGTGTAGAAGACGACGGCCGGGTCCGACGGCCGGCAGAGGGTCGCGTCGGCGAGGGGCGCGGTGGCGGCGGCGCGACCGGCGAGGTCCTCGGAGCCGCCGTCGCGAAGGACGATCGCCCCGCATCGGGCGATCGCCGCGGCGGCGCCCAGGGTGGGGCCGAACTCGTCGTCGAAGAGGGCCAGGCGAGCGCCGCTGTCCTCGAGCAGCTCGGCGATCTCGGCCTCGACCAGCATCGGCGGGATCGGCACCACGACGGCGCCGACGGCGAGGATCGCGTAGTAGGCGGTGGCGAAGTCGACCGAGTTCGGCGCCAGCAGGGCGACCCGGTCGCCGGCCCCGATCCCGAGCCCGGCGAGCACACCGGCCCGCCGCAGCGCCTGGTCCCACAGCTCCGCGTAGGTGTACTCGACATCCGCCTCGATCGCGGCCACCCGCTCCGGCGTCCGCCAGGCCGCTTCGCGCAGGATCGAGGAGAGCGCGAGATGCATGCTCAGGCCAGGTGGCCGCCGACCCGGCGGCGACCGGAGAGCAGGTTGCGGGCGATCGCGCGGCGCTGGATCTCGTCGGTGCCCTCGAAGATCCGCCACAGGCGCACCTCCCGGTACCAGCGCTCGATCGGCAGCTCGCGGGTGTAGCCGATGCCGCCGTGGATCTGCATGACGCGGTCGACGACGCGGTTGGCCATCGTCGCGCCGGAGAGCTTCGCCATCGAGGACTGGTGGCGCGGATCGCGGCCCTGGTCGACGGTCCAGGCGGCGAGCAGGACGAGCCAGCGGGCGCTCTCCAGATCGACCTCGGAGTCGGCGATCATCGCCTGGATCATCTGGTGATCGCCGATCGGGCTGCCGAAGGTCTCGCGCTGGTTGGCGTACTCGATCGCCATCCCCAGCAGCCGCTCGGAGGCGCCGATCGCGACCGAGGGGATCACGTAGCGACCGCGGCCGATCCACTCCATCGCCAACCTGAAGCCGTCGCCGACCTCGCCGAGGACGTTGGCGGCCGGCACGCGGACGTCTTCGAAGCTCATCGAGATCGGGCGCGACGGCCCCATCGTCTCGATCGGCGCCGAGGTCCAGCCCATGTCGCGGTCGACGATGAAGGCGGTGAAGCCGCCCTTGTAGCCCTTCTCGGGGTCGGTCACCGCGATCACGATCGCGAAATCGGCCTCCTGGCCGCGGGTGATGAACGTCTTCTCCCCGTGCAGGATCCAGTCCTCGCCGTCGCGGCGCGCCCGCATCCGGATCGCGGTCAGGTCCGAGCCGGCTCCGGGCTCGGTGACCGCGAAACAGGAGGCGCGCTCGCCCTCGATCGCCGGCAGCAGGTAGGTCCGCTGCTGCTGCTCGTCTGCCTTGTAGAGGATGACGTCGGTCTCGCCGCCGAAGGCGAAGGGGACGAAGCTGCGTCCGACCTCGGTCCAGATCAGGCTCTGGGTCACCGCGGGAAGCTCGGCGCCGCCGTAGCGGGCCGGCGTCCCGAGTCCCCAGAACCCGAACTCGCGGGCGCGGGCCTGGAGGGCTCGCAGCTCGGCGTGCGGAAGCCCGGACTCGCCGCGGCGCTCGCGCTGCAGCACCTCCGGCTCGAGCGGCATCACCTCCTTCTCGATGAAGGAGCGCGCGGTGGCGCGGATCGAGTGCTGCTCGTCGGTCAGTGAGAAGTCCATCTGCTCTCCTCCCGCCGCGCGCTCAGCGCGCGCCGCCGTTGATTTCGATCGTCTGGCCGCTCACGTAGGCGGCGTCCTCGGAGGCGAGGAAGGCGACCACCGAGGCCACGTCCTCGGGGGTCCCGACCCGACGCAGAGGCGTCGCCGCCGCCGCTTTGGCGCGGTGCTCCTCGGGGTCGAGCCCGAGGCGCCGGGCAGTGGCGTCGGTCATCTCGGTGGCGATGTAGCCGGGTGCGACGGCGTTGGCGCGGATGCCGAACGGTCCCAGCTCCAGTGCCATCGTCGAGGTGAGGCCGCGGATCCCGGCCTTGGCGGCGCTGTAGTTGGCCTGGCCCCGGTTGCCGAGCGCCGAGCGGCTGGAGAGGCTGACGATCGCGCCGCGGCGCGCCTCGACCATCGCCCGCTGGGCGGCCCGCGAGCAGAGGAAGGCGCTCTTCAGGTTGACGTCGAGGACTGTGTCCCAGTCGGCCTCATCGAGCTTGAAGATCAGGTTGTCGCGGGTGACGCCGGCGTTGTTGACGAGGACGTCGAGCCGACCTTGGCGGGCGGCGACGTCGGCGACGAAGGCGTCGACCGCGGCCCCGTCGGTGACATCGGCGACGACGGCCTCGGCCCGGCCGCCCGACTCGCGCAGCGCGGCGGCGACATCCTCGGCCGCGGGGTCGCGATCGACGACGACGACCAGCGCACCCTCCTCTGCGAGGCGCCCGGCGATCGCGGCACCGATGCCCCGCGCCGCGCCGGTGACGATCGCGATCTGGTCGGCGAAGCGCGTCGCCGTTCTCGTGTGGTCCGCCATTCCTCTTCCTTCCTCGACTACCGCTGTTAGTTTGGGATCCTACTACCATCGGTAGGCATGCCGGTCGCTCCTTCCCTCTCCCACGAGCGAATCGTCGCCACGGCGCTCGCGATGATCGACCGCGACGGCCTCGAGGCGGTGACCACGCGGCGGCTCGCCGACGAGCTCGGCGTCCAGGCGCCGTCGCTCTACAACCACATCCGCTCGAAGGAGGCGCTGCTCGACGCGGTCGCCGAATCGGTGATGGCGGGCGTCGACACCTCGGGCTTCGAGCGCCTCGAGTGGCGCCCGGCGCTCGAAGGGTGGGCCTGGTCCTACTACGACGCCCTCGCCGACCATCCGAACCTGATCCCCCACCTGGCCGTCGCCTTCGGGCGCCTCGATGCCGCCCTCGCCCGCGCCGACCAGGTCTTCGCCGGCTTGCGGGCGGCGGGCTGGACGCCCTCGCGGGCGACCCGGATCGCCGCGGGCATGCGCTACGCCGTCTACGGCGCCGCGCTCACCTCCTTCTCGGGCGGCTTCGGCTCGGCAGCGTCCCGCTACCCGAACCTGGGCGAGGTCGATCGGCTGCGTCGCGACGCGCGTCGGGTCGATCGGGCCGCGCTCCGACTACTGATCGACAAGTTCCTCGACGGACTCGAGGAGATGGAACCCCCGAACGGCCCGGCCGGCGCCGCCCATCAGTCGTAGACGACGACGCTCCGCACCAGATCCCCGCCCATCAGGGCCGCGAAGGCCTCGTCGACCCGCTCGAGCGGCAGCCTCTGACTGATCATCGCGTCCAGCTTCAGATGGCCGCGATCGTTCAGGGCGAGGATCCGGGGGAAGTCGATCGCGGGGTTGCAGGAGCCGTAGTTGCAGCCCAGCAGCCGGTGCTCGAAGCTCGCCATCGTGAGCGGGTCGATCTCCACCCGCACGTCCTCGGGCGGCATCCCGACGACGACGACGGCGCCACCGTTGCCGAGCATCGCGAGCGCCTGCTCGAGGGTGACACGGAGACCGATCGCCTCGAAGGCGAAGTCGACGCCGAGCCCGCCGGTGATCTGATCCACCGTGGCGAGCACGTCCTCGGACGAGGCGTCGATCACGTGCGTCGCGCCGAACTCGCGCGCCGCGGCGAGCTTCGCCGGGTTGGCGTCGATCGCGATGATCGGATCGGCCGAGGAGGCGGCACATCCCTGCAGGATCGAGACGCCGACGCCGCCGCAGCCGATCACCGCGACTCGCGCTCCCGGCCAGACCTTGGCGGTGTTGACCGCGGCGCCGAAGCCGGTGGCGACGGCGCAGCCGACGACCGCGGCGCGCTCGAAGGGCACGGCGGGATGGATCGGCACGGCGCCCACCTCGGGCACGACGGTGTATTCGCCGAGCGAGCCGACGGTGAGCATGCTGAAGACCTGTTCGCCGTCCTTCCGCAGGCGCGTGGTCCCGTCGAACATGCGATTCTGAAAGACGGTCTCGGGCGCCGAGAGGCAGAGTTGCGGGTGTCCGGCGAGGCACTGCGCGCAGTGCCCACAGTTGGGCAGCCAGGAGAGCGCGACGCGGTCACCCGGCGCCACCCGACGGACGCCGTCGCCGATCGCCTCGACCGTGCCGGCGCCCTCGTGGCCGAGCACGATCGGCAGCACGACGTCGGTCCAGTCGCCCTTCATCACGTGGAGGTCGCTGTGGCACACGCCGGAGGCGCCGAGACGGACCAGGACCTCGCCCGGCCCGGGCTCGGCGATCTTGAGCTCCTCGATCTCCAGCGGCCCGCCCCGCTTGCGCAGGACCGCGGCACGGGTCGTGCGGCCCTCGAAGCGCGCCGCGTTCATGCGGGCTCCGCGATCCGCGTCGCGGCCGCGACCTCGGGCCGGGCGGCGCGCCGCCGCACCGTGACGACCCCGCCCGCGGCCGGGGCGAAGGCGATGCCGCGCGGCTTCCACTTCTCCGCCGGCGCCGTCGTCGGCTGCAGGGCGAATTCGCGCAGCAGCGTCCTCAGGACCACGTTCATCTCCATCTGGGCGAACGCCGCGCCGACGCAACGGCGGGTGCCGCCGCCGAAGGGGATCCAGGTGTAGGTCTCCGGCGGCCGCTCGAGGAAGCGGTCCGGATCGAACTCCAGCGGACGCTCGAAGAAGCGCGGGTCCTCGTGGATCAGCGGTGCCGGCGCGGCGATCCTGTGGCCCTTGGGGACCGTCCACTCGCCGATCTCGAAGTGGTCGGCGTAGACGCTGCGGTCGGTCAGCGTGATCACCGGGCGGGTGCGCTGGATCTCGTTGATCGTCGCGACCCGCAGGTCCTTGTCGTCTCCTTCTGCCTCCGCCTCGAGCCGGCCCAGCAACCCTGGATGGCGACTCAGCCGCTCGACTCCCCAGGCCAGCGAGGTGGCGGTCGTCTCGTGTCCGGCCGCCAGCAGGGTGAGCAGCTCGTCGGCGATCGCCGAGCGCGACATCGCCGAGCCGTCGTCGTAGTGGGCGCTCAGCAGCAGGGCGAGGATGTCGGTGCGCTCCTCGAACCCCGGGTCGCGGAGGGCGTCGTCGATGAGCGAGCCGATCACCGTGTCGTATTCGGCCCGCAGGCGGCGGTAGCGGCCGCCCGGTGAGCGGGCGCCGAGGTCGGGGCGCAGCCAGGTCGCCAGGGTCAGGACCGAGCCGAGCGAGACCATCTCCGGCAGCAGCTCGACCAACCGGCGCTGCTCGGCGCCCTCGGCGCCGAAGACCGTCCGCAGGATCGCGTTGAGGGTGATCCGCATGAAGGACTCCAGCGTCGGGAAGGCGACGCCCTCCTCCCAGCCCGCCAGCTCGCGCACGGCCTCCTCTTCGATGATCCCTTCGTAGGACTGCATCCGGTTGCCGTGGAACGGCGGCAGCAGGAGCTTACGCTCGCGCAGGTGGGGCTTGCCGTCGAGGGCGAACAGCGAGCCGGGGCCGAGCATCTCGCCCAGCGGGCTGCCTTCGGCCGTGCGCAGGACCTCGGGGCTCGCGGTGTACATCTGTTTGACCAGCTCGGGGCTGGAGACGACCACGGTCCGCCCCAGGATCGGCAGGTTCAGGGTGAAGGCGTCGCCGTAGCGCCGGCGCAGTCGGTCGAGCGTCGGGCGATGGTTCAGGAGGACGGCGTAGCCGCCGATCGCCTTCGGCAGCCAACGCGGACCGGGCGGCAGCTTCGCCTCTTTGGCGAGGGCGGCCTTTCCCCCGAAGCCGTCGCGGCGCTTGAACGGCTCCGCGGCGCGACTGCGGGCGAGCTCCAGGTGATCGCCGACCGGCCCCTCGCGGAGCAGCTTGCGGTCGTAGAGATAGTCCTGCTTCAGCAGCCAGGGCTCGACCGACCCTTGCCGCGGGAAGCGGTCGACCGCGCGCTGGACGTAGCCGGCGCCGAGTCCGACCAGCGGCGAGGTCGGCTCGCGCGGATCCGGCGCTTCCGGCGTCGCCACCTCGTAACCGCGCTCGTCCATCAGGTCGAGGAGCCGGCAGAAGTGCTCGCAGATCAGGTCGACCTTCAGCGTCCACGACGCGTTCGTGTAGCCGAGCGCGTAGATGAAGTTGGGCATCCGGCTCAGCATCATGCCCTTGTAGGTGACCGTCCCCGACAGCTCGACCGGCTCGCCGTCGATCGCGTAGGAGATCCCGGCGAAGGGCACCATCTCCAGGCCGGTGGCGGTGACGACGACGTCGGCGTCAAGCCGCTCGCCGGACTCGAGCTCGATCCCGTCGGCGACGAAACGGGCGATCCGGTCGGTGACGACGTCCGCCCGGCCATCCCTGATCGCGGCGAAGAAATCTCCGTCCTGGGCCGCGCACATGCGCTGGTCCCACGGGTCGTAGGGCGGGTTGAAGTGGGTGTCGACCGCGTACCCCTCGGGGAGTTCCTTGCGGTTGTGCGAGCGCACGAGGGCGCGCACGCGGCGGGGGAACCGACGCGAGCCGCCGAAGATCAACCGGTCGAGCCGGATGTTCTTCCAGCGCGCGAAGCGGTGGGCGCGCACCTCGCCGAGCAGCCGCCTGGCGAGAGCGTGGACCGGGTCGACGGAGGGCACCGAGAGGATGTAGGTGGGGGTGCGCTGCAGCATCGTCACTCCGGCGGCGCTCTCGGCCAGCGCCGGCACCAGGGTCACGGCGGTCGCGCCGCTGCCGATCACGACCACCTTCTTGCCCGCCCAGTCGAGGTCCTCGGGCCAGCTCTGCGGGTGGACGATCTGCCCGGCGAAGCTCTCCTGGCCCTCGAAGTGCGGCGCGTGCCCGCCGTCGTAGCGGTAATAGCCACCGGCACAGAAGAGCCAGCGTGCGGTCAGCTCGACCGCATCCCCCTCCCCGCGCTCGGCGACCACGGTCCAACGGCGCTCGGCGCTCGACCAGCGGGCCTCGCGCACCTTGTGGCCGAAGCGGATGTTCGAGGCGATGTCGTAGGCCCCGACCGTCTCGCGCAGGTACCGCAAGATCGCCGGGCCGGCGGCGATCGACTCGTCCGCGGTCCAGGGCTTGAAGTCGTAACAGAAGGTGTGGAGGTCGGAGTCGGAGCGGATCCCCGGATAGCGGAACACGTCCCAGGTGCCGCCGATGTCCTCCCGCCCCTCGAGGATCGCGTAGGTCCGGTCGGGCTGCTTCCGGTGCAGGTGGGCCGCCGCGCCGATGCCGGAGATGCCGGCACCGACGATCAGCACGTCGTAGTCGGGGTTCATCTGCGGGCGCTCCTTTCGGCGAGTGCCTCGAGCTTGCCGAGGACCGTCCAGTAATGGGTCGGGGTGAGGCGCGAGACGAAGTCGAAGAGGTAGGCGTCGGCGCCGATCAGGATGCGGGCCTTGCCCGCGTCGAGACCGCGGTGGATGACCTCCGCCGCGCGCTCCGGGGTGGTCTGGACCATCGCCTCGAATTCCGCCGCCATCTGCTCCTGGCTGCGCCCCAGACCGCGCGGGTCACCGTGGCTGCGGGCGTTGCGGGCGATATTGGTCTTGATCCCGCCGGGGTGGACGGTGACCGCGCGGACCACGCTGCCGGCCAGCTCCTGGCGCAGCGATTCGGTGAAGCCGCGGACGGCGAACTTCGATGCGCAGTAGGCACTGTGAAACGGCACCGCGGCCAGTCCGTAGACGCTCGAGGTGTTGACGATCGCCCCCGAGCCCTGCTCGAGCAGGATTGGCAGGAACGCCCGCGTGCCGTTGACCACACCTTCGAAATTGATCTTGTGGAGCCATTCGTCGTCCTCGACCGAGCCGTCCGCGAAGCTGCCGCCGACGGCGACGCCGGCGTTGTTGAAGACCGCGCCGAGCGGCGTCGGAGCCCACTCGGCGACCTTCGCGGCGAGGGCCAGTTGGGCGCCGCGGTCGGCGACGTCGAGGGGCTCGGCGAGGAACGGGGTGCGCAGGCCGGCCGTGGTCTCGGCGAGGCCGTCGGCGTCCTTGTCGACGATCACGATCGGGCAGCCGTGCCGTGACAGCCGCACGGCAAGAGCCCGGCCGATTCCCGAGGCGGCGCCGGTGATCACCGCGGTGCGGCCCGCGATCGGCTGTGGGCGACGCCTAGGCACGGGCGAGATCCACCGCCCGCCGCTCGGCGACCTCGGCATGTTCGACGATCGCCGCGAGGATCTCCGGGCAGGCGCCGGCGGGCAGGTCGTGGCCCATGCCGCGGATGCTGAGCAGCTTGGCACCGCGGATCGCCCGCACCGTCGCCCAGCCGCCGGTGGGGTTGACCATCGGGTCGCGGTCGCCGTGGATGACGAGCGTCGGCACCGCGATCCGCCGGACCTCCTCGGTGCGATCGCCGGACTTGAAGATCGCTCCGAGCTGGCGCGCCGGACCGTCCGGATTCGGCCCTCCGTCGCGCCGCCAGGACTCGAGCAGCACCGCCCGCACACGCTCCTCGTCGAACGGGAATCCGCGCGAGCCGATGTGGCGCATCAGCGCCACGCCCCGGTCGATCGCGGCGTCCCGGTCACTCGGCAGCGGCCGGAAGAGGCGGGCGTAGGTCGCGAGCGTCGGCCGGCCGAGGCGCTTGGCCCCGGTGGTCGACATGATCGAGGTGAGGCTGAGGACGCGCGAGGGATGGCGCGCCGCGAGGGTCTGGGCGATCATCCCGCCCATCGACATGCCGACGACGTGGGCCCGTTCGACCCCCAGCCCGTCGAGGAGCCCGAGCGTGTCCAGCTCCATCTCGGCGAGGGTGTACTGGCGCTCGGCGAAGCGGCGGCGGAGCATTTCGACGGCGCTCGGAGGCGGGATCGGAGAACGGCTCGAGCGCCCGACGTCACGGTTGTCGAAGCGGATCACCCGGTAGCCCGCGTCCAGCAGGCCGTCCAACAGCTCCGGCGGCCACTCGATCAACTGCTGCCCCAGCCCGGCGACCAGGAGCACCGGCGTCGCCTCGGGGTCGCCGGCGACCGAGCAACAGAGCTCGACCCCGTCGGCGACGGGCACCGACCTCTCTTTGGTAATCCCACTTACCATCGGCGGGCACGATGGTACACGCGATTACCCAACGCCGCAAGCAGGGCGCCGGACAGCCGCCCGATCTACGATCGACCCCAATGGCACCCAAACCCGAGTTCCGCCGCCGCCTCCTCGACGGCCTCGCCGAGGCGATCGCCGAGAAAGGCCTGCAGGGCACCCAGATCGGGGACATCGTCCGCAACGCCCGCACCTCAAACCGGACCTTCTACGAGTGCTTCGCGGACCGCGACGAGGCCTTCGCCGCGCTGATCGAGGAATGGGGAGAGCAGATCCTGGCCACGGTCCGGGAGGCGGTCGACCCGGACGCTGCCTGGGACCGTCAGGTCGATCTGACGGTCGACGCCTACCTCGGCGCGCTCTCCGCGGACCCGGCCCTGACGGTCACGGTGACCCGCGACCTACCGACTCTCGGCCGTCGCGGCGTCGAGCTCCAGGAGCGCGACATCGACCGCTACACCGAGCTGATGATGGAGCTGACCGCGGGGCAGGCCATGCGTCGGGCCGGCGTCGTCCCGGTCGAGCGGGAGATCGCCACGATGCTGATCGGCGGGGTCGCCGAGATCATCGACCGGGCCACCCGCGAGGGTCGCTCACCGGAGAGCGTCGGGCCGACGATGAAGACCGTGATCAAGCGGGTGATCGGTCCGCCCGCCTCCGGCTCCTGAGCGCCTGCCCACCGGGGATACCGAGTTGGCTCAACGAGCCGATCTGCGCCTGCGCGGATCGGGCTGAGGGTGGGCGGCGAGCAGGGCCTTGGTGTACGGGTCCCGAGGGCTCGCGAACACGGCCTGCGTCGGGCCGGTCTCGACGATCCGCCCACGGTGCATCACCACGATCCGGTCCGCGACCTCGGAGATCACCGCCAGCTGGTGCGCGATGAAGAGGATGGCGACCCCGAGCTCGTCGCGCAGGTCGAGGAAGAGGTTCAGCAGCTGCGCCTGGACGGAGACATCGAGTGCGGACACCGCCTCGTCGGCGATGATCAACTCGGGGTCGACGGCGAGCGCCCGCGCCACCGCGACGCGCTGACGTTGGCCGCCGGAGAGCTCGCCCGGCTTGCGTGAGGCGAGCCGTCCCGAGAGCTGGACCAGCCCCAGGAGGCGGGCGACGAAAGCCTCCTGATCCTCGGAGCCGGGGCGCTTGTGGACCCGACCCGCTTCGTGCAGGGTCCGGCCGATGCTAAGCCTCGGGTTCAACGACGAGTAGGGGTCCTGGAAGACCATCTGCATCCGCCGCCGCAGCTCACGCAGTTCGCCGCGGCCGGCGGCGAGCACGTCGGCCCCATCGACCCGGACGGAGCCGGAGGTGGGCTCGCTCAACCTGATCAGGCAACGCGCGACCGTGGTCTTGCCGCTCCCCGAACCCCCGGCGAGCCCGAGGATTTCTCCCCTTCCGAGTTCGAAGGAGACGTCGTCGACGGCGCGCATCGGCTCGACCTCGGCCCGCTTGAGCCGTTCGCCGAGACCGTGACGTAGGCGGTACTCCTTGGTCAGCCCCTCGACCTCGAGGAGGCGACGGTCGACGGTGTCGCTCACCCGCCCACCCGACCTTGCGCGCAGCCCTCGGCGGAATCTCCGGCGAGCGGCCCGACCGGACAGGCGGAGGCGCGCTCGGGCCCGATCGGCTCGAGCGCCATCGAGATCGACTCGCACTCCGGCCGGGCGAAGGCGCAGCGTGGCGCGAACACGCAGCCGGACAGCTCATCGGTCAGCTCCGGTGGATAGCCCGACAGCGGGTTGCGACGGACGGTGTTGCCGTGGGCATCCAGCTCCGGGATCGACTCGAGCAGCGCCTTCGTGTAGGGGTGCCGCGGATCGTGATAGATCGCGTCGATCGGCCCGGTCTCGACCACGTGGCCGCCGTACATCACGGCGACCCGGTCGCACACCTCCGCGATCACGCCGAAGTCGTGGGAGACCAGCAACATCGTCATCCCCTGCTCGCGACGCATCTCGGCAAGCAACGAGAGGATCTGGGCCTGCGTGGTCACGTCGAGCGCCGTGGTTGGCTCGTCGGCGAGCAGGAGGCGGGGATGGGACGCCGTGGCCAGCGCGATCATCACCCGCTGACACATCCCGCCGCTCAGCTCGTGCGGGTAGGAACGGGCACGGCGCTCGGGGTCGTCGATTCCGACGCGGTCGAGCAGGCCGATCGCTTCACGCTTCGCCTCGGCGCGGCCCTGGCCGCGGTTGAGTCGCAGGGTCTCGGCAACCTGCGCGCCGACCCGCCGCACCGGGTTGAGCGACCCAAACGGGTTCTGCGAGACCATGCCGACCGCATGGGCCCGGAAGTCGCGCAGGCGCGACCCCTTCATCGCCATCACGTCCTCGCCGTCGAAGGTGATCCGCCCGCCGGCGATCGTGCCGGGGTCGGGGACCATGCGCATGATCGAGCGGCAGGTGAGGCTCTTGCCGGAGCCGGACTCGCCGATCAGGCCGAGGACCTCGCCTGCCTCGAGCGCGAGATCGACGCTCTTGACCGCCACCAGCGGCCCCTCCTCCGACGGGAACTCGACCCGGAGGTCGGAGATCTCGAGCAGGCTCATCGCGAACCCCGCCTTCCGGCGCGGTCGGCGAGGCCCTCGCCGATCAGGCTGACCCCGACGCCGAAGGCGACCAGCACCAGCCCGGGCAGGGCGCTCACCCACCAGGCCGTGAGCAGGTAGGACTGACCGCCCGAGATGATCGACCCGAGCTCCGCCGTCGGCGGCTGGACGCCGAGCCCGAGGTAGGAGAGGCCGGCCAGCAGGAGCATGTTCCCGACCAGGTCGACGGTCGAATAGACGAGGCACGGTCGGAGCACGTTGGGGAAGGCGTGCACCAGGATCGCCCGGCGGTGCGAGTACCCGAGCGCCGCCGTCGCCAGCATGAATGGCTGCTCGCGAAGCACCAGCATCCGCGACCTGGCAAGCCGCGCGTAGAGGGCCCAGGCGGCGATCGGGACGCCGATCAGGAATCCCTCCACCCCGGGCCCGACGATCGCCACCAGGGCGATGATCAAGACGATGAACGGGAAGGCGATCATGACGTCGGAGACCCGCGAGATGACCGCGTCGGTCGCCTCGCCGAAGTACCCCGCGACCGCGCCCGCGAGTGCCCCGATCGGCAGCGGGATATAGGTCACCAGCAGCGCCAGGGCGATGTCGAGACGCAGGCCGTAAAGGCAACGCGAGAAGACGTCGCGCCCGGTGTCGTCGGTGCCGAAGAGGTGGGCCGAGGACGGCGAGGCGAGGATCGCGTTGACGTCGAGCTGGTTTTCGCCATAGGGAGCGATCACCGGCGCGAGGACCGCCGCCAGGGTGAGCAGGGCGACGATCACCCCGCCGATCTGGACGCTCGTGGGCAGGTGTCGGGCCCGCTGCCACAGGCGCCGCGGACCGACCCGGGAACCGATCGCGGGACCGACCGCGATCGCGTCGCTACTCATGCCTGCCTCCCAGTCGGATCCGAGGATCGATCACCGCGTAGAGAAGATCCGTGAACAGGCCGATCGCCACCACCACCACGCCGGACAGGAGGGTCAGACCCTGGACCAGCTGGTAGTCGCGTTTCTGCACCGCCTGCACCAACAGCGTGCCCGCCCCGGGAATCTGGAAGACCGCTTCGATCAGGACCAGCACCCCGATCAGGAAGCCGAACAACGAGGCCAGGATGGTGATCGTGCCGATCACCGAGTTGCGCAGGGCGTGACCGAAGACCAGCCGGCCCTGGCTGAGGCCGCGCGCCCGCGCCGCCTCGATGTAGTCGCTATGAAGCACCTCGATCAGGCTCGAGCGGAGGTTCCGCACGACGATCACCAGCAGCGCCAGGCCCAAGGTAAGAGCGGGCAGCGTCGCCGTCCGCAGGATGCCGCCGATCCCACTTTCGTAGCCGGAGACGGGAAAGAACTTCAACTCGAACCCGAGCAGGAGCGCCAGCATCAGCCCGAGCCAGAACGGAGGCATCGCGAAGCTGAAGGTGGAGAGCAGGCGGATCACGTTGTCGGCGATGCCGCCCTGACGGACCGCCGCCACGATCGCCAACGGAACCCCCACCACCAACGCGATCAGGATCCCGTACCCGATCAGAATCGCGGTCGGCGCGAGGCGACTGCCGATCAGTTCGGCGACCGAGGAGTTGAAGGTCACCGAGTTGCCGAGGTTACCGGTGACGGTATTGCCGAGGAATTCGAGGAACTGCTTCCCGAGCGGCTCGTCGAGTCCCATTTCGTGACGGAGGTGCGCAACCGCTTCCGGAGTCGCGTGCGCTCCGAGGGCGATGCGGGCGGGATCCCCCGGAACGAGGTGGATGATCAGGAAGCTGACGATCGAGATCCCGAGCAGGACCACGAGGCTGATGGCGATTCTTCTGGTCAGGTAGCTCAGCATCGTGGTCCTGCAGGTTCACTCGGTCGATCAGCTGCTCTTCGCGAGCCAGGTCAGCTGCAGGTTGTCGAGGCCGAGGCTGTTGACCGCGGTCCCGCACACTGCGGTGCCGTGCGCGTTGATGAACGGGACGTCCATCAGGTTCAGCGCCGGGCTCTGTTCGAGCAGCTCTTTCTGGATCACCGGCCATTCCTTGGCCCGCGCGGCTTCGCTGGTGTTGGTCTGGAACTTTTCGACCTGCTTGGCGATCTGCGGATCGCTCCAGCCGGTGAAGAAGCCGTTCGTTTCGCTCGCGGGCAGGGCGAAGAAGCCCGCGTACTCGTCCGGCACGACGATGTCGCTGCTGGTGATCGCGAACGGGAAGGACCCTTCGTATTCCATCGAGCTCCACTTTTCCGCCACCGTCGCGGCGGCCGCTTCTTCGAGCTTCACCTTGATGCCGATCGCCGCCAGCTGCTGCTGGACCAAGAGCATCATCTGCTTGTAGTAGTCGAATCCGGCCGGATAGGTGAACTTGACCGAGAAGCCGTTCGGGAATTTCGATTTGGCCATGTATTCCTTCGCTTTGGCCAGGTTGAATTCGAACGGCTTCACCGACTTGCTGTCGAACTTGAGTTCGCCGAACAGGCTGTTCGGCAGCGAGCCAACGCCTTTGAACACGGTCTGGTTGATCTGTTCACGGTTGATCGCGTAGTTCATCGCCGTGCGCACGTCGAGTTCGCCCAACGGCTTCACATCGCTGTTGTTGAGCGCGAGCATGATCCAGGCCGGCACCTTGACCTTCTGGATCGCGATCCCCGATTCAGACTGCAGCGAGGGGATCTGGCTGTAGGGAATCCCGTCCGCGATCTGGGCCTGGCCGCTCTTCAGCGACAGGACGCGACTGTTGCCTTCGACCGCGAAGTTGAACCGCACGCTGTTGAGGTACGGCTTTCCCTTTTCCCAGTAGTACGGGTTGCGCACCATCGTCAGGTGCGAGCCCGACGCGAATTCTTTCAATTTGAAAGGTCCGGTCCCGACCGGGTGCTTCCAGAAGGACGCGCCTTCTTTTTCCAGCTGCTTCTTGGGGAAGATCGCCGCCGGGAACTCGGCGATGTTGTAGAGGAACGCGGCGACCGGTTCGCTCAAATCGACCTGGATCGTCGACGCGTTCAGCGCCTTGACCGACTTGAAGCCGGTGGTCAGCACGGCCATCACCGAATTGACTTCCGGGTTGCCGAAGTTTTCGAAGCTGTAGACGATGTCTTCGGAGGTGACCGGCGAGCCATCCGAGAATTTCAGGCCCGGCCGGATCTTGAAGGTGTAGGTCTTGCCACCGTTGGTGACTTTCCAGCTTTCGGCGAGACCGGGGACGATTTCGGTGCCCCCTTCAGGATCCAGGCGGACGAGGGTGCTGTAGAGCATTTCGTCGGCGAAGATGTCGCCCGCCCCGTTTTTGATTTCCAGCGGGTTGAGCGTCACGGTTTCGTACTGCCTCGCGTAGACGAGGTTTCCGCCCGGGGTGGGCGTGCCTTCACAGGATTCACTGACCTTCGTTTCCGAGCCCAGCGAGACCGTCCCGCCGGAACTGGAACCGCCGCAGGCGGAGATCAGGAGCGCCAAGAGCACACCCCCGAGGCCTAGCGGGACGAGCTTACGCATGAGGTTCTCCTTCTTGGATTGAGCTGAGCGAGGGGCCTGGTGCAGGGCTCTCTTCCGGAGCCATGCGTGACAAGAAGTCCTTGGCCTGCTCGAGATCGACGATCCCGGCATCCGAGCCGAGCCCGCTGCCGACCAATGCGGCGCAGGCCGAGCCGAAGAGCCCGCGGGTACGCAGGTCCCAGCCGCTCAGGGTCCCGACGATGAAGCCGGCGGCATAGGCGTCGCCGCAGCCGGTGGTGTCGACCATCTCCACCGCCGACGACGGCAGGTCGATCGACGTCCCGGGCGCGATGATCCGGCTGCCCTCGGCACCGCGGGTGAGGACGAGGCAGCCGACGCCACGGGCCAGCAGTGCGTCGGCCGCCTCCTCCTCGGTCGCGGTGCCGGTCATCGTCAGCACCTGGTGGTGGTTGGGGAAGAAGTAGTCGACGTACTGGAGTGCGTCGGCGAAGCGGGCGAAGGTTGCCTCGTCGACGTGGCTGAGCACGTCCATGGTGGTGACGACACCGTGCTCGCGGGCGTGCTCCAGGACCCGCACGAGCGGCGCTCCGGCGAAGTCGCCGAGCGCATCGGGACCGCCGACGTGGATGAGGTCGGCGGCGGCGATCGCGGCGAGGTCGACGTCGGCGGCCTCGAGGTGGCGCGAGGCGCCGCGCCGGTGGAAGGTGGCGAAGCGCTCCCCCGCCGCGTCGATCGGCAGGATCGTCGCCGAGGTACCGACGCTCTTGCGCGCCAGGCGCGAGGTGTCCACCCCGTGGCGCTCCATCCGCGTGACGACCATCTCGCCCAGGTCGTCGGCGCCGATCGCCCCCATCGCCTGTACCCGGGCACCGAGCTTGGCCAGGTCGACGGCGGTACCGGCAGCGGTACCGGCAGCGGTGATCCGAACGTCGTCGAGGAAATAGGCGCTGCCGCCCTCCGGCCGAGGGACGACCGGCGCCCCGAGGATGTCCAGGATGTGGACGCCGAGGCTCACGACTCGCATCAGGAGGCCACCGCCCCGTAGCGTCGGCTTCGCGACTCGGCCAGGACTGCGGCCATCTCGTCCTCGCCGAGGAGCGCCGGCTCGCCGATCGAGCGTGCCTGCAGGTAGACCGAGGCGAGCCACTCGACCAGCTGCGCGCGGTGGTAGGCCTGGCGCAGGTCGGTGCCACAGGTGATCGTGCCGTGGTTACGGAGGATCGCGGCCGAGCGATCCTCGATCGCCGCCGCCGTGCGGTCGGCGAGCTCGCCCGAGCCGAACCGCTCGTAGCCGACGATCGGGACCGAGTGGCCGCCGAGTTGGCCGATGTCGTAGTGGATCGCGGGAAGCTCGTCGAGCACGGTCGAGACGGCGACCGCAGACGGCGCGTGGGTGTGGACGACTGCCCTGGCGTCGGTGACCGCGTAGACGGCGAGGTGCATCGGCGTCTCCGCCGAGGGCCGGCCGCGGCCGCCGACCTGGACGCCGTCGGCGTCGAGCCAGACAAGGTCCTCGATCGTGATCTCGTCGTAAGGGACGGTGCTCGGGGTGATCACGAAGCCGTCCTCGTGCCGCAGGCTGATGTTGCCCGAGGTGCCGAGGACGAGGCCATCGCTCACCATCCGACGTCCACGCTCCAGGATCTGCTCGAGCACGGCGGGATCGAGTCCGTGGGAAGACTCGCTCATCATGCCGGTGCCGGGTATGCCGTCCAGATCAGCTCGACGGCCTCGGAGCCGAGGGTCTCGATCTCATAGCCGCCGCCCGGGGGGAAGTAGAGCGCCTGGCCGGGCCCGGCGGTCAGCTCGCCACCGTCCCAGCGCACCCGCAGGCTGCCGGCGAGGAGGTAGTAGGTCTCCTCCTCCATCCCGTTGGCATGGGGAAGCTCGAAGCTGCCGCTCTGCCCGGGGTCGAGGCGGAAGGTGCCGAGCAGGACACTCGAGCCTTGATCGCGCCCGATCAGTCTCTTGATCGTCCCCTCGTCGCCGTCGGGACCGACCTTGTACTCCTCGACGTCTTCGACGCCGACCAGCGTGGGGACTCCTCGGTCGTTGCTCATAGCGCTCCTCTGACCTCCGCCGCGACCCGGCGGGCCGAGTCGACCGCGCCCTCCATCCAACCGACACACCTGGTGGCGGCCTCGGTGGAGGTCCAATGCACGAGTCCGCACGGACGGCGGATCGCCTCGCGGGTCGAGGTCAGGAGACCGGGTGGATAGAAGGGTTGACAGCCGTCGTTGTACGGCTCGTCCTGCCAGTTCTGCTCGAAGAAGGCGATCGGGTCGGCGGCCTTCGGGCCGAACATCTCGGTGAAGGCGGCGAGCACCGCCTCCCGCCGCAACTCGGCGGAGTCGGCGAGCTCATCGGAGAGGCCGGTCGGGCTCGGGCCCGGCGCCTGCTGGAAGAGGGAGATGAGGACCGCCTGCGAGTCGTCCGGCGGGCTGTTGTCGAAGACGACCGAGGCGGCCGGGCGGTCGGAGCGGGCGAAGCCGGAAAGTCCGTCCTGACGCCAGAACGCCTCCTCGTAGACGGCATGCGCCTTGATCTGGGGACCGGACTGCCAGTTGTCCTGGAGGGTCCGACGGCGACTCGGGAGGGTCGGTGAGAAGCGGATGTGGCGGCACTCGAGCGGGCCGAAGGCGACGATGCAGCGCTCCCCGCGGGCGACGAAGTCGGCGCCGACCACCTCGACCCCGCCGTCCTTCTGGACGATCTCGGTGACCGGCGAACCGAGGTGGAGCCGCTCGCCGAGCGCTTCGGCCAGCCGCACCGAGATCAGCTGCGAGCCGCCCACCAGCCGGAAGCGGTCGGTCGGGAAGATGTTTTTCCAGGAGCCGCCGAAACCGGCGACGTAGGAGAGCGCGAACAACATCGAGACGCGCTCCAGCGGGGCGCCGAAGTTGAGCCCGAAGGTGGTGTCGAAGACGCTGCGGACGGCGGGGTCGTCGACCCGCTCCGCCAGCCAGCCACCGAAAGTCAGCGCGTCGAGCTCGTCGGCGTTCTCGGCGTCCCACGGCGCAGCCGGGTCGACCTTCGCGCTCATCTCGTCGAGCTCGCCCATCGTCTTCGCCAGCCGCTCCTGGCCGGCGTCGTCGAGCGGGATGTAGCCGTCGCCGTAGGTGACGCGCTCGGAGCCGAACAGCGAGACCCGTTCGCCCTCGGCGAACTGGGGGTAGAGCTCGACCCCGAGGCTGCGGGCCAGCTCGGCGGTCTGCTCGTGGAAGGGGTAGAGCCACTCCCCTCCCCCCTCGACCATGACCCCGTTCGGCAGCGGCTGGTTCAGCGTCCTGCCGCCGACGCGATCCTTGGCCTCGAGCACGATCGCGTCGACTCCGGCGTCGACCAATTCGCGGGTTGCCAGCAATCCTGAGATGCCGGCTCCGACCACGACAACTTGGGCCTCAAGGGCCTCTCTCCGTCCGTCCATCGGTCACACTGTGACAATGCTCCACTTGCAAATGTGTGCCGTTTTCCGGACTTTTTCAACTCCGGAATTGCCGGTTGCGGCATGACTGTGCCGAAATCGAGCTAATTTGGAGATCTATTCAGCAGGGATATAGTGGCGAGAGCCACTCCTCCCGATGACCTCTCCCCCCTCCCATACGGCCTCGCTCATCCGCCGTCTCGTCGGGTCGCTCAAGGACCGGCGTGACGAGATCGCCGCGGCCACCGTGCGGCAGGTGCGACTCGAACTGACCGCCTACTACGAGGTGGCCAACCCCGACTGGCAGGCGGCCGGTTACGGAGCCCTGCCTGCGGTCCTCAGCGCCGCCTGGCAGACGCTCGAAAACGACGGGCGCTGCCCTGAGCACCTGCCTTCGCCGTTGGTCGAGGAGGCCCTCAACGCCGCCCGCGCGGATGTCGCCTGGGAGGTGGTCAACCGCAGCTACGCGATGACCCACGAGGCGATCTGGGACGTGGCCCTGGACGAGGTCTCATCCTGGCAGCTGCCGCGAGCCGACCAGCAACTGGTCCTGCGCGCGTCCTCGAAATTCCTGTTTCGCTGCTTCGACTGGCTGACCGCACAGGCAGGCAAGGTCTACATCAGCGAGCGCGACGAGTGGCTCGACCGGCGTCAGAAGCACCTGCTGGAGATCGTCAGCCAGGCGATCGACGGCCTCGCCGTTCCCGACGCCGAGCTTGGCTACGGCACCGAACAACAGCACCTCGGGATCATCGGGTGGGGTCGCGATCCACAGCGCGTGATCGCCGCGGGCGCCCGCGTCCTCGGCGGCGAGCTTCTCAGCGTGCCGAGCAGCGGCTCGGCGGTCTGGGGTTGGATCGGCCGGGCGAGCTTTCCCGACTACGAGTCGTGCCAGGCCGCATTCGCGCCGCCGGCGGGGACCCACATCGCGCTCGGAGCTGTCGAGCCCGGGCGCAAGGGCTTCACCAGATCTCATCAGCAGGCGCAGCTGGCGAGCTGGGTCTCGGTGCGCAGGCTCGCCGCCTCCGACCGTTCCGTGACCGCCTATCCCGAGATCGGCGTCGAAGCCTTTGCCTTGTCCGACGAGTCGCGGGCACGCATGTTCGTCAGCCACGTGCTCGGCTCACTCGCCGAGGCCGACGCGAAAAGCGAGCGACTGCGCGAAACCCTGCGCGCCTATTGCGACGCCGGCCAGAACAGCAGCCTCACCGCCGAACGACTCGGCATCGCCGACCGGACCGTGCGCTACCGCCTCCGCGCGATCGAAGGCGAGCTCGGCGCCCAACCGGGCGGCTGGCTCGAGCCTTGGCTCGCGGTGCGCCTCTTCGAGGCGCTCGACCGCCAGGCGAGCAGCCGCTTCGCCGGGGCCGTCGACCCGACCGAACGCGATCTCGGCGCCGCGCTCCCCGGTCGCACCTGACCCGAAGCCGGTCGCGGCGGTGGCGGGCGACCCGGGGTCCGCCCTGCTCTACCGCGACGCCGGTGCCTACCGCCACCTGATCGACCTGCTCGACGAGGGCGGCCCCGACGACCACCTGCGGGGCGCCATCGACGCCCTCGCGGCCTACGACCGCGAGCGCGGCTCCCAGCTCCTGCCGACCCTCGACGAGTATCTCTCAGGCGGCCGGATGGTCGCAGACGAGGGCTACATCGCGGGTTGACAGCGGTCGGCGGTCACCGCCGCGTGCGCTCGGTCGCCTGGGTCCGGCTCCCGACCTGCTGATCCTTCCCTATCTCCTCAGGGAGGAGGTCCCGTGGATAGCGGTCGATCTCCACGGATCAACTCTGACGTCTTCTGCCCGAGACGTCAGGGACGCTCGCTGACCCTAACGCGGCTGTTCCGGTCGGCTGAAAGCAGCTGCTGCAAGACGTTGTCCACCCCGTCCTCGAGTTCGCGGGCCTTTGCACCGAGAGCCCGCAGCTCGGCCTGGTTTCGGCGAGCTTCTCCTCGAAGACCTCCTCGTCAAGCTCGGCGACCTCGGTGCCGACGTATCGCCCCGCCCTCGGTGAACTCGCGATGGGCACGGTCGACCTGGCGAAAGACCTGGCGGGCATCGAGGAACAGGACCTGCTTTCTCAGAGGCGCCGGTGCCGGGCAGCGCCAGCTGTCCGGCTGGCCACTCGGAGGCCGGCCCCGCCTCTCCCAACCGATTCCCCGGTCCACAACTGCAGGCAAGTCGACCAGCGAACGGAGTCCATCCTCGCCGGCCAACGTTCCATCAGGATCCGCATCAATCGCGGTGAGGAGGACGTCGATGGCCCGGTCGAGTTCGTCCACGGTTAACCGTGCGCCCTCTTCCATTTCCTCTCGCGCCCCATCCACACGCTCGGCGATTTGGGCAGATCCTCACCGAGGCTCGTGAATCGGTCTCCGAAAGATTCTGCCGCCCGTTCGACATCGGCAGTGATCGCATCGACATCAGACTCCGGGGTGCGAGTGGGCTAGCGGGCTTCTGCGGCACGCTCGGCGAGCATCTTCACCCGTTCCTCAAGCACCCCGATCGTCTCCTCAACGACCCAGCGATCCTGAAACTCTGCGGGGAGCGAGAGTCGAGCCGCCTCGGCAACGGCTTCCACCCGTTCGCGCATCGCAGCTGCTCGCCTGCGCACCAAGGTGGGTTTTACCTTCAGGTCCTCTGCCAATCGGTCGAGGTGACGGCCGCGCACGTACGCAGGGCGGTTCTCACCCCCATACCGCATCGCCAACTTGCGGTCGGTCCCCCGGTAGACGGCAGTCGAGATCAGATCGTAGAGCGGCGCCAGCCGGACAGCCCCCGGGCCGTCGAGCAATAGTGAGTAGTTCTTCGAGTGCCCGTCGTGGTTCGCGATCACGAAGTTGAGCAGGAGCGCATCCAGAAAGGCGGTGATGTCACGTGCGGGAGCACTGCAATTCCGTCGGATCAGCTCGGCGCAGTCGGCAACGGTTGGACCTCCCTCCCTCTCGTACTTGACGGCCGGCACCAGGCCCAACGCCTGACAGAAGTCCTCCTGGTGAATACGGCCGTCGGGGAGCTCCGGACCGCGGTCGTAGCGATGTACGAGGAGGTACTCGTGCGCATCCGCGACCCGCGGGTACGCGGCTGCCACGTCAAGGTCGATATGAGCGGCAAGGCTCATACAGAACGCCTCGTTGGCGACCGATTCATGCACATGCGGAATCGGCGCCTTGAGGATCTCCGTAGTCGGAGGCCTGCCGTAGCTGATACCGATCCGTTCGGCATCGGCCAGCACTCCGACCTTGCTCTGCGCCCCGGCGAGGGAGAGGCGAAAGCCCCCGCCGTCCGCCTCCTCGTCGATCACGGCGATCAGCGGTCGCGCGGGCAGTTCGGCCAGCAGCGCTGCGAGCTCTGCCTCGCTCAGCCAACGAGGCGGCCGAGGGTCGAGGCCGGGCACCGGCCCGCCGGCCGGTGCAACTGAGATCGCACCCGCGCACTCTCCGCCCAGCTCCGTCAGAAGCTGGAACGGGTTCGTCGCCGAGACGTGGAGCGTTCTGGCGATTGCCCTGAGGAAATCGCCCTCGGGCAGCAGGCCTTCGAAGAACGGCGCGCAGTCCTCGTGCCCATAGGGCTCGCTGCGAACCGGGAGGCTGAGCGAGAGCGGTTGACTCCCCTCGTCAACCCAAGCGCTGGCGTAGGCAAACCGAAGCCGTGCCTGTGAGAGCCGCTCCAGGGTCCCCGCCAAGCCTCCGTGGATATATACGTCGAGCGCGTCGACCTCGCTCATCGCGCCCTGGCCTCAAGCTCGATACCCAGGGTCTCGAGGACGCGCATGACGTTCACCAGGCGGGCCGTCGGCTTGCCTCGCTCCAGTTCGCTGACGAAGCGAAGGTTCGCGTTGGCGACCTCGGCAACCTCGGTCTGGGTCAAGCCAAGCTCGCGGCGGCGAGCACGAATCAACTCCCCAAGCTGCGCCGGATTCTCGATGCGTGAAGTCTCCATTTTCCCGTTCGGGACAAAATATCGTGAGTCGCGGGTCCTCGCAACGTCATTGTCCCGGTCGGGAAAAATGCGTCCCTATCGCCCACAATATTCCCGATCGGGACAAGTCTCCCGCAGACCGTCAGCGTCCGCGGGCGGGCCACCGGCGGGGGCTCCTCGGCCCGGGGCCACCGTTCGCCGATCCGGCAGGTCGCCGCTCAAGCCGATGGCGGTCACGGTCGATTAGAGCGTCGAGATCTACGCATCGGAGGGGATATGAACGTCCAGGCTCACCGCAGTCGACTATCGATCGCCGCGCTTGCCGCCACCGCGTTGCTGCTCGGCGGCTGCCTTGCCGTCGCGGGCTCCGCGTCCGCCAGGCCGGCGCGCACGGCCGGAGGGAGCGCGATCTACGCGGGACCCGCCACCAAGAAGAAGAGCGGCAGGCTGGTCCTCAGGGCGAAGGTCGGCCACAGGGGGAAGCCGCGCCAGGTGACCTCGCTGAAGGTCGTCGGGGGGACGATGCTCTGCCTGTTGGGACCGACCAACAAGTGGAGCCCGGTCCCGACGAGCTGGAAAGTCAACTCCTACACGTTGCCGGTCCAGCACCTGGACAACCCGAAGGGCAGGGCCGTCCCCACCTTCAGCATCGAAGAAAGCCGCGGCGGCGAACAGCCCGAAGGGTCCGAAGAATGGATTGAAGGCGGCCTCGGGGAAGAAACGCTTTTCACGACCGGCCGCTTCACGCCGAACGGGACGCGGGCGCGGGTCGTGATCGAACGTGAATACGTCGCCTCCGGCCCGAGCGTCGGCAGCGAAGAAGAACTCGTCTCCTGCAAGTACAGGGGCGTCTTCAAGCTCCACCGCAAGCGCTAGGCGAGTCCCGGGGCGCGAGCGCGGGCCAACCTCGCGCCCCCGGCGGCTCCCGCTCGTCGTCTACAGCGAGTCGAGCTCGGCGCGGAAGGGCCGGCTGGGCTCCACCTCGGCCCCGGCGGCGCGGGCCTTCCTCGCCAGGTCGCGGTCGGAGGTGACGACGACCACCTCGTCGTCGACCAGCCACTCGTCGAGCCGGGCGAGGATCTCGCGGTCGGCGGCGTCGGCGCCGCCCGCGCTCGCCCAGGCGATCTCCACCCGCTCGGCGCGCAGCGCCCGGCGCGGCTCGTGCTCGAGCATCACCGTCACCCGCTCCTCGCGCGGCTCCGCCCAGCGATCGAGCCGGGACACCAGGCGCTCGATCGCCCCGGCCCGGTCGCGCCACCAGCCATCGGGCCGCGACCCGATCACGTTCATCGCATCGACGACCAGGTGCACCCGGCCATCATCGCGCGGCGCCGGACCGCTCACCCGTCGGTCATCTCGGACGGGTCCTCTTCCCTGCTGCTGCCGACCCGGACCTGGCCGTAGTTGATCAAGCCCACCAGGACGACGCCGCCCGCGATGTTGCCGAGCACGACGGCCGAGAACCAGGTGACGAGGCGACCGACCGCGACGTCGCCGTGCAGGACCGAGGAGAGCACCTCGACGGTGGTCGAGATGCAGTGATCGAAACCGGCGACGCTGATCACGAAGGTCAGGATCCAGATCAGCGCGACGCGGGCGATCGTCGCGTCGCTCGCCTCGCTCACCCAGGCGACGAGGGCGAGCAGCCAGCCGCCCGCCACGCCGCTCCAGAAGTTCTCCATCCAGCCGCCCGCCGAGAGCTCTTCCCCGAGGCCGCGGAACTGGTCGAGGATCGGCGGGGAGATCGCGCCGCTGAAGCTGGCGAAGACGGCGAAGCCGAACGCGCCGAGCAGGTTCGCGGCGAGGACGATCGCCCAGAGGCGCAGCATCGAGCCGAGGTACCGGGGCCGGTCGAGCACCAGGGTGACGGGATAGAGCGTGTTCTCGGTGAACAGCTGGGCCCGGCCGATGATCGCCGCGACGAAGCCGATCGGGTAGAAGAGGGCGCCGAGCAGGGGCGCCAGCGCGGCGTCGCCGGCCATGCTCATCGCCGAGGCCGCGGCCAGCCCGCTGAAGCCGACCGTGCCGCCTGCGAAGGCACCGGAGAAGGCGAGCCCCGGCGCCGAGCGGACCAGCTCCTGCGCGGCGTCCTCCTGGACCGATTCATAGATTTCCCCCGCCGCGGGGCGGGGACGGCTGCGACTGCGGCGCATTCCGGCACCCGTACCCGCGCCTGACTTCTGAAACAAAGAATTGACGATTTCGTCAGCACTTTAGGTGATAAAATCACCTGTATGTCTGACGTAGATCACGATGCGCTCTATACGCAGGCAGAGTCACAGGCTGGCTACTTCACCGCCGGACAAGCGCTGGAGGTAGGCATGGACCGCGCAACGCTGCGCCACCACGCGCGTCCCGGCGGCCGCTACCGGCGGGTCGGTCGGGGGCTCTACCGCCTCCGCCACTTCCCCACGAGCCCGCACGAGCACATGATGGCGGCGTGGCTGCCGCTGCGCGACAGCGGAGCGGTGATCTCACATGAGAGCGCCCTCGAGCTGCACGACCTCTCCGATCTGATCTCCGAGGCCATTCACCTGACCGTCCCGCGCTCGGAGCGCGGCATCCGCCCCCGTGTCGGTGTCCAGCTCCATACCAGCGAGCATCCGCCCCGCGGCAAGGAGCTCCGGCAGATCGCCGGGCTCCCGGTGACCGGCCCGGAGCGCTCGGTGTTCGACGCGCTCGAATCCGGTGCGCAACCCGACCAGATGGAGATGGCGATCCACCAGGCGCTGGGCCGCGGGCTGACGACGACCTCGCGCCTGCGGCGCTCGGCGGTCTCCCGACCCCCTCGGGTGCGGAGGTTCGTCGAGCGCACCCTGGAGGAGGCAACCGCATGAGGTACAAGGACGCCGCGGCGTTTCGCATGGCGCTTGAGCAGCGGCTGAAGCGAACCGCCAACGGTGCCGCCCTGAACCGTGAGCGGAAGCGCATCGCCTTCGATCGGCTGCTGGTCCGCCTGCAAGCGGTCGCAGGAGATCGATGGGCGCTGAAGGGCGGGTTCGCGCTTGATCTGCGACTGGCCGCCCGGGCGCGAAGCACCAAAGACGTCGACATCGAGTGGCGGGCGGCGGCGGATGAACTGGCCGACACGCTGCTGATTCCGAGTCTCGGCCGCACTCGCCGGTCGACCTTTCGAGGCCTTCCTGCTCGAGATCGGCCTGACGGCGGGCGATGCAGCCGAGGTGGAAGAGCTCCAGACCGATGATCTCCTCGTCTTCGCCGGGATCGAGCCGACCAAGATCCCCGTGATCTCACTGGAGCTGCAGATCGCCGAGAAGCTTCACGCCTACACCCAAACCTACGAAGGCGGGCGCATCAGCACTCGGGTCAAGGACCTCATCGACCTCGCGCTGATCGCGGAGCTCTCCGTCCTCGATGCCCAGAAACTGCGACGGGAGATCGGGTCGGTCTTCCGCCGTCGTGGCGCAGCGCTTTCCCCGCTCCGCTCCCTGCCCTCCCGCGGGAAGATGTGGTGGACATCGGTCTTCAGCGGCGCGCACCGCGCATCTTCGAGCCGCCGGATGGCCGCTCCATGACCGGACCCAGAAGACGGAGAATCAACTGGTCGGGCGCGCCGCGGCGCGGTTGGGCGGCCGGTGGCCCCGCAGAGTCCGGCAGGGCAGGTGCGACCGCTCAGGGCGCGATCGCGCCGACCTTGATCGCGGTCAGTTGGGGGTCCTCGCCGATTTCGACGGTCACCGCGTCGCTCTTGCGACAGGCGACGTACTGGAGGGAGGCGGAGCCTTCGACCACGCGCACGCCCTGCAGCGGGATCGCCTGTGCGGTGCCCGCGGCCAGCTGCACCGGGTAGTTGTCGGCGCCCGCGGGGTCGCGGTCGGAGAACAGCGCGCAGCGCACGTAGGTGGCGGTGGTGGTCGATTTGTCCGCCGCCATGAGCTTGGCGTTGAGAACGTAGCTGCCCGGCGGCAGGGAGAGTTCGAGCACCCGGGTGTAGCTCGGCGACAGGGCGATGTCGGTAGGGCCGGAGGCGACGGTCGCGTGGAAGGCTTCGCTGGGGCCGATCGGTCCGGTCGGGCCGACGGGCCCGGCTTCCCCGCGCGGCCCGGTCTCCCCGCGGGGGCCGGTCGGTCCCGCGGCTCCCTGCGGCCCGGCCGGCAGCTGCCCGGCGCGGAAGTCCCTGGCCAACAGCGACCCGTCCCTGACCTGCAGGGAGCGCACCGCCCCGGCCTTGAGCTGCCGCGGCCCGACGCTGTGGCGCGGCAGGTTCAGCTTCGCCGCCGCGACGGCGCCGCCGCCGAGGACGACGAAGAGGCAGATCGTCGAGAGCACGTTGGCGTAGGTGAGGTGGGATCGGATTCGCCTCACGATCGTCACCCCGCGGCCGGCGCGGCCAGGGTCGCCGTGCCCCTCACTTCGCAGCTCGTGGTCGCGTCGAGGGCGTGCAGGTTGACCGTCGTCACGTTGACCCCGATCGAGTAGATGAACTGGCCCTCGATGCGGCCGCCGTTGAAGGCGAAGGCTTTGGCGGAGCCCGCGGAGATCGTGGTGCCGCTCGCACTCACCGTCGTCCCGTCGCTCGAGAGCCAGTTGAGCGAGGCGGGGATCGCCCCGTTGTCGTCGAACAGCACCTCCACCTGGCCGCCGTCGTGGCACACGGTCTGGAAGAGCAGGCCCGGGCCGAGCTGCACGGCGCTCACCGGATCGCCGGCGCTCGGAGTCAGCATGATCGGCAGGACGAGGTCGCGGCAGCTCACCGAGCCGTCCTGGGCGATCGACTGGATCGCCGCGTTCGGGCAACTGCTCAGCAGCTTCATCTGGTATTCGGCGGCGGGCCGGCCGCCGAGCCGTTCGGCGTCGGCCGCCTCCCGCGCGGTCGTCGCCTGGTCGGCGGTTTCGGCGTGGACGGCCGCTTTGGCCCGATCGGCTTCGGTGGCGTAGGTGGCGGTGCCGGCGCTGTCGGCGCTCGTCGCCCGGTCGGCGGTGGTCGCGCTGTTCGCCGTCGTGGCGCGGTCGGCGGTGGCCGCGCTTTCCGCCCGGGCGGCGCTCGGAACGGTCCCCAGCGAAGCCAGGTTGATCTTCTTCCCGGTGACTGCCCCGTTTCTGATCTTGCCGGTGCGGACCGCGCCTCGGCGCAACTGCCGGGCACCGACGCTGTTTCGCGGCAGCGCCACCCTGGCCGCCCCGTAGGCGGCACCGCCGAGGACGACGAAGAGGCAGATCGTCGAGACGACGTTGGCGTAGGTGAGGCTCCGGCGGCCTCGGTGGAGCTTTCGCATGTCAGTGTCCTCCCGCTGGATCGGTGTCCGCGCCCGGCTCGGTGACGGCCTCGACGACCCGCTCGAACGGGACGCCCGCTCGCTCGGCGGCCGCCCGCACCGCGTCCGGCGAGGCAGCCTCGTAGAGCA
The DNA here is from genome assembly GCA_963766705.1 of uncultured Actinomycetes bacterium. Classification (GTDB taxonomy): domain Bacteria; phylum Actinomycetota; class Thermoleophilia; order Solirubrobacterales; family 70-9; genus VAYN01. Next base: position 1,098,286 of record CAVYBE010000008.1, read on the forward strand.
GCAGGCAGGTCTCGTCGGCGGGCAGCAGGACGCGCCGCACGTAGCGGACCGGGGTGCCCGCCCGGGTCGATTCCTCGGCCCCGTGGCGGACTCGCTTGATCCGCGCGTCGAGGCCCTGCGGGTCGTCGCGCGGCACGTACATCTCAAGCACGAACTGGGTCATTGCGGCGACCGTAGATCCGTCCCCGCGACCGATCAATCCGGGAAAACCACGGTCTTTTGCGGTGCCCTCCGGGCGGTGAGGCGGGCCCCCGGGCGGGCGTCTGCGGCTACTCGGGCTCGGCCAGCCGGGTCGCGAGCCGGGCGCGAGAGTCGATCCCGAGCTTCTCGTAGGCGCGGGTGAGGTGCGACTCGACGGTGCGCACGGTGACGAATGACGCCTGCGCGATCTCCTTGTTGGAGAGGCCCCGCGCGGCCAGCTCGGCGGTGCGCCGCTCGGCCGGGGTCAGCTCCGTGGCGGACCGCGGGCGCCGGCCGCCTATCCCCTCCAGCGCCAGGCGCGCCGCATCTGCCCACCCCGGCGAGCCGAGCTCCTCGAAGGCCGCCGCGGCCGCGCCCAGGGAGCCGCGCGCCGCCCGCCACTGCCGGCGCCGGCGCTGCGCGCGCCCGAGCGACAGCAGCGACCGCGCCGCGTCGAAGCGCAGCCCGAGGCGTCGGTAGGCGTCGGCCGCCGCCTCCAGCCGCGCCGCCGCCGCGCCGTCGTAGGTCGGTGCGGCGAGCGCCAGCAGTGCCTCGCACCGCTCCGCGCCGGCCAGCGCCCAGGGATGCGCCTGGGCCTCGCCGAGCCCGCGCAGCACCTCGACCACCGCCAGGGCCGCGTCCCGCTCGCCGGCCGCCAGCAGCGCCTCGACCAGATCCGGGGCGACGGGGAAGGCGCCCGGGTCCTCCACCCCCTCGCCGGCGGTCCGCCTCCAGATCGGCGCGAGGTGCTCGACCGCGGCCTCGGGCCTTCCCCGCAGGAGCGCGGCGGTCCCCCGGGCGCGCCCGGCCTCGAACATCTCCCAGTCGACGCCGCTCGCCTCCGCCGCGGCCATGGTCCTCGCCGCCCACGCCTCGACCGCCTCGTGGTCGCCGCGCCCGGCCGCCAGCAGGCCACGACAGCGCTCGTAGGCCGGCGCGACGACGAGCTCGCGGTCGGCGTCCATGCCCCACTCCTCCAGCAGCCGCGCCGCCTCGTCCCACTCCCCCGCCCGCAGCGCCAGCTCACAGCAGTGGGTGCGGACCATCACGTAGGAGAGCGGCTCGGCCCGTTCCTCGGCGAGCGCCAGCAGTTCGCCAAGGATCGCCCGCGCCGGCGCGGGCTCGCCGCGCCAGAGGTGTCGCAGGGCGAGCAGCCGCCGCGGCGAGTCGGCGAGGTGAAAGGCGCCCGGGGCGAGATCGTCGAAGCGACGACAGAGATCGTCCACCGGCAGACCGCGCAGGACGCGCGTCCAGCCCAGCGCGTTCAGCGCCACCCGCGCGGCGTCGACGCCGACCGCGGTCCCCACCGCCCGCTCCGCCCGCCGCGCCGCGTCGGCGATCTGTCGCACCGAGCCGATCGCCGCGTATTCGGCCTGGCGCGCCAGCGCGATCGGCTCGACCTCCGGGTCGCCGCGCCCCTCCTCCAACGCCGCCTCGATGTGGGATTCCACGTCTTCGACACTGGCGATCTCGTCGCCCTCGGCGAGCAGGAGGCGGGCGCGGGCGCGGACCGGGCCCGCCGGCAGGGTGGAGATCTGGTCGACCAGCAATCGGGTGGCCGCCCGGGCGCGGCCCGCGAGCAGCAGGTGATCGGCGAGCGCGACCGCCCTCTCGCCGCGCTCCGGGTCGTCCGGAGGCGTCAGCCGCAGCGCGTGCTCGGCCAGCTCGGCCGCCCCCTCGGTGGCGCCGCGGGCGCGCGCCGAGGCCGCCGCCTCGGCGATCGTCGCCGCGAGCTCGGGGTCCGGCCGCGAGCCGGCCAGCGCCAGGTGCCGGGCGCGCTGCTCGCCGCCGTCCACCGTCCCGGCGAGCTCGGCGTGCACCCGGCGCGCCTCGCCAGGGCTCGCTCCGGCCGCGGCGACGCCGGCCAGCAGTGGATGGGCCGCCACGACGCGCCCCTCGCGCTCGAGCAGAACCTCGCCGTCGAAGGCGGCGTCGAGCCCCTCCGGCCCGACCAGTCCGGCGAGCTGGTCGCGGGAGAGGTCGGGGTCGAGCGCGACCGCGAGAAGGGCCCGCCGCGCCGCCTCCGGCAGCTCGGCGACGCGGGCGCCGAGCAGCTCCTCGATGCGCTCGGGCAGCGGCATCCCGGGCTCGGCCTCGACCACGCCGCGCCGGCGCAGCAGGTGACCCAGCTCGAGCACGAAGAGCGGGTTGCCCACCGACAGCTCATGGACGCGCCGGACGGTCCGCCGCGACAACGTCAGGCCGAGCCGCTCGAAGAGGAGGCGACGGGTGGCGCCGAGGCTGAGCGGGCCGAGGTCGAGCCGCTCGACCTCGGCCCGCACCTCCCCCTCGAGCGAGGAGCGGCGGCCGGGACGTCGCGAGACCAGGAAGGCGACCGGCTCCCGCTCGAGCCGCCTGGCGACGAAGCCGAGGGCCGCCGCGGAAGGTTCGTCGAGCCACTGCACGTCATCGATCGCGATTAGAACCGGGCGCTCGGCAGCGAGGGCGCGGAGCAGCCCGAGGGTGGCGACGGCGATCGTGCGTGGCTGTGGAGGCGGGCCCTCGGGCTCGGCGCGTAGCAGCGCGACCTCGAGTGCCTGCCGCTGCGGCGGCGGCAGCTCGGCGAGGGACTCCGCGCCGATGCCGTCGAGCAGATCGCCGAGCGCGGAGAAGCCGAGCCCCTCCTCGGCCGCTCCCGGCCGGGCGACGAGGACGCGCCAGTCGGAGGCGGCCGCGTCCGCGACGCCCGCCTCCCACAGCGTCGTCTTGCCGATCCCGGCCTCCCCGACCAAGAGCAGCATCCGCCGCGCGCCGGCACCGGCCAGCAGCTCGGCCACCGCCCTGCGCTCCGCGATCCGACCGACAATCACCAGCTCCCCCAGCGACGTAACGGTGTGGTTCTGCCCCAGCCTACTTCGGCTCCGGGTCCCCGCTCACACCCCACCGCCCTGGAAAAGCGGCTCCCCGATTTTCGGTATTGCCTCCCGCATTTCGGTACGCCACCATCTTCCCTGACATGGGCGACAGGGCAGCTTCGATCGGGGGACCGACGCCGTGGGGCGTCAAGGTCGGGTCGCTGGCGCTCGGGACGGCGATCGTGCTCGGTGCGCAGGCGCTCTGGCTCCTCGTCCCGGTGGCGACCCTTTGGCTGGTCGGCCGCCTCCTCGACTCCACCGCTGGAGTCCTCGTCGTCGCCCTCCTGGCGGTCCCGGCGGCGCTCGCCGCCTTCACCTGCCTGCTGGCGGCGGCGAACCGGCGCCACCTGCGACTGACGGGCCGGAGCCGCGACGAAGGGCTGCTCGAGGCGATCATGCCGGCGACGATCGTCCTCGCCCTGCTCGGCGTCTCGGTCTGGTTCGTCTTCTTCGCCGCCCACGTGCCGAGCGGCCGCGAACAGCTGATCCCGTAGGCGATCGGCGCACGCCCGCCGCCAGGCCCCGGCGGCGCGCACCCCGCCATGCATCCGTCACACCCCCGCGCCCCGCGTTCGCAGAACTCCGCGCTATGCGCGGGAAAGTGCGAACGCGCCGGGGGACGGGGTGATGCGTTCGCAGAACTCCGCGCTATGCGCGGAGAACTGCGAACGCGCTCCGGGGGCGGGAGCGGCGGGACACCCCACGGGATCGATCCGGCGGCGCGGGGTCGATCCGGCAGCGTGGCGCCGAGCCGGCCCGAAAAGAGAAAGGGCGCGGACCCGTAGGCCCGCGCCCTTTGCGATCGCCTCTCGGCTTGGGGGCTATCTCTTGATTCGCCGCGAGTGCGTCGCCTGCTTCTTCTGATGCTTCGTGCCCTTCGCGTTGCAGCGCGGGTTGCGCATCAGCGGCCGCAGTTCCTCTTTGCGCCCGTTGTGATCGTCGATCCGCGCCGCCGCCCGGAGCTTGCCGGTGCAGACGTCGGTGGAGTTGACGAGCAGTGCCCGTTTGCCCGCCTTCAGCTGGAGGCGGAAGTAGGACACGGGTGCGTCGGGGACTACGTCGAACGTGGTCCGCATCTGACCCTTGACCGAGTCGATCCGGCCGTCGAGTTCGATCCGGATCGGCTGCCACGACGGGCCCCGAAGGTCGGCCACCAGGTCCGGGAGCTTGTGGCTCGAGGACCGCAGGTAGACGTTGCCCTGCAGGCGGTAGCCGAGGAGCGGGCTCCAGGCGACCGCGTACCCGTAGATCGAGTCCTTCGGGCATTCACTGGCCGCGAACTCAACCCTGGTGCACACCTTGTGGATGTGTTCCTGGGCCAGGAACAGGGCGTGCGGGGTGCGGACCGCGACCCGGCCGATGTTGGCCTGGCCGGGGGGCGGCTGGAGGACCGCCCGCAGCCCCTCGTAGGCACCGCGGCCGGTGCCGCCGTTCAGCTGGAGCTTCAGCGGTGGGCTGAAGCCCAGGGAGCCGCAGCTACCGACCTGGTAGCGCTCCGAGCGCCCGGCGGCGTCGCCGAACGAGCTGAACACCATCGCGTCGACGTTGGAGGCCGAGCAATCGGTCGGGTTGGTCATGAATTCGGACCGGTTGATGTTCACCCGCAGGTCCCTGATGTTCAACGGGATGCCGTCGAGCATGGTCGGCAGCGGGTCGGACTTGACGCTCACCTGGGCGTTGGCGGGGTTGAGTTCCACCGCGGCCCGGATCGTGACGTTGCCGAGGTCCAGCGGACCGGCGGCGACGGGGACCACAAAGGCGAGGCTGAGCGGGGCGCCCTTGTAGGGGCCTCCCAGATACACCTTGCCGGTCTTCAGGTAGAACGGGTTGGAGCCCGCTCCGGCGCCGACGGTGACTTCGCCGACCTGACTGGCCGCCGGGCAGGCCGGGTTGGCGATCTCACCTGCCGCCGCCCCCGGGTTGCCGTAGATGCGGTTCAGTTCTTCTTCCTGGCAGTACGGAACACCGGCCAGCTTGGCCAGGAGGCCGGCCGGCAGGGTCGCGTCCAGGCGGCCGAACGGCTGCTGGCCGTCTTCCCGGGTGAGCCGCAGGTCGAACGGCGTCTGGGCCCCCGCGGTCGGGTTTTCGCTGCCCGCTTCGAACTGCGGCGCGAAGCCCGCACCCGGACCCCCCGCGGGGCAGGTGCCACCGCCGGGGCCGGAGTTGATCGTGAACGTGCTCGTCCCGGACACCGCCTGGGTTGGCCGCGCCCAAGGCGTCATCGACCACGAGGTCGTCTTCGTCCCACAGGTGGGCGGATTGACCAGCACGGCACGAGGGCCACCATCCAGCTTCATCGTCAACTTGCTGAACGGCTGCTGCGGGTTGTTGTCGAACTTGACGGTCAGATTGCCGGTATTCGGGTCGGCTTCCACCTTCCCGGCCAGCTTGATCCGCACCCCGTAGCGTTCGCTTTCCGGCGACATGTAGATCGCCAGCAGCGAGTGGAACGGGTTGTCGTTCTGCGCCGCCTGGTAGATGGAGCCGGTGAGCGGTTCCTTCAGCAGCGGCGTATCGATCGAGACCGTGCCGATCTTCGAGGAGGACGGGCAGGTCGGTGCCCCTTCGAAGCCGAGCGCGAACTGGGCGTCCGTGCAGCCGCTGAGGCCGCTCGCCGCGGACGGGTTGATCGCGACCCCTTCGGGCAGCGCGACCGTGGCGTCCTTCAGATGCGAGGACACCAGGGTGCCCTGCTTTTCCTGTAGCGCCTGGGTCAGTTCGATCTGGTAGCCAGAAGGCGTGGCCGCTTCCTGGTTTTCCGGCCGGACGTGCAGTTCTGGTTTGAACTCGAGGCTCTCGCACCCTTTCAGCTGCGGGCCTCTGTATTCCCTGACGATTTCCCGGTTCGGTTCCTGCCAGCTGGTCGCCCGCAGGATCGAGACCATCGGCCGTTCGCAGTTCGTCGGCATCGAGAGGAACGTCTGCGGGGGGACACCGGCGGGGCCGCCCCGTTCCGATTCGTGGCCCGAGTCGGCGGGAACACCCCAGAACTTCAGTTCGGTCGATTTGATCGGCAGCAGCTCGGAGATGTTGCTGCTCGTGATGTTGATCCCCTGGTCATTCGGACGGATGCTGGCGTCGAAGTAGACCAGCGCGGAGCCGTAGAGAACCGGCGTGCCGAAGCGAGCCGGCTCACCAGGACGGGGAGTCATGTTGTAAAGGCCGCTGTTGGACACGATCGGAATGCCGGCCAGATGAAGCGAGAACGTCCCCACCTGACTGCCGGAAGGACACGACAGGGCTTGAAGTTCCGCCGCCGAGCAGGTGGCGAATTCCCGCGGGTTGCCGATCAACCCGAGCGGCGTTTCGACGACGACGTTCTTCAGCGAGCCGGAGACTTCTTTTCCTTCGACGGCCACTTCGATCGTGTCGTTCGACATGTACGGATGGCCGCCGGCAGTGTCTTCGGCTTCTTCGGCTTTGTTGTTGTAGACGTCGGTGAAGCCGGTGACTTCGAACTGCGCGGCAGATGCCGTCGCGGTGAAGAACAACGCCATGCATGCCACCAGAGCGGCCCCTAGGCCGATAAGGCCCAAGAGCTTGCTCTTCTTGCTTTTCCTGTTGGGATGTCTCACTTCACTTCTCCCGTTTGCCTTGGGCTGACCGTGCTTGGACCGCTCGCCGCCGCTCACCGCGCCGCCTTCCGGCAGACGCGGAGCTTGCGGTGGAGGGCGTGGCTATGCCGTCGCTGCTTCTTGGCGGCGTGGTGCATGCGCAGCCCTCGATGGCGCAGGCGCTGGGCCGTCTTGCCATGGCTGTGCTTCGACTGCCGGAGCAGCTTGCGGCTGCGCACCGCGAGGTGCTTGGCCTTCCCCTGCGCGACCTTGGCGCGATGCAGTGCGGGACCGCATGCTTCGCCGGTCGCCAACGTCCCCGCTCCGTGGAGACCAGTCGTGCCCACGTTGGTGCCCGCGGGCGGTCCCTGGGCACTTCCCCGGCACGCTTCTCCTTGACACGGCGCCGGAGCCTGGGATTCCGCTTCCGGCAGGCCGCCGCCGAGGCGGGCCGCATACAGATCGACCTTTTCGTCCGTATCGGACTTGACCAGCTGTTCGCGCGTCAGGAAGAAGGCGGTGTTGCCGTCCACGCTGGCGCCGACGAACTGCGAGGGGACCGGTCCCCTGCCCTCGGAGACCAGGCTCAGCTGCCCGTTCTGCCAGGAGTAGACGTCCTCGACTTCGTTGGTGTCCTGTGGCAGCAGCCGTTCGGACGTCTCGAAGTACGCCCGTCCGTCGTCACTCACCCAGTGCGCCTGTTCGTTCGTGATCGGGTTCATCCCGACTGACCTCGGCGGCGACACTGCGTGGGTGGTTTTCCCGCCGGGCACGCAGGAGATGCAGACGGTCGCACCGGTCGCCGAATCGTAGAGGTAGGTCTGTTTCAACCCACCCGTTTCATCGGCCGTGACACCTTCGGTGGCGGTGTTGAACATCAAGTACCTGCCGTCCGGAGACACAACGCCAGCGTTCATTTCATATTGGATTTCTCCAATGTTGGCTTCGGCGATGAAGGTCAGTTCTCCGTCGTGCCAGCGATAGAGCTTTTCGCTTTTGCCCGTCGGCTGCCCCGGGAGCAGCTGAGCCCCGCTGGTCGAGAAGTAGACGGTGCTGCCGTCTTCGCTCATTCCCCACACTTCGCTGACCCCCACCGCCTTGGTTTCGGTCGGGTTCTGGCTGGCCGAGATCAGCGTCAGGTTCTTTTCGTGCTGTGGGTCCGGACCGTTCGTGTACATGTAGAGATTCAGGCGATTGGGTTTAACCCCGTTCACCAGCGGCTGCGACGAGGTGAAGGCAACTTTGCTGCCGTCCGCCGAGGCCCCTTTGAACACGGCGTCGCCCTTGGGGACGACTTCTTCGGTGTTCTCCGATTCGTTGACGAACGCCGAGGAGTGAACGCCCGCTTCGCCGCGGTAGAGTTCCTTGTTCGAGGTTCCTTCGGAGACCGGGACGAAGAAGAACACGTGCCCGTTCGTCGAAACCACGTTCCTCGCTCCGTACACCGAATTGAAGGTCGCCAGGGTGCCCCGCGTGGGGTGGCCGGTCGGGCTCCAACTCGCCAGACTGACGACGCCGTCGACCGACAGGTAGAGCTTTTCTTCTTCCTTCGGGTTCGACGTGTTCGGGACTTCCGTCGACGCCGGGGTCAGCTGGGCCGCGGAGGGAAAGACCAGGTAGCTGAAATCGGCGTTCCCACGCGCGTACCGGCTGCTGAAGCCCGAGACCGCGACGGTCTGCGAGCCGGCGAGCGGCATGCCGCCGATGCGCTGCAGGGCGCCCGTCTTGAGATTCACCACGTAGAGCCTGCCGGGGACTTCGGCCCCGGTGACCGGGTCGCGGTTGGTGCCGAAGAAGGCAAATTCGCCGTTCGCCGAGAACGCGGAGATCGCCGCTGATTCCACCGGGCTCGGAGGCGTGGCGAAGAGGCCTTCGGTGGACGGGTAGAAAGGCAACCTCGCCCAGACCGAGCTGTTCGACCATTCGGTCGGCGTGCGATACGCGTAGTAGGGGTTGAACTGCGGGAATACCGGTGCGCCGGCGAAGACGCTGTCGGCGGTGTACATGATCGCGTTCCCGTCCGCGGAGGCCTGGATGCCGCCGCCGAGGTTGGTCCCCCCGATTTCCCCGTTGCCCTTTTCCACCGGGGTCACTTTCTCGTAGGCGAAGCCCGGCGGAAGTGCCGAGGCCAGGGCGGGGATGCTGAGGGCGCCGACTGCGGCCACGACCAACGCGGCGGTGAACGCCTGCCAACCCCTCCCCCGGTTTGACAATTGGCGCGCCGACGAACGGCAGCGCGCCTTGACGCGATATCTCACGTTGCTCCCTCCTTCAGACCACGGGAGGTCGACTCGCCGAGCGAGCTTTCCCTCCAGGTCTCCCTGTTCAGTTTTCCCTGGCTATGGACCCGCCCGCAGGCCGGCCCAAATCCCTGACCCCCGACCGGAGACGTCACTCACCGGCAGGTTGTCGTTGTCATCAAATCGTGACACGTAGGCAAACACATCGGTTTTTTGATGTCAAACCGGAGCGATGTTGCCGACCAGAGAAGGCCGCTGAATTGGCTGCTGGTTCAGCAGTACTGGGTACTGAATTGAAGTTCATTCGGCGTTCGATTGCATGTTTGCATGTAAGGGTCTTTCACCATGTCTGGCTGCTCAGCCAAAGTTGGACCGGCGTTCGGAAACGGCTGTGTAGAGGCAAAGCGAATTCGGTTCCGTACGCGGCGGATAACGCAGGTTTCCCAGTCGTGTCCGAACAGTTGCCGGAGGGATACGAGCGGGTGACGCCTACATGTCAGAATTCTGACGGTCGCGCAAGTTTTTCACCCGGGGGTCCCCCGAACGGCGCCCCCCGCGGCGCTCACCGGGCACCGAGCGCTCAGCGGGCGTCGAAGACCTGGATCGAGAAGGCCGCGGTGAACGTCTCGCCGGGCGGGACGAAGCCGAGGTCCGGCCCCCCGGCGACGAGCGCGTCGGTCGGGGCCGTCATCGGCTCCACGGCGACCGCGTCGGTGTCCCCGGGCGCGTAGATCTGGGCGAAGGGATAGCCGCTGTCCATGCGCAACTCGAGGCGCCGGCCGCCCCCGGAGAGCGCGAACGGGGTGCCCGGCGGCGGGGCCGGGAAGGCGTCGTCATAGGTCCGCCCGCCGAGGGGCGCGGTTTCGATCGCGGTCGCCTCGCGGGCACCGGTCGGCAGGCCGCTTCCGTCGAGGACGAGGCGCTCGTGGACCGGCGCCTCCAGCACCCAATCGGCCCGTGGCACGCCCGGCAGGCACAGGTACGGGTGGAAGCCGAAGGCGATCGGCACCGCCACCCCGCCGGTCGCGGTGACGCTGGTCGCGACCTCCAGCGACCCCTCCACCAGCGTCGCCTCGATCTCCACCAGGTGCGGGAACGGGAAGGCTTCGAGGAGGTGGGGATAGGCGCCGAAGTCGAAGCTCGCGGCGAGCATGCCGCCGTGCTCGAGCTCGGCGTGGCGCATCACCCGCCAGCCCGGCGCCGCCGCCAGCAGGCCGTGGATCGGCAGCCCCGCCCCGTCGCGCTTCAGCGGCAGGTCCGGCAGGCCCAGGTCGACCTCTCGCCCGGCCAGCTCGAAGCGATCGGCGCCGAGCCGGTTCGCCCAAGGGTGGAGGAAGGGGATCCCCATCGTCGCGTGGTCCTCGACGTAGGCGCGCAGGCCGCCGCGCTGCCCGAGCAGCTCCTCGCCGCGGTGTCGTAGCGAGCAGCAGATCATCCCCGCCTCGGGCACGAAGACGGCCTCCAGACCGCCCCGCGCGTCGCTCTCCAGGGTCAGGGCGGCGAAGCCCTCCTCGCTGCGTTCGCCGACCATGGCCGCATCATCGCCCACCCTAAGATCGGGCGTCGAGTGGAACTCGGCGTCTACACCTTCGCGGAGCTGACCCCCGAGGTCGACGGCGGGCCGGTGGTGAGCGCCGCGCGGCGGCTGCGCGACCTGGTCGAGGAGATCGAGCTGGCCGACCAGGTCGGCCTCGACATCTTCGGGGTCGGCGAGCACCACCGCCCCGACTTCGCCGTCTCGGCGCCCGCCGTGGCGCTCGCGGCGGCATCCGAGCGCACCGCGCACATCCGCCTCACCAGCGCCGTCTCGGTGATCAGCTCCGACGATCCGGTCCGCGTCTTCCAGGACTTCGCCACCCTCGACCTGCTGACCGGCGGCCGCGCCGAGATCATGGCGGGGCGCGGCTCCTTCGTCGAGTCCTTCCCGCTCTTCGGCCACGACCTGGACGACTACGACGAGCTCTTCGCCGAGAAGCTCGACCTGCTGCTGGCGGTCCGTGCCGCGACCGAGGTCAGCTGGCAGGGACGATTGCGCCCCCCGATCGACTCCCGCGGCGTCTACCCACGCCCGCTGCAGGACCCGCTGCCGGTCTGGGTCGCGGTCGGCGGCTCGCCGCGGTCGGCGATCCGCACCGGCCGGCTCGGCCTGCCGATGGCGCTGGCGATCATCGGCGGCGAGCCGGCCCGCTTCAAGCCGTTCGCCGAGCTGCACGCCGCGGCGGCGGCCGAGGCGGGCGGGCCCCGCCCCGCGCTCGGCATCAACTCGCACGGCTTCCTCGCGCCGACCTCGCAGCAGGCGGCCGACACCGCTTTCCCGCCCTTCGCCCGGATGATGGACCGGATCGGCCGCGAGCGCGGCTGGCCGCCGCTGAGCCGCGCCGCCTTCGAGGCGAGCCGGCGGATCGAGGGCGCAAACTTCGTCGGCTCCCCCGCCGAGGTCGTCGAGAAGATCCTCCACCAACACGCGATCTTCGGGCACGACCGCTTCCTGCTCCAGTTCAGCGTCGGCACCCTCCCCCACGCCGAGGTGATGCGCTCGATCGAGCTCTTCGGCACCGAGGTCGCCTCCGTCGTCCGCCGCGAGCTGGCTCCCGCGCACTCCGCCTAGCTCGCCAGCTGTTCCTTATCGCCGGCATACCGGCATTAGGAACAGCTGGCGGAGGGGCTCCTCAGTCCTCGGCGCCGGGGCGGCGGCGGGCCTGCTTGCGCTCGCCGGTGCGGCGCTTCTGCTCCAGCCGACGGCGGCGCGAGGCGGCGGTCGGCCTGGTGGGACGGCGCCGGCGCGGGGTCCGCAGCGCGGCGGCGAGCTTCGCCGCCAGGCGGCTCAGCGCCAGCTCGCGGTTGCGGGTCTGGCCGCGAGCGTCCTGGGCGACCGCGGTGACGACCGGGCCGATCCGCTCCAGGAGCCGCGCCCGCCGCGCCTCGTCGAGCGCCCGCGAGGCCTCCACGTCGAAGACCGCTTCCACCCGCGAGGCGGTGACGTTGGCGTGCTGGCCGCCGGGGCCAGAGGAGCGGCTGGCACGTAGCTCGATCTCGGCCAGCGGGATCGCCAGCCGCTCGTCGATCCGCAGCTCCTCGGGCACGCTCAGCCGGCCAGCTCGGGGATGTGGCGCTCCAGGTGGGTGGCGATCGTCCGCCGCACCCAGGCGCGCATCTCCGCGTCCGCCATCCGGTAGCGGCCGAGCAGCATCTTCTGGTCCTCCAGCGGCAGGCCGGCGATTTCCCAGGAGACGACCAGCCGCTCGAAGAGCACCTCCTCGCGCCGGGCCCAGGCGTCGTCAAGCGAGGCGGCGTGGCTCGCGGGCGGCTCGCCGATTTTGGCGATCGTCGCGTCGCTCAGTCGTTCGCGCAGGACCAGCACGTTGCCCTCCGGATCGGTGTAGGCGACGCTGGGCGGCTTCTCCCGCGGCCGCCGCGGCTGTTTGCGACGCTTCGGCATACGTCCGAGTTTGCCAGTCTCGGGGTGTGAAAGCGACCGTGACCATCGGCGTGCCGTTCGATTCCGTCGGTCGGAGCGGCGGCACGGAGAACGCGCCGGCCGTCCTGCGCGAGCTCGGGCTGCCGCAGGCCCTCGGCGCCCGCGACGAGGGTGACCTCGCGGTGCGCATCCGCGGCGAGGAGCGCGACCCGGCGACCGGGCTGATCGCGAGCGAGGACGTGCTGGCGAGCACCGCGCGGATCCGCGCCGCCGTCGCCACGGCGGTGACGGCGGGCGAGCGGCCCTTCCTGATCGGCGGCTGCTGCGCCGAGCTGCCCGGCGCGCTCGCCGGGGCGCGGGACGCGCTCGGCGCGGCGCCCGGCCTCGCCCACGTCGACGGCCACCTCGACCTCTACGACGGCGAGACCTCGACCACCGGAGAGGCGGCCGACATGCCGATCTCGGTCGCGCTCGGGATCGGCCCGGCGGCCTGGGTCGCCGCCGCCGGCGGCGCCGCGGCGAGCCCCGGGCGCACCGCCCTGGTCGGCTTCCGCGACCGCGCCGAAGCGCTCGCCGACGGGATGCGCGCGCCGGAGGACCTCCCCCACCCGCCCCTCCTATATGGAGCCGAGGAGCTGCGCGAGCGCGGGATCGCCGCGGCGGCGACCGAGATCGCGGCGCGGCTCACGGCCGCCGGCCCCGTCTGGCTCCACCTCGACGTCGACGTGCTCGACGAGGCGGTCTTCCCGGCCACCGACTACCTGCAGCCGGGCGGGCTCGACTGGGAGGAGCTCGGCGCCCTGCTGGCCCCGCTCGCCGCCGCCGACGCGCTGGTCGGCGCCTCGCTCGCCTGTTACAACCCGGACAAGGACCCCGGGCTGGCCTGCGGGCGGCGGCTGGTCGCGGCGCTGGGCTAGAAGACCCGGTAGGCCTGGATGCTGACGAAGAACCCGTGGCCGGCCCGGTTCACGCAGGTGAGGCCCGCGGTGCGGCTGGCGCATTCGGCGCCGCCGAGTCGCGACGCGGTGCCGTAGGCGAGCTTGGCGGCGGCGGGGTCGAGCGCGGTGTCGCCGGCGCACACGAAACCCGCCCGGCCGCGGCGGGAGACCTCGAGGCCCTGCCCGTAATCGACCTCGGCCGGACAGGAGGAGGGGCGCGGCGGCGGCGACCAGTCCCGCCTGCGGATGTCGCAGCGGGCGCCGCCTTCGAACATCACGCAGCCGATGTTCCCGGAAGGGCTTTGGAAGGTGCGCAGGCGGACGACCCGCCTCGGCCCGCTCGCCTGCCGCCCGCCCTGCCTCGCGGTCTCCTTCCCGGCGCCGCCGCCGGACCCTTCCGCCCTTTCGGTGACCGTCCGTTCTTCGACCACAGTCGTCGTCCCGCCGGCGCCGCACCCGGTGAGCAGCCCGACGAGGAGGAGAAGCGCCGCGGAGCCGAAGGTCCTCACGCCAACGCGTCGACCTTCGCCGCGAGCTCGAAGTCGGCGGCGGTGAGGCCGCCCTCGGAGTGGGTGGAGATCGTCACCGTCACGGTGCTCCAGGAGATCTCCAGGTCGGGGTGATGGCCCATCTCCTCGGCCGGGGCGACCAGCGAGTCGACGAAGCCGACCGAGCCGACGAAGTCGCCGCGGTCGAAGGACTTGGCGATCGCCGCGCCGCGCCGCTCCCAGCCGTCCAGCTCGGCGAGCCGCGCCTCGATCTCCGCGTTCCCCAGTAACGCCATCGCCTCAAGCGTAGCCTGCGCGGCGGGGCACCTACGGCCTGAGGATGATCTTCAGCGCCTCGCGCCGGTCGTAGAGCGCGTAGGCCTCGACCGCCTCGTCGAGCTTCATGTGGTGGGTGACCAGCGGGGCCGGATCGAGCTTCCCGGCCTCCAGCAGGGCCAGCACCCGGTCGACGTGGGCGATCACGTTGGCGAGGCCGAGCCGCAGGTCGAGCCCCTTCAGCCAGGCGAGCCCGAGGTTCATCTCCGCGCGGCCGACCTGGACGCCGATCCCGGAGACCGTGCCCGCGTTGCGGGCGAGCCCGATCGCCGCCTCGACCGCGGTCGGCGCGCCGACCGCCTCGACCACGACGTCGGCGCCCCGGCCGCCGCTCGCGCCGCGCACCTCGGCCTTCGGGTTGCCCTCGGTCAGGTGGACCGGCGTGGCGCCGAAGCGCGCCGCCAGGTCGAGCCGTTCCTCCACCGAGTCGACCGCGAAGACGTGGGCGGCGCCACCCGCCACCGCCGCCTGCACGGCGCAGAGGCCGACCGGCCCGAGGCCCAGCACGGCGACCGTGTCGCCGGACTTCATCCCCGCGTGGGCAACCGCGTGGTAGCCGGTCCCCATCACGTCGCCGGCGAAGAGCGCCGTCTCCGCCGACATCCCCTCCGGCACCTTGCGCAGCACGATGTCGGCGAACGGGACGAGCGCCTGGTCGGCCTGCGTGCCGGGCAGCGACCCGAGGGTCGAGCCGTGCCCGAAGGTGCGGCCGCGATCGCAGCGGTGGTAGTCGCCGCGCAGACAGGCGGTGCAGCTGCCGCAGGCGACGTGGAAGCAGCCCAGCACGCGGTCGCCGACGGTGACCCGGGTCACCGCGTCGCCGACCGCCAGCACCGTGCCGACGTACTCGTGGCCGATCGTCGTGCCCTCCTCGACCGGCACCCGGCCGTGGAAGATGTGGAGGTCGGAGCCGCAGATGCCGCTCGCCTCGACCGCGATGATCGCCTCGTCGGGGTGCTCGAGCCGCGGCTCCGGACGTTCCTCGACCCGCACCTCGCCCGGGGCCTGGTAGGTGACCGCCCGCATGGGGGCAACCTACCCGCCGCGACGCCGCGGCGGTTTGCGGCCCGGGGATGCCCTACTGGGGCTGGACGCCCGCGACCTGGAAGCGGCTGCTGTCGCCGGGGCTGGCGGTCTCGGCGATCCGCGACTCGAGCGCCAGCTCTTTCTCGAAGTCGGCCGCCTCACCGTGCTGGAAGGAGACGTCTTTGCCCTCGAGCAACTCGATGAAGACCTCGACGAAGCGCGCGTCCAGCTGCGCGCCGGCGACCCTGCGCAGCTCGACGATCGCGTCGTGACTGGACATCGGGGTGCGGTAGGAGTCGCGCGCGGTCATCACGTCATAGGTGTCGGCGACGGAGATGATCCGCGCCAGCTCGGGGATCTCGTCCCCCTTCAGCCCGCGCGGATACCCCTTGCCGTCGATCCGCTCGTGGTGGGCGAGGATGATGTCGGCGACCGGGCCGTAGCCGTCGAGTGAGGAGACGACGCGGGCGCCCTGCTGCGGGTGGCGCTTGATCAGCATCCAGTCCTCGTCGGTGAGCGGCACGTTGGCCTTCAGGATCCGGTCGGGGAGGATGAACTTGCCGATGTCGTGCAGCAGCGCGGCGATGTGGACCAGCTCCTCCTCCTGGCGCGAGAAGCCCGCCCGCTGGGCGATCGCCCGCGAGTAGCGGGCCACCGCCGCCGAGTGCCGGGCCGTCATCTGGTCGCGCAGGTCGAGCGTCCGCAGCAGCGCGCTCAGCATCCCGACCTGGAAGCTGGCCAGCTCGTTGGAGCGCTTCTCCAGTTCCTCGGCCCGCTGGCGGGAGACGAGCAGGGCACCGAGCAGGTACTGGAAGGTGACCAGGACGACGCCGAAGAGCGCGACCCCGGCGATGCCTACCTGCGCGTAGAGCACCGCGACGCCGACCGCCATCAGGGCGGCCATCAGCTCCGAGGGCAGCAGCGGGATCAGCGCGGTACGGACCTGGGTCAGCACGGGGGTGCCTTCGACGTAGCGGATGTAGGTGGCGACCAGCGTGAAGTTGATCGCCAAAGCCAGCAAGAAGACGGCGAAGACGAGGACGTAGAACCCGGGATCCTGATCGGTGAGTTCGTTGCGATTGACCACTTCGTGAAACAGGACGCCGCCGACCAACGGGAAGAGCGAGTAGTTGAAGAGGTTGTGGATCAGGTAATGGGTGGCTTCCCGCCACCGCAACCAAGCGGCAACGGTGGTGATCAGTCCGATCAGCACCGCCGGGGCGCCCCCCAGCAAAACCATCGAGAGGACCAGCGCCAGGAAGCTGCCGGAGATCTTGATTTTCTGGGCGACCGAGGTGGCGGTGAGGTCGCTGAAGATCGAGAAGCCGAGCAGGATCGCGAAGAGACCGACATCCCAGTTCGCCGATGGAGCGGCTAGGATCGCCGCCGCGAGCACCACGACAAGCCCGACGATTTGTCCGGCGACGACTGGTCTGGTGGGGCGATGGCTGAGCATTCGCGACAAGGACCTTCAGGTCCCGGGGCGTTTCTTGGCCTGCTTGCAGATGCCTGCACGGTCTCACCGACCAGGCGAAATGCAGGATAAAGCGGAAAAAATGCGGGAACAAGACGGGTGGCCGAAATGGCCCCCGAATTGCAGATGCCTATTCCCTACGGGCCCTGTACCCGGCGGGGCCGAAACGCAAAAAGGCGCCCGGTGGGCGCCTTTTTGGAGCTTTCGGGGAAGCATCCTTTGCTTCCCGGAAACTTTGAAGATCAGCCAGCGCGGTAGCCCATTTTTATGCCCCTTCCGAATTTCGTTGAAGCCCGAACTCTGTGCACGGGATGTAGTGGAACTTCCCAGAAACGCTGCGCAAGTTGTAGCACAGGCTGTCCAAAACTTGTGCAGATGCAGGAAATCTTGTGCATAAAGTAGGTAGACAGACGTCCTAACCGATGCACGAACCTGCCATCACCGCGCCCCTGCGCCACCCCCTGTTCCGGCGCCTCGCGACCACCTACGCGCTCAACGAGCTGGGCGACTGGATGGGGATCGTCGCCCTCTCCGTGCTGGTCTACGAAGCGACCGACAGCCCGCTGGCGACGGCGGCGCTCTTCGTCGGCACCCGCTTCCTCCCCGCCCTTCTCGCGCCGCTGCTGGTCACCCGGGTCGAGGGGCCGCCGCCCCGCTTCGTCCTGCCGCTCATCTACTGCGGCGAGACGGCGGCGTTCGGCGCCCTGGCGCTGCAGGTCTCCCACTTCTCGCTCGCCGTGGTGATCGTCCTGGCGACGATCGACGGGACGCTGGCCGTCGCGGGCAGGGCGCTGACGCGGGCAATCGTCGTCAGCGTGCTCGAGCCATCCGGGGAGCTGCGGGCCGGCAACGCGGTCCTCAACGTCTCCTTCACCGCCGGGGCCGCGCTCGGGCCGGGGCTCGCCGGGCTGGTGGTCGCGGGGCTGGGCCTGCAGACGGCCCTGCTGCTGAACGCGGCGTCCTTTTACCTGGTGGCCTGGATCCTCGTGACCGCGGGGCACATCCCCCGGGCCGAACCCGAAGCGGGCGGCACCCGGGCACGGCTACGGGCCGGGGTCGCCTACCTACGCGAGAACCTCGTGCTGCGCCGGGTGCTGATCGCGCAGGGCGTCGCCTTCGTGTTCTTCTCCGCGGTGATCCCGATCGAGGTGATCTACGCCAAGGAAACGCTCGGCACCGGGGACTCCGGATATGGCGTCATGTTGGCCAGCTGGGGGGCCGGGATGCTGCTCGGCAGCCTGGTCTTCGCGCGCAGCCGGCGCACCCCCTTGATCGTCCTGCTGGCGATCTCGACGATCGCGGTGGGCGCCGGCTACCTGGGGCTGGCCGCGGCGCCGAACCTCGCCCTCGCCTGCGCCGCCTCGGTTGTGGGGGGCACCGGCAACGGGGTGCAATGGGTCTCGGCGATCAGCGCGGTTCAAGAGTTGACCCAAGCGGGTATGCAGGCGCGGGTCATGGCGGTTCTGGAGTCGATCGGCGCTGCGATGCCCGGGGTCGGGTTCGTCCTCGGCGGCTTCATCGCCGCGATCGGGACGCCCCGGACGACCTTCCTGGTGGCCGGACTGGGCGTCCTCGCGATCGTCGCGCTGATTGCCCCGACGCTCGGTGGGAAGCGGGCTGGACGACTGTCCTCGGTGCAGCGCATTCCGCTTGACGAAAGCAACGACGTTGTGCTGGAGTTGCTCCCAGGAGGCATGCCAATCCCAAATTCGGAGGTCGAGTCTTGAAGAAGTTCCCGATGTTCATTTCGATCGCTGTGCTCGCAGCGGTCCTTGCGGTCGGATTGGCCGCGTGCGGCGGCGGCAGCAGCAGCTCATCCTCGACCTCATCAGGGGAATCCGGCGGAGCCGAATCCGAAGGGAAAGAAGGCGGCACCCTGAAGGGCGCCTACACCTCGTTCCCCGACTACATGGACCCGCAGATCTCCTACACGGCGGAGGGTTGGACCGCGATGCGGCCGGTCTACGTCCCGCTGCTGACCTACAAAGCGGCCTCCGAAGCCGAAGGCGCGGAAATCATCCCCGGGCTCGCCAAAGAACTGCCGAAGATCACCAACGGCGGCAAGACCTACACGCTGTTCCTGCGAGAAGGCCTCAAATACTCGAACGGGGAACCGGTCAAGGCCGGCGACTTCAAATACGCGGTCGAACGCTGCTTCCTGACCAACTCCGGCGGCTCGCCCTTCTACACCGACATCGTCGGCGCGGAAAAGTTCGCGAAGACGAAGAAGGGCGGCATCTCCGGCATCAAGGTCAACGAAAAGACCGGCGAAATCGTCATCAACCTCGAAAAACCGCGCGGCACGTTCGACAACGAGCTCGCGCTGATGTTCGTCGCACCGATCCCGCAGAGCACGCCGGCGGAAGACCAGTCGGCGACGCCGATCCCGGCCACCGGCCCCTACATGCTGACCAAATCGGAACCGGGCCGCGGTTGGGAATACGAACGGAATCCGTACTGGGCGAAAGCCAACGGCAAGGAAATCGAACTGCCGGCGGGCCACGTCGACAAGATCGACATCGAAGTCCTTCGCAACCAGTCGACCCAGGTCAACGAGATCGAATCGGGCAAGCTCAACTGGATCTTCGACGCGCCGCCGACCGATCGCTACCAGGAAGTCAAAGAAAAATTCGAAGGCACCCAGTTCCGCCAGGAGCCGACGATCTCGACCTACTACTTCTGGATGAACACGCGCCTGGCACCGTTCAACGACGTGAAAGTCCGCCAGGCGGTCAACTACGCGATCGACCCGGCGGCGCTGGAACGGATCTACACCGGCCAGATCAAAGGCACCCAGCAGATCCTGCCGCCGGGAATGCCCGGGTACGAAAAATTCGAACTGTACCCGCACAGCATGGCCAAAGCGAAGGAACTGATCAAAGAAGCCAACCCGTCGCAGAAAAACATCACCGTCTGGACGGACTCCGAGAGCCCCAACAACGACGCGGGCACCTACTACCAGGGCGTGCTGAAGGAACTCGGGTTCAACGCGGAACTGAAGATCCTCAACCCGGACAACTACTTCACGGTGATCGGCAACGAAAAGACGCCGAACCTGAACACCGGTTTCTCCGACTGGTTCGAGGACTATCCGCACCCGAACGACTTCTTCGGGCCGCTGCTGAACTCGAAGGGCATCCTGCCCACCAACAACCAGAATTTCGCCAATTTCTCGACGCCTGAACTCGACAAGAAGCAGAACCGGCTTGCCGAAGAACAGCTCGGCTCGCAGCAGGAAAAAGAATACGCGGAACTGGACAAGGCCTACATGGAACAGGCGCCCTGGGCCCCGTACGGCACCCGGACGCTCTCCCTGTTCGTCTCCTCGAACATCAACCTGGAAACCGCGATCTGGAATCCGACCTTCGAGACCGAACTAACCAGTCTCGAATTCAAGTAGCGGGGTAGGAAGCACATTCGTGCCCGACTCTGAGAAACCGGAAGAGGCGGCGGTCCCAGCGACCGCCGCCTCCCCGGCGGATGGACCCGTCGACCCGGACGGGAACGAGGTGCTCGAGGGCGGCGCGGACGGCGCGCAGGGAGCCGGCCCGTGGACGCTCGCCTGGCGGCGGCTGCGCCGCAACAAGGTGGCGCTGTTCTCGCTCGCCGTCTTCCTGCTGATCGTCGTCTGCTGCCTGCTCGCCCCGGTCTGGGCCAACCAGGTCGCGCACACCGGGCCGATCACGACCCACACCCTGGAGAAACTCCACGAGGGCAACGAAGTCAAGGAAGTCGTCGAACCGAGCGGTAAGTCGATCGGCCCGCAGTGGTTCGCCGCGGGCGGCAAGTTCTTCCTCGGCGCCGACGGCCACCTCGGCCGCGACGAGATGGTCCGCCTCCTCTATGGCGGTCGCTCCTCGCTGTTCATCGGCATCACCGCCGCGCTGATCACCACGTTCCTGGCGGTGACCTTGGGGCTGCTCTCGGGCTACTACCGCGGCTGGACCGACACGGTGATCTCGCGGATCATGGACGTGATCTGGTCGTTCCCGGTGGTGCTGCTCGGGATCTCGCTCGGCATCGCGCTGGCGGTCGGCGGCCTGGTGATCGGACCGATCCACCTGAAGTCGAGCTCGCTGTGGATCCCGACCCTGATCATCGGCATCGTCTACACGCCCTACATGGCGAGACCGCTGCGCGGCGAAGTGCTCGCCCTGCGCGAGAAAGAGTTCATCGAGGCGGCGGTCGCCCAGGGCGCCGGCGACGGGCGGATCATGTTCGTCGAGCTGCTGCCCAACCTGATCTCGACGATCATCGTCTTCTTCACCCTGAACATCGCCAACAACATGCTGCTGGAGGCGGTGCTCTCCTACCTCGGCGCCGGCGTGCAGCCGCCCAGCTCCTCCTGGGGAACGATGATCTCCGAAGGCTTCCAGGCGCTCTACAGCCAGCCGATCCTGACGATCATCCCCGGTACCGCGATCCTGCTGACCGTGCTCTCCGTGAACGTCTTCGGCGACGGGCTGCGCGACGCGCTCGACCCGAAATCAAAGGTTCGCTTCGAGGCTCGCGCGGGTAGCGCCGCCGAGATGGACACCCCGATCTGATGCTGCGCTTCGCCATCCGCCGACTGCTCGGGGCGATCGCCGTCCTCTTCGCGATCTCCGTCCTCGTCTTCCTGATCTTCAACGTGGTGCCGGCGACCAACCCGGCCCAGCGGATCGCGGGGAAGAACGCGACCCCGCAGCTGATCAAGAACGTCGAAGAAGAATGGGGCTTCGACAAGTCGCTGCCCGAGCAGTACTGGACCCAGATGAAGCTGATCTTCACCGGCAAGGTGACGTCCTACTCGCAGGCGCACATCAACATCGACAAGCGGATCGTCGAAGGGATCCCGGCGACCGCCTCGCTCTGCATCGGGGCGGCGATCATCTGGCTCTCCTTCGGGATCATGTTCGGCTACCTGTCGGCGATCAGGGCGGGTGGGTTCACCGATCGTGCGCTCACCGTGCTGGCCCTTGTCGGGATCTCGATGCCGGTCTTCTGGCTGGCCTCGATCCTCCTCTATTACTTCACCTACAAGATCGAAATCTTCCCCGCGAGCGGGTACGAACCGCTCTCCAACCCGGGCGCCTGGTTCAGCCACCTGATCCTCCCCTGGATCAGCCTCGCCGTCCTCTTCGCCGGCTTCTACAGCCGCGTGCTGCGCTCCAGCATGCTCGACGTGATGAACGAGGACTACGTGCGGACCGCCCGCGCCAAGGGGCTCAGCAACCGCCGGGTGATGGTGCGCCACGTGCTGCGCAACTCGCTGATCCCGGTGATCACCCTGTTCGGGCTCGACTTCGGGGTGCTGGTCGGCGGCGGCGCGATCGTCACCGAGTCCCTGTTCAACATCGAAGGGGTCGGGTACTTCGCCGCCGAAGCCCTCAACCAGCAGGACTTCCCGTCGATCATGGCGATCACCATCTTCGGCGCCTTCTTCATCGTCCTCTTCAACAGCCTCGTCGACATCGCCTACGCCTACCTCGACCCGCGGATCCGCCTGGGCACCTCCGCCGCATGAGCGCCACCCCGGAAACCGCACCCGTCGCGCCCGGCTCCGCCGGCGGCCCGCTGCTCGCGGTCGAGGACCTGCGGGTCGGCTTCGCCACCGAAGACGGCCGCCTGCAGGCGGTCGACGGCGTCTCCTTCGAGCTCGAACCGGGGGAAGTGCTGGCGATCGTCGGTGAGTCCGGCTCGGGGAAGAGCGTCACCGCGCAGACCGTGATCGGCCTCACCCGCTCGCCCAACTCCCACATCGACGGCTCGGTGAAGCTGAACGGCGAAGAGCTGACCACGCAGAGCGAATCGCAGCTGCAGCAAGTCCGCGGCAGCAAGATCGCGATGATCTTCCAGGACCCGATGACCTCGCTGAACCCGGTCTACTCGGTCGGCAAGCAGATCGTCGAGGCGATCCGCGCCCACGACAGCTCGGTGAAGAAGGGTGCGGCCCACCGGCGGGCGATCGAGCTGCTCGACGCGGTCGGCATCCCCGACGCCGAGCGCCGCGTCGACGACTACCCGCACGAATTCTCCGGCGGCATGCGGCAGCGCGCGATGATCGCGATGGGCCTGGCGCTGGAGCCGAGCGTGCTGATCGCCGACGAGCCGACCACCGCGCTCGACGTGACGATCCAGGCGCAGATCCTCGAGCTGATCCAGGAGCTGAACCGCAGCCGCGGCCTGGCCACGATCCTGATCACCCACGACCTCGGCGTTGTCGCCGAAGTCGCCGACCGCGTGCTGGTGATGTACGGCGGCAAGGTGGTCGAGCAGGGGACGCTGGAGGACATCTTCTACGACCCGCAGCACCCCTACACCTGGGGCCTGCTCGGCTCGCTGACCCGGCTCGACCAGCCGCGCCCGCACCGGCTGCCGCAGATCAGCGGCGCGCCGCCTTCGCTGCTGCACCTGCCACAGGGCTGCGCGTTCCGGCCGCGCTGCCCACACGAGTTCGGCAAGTGCGCGCAGGTGCCGGGGCTCGAGGCGCGCCGCCCCGAGCATCCCGACCACCTCGACCGCTGCTGGCTCGATCCCTCCGAGAAGCTCCGGCGGCGCGAGGTGGAGGGGCGGATCGGGCTGGAGGAGCCGGCGTGAGTGACCCCCTGCTCGAGGTCACCGACCTCGTCAAGCACTTCCCGATCAAGAGCGGCCTGCTGATCGACCGCGAGGTCGACCGGGTGCGCGCCGTCGACGGCGTCAGCTTCAGCGTGCGCAAGGGCGAAACGCTGGGTCTGGTCGGCGAGTCGGGATCCGGCAAGTCGACCACCTGCCGGGTGGTGCTGCAGCTGCTGAAACCGACCTCAGGCTCGGTGAAGTTCGAAGGGCAGGAGATCGCGGGCCTGCGCCGGCGGGAGCTGCGACCGCTGCGGCGCGAGATGCAGATGATCTTCCAGGACCCCTACGCCTCGCTCAACCCGCGCAAGCGGATCGGCCAGATCGTCGGCGACCAGTTGAAGGTGCAGAAGATGGCGAGCGGCAAGGAGCTACGCGCCCGCGTCGAAGCGCTGCTCGAGCGGGTCGGCCTCGCCCCCGAGCACTACAACCGCTTCCCGCACGAGTTCTCCGGCGGACAGCGCCAGCGGATCGGGATCGCCCGGGCCCTGGCCTTGGGACCGAAGCTGATCTTCTGCGACGAGCCGGTCTCGGCGCTCGACGTCTCGATCCAGGCGCAGATCGTCAACCTGCTCGACGACCTGCAGGACGAACTCGGCCTCACCTACGTCTTCGTCGCCCACGACATCGGCGTCGTCCGCCACATCTCCGACCGGATCGCGGTGATGAACCAGGGCAAGATCGTCGAGACCGGCGACGCCGACCAGATCTGCGAGCACCCGCGCGACGACTACACCAAGAAACTGCTCGCCGCGGTGCCGATCCCGGACCCGCGCGAGAGCCGCGCCCGCCGCGAACGCGCCGCCGCCGGTTGAGTTCGCAGTTCTCCGCGCTATGCGCGGAGAACTGCGAACGCCAGGCGGGCGGTTAGCCTGGGCGGGTGGCGCTGCCGCTCTCCCCGCCGATCAAGCCGCAGCTGGCGTTGACCCGCAAAGCGCTGCCCACCGGCGAGGAGTGGGCGTATGAGCCGAAGCTCGACGGCTTCCGGGCGATCGTCTTCGTCGACGGCGCCGACGCCTACGTGCAGTCGCGCGCCGGCAAACCGCTGGCGCGGTACTTCCCGGAGCTCGAGTGGGCGCCGGGGCGCTGGGTGCTCGACGGCGAGCTGGTGATCCGCGACGATGACGGGGAGGTCGCCTTCGACCTGCTGCAGCAACGCATCCACCCGGCCGAGAGCCGGATCAAGCTGCTCGCCGCGGAGATCCCGGCGACCTACGTGGCCTTCGACCTGCTCGCCGAGGGCGGCGAGGCACTGCTCGAGGCGCCGCTGGCCGAGCGCCGCGAGCGGCTGGAGCGGATCGCCGCGGAGGCCGGCCTCGAGCTGACTCCGCTGACCGCCGAGGAGGGCCAGGCGGAGCGGTGGCTGGCCAGCATCGAGGGGGTCATGGCCAAGCGGCTCGGCGCGCCCTACGTCCCCGGCAAGCGCAAGGGGATGGCCAAGGTGAAGCGGGAGCGGACGATCGACTGCGTGGTGATGGGCTGGCGGCCGGGCAAGGAGGAGGGCACGGTCGGCTCGCTGATCCTCGGCCTCTACGACGGCGACGATCTGCGCACCGTCGGCCACATCTCCGGCTTCAGCGCGGCGGCCAAACGCGGCATGCGGTCGATGCTGGCGCCGCTGGAGACCGGCGAGAGCGGCACCGCCGAGCCGAGCCGCTGGACCGGCGGCCGCGAGCTGGAGTGGGTGGCGCTGCGCCCGGAGCTGGTGATCGAGGTCGGCTACGACCACGCGGCGGGCGGGCGGATCCGCCACGGGGCGCGGTTCCACCGGTTCAGGGACGACAAAGCGCCGCGGGATTGCCGGTTCGAGCAGTTGGACGAAGGGGGCTAGCGCCCGACGCTCAGAAGAGAGCACGCTGGGCGGGCGGGTCCTGTCGAGGACGGGGCCGCAGGGGATTCAGAAGAGAGCACCCTGGGCGGGCGGGTCCTGTCGCGGGGGGACGCGCCTGCGCGCGGGGCCGTGCTCGACACGTCCCCCCGCGCCACCCGCCCGCACGGCTCCCCCCAACTGACGCTCGCCCTCGCCTCCGTCCGTTCTTGAGCTGCGCATGCGCGCGGTGCCCCAGCCACGGACGGCGCGGGTCGTTGACCTGCGGTCCTCGGGGCGCATGTAGGCGCGTTTGCCGTAGAGGCGTTCGTACTCTGGGACGAGGTCGGGGCGTTTGGCGCGCAGCCAGCCGAAGAAGACGTCCTTGACCTCGCCCCGCAGGTGGAGGGCGATGCCGCCGAGGAAGGTCGCGCCCGCCTCGCGGGCGCGGGCTACGATCGGCTCGACCTGCTCGGGGGTGTCGTTGATGCCCGGCATCAGCGGCGCGACCAGGACGCCGGAGTCGATCCCCCGCCGCCGCAGCTCGGCGACCGCCTCCAGCCGCGCCGCAGGGCTCGGCGTGTGCGGCTCGGTCGTCCGCCAGGCCGCCTCGTCGAGGGTCGGCACCGAGAGGTTGACCGAGACGCCCAGGCCCGCCGCCTGGAAGCGCTCGAAGATCTCGACGTCGCGCATCACCAGCGGCGACTTGGTCAGCACCGAGACCGGGGTGCGCGCCGCCAACAGGGCCTCGAGGATCTCGGGCAGCATCCGGTAGCGGCTCTCGCACCACTGATACGGGTCGGTGTTCGTCCCCAGCGCGACCAGCTCCCGCCGCCAGCTCGGCCGCCGCAGCTCCGCCCGCACCAGCTCCGGCACGTTGACCTTGACGACGATCTCGCGCTCGAAGTCCCGGCCCGGCCCGAGGTCGAGGTAGCCGTGGGTCCGACGGGCAAAGCAGTTGTGGCTGACGACGCCATCGGCGATGAAGTCTTCGGTCCGCGTGGAGATGTCGAACATCTCGATCTCCCTGCCGAGCGGCTCGATCGAGGTCACGCCGAGCCTGGCCTGCGACTTGATCGCGATCCCGGCGAGCGACCGTTTGCGGCGGATGGCCGGGTCGATCCGGCAGAGCAGGCGCTGCTGCTCACGCAAACCTCCTCGCAGGCGCACATAGCGGACGCCGTTCCTGTTCGGCCCTTCGACCACTGGGGAGAGGCCGAGCCCCCGCAAGGCCGCCGCGGTCCGGTCGATCACCTCGGCGTCCGCGTTGGCGATCCGCAAGGCGCCGCTGCAACCGCCCTCCGCGTCGAAGATGCCGGCGAGGTACCCGCGCTGCCAGTCCGCGCTCGGCTCACGCGGCCACCGAATCAGCCCACGCACCCGCTCGACCCCGTCGCGCGAGGAGTTGCGGAGCGCGCGGACCGCGCGATGGCGCTCGTTGGCGGGGGAGAACTCGAACTCCGCCGTCCGCACTCCGGCGACGGCGAGATAGCGCCTCGACCGGTCGAGCGCCTCCGCGTCGGCGAGCGCGAGCCGGAACCGGTGGACATCGCCTCGCGCGCGCCCCGGCCGCTCGTAGGAGTAGCTGCCGACGTGACCGTCGCCGCGAATCATCCCGCACAGGTAGCCGAGGCGGTATCCCTCGTTCTCCTCACCCGGACGGCCCAGCGAGCCCATGCCCATGAGCCTGTCGCCGGTCGTCAGGAACGGGCGCCGGCGCCGACCGTGTTCGGCTCCGGTCACGTGCTTCCAGCCGCGGTCGGTGAGGAACCGGTGGTCGCCGCTCGCGATCAGCTCGGTGCCGTCTTCCAGCGTGATTCGGTAGCCCGGCTTGCGCGTCCGCCAATGGGCGAGCACCTCGGTCGGCTCGTAGCGTCGGTAGGCACCCCGCTTCACCGTCCCGTAGATCGCGTCGCCGACCCGGATATCCGCCAGTGGCCGGGAGCGTCCGTCGGCGAGCAGGATCGGCGTCGCGCCGTCCAGGCAGAAGACGCAGGCGTGGGTGCAGCCTCGGTAGGGGTTGATCGTCCAGCTGAAGCCGTAGCGGTCGCCGGGGACGTGGTTGAGCGCCGAGCGGGCGCGCACCTCGTGGAAGTTGATGCCCATCGCCTCGGGGGCGTCGAAGGTGCGGACGACGGTCCCGTCCCCCACCCCCGGCAGGCGCAGGTCGTTCTCGACTCGCTGCTCATCCCACCTCATACGAACGTATGTTCGCATACCGCCCGGCCGCCCCGCCCCGCCCCGCGTTCGCAGTTTGCCGCGCATAGCGCGGAGAACTGCGAACGCGCAAGGGGGCCTCTCGATGAGTTCGCAGTTTGCCGCGCTATGCGCGGAGAAGTGCGAACGCACCAGGGGGCGGCGTGGCGGGATTGTGACGAGGTCACAGTTGCGCCAAGAAGGGAGCGCGCTAACGTATTTGACGTGAACGTAAGAAAGAGATTTGGCGTGTTGGCGGGGGTCGGGGCCGACCACCACAACTACAAGTGGTGGGCGCTCTCCTGCACCAGCCTCGGCATGCTGCTCATCGCCACCAACTCGGGGACGCTGATCATCGCCCTGCCGGACCTCGAGCGGGCGCTCGGGACCAGCCTGCTCACCCTCGTGTGGGTGATCCTCGCCTACATGATCTCCTCGACCGTGCTGGTCCTCACCGCCGGTCGGCTCTCCGACCTCTTCGGCCGCAAGACCGCCTTCGTCGCGGCGTTCCTGATCTTCGGCGGCGCCTCGCTGGGGGCCGGGTTCGCCGCCAACGGGACCCAGCTGATCCTCTGGCGGATCGTCCAAGGCATCGGCGGCGCCTTCATCTTCGCCAACGGCCCCGCCCTGGTCACCGACGCCTTCCCGCGCGAGCAGCTCGGCCTCGCGATGGGCACCAACACGATGGTCGCCGCGATCGGGCTGGTGATCGGCCCGGTCCTCGGCGGCGCCCTGGTCGCCATCTCCTGGCACTGGGTCTTCTGGTTCAACGTCCCGCTGGCGCTGCTCGGCGCCCTCTGGGCCGGCGTCGTCCTGCGCGAGCTCGCCACCCCCGACGCCCAGCGCGGCCTCGACCTCCCCGGCACGCTCACCTTCGTGGTCGGGCTGACCGGGCTCGTCTACGGGATCTCGCGCGGCGGCATGCAGGGCTGGAACGACGCGATGGTGATCGGCAGCCTGATCGTCGGCGCCCTCCTGATCCCGCTCTTCGTGCTGATCGAGTCGCGCTCGCGCGCCCCGATGCTCGACCTGACGATCTTCCGCAACCGCCTCTTCGCCGCCGCGACCGCCGCCGCCTTCATCAACGGGCTCTCGCGCTTCGCGCTGATGTTCATCTTCGTCTTCTACTACCAGGGCGCCCAGGGCGACGACCCGATCACCGCCGGCATCAAGCTGGCGCCGATGGCGATCGGGATGCTCGTCTCCTCACCGCTCGCGGGCGTCTACGCCGATCGCCACGGCTCACGCAGCCTGGCCGCGCTCGGGATGCTGGTCACCGCCGCCGGCCTCGCCCTGATGACGACCCTGCAGGCCGACTCCTCCTACTGGCTCGGCGGCCTCTTCCTGCTGCTGGTCGGGATCGGCTCGGGCATGTTCAACTCGCCCAACACGGCGGCGATGATGGGCACCGTGCCGACCGAGCGCCGCGGCATCGCGGCCGGCGCCCGGACCATGCTGCAGAACACCGGGGCGGTCATCTCGATCGCCTTCGTCCTGGCGATCGTCACCGCGGCGGTGCCCAAAGACGTGCTCTTCAAGATCTTCTCCGGGCTCGCCGCGGGCCTCACGAGCGCCCAGCTCGACCCGTTCATCGCCAACATGCACACCGCCCTCTGGATCCTCGCCGGGACCTCGGTCCTCGGCGCCGGGGTGTCGATGCTGCGCCCGAGCGAGAAGCAGGCGACGGACCGCCCGCCGCGCGCCGTCGCGATCGAGGAGGCGATCGCCGAGGAGGTCGAGGCGACGCCATGAGCGCGGAGCGAGCAAACGTCGAAATCTGGTGCTTCGTGCAGCGAGCGAAGCGCGATCAGTGACATGAGCGCGGAGCGCTTGAAGATCGGCGACGTCGCCAGGCTGACCGGGACGACGCCGCGGACGATCCGCTACTACGAGGAGATCGGCCTGCTCCCCGCCGCCGACTCGCGCGAGCCGGGCGCCCACCGCACCTACGCGCAGGGCGACGTCGACCGGCTCAACGATCTGCTGCGGCTGCGCAACCTGCTCGGCGTCTCCCTCGACGGCCTCAAGGACCTGGTCGAAGCCGAGGACAACCGGGCGGCGCTGCGGCGCGAGTGGCACGAGGGCGTCGAGGACCCGGCGCGGCGCCGCGAGATCCTCGACTCGCTCGACGATCACGCCGAGCGCCAGCTCGCCCTGGTGCGGGCGCGCCGCGAGGAGATCGAGGCGCTCGAAGCGGAGCTGCTCGACCGCCGCCGGCGGATCCGCGAGCGGCTGCGCGAGCTCGACGAGGCTCCCGCCCGCACCTAGCCCCCGTCCAGCTGTTCCTTATGCCCGGTATTCCGGCATAAGGAACAGCTGGACGGGACAGGGGGTCAGAGGCCGGCGGTCTGCTCCTCGAAGTGTTTGGAGAGCATCGTCAGCTGGCCCTGGTAGTTGGAGCCGAGGTCGGCGCCGTAGAGCCGCTCCGCCGGCGACTCCATCCACTCCAGGCCCAGCTTGCAGACCGGCTGGCGGTGCTCGACCATGAAGGGGACGTCGCGGGCGCGCACCTCGAGCGCGGCGCGGCTGCCGGGCCGCCTCCCGGTCGGGTCGTAGCCGAAGCCGGGGTCGAAGAAGCCCGCGTAGTGGGTGCGCAGCTCCCCCGCGGTCGGGTCGTAGGCCATCATCTCGGCGGCGATCCGCGGCGGGATGCTGACCCCCTCGGCCGAGAGCAGCAGGTAGAAGATCTCCGGCTCGAGCACGATCTTGCCGCCCGGCTCCGGGTACACCGGGTCCCAGTAGTCGCTGCGCCGGTAGGCGCGCACCTTGCCGAGGTCGACCGGGAGGCTGTTCTTCTTGGCGCGGTAGCCGACGACCCGGTCGGTCGGGCCGGACACGTCGAGGCTGAGGAAGAGGCCGTCGGAGGTCGCCAGCTCCGCCCGGGGCACCGGAGCGCCGTCCATG
The DNA here is from genome assembly GCA_963766705.1 of uncultured Actinomycetes bacterium. Lineage (GTDB taxonomy): Bacteria > Actinomycetota > Thermoleophilia > Solirubrobacterales > 70-9 > VAYN01. The sequence continues at coordinate 1,128,299 of CAVYBE010000008.1, forward strand.
TAGACGAGCGGCTCGGATCCCTGCAGCTCGCGGATCTGGGCGTCGTCGAGGCGGACCTCGCCGCGCGCCAGCCGCAGCTGGTTGAGCGAGAGACCGGTCTTCACCTGCACCGCGAAGGAGCGCGGCACCACCTCCAGGTAGAGGCGCCCGTGGTAGCCGGCGCGGATGTCGTCGAAGCGGTTGTGGCGGTCGGTGATCACCCGGGTGAAGACGTCGAGCCGGCCGGTCGAGCTCTTCGGGTTGGCGCGGGCGCGGACGTCGTCGGGCAGCGCCAGGCGCTCGATCAACGGCACCAGGTAGGGGCGGTCGCGCTCGAGCACGGCGCCGTCGCGCAGGTCGACCCGCTGGAAGGCGAGCCCCTGCATCTTCTCCTCGACGGTCGAGTCGACGTCGGGGAGGAAGGAGCAGCGCAGCGCCCAGGCTTCGTCGCCGAGGCGCAGGTCGATGCTGGCGGGCTGGATCGCCTCGCGCGGGATCCGGTACTCGCCCGAGCTGACCCAGTCGCGCTCGATCGCCGCGGCGAGCGCTTGGGAGGGGAACACCCCGGCGCCCGCGCCCGCCGCGGGCGGGGACGCCCCGGTCGCGGTTTGGGCCTCGCTCATCCAGCGGAGACTATTCGCCGCGTCTCCTCAGTGCCGAGGTGGGGGACGAGCGCGAACTCGAGCAGGTCGGGCGCCAGGCCGGCGAGGTCGGGTGCCACGCCGGCGATCACCCGCCGGCTGAGCAGCGAGGCGATCCCACCCACCACCGCTTCGTCGGTGGTGGGCGGCACGGGCCCGCCCCCGGGCGGGTCCGGGGCGCCGTCGCGCAGCAGCGGCACGAAGGTCTCGACCGCGGCCTGGTAGCGATCGTAGACGCCGCGGCCGGCGCGCAGGCCCTCGGCGAAGACGAGCGTGGCGAGCGGCGGCTCGGCGGCGAGCAGGTCGAGCAGGGCGACGACCCCGGCCCGCACGCGCCCCGGCCAGTCGTCGGCGGGGACGACGGCGCAGGCCTCGGTCACGTCGGCGCGGACCCGGTCGACCGCCGAGTCGTAGGCGGCGTGGAAGCACTCGTCCTTGCTGTCGAAGTGTTTGTAGAAGTCACTCTTGGATACGGCCGCGCGGCGGCCGATCATCGACACCGTGGTCTTCTGGTACCCGGACTCGGCGAGGGTGAGGATCAGAGCGTTGATCAGCCGGCCGCGCTGATTGCGCGCGACGTACTCGGGAGACAAGCCATGGCGGCCCCGCGGCAGACGATCCATCTGAGCGTCAAAGTGTGACACTGAACAGTCACATTCGCCCCCCGGTCCTCGTCATCTTTTTCCTACATTGCGGTACGGAGAAGTCAGGAACTCGGCCAGCTCCGGGAACAGGTCGGCGGCCTCGTCGGCGCTTCCCAGCCGCACCTGACGCTGGACGATCCACACCGCGCCGCCGACCAGCGCCTCGGCCAGCGTCGCGGGCGTGCGCGGGGCCGCGGGCGCCGAGTCGCGGAGCCGGTCGATCAGGCCCTCGAGCGCCGCCTCGTAGCGCTCCGCCGAGGTGGCGGTGGCCGCTGGTGCGTCCAGCAGGCAGAGGCGGGCGGCGTCCGGGTGGGCGGCGACGAACTCGAGCAGCGCCCGCAGGCCGGCTTCGGTGCGCGCCTGCCAGTCGTCGGGCTCGGAGCCACCGCAGGCCTCCTGAACGGCGGCGTCGGCATCGGCCAGCGTCGTGTCGAAGGCGGCGAGGAAGAGGTCCTCCTTGCCGGAGAAGTTGTCGTAGAGGGTTTTGCGCGCGACGTGGGCGACGCGCACGACGTCGGCGATCTTGGTCGCCTCGTAGCCCTGGCGCGCGCAGAGGACCGACATGGCCTCGATCATCCGGCGCCGCTTGTGGGCGGCGACGAAGGCTTGGGGAAGTTGGGGGCGGGTTGCGCTCACAGATGCTCCCGAAGTCGATTGGGGAGCATGGGACGAAGAATACCCAGTGTCTCGAAATTCATGCAATCGCTCAATAGTTCTTCTGGTACCTTGCAAAAACACCGATCGTTTTTAATAGGAACAGGTCAGTATTGCCCGGCGCGCCAGGCAGGCTGCCTGCCAATTCCTACAGCACAGTCTCTTGGTCTCGTCCGACAGAAATCAGTTCAACCAGAACCTCCTGCTCGGGGCGCTCGGGGAGGACTGGCCCGCCGACCTGATCCAGACCGCGGCGGAGATGCTCGCCGACAGCGAAAGCCGCTTCCCCTCGGGGCCGCGGCGGCTACCCGGCGACCTGGTCCGGGCGATCCAGCGCGAGCGCCTCCTGGTCGGCATGCTGCGCGCCGCCTCCGAGCTCGGCTATCGCTCGACCAACGTGCAGGACGTGATCGAGCGCGCCGGCGTCTCCCGCCCCACCTTCTACGAGCACTTCTCCAACAAAGACGACTGCTTCCTCGCCGCCTTTGACACCTCCGCCGCGCGGCTCAGGGAGCGGATCGCGGACGCCGCCGACGAGGGCGGCAACGTCTGGCGCGACCGACTGCGGTGCGGCTTCGCCGCCCTCCTGGCCTTCGTCGCCTGCGAGCCGGAGGCGGCGCGCATGGTGATCGTCGAGGCGCGCGCCGCCTGCCCGGACGCCGCCCTGCGCCGGGTCGCCCTGCTCGACCACTTCGCCTCCTGCATCGACGGCAAAGTCCGCGAGCTCCTCCCCGCCGGCGACACCCACTCGGCGGTCACCGCCTCCGGCGTCGTCGGCGGCGTCGAATCACTCCTCTACGCCCGCCTCAACAAGGGCGAGATCGACGACCTCCCCGCCCTCCTCCCGTCTCTCATGTACTTCGCCGTACTCCCGTACGAAGGTCACCGCGCCGCCAGCGAGGAGCTCGGCGTCAAGTCGACCTGACCCGCCCCGGGCGCGACCTCATCCATCCACACGGGCACGCCGCGGATCTCGACCTCGTCGGTCGCTCCCCGGCGCTCGGCGGCAGGCTGCCGGGGCGGCGTCGGTTGCCGGCCGCTCCCCGCGGTGAGAAGGTGGGCACCTGCTACTCCGTCGACCGAAGGAGGAGAGATGGCTGACAGCGTTTATCGAGTGACCGAGGTGATCGGCGTCAGTTCCGAGTCCTGGGAGGAGGCCGCCAGGAACGCCGTCGAGACGGCCGCCGAATCGGTGCGCGAGCTGCGCGTCGCCGAGGTGGTCCGCCAGGACCTGACGATCGAGGACGGCAAGGTCGTGGATTTCCGGGTCCGACTCGGGATCTCGTTCAAGTACGACAAGGGGTAGGAACGGGTCGCCCCTGGGGTGGGGCGCGGAAAACGATCGGAGCCGAGCCTCCGGCCTCACCGCCGGAGGATCGCGCCGCCGCGACTTGTCGCGGCGGAGGCGGAGGGGGTGGGATTCGAACCCACGAGCGCCTTGCGACGCCAACGGTTTTCGAGACCGCCCCGTTCAACCACTCCGGCACCCCTCCGTGGAATTGCGGGACACGCGATCCTACGGGATCAGGGGCCCGGCTCAACGCCTCGCCGGGCGGCGGCCGCGCCGCGCCGCTCGGCAGGAAACGGGCCGGGCGACCGGGGAATCGCAAGTCGCGTTCAACGTGGACCCGCTTGGCGCCGATTAAACAGATGACATGTTTGCGCCGGTTTCCCAGGCCGTCCAGGCGGCTGTCGAGGTTCTGCCCCCGGCGGCCGCGCTGATCGTCGACGAAGACATGCGAATCGTCGACGCCGACGGCCGCTCGCCGGCGCGGCATGGCCTGCGGGTCGAGGAGTTCGTCGGCCGCCCGTTCACCGAGGCGCTGCCGGCGGAGGCGCGCGCCGATTTCCGTGAGCACTTCGAGCGGGCCTTCGCGGGCGAGCCGCAGTCCTTCGACCACTGGTCGGAGGACCACGGCTACGGGTATTGGGCGCGGATCGCGCCGCTCGACCGCGACCCCGACGGCGAGCGCCGCGTGGTCGTCGTCATCCAGGACATCACCGACCGGCTGCGGACGACGACCGAGCTGGAGCGCAGCCAGAGGCGCCTGCAGGAGGCCGAGCGCCTCGGTGGGGTCGGCAGCTGGCAGATGGAGGTCGACAGCCGGCGGTTCAGCTTCTCGCCCGGGTGCGCCCTGCTGCTCGGGCTCGACCGGGACGAGCCGTTCGACCTCGCCGCGTTCTACGACATGGTTCTCCCGGACGATCGCCGGCTGGTCGAAGAGGCGGTCGAGGAGTGCCTGCGGCGGGGCACGGCAGCGTGCGAGTACCGGCTGCGCCGACGCGACGGAAAGCAGCGGATCCTCTCCGCCCAGGGCGAGATGCTGCGCCTGCCCGAGCCAGGCTGCGCCCAGATGATCGGCACGATCAGCGACGTGACCGAGGAACGGGAGGCGGAGCGGGAACGGACGGCGGCACTCGCCCTGTTCGAACAGGCCTTCGACGCGGCGCCGATCGGGATGGTCCTCACCGACCCCGAGAGCGGGCGCTACGTGCGCGTCAACGACGCGATGTGCGCCCTGCTCGGGCGGTCCCGCGAGGAGCTGCTGCGTCGCTCCTTCGCCGACCTCACCCACCCCGACGACCTGCAGGCGGACCGCGACCGCCGCAACGAGATGCTGGCCGGCAGGGCGGCCAGCATCCAGGGCGAGAAGCGCTACCTGCGCAGCGACGGCGGCACGGTCTGGACGCAGCTGCACGTGACCCCGGTGCGGCGCGCCGACGGGACGGTCGAGACCTTCTTCTCCCAGGTCGTCGACATCAGCGCCCGCAAGGAGCGGGAAGAGCAGCTCGAGCGCGACCTCGCCGACGCCGGCCGGCTCGACCAGATCCGCCGCGCCCTCGACGAGGACCGGCTGATCCTCTACGCGCAGCCGATCGTCGACCTCGCGACCGGCGAGGTCGTCCAGAACGAGCTCCTGCTGCGGCTGGCCGACGAGGACGGGGAGATCCACCTGCCAGCGGAATTCCTCCCCGCCGCCGAGCGCTACGGCCTGATCTCGGAGATCGACCGTTGGGTCGTCTGCCAGGCGGTGAGGCGCGCCGCCGCGGGCGTGCCGACCGAGTTCAACATCTCCGGCCACTCGCTCGACGATCCCGACGTCCTCAGGGAACTGGAGCGGGAGCTCGAGGCGACCGGCGCCGATCCGTCCCTGCTGGTGATCGAGGTGACCGAGACGGCGGTCGTCGACCGGCTCGAGGTCGGGCGCCGCTTCGCCGAGCGCATCTGCGAGCTGGGCTGCAGGCTGGCGCTCGACGACTTCGGCACCGGGTTCGCCAACCTGAGCTACCTCAAGCACATCCCGACGCAACAGCTGAAGATCGACCGGGAGTTCATCCGCGAACTCCCCGACAGCGAGACCGACCAGCGGCTCGTGGACGGCATCGTCGCCCTGGGCCGCGTCTTCGACCAGGTGACGATCGCCGAGGGCGTCGAGGACGTGGCGACCCTGGTCCGCGCGCGCGAGATGGGCGTCGACCTGGCCCAGGGCTACTTCCTCGGCCGGCCGGCCCCTCTGGTCGAGGCGGAGGGGGACTCGACCGAGGCCCCGTCGGCCGAGCGCCGCGGGGACCCGGTGGCCCGGGTGAAGTCCGCGTTCGAGGCCTTCGCCCGGCGCGACGTCGACGCTCTGCAGGGGCTCTGCACCGCCAACGTCCTCGTCTACCCGATCGGCACGGTCGACCTGATCGGGCGCCGCCGGCCCTATCGGGGCCACGACGGGCTGCGCGAGTACTTCGCCGACGCGCGGGCGGCCTGGCGGGCGCTCGAGCTGAAGCCCGACAGGTTCCTGCAGGCGGAGGGAGCAGTGATCGTCTTCGGCGAGGTCGAGGGAGAGTCCGCGGCGGGCACCGCGGTCGACGACGTGATCTGGATCTGGCGCCTGCGGGGCGAGGCGGTCGCTTCGGTGGAGGCCTTCAAGATCCGGGGTCGGCGCCGGCAGACGGTCGATTCCATCTAGGAAGCGGTCGGGGCGGAGACGCCCGCCTCCCGGGTCGGGCGCGCGCGACGCTCCGCAACCCCGCCGAGCGGACCCTGGCGGTGGCCCATGCGGACCGGCCGCTCGGCGTCGACCGGGCCGAGGCCGCGGACCGGACGGCGGCGCGGGGCCCAACTCGGGTAGTGATGGGGGCATGCTGGGTCGCTTCGACCGCTTCCAGCGACGGCACGCCGCGCTCGCCGTGCCGGTCGCCGTGCTGCGGAAGTTCGGCGACGACGAGGGACCGAATCTGACCGGCCTGATCGCCTTCCGGGCCTTCTTCTCGCTCTTTCCCCTGCTGCTGCTCCTGACGACCGTGCTCGGCTACGTCCTGAGCGGCGACCCGGCGCTGCGCGACGAAGCCTTCCACTCGGTGCTCAGCCGCTTTCCGGTGGTCGGCGAACAGCTGCGGGCGGGCAACCTCGAAGGCAACGCGGTGGCGCTCGCGCTCGGCATCGCGGGCTCCCTCTGGGCGGGATTCGGCGTCGTGCTCGCCACCGAGCGTGCCCTCGACCGGGTCTGGGCGATCCCCTTCCACCAGCGGCGCAACTTCCTCGCCTCGCGACTGCGGGCGCTTCTCCTCCTGGCGGTCCTCGGACTGCTGACCCTGGCCTCCACCCTGCTCTCCGGGCTGGCGGGTGGCGGCGTGCCGCTGCTCGGGCCATTCGCCGGCCGGCTCGCCCTCTCGCTGGCCCTCAACCTGCTGCTGTTCGCCGCCGTCTTCGCCCTGCTCGGGTCCCGCCGGCCCCGGCCGCGGCAGCTCCTGCCGGGCGTCCTGCTCGCCGCCGGCGCCTGGACCGTGCTGCAGCTGGTCGGCGGTTACTTCGTCGCCCACGAGATCAAGAACGCGACGCCCGCCTACGGCACCTTCGCCCTGGTGCTCGGGCTGCTCGTCTGGCTGCAGCTCGGCGCCACGCTCGTCGTGCTCTGCGCCGAGCTGAACGTCGTCCGCGCCCGCGGGCTGTGGCCGCGCAGCCTCGCCGGCGTCGAGCTGCCGGCGGACGAACGGGTGCTGGCCGGGTTGGTGCGCTCGCAGGCGCGCGACCCCGATCAGCGCGTGGACATCGACTTCGACGAGGAGGCCGACGACCCGCACCGGGCGCCGCGCGACGGCGCGGCGCGCTGATCCGCCCACTCCTCGGCGGCGTTCCCGGCGGGCTCTGGAACCAGGGGGTCAGCCGGGCGACGAGACGGCGCGGTCGAAGACTCAGCCGCCCTCGGGCGACTCGGCGCGGTTCCAGACGGTCCGCTGCGGGAACGGGATTTCGATCCCCTCCGCGTCGAAGGCGCGCTTGATCTCCTCGCGCAGTCTGCGGGACACCCGCCACTGCTCCTTGGGCGTCGTTTTGACCACGAGGCGCAGCACGACGCCGCTGGCGGCCAGTTCTTCGACCCCCCACATCTCCGGCTCCTCGAGGATCGCCGGGTCTTCGCGCCAGAGCTTGTCGGCGACCCGCTTGACCACGGTCTTGGCCTGGTCGATGTCGGTGTCGTAGGCGACTTCGACGTCGAGCAGCGACCGCGACCAGTGCTGGCTCATGTTGCCGATCACCCGGATCTCGCCGTTCGGCACGTGCCAGACGACCCCGTCGACGCTGCGCAGGCGGGTGGTCCGCAGGCTGACCGCCTCGACCACGCCGGCCGCCCGGCCTTCCATGTCGACGATGTCGCCGACTCCATACTGGTCCTCGATCAGGATGAAGAAGCCGGAGAGGAAGTCCCTGACCAGCGACTGCGAGCCGAAGCCGAGGGCGACGCCGATCACACCGGCGCCCGCCAGCAGCGGCGCCAGGTTGATGCCGACCGCGCCGAGCATCATGAATGCGGCGACCACCCAGATCACGAAGGTGACCAGGCTGCGCATCACCCCGGTCAGCGCCTCGATCCGCTGTTCGCCGCGCAGGCTCGTTTCTTCGGTCGCCCGCAGCGCCGCCGGGACGCCGCGGCGGACGCTGTCGACGCGTTCTTCGGCGGTGCCGCTGCCCAGGCGGCGCAGGGCTTTGCCGATCACCCGCCGCACCAGCCAGCTGGCCACCGCCGCGCCGAGCGCGATCAGGACCAGCTGGAGCGGGATGTCGAGCGCCCAGTGCGCGAGTTCGGCGGCGGCGGAGCTGCCGGTCCATTCGAGCACGTGACGACATATGAAGTCGGGGGTTTCCCCGCAGGTGCGCGTCAGTTCGCGTGCCGAGGTCGCGGCCAGGGGTGGGAACATCCCGGCGACGCTAGCAACCGCGTGGCGGCGTCGACAAAGCGGACGACGTGCGGTGGATCAGTCGGTCGCGCCCTCCTCGGACTCCTCGCCGCGTTCGACGATGTCGCCGTCGGTGAAGAGGACGCCCTTGGCGATCTGCCGCCAGGTTTCGTCGCGCCGCAGCAGGTACTCGAGGTCCATCGCGAAGTGCTTGAACTCCTCCTCCTGGGCGTTGCGCATGATCGCCCGCGCTTCGGCGTCGCGCTCGATCGAGAGGCGCTGCGCGTACCAGCCGATCGCTTCAGCCTCCTCGGTCAGCGAGGCGGCGATCCGGGCGAAGGTGCGCGTCTCCTCCGACAGCTCCTCGGGCGGCTCGTGGTACTGGTCGAATCCCATCTTGAGTTCCTTTCCGGGCGCCTGCGGCCCTGATCTGGGGGTCTGGGATGGCCTTACCCGGAGCGGCGGCCCTCGCGCCCGACCGGCTCCCGCGTTGTTATCCGGCTGACCAGATCGGCGGCGCCCGGCCCGGCCGGGAGGACGCCCCGCCGCGTGCGTTCGTACTTCCGCTACCCATACGAGCAAAAGGACGAACGCACCGCCTCGGACAGGCGGTCCCGGCTAGGCTGGTGATCCCCTGGAGAGGTGTCCGAGTGGCTTAAGGAGCACGATTGGAAATCGTGTGGGCGGGGTTGACCCGCCTCGTGGGTTCGAATCCCACCCTCTCCGTTTCCGGGGATGCGAGCCGGCCTGGCGGTGTCCTCGGTCGTACGTCCTTGCCAGGCGGGCTCGCACCCCCGGAAACCAGTGGGGCCCGACGCGGGGGCGTTTCAGCGGCGGGCGGCGAAGAACTCGCGCAGCAGGGTCGCCGCCTCGGCGCCGCGGACGCCGGCGATCACCCGGGGTCGGTGGTTCAGGGCGGGCTCGGAGAGCACGTCGAGGACGCTTCCGGCGGCGCCCGCCTTGGGGTCGGGAGCGGCGAAGACGACGGTCGGGATGCGAGCGAGGACGATCGCCCCGGCGCACATCGCGCAGGGCTCCAGGGTCACGTAGAGGGTCGTGTCGGCGAGCCGCCAGCCGCCCAGCTCCGCGGCGGCCGCGCGGATCGCGAGGACCTCGGCGTGGGCGGTCGGGTCGCCGCGCAGCTCGCGCTCGTTGCCCGCCGCCGCCAACAGCTCGCCCCCGCGCAGCAGCGCCGCCCCGATCGGCACGTCGCCGTGGCGCTCGGCGCTGCGCGCCTCGGCGAGGGCCAGCTCCATCCCCCGCTCATGGTTCTCCTCGCGCTCAGGGAGATTCGGTCGCCCGGACTGCATCGGATCAAGGAGTATCCCGCCTACAACTTCGGCGCGGGACCGGTGTTCGGAGAAGAAGCGGCAATGCACCAGAGGCGGAACAGACTGGCCCTGACGACGGCCCTGGCGGTCGTCCTCGCGCTGCTCGGCGGGAGCGCCGGGAGCGCCGTCGCGGCGAGCGCGATCGGCCCGGCGCACCGCTTCGCGCCGCGCCGCGTGGTGGTCAAGTTCAAGGGCGAAAAGCACGCCCGCACGGTGGGGCTGCCGCGTGGCGTCGGCGTCCTCGCCACCGCCCGGGCGCTGCGCGCCAAGCCGAACGTCGCCTACGCGCAGCCCGACTACGCGGCCCACGCCTCGGCGTCGGAAGTCACGCCTCTGGACCCCGACGACCCCGGCACCCTGGAAGCGGGCGCCAACGGCTCGACCGCCACCCCGGGCGGCTGGGCGCAGCGGCAGTGGAACCTGCTCGACTTCACCGGCCCGTCGACGACCAAGCTGCCGACCTCCCCGGGCGGCATCGACGCGGTGGGCGCCTGGGCCAACCTGGAAGCCGACGGGCGGCCCGGCGGCAAGGGCGTCGTCGTCGCCGTCCTCGACAGCGGCATCGCCTACCGCGCCTGGGGCACCGAGTACGCGCGCAGCCCGGACTTCTCGGCGGCGCAGTTCGTGCACGGCGACAACCTCGTCGACCCCGGCCGGCCGCCGCTCGACGACAACGGCCACGGGACCCACGTCGCCGGCACGATCGCCGAGCAGACCGACAACGGCATCGGCCTCACGGGGATCGCCTACGGAGCGAAGCTGATGCCGGTGCGGGTCCTCAACCGCGCCAACGTCGGCTACGCCAACCGGATCGCCGCAGGCATCCGCTTCGCGGTCGCCCACCATGCGCAGGTGATCAACATGAGCTTCAATTTCGGCTGCGGCGAGCAGGTGCCGCAGGTCGACGAAGCGCTGCGCGAAGCGTATCGGCACGGCATCGTCACGGTCGCCTCCGGCGGCAACCTCTCGACCGGGGTCTCGAGCGCCAAGAGCTGCGTCTCCGAGCCCGCCACCGGGCCGCGGGTGATCGGCGTCGGCGGCACCACCGAGGGCGGCTGCATCGGCTCCTACTCGCTGGCCGGGCGGGCGATCGACGTCGTCGCACCGGGAGGCGGCCCGCCCGCCGCCGGCTGCCCCTCCGTCCTCTCGCGGCCGATCTACCAGGTGACCCTGCGAGCCGGGACGACCGACCAGTTCGCGATCCCCGACAACTACGCCGGGACCTCGATGGCGGCCGCCCACGTGTCGGGGACGGTGGCGCTGATGCTGGCCTCCGGCGTGATCTCGAAGGAATTGAAGCCGGAGGCGCGGGTGCGGGCCGTGACCAAGCGGCTGAAGGCGACCGCGCGCGGCCTCGGCTACCCGCGCAACCTCGAGGGCGCGGGCCTGATCGACGCCGCCCGCGCCACCGCTCCGCGCCCCGGCGGCTGATCAGCGGCCCTCCTGAGCCCCCGCACCCGCCTCAGGTCGTGCGGATGATCAGGACGCTGCAGGGCGCGTGGTGGGAGACGTTGTTCGGCACGCTGCCGAGCAGGAACCGGCGCGCCCCGGTCATCCCCTTGTTGCCGACCACGATCAGGTCGGCGTCGACCTCTTCGGCGACGTTCAAGATCGCGTCGCCGGGGTCGTCCTCGACCGGGTGGGTCGTCGCCTCGACGCCCGCGGCCCGGGCAGCCGCGGCGGCCGCGTCGAGGACCAGGTTGACGTCCTCGCGGGGGCCGATCTCGTAGTGGATGTCCGGCGGGGCACCCTCCTTCTCGCCCTGGACCCTTCGTTTCGGGACCGGCTGGTAGGCGCTGACGACGCTGAGCATCGCCCCCGTCAGCTTCGCCAGGTCGATCGCCTGCCGCACCGCCTCCGCCGCGGTGTCGGACCCGTCGGTCCCGACCACGATCCGAGTGAACACGCCGCCTCCCTCCGCTCGCCCACCGTACGGCGCCGATACTAGATGATGGATTCCCGGCACCGACCGGGCGGCGTCGCCGCGGCGCGAGCGCGCTCAGCGTTCCGCCGGTTCGCCCCGGCCGTACTCCTGCCGGTGTTCTTCGATGAAGGAGTGCGGCAGGCCGCGGAAGCCGGCGCCCATGATTTCTTCCGGCGTGGTCGAGAGGCGGACCACCGCGATCACCATCGAGGCGGCCAGGCAGACGATCAGCACGAGCATCCCGATTCTCCACAGGTAGGGCACGCACCAAACCCTAGATGCCCGACTCCGGCCCCGACTCCCGCGCCCGGCGCCCGGCGCCCGGCGCCCGTCCGAGGAGGCACGCCCGTCCCACCCTCCACTTCGGCAGGTAGGAGGGCGGGACGGGCGTGCCTCGCCGTGCGCCCGACCGCCCGGCGTTCGCAGTTCTCCGCGCATAGCGCGGATTTCTGCGAACTCACCGGGGGGCGGCCCGAGATCCGGGGACGCGGGGTGGGGCGGCGTTCGCAGTTCTCCGCGCTATCCGCGGATTACTGCGAACTCACCGGGAGACGCCCCGTGGCGTTCGCACTTTGCCGCGCTATGCGCGGAGAACTGCGAACGCACGGCGCGGGGGTGTGACGGGGTGCGCGCGGTGCGGGGGTGCGCGCCGTACCGGGCCCTCGTCCGTCTCTCGTGCCGGATGGCCTGCTTCCCGCGGGGCGCCCCGCCGGACCCCCGCCGGCACAGGACACCCGGGAAGGCTTCGGCCCTTCGGCCCGTCCCCGCACTCCGCCCGCGCAGGCGTGCCCGTCCCTTCCTACCTGCCAAATCGGAGGAAGGGACGGGCACGGCGTCTCGGACGGGGGCGGCGGAAGGGAAGGGTGGCGGGGCTCCGGACGGGCGGCGGTGCTGCGCTTGTGGCTCGTGCCGCCTGGCGCGGCAAGGGGCAACCGGAGGGCGGGCCGCTCGCCGCGGGCGGGCGGGGCGGCTAGTCTGGACGCATGGCGTTGGAACGGGTTGCCGACGGCGTGTGGTTGCTGCGCGGCGACCTGCGCGGGGCGATGAACATCTACTTCCTCGAGGACGGCGACGGGGTCGTCCAGTTCGATGCCGGGACCAAGGCGATGCGCAAGCAGGCGGCCCGGGCGGCGCAGGAGCTCGGCGGGCTGAAGCGGATCGTGCTCGGGCACGCCCACGCCGACCACCGCGGCACCGCGCCCTATCTCGGCGCGCCGGTCTTCTGCCATCCCGACGAAGTCGCCGACGCCGAAGGCGACAAGGCGGTGACGCCCTACTTCAACCTCTCGCTGCTGCCGGTGGCGCCGGTCCGCTGGATCTACCCCGCCCTGCTGCGTTACTGGGACGGCGGCCCGGTGAAGATCGCCGGCACGGTGTCGGAGGGCGACGAGGTGGCCGGGTTCAAGGTGCTCCACTTCCCCGGCCACGCGCCGGGGCTGATCGGCCTCTGGCGCGAGAGCGACCGCGTCGCCCTGGTCTCCGACGTCGTCTACCTGGTCGACTCGGCCCGCCTCAAGCCGCTGCCGCCCGGCGAGGCGAGCGTCCCCCACCCCGCCTTCGCCTGGAACCACCAGGAGGCCAAGCGCAGTCTCCGCCGGCTGGCGGCGCTGGAACCGCTGGTCGTCGGCGCCGGCCACGAGCGACCGCTGCGCGGCGAGAACCTGCGGGCCACGCTCGAGGCGGCGGCCGAGAAGCTCTGAGCAAAAACCCCACCGCGCAGCGCATCGGCGGCGCCGCTGCCATAGGTTTGCCTGCTGATGATCGGGACCTACGCCTCGGCGGCCTTGATCTGCCTGGCCTCGCTTCTGGTCGGCCGCGCCACCTTCCTGCTCGCGGGACGGCGCGAGTGGTGCCGGCTGGAGGGCGCGGTCGGCTTCGGCGCCATCCTCACCGCCTCCGGAATCCTGTCCCGCGCCCCCGGGCACGGGACGAGCGCGACGCTCGGCATCGTCGCCCTGATCGTCATCGCCGCGCTGGTCCTCTGGCGGCTCGGCCAGGCGAGCCCGCCGCTGCCCGGGGTGGCCCTGGCGACGGCGATCGCGGTCGCCCTGGTGCTCTCGTTCCCGTTCGCCGTGAGCGGCCGCTGGGGCCTGCTCGGGGTCGGCGTCAACAACGACCTCGGCCTGCACCTCGCCTGGGCGGAGTGGCTGCGCAGCGGCTTCGGACCCGCCCCGGACCCCGGCTACCCGCTCGGCCCGCACGGCCTCGCCGTCGCCGTCGCCGCCTTCCCGGGCCTGAACCTCGGTCAGGCCTTCATCGGCGAGATCTTCGCGATCGGCATCCTCACCGGCCTCACCGCGCTCGGCGCGATCCGCGAGATCGCCGCCTGGCGCCGGGTGATCGGCGCGACCCTGGTCGCCGTCACCTACATGGCCGCGTCCTACTTCGCCCAGGCCGCCTTCAAGGAGACCGCCGAGGCGCTCTTCGTCCTCGCCGTGGCGGTCTACCTGATGCGGCCCGACCCGCCACCGCGCGGCCTCTGGCCGCGGGTCGGCTGGGCGCTGCCGATCCTGGCCACCGCCGGCGGCATCTTCTTCTGCTACTCGTTCGCCGGGATCGCCTGGCCGATCGCGATCGTCGCCGTCTGGGCGCTCGCCCAGCCCGCCACCTGGCGGGCGCTGCGGCCGGGCCGCGTACTGCGCATCGTCCTGCGGCCCTGGGTCCTGCTCGGGATCGTCGTCCTCGTCGGCGTCGGGCTGGCGCTGACGATCGCCGGCCCGTTCGGCTTCGGCTCGAGCTTCAACCAGGTCGCCGGCAGCAACACCTACGGGCCGGTCTCGCCGGTCGAGACGCTCGGCATCTGGCCCGCGGCGAACTACCGGCTGATGGCCCCCGGCGGCGCGCCGCTGCCCGGCCTGATGGGGGCGATCTCGGTGCTGGCCCTGCTCGCGGCGGTCGCCTGGTGGGTGCAGCGGCGCGAAGCGGCGATCCCCCTCGCACTGGGCGCCGGCGCGATCGTCTACCTCCTCACCCTGCCCTTCACCGGCGACTACCCGCAGGCGAAGGCGCTGATGATCATCGCCCCGCTGACGATGCTGACGATCATCCGGCCGCTGGTGACCGAGTTCGGTCGCGGGTCGGCGACGAGCCCCCGCGGCACCGCCGCAGGGCAGGCCGAAGACCCGGGCCGGGCCGGAGCCCCCGGCCCACCGTCGTGGCTCGGGCGGGTGGCCTGGTCGGCGCTCGCGGTCGCCTTCGTCGCCGGGGCGGTGTGGTCGACCTTCCTGGTGCTGCGGGACACCTCGGTCGGGCCGCCCGGCCACGGCGCCCAGCTGCAGGCCTTCCTGCCGATCCTGCGCGGCAAGCCGGTGCTCTACGCCGGGCAGGACCGCTACGCCGCCTACGAGCTGCTCGGCGCCGACACCCACGTGCCGCTGGTCGAGTTCCCGGACCCGGCGGTCTCCCCCAACCCGGAAAAGCCGTTCGACACCGGCGACGCCTACTCGCCGATCGACTTCGACTCCTTCAACCGCGGCACCCTCAACCGCTTCACCTACGTGATCACCAGCCGCGGCGCCTGGAACAGCCAGGCGCCGCCGAACTTCAAGCGGATCGCCAAGACGCCGGACTTCGTCCTCTGGGAACGGACCGGGCAGACGCCGCGCAACCACCACGTGCTGCTCGAGGGCGCGCAGGCGGGCGCCCGCGCCCACTGCAACTCGCCCGAGGTGCGGATCCTGCTGGAAAGCGGCGGCCGGGCCTCCCTCTTCGGCGAAACGACGATCGGCACCAAACCGGAGTGGTCCGACGGCAGCACGCTGGAAAACGGCGAAACGACCTCGCAGTCGCTCGAACTGCCGAAGGGGACCTGGAACCTCTCGCTGCAGTACTTCTCCCCCTTCGCCCTCTCGCTCACCGCGCCCGGCTTCTCCGAAGAGCTGATCCCGGCTCTCGACGGCCAGCGGCCCAGCGCGATCAGCCTCAACAACAACGGCCAGTTCTGGCCCGCCGGCAAGTTCCAGAGCCCCGGGGGCAAGGTCGAGTTCACCGTCCACGCCGCCCCCGCCGACTGGCTGCAGAGCCTCACCGGCTGGCAGGCCAAGGCCTATATCGGCGACCTCGTCGCAACCCGCGCCGAACCGCACCGGACCGTGCCGCTGAGCAAGGCGTGCGGCGGGTGGATCGACTGGTACGAAGGCCGCGAGGCGCCCTGAGCGGCCTCGGTACCTGTCTTGTCAGACGGCCTTGGCGGCGAGGCGCTCGGGGCTGACCCGGACCACGTCCCAGACCAGGTCGGCCTTCTCCAGCGCGTCGATCACGACCGCGGAGATGTCGAGCTGCCAACGGCCCAGCCCGTGGGTCGCCGAGGTCGGGAAGGCGTGGTGGCTGTTGTGGAAGGCCTCGCCGAGCGTCGGAATCGCGATCAGCGCGAGGTTGCGCGACTGGTCGTCGGTCTCGTACTCGCGCCGGCCGAAGAAGTGGCAGAGCGAGTTGATGCTGTAGGTGAAGTGGTGCAGGACGAAGACCCGCACCAGGCCGCCCCAGAGCAGGCCGGTGAAGGCGGCGAAGAGGGTGCCGCCGATCATCCAGCCAAGCGCGAACGGCAGCAGCAGGCCGACGATCGCCCAGATCAGGAAGGTGCGGTCGACCCAGGAGATGATCGGGTCGGCGAGCAGATCGGGCGCGTAGCGTTCCTTGTTGCCGCGCTGGGTGTGGATGAAGATCCAGCCGAGGTGGGCATGGGCGAGGCCGCGCAGGGCGCCGGACCAGCCGTGCCCGTGGTCGACGTGGGGGCTGTGCGGGTCGCCCTCCCGATCGGAGAAGGCGTGGTGCTTGCGGTGATCGGCGACCCAGGAGATGACCGGGCCCTCGATCGCCGCCGAGCCGAGGATCCCGAGCAGCCCGTGCAGCCAGCCGTACGTTTTGAAGGCGCGGTGGGTGAGGTGGCGGTGGAAGCCGACGGTGATCCCCAGCCCCGTGAACACGTACATGCCGAAGAAAAGGGCGAGGTCGCTCCAGTGCAGGGCGTCGCCCCAGACCTGCCAGGCGGCGAAGACCAGGGCGACGAAGGGGACGACGGTGACGAAGCCGGTGATGATCCGGTCGCGAGTCTCGTTCTCGACCGGCTGGATGTCACGGGGAAGTGGGCTGGCGGCAGGCATGGCCGGCGATCATAGGCCGGGAACGCCGGCCGTGGCCGAGATCAGGGAAACATTTAGATTTGAGCGCTCAAGCAGCGTACGCGCCTGGGGTGGGCGCTAGTGTGCGCTTCTCATGCCATTTGCGACCACCGACCCCCTGCGCCGCGAGATCGCCGCGCGCATCCCCGAGCGCCCCTTCACGGTCGCCTTCTGGGACGGCACCAGCCTGCCCGCGACGAGCGGCGACGGCGACGGTCCCACCTTCACCGTGCGCTCGCCCCGCGCCGCGGCCCACGCGCTGCGCGCCCCCGGCCAGCTGGGCCTCGGCCGGGCCTATGTCTCCGGCGAGCTCGAGGTCGACGACATCGACGCGGTGATCGCCCTGCTCGACAGCTGGCAGCCGCCCGGCCTCGACGGCGCCGACAAGCGCGCCCTGCTGCTCGGCGCGGTGCGCGCCGCCGGCCTCACGCTGCCGCCGTCGCGGCCCGCCGCCGAGCTGGTGCCGAGCGGCCGCCGCCACAGCAAGGAGCGCGACGCCCGCGCCGTCCGCCACCACTACGACGTCTCCAACGAGTTCTTCTCGCTCTTCCTCGACAAGTCGATGACCTACAGCTGCGGGATCTTCTCGCGCGGCGCAAAGACGCTCGAGGCGGCGCAGGTGGAGAAGCTCGAGACCGTCGCCCGCAAGCTCGCGATCCAGCCGGGCGAGCGGGTGCTCGACGTCGGCTGCGGCTGGGGCAGCTTCGCGATCCGGGCCGCCAAGGAGCACGGCGCGAACGTGGTCGGGATCACCCTGTCGGAGCCGCAGGCGGAGGAGGCGCGGCGGCGCGCCGCGGCGGCCGGGGTCGGCGAGCAGGTCGAGGTCCGGGTCATGGACTACCGCGACCTGGCCGGGGAACGGTTCGACGCGATCTCCTCGATCGGGATGGCCGAGCACGTCGGCTCGGCGCAGATCGACGAGTACGCGCACACCCTCGCCGGCCTGCTCGAGCCGGGCGGCCGGCTACTGAACCACGCGATCGCCCGGCTCCGCCACACCGACGCCGAGGCGGGCGCCTTCTCGGAGCGCTACGTCTTCCCCGACGCGGCGCCGCTGCACCTCTCGCGGGTGCTGCTGGCGCTCGAGCGGGCGGGCTTCGAGGTCCACCACGTCGAGGACTTCCGGCTCGACTACGCCGAGACGCTCCGCCACTGGGCCGAGCGCCTCGACGCGAACCTGCAGCGGGCGACCGAGCTCGCCGGGCCGGAACGCATCCGCGTCTGGCGGCTCTACCTGCGCGCCGCCCGCAACGGCTTCGAGAAGGGCTTCACCTCGATCTACCAGGCCCGCTGCGAGCGCGGCGCGGGCTGACCGCTACACCTGGTTGATGCGGATCAGGTTCCCGGCCGGGTCGCGGATCGCGCAGTCGCGCACCCCGTAGGGCTGGTCGGTCGGCTCTTCGACGACGTCGATGTCGCCGGCCTGCAACCGCTCGAAGGTGCCATCGAGGTCGCGCGAGGCGAAGGTGATGCGGGCGTAGCTGCCCTTCGCCATCATCTCGGCGACCGTCCGTCGCTCCTCGTCGGTGAGGCCGGGCTCGGCCTCGGGCGGGTAGAGGACGATCGAGGTGTCGGGCTGGTCGGGCGGGCCGACGGTGAGCCAGCGCATGCCCTGGTAGCCGACGTCGTTTCGCAGCTCGAAGCCGAGCAGGTCGCGGTAGAAGTCGAGGGCCTTGTCGGGGTCGTCGTGTGGAAGGAACGCGGCATGAATGTTGATGTCCATGGGGCCGACGTTAGACCCGACCCGGGACCGGCGCTTCTCGATTCCTGACCGGTCTGGTGACCTGTTTGGCGAGGCAGGACGGCATCCCTGCGACCGTGCCCGCCTGCCCGCGCCGGTACTCGCTCGGCGACATCCCGACAAGTTCGGAAAAGCGGGTACTGAAGGTGCCGAGCGAGGAGCAGCCGACCTCGAAGCAGACCTCGGTGACGCTGAGGTCGCCGCGGCGCAGGAGCGCCATCGCCCGCTCGATCCGGCGGGTCATCAGGTAGCTGTACGGCGACTCCCCGAAGGCCGCGCGGAAGCGCCGGCTGAGGTGCCCGGCCGACATGTGCTCCCCGGCCGCGAGCGCCTCGACGTTCAACGGCCGCGCGTGCTCGCGGTCGATCCGGTCGCGGACCCGACGCAGCCGTTCCAGCTCGTCGAGGCTCGTCATGCCTCAGACCGGGAAGCCGCTGGTGACGTCGGCGATCGCCCAGTCGGCGCCCGCCGCCTCCTGTTCGGCGAGCGAGTAGGAGCCGGTGGCGACGCCGACCACGCGGATGCCGGCGCCGTGGCCGGCCTTGACGTCGCGCGGCGTGTCGCCGACCGCGATCGTCGCCGCCAACCCCAGCGGCGCGCCGGCCGCCTCGCCGCCGCGCTCGATCGCCCGCTCGGTCACCTTGACCCGGTCGCGGGCGTCGGAGCCGTAGCCGCCGAAGGCGAAGTACCGGTCGAGGTCGCCGCGGGCCAGCTTGATCCGGGCGGCGGGCTCGACGTTGCCGGTCACGAGCCCCTGCACGACCCCTTCCTCGGCCAGCCGCGGGAGGATCTCCGCGATCCCCGGCTTCACTTCGTAGCCCTTCGATTCGGCGACCGCGTCGGGCATGTGCTCAAGGTACTTGGCGACGACCTCGGCGTGCTCCTCCTCGGTCCCTTCGCGACCGATCACGTCGCGGAAGATGATCTCGGTGATTTCCGGGTCGGTCATCCCCGAGCGGGTGTGTTCGGGGATGTCGGCCGCGACCCCGTAGAGCTCCTGGAACGCCCGCTGCCAGGCCACCGCCCCGGCCCCGCCGGTCGTGATCAGCGTCCCGTCGATGTCCCAGAGGACTGCCCTGATCGGCTCCGCCATCGGTCGGACGCTATTCGATCGCGTCCAGCTGTTCCTTGACCGCGACATACCGGCATAAGGAACAGCTGCGCGGGGGGCTGCCGCGCCGTGACCTAATGGTCGTGTTCGAGCATGTCGGTCTGGGCCAGCACGAAGAGGATCAGCAGCGCCGGGAGGACGACGACGCAGGCGATCGCGAAGACGATGAAGAGAGCGCTCAGGGTCGCGTCGGGGGCGGCGCCCTCGCTGATCGTCAGCGAGGTCGGCAGCAGGTAGGGGAACTGGGCGATGAACCAGCCCCAGATCACCGCGATCACCGCGCCGGCGGCCAGGGGCCGCAGCAGCCGGCGCCCGCCGGTCGCCAGCACGACCAGCATGCCGAGGCCGCAGACGGCCGAGATGATCACCAGCGGCAGGCCCTCGTGGATCAGCCGGTGGTAGACGTAGTGGCCTTCGGAGTGCAGCGCGATCAGCCCGATCACGGCGAAGACGCCGGCGACGATGCCGGCGCCGAGAGCGCGCTTCTCGAAGTAGACCTCCATCTCTCGGTCTTCGGCGCGGCGGCTGTCGCCGACCAGGAAGACCGCGGCGAGGTAGGCGCTCGTCGCCACGAACATCGCGCCGATGAAGAGCGGCGTCGGCGCCAGCCAGGTCGAGAAAGCGTCGCCGTTGCCCCCGGCCGGGACGTTGCCGACCGCGATCGCGCCGACCACGGTGCCCATGAAGAACGGCGTGATCAACGAGGAGATCGCGAACGTCGCCCCGGCGGCGCGCCGCTCGGCCAGCCCTTCGACCGACTTGCGGAAGGCGAAGCCCGAGCCGCGCAGGACGATCCCCAGCACCGCCAGCGTGAGCGGCACGTAGAGGGTCGTGAAGATCGCGCTGAAGGCGCTCGGGAAGCCGGTCCAGAGGACGACGAGGATGAAGATCAGCCAGACGTGGTTGGCCTCCCAGACCGGCGTCAGCGAGCGCTGGATCGCCAACCGCGGGCGCTCCCCCTTCTGGGCGTTGCCGGCGAAGAGGTCCCAGAAGCCGCCGCCGAAGTCGGCGCCGCCGAAGATCGCGTAGAAGCTCGCCCCCGTCCAGAGGATGACCGCCGCGGCCGTGCTCATCGGAGCGCCTCGCCGATGGTTGCGGGCCTCACGCCGACCTCGCCTCCGGGGCGTAGGGCGAGGGCATCTCTTCGGCGGTGCCCTCGCCGCCTTCGCGCCAGCGCCGCGACATCCGTCGCAGCACCGCCACCGCGATCACGCCGATCGCGATGTAGAGCAGCAGGGTGAAGATGAAGACGCCCCAGATGCCGTGCGCGCTGGTCACCGCTTCGGAGGTTTTCATGTACTTGTAGACGATCCAGGGCTGGCGGCCGACCTCGGTGACGATCCAACCGGCCCAGAGCGCCAGGATCGCGCCGATCCCCGACACCGAGACTGCTTTGAGGAACCACGGCGTCTGCGGGATGTCGCGTTTCTTCCACCACGACCAGAGCAGCCACAGGGCGAGCAGCAGCAGCGCGGTGCCGATCCCGACCATCGCGTCGAAGGCGAGGTGGATGAAGGTGTTGACCGGCGGCCGTTCGTCGTTGGGGATCGAGTTGAGCCCGGTGACCTTGGTGCTCGGGCTGAAGCCGACCAGCATCGAGTCGAGCTGCGGGATCGGGATCGCCAGCTTCACCCCGCTCGACGTGCAGATGCCGCCGATGTACTCGGTCTGGTGGCCGCCGGTGTTCTGGATGCACTCCATCGCCGCGAACTTGGCGGGCTGATGGTTGGCGACTTCGCGCGCCGCGGTGTCGCCGACCAGCAGCTGCAGGGGAGTCGCGATGCAGGCGATCGTCAGCGGGATCAGCAGGCCGAGCCGGTGCAGCCGGTCACGGCGCCCTTTCAGCATCCCGACCGCGTAGATCGAGGCGACCAGGAAGCCGACCACCATGTAGGCGGCGAGGATCATGTGCGGGACCTCGTACGGGGTCGCCGGGTTGAAGATGACCTTGAACGGTTCGACCTCGGTGACCTTGCCCGCGGCGTCGAGGACGAAGCCCTGCGGCTGGTTCATCCACGAGTTGGCCGCCACCACCGAGAAGGCGCCACCGATCCCGGTGACGAACATCGGCACGCCCATCCACCAGTGGACCCAGCCCGGCAGGCGCTTCCAGCCGTAGATGTAGATCGCCAGGAAGATCGCCTCGAGGAAGAAGAAGAGCCCCTCGATCCCGAAGGCGATGCCGAAGGCGGCGCCGAAGCGGTCCATGAAGTGCGGCCAGAGCAGCCCGAACTCGAAGGAGAGGACGGTGCCGGTGACGGCGCCGACCGCGAAGGTGACCGCCATCGCCTTCGACCAGCGCTGGGCGAGCTCCATCGCGTCGTGGTCGTCGCGTTTGAGGCCGATCCAGTTGGCGACCAGGATCGTCGCCGGCAGCGCCACGCCGAGGCACGCCAGGACGATGTGGAAGGCCAGGGTGAACGCCATCTGCTCGCGCGCCGCGAACAGATTGGTGGTCGCCGACGCGGCGAGCGGAAGTGCGCCGGAGAACGCCATATGAGCACGGTAACGCGCGCCGCGGGCGGCTTCTGTGGCATCGGTCGCTCAAGCGCGACCAACCATCGTGAACAGCCCGTTACTCCTCAAGCCGAGCGACCCGCGCGCCGCGGGCGTCGCGGCTCAGACGTCGCGTCGCAGGTTGCGGTAGCGGCGAATGAGCGCGTTGGTCGAGCTGTCGTGGTGGAGCTTCGGCTCCCGGGAGGCCGACAGCTCGGGGATGATCGCCTTGGCCAGTTCCTTGCCCAGCTCCACCCCCCACTGGTCGAAGCTGTCGATCCCCCAGATCGCGCCCTGGGTGAACACGCTGTGCTCGTACAGGGCGACCAGGGTGCCGAGCGTGCGCGGGTCGAGCCGCTCGGCGAGGATCGTGTTGGAGGGCCGGTTGCCCTCCATCACCCGGTGCGGCACGACCGCCTCCGGCGTCCCCTCCTCGCGCACCTGCTCGGGCGTCTTGCCGAAGGCCAGCGCCTGCCCCTGGGCGAAGACGTTCGACATCAGCTTGTCGTGGTGGTCGCCGAGCTCGTTCAGCGAGTGGGCGAAGCCGATGAAGTCGGCCGGGATCAGCCGCGTCCCCTGGTGGATCAGCTGGTAGAAGCTGTGCTGGCCGTTGGTCCCCGGCTCGCCCCAGAAGATCGCGCCGGTGTCGTAGTCGACGTGCTCGCCGGCCAGCGTCACGTGCTTGCCGTTCGACTCCATCGTCAGCTGCTGCAGGTAGGCGGGGAAGCGGTGCAGGTACTGGTCATAGGGGAAGACGCCGCAGGTTTCGGCGCCGAAGAAATCGCCGTACCAGACCGAGAGCAGGCCCATGATCATCGGCAGGTTGGCGCCCGTCCCGGCTTCCTGGAAGTGCTCGTCCATCGCGTGGAAACCGGCGAGCATCTCCGCGAAGCGGGCCGGGCCGATCGCCAGCATCGTCGACAGGCCGATCGCCGAGTCCATCGAGTAGCGACCGCCCACCCACTCCCAGAAGCCGAACATGTTGTCGGTGTCGATGCCGAACGCGGACACCTCCTCGGCGTTGGTCGAGACGGCGACGAAGTGCTTGGCGATCGCCTCCTCCTCGCCGCCGAGGCCGGCCAGCGCCCAGTCGCGGGCCGAGTGCGCGTTGGTCATCGTCTCCAGCGTGGTGAAGGTCTTCGAGGAGATGACGAAGAGCGTCTCCTGCGGGTCGAGGTCGCGCGTGCACTCGACGAAGTCGGTGCCGTCGACGTTGGAGACGAAGCGGAAGGTCATGTCCCGGTTGGAGTAGTGGCGGAGCGCCTCGTAGGCCATCACCGGGCCGAGGTCGGAGCCGCCGATCCCGATGTTGACGACGTTGCGGATCGCCTTGCCGGTGTGGCCGCGCCACTCGCCGTCGCGGACCCGCTCGCAGAAGGCCGACATCCGGTCGAGCGTCTCGTGGACCTCCTTGACGACGTCGACGCCGTCGACGATCAGCGAGCGCTCGCGCGGCATGCGCAGCGCCACGTGGAGCACCGCGCGGTCCTCGGAGACGTTGATGTGCTCGCCGCGGAACATCGCTTCGCGGCGCTCCTCGACGCCCCGCTCGCGGGCCAGCTCGCCGAGCAGCATCAGCGTCTCGTCGGTGATCCGGTTCTTGGAGAAGTCGAGGAACAGCCCGGCGCCGTCGGCCACCAGGCGCTCGCCGCGCTCGCGGTCGGCGCCGAAGAGGTCGCGGAGGTGGAGCTTGCGGACCTCGGCGAAGTGCGACTGGAGGCGCCCCCAGGCGGGCGCCTCGCGCAGGGAACCGGCGGCCGTGGCGCTCACCCGGCCCTCACCTCGCGCTTCTCGGAGATCGTCTTCAGCAGGTCTTCCCAGGACTTGTTGAAGCTGGCCTTGCCCTCCTCCTGGAGCCGCTCGGCGAGCGCCGCGAGATCGATCCCGGCCCCTTCGAACTCTTTCAGCACCTGCTCGGACCCGCCGCCCGAGGGGTCCATCAGGCCGCTGATCTCACCGTGGTCGGCGAAGGCCTCGAGGGTCTTGTCGGGCATCGTGTTGACGGTGAAGGGCGAGGCGAACGCCTCGACGTAGAGGGTGTCGGAGGCCTCCGGGTCCTTGGTCCCGGTGCTCGCCCAGAGCAGCCGCTGCGGCCGCGCGCCGTGGTTGGCGAGGCGCAGCCAGCGCTCGGTGCCGAGCAGCTCGCGGTAGGCGCGGTAGGCGCGGCCGCCGATCGCGATCCCAAGCCGGTTCTTCAGCTCGGCCGGCACCTCTTCGGCGACGGCGACGTCCCAGCGCGACATGAAGATCGAGGCGACCGACCCGACGACCGGGTCGAGCCCCGCGGCGATCCGCCGTTCGATCCCCTTCATGTAGGCCTCGGCGGCGCCGATGTACTGGCGGTCGTCGAAGAGCAGCGTGACGTTGACCGGGATGCCGGCGAAGATCGTCTCCTCGATCGCCTCGTGGCCCGCCGGCGTGCCCGGGATCTTGATGAAGAGGTTCTCGCGCTCGGCCTTGGCGTGGAGCGCCGCCGCCTGCTCGATCGTCGCCTTCGGGTCGTCGGCGAGCAGCGGCGAGACCTCCAGCGAGACGAAGCCGTCGACCCCGGCGGTGCGGGTGTGGACCGCGGCGAAGAGGTCGGCGGCGTCGCGCAGGTCGGCGAGGGCGAGCTCGAAGAAGACGTTCTCGTTGGATTCGGCGCCGGGCCCGTCGGACTGCTCGGCGGCGCCGCTCACCTCGGCGATCTGCTCGTCGTAGGCGTCGCCCGCGCCGATCGCCTTGTCGAAGATCGTCGGGTTGGAGGTGAGGCCGGTGACGGAGAGCTCGTCGATGTACCCCTTGAGGGTGCCTTCGGCGAGCATCGGGCGGGTGATGTTGTCCACCCAGAGGCTCTGTCCCAGCTCGTGCAGTTTCTGCGTGGGCTTCATGTCTGGCTCCTTCTCTGCTTACGAAGTCTGGATCCTGGCGGCGCGCTCGATCGCGCCGCGGGCCGCGTCGGCGACCTTGTCGGGGGTGAACCCGAACTCGTTCATCACGTCCTTGAGCGGTGCCGAGCTCCCAAAGGTGTGCATACCCACTCGGGCGCCCTCCGGACCAACCCAGCGGTCCCAGCCGAGGGTCGAGGCCTCCTCGATCGAGACGCGGGCTCGGACCGCCGGCGGCAGCACCTCGTCGCGGTAGGCCTGGTCCTGGCGGTCGAAGAGCTCCCAGCAGGGCAGGCTGACGACCCGGGAGCGGATGCCCGCGGCGGCCAGCTCCTCGTGGGCGGCGAGCGCCAGCGCGACCTCCGAGCCGGTGGCGATCAGGATCACCTCCGGGTCTCCCTCGGCGGGGTCGGCGAGCACGTAGCCGCCGCGCCGCACGCCCTCGGCGGCGGCGTACTTCGAGCGGTCGATGATCGGCACGTTCTGGCGGGTGAGGACGAGCGCGACCGGCTGGTGGGTGCGGTCGATCGCCAGGCGCCAGGCCTCGGCGACCTCGTTGGCGTCGGCGGGGCGGATCACGTCGAGGCCGGGGATCGCGCGCAGGCCGGCGAGCTGCTCGACCGGCTGGTGGGTCGGGCCGTCCTCGCCGAGGCCGATCGAGTCGTGGGTGAAGACGTGGATGACCGGCAGCTCCATCAGCGCCGAGAGGCGGATCGCCGGGCGGGCGTAGTCGGAGAAGGTCAGGTAGGTCGACCAGAGCGGGCGCAGCTTGGAGAGCGAGAGGCCGTTGGAGACCGCCGCCGCCTCGTGCTCGCGGATGCCGAAGTGCAGCTGGCGGCCGGCGTAGCTGCCCGGCTCGAGGTCGGCGCCGCCGTCGAAGGAGAGCCGCACCGAGGTCGAGTCGGTGAGGTCGGCGGAGCCCGCCAGCAGCCAGGGCAGGTTCTCGGCGACCGCGTTCTCGACCTTGTTGGAGGCTTTGCGGGTCGCCATGCCCGCCTCGTCGGGCTCGAAGGTGGGGATCGCGTCGTCCCAGTCCGCGGGGAGCTCGCGGCGCTGCATCGCGTCGATCTGCGCGGCGACCTCCGGCGACTCGGCTTTGAGCGTCTCGAAGCGCAGCATCCAGGCGGCGTGCGCCTCGGCGCCGCGCCTGCCGACGCCGTCGGCGAAGTGCTCGCGCACCCCGTCGGGGACGAGGAACTGGGCGTCCTCGGGCCAGCCGTAGACGCGCTTGGTCTCCCGCACCTCCTCCACGCCGAGCGGCTCGCCGTGGGCGGCGGAGGTGTCCTGCTTGTGCGGCGAGCCCCAGCCGATGTGGCTGTCGACGATGATCAGCGTCGGGCGGTCCGGCTCGCTCTTGAACTCCTCGAAGGCGCGGTCGAGCAGCGTCAGGTCGTTGGCGTCGCCGACCCGGGTGACGTTCCAGCCGTACCCCATGAAGCGGGCGGCGACGTCGTCCTCATAGGTGAGGCGCGTCTTGCCGTCGATCGTGATGTGGTTGTTGTCGTAGATCCAGCAGAGGTTGTCGAGGCGCAGGTGGCCCGCCAGCGACGCGGCTTCGCCGGAGACCCCCTCCATCAGGCAGCCGTCGCCCGCCAGCGCGTAGGTGTCGAAGGCGAAGAGGTCGGAGCCGTCGCGGTCGTAGGAGGCGTGCAGCCACTTGGAGGCGATCGCCATGCCGACCGAGGTGGCGACGCCCTGGCCGAGCGGCCCGGTCGTCGTCTCGACCCCGGAGGTCCAGCGGTACTCGGGGTGGCCAGGGGCCTTGGAGTCGAGCTGGCGGAAGGTTTCGATGTCGCCGAGGCTGACCGCTTCGGAGCCGACCACCTCGTAGTCGGGGTCGACCGCCTTGACCCCCGCCAGGTGCAGCAGCGCGTAGAGCAGCATCGAGGCGTGCCCGGCGGAGAGGACGAAGCGGTCCCGCCCCGGCCAGATCGGGTCTTCCGGGTCGAAGCGCAGGTGCCGCTGCCACAGCGCGTAGGCGACCGGCGCCATCGCCATCGGCGTCCCGGGGTGTCCGGAGTTCGCTTTCTGGATCGCGTCGATCGACAGCGTGCGGATCGTGTTGATGCAGAGCTGGTCGATGTCCTGCGCCACGGACAGCGATCCTATTCCTTGTGGAGCACGCCACCCGTTAACCACTCGGTTTCCGGGCCAATCCGTCCAAATTGCACGAGCGGCGCGCCGAAGGCGCGCCGCTCGCGAACGTCTGCGTGTCGCGGGCCCGCTCAGCCCGCGGAAGCCCTAGTACCGGTAGTGGTCGGGCTTGTAGGGGCCATCGACCGGGACGCCGAGGTAGGCGGACTGGTCGGCGCTCAGCTCGGTGAGGTCGACTCCCAGCGAGGCGAGGTGCAGGCGGGCCACCTTCTCGTCGAGGTGCTTGGGCAGGACGTAGACCTGCTTGGCGGCGAAGCCCTCCGGCTGAGAGAACATCTCGATCTGCGCGATCACCTGGTTGGTGAAGGAGTTCGACATCACGAAGCTCGGGTGGCCGGTGGCGTTGCCGAGGTTCAGGAGCCGCCCTTCGGAGAGGACGATGATCGCGTGGCCGTCGTCGAACTTCCACTCGTCGACCTGCGGCTTGATGTTGACCCGCTCGGCGCCGGAGCCTTCGAGGGCCGCCATCTCGATCTCGTTGTCGAAGTGGCCGATGTTGCCGACGATCGCGTTGTGCTTCATCCGCCGCATGTGGTCGAGCGTGATGATGTCCTTGTTGCCGGTGGCGGTGACGAAGATGTCGGCGCTGTCGACGACGTCCTCGAGTCGGCGCACCTCATAGCCCTCCATCGCCGCCTGCAGGGCGCAGATCGGGTCGATCTCGGTGACGATCACCCGGGCGCCCTGGCCGCGCAGGCTCGAGGCGCAGCCCTTGCCGACGTCGCCGTAGCCGCAGACGACCGCGACCTTGCCGCCGATCATCACGTCGGTGGCGCGGTTGATGCCGTCGACCAGCGAGTGGCGGCAGCCGTAGAGGTTGTCGAACTTCGACTTGGTGACCGAGTCGTTGACGTTGATCGCCGGGAAGAGCAGCTTGCCCTGCTCGGCCAGCTGGTAGAGGCGGTGGACGCCGGTCGTCGTCTCCTCGGTGACGCCCTGGATGGAGTCCGCGGCGCGGGTCCAGCGGGTCGCGTCGGATTCCAGCGAGCGGGTCAGGGTCTCCAGGACGATCCGCATCTCCTCGGAGTCGGCGCCCGCGGGGTCGGGGACCGCGCCCGCGGCCTCGTACTCGACGCCTTTGTGGACCAGCAGCGTCGCGTCGCCGCCGTCGTCGAGGATCATGTTGGGGCCGTCCTCGCCGGGCCAGTTGAGCGCCTGCTCGGTGCACCACCAGTACTCCTCGAGGGTCTCGCCCTTCCAGGCGTAGACCGGGATCCCGGCGGCGGCGATCGCCGCGGCGGCGTGGTCCTGGGTGGAGAAGATGTTGCAGGAGGCCCAGCGCACCTCGGCGCCGAGGGCGACCAGCGTCTCGATCAGCACCGCGGTCTGCACCGTCATGTGCAGGGAGCCCGTGATCCGCGCGCCCGCCAGGGGTTTCGCCTCGCCGAACTCCTCCCTGGTCTGCATGAGGCCTGGCATCTCGACCTCGGCGAGCGCGATCTCCTTGCGGCCGAAGTCGGCGAGTCCGATGTCGGCGACCTTGTAGTCCTGGGTGGGCGTGACGGTCATATTTGTGGCTTGGCTCCTTGCTCTTTCGTTTGAGGGCGTGGACGTTCAGCGTAGCCGAATAGAGTTCTCAATCCGTGGGCGCCGACGATGAGAAGCGTTTCGCCGCCGAGGCGGCGGCCGAGCTGGTGGAGAGCGGGATGACGGTCGGGCTGGGCACCGGCTCGACCGTCGCCCACCTGCTGCCGGCCCTGGCCCGGCGTGGGCTCACCGACCTGCGCTGCGTCGCCACCTCTCCCGCGACCGAGGCCCAGGCCCGCTCGCTCGGCATCCCGGTGGAGGACTTCAACTCGCTGCCCCGCCTCGACATCGCGATCGACGGCGCCGACGAGATCACCCCCGACGGCTGGCTGATCAAGGGCGGCGGCGGCGCCCACCTGCGGGAGAAGATCGTCGCCGCGGCGGCCGAGAGGTTCGTGGTGATCGCCGACTCCTCCAAGCCGGTCGAGCGCTTCCGCCGCCCGGTCCCGCTGGAGCTCTTCGCCTTCGGCCTCTCCTCCACCCTGGCCCGGCTCGGCGACGACGTCACCGTGCGCCCCGACACGGCGGCCAGCCCCGACGGCGGCCTGATCGCCGACTACGCGGGCCCCGGCCTCGACGATCCGGCGACGCTGGCCCCGCGCCTGGAGGCCGACGCGGGCGTCGCCGCCCAGGGCCTCTTCCCACCGAGCCTCGTCAGTGACATATTCGTCGCCCGTGGAGAACAAGTGGAGAGGTCGACTATCGGATAGCTGATGGACCTGGTCGAGCGCGAGGACGATCTGGGCGCCCTCGCCGAGCTCCTCGATGGTCTCGTCGACGGCCGCTCCAGAGCGGTCCTGATCGAGGGTCCCGCCGGGATCGGCAAGAGCCGCCTCCTTGGTGCGTTGCGAGACGGCGCCGCGCGGCGCGGCGTCCGCGTCGTGGCCGCGCGCGGCTCCGACCTGGAGCGCGAGTTCCCCTTCGGGGTGGTCCGCCAGCTGTTCGAACCGGCGCTGGTCGAGGTCGGCCGCGAGGCGGCCTTCGCCGGCGCCGCCGGCCCGGCCCGCGCGGTCTTCGCCGGAGAGGCCGACGAGGGAGCGACCTTCGCGGTGCTCCACGGCCTCTACTGGCTGACGCTGAACGTCGGCGCCGAGCGGCCCCTGGCGCTCGTGGTGGACGACCTGCACTGGTGCGACCGGCCGTCGCTGCGCTTCCTCGCCTACCTGACGCCGCGGCTGGAGGGCGCGCCGCTGCTGCTCGGCGCGACCCTGCGCAGCGCCGAGCCGGGGACCGACCCGGTGCTGCTCGGCGAGCTCGCCCGCGACCCGCTCACCCTCTCGATCCGCCCGCAGCCGCTCAGCCTGGCCGGGACCGGTGCGCTGCTCGGGCCCGAGGCGGCGCCCTCCTTCGTCGCCGCCTGCCGCGAGGCGACCGGGGGCAACCCGCTGCTCCTGCACGAGCTGGTCGGCATGCTCACCGACGAGGGCGTCGCCCCCACCACCGCCAACATCGGCGCGGTGCGAGCGATGGGCCCGAGCGCCGTCTCGCGCAGCGTGACGCTGCGGCTCTCCCGCCTGGCACCCGCCGAGGTCGAGGTCGCGAAGGCCGCCGCGGTGCTCGCCGAGGGCGCCTCGGTCGCCGACATCGCCGCCCTCAGCGGCCTCGACGAGGCGACCGTCGCCCGCGCCACCGGGGCGCTCGCGCGGGTCGAGATCCTGCGCCGCGAGCCGCCGCTCGGCTTCGTCCACCCGCTCGTCCGCGAGGTCGTCTACCGAGAGCAGTCGCCGGGCGAACGGCAGCTCTCCCACTCCCGCGCGGCGGCGCTCCTGCGGGCGCGCGGGGCGAGCGCCGAGGAGGTCGCGACCCACCTGCTGGCGACCGCCCCGAACGGCGATGCGGACGTGGTCGAGCTGCTCCGCGAGGCGGGGCGCTCGGCCGCCCGCAAAGGCGCCGTCGACAGCGCCGTCGCCTACCTGCGGCGCGCCCGCGAGGAGCCGCCCCCCGCCGCCGCGCGGGTCGACGTGCTGCGCGAACTGGGGCTGGCGGAGTCGCTGATCGACGGCCCGGCGGCGGCCCGCCACCTGCGCGCCGTCTACGCGGCGACCGAGGATCCGGCGATGCGGGCCGTGGTCGCCCACGTGCTGCTGCGGCTGGTCAACTTCGTCGAGGGACCGGAGGAGGCGGTGCGGCTGGCCCGCCGCTTCCGCGAGGAAATGCCCGCGGAGATGGAGGACGTGCGGATCGGGATCGAGGCCTTCGAGCTGAGCCTGCTGCTGTTCGGCGCCGTCTCCTCCGAGGACGCGGCGGCGCTGGAGCGCTTCCGCGACCCGGCGCTCGGCGAGGGCCCGGGGGCGAAGATGGCGCTGGCGACGGCGGCGGTCGTCTGGTCGCAGCTCGACGCCGACGCCGGCGAGTGCTCGCGGCTGGCGCTGGCGGCGCTGGCGGGCGGGCAGCTACTGGCCGCCGACCCGGGCTTCCTCGGGATCGCGCCGATCACCGTCCTCGCCTGGGCCGACCGCCCCGAGGTGCGGGGGGCGATCGACGAAGCCCTGGTCGCCGCGCACCGCCACGGCTCGCTGTTCGCGATCTCCGGGCTGCACATGTGGCAGGGCGCGGCACTGCTGCGCAGCGGCGACCTGGAGGAGGCCGAGACGGTGCTGCTCCAGGCGCGCGACGAGTTCAACGCCTGGAGCTTCGGCGCCGGCGCCGGCATCTACCTGGCCGGGTTCCGCTCCCTGACCCAGGTCGAACGCGGCGACCTGGCGGCGGCGCGGGAGACGATCGCGGCGATCGTCGACCCGCCCGAGGACGATGCCGACGGGACCCGCTACTTCGACAACGGCCGGCTGGCGCTGGCGGCGGCCGACGGAACCGCGCCGGAGCGGCTGGTCGAGCTCGCCGACGCCCACGCGGCGCGCCACGCGCGGGTCCTCAACCCCGCCTACAGCCCCTGGCGCGAGGTGAAGGTGGAGGCGCTCGCACGGTTGGGGCGGCGCGAGGAGGCACTGGCGCTGGCCGAGGAGAACCTGGCGCTGGCGCGGCGCTGGGGGGCGCCGGGGACGGTCGGGGCGGCATTGCGGGCGCTGGCGACGGCGAGCGAGGGCGAGGCGGCCCTCTCCCATCTGGAGGCCGCGGTGGCGGTGCTGGAGGGCTCGACCGCGCGACTCGAGCAGGCGAAGACGCTGGCGGCGCTGGGCCGGGCGCTGCGGGCGGCGCGGCGGCCGAGCGAGGCGCGCGAGCCGCTGCAGCGGGCGATCGAGCTGGCCGCCGTCTGCGGGGCGGGGAGGGTCGGCGAGGCGGCGCGGGAGGAGCTGGCGGCGAGCGGGGCGCGACCGCGGCGCACGGCGCTCTCCGGGGTCGCGGCGCTGACCCCGAGCGAGGAACGGGTCGCCCGCCTGGCCGCCGAGGGGAGGACCAACCGCGAGGTCGCCCAGGAGCTCTTCGTCACCCCGAAGACGGTCGAGGTCCACCTCTCGAACGCCTACCGCAAGCTGGAGATCCGCTCCCGCCGCCAGCTCGCCGACGCCCTCGCGGCAACCTCCTGACGCACCGGCCGCACCGGCCACGAGCCCCCCGCTTGGCGTTCGCACTTTGCCGCGCATAGCGCGGATGTCTGCGAACTCACCGGGCGACGCCGCCTGGCGTTCGCACTTTGCCGCGCTATGCGCGGAGAACTGCGAACTCACCGGGAGGCCCACTGGAGCGTTCGCACTAGGGGGGTCCGGGGGGCGATCTTGGGGTGGCGGTTTGGGGATCGCCCCGATGTGACATCGCGGCGGGGCGCGGAAGCTGGCGCCATCGACCACGCCAGATCCAAGGAGACCCCCATGCAACCCAGCACCGACACCTTCGCCCGCCGCTCACCCGACGTCCTGCGCGCCCTCCTGGGCTGCGCCGTGCACCTCCCCGGCGAACCGGGCTACGACGAGGCCCGCGCCTGCTTCAACGTCACCGTCGACCAGCGGCCGGCGGCGATCGTCGAACCCCGCAACGCCCAGGAAGTCGCCGCGGTGATGCGCTTCGCCGCCGCCGAGGGCCTGCGGGTCGCGCCGCAGCGGGCCGGACACAACGCGAGGCCGCTCGGCTGGCTCGACGACTCGATCCTGCTGCGGACGAACGCGCTCGACCGCGTCTCGATCGACGCCCCGGCGCGGCGCGTCCGGGTCGGCGCCGGGGTGCGCTGGGACGACGTCGTCCCGGCCGCCTCCGAGCTCGGCCTCGCCGGCCTGCACGGCTCGACCCCCGACGTCAGCATCGCCGGCTACAGCCTCGGCGGCGGCATGGGCTGGTACGCGCGCAAGCACGGCCTCGCCGCCAACCACGTCGTCGCGCTCGAGGTCGTCACCCCCGACGGCCAGATCCGCTGGGCGACCCACGAGCACGAGCCGGAGCTGTTCTGGGCGCTGCGCGGCGGCGGCGGCAACTTCGGCGTCGTCACCGCGCTGGAGGTCGAGCTGATCCCGGTCGAGACCGTCTACGCCGGGGTCCTCTTCTTCCCGCTGGAGCGCGCGGGCGAGGCCCTCGAGGCCTGGCGTCGGTGGACCGAGACGGCGCCCGAGGAGGTCACCTCGGTCGGCCGCATCCTGCAGTTCCCGCCGCTCCCCGAGGTCCCCGAGCCGGTGCGCGGCAAGTCGTTCGCGCTCGTGGAGGCCGTCTTCCTCTGCGGTGAGGAGGCCGCGGTGCGCCTGCTTGAGCCGCTGCGCGCCCTCGGGCCGGCGATGGACACCTTCGCGGTGCAGCCGCCGGCGGGGATCGCCGAGCTCCACATGGACCCGCGCGACCCGGTCCCCTACGACACGAGCCACGCGATGCTCGGCGCGCTCGACGCGGCGGCGATCGACGCGCTGGTCGAGGCGGCCGGGCCGGACTCCGGCTCGACCCTGCTCTCGGTCGAGGTCCGCCACGCCGGCGGGGCGCTCGGCCGCTCCCCCGAGGGCGCCGGCGCGGTCGCCACCCTGCCCGGCGAGTTCGCCTTCTTCGCGGTCGGGCTAGCCGACCCGTCGGCGGCGGAGCGGACCGCCGCGGACCTCGATCGGGTAGCCACGGCGCTGCGCCCCTGGGACGCGGGCCGCTACCTCAACTTCGTCGAGGAGCGGGCCGACACCGCCGGCTTCTTCCCGGCCGCGGTCGCGGCCCGCCTGGAGGCGGCGCGGAACACCTGGGACCCGGGCCGCGTGATGCACGCCAACCACGAGATCGGCGCCTCCCGCTGAGCGGGGCGAGCACCGACCACCACTCGGCGCCGGCCACCCCGGCCGGCGCCGGAAGGAGAGAGACGATGTTCAGGAACAGTGACAAGGTGATCGCGCTGGGGCTGACCCTCGGCGCGATCGTGATGGGGCTCGCCGGGCTCGGGGCCAGCCCCGCCGCGGCGACCGAATACTCCAACGGGTTCAAGATGGCGAAGTTCAAGGTGGAGGTGAAGGGCACCCAGGACTCGATCCTGCACCGCACCCACGAAGCCGTCGAACAGTGCGACGTGAGCGATTTCTCGATCGGCCGCGAGCACATGGTGTTCCATACCGTCAAGCCGGTCGTGATCACCGCGATCGAGTCCCCCGGCGGCGGCTTCAACCCGGAATTCTTCGCCGGGCACCAGTTGGCGATCCCGACCGTGGCGACCGTGGAACGGAGCTTCACGCCGGCCATCACCGCCTCCCCGGACCCCGAATGCGGCGAAAACGGCGGCGCCGAACCCGGCGTCGAAGAATCGCGGCCGGACTGCGGCCGTCGCCACGTCAAGTATCCGGTGAACCTGCAGTGGGGCCGACAGCGGCACGATGGCCTGCTGCTCACCTCCGACCTCACCGACGAAACCCTGTACAAGCTGTGCCCGGGGCCGGCGCCGGTCGAAAGCTTCCCCTGGCTGCTGGTGGAAGACACGGCCGGCAAGTACATCTACGCCCAGCTATCGCAGCACGAGCTCTTCGACCCGGGCTTCCAGAAGTGGATCTCGCTCGCGGGCGGCTCGCGCAAAGTGGCGTCCTCGGACTACTGGCACAAGACGACGATCCACCGGGACGTCTCCTTCACCCGGCTGCACGAACGGCCGGCCCACTGAAGGACCGGCCGGCCCCCGCTCAACTCGGCGGCGGCGCTCCCACGGCGTGGGCGCCGCCGTCGACGTGCAGGATTTCGCCGGTCGTGGCGCGGGCGAGGTCGCTGAGCAGGAAGAGCGCCGCGTCGGCGACCGGGGTCGCGTCCTGGGGGTCCCAGCCCAAAGGCGCCGCCTCGCCCCAGAGGCCCTCGAGGTCGGCGAAGCCGGAGATGCCCGACGCGGCGGCGGTGTGGACCGGGCCCGCCGAGACCAGGTTGGCGCGGATGCCGCGGCCGCCGAGGTCGCGCGCCAGGTAGCGGTTGACCGACTCGAGCGCCGCCTTGGCCACCCCCATCCAGTTGTAGGTCGGCCAGGCGACGGTGGCGTCGAAGTCGAGCCCGACCAGGGCGCCGCCGTCGGCCATCAGCGGCGCCACGCACTCGGCCAGCACCTTGTAGGAGAAGGCGCTGGTCTCGAAGGCGACCTTGGCGCTCTCCCGCGGCGTGTCCATGAACTCGCCGCCGATCGCGTCGCCGGGCGCGAAGGCGATCGCGTGCACCGCGCCGTCCACCTTCCCCCAACGCCCCCGCAGCTCCTCCCGCAGCGCCGCCGCGTCCGCGTCGCTGTTGACGTCGAGCTCCAGCACGTCGGGGACCGGGTCGAGACGCGACGCCGAGCGCTCGGTCATCCGCTTCACCCGCCCGAAGCTGGTCAGCACCACCTCCGCCCCCTGCGCCTGCGCCCGCTCGGCGATCGAGAAGGCGATGCTGTGCCGATTGACGACGCCGGTGACGAGGATCTTCTTCCCCTCGAGGATCACGATTGCTCTCCCTCCATGTCGAGCTCGATGCCGAAGTGCCGGGCCAGGACGATCGCCGATTCGCGCGCCACCATGCGGTGACCCGCGGTCGAGGGGTGCAGGCCGTCGGCCGAGAAGGTGTCCGGATCGCGCAGCGCCTCGTGGCCCGCGACCGGCAGGCAGAGCGTCCGGTGGCGCGCCGCCACCTCGCGGGTGGCCTCGTTCAGCGCCGCCGTCGCGGCGATGATCCGCGCCTCGGTGCGCGGCCGCAGCTCCATGAACTGCCAGCCCTCCGGCGCGGTCGCGGTGACCAGCATCGCCTCCGGCGCGCCCTCGCGCAGCCGGCGCAGGATCGCGTCGAAGCGCTCCGCGTACCCGGCGACGTCGGGCCGGGTCGAGAGCAGCACGTCGTTGGCGCCGCAGATCACGGTGAGGAAGTCGGGCTCGAGCGACAGCGCCGGGTCGACCTGCAAGTCCAGCACGTCGGCGCTGGTCGCCCCGTCGACGGCGAGGTTGGCGTAGCGCAACCGCGGGTTGGCGCGGCGCATCCCCGCCGCCAGCAGGTCGGCCCAGCGCTCCGCGTCGACCGAGTCGCGGCCCGCGGTGAAGCTGTCGCCGAGCGCGACGAAGGACTCGACGATGCGACCGGCCCCGGCTTTCTGCGGGGGGTCCGGCGCCGGACCCGCGACCGTCAACGGCCCCTCAGGGAGCGCAGCGCCCAGGCGAGGCTCTCGCGGCTGGCCTCGGGCTCGATCACCTCGTCCACCCAGCCGCTCGCCGCCGCCGCCGGGGCGGTCAGGTGCTCGGCGGCGTAGGACTCGGCGAGGTCGTCGCGCGACAGGCTCTCGTCTTCGCGCAGGCGCCGGCCGTGGACGATGCCGACCGCCTGGCGCGCGGCCATGATCCCGATCTGGGCGCCCGGCCAGGAGAAGACGACGTCGGCGCCGAGGTCTTTGGAGTTCATCGTGATCGCCGCGCCGCCGAAGGCCTTGCGCAGGACCAGGGTCACCTTGGGCACCCGGGCGCCGGCGAAGGCGCGCAGCAGCGAGGCGCCGTGGCGGATCACCCCGGCCTCCTCCTGGACGCGGCCCGGCATGAACCCGGGGGTGTCGACGAAGACCAGCAGCGGCAGGCCGAAGCGGTTGCAGTCCTCGACGAAGAGCGCCGCCTTCTCCGAGGCGGCGGCATCGATCACGCCGCCGAGCCGGCGTGGCTGGTTGGCGATCAGGCCGACCGGCCGGCCCTCGAGCCGGGCCACCGCGGTGACCATGTTCGGCGCCCAGCGCGGCGAGAGCTCCAGCAGGCTGCCGCCGTCGAGCACCGCCGCGGCGACGTCGCGGACGTCGTAGACCTTGCGCTGCTCGGCGGGCACGACCGCGCCGGGGTCCTCGCCGTCGGGGTCGACGACCAGGTGGGGATGCGGGACGTCGCCGATCTTCTGCGGCAGCAGGCCGAGCAGGTGGCGGGTCTGGGCGACCGCGGCGGCGGTGTCGGCGGCGACGAGGTCGGCGACCCCGTTGCGACCGTGGACCTTGGGGCCGCCGAGCGCCTCCATCGAGATCTCTTCGCCGAGCGCCTCGGCAACCACCTTCGGCCCGGTCAGGAACATCCGCGACTCGTCGGTCATCACCACGTAGTCGGTGAGCGCCGGCGAGTAGGCGCCGCCGCCCGCCGAGATCCCCGAGAGGATCGAGATCTGCGGCACCTTGCGCGACAGCTCGACGCTGGCCCGGAAGATGCGGCCGTAGCCCGCCAGCGCGGCGTGGCCCTCCTGCAGCCGGGCGCCGCCGGAGCGGACGAAGCCGACCACGGGAGCGCCCGCGTCGCCCGCCATCGCCAGGGTGCGGACGATCGTGTCGGCGTGGACTTCGCCGAGGCTGCCACCGAGGAAGCCGGGGTCCTGCGCGTAACAGAAGACCGGCCGGCCGTCGACTTCGCCGGCCCCGGCCGCGACCCCGTCGCCGGGCACCGCGCGCTCGCCGAGGCGCAGGCTGGAGACGCCGCTGCGCAGCGGCCGGAACGTGCCCGGGTCGCAGAGCATCTGCAGCTGCCCGAGCGGGGTGTCGGCGGGAGCGGGAGGCGGGGCTTTGACGACGGTTGCCATCGGTTCGGTGTGGGTCAGTTGGCGCTGAGGGCGAGGACGGCGTTGTGGCCGCCGAAGCCGAACGAGTTGGAGATCGCCACGACCGGGCCATCTCCATTCGCGATCGGTTTCGCCGACCCTGGCACGTAATCGAGGTCGAGGCCATCTTCGGCCACTTCCCACCCGACGGTTGGGGGAGCTTCGCGGCGACGCAGCGCTTCCAGCGTGGCGATCGCCTCGACCGCCCCGGCGGCGCCGAGCAGGTGGCCGATCGACGACTTGGTCGAGCTGACCGGGACGTCGGCGGCGCGCTCGCCGAGCGCCGCCTTGATCGCCTTCGTCTCGGCGGCGTCGTTGAGCGGCGTCGAGGTGCCGTGGGCGTTGACGTAGTCGACGTCGACCGCGGCGATGCCCGCGTCGGCGAGCGCCAGGCTGATCGCCTTCGCCGCCGCCTTGCCCTCCGGCTCCGGCGCGGTCAGGTGGTGGGCGTCGGCGGTCACCCCGTAGCCGATCAGCTCGCCGAGGATCGTCGCCCCGCGCGCTTCCGCGGCCTCCTTCTCCTCGAGCACCAGGACGCCCGCGCCCTCGCCCATCACGAAGCCGTCGCGACGGGCGTCGAAGGGGCGCGAGATGCCGGAGGCCGAGGTCGCTTCCATCGCGGCGAAGGCGGCGGTGGCGACGCCGGTGATGCAGGCCTCGGCGCCGCCCGCGACGACCGCGTCGGCGTCGCCGACCTTGATGATCCGGGCCGCGTCGCCGAGCCCGTTGTTGCCCGCCGCGCAGGCCGAGGCGACCGCGTAGGTGTGGCCCTGCAGGCCGTGGCGCATCGAGACCGCGGCGGCCGCCGCGTTGGCCATCATCAGCGGCACCGCCAGCGGCGAGACCGCTTTCGGGCCGCTTTCGATCAGCTTCGCCTGCTCGCGCTCCAGCGAGACGAGGCCGCCGATCCCGGTGGCGATCACGCAGCCGACCCGGTACGGGTCGTAGGGAAGCTCGCCGCCCTCGCCGAACGCCTGCCGGACCGCCTCGTCGCCGGCGACGATGCCCATCTGGGTGAAGCGGTCGGCGCGCCGCGCTTCCTTCTTGGAGAGGAAGTCGGCGGGGTCGAACTCACGGCAGCGGCCGAAGCCGTCCGCGATCCCCGACTCGCCGGCCAGCCAGCGGTCGATCAGGGCGTCACTGCCGATCCCCAGCGGGGTGACGGCGCCGACGCCCGTTATGACGACCCTCCTCGTCATCCAGCCTTATCCCGCTTTCGCGACGACCAGGTCGATGACCTCGCCGACCGTCTTGACGTCCTTGACGTCGTCGCCTTTGAGCTCGACCCCGTACTCGTCCTCGACGATCTGGGCGAGCTCGACCAGGTCGAGCGAGTCGACGTCGAGGCTCTCCAGGGTGGCCTCACGGGAGAGGTCGTCGCGCTCCGTGCCGAGCTCGACGAGGCCGTCGTAGATCGTCTTCTCGACGTTCTCACTGCTTACCTGCGTTGCCAACTTGTGTCTCCTTTTTCCTTGATGCGGGTGCTTAAGCGCTGAGGCCGCCGTCCACGGTCAGCGTCGTTCCGGTCACGTAAGAAGCCTGCTCGGAGGCGAGGAAGCGGATGCAGGCCGCGACCTCCTCCGGGGTACCCACACGGCGGGCGGGAATCGCCTTGGCCATCTTGCCCTCCATCACGTCCTCGGTGAACGCGGTCTCGATCAGGCCCGGGGCGACGGCGTTGACGGTGACGCCGCGCCGCGCCACCTCGGCCGCGACGGTCTTGGTGAAGCCGACCACGCCCGCCTTGGAGGCCGAGTAGTTCGCCTGGCCCGGGTTGGCCCGCAGGCCCGCCACCGAGGCGACGTTGACGACGCGGCCGAAGCGGGCGCGCATCATCTTCGGCAGCGCCGCCCGGGTGGCGCGGAAGGTGGCGGTGAGGTTGACGTCGATCACGGCCTGCCAGTCCTCGTCGGAGAGCTGCGGCGAGAGCCCGTCCAGGCGCATCCCGGCGTTGTTGACGAGCACCAGGACCGGGCCGTCCTCGCCCGGCTCGAGCAGGCGCTCGATGTCGCCGGCGTCGGCGACGTCGCCCTGCCACGCGGACGCGGTGCCGCCCGCCGCCTCGATCTTGGCGACGACCTCCGCGGCGCCGTCGGCGTCGGCGCGGTAGTTGACCCGCACCGGCCAGCCGTCGGCCGCCAGCATCAGCGCCGTCGCGGCGCCGATCCCGCGCGAGGCGCCGGTCACCACCGCGCAGCCCTCCGGCCTAGACACCGACGCTCACCGCCCCGCCCCACTCGATCACCGTGGCGCCCCAGCTGAGGCCGGCGCCGAAGGCGCCGAGCAGGACGCGGGCGCCCTCGCGGAGATGGCCGCTGCGCTTCGCCTGGGCGAGGGCCAGCGGGATCGTCGCCGCCGAGGTGTTGCCGAGCTTGGCGATGCAGTCGACGACCCGTTCCTGGGCGATCCCGAGCCGTTCGCCGACCGCGCGCAGGATCCGCGCGTTGGCCTGGTGGTAGACGAAGAGGTCGATGTCGTCGAGGACGAGCCCGGCGCGCTCGACCGCCTCCTCGGTCGAGGAGGACATCATGTCGACCGCGTACTTGAAGGTCTCGTGGCCCTGCATGCGGATCACCAGGTCTGTGCGGTCGATCTTGATCAGGTCGGCGCGGGTGCCGTCGGAGCGCAGCACGATCGGGCCGACCCGGCTCTCCAGCGTGCCGCGCATCAGCACCGCTCCGGCGCCGTCGGCGAAGACGGCGGCGGTGGCGCGATCCTCGGGGTCGGTCAGGGGCATCATCAGGTCGGCGCCGATCACGAGAACGTTAACCGCGCGACCCGATTCGATCTGGCCGCAGGCGACCGAGACGGCGCTGAGGAAGCCGGTGCACGCGGCGCTGAGGTCGTAGCAGGCGGCGTTGGTCGCGCCGAGCACGGCGGCGACGCGCGGCGCGGCGGCCGGCATCAGCTCCTCGTTGGAGGTGGTGGCGAGCACGATCAGGTCGACTGCGGAGGCCTCGACCCCCGCTTCGGCGAGCGCCTCGGCGCCCGCCGCGGCGGCGAACTCGAAGAGTCGTTCGCCGGGCTGGGCGGAGCGGCGCTCTTCGATGCCGGTGCGCTTGACGATCCATTCGGCGTCGATGCCGAGGCGCTCGGCGATCGTCGCGTTGGGGACGACGGTGGCGGGCAGGGCGGTGCCGACGCCGATCATCTCGGCGCCACAGCGGATCAACGGCGTTGCGGCGAACACGGGCGCGGCGAGCGGCTCAGGCACCGGCGGCCTCCTTGTCGGTGTCGAGGGTGCGGCTCTCGACCTCCTCGCCGAGCGAGCGGCGACAGAGGCCGGTGAGGATGTCGCCGGGCCCGGTCTCCAGGAAGGTCGCGGCGCCGGCGGCGCGCAGCGCGGCCAGCGTGTCGCGCCAGCGCACGGGCTCGGTCAGCGCGGCGAGCAGGTCGGCGCGAACGTCATCGAAGGGGGCGGCGGTGATGCAGGAGAAGACGCCCTCGGCGGGCGCGAAGTCGGTCGCCGCGAGGATCTCCCGGTAGCCCGCGACCGCGGGCTCCATCAGCGGCGAGTGGAAGGCGCCCGCGACCGGCAGCCGGATCGCCTTGGCTCCCGCGGCGCGCAGCGCCTTGCGGGCTTCGCCGACCTTCTCGGAGTCGCCGGAGAGGACCATCTGGCCGGGCGCGTTGTCGTTGGCGAGGGTCAGGCCGAAATCGTCGGCCACCTGGCGGACGACCTCGTCGGCGCCGCCGAGCGCGGCGACCATGCCGCCGGGGCGGACCGCCGAGGCCTCCTCCATCAGCCGGCCGCGGACGATCGCCAGCCGCAGCCCGGCGTCCGCCTCCAGCGCGCCGGCCGCGACCAGCGCGGGCAGCTCGCCGAGCGAGTGGCCGGCCCAGAAGGCGCCGCGCGGCTCGCCCGCCGCCTTCCAGTAGGCGAGCCCGGCGATGAAGAGGGCGGGCTGGGCGAACTGGGTGCCCTCGCCAACCTGCTCGAAGGGATCGGCGCCCAGTTCGGCGCGGGCCCGCTCGACCAGCTCCGGGAGCATGGCCGCGGCGACCGCGGCCATGCTGCTCGTCTGGCTCCCCTGGCCGGGGAAGAGTAGAGCCGTATCTGCGCTGGAATTCGCCACGTAGGGAGTATTGGTCCGGTCGGCCGCGGTGGTGACGGTGGTACTCGCCGAGTCCCGACATTCGGGGGGCGATCAGGATTGGGGCGGCCGCTAGACGAGGATCTTCAGGCGCTGCGCCTGGCGGGTCGCCTCGGCCCGGTTCCGCACGCCGAGCTTACGGTAGATGGCACTGGTGTGCTCCTTCACGGTGTGCGGCGAGAGGTGCAGCAGACCGGCGATCTCCTTGTTGGTGGAGCCGGTCGCGATCAGCGACAGGACCTCCTGCTCGCGCTCCGACAGGGGCGAGTCGAGCGGCGCCTCGGCGAAGACCTCCTGGCCCTGGGAGACGCGCCGCACCGCCCGCACCACGTCGACCGCCGACCAGTCCTTGGAGATGAAGCCCGCGGCACCCGCGGCGCGCGCCACGTTGGGCGAGATCACCCCGGCGCCGGAGATCAGCAGGACCTTCGTCTCCGGGCTCACCTCGCGGATCTCCTCGCAGACCTCGGCCCCCGATTCGGTGCCCAGCAGCATGTCCACCAGGGCGACTTCGGGCCGC
This sequence comes from uncultured Actinomycetes bacterium, assembly GCA_963766705.1. Classification (GTDB taxonomy): domain Bacteria; phylum Actinomycetota; class Thermoleophilia; order Solirubrobacterales; family 70-9; genus VAYN01. The sequence goes on from CAVYBE010000008.1 coordinate 1,170,168, forward strand.
GCTTTGCGGCAGACCTCCACCGCCTCGGCGCCGGAGGAGGCGGCGAGGCAGCGCTCGACCCAGCTCTGGCGCTCCAGCAGCAGGCGGAACCCCCACTGGACCACGTCGTGGTCGTCGACCACCAGGACCCGCAGGCCGCGCTGCTCGCTCATCGCAAATCCTCGCGCTTCGCTCCCGGCGCGAAGGGCCAGAGATGCACGCTTGGTCGCTCCGCGCTCATCGATTCCCGACCGGGACGACGAGGCGGACCCGCCAGCGGCCGCCGTCGCAGCCGCCGAACTCGACCAGCCCCGAGTAGCGGAGCGCCTCCAGCGCCGCCAGCCGCAGCCCGAGACCGCCGCCGCGGGTGCCGCGCCCGTCGCCGGCGCCGTCGTTCTCGACCGAGAGGCTGAAGGTCTCGCCGTCGGAGGCGACGCGGACGTCGATCCGGCTCGCCTCGGCGTGGCGGTCGGCATTGCGCAGCGACTCGTTGAGGACCAGTTGGGCGACCGGCTCGAGGTCGGCCGGGACCTCGACCCCGTCGTCCCAGTCGACCCGCAGCTCGGGGCGCCGCTCGACCAGTCGCTCGAGCAGTTCGCCGAGGCAGGCCTTGGCCGGGCGCTCGACCCCCAGCGGACGGGTCAGGGCGCGGCGCAGGTCGGCGACCACCGAGCGCAGCTCCTCCTGGCAGCGGCGCCGCTCCTCCTGGCTCAGCTCCTCCTCGGAGCCGAGCGCCATCGCGACGCCGAAGAGCCGTTGGATCGCGGTCTCGTGGAGGTCGCGGGTCAGCTCCACCCGTTCGGCGAGGCGGCGCTCGCTTTCGCGCTGCTCGGTCGAGTGCTCGACGCTGGCGGTCAGCGCGGCGAGCCGGCCGAGGGTCATCATCGTCTCGCTCTCGCCGTCGTCGAGCGGGTAGTCGTCGCCTTCGCGGTCGGCGAAGATCACGCCCAGCCAGCGCCGCGCCGCCGAGATCGGCGTGCAGCTCAGGTAGGCGCTCTCGGGCAGCTCCGCGTAGCGGGCGGGGACGTGCGCGGCGAGGTCGCCGTCGCGGCCGTTGACCCCGACCTCGACCACCCGGTCCTCTTCCAGGGCGATCTGGGCGATCGGCGTCTCGTCGAGCGTCCCGCCGATCCCCTTCATCAGCTCCGGGGCGACGCCGCAAGCGCCGACCGGGATCACCGACCCGTGCGTCTCGTCGTGGAGCAGCAGCACGGCGCGGCGCATCGTCGTCAGGGCCACCACCGCGCGGCACACCCGGTCGTAGAAGACGCCCGATTCGGTCGCCTCGTCGAGTTCCGCCAGCAGCCCGACCAGCACCTCCACGGTCCCGGCACGCGGCGCCGGCGTCGTAGTAGTCGAACCCCAGGTGCTCATCTGCACCCGGAAGACTACGCCGCCGCGAACGTCCCCCCGCCAAAGGCCGCCGCGAGGTCATAGTGGTAGCTTCTGCCCACTATGGCTTTCGTGACCGTCGACCGCAACGGTGCATTCGAGGTGAGGGAGTCGAGAGCGACCCCGGAGGGTCCCCGCAGCCGCACGCTCGCCACCTTCCGCGACCTCGACGAGGCAACGATCGAGAGGGCCCTCGAGCGGGCGTCCAAGCCACTCTCCCGCGAGGACCTGGTGCGGGCGGCGCTCCGCGCCGGAGCGTGCATCGCCGCCCGCCCCGTCGACGAAGCCGGCCGCACGCTGCTGCGCTTGCTCGCCCGGGGTGAAAGCCCCGATCCGAAGCTGCGGCGCCTGCTTCTGGACTCTCTGGCCGGCGAAGCGAAATCGGCCGAGGAATGGCTGGGGACCTCGCTCGCCGAACGCGGCGATGCCCTCCGGGACCTGCTGCTGCTCGCCGACGCCGTGCCGGCGCGCCGCCGTTCGAGAACGATCGGCTTTCCGCGCCTCGACTCGACGCGCGACGGATGAGCGGCGCCGGGCCGGATGGCGGGCCCTCCCTCCCCGAGAAGGTCGTGGCGATCGATCGCGCGCTGGCCGCGGCCAAGGTCCCCCATGCGATCGGGGGCGCGCTCGCCCTCGCCTACTACGCCGAGCCGCGCGCCACGGTCGACGTGGACGTCAACGTCTTCGTCGCCACCGATCGCTGGCCCGGCGTCCGGGAGGCGCTCGGCCCGCTCGGCGTCGACGTCACGCTGGACGAGAGGGCCCTGGAGCGCGACGGCAAGGTGCGTCTCTGGTGGGGCCGCAACCCGGTGGACCTCTTCTTCTCCTACGACCCCTTCCACGATGCGATGGAGGGGGCGACGCGACGCGTCCCTTTCGCCGGCACGAGGATCCCGATCCTCGCGCCCGAGCATCTCGCGGTCTGCAAGGCCGTCTTCAACCGGCCGAAGGACTGGCTCGACATCGAGGCGATGCTCATCGTCGCCGAACCGCTCGACGTCGAGGAGATCGATTCCTGGCTGCGCCTCCTGCTCGGCGACGCGGACCCGCGCGTGGAGAGGCTGGGTCAGCTGAGCCGCCGTTTGCTGAGTTGAGGTCGCCGGAGCGGCCACAACTCAGCAGGCGCCCCGACGACTACTCCGGGGCGGCGGCGCGGTCGGCGACGACCGTCATCGCCTCGTTGCGGACCCGGCCGGCGGGGATCGAGGGGTCGGCGGCGAGCAGCTTCGCGAGCGGCTCGCGCTTCTCCTCGCCGGTCACCAGCCAGAGGATGCGGCGGGCCTCGGCGAGGGCCGGATAGGTGAGCGTCATGCGGCGGTGGCCCTGGTAGGGGTTGGTGGTGATCGCGACCCGGCGGTCGTCGACCTCCAGCACCGGGTCGCCGGGGACCAGCGAGGCGGTGTGGCCATCGGGCCCGAGGCCGAGGTGGACGAGGTCGAGGCGCTCGGGCAGCGAGGTCTCGTATTCGTGCGCGGCGCCGTCGAGGTCGCGCTGGGTGACCGGCATCGGCCGCAGCGCCGACTGGTGGTCCATCGAGAGGCCGAGCACCATGTGGGTGAGGTTGCGGTCCTCGGAGCCCGGCGAGGCGACCCGCTCGTCGACCTGGAAGAGCTCGGTCTCCCCCCACGGCATCTGCTCGAGGTCGCCGAGGATCGCCAGCATCGACCAGGGCGAGCGGCCGCCGCTCATCGCGAAGGAGAAGGAGCCGTGATCGGCGACCGCCGCCGCGCCGTCCGCGGCGATCAGCTCGGCGCCGCGGCGCGCCGCGGCGCGGTCGTCGTCCACCACCTCCAGGTCCACCGGCATCGCTAGTTGTCCCGCTCTTTGTGGCCGCCGAACTGGTAGCGCATCGCCGACAGGACCTTGTCGCCGAAGTCGCCGAGCTCGCGCGAGTAGAAGCGCTCGTGCAGGGCGGTGGTGAGGACCGGCGTCGGCACTCCCTCCTCGATCGCCGCGATCGAGGTCCAGCGCCCCTCGCCGGAGTCGGAGACGCGGCCGCTGAACTCCGCCAGCTCGGGGCTCTCGGTGAGCGCCAGGGCGGTCAGGTCGAGCAGCCAGGAGCCGATGACCGAACCGCGCCGCCACACCTCGGCGATCGCCGGGATGTCGAGGTCGAATTCGTAGAACTCGGGCTGGTCGAGCGGCGCCGTCTCGGCGTCGTCGAGCCGCTTCGATTTGCCCGCGTCGGCGTTGTCGAGGACGTTCAGCCCCTCGGCGTAGGCGGCCATGATCCCGTACTCGATCCCGTTGTGGACCATCTTCACGAAGTGGCCGGCGCCGCTCGGGCCGCAGTGCAGGTAGCCGTTCTCGGCCGGGCTCGGCACGCCTTCGTGGCCGGGCGTGCGGGGCGCCGACTCGACTCCCGGCGCGAGGCTGCGGAAGATCGGGTCGAGCCGCTCCACCGCGCGGTCGGGCCCACCGATCATCAGGCAGTAGCCGCGTTCCAGCCCGAAGACGCCGCCGCTGGTGCCGCAGTCGACGAAGTCGATCCCCTTCTCGGCGGCCCGCTTGGAGCGCCGCATGTCGTCGCGGTAGTAGGAGTTGCCGCCGTCGACGATCGCGTCGCCGGAGTCCAGAACGCCTTCCAGCCCTTCGACCGTCTCTTCGGTGATGTCGCCGGCCGGGACCATCGACCACACCGCCCGCGGGGCGCTCAGCTTCGCCGCCAGGTCGTGCAGCGAGGTGGCGCCGGTCGCGCCCTCGCCTTCGAGGGCCTTGACGGCGTCGGCGTCGACGTCGTAGGCAACGATCGTGTGGCCGTCTTTCATCAGCCGCCGGGCCATGTTGGCCCCCATGCGGCCGAGGCCGACGATTCCGAGCTCCATCTGCAACCTCCCTGGTCGGCGCTACTTGCGGGGAACGGCGTCCATCCTAGGCGCCGTGGCACGGCTCGGGTAGCCTGCGCGCGATGGCGAGACATGCGAGGCGACACGTCGACCAGGCCGCCGACGTCCTGGCGATCTTCGGGATCAGCGGGGACCTGGCCAAGAAAATGACGTTCCGGGCGCTCTACCGGATGCAGAAGGCCGGGGCGCTCGATTGCCCGGTGGTCGGCGTCGCGCTCGACGACTGGGACGACGAAGCGCTGCGCAGCCACGCCCGCGCGGCGGTCGAAGCCACCGTCGAGGACCCCGACGGCGACGCGCTCGACGCGATGCTCGCGCGGCTCTCCTACGTGCAGGGCGACTACGGCGAGGAAGCGACCTACGAGCGGGTGAAGAAGGCCCTCGGCAAGGCCCGGCAGCCGGTCTTCTACCTGGAGATCCCGCCGTCGCTCTTCGCCACCGTGGTCGCGGGCCTGGGCAAGGCGGGGCTGGTCGACCGCGCCCGGGTGGTGATCGAGAAGCCCTTCGGCCACGACCTCGAGTCGGCGCGCGCGCTCAACGACGAACTGTGCGTCGTGCTGGAGGAGGAACAGATCCTGCGGATCGACCATTACCTCGGCAAGGAGCCGGTGATGGACATCTCCTACCTGCGCTTCGCCAACTCCTTGCTGGAGCCGATCTGGAACCGCAGCCACGTGTCCCACGTGCAGATGACGATCGCCGAGGACTTCGGCGTCGAGGATCGCGGGCGGTTCTACGACTCGGTCGGGGCGATGCGCGACGTGATCCAGAACCACGCCCTGCAGGTGCTGGGTCTGATCGGGATGGAGCCGCCGAGCGGCAACGACCCCGACTCGATCCGCGACAACAAGCTCGACTTCTTCAAGGCGATGCGGGCCGCCGACCCGGCGCGCTACGTGCGGGGCCAGTACGAGGGGTTCCGCGAGGTCCCGGACGTCGCCGCCGACTCGACCACCGAGACGTTCGCGGCGGTCGAACTGCAGGTCGACAACTGGCGCTGGAGCGGCGTCCCGTTCTTCGTCCGGGCGGGCAAGTGCCTGCCGGTCAAGTCGAGCGAGGTGACCGCGGTCTTCCGCCGGCCGCCGCTGCTGGGGATCGGCCACGGCAAAACGCCGGAACCGAACAAGCTGACCTTCCGGATCGAGCCCGACCCGGGCTCGCGGATGCGGATGTACGCGAAAGCGGGCGGCACCGACTACTTCGAGCCGGCCGACCTAGAGGTGCTCTTCGAACGCGAGCCGGGCTCCGACCCCGAGCCCTACGAGCGCCTGCTCGGCGATGCCCTGAACGGCGTCCACACCCTCTTCACCCGCCAGGACGCGATCGAAGAGACCTGGCGCGTGGTGCAGCCGCTGCTCGACGAACCCGGCCCGGCCGTCCCCTACGAGAAGGGGACCTGGGGCCCGGAGGTCACGAACGAGCTGGTCAAGGGCGTCACCCACTGGTCGGATCCCTGGCTGCCCGGTAGCTGAAGCGGTTCGGGGGGCAGCTGCTTCGGGACCGGACCGAAGGACGGGCGCCTGCGCCGCCGGGCCGCCGCTCGTCCCGGAGCACGGCGATGCGTTCGCAGTAATCCGCGCATAGCGCGGCAAAGTGCGAACGCATAGGCCCGCCCCCCGATGAGTTCGCAGGAATCCGCGGTATGCGCGGAGAACTGCGAACGCCGGGCGGCCGGGCGGACGTCGAGGCGCGCCCGTCCCGCCCTCCTACCTGCCGAAGTGGAGGGTGGGATGGGCGCGCCTCCTCGGACGGCCGCCGTCTCCGGACGAGCCATCCATGCGTCGCCGGCGAGCGAGGTCCGCCGGCTGCCGCAGGGACGGAGACGGATCGGCCGCCCGATCCCGCGCCGGGCTCCCGTCGGGGAGGTCCGATGGACCCTGAGCGAACCTCCCGCAGTTCGTGAGCGAAGGGTCCATCGGACCTCCCCCTCGCGAACCCCGTCCCTTGCCGCAGCCCCGGCCGACCCATCTCCTAGCTCCCTGCTAGGTTTTCGGGCGCCCTAATTAGGCCACCCTAATCGCATGATCCCCACCTTCGTAATCACCCTCCGCGAGGGCGTCGAGGCCTCGCTGATCGTCGGCATCATCGCCGCCTTCCTGGTCAAGGAGGGGCGGCGGGACGCGCTGCGCCAGATGTGGGTCGGGGTCGGGATCGCGGTGCTGCTCTGCGCCGCGGTCGGGGTCGGCCTCGACGTCGTCGGCGAAGAACTGCCGCAGCGCCAGCAGGAGGGCCTGGAGACGATCGTCGGCCTGGTCGCCGTGGCGACGATCAGCTACATGATCGTCTGGATGACCCGCCACTCGCGGGGCATCAAGGCCGAACTGGAAGGCGAGGCGGCGAGCGCGCTGGCCCGCGGCTCGGCCCTGGCCCTGGTCGGGATGGCCTGCCTGGCGGTGCTGCGCGAGGGATTCGAGACCTCCGTCTTCCTGCTCGCCGCCTTCCAGAACGCGACCAACACGACCGCCGCGGGCGGCGGCGCCGTGCTCGGCCTCCTCGCCGCGCTCGCGATCGGGGTCGGCCTCTACCGCGGCGGCGTGCGCATCAACCTGGCCCGCTTCTTCCGCATCACCGGCCTCGTCCTCGTCTTCGTCGCCGCCGGCCTCCTGGCGACCGCCGCCCACACCGCCCACGAGGCGGGCTGGATCTCCAGCTTCCAGGGCGAGGCGGTGAGCCTGCGCTGGCTGGTCCACCCCGGCACCGTCTCCGAATCGCTGCTCACCGGGATGCTCGGCCTGCGCGCCACCCCGACCAGGATCGAGGCCGTCGCCTACCTCGCCTACGCGATCCCGATGGTGCTCTTCGTCCTCTGGCCGCGCGGCCGCCGGCCGCCGCGCCCGCGCGGCGCCGAGGCCGAGGTCGGCACCGCGGAGAGCCCGGCGTAGCGCGATGGGGCTGACCCGCCGTCGACTGCTCACCTCGGCCGGGCTCGGCGCCGCCGGCATCGGGCTCGGAGCGGGCGGCTACCTGGTGGGCCACGACGCCGCCGAGGCGGCGCAGGGGAGCGGCGCGGTCCCCTTCCACGGCGAGCACCAGGCGGGGATCGCCACCCCGGCCCAGGACCGCCTCCACTTCGCCGCCTTCGACCTGCTGACCGAGAGCCGCGCCGAGCTGCGCGAGTTGCTGGAAGAGTGGTCCCGGGCGGCCGCGGAGATGACCGCGGGGCGGCTGATCGGCACGGTCAACCGGGACCTGCCCGCGCCGCCGGATGACACCGGCGAGACGTTCGGCCTGCCGCCCGCCAACCTGACGATCACGTTCGGCTTCGGCCCCGGCCTCTTCGACCGCCCCGGCCTCCGCCTCGCCGGCCGCAGGCCGGCGGCGCTGAAGCCCTTGCCGGCCCTCCCCGGGGACGAGCTGAACGCGCTCGAATCCGGCGGCGACATCTGCGTGCAGGCGTGCGCCGACGATCCCCAGGTCGTCTTTCACGCCGTCCGCAACCTCGCCCGGATCGGCCGCGGCACGGTGGCGATGCGCTGGTCCCAGCTCGGCTTCGGGCGCACCTCCTCGACCAGCCGCGCCCAGGAGACGCCGCGCAACCTCTTCGGGATGAAGGACGGGACCGCCAACGTCAAAGCCGAGGACCGCGAGGCGATGGACCGGTTCGTCTGGGTCGGCGACGGGCCCGCCTGGATGCGTGGCGGCAGCTACCTGGTCGCCCGCCGCATCCGCATGCTGCTCGAGGTCTGGGACCGCTCCTCGCTGGAAGACCAGGAGCAGACGATCGGCCGGCGCAAGTACAGCGGCGCGCCGCTCGGCGAGGAACGCGAGCTCGACCCGCTGCCGCTCGACGCCCGGGGGACCGGGGGCGAGCCGGTGATCCCGGTCGACGCCCACGTGCGGCTCGCCGCCGCAGCCGAAAACGACGGGGTGCAGATCCTCCGGCGCGGCTACTCGTTCACCGACGGCGTCGACGAGAGCCTCGGCGAGCTCGAAGCGGGCCTCTTCTTCATCTGCTTCCAGCGCGACCCGGAGCGGCAGTTCGTCGCCCTGCAGCGCAAGCTCGGCGCCCACGACGCGCTGAACGAGTACATCCGCCACGTCGGCAGCGCGGTCTTCGCGGTGCCCGGCGGCGCGCGGCCGGGCGGCTTCGTCGGCGAAGCGCTGCTGGCCTGAACTCAGAGAAACCCCAAGACAAGGAGTCGACCCGATGCACCGAGCCCCCCTCCGTCCCCTGATCGCCGCCTCGGCCCTCGGCCTGCTGACGCTGCTGATCGCCGCCTGCGGCTCGAGCGAAGACGCGCCGGCCGGCTCCAGGCAGCTGACCTTCAAGCTGACCGACGCGGGCTGCGAGCCGACCCAGGCGACCGCGCCCGCCGGGCCGATCGAGTTCAAGGTCGAAAACGGCGGCACCGCGAAGTACACGGAGCTCGAGGTGCTCGACGGCGAAACGATCCTCGGTGAGCGCGAGAACATCACCGAGGGGCTCTCCGGCGCCTTCCCGCTGGTCCTCGAGGAAGGCGAATACACGGTGCGCTGCAACGAAGAAGGCGGCGACGGGGACGCGACGCTGAAGGTGACCGGCAAGCTCCGCACCAAGTCGGGCCCGGAGGTCGAGAAGGCGATCGCCGAATACCGCCGCTACCTGGAGGAGAGCACCGGCGAGCTGTCCGCCAGGACGAGGCCGTTCGTCGCCGCGGTCGCCGCCGGCGCCGTCGCCAGGGCGAAGCGGCTGTACCCGCGGGCGCGCGTCGCCTACGAGCGGATCGAGCCGGTGGCGGAGTCCTTCGGCGACCTCGACCCGCGCATCGACGCCCGCGAAAACGACGTCGCCGCGAGCGAATTCGGCGGCTTCCACCGGCTCGAGAAGGCGCTCTGGGAAGAAGGGAGCCTGCGGGGGATGAAGCCGGTCGCCGAGGCGCTGGGCGAAGACGTGGAAGAGCTGGAACGGGAAGTGAAGGGCGTGAGCCTGCAGGCGGTCCAGATCGCCAACGGCGCCAACGAGCTGCTGAGCGAGGTCTCGGCCTCGAAGATCACCGGCGAGGAGGAGCGCTACTCCCACATCGACCTGGTCGACTTCAAGGCCAACGTCGAAGGCTCCCAGGCGGCCTTCGAAGCGGTGGCGCCGCTGCTGGAGAAGAAGCGGCCGCAGGTGGTCGCGGAAATCGAAGCGGACTTCGCGGCGGTCTACGCGGCGCTCGAGCCCTACGAAACGGGCGCATGGCCCGGCTTCGTCCCCTACGGCGAGCTGACCAAGGCCGACACCCGCAAGCTGGCCCGCTCGATCGACACCCTGGCGGAGAAGCTGTCGCTCGTCCCCGCCGTCATCGCCAAGGGTGAAACGGCGTAGGCGCTCCGGCCGGGGGACCGAGGCCGGAGCACCCACCGCCGGAGGAACCCCTAGCCTCAGACGGCCCATGGATGAAGCCGGACAGATGAGCTTCGGTCGCTCGCCCGAGGAGCGTGCCGATCAGTTGCTGGGCGAGCTCGGCTACGCCGAGTGGCGGCCCGGGCAGCGGGAGGCCGTGGTGGCGGCGCTGGAGGGGCGCGACTCGCTGATCGTGATGCCGACCGGCGGCGGCAAGAGCCTCTGCTACCAGCTGCCCGGCCTCGCCTCCGAGGACCTGACGATCGTCGTCAGCCCGCTGATCGCGCTGATGCGCGACCAGTGGCTGCGGCTGACACAGGCCGGGCACCCGGTGGCGATGGTCTCCTCGGCGATGGACGAGGGGGAAACGCGGGCGGCGCTGGAGTCGGTCCGCGACGGGCGGGCGAAGATCGTCTACTGCGCCCCGGAGCGCTTCGCCTCCGGCTTCTTCCTGGAGGCGATCGGGCGGCGCCGGGTCGACCTGCTGGCGGTCGACGAGGCCCACTGCGTCTCCGAGTGGGGACACGACTTCCGCCCCGACTACCTGCGCCTGCCGCAGGTCGCCGAGCGGCTCGGCCGGCCGACCGTGATGGCCTGCACGGCGACCGCGACGGTGCCGGTCGCGGTGGAGATCGCGCAGCGCTTCGAGATGCGCGACCCGCTGCGGGTCCGGGCCGGCTTCGACCGTCCCAACATCTCCTTCGACGTCGTCGCCCTGGAGGGCAAGGGCTCCAAGGCGCGCCGGCAGGCGCTGCTCGAGACCGGCCTCGCCGACCCGGCCAACCGCCCGGCGATCGTCTACTGCGGCACCCGCCGCGACACCGAGGAGGTCGCCGAGGCGCTGCGCGGCACCGGCCTGCGGGCGCTCGCCTACCACGCCGGGATGGAAGGCGGGGAGCGCTCCCAGGTGCAGCGGCGCTTCATGTCGGCGGTCGAGGACGCGGTCGACGTCGTCGTCGCCACCAACGCGTTCGGCATGGGGGTCGACAAGGCCGACGTGCGCTCGGTCTGGCACATGGCGATCCCGACCAGCGTCGAGGCCTACTACCAGGAGGCGGGTCGCGCCGGGCGCGACGGACTGCCCGCCAAGGCGGTGATGCTGGCGATGAAGGCCGACCTCGGCCGGCTGGTCCGGTTCAACGAACAGCGGGCGGGCGACCCCGAGCTGGCGATCGCCCACGAGCGCGGCTGGCGCGCCTACCGGGCGATCAAGGAGTACGTCTACGGCAGGCGCTGCCGGCGCCAGGCGCTGCTCGCCCACTTCGGCGACCGCCGCTCGGAGACCGCGCCGCTGGAGCGCTGCTGCGATATCTGCGACCGGCTCGAGTGGCTGCCCGACCCGGAGACGATCGCGGTGCGGCGCCCGGCCCGCGCCCGCTCGGCGGCGGCACCCGCCCCCGACCTCTCCCCCGGCGACGCACCCCTCTTCGAAGCGCTGAAGGAGTGGCGACTGCGCGCCGCCGCCGGCAAGCCCGCCTACACCGTCGCCAACAACAAGACCCTCGCCACGATCGCGTCCCGCCGGCCCGCCGGCCGCGCCGCGCTGATCGAGATCAACGGCGTCGGCCCCGCCTTCGTCGGCAAGTACGCCGACGACGTGCTCGCCCTGGTCGCCGAGCACGATCAGCTGGCCGCCTGAGCGCGCGGCCCCGGGCCCGGGAGGGGACGGTCGGCGGCGGGAGGAGTCGGCTAACGGCGGGCGTGGTCGGCGCGCCGGCTGGCCTCGGCGTGGGAGCGGTAGCGGCGATCGTCGCCGGGGAGGTGGGTCCGGGGATGGAGGAAGCCGCCGCGGCGGGCGCCGGCCAGCAGCGCCACCGCCAGGCCCACGGCGATGACGAGAGCGACGATCAAGACGACGGCGGACACCTGCTACCTCCTTCCGAGTAGCGATACTGCCCAATTCCGGGGAGTCTCTCCCTGAGAGGTTCCCGCCCCGGCCCTTCCGCAAACTGGCGCCGGCGCCGCGGCTGCGCCGGCGGCCGCAAACCGCGTTGCAGAGCCCCCCGCCACCCCCCGCCATGCGCACCCGGCTTGCCAGCATGAACGGCCTGCCCGGCGGGGCCTCGCTCCGCGCCGGGACCCCTTTTCGATGATCGTGAAGACGCGCACGCGGGCCGCGACGGCGGCCGTCGTCGTCGCCCTGGTGGCGGCGGTACTCGCCGTGGCGGCGGCGGGAGCCTCGGCCGGGGTGCTCGAACCGAAGGGCAAGCAGGTCTACTTCGGCGTCTCCGACACCGGCAACCCGGCCAACTTCGGCGAATTCTCGAGCGCGGTCGCCAAGCACCCGGCGGTGATCGAGTCCTTCCGCGCCTGGGGCAGCGAACTGCGCGGCTCGATCCAGCGCTGGGAGATCGCCCGCGCCCGGCCGATGATCCACATCACCACCGCCGACCCGCAGACCGGCGCCGAGATACTTACCCTGGCGGCGATCGCGCGCGGCGCCGGCGACGCCTACCTGGTCCGCCTCAACCGCATCTTCGCCGCCAAGCACATGCGCGCCTACGTGCGGCCGCTCGGCGAGCCGAACCGCTGCCTCAACGTCTACGCCGCCTACGGCTGCGGCGGCAAGGCGCGCGGGCGCGCCGACTCGGCCCGCAACTACCGCCGCGCCTTCCGCCGCATCTACGTGATCGTCCACGGCGGCGGCAAGAAGAAGCTGATCGACGAACGGCTCGCCGAAGCGGGGCTGCCGCCGCTCAACTCGCCGGTCGCCGGCCTGCCGAAGGCGCCGGTGGCGATCGTCTGGAGCCCGCTGCCCGCCGGCTCGCCGACCACCAAGAGGAACCGGCCGCAGTACTTCTTCCCCGGGATGAAGTGGGTCGACTGGACGGGGACCGACTTCTACGCCTCCTATCCCGAATGGGGCGCGCTGAACCGGCTGTACGAACGGTATCCGGGCAAACCGTTCGCGATCACCGAGTTCGGGGTCGAAGCGGGCGACGACCCGACCTTCGTCAACCGGCTCTTCTCCTGGGTCGAACGCCACCCGCGGACGAAGATGCTCGTCTACTACCAGGATTTCGGATCGACCAGCTCCTACCGAATCCAGAACTGGGCGCAGAGCCTCTCGGTGCTGGTCGACCGCCTCCACTCCGGGCTCTTCCCCGCCTACGCCCCCGGCGCGCCGCACCTGCCGCCGCCGCCGCCCGGCGGCGTCGAACCGGGCTAGACGACCTCATCCCGCCCCCGCCCCCGCCCGCCGGCCGGGTGAGTTCGCACTTTGCCGCGCTATGCGCGGGCGGCCTCAACGAGTCAACGCAACAGCTCCTCCATCTTCTCAGCCGGCGTCGCCCACCCCAGCGTCTCCCGTGGGCGCCCGTTCAGCTCGGCCGCGATCCCGTCGAGCTCGACCTGGCCGCGAGCGGCCAGGTCGGTGCCCTTGGGCAGGTACTGGCGCAGGAGGCCGTTGGTGTTCTCGTTGGAGCCCCGCTGCCAGGGCGAGTGGGGGTCGCAGAAGTAGACGGCGACCCCGGTCTCGGCGGTGAACCTGCGATGTTCGGTGAGCTCCTTGCCCTGATCCCAGGTGAGGGAGCGGGCGAGGTGGTCCGGCAGCCGCTCGATCAGCCGGGCGAGCGCGGCGGTCACGTGGGCGCTCCCCCGCTCCTGCAGGGCGGCGAGCATCACGTAGCGGGTCCGCCTCTCGACCAGGGTCGCGACCGCCGAGCGCCCTCCCGCACCGAGGACCAGATCGCCCTCCCAATGGCCGGGGACGGCCCGCGGGTCGACCTCGGGCGGGCGCTCGGCGATCGGCACCATGGCGGGGATCCGGCCACGGCGCTCCGGTCCCTCGCGACGGGGGCGCCGCCTCGTGCGCCCGCTGCGCAGGGCGCGGGTGAGCTCGCGGCGCAGCTCGCCGCGGGACTGGACGTAGAGCGACCGGTAGATGGTCTCGTGGCTGATCCGCATCTCCTCGTCCTCGGGATGGTCGAGTCTCAGTCTGGCCGATATCTGCTGCGGGGACCAGCGCCTGGCGAGGCCCGCCTCCACCTCCTCCCTGAGCCGCGGGAGGAGCGAGAGCTTGCCCGCCCTGGGACGGGCCGCGTGGGCCACGGCGCGACGCTGGGCGCCCAGGGCCCGGTAGCGGCATCTGCCTCCGCCGCGCCCGATCTCGCGGCTGATCGTCGAGCCCGCCCGGTCGAGCCTGCGGCCGATCTCCCGGGCGCTCAGGCCGGCGGCGATCCCGCGGCTGATCTGCTCGCGCTCGGCGAAGCCGAGGCGCAGCCCCGGGGCCTCCGGGTCGGCCGGCCCCCGGAGCCGCGCGTCCTCGCAGAGCCCGTAGACGGTCCGCACGGAGCAGCCGATCGCGGCGGCCACATCACGGGCCGGCTCCCCCGTGCGACATCGCTCGACGATCTCCCGCCGCTCATCGGCCGTCAACCGGCGGCTGCGCCGCCCCGGCCTTCTCCTTCTCGACATCGGTCTCCTTTCGGTCAACGACAACAGGGACTGTTGCGTTGACCGCTGGAGACCGCCGCGGAGAACTGCGAACGCCGGGGGCGGACAGCCCGCCTTCTCCGGCCCCTTTAATGATCTTGGTTCAAGATCTCCTGGATGCGGGCGATCCGCGAGCGCCCCATCCCCCCACACCTACTCCTCCTCGGCGGCATCGTGGTGCTCGGCGTCGTGCTGCGCTTCGCCACCCTCGACCTGCAGAGCTACCGCTACGACGAGGCGGTGACCGTCGGCCGGGTCCTGCACGCGAACTTCTTCGACACCTTCTCGGCGGTCCCGCACAGCGAGTCCACCCCTCCCCTCTACTACCTGCTCGCCTGGGCCTGGTCGAAGCCGTTCGGCACCGGCGAGGTGTGGATGCGCTCGCTCTCGGCGCTCGCCGGCACCGCCTCGATCGCGGTGGTCTACCTCGGCGCGGTGGCGCTGCCGCTGCCCCGCCGGGCGGGGCTGATCGCTGCCGCCGCGGTGGCCGTCAGCCCGGTGCTGATCTGGTTCTCCCAGGACGCCCGCGCCTACGCGCTGGTCTTCCTGCTGGCGGCGCTCTCCTTCCTGTTCTTCGCCCGGGCGCGGCGCTCCGGCGCCGGCCGCGACCTCGCCTGGTGGGGCGCATTCTCGGCGCTCGCCCTGGCGACCCACTACTTCGCGGCCTTCCTGATCGCGCCGGAGGCGGTGCTGCTGCTGGCCGGGCGCAACCGCCGCGGGGCGGCGCTCGCGAGCCTGGCGATCGTCGCGATGGCGGCGCTGCTCGCCCCGATCGCGATCGAACAGACCCAACACGCCCACGCCTCCTGGATCTCCGAACAGCCGATCGGGGAACGGCTCGAACGGGCCGGCGCGAAGCTCGTGGGCAGCGACAACGGCAGCGAGCACGGCACTCGCGCGACCGTGGCGATCCCGCTCGCCGTGCCCGCCGCGCTGGCGGTGCTGGCCGCGGCGCTGCTGGTCTGGGGCGGCGACCCGGAGGAGCGCCGCGGGGCCGGCGTCGCGGCGCTGGTCGGCGGCACCGCCGTGGCGCTGCCGCTGCTGCTGGCGGCCGGCGGGCGCGACTACTTCGACGGCCGCAACATGCTCCCCGCCTTCGTGCCGCTGCTGATCGTGATCGGGGCTGGCTTCGGCGTGCGGCGGGCCGGGCGGGCGGGGCTCGCCGCGGCCGCCGCGTTCTGCCTCTGCTCGCTCTTCTTCACCCTCGAGATCGACCGCCTGCCGCGGCTGCAGCGCGAGGACCTGCGCAACGCCGCCGCCGTGGTCGGCCCGCTGCACGCGGGCAAGGTCGTGGTCGCCAACCGCTACGCGGCGAGCCAGCCGCTCCGTTACTACCTCGGCGCGGAAATCGCCCGTACGGGTTCGGCCTCGGCGCGGGAAATCGACCTGATCGGCTCGGCGGCGGCGGGCCGGCGCGCCGGGCGGCTGCTGCCGCCCGCCTTCCACCGGGTCGGCTCGCGGCCGGTCTCCTACGACTTCACGCTCACCCGCTTCCGCGCTTCCCACCCCGTTCGCGTGCCGCTTCGCCGGCTCGAGAATGGGGCGCTCGTGGGGGGCGGTGGGCGCGCTTCGGTGCTGCTGGCGCCGGCCGCGCCGGGGCCAGCTTCCTGACCGCGGGCGCCCGCCGCGCCGGGGCGATCTTCGCCACCTTGCGGATCGGTTCCAGGGCGTTGATGCTCGAGTAGCCGACCAGGTAGATGCGCCGGCCGTCGGAGATCACCGGCGTGTAGGTGCCGGTCTTGTAGTGGAAGACCTGCTTGCCGGTGCGCATCGAGTAGCCGTTGGTCGAGCCGTGGGTGAACTCGGCGACGTAGACGATGTTGCCGACCGCCGAGAGCGAGCCGATCACCTGGCCGCCCGCCGAGTGGGCCCAGCGCGTTGCGCCGTTCTTGGCGTTGAGGGCGTAGATGTTGCCGTCGAAGGAACCGACGTAGACGGTGGGCGGCGTGTTGTGGGTGGTCGCCACGGTCGGGCCGGAGTAGACGTAGCCGCCGGTCGAGTGGGTCCAGGCGAGCGTCCCGTCCTGCTGGTCGTAGCTGTAGACGCGGCCGTCGTTGTTGCCGGCGTAGACGCGGCCGAAGGCGACCGCCGGGGTCGAGTAGAACTCGCCGCCGCTGAAGCCGGTCCCCAGCGAGCCGCTCTGCCAGAGCAGCCTGCCGTCGGAGGCGCGCACCGCGTTCATGTCGCCGCCGTAGTCGCCGACGTAGAGCACCCCGTCGCGGAAGGCGGGCGCCGCCTTGACCGGGCCGCCGAGCCGCGTCTGCCAGCGGATGTTCCCGTTGCGGGTGCTGAGCGAGTAGAGGTAGCCGTCTTCGCAGCCGAAGTAGACGCTGCGGCCGAGCACCAGCGGCGAGGACTCGGCCCGACCGGGCAGCCGGTGTTTCCAGAGGATCTTGCCGGTCTTGGCGTCCATCTTCACGATGTGGCCGGGGACCAGGTTGACGATGTAGAGGCGGCCCTTGTGGTAGGCGGGCGAGGAGGCGTTCAGCCTGCCGATCCGCCGTTCCCACAGCACCTTGCCGGTTTCCGCGTCGAGCGCGAAGGCCATGCCGTTGTTGTTGACCGCGTAGAGGCGGCCGGCGGCGTAGACCGGCGGGAACTCGAGCAGCGGGCGCTCGGTGTAGTGCCAGATCAGCTTGAACGGCGGCCGGATGCCCTGCGCCGGCAGGTACCGGGTGCGGGCCGGGTTGTAGCCGAACAGCGGCCAGTTGACGGTCTTCGGCCGGCCGCGGGGGGATTTGCTCGGTTCCGCCGGCTTTTCCGGTTCGAAGTGCTGGATCGCGGTTTCGTTGTGGACGTCGGCGGGCCGCTTCAGCACCTCGTAGCCGACCACCGCCGCGGCGGCCACGAGGACCGCCAGGCCGACCAGGGCGATCGCCACCCGACGGTGCTCGCGCCACAGCCTGCGCGGGTGGACGAGAAGGGAGGCGGCCGCGCCGAGGCGCCTGAGCACCCGTCTCATGACCCGCGTCTGCGACTAGGCACGCCAGCGCTGCGGGTCGGAATCAGGGACCGGGCGGGCCTCGCCGAGCGCCGCCAGGTGGTCGAGGCAGGCGAGGACGATCTGCAGCACGAAGCCGCCGGTGCCGGCGGTCAGGTGCTCGGGGCCGGCGATCCCTTCGACGACCTCGAAGGCGGTCGGCTCGGCCCCGTCGGCGAGCTGGGCGCGGACCCGGTCGAGCAGGTCGGTGACCTGGCGGCGCACGTCGGCGACCTTCGCCCGCGGGTCGCGGAACGGTTTGCCGTGACCGGGCAGGCAGAGGTCGACCGCCAGTCCCTCGACCCGGTCGAGGCTGGCGAGGTATTCGGCAACCGGGTCGGGGCTGTGGCCGTGGTCGAAGAAGAGGACGACGCGGCCGAGCAGGTGGTCGCCGGAGACGAGCAGCCGGCGCTCCGGCTGGTGCAGGCAGACGTGCGACGGGGCGTGGCCCGGGGTCTCGACGACCTGCCAGGTGCCGAGGTCGGTCTCCACCTCGACCCCGGGCACCAGGTCGCGGTCGGGGGCGCGGATCGCGTCGATCAGGTCTTCGGGCCTGTCGCTGCGCTCGGCCCGGTAGCGGTCCAGCGCGCTGACCGGCACGCCGCTCATCCGCCCCACCTCGAGGCGCTGTTCGAGCGCCGCCTGGGGGTCGTCGGCCTGCAGCCGGATGTGCTCCCATCGCGGATGCATCCACAGCTCACAACCGTTCTCCTCGCAGATCGATGCGGCGAGGCCGTAATGGTCGGAGTGGGCGTGCGTGCAGACGACCAGCTTCACGTCTTCGACCCCGAAGCCCGCCTGGGCGAGGGCGATGTCGAGCATCCGCAGCCGGCCACGCCCGCCGACCCCGGTGTCGAAGAGGACCAGGCCGGCGCCGTGCTGCATCGCCCAGGCGTTGCCGTGCGGCACCCCCGGCCAGGGGCAGGGCAGGCGCAGTCGCCAGATCCCCGGCTGGATCCGCTCGGTCCGCGGCTTCACGACCTGCGCCTGGGCCATCCCGCGAATCCTCTCAGGTGGCCCGCCCGATCAGCCGGACGGCGGCTCGAAGAGCTGCATGACCCCGGCGATGGCGAAGCAGAGGGCGCCGAGCAGCGTGCCCCAGTTGGCGATCCCGACCGAGAGCATGTTGCCTTCGGGGCGGACGAAGGAGGCCACCGCGGCGACCATGAAGAGGACCGAGCCGCCCTGGTTGACGAAGACGACCCACCAGCCGAGGCCCTCGCCGCGCACCCGCAACCAGGACCCGGCGATGTCAACCATCGCCAGGTGGCCGGCGAGCAGGAAGAGGCAGCAGCCGACGATGCCGGGGTTCCAGACGAGGCGGTCCTCCTGGGCCGGGGTCAGGTGCCCGAGCATCGCGTCGATGAGGCTGACGGCGAAGGCCAGGGTGCCGACGAAGAGGGTGAGCGCGGCGAGGTAGTCGTAGTTGCGCGGTTCGCGCGCCCACCAGACCCAGCGCTCGCCCGCCCAGGTGCCGTCGCGGCGCCGGTGCGGGGCGTTGATCGCCAGCAGCACCGAGGCGTAGCCGCCGGTGGAGAAGAAGGCGCCGCCGACCAGGTAGACCGCCTCGGCGAGGCGCGGGCCGCCGACATCGGCCTGGGCGAGCGCGGCGCCCGTCGCGAAGAGCGAGCCGCCGACGCCGAACGCCGCGCCGGCGACCGCGTTCGCCCTACGGAGCGACGAAGGTGGAGGGGTCCGGGCCGATGCGGTGGCCGGCATCGAGACGGGCGATCGCCGCCAGGTCGTCTTCGCTCAGCTCGAAGTCGAAGAGATCGATGTTCTCGCGGATCCGCTCGGGGGTGACCGACTTGGGGATCACCACGTTGCCGAGCTGCAGGTGCCAGCGCAGGACCACCTGGGCGACGGTGCGGCCGTGGTGGGCGGCGATCGTCGTCAGGGTTTCGTCGGCCAGTGCCTCGCCCTGGGCGAGCGGGCTCCAGGCCTCGGTGGCGATCCCGTGCTCGGCATGCCAGGCGCGCAGCTCGGCCTGCTGCAGCAGCGGGTGGAGCTCGATCTGGTTGACGGTCGGCCGCCGCTCGGCCTCGCGGGCGAGGCGCGCCAGATCCTCGACCCTGAAGTTGGAGACGCCGATCGAGCGGGCGCCGCCCTCCCCGGCGATCCGCTCGAAGGCCCGCCAGGTGTCCATGTAGAGGTCGCGGGCGGGGACCGGCCAGTGGATCAGGTAGAGGTCGACGTGGTCGGTGTCGAGCGCTTCGAGGCTGCGCTCGAAGGCGGCGAGGGTCGAGTCGAAGCCCTGCTCGGAGTTCCAGAGCTTGGTGGTGACGAAGACCTCCTCGCGCCGCAGGCCGGAGGCCGCGATCGCGTCGCCGACCCCGCGCTCGTTGCCGTAGGCGGCGGCGGTGTCGATGTGGCGGTAGCCCGCCGCGAGCGCCACCTCGACCGCCTGCTGCGTCTCCGCGGGCGGGATCTGGAAGACGCCGAAGCCGAGCTGTGGGATCTCGGCGCCGTCGCTGAGGCCGACGTTCGGGACGTCCGCCACGCCGCTCAGCTGCTGGAGAGGCCGATCGCGATCAGGGGAAAGGCGATCATGAAGCCGAACATGGCCCCGATCGCGGCGCCGGAGGCGAAATTCGCGGTGCGCGAGCGCGCTCCGGTGAACGCGCCGGTGACGCAGATGAGGGCGGCCAGGCCGACTCCGATCCAGAAGATGGAAGGCATCAAGTCGGCACCCTACCGGACCGATAAGGCAGGAGGAATACATGAAGAGATCCTGAAACCGACCCCACTCCGAAATGGCCGCCAAGAACTCAAAGCTGATCCTCGCCGCGATGATCTTCGCCGTGTCGATGACGTTCATCGACCAGACCATCGTCGCGATCGCGATCCCGACCCTGCAGAAGGACGTCCACCTATCGACCACCGGGTCGCAGTGGATCATCAACGGCTACCTGCTCTCGCTGTCGGCGCTGTTCGCCTTCGGCGGCCGGCTCGCCGACATCGCCGGCCACCGGCGGATGGTGGTGATCGGCGTCGTCGTCTTCGCCACCGCCTCCGCCCTCTGCGGCGCGACGCCGACCGGCTCCGGCGCGGAGGCGTGGCTGATCGTCTTCCGGATCGTCCAGGGCGCGGGCGCGGCGCTGATGTTCCCGGCGGCGCTGGCGATCGTCCTCGACACCTTCCCGGTCGCCGAGCGCGGCCGGGCGATGGCGATCTTCTTCGCGATCGCCGGCGGCCTCACCTCGATCGGCCCGATCGCCGGCGGCTTCCTCTCCGAATGGACCTGGCGGGCGATCTTCTGGGTCAACATCCCGGTCGCGATCGTCGCTCTCTTCCTGACCTGGCGCGCCAACCCCCCCGACGAGCGCAACCCGGCGCCCCTCGACTACCGCGGCACGCTGCTGGTCTGCGGCGGCATGGGGCTGCTGGTCCTGGGACTGCAGCAGTCGGCGATCTGGGGCTGGGGCGACGCCAAGACCTGGGCCGCGATCGCGATCGGCATCGCGATCCTCGTCTGGTTCGTCCTCGACCAGCTGCGTGCCACCAACCCGCTGCTGCGGCTGCGGATCTTCCAGAACCGCGCCTTCGCGGTCGACAGCGCCGTCCTCTTCCTGCTGATGATCCCGTTCGTGCCGCTGTTCTTCTTCGCCAGCGAGTACGCGCAGATCTCGCTCGGCGAATCGGCCTCGGAAACCGGGCTCTACCTGCTGATCTTCTTCGCCGGGTTCGCGACCGCCTCGCAGTGGGGCGGCAAAATGCTCGACCGGATCGGGGCGCGGCGACCGGTGGTGCTCGGCTGCGCCGTCGCCGCGGTCGGCTTCTGGCTGTGGGGCAACTCGCTGACCCACCTCTCGGTGAGCGAACAGTGGTACTACATCGTCCTCGCCGGGATCGGGGTGGGCCTGGTCCTCAGCCCGGCCAACACCGACGCGCTCAACCGGGTGCCGCGCAGCCGCTACGGCGAGGCGACCGGGATCACCCAGACGGTGCGCAACTTCGGCTCCAGCCTCGGGCTGGCGGTGCTCGGCTCGCTGCTGGTCACCCAGAACAAGGCGAACCTGGAGAGCATCCTCGGCGACAAGGGGATCCCGAAGGGCAAAGCCGACGCGGTCTCCGAATGCGTCTCCCAGGGCGAACAGGCCTGCCAGGCGGTCGGCCACGCGCTCGGGCCGAAAGCGGGCGAGGTGTTCGGCGGCGCGGTGCCGATGGCCTTCGCCGAAGCGACCCGCGACGTCTTCTACGGAATGGCGATCGTGATGGCGGCCGCCTTCGTCGTCGCCCTCCGCTGGATGCCGGACGGCAAAGTGGAACCGGGCGACGTCACCGAGGACGAATCCGCGCCCGAGACCGCCTGAGGCGGTACGTTTGCCCGCGTGAAGCGGTCGCCTGGCCTGCTCGTCCTGCTGACGGCGCTGCTCCTCGGGGCCGTCGGCCCGGCCGCGGCGCGGGCGGCGCAGGCGCAGCCGGGCTCCCAGGCCGGGGCGGCGCCCGAAGCGGCCGCCCGGGAACTGGCCCAGAAGTACGTCCCGATCACCGAGCTGCGGGAACAGACCGACCCGCCCTGCGACACCACCGAGGAGCAGTACCAGCCGACCAGCGTCTACACGGTGCTCGGCAACCCGACCGTGCTGCTCCAGCACGCAGCCGAAGGCGGCGCGCTGACGACGGTCCGGCGGGCGCCGACCGCCGCCGACATCGCCGGGCTCGGCGCAGGCTGGTACCTGAACTACGAAGGGACGGTCCTCGGCGACACCTGCGTCTACGCCAAGGCGTTCGCGAAGCTGCTGAGGGAAGGCAAGGCGCCCGCCGTCACCTACGCCCACATCGCCCGCGAAGAAGGGCACCCGGGGTTCGCCCTCCAGTACTGGTTCTTCTGGTACTTCAACCAGTTCAACGACCTGCACGAGGGCGACTGGGAGGGGATGCAGCTCACCTTCGAAGCGGAAACGCCGGCCGCGGCGCTGCGCGAAGAACCGGGCGAAATCATCGTCTTCCAGCACTCCGGCGGCGAGCGCGCCGACTGGACGGACGCCAAGGTGCAGAAGGAAGGCACGCACCCGGTCGTCTACCCGGCGGCCGGCTCCCACGCGACCTTCTATGGATCCGCCGTCTACCTCCAGAACGGCCAGCACGGCTCCGGCCTCGGCTGCGACAACACCACCGAACCGCTGCGTGAACTGCGGCTGCGGCCGATTCTGATGCCCGCACAGCCGGTCTCCCAGGGGCCGTTCGCCTGGACCAGCTATTACGGCCGTTGGGGCGAAAAGGAAAAGGGCTACAACAACGGCCCGACCGGCCCCCAGACGAAGACGCAGTGGCGCGAACCGTTCAGCTGGATGGCGGCCCAGCGCACCAGCAGCCCACGCCTGCCGGGCGGCACCGTCGCGGGCCCGGAGGTGACCCGCGCCTTCTGCGGCGTCGTCGCCACCGCCTCCCAGATCGTCAACCTGGACGCCAAGTCGCCCACCGCCGCGACGCTGACGCTGATCGTCCTGGCCGTGCTGATCGTCCTGTTCGTCGGCGTCACCAGGTGGAGCCCGGTCGACCTCGACACGCTGCGCCGGCGACGGGCGCTGGGGCAGATCATTCGGGCCGCCCGCCAGTTCTACGGCCGCCACTGGCGGGTCTTCATCCCGGTGGCGCTGGCGGCGCTGGTGCTGATCGGGGCGACCAACCTGCTCGCCGGGATGATCTCGGAAGGCAGCCCGCACCGGGGCACCTCCGGCATCCAGGTGGCCTGGGCCGACATGCTCGAACAGTTCATCCGCCCGATCGCCCAGGCGCTGGTCGCGGCGGTCGTGATCGTGGTCGCCCGCGAAGCGCTGCGCGGCGGCGAGGTCGGCTTCCTCGGGGCGCTGCGTGGCGTGCGCAAGCGCTTCTGGCGGGTCGTCGGCGCGCAGCTGCTGGCGACGCTGGGCGTCTTCCTGCTGGCGCTGAGCATCATCGGCCTGCCCTGGGCGATCTGGAAGCTGGTCGGCTGGGCGTTCGTGCAGCAGGAAGTGATCTTCACCGACCGCGGCTTCCGCGAGTCCTTCCGGGCCAGCTCCGAGTTGGTCCGCGGACGCTGGCTGCGTACCGCGCGGGTGATCGTGATCTTCTACGTGGTGAGCGTCGCCGCGGGGCCGATCCTCACCTTCGCGCTGATCTTCACGGCGCTGCCGCTGATCTGGATCAACCTGATCGGCTCGCTCGTCTTCGCCCTGCTGATCCCCTTCGTCGCGCTCGGCGAGACCTTCCTCTACTTCGATCTCAGCGTCCGTGCGGAAGAGGAACCCGCCCGGCCGCGGCGCTCATGGCGGCGGGGCTGGAGGATCGGGGGACACCTTCGCTCACGAACTGCGGGGAGGTTCGCTCAGGTGTCCCCCGATCCTCCTGGCGCGGCCGACGGATGAGCGTCGCGGTGATCGGATAGCTTGCGCAGCGTGAAGCTCTTGGCGTTCAGCGATCTGCATCGGGACCTCGCGCAGGCCGCCGAGCTGGTCGAGATGTCGGCCGATGCCGACCTCGTGATCGGGGCGGGGGATTTCGCCTCGGTCCACGAGGGGCTGGAGGAGACGATCGGGGCGCTGGCGCCGATCGAGACGCCGGCGATCCTGGTGCCCGGGAACAACGAGACCGCCGACGCCCTGCGCGGCGCGGCGGCCGGCTGGCCGGCGGCGACGGTGCTGCACGGCGAGGGGACGACGATCGACGGGGTCGAGTTCTTCGGCCTCGGCGCCGGCATCCCCACCACCCCCTGGGACTGGAGCTTCGACCTCTCCGACACCGAGGCGGCGGCGATGATCGCCCCGGCTCCCGACGGCTGTGTCCTCGTCCTCCACTCCCCGCCACAGGGCCACTGCGACGGCGGCGATCCCGACACCCATTTCGGCAGCCCGGCGCTGCTCGCGGCGATCGAGGCAAAGCAGCCGCGGCTCGCCGTCTTCGGCCACATCCACGAGGCGTGGGGCTGCGAGAGCCGGGTCGGGCAGACGCCGCTGCGCAACCTCGGCCCGCGCGGGACCTGGATCGAGGTCTAGCGTGGAGGCCACGGCGCCGGGCGGCGGAGCGCCGGCGTCCTCATCGGGAGGCTCGGCGCCGGCGCGCGCGGCGCTGGTCCTGGCGACGCTGATCGGCGTCGCCGCGGTCGCCAACCTGAACCTGGCGGTCGCCAACGTCGCCCTGCCGGACATCGGCAAGCACTTCGATGCGGGCCAGACGATGGTCGACCTGATCGCGGTCGGCTACTCGCTCGGCCTGGCGGCCTCGGTGCTCTACCTCGGCGCGGTCGGTGACCGCTACGGGCGCAAGACCCTGCTGGTGCTGGGGATGGCGTTGTCCATCCCGGCCTCGATCCTCGCCGCGGTGGCACCCACCGCGAACATCCTGTTCATCGCCCGGGTATTCGGCGGGATCGCCGCCGGGATGGCCTACCCGACCACGCTGGCGCTGATCACGGCGCTCTGGTCGGGACCGTCGCGGACCCGCTCGATCGCCCTCTGGTCGGCGCTCGGCGGCGGCATCTCGGCGCTCGGCCCACTGATCGCCGGCGCCCTGCTGGAAGGCTTCGACTGGTGGTCGGTCTTCCTGGTCACCGCGCCGCTCGCCGCGATCGCCCTGTTCTGCGCCTGGCGCTTCGTCCCCGCCCACGTCAACGAGACGACCGAGCCGGTCGACCACCTCGGCGGCCTGCTCTCGATCGCGCTGGTCGCCTCGCTGGTGCTGGCGATCAACCTGGCGCCGGAACCGGGCAAGGGGACCACCGCGGTGATCCTCGGCATCGTGGCGCTGGCCGCCACCGGGGCGTTCGTGCTGCGCCAGCGGCGGGTCGCCAACCCGCTGTACGACCTGCACGTCGCGGCCCGACCGACCTTCTGGGCGGCGGCGCTGGCCGGGATCATCGTCTTCGGCTCGCTGATGGGGGCGATGTTCATCGGCCAGCAGTTCGTCCAGAACGTGCTCGGCTACTCGACCCTCGATGCCGGGCTGGCGATCCTGCCGGGAGCGCTCGGCATGATCGTCGTCGCGCCGCGCTCCGCGGTGCTGGTCGAGGCGCGCGGCTCGCGCTTCACCCTGCTGGTCGGCTTCTCCTTCTGCCTGCTCGCCTTCCTGGTGATGCTGCTGCTCTGGGAAGAGGGCGCCTCCTACTACCCGGTCGGGCTCGGCTACCTGCTGCTCGGGATCGGGGTCGGGTTCGCGGGCACGCCCGCCTCGCGCTCGCTGACCGGCTCGGTGCCGGTGCGACGGGCGGGGATGGCCTCGGGCACCGCCGACCTGCAGCGCGACCTCGGCGGGGCGATCATGCAGTCGATCTTCGGCGCCCTGCTGACCGCCGGCTACGCGAAGTCGTTCAACGAACAGATCGCCGCCTCGCCGCAGGCCTCGAGCGTCAGCGAGCGGGTCCAGAACGAGCTCACCAAGTCCTTCTCCAGCGCCGCCAACACGGCACAGCAGTACCCCGAATACGCGCAGGCGATCGGCGCCGCGGCGCGTAAGTCGTTCCTCGACGGCGGCGATTGGACCTACCTGGCCGGGATGTGCGCGGTGGTGGTCGGCATCGGCGTCGTCTTCTTCCTCTTCCCGAAGCAGCACGCCGAGCTGGCGCTGCTCGAGCGCTACCACGCCGAAGACGGCTGAGCGCCCCTGATCAGGCCCGCCTCGGAGGCGTCTAGGCTCGTCCGGTGGAAGCCAACTCGTCCGGGGTCGCCTTCGGGAGCGGAGCGGGACGGCGCCTGCTCGCGGTGACGATCGCCGGCTCGGGGATGGCGTTCCTCGACGGCACCGTCGTCAACGTGGCCCTGCCGCAGATCGGCGAGGACCTGAACGCCTCGACCGGCGCCCTGCAGTGGATCCTCAACGGCTACCTGCTGACCCTCGCCTCGCTGATCCTGCTCGGCGGCAGCCTCGGCGACCGGCTCGGCCGGAGGCTCGTGTTCGGCATCGGGGTGGCGCTCTTCACGCTCGCCTCGCTGCTCTGCGCGGTGGCGCCGACCGTGGAGCTGCTGATCGCCGCGCGACTCGTGCAGGGGGTCGGCGGAGCGCTGCTGACGCCGGGCAGCCTGGCGATCATCGAGGCGAGCTTCCGGCCCACCGACCGGGCACGGGCGATCGGCGCCTGGTCGGGGCTCGCCGGGGTGACGAGCGCGCTCGGGCCGCTGCTCGGCGGCTGGCTGATCGGGGCGATCTCCTGGCGGGCGATCTTCCTGGTCAACCTGCCGCTCGGCGCCTTCGTCGTCTGGGGGATCGCGCGCTTCGTGCCCGAGTCGCGTGACCCGACCGCCACCGGCCGGCTGGACCTGGGGGGCGCGGCGCTCGCCGCGGTGGCGCTCGGCGGCACCACGTACGCCTTGATCGAGGCGCCCGAAAGCGGGCGCCTGGTGGGGGTGGTGATCGCCGCGGCGCTCGGCGTCGCGGCGCTGATCGGCTTCTTCGCCCGAGAGCGCCGCACCGCCAACCCGATGCTGCCGCTCTCGATCTTCTCCTCGCGCCAGTTCAGCGCCGCCAACGCGGTCACCTTCGTCGTCTACGCGGCGCTCGGCGTCGTCTTCTTCCTGTTCGTCGCCTTCCTGCAGATCTCACTCGGCTACTCGCCGATCGCGGCGGGCTCGGCCTCGCTGCCGGTCACCGCGCTGATGCTGGTCGGCTCGGCGCGGGCCGGCGACCTCGCCCAGCGGATCGGGCCGCGGATCCCGCTGACGATCGGCCCGCTGGTGATCGCCGCGGGCCTCCTGCTGATGCTGCGGATCGAGCCCGGCTCGACCTACGTCGGCACGGTGCTGCCCGCGGTGGTCGTCTTCGGGCTGGGCCTGACCATGGTGGTCGCGCCGGTCACCGCGACCGTGCTGGCGGCGGTCGATCCGAGCCACTCGGGGCTCGCCTCCGGCGTCAACAACGCGGTCGCCCGCGTCGCCGGGCTGCTGGCGGTCGCCGTGGTGCCGCTGGTCGCCGGGCTGACCGGGGACAAGTTCTACGAACCGTCCCACATGACCCACGGCTTCCACGTCGGCATGGCGCTCTGCGCGGCGCTGGCCGTGCTCGGCGCGCTGATCGCCTGGACGACGATCTCCGCCGACGTCCTGCACGAGGAGGGCGAGCCCGCCGAGCCGGAGCCCTACAGCTGCGGCGTCGGCGCCCCCACCATGCTTCCCGCCCCCGAGCATCCGGGCGCCGGGCCACCCGCCCGGGAGGCGGAGGCGTGACCGGGGTCAGACGGTGAGGCCGCCGTCGACCGGCACGGTGGCGCCGGTGATGCCGCTGCCGCCGGGGCCGAGCAGGAAGGCGATCGTGGCGGCGACCTCGCGCGGCTCGAGCAGGCGCTCGAGCGGCTGGCGGGGGGCGAAGTCGCGCGGCGAGGGCAGCTCGAAGAGGCGGGCCGACTCGGCCAGCAGGGGCGTGTCGGTGGAGCCCGGCGCGACCGCGTTGGCGGTGACGCCGCTGCCGTGCAGGTCAGCGGCGAGCGCCCGGACGAAGCCGGTGACGCCCGCCTTCGCGGCGCAGTAGGCGGCCAGCCCGGACATCCCCCGGGCGGCGCCGGAGGAGGTGACGGCGACGAAGCGGCCGGAGCGCGGGCGCGGCCGTCCCAGCAGCGAGGGGACGACGAGGCGGGCGGCGAGGATCACCGCCTCGAGGTTGACCTCGAGCAGCGCCCGCTCCTGCTCGGCGGGCAGGTCCCAGGCCGGGACGCCGCCGGCGATCGCGCCGGCGTTGGCGACGAAGGCCTCCAGGTCGCCCCACGCTTCGGCGCCCTCGACCACCGCCGCGAGCGCCTCGCGGTCGGTCGCGTCGGCGACCACGGCGCGCGCCACGTCGTCGCGCCCCGCCCGCTCGGCGGCCGCCGCCACCGCGGCCTCGAGCTCCCGCTCGGTCGCCATCGCGTAGGGCAGCCGGCGGTCGGCGGCGCAGCGGTCGACCGCGACCACGCTCCAACCCTCGGCGGCGAGCGCGGCGACCGTCGCGGCGCCGATCCCGCGGCCGGCCCCGGTGACGATCGCCACCCGACGGTTCAAGGCCCGGCGGCTCCCTCGCCCAGGCCGCGCGCCTCGCCGGCGCCGGCCGACTCCGCGCCCGGCCGGGCGGCCTCCGGGACGCCCGGTTCGGTGACGCTGAAGCGAGGCGCCGGGGCCGGCTGCGGCATGCCGCCGACCTCGACGAAGACGCCGCGGTCGCGGTTGTGGCCGTCCTCGCGGGCCTCCCGCATCGAGAGCACCGGCGCCACGCAGCAGTCGGAGTCGGCGAACAGCTCGTGCCACTCGTCGCGCGGGCGCTCGCGGAACTTGGCGGTGAGGCGCTCGCGGATCGCGGGCCAGGTCGCCGGGTCGAGGTGGGCGGCGATCGCCTCGTCCTCGGCCAGTCCCAGCCGCTCCAGCAGCGCCCGGTAGAACTGCGGCTCGAGCGCCCCGACCGCGACCCAGCGGCCGTCGGCGCACTCGTAGGTGTCGTAGAAAGGCGCCCCGCCGTCCAGCAGGTTGACGCCCCGCTCGTCCTTCCAGGCCCCCATCTCCAGCAGGCCGTGCAGCAGGCCGGTGGTCGCGGCCGCGCCGTCGACGATCGCCGCGTCGACCACCTGGCCGACGCCGCCCGCCCGCGCGTGCAGCAGCGCGCTGAGCACGCCGACGGCGAGGAAGGCGCCGCCCGCGCCGAAGTCGCCGAGCAGGTTGACCGGCGGCACCGGCTTGCCCTTCTCCTCGCCGATCATGTGGAGGGCGCCGGAGATCGCCAGGTAGGTGATGTCGTGGCCGGCCGTGTGGGCGTAGCGGCCGCTCTGCCCCCAACCGGTCATCCGCCCGTAGACCAGGGCCGGGTTGCGCGCCAGGCACTCCTCGGGGCCGAGCCCCAGCCGCTCCATCACGCCCGGCCGGAAGCCCTCGATCAGCACCTCCGATTCGGCGATCAGGCCCAGCACCTCCTCCAGGCCGGGCGCCGATTTGAGGTCGACCCGGCGGCCGCGCCGGCCGCGGTCGAGCACCGGCGAGCTGCCCCAGCCGAAGCCGCCGCCGGCCGGGCGTTCGATCCGGGTCACCTCGGCGCCGAGGTCGGCGAGCAGCATCCCGGCGAAGGAGATCGGGCCGATCCCGGCCATCTCCACGATCTTCACGCCCTGCAGCGGTCCCATGCCGCCCCACCCTAGATGCTCGGTCCCACCGCGGGGGCTACGGGATGGAGCCGGGATGGAGCGGACGGACGGCGGTGCGATTTGTACTAACCACCAACTGCCGGCCGACCTCCCGCGAAGGGGGGAGGGACGCGCCGCTACCGTCGATCCGTGCCGATAACCAGGCGCGGCAAGGGAAAGCCGCGCCGCCCTTAGGAGGAGCGATGAGCACTGCCGAGACGGGGACGAGCCAGGAGGCTCAGAACAAAGCGACCGTCGCCGAGTTCATGGAGGTCTTCAGCAAAGGGAACGTCGACGACATACTGGCGATGATGGACGACTCGGCCACCTGGTGGGTGGCCGGGACGATGGAGGGAATCTCGGGGACCAAAGACAAGAAGGGGTTCGGGGAGATGCTCGGCGGCATCTCCGCCGGTGTCGAGGGCGGCGCGATCCGGCTCACCCCGCTGGCCTGGACCGCCGAGGGCGAAAGGGTCGCGGTCGAGACCGAAAGCTACGCCGAGGTGAAGAACGGCCGCACCTACAACAACCTCTACCACTTCCTCTTCGAGGTCCGCGACGGCAAGATCATGTCGGTCAAAGAGTTCCTCGACACCGAGCACACCGCCGCCGTCTTCCTCGCTCCCTGAGGAACGCCGACATGGAGCTCACTGGTTCCACCGCCGTGGTGACCGGCGGCGGCCGCGGGATCGGCAAGGCCATCGTCGCGGAGCTGCTGCGCCGCGGCGCCTCGGTCGTCGCGCTCGAGCTCGAGCCCGCCCACGCCGCGCAGGCGGGCGCAGAGCTCAAGCCGGCGGCCGAAGGACGACTGGCCTTCGAGATCGGCAGCGTCGTCGACGCCGCCGCGGTCGGCGCCGCCTTCGACCTGGCCGAGGCGAGGTTCGGCCCGGTCGAGATGCTGGTGAACAACGCCGGCACCGCGGCGATGGCGCCGATCGTCGAGATGACCGAGGAGGACTGGGACCTGATCGTCGACACCTGCATGAAGGGCACCTTCCTCTGCACGCGGGAGTTCGGCCGGCGGGCGATCGCCGCCGGGCACGGCGGGGCGATCGTGAACATCTCCTCGCTGAACGCGATCGCGGCGACCGACGGGCTCGGCCACTACTGCGCCGCCAAGGCGGGCGTCGCGCAATTCACCAAGGTCGCCGCGGGCGAGCTCGGGCGCTACGGGATCCGGGTCAACGCGATCGCCCCGGGGACGACGGAGACGCCGCTCTCGGAGGGGTTCACGATCGGCGGCATGGGCGACGAATTCCTCGCCCACACGCCACTCGGACCGGAGCCGCGCCACGGCCGGCCGCAGGACATCGCCGACGTGGCCGCCTTCCTGCTGTCCGAGCTTTCAGGCCGGGTCACCGGTCACATGATCCCGGTGGACGGGGGAAACCACGTCCGCGGGCTCTTTTCCTATTGGGACGTTGCCGTACGAGAGGGGATCGTCTGATGCGATTTGGGATCTTCACCATGCCGGAGCACTTTCCCTGGGACAACTGGACGCTGTCCTACCAGCGCGACCTCGAGGAGATGGTGCTGGCGGAGAAGCTGGGCTTCGACGAGTACTGGATCGGCGAGCACCACTCGGGCTGGTACGAGAACGTGCCGGTGCCCGAGTACATGATCGCCAAGGGCTCGGCGCTGACCAGCCGGATCGCGCTCGCGACCGGGGTCGTCAACCTCCCCTACCACGACCCGTTCCAGGTGGCCGAGCGCCTCGCCTTCCTCGACCAGCTGACCCACGGACGCCTGATCTACGGCTTCGGCGCCGGCGGGCTGCCGACCGACTGGGCCCTGCACGACATGGAGGGCGAGGAGATGCGGCCGCGGATGGTCGAGTCGCTCGGGGTGATCAAGCGCCTGACCGAGAGCCGCGAGCCCTACACCTACGAAGGCGAGTACTGGAGCGGCCAGGAGCGGGCGATCCAGGTCACCCCCTATAAGAACCGGGTGCCGGAGATGGCGATCGCCGGGCTCACCGGCACCTCGAGCTACGAGATCGCCGGACGCAACGGATGGGGGGCGCTCAGCGTCCACTTCTCCCCGCCCCGCTTCACCGACAACCCGGCGTTCGCCGACCTGCTGACCCAGGCCGGCGGGATCGACGCGGGAGCGGCGGCCGCCGGACTCGACCCGATCGAGGCGCGCCGCCGCTGGCGGTTGGTGCGCGAGGTCTACATCGCCGAGGACCGCGAGACCGCGCTGAGCGAGATCCGGGCCGGCGTCAAACGCTCCTACGACTACCTGATCGCGCTCGGCCTCGGGCCGCTGATGAAGCTCGAGGAGTCGATGGACGACGCGGACCTGACGCTCGAGTGGATGGTCGAGAACTGCCGCTGGATCCTCGGCTCACCGGACGAATGCACGGCGCAGGTGAAGGCCCTGTACGAGGAGGTGGGCGGCTTCGGCACCCTCGTCCTCAACTCGCGCGACTGGGTCACGACCGACCTGGCGAACCGCTCCTGGGAGCTCTTCGCGCGCTACTGCATGCCGGCGCTGGAGGGGCTCGAAGTCGGCCGCGAGGACCTGCTCTCGGTGAAGCAGCGCGAGGAGCTCCGGCCGGTGATCGTCTGAGGCGGCCCTCCCGGACATCCTCCTTCCGGGAGGGCCGCCTCAGCCGTACCGGATCGGCAGCGAGACCAGGCCCCGGGTGAGCAGGAGTGGCTGGTAGCTGAGCCCGCCCGCCGGCTCGGCGTTCGGCAGGCGGGCGAGCATCCGCGGCAGCAGGGTGCGGACCTCGAGCCGCGCCAGCGGCGCGCCGAGGCAGTAGTGGATGCCGAAGCCGAAGGCCACGTTGCGGTTCTCGGCCCGCTCCACGTCGAGCTCGTCGGGACGGTCGAAGCGACGCGGGTCGCGGTTGGCGCCGGCCTGCGCCAGGAGGACCTTCGAGCCCGCCGGGATCGTCCGGCCGCGCATCTCGATGTCGACGGCGGCCCGCCGGACCGAGATCTTCGCGGGGCCGTCGAAGCGGTTCAGCTCCTCCACCGCGGCGCTCGCCAGCTCTGGCCGGGCGCTCACCAGCGCCGCCTGGCCGGGATTTCGGAGGAGGGCGAGGAAGCCGTTGGCGATCAGGTTGGTGGTCGTCTCGTGGCCGCCGAAGAGGAGCAGGACGCAGGTGCTGACGATCTCCTCCTCGGTCAGCGAGCTGCCGCTCTCGCGCGCCGCGATCAACCCGGAGATCAGGTTCTCCCCCGGCTCGCGGCGGTAGTGGGCGACGAGATCGCGGAGGAAGTCGGAGAGGCCGACCAGGCCGGCCTGCGAGCGACGGCGGTCGGCCTCGCTGCGCGCCGCCTGGAAGATCGTCGCCGAGATGTCGTTCGACCAGGCGCGGAAGCGGTCTCGCTCCGACACCGGGACGCCGAGCATCTCCGCGATCACCAGGGCGGGCAACGGATAGGCGATCTCGTGGATCACGTCGATCTCCCCGGCCGGCGGCAGGTCGAGGACCTCCTCGACGATCGACTCCACGCGCGGCGCCAGGCGGGCGATCGCCCGCGGGGTGAACGTCCGCTTGACGAGGTCGCGGAGGCGGGTGTGGTCGGGGGGGTCCTTGAACACCATCCAGTCGGCGAGCAGCGCGAAGGTCGGGGCGCGGCTCTCCCGCTCCGCCTCCGACAGCTTCGAGTCGTAGACGGCCTGGACGCGGTCGGAGGAGAAGCGCGGATCGAGGAAGGCGGCGGCGACGTCGTCGTAGCGGCTGATGACCCAGGCCCGTTGCCCCTCGTTCCAGTGGACGGGGTCGTTCTCGCGGAGGGCCGAGAAGAAGGTGTAGGGGTCGGCCACCGCCTCCGCGGAGAGCATGTCGGGAGAGGTCTCGGTGGCGCTCATCCGCCCAGCACCGTGACCACGCAACCGTTGCCGTCGAGCCCGGCCGCGCCGCCGCCCATCGTCTCGACCAGCCCCGTGCGGGCACCGTCGACCTGCCGCTCTCCCGCCTCGTCGCGGAGCTGCCAGACGATCTCGGCGATCTGGGCGAGGCCGGTGGCGCCGAGCGGGTGACCGCGGGAGAGGAGGCCGCCGGAGGGGTTGACCGGCTGGGACCCGCCCAGCCCGAGCTCCCCCTTCCGGAGACGGGCGGGCGCGCCCCCGGGTGGGGCGAGGCCGAGTGCCTCGACGGTCACCAGCTCGCCGATCGTGAAGGCGTCGTGGACCTCCAGCACGTCGACCTCGTCGGGGCCGATCGCCGCCGCGGCGTAGGCGTCGGCGGCGGTGTCGCGGACGATGTCGAATCCCCACACGTGCTCCGATCCCTGGTCCCAGGCTGCCCCCGAGCGGAGTGCCGAGCCGCGGATCGCGACGTCGCGCCTCTCGCGCCTCTCCGGTCCGAGCACCGCCGCCGCGGCGGCGTCGGAGAGCCCCGCGCACTGGAAGAGGGTCAGCGGCTCGGCGATCATCCGCGAGCCCAGCACTTCCTCCTCGGTGACCGCACGACGGCGCGCGGCGCGCGGGTTCAGGGCGCCCGCCGCCGAGTTCTTCACCGCGACCGCGGCGAGGTCCGACACGGAGGCGCCGTAGAGGTCGAGATAGCGGTTCGCCGAGATACCGTAGATCGCCGGCATCAGGAGACCGGTGCGCTGCTCGGGATCGGTCGGATCGGCGGTGATCGGCCCGTCGAAGCGGGCGGTCATCGTCTCCACGCCGAGGGCGAGGACACGCTCGTAGCGGCCCTCCTCGATCGCCCGGACGCCTTCGTGGTAGGCGGTGGTGCCGCTGGCGCAGGCATTCTCGACGGTGACGATCGGGATCCCGGTCACCCCACAGGCCGAGAGCACGCGCTGGGCCGTGCCGGGCGAGCCGAAGACGGTCCCGACGAAGGCGGCGTCGACCGCGTCGACCCCGGCGTCGACCAGCGCCTCGGAGACCGCCTCCCATCCCAGGTCGGCGGGCAGACGCTCCGGCCGGCGGCCGAAGGAGGAGGTCCCGACGCCCCAGACGTGGGCGCTCATAGGACAACCTCGGCCCGCGGGTCGCCGGCCGACGAGGGGGCCAGCAGGCGGGCCCGGTCGCCGACCCTCGGGGTGGGTCCGCAGATCCTCACGAGCACCCGCGGGCCGTCGTCGAGATCCAGGTAGGAGAGCGCGTAGGGCACCTCCTCGGCCGGATCGGAGGCGACGTGGAGGACCGTGAACGACCAGATCGTCCCCACCGGCCCGAACAGCTCCGGGCCGACGTCCGAGCCGCAGCGCGGGCAGCGGCGGAAGCGGCCCGGCAACGGATGCCCGCGTCGGCAGCGAGCTCCCTCGAGCCGGGGCTCGCCGCCCGCCTCGGTCACCCGCGGACGTGGATCGGGCTGCGGTGACCCGCTCATGCCGGCCCTGCGGCCCGCTGGTCGACCACCCGTCTCGCCTTGAAGACGGTCGGCGGCAGGGTCCCCGGCTCGAGCAGCTCGACCGGCACCCGGATCATCAGCCCGGTGGTGAGGCGCGCGGCGATCCGTCCGGCGAGCTCGTCGCGCCCGTTCCCGTCGCCGAGCGCCGCCGCGGCACCGTGGGTCAGCTCCGCCCGCACCCGCATCTCGTCGAGCGCGGCCGGGCGCTCGACGAGGATCTGGAACTCCGGGCCGAGCTCCTCGAAGTCCCGGAGGATGGTCTCGACCGCGCTCGGGTAGACGTTGGCACCGCGGATCACCAGCATGTCGTCGAGCCGGCCGACCACCCCTTCGGGCAGGCGCGGGTAGGTGCGCCCGCAGCTCGTCGGGCCGTCGTAGACCATCCAGCTCTCGTCGCCGGGGTGGAAGCGGATCATCGGCTGGGACTCGCGCCAGAGGTGCGTGTAGACGATCGCCCCGCGCTCGCCGTAGGGCAGCGGCGCGTTCGGATCGTCGCGGTCGACGATCTCGGTGAACACCTCGTCGGTGATCGTCAGCACCCCTTCGTGGGCCTCGCTCTCGACGTTGGTGTTGAACGGGTACATCTCGGAGGTGGAGCCGGAGTCGAAGGCCTCCGCCCCCCACTCGGCGCTCACCACCTCCTTCGTCCCGGCCAGGCTGCCGCCGGGCTCGCCGCCGACGAAGAGCCTGGTGACCGAGCCCGCCGCGAGGTCCATCCCCCGCTTCGCCGCCTCGGCCGCCAGGTGGCGGCAGTAGGAGGGCGTGGCGGTGAAGGCCGTCGGGCGGATCCGCTCCAGCAGCTCGAGGTGACGGGCCGACTCGATCGCCCCCAGCGGCAGGCAGGTCGCGCCGAGCCGTTCGAGTCCCTGCATCACCCCCCAGCCGCCGAAGAAGAGCGTGAACGGGAAGCTGATCTGGGCGACGTCGTCGGGGCGGATGCCGGTCGACCACAGCGCCAGCGCGGCGACCTCGGCGGCCCGCTCCCAGTCGCGGCGCGAGACCCGGTAGAGCGTCGGCGTCCCCGAGGTCCCCGAGGAGCCCTGGATCCGGGCGATCTCGGGCTCCTCGAAATCACCCGCGTAGCTGCCGAAGAGCGGGTGCTCGGCCTGGTCGGCGACCAGCATCTTCTTGGTCACCACCGGCACCTTGGTCTGGAAGTCCTCGATCGAGCGCACCTGCTCCGGCCTGAACCCGTGGGCGTCGTAGAGGCGGCGGTAGAAGGGCAGCCGGTCGTAGGCGTAGGCGAGCTGGTGCTGCATCCGCTCGAGGATCAGCCGCTCGCGGAGCCGCGGCTCCATCGTCTCGCGCTCCTCGTCCCAATAGCGTTTGTAGCCGCGCGCGTCGGTGCTCATCCCGCCTCCACCTCCGCCGACATCGCCCGCAGGGCCTTCTTGTCGAACTTGCCGACGCTCGTCTTCGGAACCTC
This sequence comes from uncultured Actinomycetes bacterium, assembly GCA_963766705.1. Taxonomy (GTDB): domain Bacteria; phylum Actinomycetota; class Thermoleophilia; order Solirubrobacterales; family 70-9; genus VAYN01. The sequence goes on from CAVYBE010000008.1 coordinate 1,205,905, forward strand.
GTCGATCGTCCGCCAGCGTCCCGGATCGGGGACGCACCAGCGCGGCATCTGCGCCTCGACGTGCGCGCGCAGCGCCTCGATGTCGAGCTCGGCGCCCGGCTCCAGCACCAGGTAGACCAGCGGGCGCTCCCCCCAGCGCTCGTCGGGGACGCCGATCACCGCCGCCTCGCGCACGCTCGGGTGGGCCATCACCGCGTTCTCGAGGTCGATCGAGGAGATCCACTCGCCGCCGGACTTGATCACGTCCTTGGTGCGGTCGGTGATCTGGACGAACCCGGAAGCGTCGACCCGGCCGACGTCGCCGGTGCGCAGCCAGCCGTCGGCGAATTTGTCCGGCGCCGGGTCGCGGTAGTAGGAGCCGGTGACCCAGGGCCCGCGGACCTGGATCTCGCCGACCGCACTGTCGTCCCAGGGCAGCTCGTTCCCCTCCTCGTCGGCGATCCGCAGCTCGACCCCGTGGATCGGCCTGCCGGTGCGCGACCGCCACCGCATCTCCTCGGAGGCGGGCGTGCCGCGCGGCGGCCGGGCGATCGCGCAGAGCGGGTTGGTCTCGGTCATCCCCCACCCCTGCAGCAGCTCGATTCCCTCCTCGGCCCAGCGTTCGATCAGCACCGGAGGCACCGAGGAGCCGCCGCAGATCAGCATCCGCAAGGAGGAGACGTCGCGGCCTTCGGCACGGGCCGAGCGGACGACGTCGTCGAGCACCGTCGGGACCCCGGCGCCGAAGGTGATCCGCTCCGCCTCGATCAGCCGCGCCAGGTGGGGGCCCTGGAGGAACTCCTGGACCAGAAGCATCTCCGCGCCGACCTGCCAACAGGCGAAGGGCAGGCTCCAGGCGTTGGCGTGGAACATCGGCACGGCGAGGAGGGCGCGGTCGCCTTCGCTCAGGCCGTAGGCGTTGCCGGAGCAGACGGCGAGCGATTGGAGCCAGGTCGAGCGGTGGCTGTAGGCGACGCCCTTGGGGGCCCCGGTGGTGCCGGTCGTGTAACAGAGGATCGCGGCGGAGCGCTCGTCGAGGTCGGGGAACTCGAAGGACGGCGAGCCCGCGGCGAGGACCTCCGAATAGCCGATCGTCCGCTCGAAGGGCACCTCGACGGGCGGCGGTGCGGCCAGCTCGTCGTCGAGCACGACGACCTGCCGGACCAGCTCGGCGAGCGGCTCCGCCACCGGCTCGAGGATCGCCGCCAGGCGCGCGTCGACCAACAGCACCGAGTCCTCCGCGTGGCGGACGATCTCCAGTATCTGCTCCGGCGGGAGGCGAAGGTTCAGCGTGTGCAGGACGGCACCGAGACCGGGGACGGCGTAATAGGCCTCGAGGTGGCGGGAGTGGTTCCAGCAGAGCGTCGCGACGCGATCGTCGGGGCGGACGCCGAGCTCGATCAGGCCGGAGGCCAGACGGCGCGCGTCGGCGGCGATCTCGGCCAACGGCCGGTGGTGTACCTCCTCACCGTCGTAGGTCCCGACCCGCGTCCCGGCGAAGACCCGCTCCGCCTGGCGCAGGATCGACGTCGTCGTCAGGGCACCGTCCCCCATGGTGCTACGCATCGATCGATCCTAGGTCGAGTCCGACCGCCCGCCGCGAGGTTCCGCCGACGGCTCTTGTGGGTCCGACCAAAGGCCGGCCCGGAAAGTGCGTGGGGCCCGGCCCGACCGGGCTAGCCTCGCGCGGGAGGTCGGGAAAAAGGGCCCGACCCGCAGCCGCGAGGAGGAGAGATGTCGGCAGAACCCAAGGTGCTCGGACCGACCGAACTCGACAACGCCGGAGCGGTCGGAGAGACGATCCAGGTCGCGATCGTCACCGACGATCTGAAGAACGCGCTGGACCACCTGATCACGCTCGGGATCGGGCCCTGGATGGTGATGTCGCTCGGGCCCCACAACTCCGACATGAAGTACAAGGGCGAGAAGTCGGACATCTCGATGAAGGTGGCTTTCACCAACCACGGATCGATGATGTGGGAGGTGATCCAGCCGACCGGCGGGAAGAGCATCTACCAGGACTTCCTCGACGAAGGGCGCCAGGGCTTCCATCACGTCGGCATCGACGGCGGCGGGCGTCCCTACGCCGAGCAGGAGGCCGACCTGAAGGCCCGCGGCTACGAGGAAATCCAGGGCGGGACCGCGTTCAACGGCAACGTCCCGTTCGCCTACTTCCACAACGGCGCCGCCGACTCGCCACTGGTCGAGATCTTCGAATTCCCGGAGGGTTTCGCGCCGGAGCCCGAAGAGTGGTACCCGGCCCCGCCGCCCGCCGCCTGAGCACCGCGATCCGAAGGGGAGCACCATGGCACTGACGCCGCAGCTGAGCGACTACCAGGACAAATACAACCACTTCAAGTTCCGCCGCGAGGACGGGGTCCTCGAAGTGCAGATGCACACGGACGGCTCCGACCTGGTCTGGGGCTTCGGGCCCGACGAAGAGTGCGGGTTCATGCTCGAGGACATCGGCCGAGACCCCGAGAACCGGGTGATCATCCTCACCGGCTCCGGCTCGACCTTCATCGACAACGAGGAGTTCGGCACCGGGGACCCGAACGCGACGGTGCCGGCGTCGGTCTGGGCCGGGGTGATCTCCTTCGCCCGCCGGCTGCTGCAGAGCCACCTCGACATCGAGGCGCCGATGATCGCCGCGATCAACGGCCCGGCGACGATCCACGCCGAGTTGGCCCTCCTCTGCGACATCGTCCTCGCCTCGGAGACCGCGGTGCTGGCCGACCAGGTCCACTTCCCCAACGGGATCGTCCCCGGCGACGGCGTCCAGGTCATCTGGCCGCTGTTGCTGGGGATGAACCGCGCCCGCTACCTGATGCTGACCGGGCAGCACCTGAGCGCCGAGGAAGCCAAGGAGCTCGGGCTGGTCGCCGAGGTCCTGCCGCCCGACGCCTTGCTCGACCGCGCCTGGGAGCACGCCCGCAAGCTCCTGGAGACCCCGCCGGTGACCGCACGGCTCACCCGGGCGCTCTTCACCTCGCAGATCAAGGCGGCGCTCGGCGACAACTTCAACTTCGGGCTGGCGACGGAGGGGATGGCGGCGACCGAGTACTGGATCGACGAGTACAAGAAGGGCGTCCACCCGTCTTGAGCGAGACGCGATGACCACCCCGGCGGAGCTCTTCGATCTCACCGGCAAGACGGCGATCGTCACCGGCGGCGCCACCGGGATCGGGCGCCAGATGGCGGAGGGCCTGGCCGAGGCCGGCGCCGCCGTCGTCCTCTGCGCCCGCGACGGGGCGCGCTGCGAGGCGGTGGCGGCGGAGATCGCCGCGGCGACCGGAGTCGAGGCGCTCGGGCTCGCCTGCGACACCCGCGACAAAGAAGCCGTCGAGGCGATGGTGGCGGCGACCCTCGACCACCACGGGGCGATCGACGTCCTCGTCAACAACGCCGGGACCACCTGGGCCGCGGCGCCGGAGGACACGCCGCTGGAGGGCTGGCAGAAGGTCATCGACGTCAACCTCACCGGCGTCTTCCTCTGCTCGCAGGCGGTGGGCCGCCACATGCTCGCGCGCGGCAGCGGCAAGATCGTGAACATCGCCTCGGTGATGGCGGGCCGGGGCGCGCCCGCCGAGCAGGTCGACGCGATCGCCTACAACACCAGCAAGGCCGGCGTCGTCAACTTCACCCGTGACCTCGCCGTCAAGTGGGCGCCGCGCGGCGTCTACGTCAACGCGATCGCGCCCGGCTGGTTCCCCTCGATCATGTCCGACATCGTCCTCGACGACCGTGGCGACCTGTTGGTCGAGCAGATCCCCCTCGGCCGGGTCGGAGGCCCCGACGAGCTGAAAGGCGCGGTCGTCTTCCTGTCCTCCCCCGCCTCGGATTTCGTCACCGGCCACACCCTGGCCGTCGACGGCGGCCAAGGGGCGCGCTAGAAGCCGCACCGCGCGCCGACCCCGAGCGCGCCGGGGGGGAGCGGACGCGCGCAGACAACCCTGTCCCCTTATGGCGGGGGAAAAGACCCATCGCGGAGCCGGGCCGCCCGGGCGATGGCCCGCGGGCAGCACGGCCTGCTGACGCGGCCGCCGGCTTCCCCTTGCCGCTGAGCAAACGGTGGATCCTCGGCCGATCAGGCGAGGACGCTGCGGGCGCCCGTGCAGGCGCGTCGGGCGGCCTCGGCGAGGGGGAGCTCGCGGGCGGCGGCGGAGAGGACCTCGACCGCGAAGGGGGCCTCGATGCCGGCCGCGGCGAGAGAGGCGAGGAGACCCCGGACGTCCTGGTCGCCTTCACCGGGGGCGAGGCGGTTGTCGATCGCGTCGCGGACCGGCGATTCCAGCGGCACGGCGGTGGTGTCGTTGAGGTGGATCGCGGTCACCGGCACCCCGGCGGCGGCGACCTCGGCGGCACCCCAGCCGGCGCGGAAGGCGTGGTAGCAGTCGACGACGGCGCCGACGTTGTCGCGGCCGGCCCGTTCGAAGAGCTCGCCGACGCCGGCCGGGGTTTCGACCGGCGAATGGGCGCGGGCCTCGAAGGCGACCGTCAGGCCGTGGGCGGCGGCGCGCTCGCAGACCCCGGCGAAGCGCTCGGCGACGGTCGCGGGCGGCACGTCGTCGACCATCTGGATGGCGATCACCTGGGTCGCCCCGAAGGCGTCGGCCAGCTCGTGGATCGCCTCCTCGTCGGCGCGGGCGCCGCCCTCCTCGGCGTCCCAGCCGCGCAGCGGCTCGAGGTCGCGGACGACGATCCCGACCTCGTCGAGGGGCTCGCGCAGGTCGGTCGGCGTGAGCCCGGCGGCGCGGGCGGCGGCGACCTCGCCCGGCGCCAACGCCATCGAGGCGAAGCCCGCCTCGAGCGCGGCCTGCGCCCGCTCGACCAGCCCGAAGCGCGGCGGGTCGGTCGGCAGCGCCCCGGAGAGGGTGTAGTAGCTGGCGCAGATGGGGGCGTCGCTCATCGTCGGCCCCCTACATCGGCGGGAGGCCGGAGCGCAGCGGCTCGCGGCCGTCCCATCCCTCGGCGGCGGCACGCAGCGCCGCGAAGAACGCGTGGACGAAGTCGTTGTCGCGGTAGAGCTCGACCGCGTGCCCGAGCGCCGGCAGGTCGTGGAAGCGCAGGTCGAAGTCGCCGGTCCGGGCGCTGAGGAAGAGTGGGCAGCCGGCCTCCTCGAGCCGGGCGCTGTCGCGGTCGAGGTCGGCGGCGATGCAGGAGGCGTGGTTGATCCCGGGCGTGTGCGGCGCGAGCACGTCGGCCAACGCGTCGGGCCGGACCGAATCGATCTGCTCGACCTCGATCGCGATCGGCCCCCACTGCCCGAGCGCCGCCGAGTGATGGAACACCGCCGGACCTCCGTCAGGTCGCTCCAGCGTGTCGAACTCGACCGAGTCGAAGAGGAAGAACGGCCCGGCGCCGAACACGGAGGACCAGAGGTCGACCCCCGCCTCGAGGTCCTCGACCACGTAGGAGCAGTGGGTCACCGGGTTGCCGAGGATCGCTTTCATCAGGCCTCCAGTACGACCGCCGAGGCGGCCGCGTAGTCGTCTCCCATCCAACCACCGCAGTTGAGGCCGAAAGCGCGATCGGCGCCCTCCACCTGGCGTTGGCCCGCCTCCCCGCGCAGCTGGGTGACGAGCTCGAAGATCTGGGCGAGGCCGGTCGCGCCGAGCGCGTGGCCGCGGCTCATCAGCCCGCCGTCGGTGTTGACGGGGGCACGCCCGCCGATCGCGGTGTCGCCCGCCGTCGCGACTTCGGCCGCGGTGCCCGGCCCGGCGATGCCGACCTGTTCGTACTGCTGCAGCTCGGCGAAGGCGCAGGCGTCATGCAGGGCGAAGAGCGAGACCTCGGCGGCCGAGGTGCCCGCCGCCGCATAGGCGGCGTCGGCGGCGCGGCGCGCGATCCCGCCCTCGGGCGCCCAGGAGCGGAGCACCGTCGCCTTGACCTCCACCGCGCGCTCCCCGGCCCCCTCGACGCGGCGAAAGACCGCGGCGGCCGCTCCGTCGGTCAGCGGCGAGCAGGTGAGAAGCCGCAGCGGCGCGGCGACCAGGCGCGAGGCGGCAACGTCCTCGCGGTCGATCGGCGCGTTGAATTGGGCGCGCTCGTTGGCCTCGGCGTGGCGGCGGTTCTTGATCGCGATGTCGGCGAGGGCGTCCTCGACCGGCCCGTTGACGGCGGCGAACTCGCGGGCTTTCGCCGCGTAGGCGGCCATCATGATCGAGCCTTCGACCGGGTCGCCGAGGTCGACGCCGAGGTCGGTCCCCGACTCGATCGCGGCGAAGGAGATTGATTTGTCCTCGTGGAAGAGCTTCTCGGCGCCGACCGCCACCGCGGTCTCGGCGTAGCCCGAGGCGACCGCCATCCAGGCCAGGTGCATGGCGGTGCCACCCGAGGCGCAGGCGTTGTCGACGTTCACCATCGGTACGCCGCCGAGCGGCACGTCGCGCAGGGCGACCTCGCCGCGGATCATCTCCTGGCCGGTGATCAGCCCCGCCGCCGAGTTGGAGTAGTAGACGACGTCGACCGCGCCGGCCCCGATCGCGGCGTCGGACAGCGCGGCGGCGAGCGCATCCTCGCTGAGCGAGCCGAGCGAGCGGTCGAGGTGGCGACCGAAGGGCGTCATCCCGACGCCCTCGATGGCGACCGGGATCATCGGTCCTCCCCCACCGCGATCACACCTTCGCCGAGCAGCTCGTCGATCCGCTCCGCCGAGAGCCCGAGCTCCCCGCTGAGCACCTCGCGGGTGTGGGCGCCGAGCGCCGGGCCGGGCCACTTGACGCTGCCGGGGGTGGCCGAGAGCCGCGGCAGCGCGGCAGGCATCGGCACGCCCCGGCCGTCGGCGCCGGCCGGGCGGACGATGTTCTTTCGTGCCTCGACGTGTGGGTCGGAGGCGAGGTCGGCCGCCGAGTAGACGCTGCCGACGATCAGGCCCGCCTCGCTCAGCCGCTCGATCGCCTCGGCACGGTCGTGGCGCCCGACCCAGACCCGCAGGCCGTTCACCATCTCGGTGTCGCTCGCGCCCTCCTCGATCAGGCCCTCGCCCTGGACGAATCCGCGCAGCTTCTCCAGCGAGACCGTGGTGGCGGCGGAGACGACCACCGACTCGCCGTCGCGGGTCGCGCAGATGTCGGTGACGAAAGCCCCGTCGAAGGGGAAGCGCGGGCCGTTGCGGACGGCGAGCTCGCCGAGCAGCTCGTACAGCGGCAGCTGCCACTCGATCAGGCGGAAAAGAGGCTCGTACAGCGCCAGGTCGACCAGCTGCCCCTCGCCGCTCTCGCCCCGCTGGCTGAGCGCGACCATCACGCCGAAGGCGCCCATCAGCCCGGTGGTCGCGTCGCCGAGCGAGAAGCCCGGGTGGAGCGGTGGCCGCTCCTTCTCGCCGGTGAGGAAGGTGGCGCCGCTGAAGGCCTCGGCGATCTTGCCGAAGCCGCCGCGGTCGCTGTAGGGACCGGTCTGGCCGAAGCCGGAGATCCGCAGCATTATCAGTCGCGGGAAGCGCTCGTGCAGGTCGCCCCAGCCGAGGCCGGCGCGATCGAGCGCCCCGGCCCGGAAGTTCTCGATCACGACGTCGGCCTCGCCGATCAGGTCGAGCAGGAGCTCCTTGCCCGCGGGCGCTTTGTAGTCGAGGCAGATCGAGCGCTTGTTGCGTCCGGTGACCGACCACCAGACCCCGGTCCCCTCGTGCTTGGGACCCATGTCGCGGAGGCTGTCGCCGACCCCGATCCGCTCGACCTTGATCACCTCGGCACCGAAATCGCCCAGCAGGGTCGCCGCCAGCGGCCCGGCCAGAGCGTGCCCCAGCTCGACGACCTTCAGACCGGCGAGTGGCTCGCCTTGGGAACTCATCCACGTACCTCCATGTCGTCCTCGAGTTCGACCCCGGCGACGTTGAGGAAGTCGCCGACCATCCGGTAGCAGCCGACCAGGAAGAGCAGCTCGACCAGCTGGGCTTCGTCGAAGCGACGGGCGAGCGCGTTCCAGCTCGCCTCGTCGACGTCGCCGCGGTCGAGCAGCCGGTCGGTGAAGTCGACGAGCGCGCGCTGCTCGGCGCTGAGCGCGGCGCCGGGCGGGTCGGAGAGGACCGCGTCGATCGCCTCCTCGGAGAGGCCCGCGTCGCGGGCCAACGGGAGGTGCTGGCCGAGCTCGTAGGCGGCCGAGATCCGCCTGCCGACTCGCAGGATCACCAGCTCGCGATCGTCGGCCGGGACCAGGCCGAAGGCGATGAAGGTCCCGGCGAAGGCGTTGAAGCGTCTGAGCAGAAGCGGGTGGTGGGCGAGCGTCAGAAAGATGTTGCGGACAGTCCCGTCGGGCAAGGTCGGCGCCTTTTCCAGCGCCGCGCGCTGGTCCTCGTCGGGCTCCACGACGGGCGCCACCCGAAGGGGTGCTCTCCTCGACTCCACGGCGGGCACCGTACCACGTGCAAATCGGTGAGTGAGAGGAATTTCCAGCCAATGGGAGTAATCTCCAAAGTCGGAGGCGCGACCGACGGCCCCCGGTAGGCTGCGCCCACATGCAAGCCCTGACCCGCCTCGTCTCGATCCTCGAGCTGGTCGCCGCGACCTCGGGCCCGGCGGCGCCGGCCGAGATCGCCCAGCGCGTCGACCTGCCGCTCTCCACCGTCACCCGCCTGATGCGTCAGCTGGCCGACGAGGACCTGCTCTTCCGCACCGAGACCGGCCACTACATGCTGGGCTCGCGGATCTTCGCCCTGGCGAGCGTCGGGCTCGCCGGGATCGACTTCGTCGAGGTCGTGCGGCCGACCCTGACCGCGCTCCGCGACCAGAGCGGCGAGACCGCCTCGCTCCACGTCCTCCGCGGGACCCAGCGAGTCTGCGTCGCCGAGGTGCAGAGCGACCGCCAGGTGCGCCGGATCATCCCGCCGGGGACGATCAACGGCCTCTGCGGGACGGCGACCGGCGAGGTGCTGCTCTCGGGCGCCTCGGAGGCGGAAATCGACGCGGCGGCGAAGTCCGCGCGCCTCGACGCCGCCGAACGGAGCGCGCTCGACACCCGGCTGGCGCAGATCCGCAGGCGCGGCTACGCGATCAACGACCACTTCGGCGACGACCTCACCGGGATCTCGACGCCGCTGCGCAGCGGCTCCGCGACCCTCGCCGCGATCAGCATCTCGGGCCCCTCCGGGCGCTTCGGGCACGCGGTCGCGGCACGCTTCGCCGAGACCCTCCTGAAGGAAGCCGAGGCGCTCTCGCGGCGCCTCGGCCGCCCCGGGCACCCGGTCCTGAAGTAGCCCACAAAGGCCGATCCGACCCGACTGGATGGGCCTGCATGGCGCTGTTATCTTCGCGCCGCTTCACGCGTCGTCAGGCGAACGGAGGAGGAGAGAAGATGCTGGTCTGCACCCCGTCCTACGGCCGCGAGCGAGAGTCGGGACGATGAGCGCCGCCGCCAAGGGCGCCTCCCCGGCCCGTGGGGTCCTTCTCGTCTCGAGCCAGATGGGCCAGAAGCTGGACTTCTTCGACGTGCCCTCCCTGGAGCGGATGGCGACGATCGACGACCTGATCGCCCAGCCCCACGAGATGACCTACGACCCTGGCCGGCGGCTCGCGTATCTCACCCATACCTACCGCGAAGGCGCCTACGGCGAGGGAAAGCCGAAAGGGCACGAGCTCTCGGTGATCGACGTCGACCGGCGCGAGGTCGTCGACGTGATCGACATCGCCCCCTTCGGCGGTCCCCACGACGTCGAGTTCGACCCGGCGGGCGACGTGATCTACACCGGGGTCGAGCGCGACCCCGAGGGGCGCAACGGCCTGGTCGCGATCGACGCGAAGACCCGAAAGGTGATCTGGGACCTGCCCCTCGCGGCCCCCAACACCCACTGGATCGCCCTCTCCCCCGATGGCTCGCGGTGCTACGCGAGCCATAAGGAGGCGGAGCGGATCTCGGTGATCGACCTGCGCGAGCGGCGCGAACTCGGGTCCATCGCCTCGCCCGGCGGCGCCGAGGAGATCGACGTCGGCGTCGACGGCAGGCACCTGTTCGCCGCGGCGCCGATGATGACGATCACGATCGACGTCTCCCACGGCCGGCTGATCAAGAAGGCGCCGCCGCCCGGGAACCCGACGCCGCGCCTGCTGAAGATCGACGCGGCCGACGGCGAGGTCGTCGCCAGCCTCGAGTTCCCGGAGCTGGTGTCGGCGATGCGGGTGGGGCCGGACGGCGTCGTCCTGGTATCCGAGATGCACTTTCCCGATCCCGACGATCCCGCCGACACGGTGGTCCCCGGCCGCGTCCACGCGGTCGACGGCGAGACGATGGAGCGGCTCGGCAGCGCCGTCACCGAGGAGTTGCCGTTCACCGTCCGCTTCTCCCCCGACGGCGGCACCGCCTTCGTCGCCAACCTGAAGTCGGGAACGGTGAGCGTCCTCGACGTCGCCTCCTGCACCGTGACCCGGACGCTCGACAACAACCCGGGGACCGGCTTCGGCGGCACCCACGGAATGTGCTTCGCCCCAGCCTTGTAGGCCTGCACTCTCACTCACTGATTAGTTGCTTCATTGACTGATCTGGGCGTGCTAGGTTCCCGACGGGAAGCCAGCGACCGAGGAGAAGTGGATGAACGCTGCGTCGAAGGAGATCCGGCTCAACGCTCTCGAGCAGGGCAATCCGAGCTTCCAGGCATTCGGCCTGTGGGCCCACCCGCGCGACCACGCGGCCGAATACACGAAGCTCGGATACTGGGCGGAGTACGCGAGGCTGCTCGAGCGCGGGCTCTTCGACAACCTCTTCATCGCCGACGTCTACGGCTTCCCCAACGTCTACAAGGGGAACGCCGACGCGGCGCTCCGCAACGGGTCGCAGGCGCCCAGCCTGGATCCGGCGGTGATCCTCAGCGGGATGGCGGCGGCGACCCAGGACCTCTGCTTCACGATGACCGGGAGCGCCACCTACGAGCGTCCCTATAGCTTCGCCCGCCGGCTCTCGACTCTCGACCACATGACCGACGGGCGCGTCGGCTGGAACATCGTCACCTCCTACCTCAAGAGCGGCGCCGAGGCGATGGGCCTCGACGGGCTGATCCCCCACGACCGCCGCTATGACATGGCCGACGAGTTCTGCGAAGGCGTCTACCGGCTCTGGGAGGAGAGCTGGGCCGACGGCTCGCTGGTCAAGGACAAGGAGAGCCGCGTCTACGCCAACCCGGACCTGATCGAGGAGATCGACTTCCAGGGTGACTTCCACCGTTTCAAGGCGATCCACGCGGTCGAGCCCTCGCCGCAGCGGACGCCGGTGCTGTTCCAGGCGGGCGGCTCGGAGCGCGGCCGCCGCTTCGCCGCCACCCACGCCGAGGGCGTCTACCTGAACGGAACCACCCCGCAGCTGGTCGCGGCGAAAGTCGCGGCGATCAAGAAGGAGCTGGAGGCGGTCGGCCGCTCGCCCGACTCGGTGAAGTTCTTCTGCGGCGTCTCGATGTTCGTCGACGAGACCGAGTCGGCGGCCCGCGCCCGCTACGACGACTACCTGCGTTATTCGAGCTTCGAGGGCCTGATCTCGACCATGTCGGGGATCATGGGCATCGACCTCGACAAGTATCCCCTCGACGAAAAGATCGTCTACGAGGAGAACGACGCGAACCGCTCGGCGCTCGAGATGTTCACTCGCGGAAACGACTGGACGCTGCGGCAGGTGCTCGATGAGAAGGCGCTCTGCGGCACCAACGTGGCGATCGTCGGCGACCCGACGCAGGTCGCCGACGAGCTCGAGCGCTGGATGGACGAGGGCGACATCGACGGCTTCAACATCGCCCGCATCGTCGCCCACGAGACGATGGAGAGCTTCATCGACCTGGTCGTCCCGATCCTGCAGGAACGCGGCCGCTACAAGACCGCCTACGCGCCCGGGACCTTCCGCCAGAAGCTCTTCGGCATCGAGCGGATCCCCGCCGACCACCCGGCGGGGGGCTTCCGACGCGGGACGCCGGCGACCGCCTGAGGAGCTGCCAGGGATGACGTCATCCGACGACAAGCTCGTCCTCGCCCAGGTCGCCTACATCACGGACCGTGTCGACCTGCACGAGACCCACCGCTGGTACCAGGAGGTGCTCGGCTTCCTCTCGTCCGGTTGGACCGACGCCTTCGGCGGCCCCGACCTGGCAGACCTGCAGGGCCTCTCCGACCCCGACTGCAAGTTGAACATCGCCTGGATGGTGGAGCGCAACGAGGCGTTCCAGGTCGAGCTCTTCGAATACCTGAGGCCACCGTCGCGCCCGCGGTCGGAGGGCTGGACCGTGCGCGATCGCGGCTACACGCTGACGACGCTCTTCGTCGCCGACTTCGACGGCACGGTCGAGCGGGCACGCCGGGACGGCTCGCTGACGGCGGCCCCGATCGGCGAGCCTGGCACGCGTCGGGCGCTCGTCACCGACCCGAACGGGAACCTCCTCGCGCTGATCGAGGAGGACCTGCGCGTCCCCGGCGGCGCCGACGCCGACCGGCCCGGAGTGAACGTGTCGGTCCGTGGGATCCGTGCCTCGGTCGCCGACCTGGAGCGCTCGCTCGCCTACTTCGTCGACGGCTTCGGCCTCGAGGTGGTGGACGCGGAGCTGCACACGCCGGAGCACGAGGCGCTCTGGGGTCTCGAAGGCGCCGAACGCGACATCCGCGTGCTCGCCGCCGGCGAGGTCTTCCTGGAGTTGGTCCAGTACCGCGATCCCCCGGGGCGTCCCTTCCCCGACGACTACCGGCTGAGCGACGCCGGAGTGATGAATATCGCGCTCGCCACCACTTCGCGGTCCCTCCAGGGGAAGGTCCGGGACCGATTGGTCGCCGCCGGCCACGAGAGCCGCGACTTTGCGGCGAGCGACGACGTCTACGTCTCCTACGTGACCGACGACCAGGGCTTCAGCGTCGAGTTGCTCTACATGGCGCCCGCGGCCTACGCGGACTTCGGCTACGTGCCCGAGGACGATCACGGCGCAGGGGAGAGCTGATGGGACGCCTGGACGGCGGGGTCGCGGCGGAGCCGATCGCCGCGCCGACCGCCCGACCGAAGGAAGCCGGCTAGATGCGCGCGGCGCTGATCCGCGAGTTCGGAGCGCCGCTGGAGACGGCGGAGGTGCCCGACCCCGTGCCGCGTCCGGGCGAGGTGCTGGTACGGGTGAGGGCGGCGGGGATCTGCGCGACCGACGTGAAGCTCGCGGCCGGTCAGACGGACCCACCACCGCCCCTCCCCCACATCCCCGGCCACGAGGTTGCGGGCGAGGTCGCGAGCCGCGACACAGACCTCGCACCCGGGACCCGGGTCGCCTGCCACATCGTCGACGCCTGCAACGAATGCCCGCGCTGCCGGCGCGGGCTGCCGATCCTCTGCGCCGAGGCGCGCCGGCTGGGACTCGACGTGCCGGGCGGCATGGCCGAGTACGTGGCGGTGCCGCGGGCGCAGGTGATCCCGATCGATGACGCGACGCCCTTCGAGCACGCTGCGGTCGCGATGGACTCGGTGACGAGCCCGTGGCACGCGCTCCACGTGACCGGTGCGGTGCGGGCCGAAGAGCTCGTCGTCGTGGTCGGCGTGGGGGGGCTCGGCGGTGCCGCGGTCCAGCTGGCGGTGGCGGCCGGTGCGCGTGTCGCGGCGATCGACGTCGCCCCGGACCGACGCGAGGAGGCGCTGCGGCTCGGCGCCGAGATCGCGCCGGCTCCGGAGGACGCCGCCGAGGCGATCGCCGACTGGTCGGTCGGCGGCGCCGACATGGCGATGGAGCTCTCCGGCGTTCGCGCCGGCTTCGACCTCGCGGCGGCCTGCGTCCGGGGCGGAGGCCGAGTCGTCTGCTGCGGCTACGCGCCGGGGGTCGAGTACGGCATGGACTCGGTCCGCCTGGTCCTCGAGAACATCAGCATCCTCGGCTCCCGCAACCTGACCCTGGAGGACTCGAAGGCCGCCCTGGGGGCGTTGGCGCGCGGCGACGTCACCCCCCAGATCGCCGACCGCATCGGCCTCGATGGCGTGAACGACGCGCTCGACCGCCTGCGCGAGGGCCGCGCCGGCGGCCGCATCGTCGTGATGCCCTAGATCGCCGTGTCGACTTCGTAGTCGAAGCCGCCGCACCCGTCCGTCGGGCGGGTCCGCCTGCGCGGGGCGCTGCGCGGGCGGGCGACCTCGACCCCGCGTTCGCGCAGCGGCGCGGCGAGCGCCGGGTCGAGCGGCAGAACCGAGAACGGGGCGAGCTCGGCCAGCGTGGCGGCGGCCAGGTCGAGCGCTCGCGGATCGTCGGCGCCGGCGTCGTGGAGGTGGACGAGGACCCCGGCCTCGGCGCGGGCGAAGCGGCGCAGGGTCTTGGCGAGGCTCGACTCGCCGCTCGGCTCGAGCGTCGCCAGCAGGTCGTCGACCGGCGAGGAGGAGTGGAGCGCCACCGGCACCTCGGCGCGACCCTCGACCGCGCCGCGGACGAGTGCCGCATGCGACTCGCCGGTGACCTCGTTGGCGAAGCTGACCGCGGTGAAGGTGCCCTGGTGGGTGACGACGCGGCGGCGCCCGACCGCGCGCAGCGGCCGCTCGGCGGCAAACCGGCGGGTCGCGATCTCGGTGATCGTCACCAGCGCCAGGCCGCGGGCGGCGGCACGCGCGCGCACCGCCTCGGGCGCGGCGGTCGCGCCATCGTCGTCGAGGATCGCGCAGATCGCCGCCGCGGCGCCGCCGGCCAGGCGGACGACGTCGAGGGCGGCCTCGGGCGCCTCGCGCGCGACCAGGACGCCGGCGTCGGCGGCGATCAGCGGCGGTACGTGGCCGGGCACCACGAGGTCGGAGGGGCGGGTGGCCGGATCGGCGACCACGCGCGCCGTGAGCGCCCGCTCGGCCGCCGAGATCCCCGTGGTCGTCCCCTCGCGGGCGTCGACGGAGACGGCGATCCGCCTCCCGGCGGCGCCCCGCCCCTCCTGCTCGGGGAGCCGCAGCTCGGAGCAGCGTCGCGCCGAGAGCACCACCGAGAAGATGCCGCCGCCGGCGTCCAGCATCGCGACGACGTCCTCCGGGCGCACGGCGACGGCATCGCACACCAGGTGGCCCACGCCGGCGTCGTCGAGGAGCGCGACGACCTCGCCGCGACCGAGCGCGGCGAGCCCCTCCGCGGCCGGGGCCGCGTCGCTCACCGGCCCGTCCAGACCGGGTCGCGCTTGTCGGCGAAGGCAGCGGCGCCCTCGCGCGCGTCGCTCGATCCCATGACCTGCTCGATGAACGCCTCCTGGCGCGACCAGGCGTCGGCCTCCGGCAGCTCCACCAGCTCGTCGACGATCTGCTTGGAGACGCGCACCGCGAGCGGGCCGTTGGCGGCGATCGCGGCGGCGAGCTCGAACGCGACCGCCAGGGCCTCGCCGTCCTCGCAGACCCGGTTGACGAGCCCCAGCTCGTAGGCACGGCCCGCGTCGATCAGGTCGCCGAGCAGCGCCATCTCCATCGCCACGTTGCGGGGGATCCGGCCGGGCAGCCGGATCAGCGCGCCCGCCCCGGCGATCAGGCCGCGCCTGGTCTCCGGCACCCCGAGCCGGGCGGAGCGTCCGGCGACGATCAGGTCGCAGGAGAGCGCCACCTCGAGGCCGCCGGCGACGGCGAAGCCCTCGACCGCGGCGATCATCGGCTTCGCCGGCGGCCGTTCGCAGATGCCGGCGAAGCCGCGGCCGCCGGCGTGCGGCGTCTCGCCTTGGAGGAACGCCTTCAGGTCCATCCCCGACGAGAAGCCCTTGCCGGCACCGGTGATCACCCCCGCCCGCAACGCGTCGTCGGCTTCGAGACGCTCGATCGCGGCCGCGACGCCGCTCGCCAGCTCGAGGTTCACGGCGTTGCGCGCCTCGGGGCGGTTGAGGGTGATCGCGAGGACCCCGTCGCGGACCTCGGTCAGGACGGCCTCGGCCACCTCAGGCTCCCCAGGTGGCGCTGAGCCCGGCGGTGATGTCGATCCCGGTCCCGGTGATGTGCCTGCCCTTGTCGGAGGCGAGGAAGACGACGATGTCGGAGATCTCCTCCGGCTCGATCCACGGTTCCGGCAGTTTGTGCAGGGCTTCCATGATCGTGCCCTCGATGTCCTCGGTGGTCGGCGCCTCGAGGTCGGGCCGGAAGACCCCGTAGAGCGCCTTGTTCTCATACATCATGTCCGTCCTCACGCAGGCCGGGCAGATCGCGTTGACCGTGATGTGGTTCGGCGCGAGCTCCAGCGCCGCCGACTTCACCATCCCGATCACACCCCACTTGGCGGCGACGTAGTTGCCGAAGTTGGCCATCCCGGCGCGGCCCGCGGTGGAGGCGGTGCAGATGATCCGTCCCGAGTCCTGCGGGATCATCTTCTGGGCGGCGGCGCGGAGCGTGTTGAAGACGCCGGTGAGGTTGATGTCGATCACCGTCTGCCACTGCTCGTCGGTCATCTTCGACAGTTCCTCGGCGGCCCAGATCCCCGCGTTGCAGCAGGCGACGTCGAGCGAGCCGAACTCCTCGACCGCGCGATCGGCCGCCGCGTTCACCTGGTCGGAGCTGCGCACGTCGACCGTCATCGGGACCGCCTTGACCCCCTCCGCCTCGACCAGGCGGACGGTCTCCTCGAGGTCGCTCGCGACCGCCAGCTTGTAGGGGACCGGCGAGATTTCCTCGTGCAGGTCGGTGACGACGACGTTCGCGCCCTCGCGGGCCAACGCGACAGCGTGGGTGCGGCCCTGGCCGCGGGCGGCGCCGGTGATCAGCGCCGTTTTTCCTTCGAGTTGCTTCATCACTCCTCCTGTTCGGTGAACCAGCGGGCCTCGGCAAGCAAGGCCGGGACGTCGTGCTCGAGCGCCGCCGCGTAGGGGGCGTCGGTGCGACCGGCGACGAAGTGGGCGTGCGCCCCCTCGACGATCGCCGCGAGCTTCCAGAAGGCAAGGGCCATGTAGTACGGGAGGTGGGCGAGCGAGCGGCCGCTGCGCTCCTCGTACAGGACAGCCAGCTCGGCTCTTGACGGAGCCCCGTCGACGCGGCTGATCGCCTGCACCCAGGGCATCCCCATCGGCCGGGCGCGCTCGGCGCCCCAGAAGCCGAGGAAGAGGCCGACGTCGAGCAGCGGGTCGCCGATCGTCGACATCTCCCAGTCGATGATCGCCGCCAGCCGTGGCCGCTCCTCGACCGCGAAGAGGCAGTTGTCGACGTGGAAGTCCCCGTGCAGGATGCCGGGCGGCACGGCAGCCGGCCGGTTGGACTCCAGCCAGGCGGCGACCGGCTCGAAGTCGGCCAGCTCGCGGTGGCGGTAGCGGTCGAGCTGCTTGCGCCAGCGCGGCACCTGACGAGCGAGGAAGTCCTCCGGCCGGCCGAAGTCCGCGAGCCCGAGGCCGCGCCAGTCGAGCGTGTGCAGGTCGGCCAGGGCGGTGGCGGTCTGCACGCCGATCGCGGTGACCGCGGCGCCCGGATCGCCGGCCCAACGCGGCGGCAGCTCCTCGCCGAGCGAGGTTCCCGCGATCGCCTCCATCAGCAGGAAGGGGGCCTCCGGCACCTCCTCCTCGACGCAGAGACCGCGCGGCGCCGGCACCGGCACGGCGGTCGCCGCGAGCGCCGCCAGGACGCGCTCCTCCCGCTCGACGTTGTGGGCGGAGGAGTCGATCGTCGCCCGCGGCGGCCGCCGCATGACCAGGCGCTCGCCGCCCGCCCGCAGCAGCATCGTCTCGTTGGAGTTGCCGCCCGCCAGCGGGCTGAGCTCGTAGGGTCCCTCGATCCCGGCGTCGGCCAGCCAGGCCTCCAGGGCCGAGCTCGCGCCGACCTCCTGGTCGCGCGCGACGGCGATCGGCCGACTCCCCTCGCTTCCCATGACCGCATCTTCCTGAAGCTCGGCCGCCGCGCCGGCCGAGCGGCCGCCGCGCTTTGGAGTTCCCTCCAACCACCCTCCCCCACCCGCTCCCGGGGGTCGCTTAGGGTGATCGCCGATGGCCTGGGATTTCTCCACCGAGCCCGAGTTCGAGGCGAAGCTCGCGTGGATGCGGGACCTCGTCCGTGAGGAGATCCTGCCGCTCGAGACGCTGGATCTGGACTGGGTCACCTACCGGAAGGCGATCGCGCCGCTGCAGGAGCGGGTCAAGGAGCGCGGCCTCTGGGCCGCCCACCTGGAGCCGGAGCTCGGTGGCCAGGGGCTCGGTCAGGTCCACCTCGCGCTGATGCACGAGATTCTCGGCGCCACCGACTATGCCCCGCCGGTGTTCGGGAACCAGGCGCCCGACTCGGGCAACTCGGAGCTGATCGCGGTCGCCGGCGACGAGGAGCAGAAGAAGCGGTGGCTGGAGCCGCTGCTCGCCGGCGAGCTGCTGAGCGCCTTCACGATGACCGAGGAGGGCACCGGCTCCGACCCGACCCAGCTGCGCACCGCCGCGGTGCTCGACGGCGGCGAGTGGGTCGTCGACGGGACCAAGTGGTTCATCTCCAACGCCGACAAAGCCGACTTCCACATCGTCATGGCGCTCACCGACCCGGAGGCCGAGAAGCACCGGCGGATGTCGATGATCATCGTCCCCTCCGACGCTGCCGGGATCACCGTGCGCGACCTCGGGGTGATGAACGACCCCGACGCGCGCAACCCGATCCACACCCACTCCGAAGTGATCTTCGAGGGCGTCCGCGTGCCCGCCGCCAACCTGCTCGGCGAGCGCGGCGGCGCCTTCGCCCTCGCCCAGGCACGGCTCGGGCCGGGCCGCATCCACCACGCGATGCGCTGGCTCGGGGTCTCCCGCCGCGCCTTCGACATGATGTGCGAGCGCGCGGTCAGCAAGTCGGTCCACGGCTCGACCCTCGCCGACAAGCAGACGATCCAGAACTGGGTCGCCGACTCGCGCGCCGAAATGGAGGCGACGCGGATGATGACCCTGCACGCCGCCTGGAAACTGGATCAGGTCGGCGCCAAGGAGGCCCGCAACGAGATCGCGATGATCAAGTACCACGGGCCCACGGTGATGTACAACGTGCTCGACCGGGCGATCCAGGTGCACGGCTCGCTCGGCTTCAGCTGCGACCTGCCGCTGGAGGAGATGTACCGCTACGCGCGTGCCTCGCGGATCTACGACGGGCCCGACGAGGTCCACCGGGAAGGCGTCGCCCGCCGCACCCTGCGCGGGTACGAGCCGCGCGAGACGCCGACGGAACACATCCCGACCCGCCGCGCCGCCGCCCAGGCGAAGTTCGCCCACCTGCTCGATACCGCCTCGGTCAACTGACGTGACCGGCGCCGAGGGGCCGCTCGCCGGGGTCCGTGTGCTGGACCTGAGCCGCCTCCTGCCGGGCGGCTTCTGCACCGCGGCGCTCGGCGACCTCGGCGCCGACGTGGTGAAGATCGAGCAACCGGGGCCCGGCGACTACATGCGCTGGGGCGACCCGAAGTTCGGTGCCGAGTCGGCCGCCAGCTGGACGATCGACCGCAACAAGCGCTCGGTCGCGCTGGATCTGAAGAACCCCGACGGCGTGGCGACGATGCTCGACCTCGCGCGCGGCGCGGAGGTCGTGGTGGAGAGCCTCCGGCCCGGCGTCGTCGACCGTCTCGGGGTCGGCTACGACGCCGTCCGCGCGGTCAACCCGGCGATCGTCTATTGCTCGATCACCGGCCACGGCCAGGACGGGCCACTCCGCCTCGCCCCGGGCCACGACATCAACTACGTCGGGCGGGCGGGGATCCTCGACATCACCGGGCCCGCCGACGGGCTGCCGACGGTCCCGGGCGTGCAGGTCGCCGACCTCGGCACCGGCGCCCTCTTCAGCGCCGTCGGCATCCTCGCCGCCCTGCTGCGCGCGCGTGAGACCGGCGAGGGCGACCACATCGACATCGCGATGACCGACGGCGCGTTCGCCTGGCTCTCGGTCCACATGGCCGACTACTTCGCCTCCGGGGTCGACCCCGGCCGCGAGGGCATGATTCTGAACGGTCGCTTCCCCTGCTACAACGTCTACCGCTGCGCCGACGACCGCCACATCACCGTCGGCGCGATCGAGGAGCAGTTCTGGCAGGTCCTCTGCGAGCGGGTCGGCCGCACCGACCTGCTCCCCACCCGGGTCGATCCGGAGGCGATCGGGGCCTGGCGCGAGGTCTTCCTCGGCCGCCCGCGCGACGAGTGGGTGGCGCTGCTCGAGGACGGAGCCTGCGTCGGCCCGGTCAACGACTTCGCCGAGGCCGCCTCCGACCCGCAGCTGGTCGGCCGCGGCATGGTCGTCGACCAGGAGCATCCGGAAGTCGGGACCACCCGCCAGCTCGGCTCGCCGATAAAGATGCGAAACCACCAGGTCGGAGTGCGCGCCCCGGCGCCGAAGCTCGGCGCCGACACTCGCTCCCTGCTCACCGAGGCGGGCTACTCGGAGGAGCGGATCTCGGCGCTCTTCTCCTCCGGCGCCGCCGCCTGAGCCATCCCGACCACGCCCTCGTCGCCGATCCGCCCGACCAGACGGAGGATCAGCAGCCCGAGCTGCAGGGTGAGCTGGTCGTCGGCGTCGCCCGCCACATCGAGGTGGGTGACCTCGCGGATGCGGCCGAGCCGGTAGCGGATCGTGTTCTCGTGGACGTCCAGCAACTCGGCCGAGCGGCGGACGCTGCGCGAGACGGCGAAGAAGATCTGGACGGTGGCCAGCAGATCCTTCATCTCCGGCTCGAGCAGGTCGCCCAGGGTGTCGCGGGCGAAGCGCTCGGCCTCCTCCTTGCTGGTCCCTGAGAGCAGCAGCCGGGCGGCGCCGATGTCGGCGCTGGAGAGCACCCGGTAGGAATCCGGCGGGCAGAAGACCGAGATGCAGCGCGAGACCTGCTGAGCCTCGCGGAAGGACGCCGGGTACTGCGCGGTCTCGCTGCAGATCCCCGAGATCGCGACCGTGGCCACCCCTTTCGCGGCGAGCGCCGCGAGCGCGTCGGCGGCGATCGCCTTCGCCTCTTCGATCAGCGCGGCCTCGTTGCCCGCGCCGCTCAGTTCGATCACCGCGGCGACGCCGTCCTCGACCCCGACCACCAGCGGGTTGTGCTCCGGGTCGGCCTCGCGCAGCGCATTGAAGACCCGGTTGGAGTTCAGCGGCTTCTGGCGCTCTCCGGTGGCGAACAGCATCACCACGTGCGGCGCCTTCAGGTGGAGCCCGTGGAAATGGGCCCGGCGCAGCAACGAGGCGGGGTCGTCGGTGCCGATGATGAGGTCGCGAGCGAGCGTCTCCTGCGCCCGCATCTCGGCATCGGCGGCGCGGCGCTCGGCGCTCATCTCGAGCGCGATGATGGTCCCGGCGCGGCGGGCGACGATCCGATCGTGGGCGTTGAACCAGCCGCCCTGCTCGATCACGACGAGGTAGCCCCAGGCGTCGCTGCCGACCATGATCGGCGCCGCCATCATGCGCTTCGCCAACTTGTCGCGGCCGGCCGCGTCGATCATCGCGGGATTGCGACCCTGGATCTTCGTGATCGCCCCGACCAGGTCCGGATCGCGTCGCATCCGCGAGAGCACCCGATCCAGGGTCGCGCCGCCATCGTCGTTGCCGGCGGTCGCGAGCGGGCGCATGCCCGCGTCGACCACCATCGTCGGCTTCCCGGTCAGTTCGGCGACGGCCTCGGTGATCTCGTGCAGGTTGGCGCCTTTGAGGACCAGGGTCGCGAGCCGTTCCTCGATCGCCGCCGCCGTCCGCAGCAGCTTGTTCTGCCGCTCGACGGTCTGCAGCGAGGCGCGCAGCTCCGAGGTCAGCTGGGCGTGGGAGATGGCGATCGCCGCCAGGTTGGCGAAGGTGCCGCAGAGGGACTGCTCCTCGTCGGAGTAGCTGTGCGGTTCGTCTTCGTTGTCGAGGAAGAGCAGGCCGACGACCTTCCCTTTGCGGACCATCGGCACGCCGAGCATCGAGTGGACGTTCCACTCGAGCATGGTCGAGCGCACCGGCCGCGGGTCGGACTGGGCGTTGACGATCAGCACCGGCCGCTTTGTGGTGAGGATCTCGCGGGTGAATCCGTCGGCCTCGATCCCGGCCGTGAGGCCCTTGATCGCGGCGTCGATGTTGCGGTCGGCATGGCCGACCTGGCCGCGGAAGAGGCCGGTGCGTTCGTCCATCAGGTAGACCGAGCAGCGACGCACGTCGAGCAGCTCGCAGATCCGCTTGCCGACGATGTGCAGCAGCGTGTCGAGCGCGACGTGCTCGGTGATCGCGCCGGAGATCTCGTTGAAGGCCTCGACGACCTCCGGGAAACCGGCTGCTTGGCGGGTCACGTCGTCCTTGACGAGCTCGTCGACCGCCATCTCTCTCTCCTGTTCCGACGCCCCCGTCCCAGGCAGTCCCGGGTGCGTTGCCCTGCTCCCCACTGTGACCATAACCGCTTGTGCCGATCCTTGCCGGCGGCTTTTGTCGGCTCCCACAGTCGCCGCGGCCGCGAGCCCCTTGTACCGTCCGAATTCCTGGTTTGGTGGGATGGATGACCGAGGTGAGCTTCGACAGCCCCCACTTCCGCAGGGTGATGGGGCACCTCCCGACGGGGGTCAGCATCGTCACCGGCCACGACGAGGATGGGCCGTCGGGCCTTGCCGTCGGCTCCTTCATGTCGGTCTCCCTGGAGCCGCCGCTGATCGCGGTGAGCCCGGCGCTGAGCTCCACCAGCTGGCCCGCGATCCGCGAAACCGGCGCCTTCTGCGTGAACGTGCTGGCCGAAAGCCAGGCCGAGCTGGCGCGCCGCTTCGCGATCTCCGGCGGCGACAAGTTCGCCGGGCTGGAGTGGCGCCACGGCCCCTCCGGAGCGCCGATCCTGGAGGGCTCCGTCGCCTGGATCGACTGTCGGATCGAGAGCGAACAGGTCGCCGGCGACCACTGGCTGGTCCTCGGCGCCGTGGTCGAGCTCGATCTCGGCGACCCCAGTGATCCGCTGATCTTCCACCGCGGCGCCTTCGACCGGTTCCGACCTGCCGACCGCGACGCCTAGGCCGGTCGGTCGGAGTTTTTGGCGGTCCCCGTGGCGACCACGTCAAGGCCGAGGTAGGCGGAGCGCACCTCGTCCTCGTCGATCAGCTTTTCGGCGGTGCCCTGGACGATGATCTGGCCGCGCTCGATCACATAGGCACGGTCCGACATCTTCAGCGTCAGCATCGCCTGCTGCTCGACGATCATCACGGTGATCCCGCTGTCGCGCAGCCGTTCGAAAGTCTCGAACATCTCCCGCGTCACCAGCGGTGCCAGTCCGAGCGAGGGCTCGTCGAGCATGAGCAGCGAAGGCTTCGCCATCATTCCGCGGCCGACCGCGACCATCTGCTGCTGGCCACCGGAGAGCTCGGCGGCCTTCTGCCGCATCTTCTGGCCGAGGATGGGGAACAGCTCGACGACGCGTTCGATCTCTTCCTCACGGTTCGAGCGCCGGCGCTTGTGCGCGTAGGCCCCGAGGATCAGGTTCTCGCGCACGGTCATCTCGCCGAACAGCTGCCGGCCCTCGGGGACGAGGACGACGCCCCGACTGGCCATCGACTCCGGCGCGACCTTGGTCACGTCGTCGCCGTCGAAGGTGATCGTGCCCACGGTCGGCCGCAGGAGGCCGACGATCGTCTTCATCAGCGTGCTCTTGCCCGCCCCGTTCGTGCCGAGCACGGCGACGATCTCGCCGGCCTCCACCTTCATCGAGAGGTTGCGCAGGACGGTGACGGCACCGTAGCCCGAGGAGACACCCTCGACCTCCAGCACGGTCCTCGCCCCGTTCGACGGGTTCGTATCTCCGTTCTCCATGCTCATGCCTCCACGGTCGTTCCGAGATATGCCTCGATCACCGTCGGGTCCGAGCCGACGACGCTCGGCGTGCCCTCGGAGATCTTCTGTCCCTCCTCGAGCACGAAGACCTTGTCGGCGATCGACATCACCATGGCCATGTCGTGCTCGACCAGCAGTACCGCCACCTCGAGGTCGCGGATGGTGTTGACGACCGCGGCCAGCGATTTGGTCTCGGTGCCGTCGAGGCCCGCCGCAGGCTCGTCGAGGAGCAGGACGCAGGGGTCGGTCGCGAGCGCCCGCGCGAGCTCGCCAAGGCGCTGCTTGCCGACCGGCAGGTCCATCGCGATCGTGTCGGCGTCGTCGGCGAGCCCGACGAAGTCAAGCCAGGCGCGCGCCTCCATCTCCGCCGCCGATTCCTCGCGGCGGGACCGCGGACCGCGGAAGATGGCCCCGGCCAGGCCGGAGCGACGGAAGCGCTGGCGCGCGAGGACGACGTTCTCCAGAGCGGTCAGCCCTTCGAAGAGACGCGGCGTCTGGAAGGTGCGGGCGACGCCGGACTGGCCGATGTCAGAGGGCCGCAGGCCGACGATCTGGCGACCCATCACCGCGATCCTCCCGTTCGATGGCACGATCGCCCCGGAGAGCATGTTGATCACGGTCGACTTGCCGGCCCCGTTGGGGCCGATCAGCGCCGTGATCTCACCGGACTCCAGGGTGAAGTCGACGTCGGAGACGGCGGGCAGGCTGCCGAAGCGTTTGGTCAGCTCCGCGACCTGGACCAGGCTGAGGCCGGAGTGCCCGTTGCCCCGGCCCCCGTTGCCGTTCGCCGGGGCCGGTGCCTTGGCGATGGCGGCGGCACCGTCCGCGGTCCCACCGCCGGGGGCGCCGGCGAGCGCTGGTTCCGGCCTTCCCCGGCTTCGTCCGGCGGCAATCGCTTTTTCGATGTAGCCGGGGATCGCCGTCAGGCCGTCGCGAAAGACGAGCACGAAGAGGATCAGGAAGACGCCGCTGATGATGATCGTGTACTGCTGGGTCGAGACGCCGGCAGAGGCGGTGAACGATTCCTGCGCCGCGTACTGCATCCCGCCGACCACCGCGGCGCCCGCCGCGGCGCCGAACGGCGAGGCGACGCCGCCGACGATCACGTAGGTGAGCAGGGTGATCGTGAAGGTGACGTCCCAGGTCGACTGGGTGACGAGGTTGCTGTAGACCGCCCAGAGGACCCCGGCCAGCGCGGCCATCGTGGCACCGAGCATGAGGATCCGGACCTTCATCTTCGAGACGTCGAGGCCGAGGCTCTCGGCCGCCTCCTCGTCCCGTCCCACCGCCCGCAAGGCAAGGCCGGTCTGCGACACCCAGATGTTGCGGGCGATCAAGAGGCAGACGCAGAGGATCCCCATGCCGAGGTAGAAGAACTGCTTGGCGTCGATGAATTCGGTGCCGAACAGGTGCATGATCGGCAGACCGGTGATGCCCTGCGGGTACCGCTGGGCGGCGACGACGATCGCGATCAGCTGGATCGCCAGCGTCGCCAGGGCGAGGTTGAAGCCCGACAGCCGCACGGTCAGGCGGCCGATCACGTAGGCGACGAAGATCGAGGCGGCGACCGCCACAAGGGCCGCGGGCAGGAGTCCCCAGCCGCTTTCCACGGTGAGGATCGCGACCCCGTAGCCGCCGATGATGAAGAACACCGCGTGGCCGAGGCTGAGCTGGCCGGCGAGGCCGAGGATCAACCCCAGTCCGGTCGCGCCGACCGCCCCGAGGACGATGTAGGTTGCGGCCGACTGGAAGCCGGCGTCGCTGGTGATCGCGGGGACGAAGAAGGCGGCGAAGAGCAGCAGGATCGGCGACAGCGAGCGCAGGCCGATACCGTCGAAGACCCCGCGCGGGCGCGGCGCGGCGCCCTCCATGCGCTCGACGAAGGCCGCCGTGCGCTCGCGGATCCGTTGCTGGAGGGCGAGGACCGCCTCGTCGGATTCCGCTTTGACGCGGGAGAGCTTCGACATCCGCTGGAGCACGCCGTCCCGGCCGATCAGATCGCGGCCGAGAAGGAAGACGATCAGCGTCCCGTAGACGATCGCCATCCGGTATTCGGAGGAGATCTTGCCCGCTGCCAACGACTGCAACACGCCCAGCGCGAGCCCGAAGAGGACCGCTCGACCGGGGCTGGTGAAGCCCGCCAGGGCGGCGGCGATGAAGGCGACGAGGGTGACTTCGAGGCCGGCGCTCCAGCTGGCCGAGGTGACCTGCACGGTGACGGCGGCGATCACGCCGGCGAGGGCGCCGGTGAGGACGAAGGCCATCATCGAGGTGGAGCCGATGCGGATACCGTGCAGGCGGGCGGCGACGGGGTTGATCGCGCTCGCCCGCATCGCCCGGCCGAGGTCGGTGAAGCGGAAGAGGGAGACGATCGCGACGAGGCAGATCAACGTGGCGCCCCAGATGTAGAGGGTCTGGTAGCTGAGGTGGGCGCCGAGCAGCACGAAAGAGCCGGCGGTGAACGGGGGGACGCCTTTCGTGTATTCCCCCCAGATCGCCAGCGCCGCGCCCTGTAGCACCGAGCCGACCCCGATCGTGGTGATCATGAGGCCGAGCGGGCCGACCTTGCCGCGCACCGGCGCGATCGTCAACCGCTCCTGCAGGAGGGCGATGCCGGCCACCGCGGCCGCCGTCACGATGATCGCCAGAGGCGCGCTCCAGCCGCCAACGCCGGCGGTGCCGTACATGATCAGCCCGCCGAACATCACGTAGTTGCCGACCGCGAAGTTGTAGACGCCGGTGACGTTGACGATCAGCACGATCCCCAACGCCACCAGGGCGTAGATACAGCCGAGCGAGAGGCCCGACAGCACGTACTGCGCGTACGCGCTCATCGTCCGGAGCCCTCCTCGCCATGCCCGTCGGCAGCAAGCCGCGCCGCCGCCTCGCTGAAGACGCCCGCGTTGCCGTCCTGCCAGCTGCAGTGCAGGGTGCGGTGCTCGATCTGCCAGCCCTCGTCGGTGCGAACCAGGCGGTCCACGTAGGTTCCGCCAACCAGGTAGGTGTTGCCGCCTGCCGGGCTGGTGAGGAAGTGCTGGGCTTGGAAGTAACAGGTCGCCGTGGCCTTGTCGCCGTCGAGGACGACGCGCGGGTTGCCGATCAGGTGTTGGCTCGCGTCGAGCCCGGAGAGTACGCCGCCGCAGAGGGTGACGATCGCGTCGCGACCTTCGTTGACGCCGCCGAACTCGAGGAAGTCGGCAACGCCGTCGGCCGTGAAGCAGGAACGCAGCAGGTCCCAGTCACGGGTGTCCAGTGCGGTCGCGTATTGGTAGAGCACATCTGTGATCGCAAGCCGGTCCTCGAGTTCCCCCAGACGGACCTCCGACGGTGTTGCAGCGTTCGCGTTCATGAAGTTCTCCTCGACGGCGGAAACCAAGAGCTCACCCGGGGAAGCTCAGCTTCCCCGGGTGATCGTTCTAGGACCTACTGCTCATGTCTGTAGGTAGCTGGCTATTCGAGCGATGACTGGAGCGATGCGTGTTTACCGATCGCTTTCGAGCCCGTCGGGTCGGCGCCGGGAGCCAGGTGGTATTCGGCTTCGCCACCTTTGCCGATCGTGTAGTCCAACACGACGTAGGCTTCTTCCCAGGCACCGGTGAGGCGATGGCTTTCCGGGCTGGTTTTGACGAGCCCGTGGCTGGTGCGCAGGCTGCCGTTCATTTCCTGCATCGCTTCGGCGACCGCTTCCCGGGTGACTTCCTTTCCTTCTTCTTCGAGGTGTTCAATCGCCCATTTGTAGGTTTCCACCGCGTCATGGCCGTAGATCGAGTACTGGGCGTAGGGTTCACCGGGGAATTCTTTTTCGAAGGCAGCGCGATACGTCTTGCACCATTCCACCGTCGGATCCGGCGACTTGTCCAATTCTTCGAGTTCTTCGAAGATCCGGCACTTGTGGCCACCGAAGACGATCCCTTCTCCGGCGGTCCCGTTTGCTTCGGCCAGCGCCGGCACCGTGAGATTCTGGTCGGACATGATCGGCAGGGAGTCCATGCCGAGCTGTTCGGCGGCCTTGAAGACGTTCGCGTTGACGCCTTCGATGAAGTACATTTCCGCGCCGCTTTCCTTCATCTTGGTCAGCTGGGGCGTGAGTGCTTGGACGGAGTCGGCGGCACCGCCTTCCTCTTCGTCGACGATTTCGCACCCGAGCTGTTCGCAACCTTCCTTCATCGCGATCGGAACCATCTGGCCCCAGTCCACTTCGGTGTAGAAGATCGCGATCTTCTTGCCCTTCAGGCTGTTCCCGGTGAACTTGCGGTTGAACGCCTTCGCGTATTCCTGACCATGTTCATCCATGTAGACGAGGGCTGACGTACCGTATTCGCCGCCTGCCGCGTTCTGGAAGATGTACTTCGTCACCGGGAAGTCCATGCCGTCGTTGCCGTCGGCCCCGATCAGCGGGAGCTTGGTTCGTTCCGACTGGCTACGGAGCGTCAGCGCACCGCTGGCACCGAGGAAGACACCGATGACGCTTGGGTCGGAGGCAGCCTGCGTGTAGGCAGAGGCAGACCCCTGGGGGCTTCCCCCGGTTTTGAAGATCTTCAGTTCGACCGGCCGACCGTTGACGCCACCTTCGGCGTTGATTTCGGTGACGGCGATTTTCATCCCCTTGGTGAAGTCCGCACCGCCTTCGGTGACTTCGCCTTCCAGCCCGCCGATGACGATCGGTTCACCGGAGTTGGCGCTTTCGCCTTCTTCCGAGGCGGCGGGTTCGGTTTCGCCGGGGCTGGCTTCGTTTGACGGTTCGGCCGAGCTCGACGAGCTGCTGCTGCCGCCCCCACATGCCGCGAGCACCATGCTGCAGACTGCGAGCACGAGCGCGAGGACTACGATGAAGGCAATCCGGCGCCTTGGCCCGCGCCGGCGGGTCATCTCGTACTGCACGTGATTCTCCTCTCAAAAGTGGCCCACCGGGTTCCCCCCCGGCGCTGACAAGGCGAAACTAGGACGTGGCAAATCGGCGGGCCCTAAGAACTCGCCGAGGCGTTGTCGAGTTCTCCAACCGGCGGGTGCCTCCGAGCGTGCCGAAGGGATGACCCCCCGCCCGCTCGCGCTACGTTCGTTCCTCTGCACGCCGTTGGCGCACGGCCACGGGCGTGCGGCGGGACGACAGCGAAAAGGAGAGACGCGGATGAAGAGCACGATGTCGGCGATGCCGCTGACGACGAGGTTGATCTACGACCACGGCAGGACGGTCCACCACCGCAGTCGCGTCACCACCTACGCCGCCGACGGATCCCAGACCACGCAGACCTACGCCGAGGTCGCCGAGCGGGCCGACCGACTCGCCGTCGGCCTGCAGCGGATGGGGATCGGACCGGGCGACCGGGTCGGCACCTTCTGCTGGAACCACGGTGACCACCTCGCCGCCTACTTCGGCGTGCCCTGCATGGGCGCGATCCTCCACACGGTCAATCTGCGCCTCTTCCCGGAGCAGGTCGCCTTCGTCGTCAACCATGCCGCCGATCGAGTGATGATCGTCGACCAGCTGCTGGTCGACCTGCTGGCGCCGATCGCCGACTCGCTGACCACGGTGGAGCGCTTCCTCGTGATCGGCGGCGAGGGCGCCGTCCTCGGCGAGCGAGCGATGCCATTCGAGGAGGCCCTCGCCGAGCCTGGCGCGGTGCCGGAGTGGCCGGAGATCGACGAGAGCGACGCTGCCTCGATCTGTTACACGAGCGGGACCACCGGCGATCCGCGCGGGGTCGCCTACGGGCATCGCTCCACCTTCGTCCACTCGATGGCCCAGTGCGCGACCAACGCCTTCGCGATCGGCCAGGACGACGTGATCATGCTGATGGTCCCGATGTTCCACTCCAACGCCTGGGGCCTCCCCTACTCGGGCTGGATGTCGGGATCGGACTTCGTCATGCCGCAGTCGACCCTCGACGCGGCCTCGCTGGCGCGCATGTACAAGGAGCAGCGGCCGACCTTCACCGCCGGCGTGCCGACCCTCTACAACGACCTGCTGAACCACTCCGACCCCGAGCCCGTCGACCTCTCCAGCCTGCGGGTCGCGGTCTGCGGCGGCTCCGCCGTCACCGGCGCTCTGATCGACGCGATGCGCGAGCGCGGCGTGCCGATGCTGCAGGGCTGGGGCATGACCGAGACCAGCCCGCTCTGCGCCCTCTCGCATCCGCCCAAGCACTCGCCGCCGGAGGAGGACACCTACTGGCGCTCGAAGAGCGGCAGGCCCTCCTCGGCCGGAATCGAACTGCGGATCGTCGACGACGAGGGCAACGAGCTCCCCTGGGACGGCGCCTCGGTCGGTGAGATCGAGGTGCGTGGACCCTGGGTGACGACCTGCTACTACGCGATCGATACGCCGGAGAAGTTCGACCAAGGCTGGCTGCGGACCGGAGACGTCGGCTACGGCGACCCGGAGCGCTTCGTCCAGCTCACCGATCGCGCCAAGGACGTGATCAAGTCGGGCGGCGAGTGGATCTCCTCGCTCGACCTCGAGGACGGCCTCGCCTCCCACCCCGACGTGCTCGAGGCGGCGGTGATCGGCGTCGCCGACGAGCGCTGGGAGGAGCGGCCGCTCGCCTGCATCGTCCTGCGCGAGGGCGCCGACCTCGATCCCGCGGACCTGGCCGAGCACCTCGGCAGCCAGGTGGCGCGTTGGTGGATCCCGGAGCGCTGGGCCGCCCTCGCCGAGATCCCGAAAACGAGCGTGGGCAAGGCCGACAAACGCGCCCTCCGCGATCTCTACGCGGGCGGCGAGATGGAGGTCGTGACCCCGGCGCGACGTTAGCGCGGGCCGGCGGCCCGAGGCAAGCGGCGCAGGGCGGGCGACGAGCCCGCCTCCCACGACCCGGACTTGTAGAAGTCGCCAAACGCCCCTCCGCCGGGTCTCGCGCGCGGGGTTACGTTGTCGCCCGGAGAGGACGACACCGCTCGGCGGGACCGGGCGGAGAGGAGGAGCAGTGAACGAGCCGAGCGTGCCCCGTTGGGGGCTCTGGTACGACTTCCGCAATCCGGCCCGCTGGCGCAAGCCGTGGGAGGACTTCTACGCCGAGAGCGTCGACCAGATCGTCTGGGCGGAGGAGCTCGGCTACCGGTCGGTGTGGCTGACCGAGCACCACTTCATCGATGACGGCTACACGCCCTCGCCGCTGGTCATCTCCGGCGCGATCGGCGCCCGGACGACGGAGATGCGGATCGCGATGTCGCTTATGTTGCTGCCGCTGCACGACCCGGTGCGCCTCGCCGAGGACGCGGCGACCCTCTCGATCCTCACCCGCGGCCGCTTCGACCTCGGCGTCGGGATCGGCTATCGCTCCGACGAGTTCGAGGCGTTCGGTCGCAGCCTGAAGAACCGGCCCTCGCTGATGGAGGAGGGCGCCGAGATCATCCGACGCGCCTGGGAGGGCCGCTCGCTGGAGTTCTCCGGCAAGCGGCTCCGGTACCCGGACGTGACCGTCTCGCCGGTGGCGCCGAACCCCCCGAAGCTCCTGGTCGGAGGTATGAACGAGCCCTCGATCGACCGCGTCGCGAGGATCGCCGACGGCTTCCTCTCGACCCAGAACGACCACCAGCAGATGTACCTGGACGCGCTCGAGCGGCACGGCAAGAACCCCGACGAGGGCCACATACACGCCGGCCAGTGGGTGATCGTCGCCGAGGATCCGGAGGCGATGTGGGCCGAGATCGGCGAGCACGCCCTGTACCAGCTGAACGAATACATCTCCTGGGGAGCCTTCGGCCCACCCGACCAGGTGCCGCGCTTCCCCGACGCCGACGCGATCGTCGCCGGAGGCGGCTACACCCTCTGGGACGGGCCCACGGCGGTGGCCGAGCTGACCAAGCTGCTGCGCGAGCGCCCGCAGATCGACGATGTCTTCTTCTGGGCACAGCTCCCCGGCGAGAGCGTCGAGAGCGGCTCGCGGCGGGTCGAGTTCTTCATGCGCGAGGTCGCTCCCAAGGTCGAGGCCGCGCTGCGCGAGGAAAGCGCGGCCTAGGGATGAAGTTCGGCGTCTTCTTCGTGGTCGAGTCGCCGGACGGTGACTTCAAGCGCGCCTACGACGAGATGCTCGGCCAGGTCGAGTACGCCGAGTACCTCGGCTTCGACACCGTCTGGCTGGCCGAGCACCACGGGTCGAGCTACGGCAGCATGCCGTCGCCGCAGGTGATGGCGGCGGCGGTCGCCGAACGCACGAAGTACATGCGGATCGGGATCGCCGTCTCCATCCTCCCCTTCGACAATCCGGTGCGGATCGCCGAGGACTACGCGATGGTCGACGTGATCTCCGGCGGCCGACTCGACTTCGGCGTCGGTCGTGGCTACCAGCCGCGCGAGTTCTCGATGCTGGGGATGGAGAAGATGCAGGGCGAGAGCCGCGGCCTCTTCGAAGAGTCCCTCGACATCATCCTCGGCCTTTGGACCGAGGACCGCTTCACCTACCACGGTCGGCACTTCCAGATCGAGGACGCCGAGCTGCACCCGCGGCCGATCCAGAGCCCGCACCCGCCGGTCTACGTCGCGGCGATCAGCCCCGACACCTTCGACCTGGTCGCCGAAAAGGGCTTCAACCTGCTGGTCACCCCGACCTTGATGGACCTGCCGACCTTGAAGTCGTTCACGCTGGAGGCGAAGAAGCGGCTGGTCGAACGGGGCCGCGACCCGTACTCGCTGAACTTTCCGCTGAACTGGCAGATCCACGTCGCGCGCACCGCCGCGGAAGCGAAGGAGCGCACGCGCGACGCCTTCGGCTGGTACTTCGACAAGGTGATGTCGCTGGTGCCCCAGGGGGGCGAGGTCCCCGCGACCTACGAGGCCTACGCGGAGATGGCGACGGCCTACAGCGAGGCGGGCGGCTTCCCGGTCGAGCGACTCCAGGAGCTCGGAGTGCTCTTGCTCGGCACCCCACAAGACGCGATCCGACGGATCGACGAGGTGTACCGCGACATCGGCCAGCACCACATCAGCTGCTGGTTTCGGATCGGCGGCCTCGAGGACGCGAAGGTCCGCGACTCGATGAAGCTCTTCGCGGAGGAGGTCATGCCGCGCTTTCGGGAACGGCCGATGCTGGTCCCGGAAGAGGTCGCCGCGCAGAACGGAAAAGCCGCGGTCGGCGCGGCCCAAGAACTCGAAAAGCCGTAAACCGAGAGGAGAGGTTCGATGGGAAAGCTGGCGGTCGAGGGTGACAAGTCGATCTACTACGAGGACTACGCCGGGAGCGGTCGGCCGGTCGTGCTGGTGCACGGCTGGGGCATGAGCTGCCGGGCCTGGGACTACAACCTGGCGGCGCTGCGGGAGGCCGGTCACCGCGTCGTCTCGCTCGACCACCGCGGCTGCGGCCACTCCGACAAGGACTTCGACGACGTCTCGATCGCGGCGATTGCCGCCGACGTCGGCGCCCTGGTCGCCGATCGCGGCTTGGAGGACCCGGTGATCGTCGGCTGGTCGCTGGGCGCGGCGGTCGCGGTCGAGGCGGTCGCGCAGCTCGGGGACAAAGCGGCCGGCATGGTGCTCATCGGCACCCCCTCGCCGCGCTACCTCCAGGGCGACGGCTGGGAGATCGGCGGCACCACCGAGGCGCTGGAGGAATCGAAAGTCGGCCTCGCCACGGCCCGCGCCGACACCCTCTTCGCGATCTCCTCCGGCGTCTGCAAGAACGACCCGGGCCCGCAGGTCGTCGGCTGGATGTGGAACATCTTCATGGAAACCAGCCAGAACGCCGACTCGGCCCTGGTCTCGCTTGGGGACGTCGACCACCGGGAGCTGCTGCCGACCCTCCAGACGCCCACCCTGGTCTGCGTCGGCGACGGCGACGTGATCGTCGACCCGCGTACGTCGACCAAGGCGGCGGAGATGCTGCCGAACGCCCGGCTGGTCCAGTTCGCCGACTCCGGCCACGCGCCGTTCATCGAGGAGCAGGAGAAGTTCGAGTCCGAGCTGCTCTCCTTCCTCGGCGGGCTCTAGGGGGCGATGACGATGGTCAAAGTCTTCGCCCTGATCCCCCAGCGCCCCGACATCTCACGGGAGAAGTTTCACTCGCACTGGATCTCCCCGCACGGGGAGATGGCCTGTGGGATCGACACCCTGCAGGCCTACGTCCAGTGCCACCGGGTGCGGCCCGGCATCGCCAACCTGCCGGAGGCCGACTACGAGGGGATCGCGGAGGTCTGGTTCACCGACGTCGAGACGGCGGCGGCGATGGGTGAGAACCCGGTCTACGCCGAGCAGGTGAACCCCGACGAGCCGAACTTCATCGACGTCGACCGGCTCGCCTTCGTCTTCGCCGACGAGCACGTGGTCCGCGACGGGAAGGAGATCGGGAAGGACGATCCGGTGGTCAAGGCGCAGATCCTCCTGCGCCGCGCCGCCGGCACCTCGCGCGAGGAGTTCGACTCCGCGTGGGCCGCCACCGACGACGACTTCGCCGGCCGCTTCCCCGGCGCGTCGCGCCTGGTCCGCACCGAGGCGCGGGCGGAGAGCTACGCCGAAGGCGAGCCGCCGGCCGACGGCTTCGCCGAGATCTGGTGGCCCGACCGCGACCCCTTCGAGTCCGACTGGGCGGCCGACGGCGAGAGCTACCTGCGCTCGCTGGAAGGGTTCGCCGACCTCGAGGCCTCGAGCGCCTTCCTCTCCGAGGAAGTCCGCCTCATCTGGCCTTCCTGAGCTCGCCCCCGCCCGTGGCCCGCCGGCCCGGGACACGCCCGGCCTCGTCCGCGAAGAGCTAGAGAAGGGCGCCGCCCAGGGCATCCCAGGCCTGGGCGGCCAGGCTCGGCACACCGCGCTCGAGCCGGGCGAAGAAGGGGTCGTCGGTCGTTCCCGCCTTGAAGCGGCGGTAGCTGCCCTCGAGCAGGATGGCGAGCTTCCAGAGGGCCAGAGCCTGGTACCAGGCGAGGCCCTCGACACCGAGGCCGGAGACGGTCCCGTAGCGCTCGATCAGGTCGCCCCGGGCCGGGTAGCCGGGCTCTGTCGGGGCCCGGGAGAGGCCGAGCAGGCGCTCGGGGTCGTCGCCCTGGGTCCAGGTGGCGGTGAGGAAGCCGAGGTCGGCGAGGGGGTCGCCGATCGTCGCCATCTCCCAGTCGAGGACGGCGAGGAGACGGGCGGGCGAGCGTGGCGCGAAGGCCACGTTGTCGAGCTTGTAGTCACCGTGGACGATGGTTGCCGGAGGCGAGGTCGGGACGGCGCGTCGCAGCTCCTCCCCGGTCCGGTCGATCAGCTCGACGTCCCGGGTCCGCTGCTTGCGCCACTGCTCGGTCCAGAGGCGGAGCTGGCGCTCCAGGTAGCCGTCGGGCCGGCCGATGCGCGAGAGCGCCTCGGAGCTGCGCCAGTCCACCCGGTGCAGCTCGACCAGGGTGTCGATCAGCTCGTCGCCGATCCGGGCACGGTCGCGGGGATTGTCGAGCGGCGGCGGCGTCGCCGCGTCGGCGACGACACCCTCGATCCGCTCCATCACGTAGAACGGCGCCCCGATCACCTCGGGGTCGTCGCAGGCCAGCACCACCTGCGGCACCCGCACCTCGAACTCCTCCAAGGCGTGGAGGATCCGATACTCCCGGAGCACGTCGTGCGCCGAGGGGGGAAACGGACCCCGTGGAGGGCGCCGCAGGACCAGCCGGCGGCCTCCCGCGTCGAGGAAGAAGGTGACGTTCGAGTGGCCTGCCGAGGCCCGCTCGACCCGCAGCTCCCCGAGGCCGAGCTCCGCCTCGAGCGCCTCGTGGACGATCAGCGGATCTTCCGCGGGCTGACTCTGGACGGGACCGGACACCTGGGTCTTACGGGTTCGGCGAGGAAGGGGCCGGCGGCTCAGTAGTTGAGCCCGTTGATCGACCAACCGCCGTCCACCGGGAACAGCAGGCCGGTCTGGAAGGCCCCGTCGACCGGGTCGAAGAGGTAGGCCATCTGCCCGGCGATCTCCGACGGTTTGCCGAGCCGCTTGATCATGTGCGAGTTGGCGTTCTGCTCGCGCATCTCGTCGGTGATGTCCTGGAGGATCGGCGTGTCGATCGTGCCCGGCGCGATCGCGTTGATGAGGACGTTGTCCTTCGCGTATTCCTGCGCCGCCTGCTGGGTGAGGCCGATGACGCCGCCCTTCGCCGCCGAATAGGAAGCGAGATTCGTGAGTCCCTTCACCGCCGCCAGCGAGCTGATGTTCACGATCCGCCCGCCCCCGTTCGACTGCATGACCGGGATCGCCGCCTGCATGCCGAGCCAGACGCCGCGGAGGTCGGTGTCGAGGACGTAGTCCCAGCCCTCGTCGGTGAGTCCGACCACCGAGTCCTCGGATTTCATGTTGACGACGCCGGCGACGTTGCCGAGCAGCTCGACCGGGCCGAAGGCATCCGAGCAGGCTTCGACCGTGCGACTCCAGTCCTCGCGCCTGCGGGTGTCCATCTGCACCTGCAAGGCGGTTCCCCCGTCGGCGACGATCTGATCGTAGGTCGTCGAGTCGTCCTGGATGTCGGCGCAGACGACCTTCGCGCCCTCCTTGGCCATGCGGACGGCGCAGGCCTGTCCGATGCCCTGTGCCGCACCGCTGATGATCGCCACCTTGCCGTCGAGTCGCCCCACGATTCCTCCTCCGGTGATTGCCCAGTTGAAGCGCAAGTGTTTTCGCGCATCCCTGTTCTAGGGGAGCTTTGGCAGGCAGGAGCGGACCGGGCGGCCGGCCCTTGTGGGTTCCCACAGGCGGGCGTCGACGGCCGGCGGAAGATGTCGGATACCTTCGTCGCCGCGATGAGGAGATGGTTGATCACCGGAGCCGGCAGCGGCATCGGCCGTGCCGTGGCGGAGCTCGCGGGCGCGGCCGGCGACGCGGTAGCGGTGGTCGGTCGGCGCGACCTCTCGGAGACCGCGGAGGCGGTCGAGAAGGCCGGCGGCAGCGCCGTCCCGATCCAGGCCGACCTCGCCGCCGAGGACGGTCCCGACACGGTGGCCGCGGCCGCCGTCGAGGGCCTCGGCGGAATCGACGTCCTGGTCAACAGCGCCGCGCTCCACGTCGGCGGCCGGCTCGCCTCGCTCAGCGACGAGGACTACCGCGCCGTGCTCGAGATCGGCCTGGTCTCGCCGTTCCGCCTGATCCGCACGGTCGCCGCCCAGATGGAGCCCGGCAGCGCCGTCGTCAACATCGGCGCCGTCGTCGGCCTTCGCGGCTTCCCGGGCGACTCTCCGTACGGCAGTGCCAAGGGTGGCCTCGCCGGGCTGACGATGGTGCTCGGGGTAGAGCTCGCCCGTCAGGGCATCACCGTGAACCTGGTCGTCCCCGGCTTCACCGATACCGAGATGACCGAAGGGGTCGACGACGTCGCCAAGGAGCGGATCATCCGCAGCATCCCGCTGCGCCGCACCGCCGCGCCGGTCGAGATTGCCGAGGTGGTCCACTGGGTCGCCAAGACCCCGTACATGACCGGCGCCCTGATCCCCGTCGACGGCGGCCTGATGGCCGGCTTCGGGACGAGCTGAGATGACGCCATCGGAACGGACAAAGGGGGAGCGATGCTGAGCGAGGGTGCGGGAGCGATCGTCTTCGGCGGTGCGTCGGGACTCGGCGAGGCGACGGCGCGGCGGCTCGCCGCGGACGGCGCCGAGGTGGTGATCGTCGACCTCGCCGGCGACCGCGCGCGTGAGCTCGCGGGCGAGATCGGCGGCCGGGCCGCGGCGGCGAACGTGCTCGACGAGGAGGCGGTGGCCGCCGCGGTCGAGGAGGCGACCGGCGCCCCGCGCGGCCTGCGGATCTGCGTCAACTGCGCCGGGATCGGACCGCCTGGGAAATTGCTCGGCCGCGAAGGGCCGAGCCCGCTCGCCGACTTCCGCTCGATCATCGAGGTGAACCTGATCGGCACGATCAACACCCTGCGCCTGGCGGCCGGGGCGATGGTCGGGAACGACCCCGACGAGGAGGGCGAGCGAGGCGTCGCCGTCAACACGGCGTCGGTCGCCGCCTTCGACGGACAGGTCGGCCAGGTCGCCTACAGCGCCTCGAAGGCGGGCATCGCCGGGATGACCCTGCCGTTGGCACGTGAGCTCGCGGGCCGCGGCGTCCGCGTTTGCACGATCGCGCCGGGCCTCTTCGACACCCCGCTCCTTGCCACGCTCCCCCAGGAGGTCCAAGACTCCCTCGGCGCCTCGGTGCCGTTCCCACCCCGCCTCGGGCGCCCGAGCGAGTACGCCGACCTCGTCGCCGCGATCGTCGCCAACCCGATGCTGAACGGGGAGACCATCCGGCTCGACGGGTCGATCCGGATGGCGCCCCGCTGAGCGCCGGGCCGCCGGGCGTCGACCGAGCCGAGACTCCGGGACCGGCGGCCGGCGGGCGGCTCAGACCCGCGCCAACAGCGTCCCCGTCCCGAGGCCGCCGCCGCAGCACATCGTCACCAGCCCGACCTCCTGGTCGGAGCGCTCCAGCTCGTGCAGCAGGGTGGTGACGAGCCTCGCCCCGCTCGAGCCGAGCGGGTGGCCGAGGGCGATCGCGCCGCCGTTCACGTTGACCCGGTCCATGTCGGGGTCGATCTCCCGCCGCCAGGCCGCGACGACCGCGGCGAACGCCTCGTTGACCTCGAAGAGGTCGACGTCCTCGGCACCGAGCCCGTTGCGCTCGAAGAGCTTCCGGGTCGCCGGGATCGGGCCGGTCAGCATCGACACCGGGTCGACCCCGACCGTCGTCTGGTCG
This sequence comes from uncultured Actinomycetes bacterium, assembly GCA_963766705.1. Lineage (GTDB taxonomy): Bacteria > Actinomycetota > Thermoleophilia > Solirubrobacterales > 70-9 > VAYN01. Next base: position 1,244,127 of record CAVYBE010000008.1, read on the forward strand.
AGGAGCCGCGCCCGCGGCTCGAGCCCCAGCGCGTCCGCCTTCTCGCGGCTCATCAGCAGCACCGCGGCGGCGCCGTCGGAGATCTGGGAGGAGTTGCCGGCGGTGACCTTGCCGTCCTCCTTGAAGGCCGGCTTCAGCGCCGCCAGGCCCTCGAGCGTCGTCTCGCGCAGTCCCTGGTCGACCGCCTGGAGCTCGCCCTCGGCCTGCACCGGGGCGATCTCCCGCTCGAAGCGGCCCTCGTCGGTGGCCCGCCGCGCCAGCTGCTGGGAGCGCAGGCCGAGCTCGTCCAGCTCCGCCCGCGAGATCTCCCAGCGGTCGGCGATCATCTCCGCCGCCAGGCCCTGGTTGACGAGGTCGTAGCGGGCCGCCAGCTGGGGCGAGATCGGCGAGCCGTGGTGCTCGTTGACCTCGGCCACGTCGGCGAAGGAGATCCGCCCCATGTGCTCGACGCCCGCCCCGATCGCGACGTCGTGGACGCCCGCCGCGATCAGCGCCGCGGCGACGTTGACCGACTGCTGGCCGGAGCCGCACTGGGTGTCGACCGTGTTGGCCGGGACCTCGACCGGCAGGCCCGCCTCGAGCCAGGCGTCGCGGGCGATGTTGAGGCTCTGCTCGCCGATCTGCTGCACGCAGCCGGCGAAGACGTTGCCGACCTCGGCCGGGTCGATCGCCGCCCGCTCGACCACCTCGCGGTAGGCGTGGGCCAACAGGTTGGAGGGATGCAGGTCGCGGAAGATCCCCTTCTCCGGATGCCCGCGCCCGATCGGCGTGCGCGCCGCCGCCACGATCACCACCTCGCGGCCGCCGAGGCCGCCGCCGTTCACCTTCGCCATCGTTCCCTCCGTTTCGTCTTCGGTGCCGCTCAGATCTTGCGGTGGTCCCAGCTGACGGTCCGCCGCGGCCGGAAGCGGATCGCCACGCGTTTGCGGGCCTGCCGGGCGAGGGCCGCCTCCGCCTCCGGACCGCCGCCGCCGTAGCGGGCGCCCAGCTCGCGGCCGAGCGCCAGCACCGCGGCCGGCTCGTCGACGATCTCGGCCTCGGCCTCGACCATCACCCCACGCAGCTCCTCGTATCCCTCGCCCGCCTCGACCAGGAGCGTCGCCCGCCGGTCGCGCTCCAGGTTGCGCACCTTCTGGGAGGTCCGGTAGGTCCAGATCCAGATCTCGCCGTCCCGGACCACGAACCACATCGGCATCGAGTGCGGCCAGCCGCGCGGTCCGAGGCTGGTGACGACGACCACGCGCTCGGCCTCCAGCAGCGCGAGGCGCTCGGCCTCCGCCATCCGGATCCGCTCGCGGGCGCCCATGCCGGCGAGTCAGCGCGGGGCCGCCGCAGCGACCCCGCTCGCGACTCGGACGCGGTCAGGCCGCCGCGGCCTGCTGGGCGGTGATCTTGTGCAGCTCCGGGACTACCTCGGAGCCGATCAGCCGCAGGCTTTCTTCGACCAGCTCGAAGGGCATCCCGGCGTAGGAGACCGCCATCGCCGGGCGCAGTTCGCCGGTCGTTTCGACCCGCTTCCTCCAGCCCTCGATGATTTCTTCCGGCGTGCCCCAGAGCTGCGACTGCACGAAGCCCTCGGCGGCCGCCTCGAGGCCCGCCTCCTTGATCGCGTCGGCGCCCGCCTGGTAGGCCGTGTAGCCCTTCGTCTCGCCCCAGTGGGAGCCGTCGAAGTCGTAGTGTTTGATCACCGTCAGGTAGTACTTGCTGAGGTACTCGCGGGCGACTTCCTCGGCGACCTTCGGGTCTTCGTGGCAGAAGGTGAAGTCGGAGAAGACCGGCGCGCCGGGGTCTTTGCCGGGGTGCACTTCGTGGAAGCGGTTGCGCCACGCTTCGACGCCTTCGTGGTGCTGCTCCCACGGCAGCTGCACGAAGGACATCATCGTGCCGCCGATGTTCGCCGCGGCGATCCCGGAGTCAGGCGACATCGCGACCGAGTTGAAGCCGCGCTCGCGCCAGTTGACCGGCTGCCACGGGTGGATCTCGACCCGCGACTGGGAGAAGTACGGGGTCTCGTACTCGGCGACGCCCGTCTCGAGGATGTCGAGGATCAGCTCCGAGGCGGTGTCGAAGCGCTCACGCGCCTCCGACATCGGCACGCCGAACGCCTCGTACTCCTTTTTCGCCAGGCCGCGGCCGAAGCCGAGCATGAAGCGGTCGCCGAGCAGGATCTCCGCCATCGCGATCTTCTCCGCGACCCGGGTCGGGTTCGTCCACCAGGGCAGGATGATGGCGCCGGTGCCGATCGTGATCCTGCTGGTCCGCGCAGCCAGGTAGCAGGCCCACTGCAGGTTGTCGGGCATCATCGCGTAGCCCGGGTCGAAGTGGTGCTCGGGGGCCTGGACGAAGTCCATCCCGACCTCCTCGGCGAGGATCGCGACATCCGTCTCGCGGCGGAACATCTCGGCATCGCTCATGCCCTCGTGCGTGTTCTGGAAAATGAACTGCAGGCCGACTTCCATTGAAAGCTCTCCGTCCTTTCGATCCGATGACCCGGCCCGGCGGCGCCCCTACGCGCCTGCACGTGGCCCGATCCACCCTTCCGGACAAAAGTTAGAACCGGCTCCGGGAGCCGTCGAGCCGGTGGGCAGGTCGCTTTTGTAGATACCTACGAAGAGGACGCGGGCGGGCGGTGAGGGGGCGGCCGGAGCGGCCGCCGAAGCGCCCGGGGGCGCTCAGCCGGCCATCGCGCGGGCGATGACGACCCGCTGGATCTCGTTGGTGCCCTCGTAGATCTGGGTGATCTTGGCGTCGCGCATCATCCGCTCGACCGGGTACTCGTTGACGTAGCCGTAGCCGCCCAGCACCTGCACCGCCTCGACCGTCGTCCTCATCGCGTTGTCGGAGGCGATCAGCTTCGCCATCGAGGTCCACTTGCCGAGGTCGGCGGGGCGCCGGGGGCGGTCGGCCATCGCGCAGGCCTTGTAGAGGAGCTGGCGGGCGGCCGCCGTGCCGGCCTCCATGTCGGCGAGCTTGAACTGCAGGCCCTGCAGGTTGTTGATCGGCTTGCCGAAGGCGATCCGCTCCTTGGCGTAGTCGTTGGCGAAGTCGGTCGCGCCCTGGGCGATCCCGACCGCCTGGGCGGCGGCGCCGAGGCGGGTGCGCTCGAGCGTCCCCAGCGCCACCGAGAGGCCCTTGCCCTCCTCGCCGATCAGGTTCTCGTGCGGGACGCGGACGTCGGTGAACGACGGCGAGCCGGTGGGCGAGCCTTTGATGCCGAGCTTGTGCTCGAGCGCGCCGGGGTCGAAGCCCTCGCGGTCGGCCTCGACCACGAAGGCGCTGATCCGCCGGTTGGCGCGGTCGGTGGTCGCGAAGACGCAGTAGAAGTCGGCGACCGAGGCATTGGTGATCCAGGCCTTCTGGCCGTTGATCACCCACTCGTCGCCGTCGCGGACGGCGGTGGTGCGCATCGCGGCGGGGTCGGAGCCGGCCTCGGGCTCCGACAGGGCGAAGGCCGGCGACCACTCGCCGGTCGCGCATTTCGGCAGGAAGCGCTGCTTGAGCTCCTCGGAGCCGAACAGCTGGATCGGCAGCGTGCCGAGCTCCTGGATCATCAGGATCAGGGCGCTCGAGGCGCAGGCCTTGGCGATCTCCTCGACCCCGATCTGCAGCATCAGGGTGCCGGTGCCGGTGCCGCCGTACTCCTCGCCGAAGGGGAGGCCGAGGATGTCCTGCTCGCCCAGCAGCTTGCGGATGTCGCGGGGGTATTCGGAGTTGCGGTCGATGTCGCCGGCCCGCGGGGCGATCTTCTCGGTCGCGATCTGGCGGATCGTTTCGCGGAAGTCCACCATCTCCTGCGGGATCTCGTAGAGCCCCATGCCGACCTCGACGTCACTCATCAACCGTCCCCCTATTTGCGCGCATTATGGATAGTAGGAACACAACCTATCGCTGCCCAACCTCCGCCGGGCTGTTCCTTTTCACCGGTATCCCGGCAAAAGGAACAGCTGCAGCGGGGTTGGGTGGTCAGGCGGCCGCGGCCTCCCGCACCTCGCCGTAGTCGTAGAAGCCGCGGCCGGACTTGCGGCCGATCCGGCCCGAGGCGACCATCCGCTTGAGCAGCGGCGGCGGCGCGTACTCGGTCTGCTTGAACTCCTCGTAGAGGGAGTCGCCGATCGCGTAGAGGACGTCGAGGCCGATGAAATCGGCGAGCGTGAGCGGGCCCATCGGGTGGCCGCAGCCGAGCTTCATCCCCTCGTCGATGTCGGCGGCGGAGGCGAATTCCTGTTCGTACATCCGGACCGCCGCCATCAGGTAGGGGACGAGCAGCATGTTGACGATGAACCCGGAGCGGTCCTTGGTGACGATCGCCCGCTTGCCGATCCGCTCGGCGAAGTCGCGGGCCGTGGACAGCGTCTCCTCGGAGGTGTCGAGGGCGACGACGATCTCGACCAGCCGCATCACCGGGACGGGGCTGAAGAAGTGCAGGCCGAGGACGCGCTCGGGGCGCTCGACGCCGGCGGCGAGCTGGGCGATCGGGATCGAGGACGTGTTGGAGGCGATCAGCGCCTCGGCGTCGACGATGCCCGCCACCTGGGCGAGGATGTTCGCCTTCAGCTCGGCGTTCTCGGGCACCGCCTCGATCACCAGGTCCGTGTCGGCGATCGCGCCGAGGTGGTCGGTGAACTCGATCCGGGCGAGGATCTCGTCGTGCTCGGAGTCCTCGATCTTGCCGCCGGCGCGGGCCCGGCCGAGCGACTTCTCGATGCGGCCGCGGGCGGCCTCGACGGCAGCGTGGTCGATATCGCGGACGACGACCGGCAGGCCCGCCCGGGCCACCGACTCGGCGATCCCCGATCCCATCAGGCCACCGCCCAGGACGGCGACTTTCTCAACGGTCATCTGCGCTCCTCGCGGTATGTGGTCTACAGATAGTTGGAATGGAGCCTAGTTCGCCCGCGCGCCCGGCCGGGCGCGAGACCCCCCAAGCGCGGGGTCGGGACGAAGGTCGCGCCGAGGCGTTCCGCCGCGGGTGTCGCGCCGCTACGCCCCGCCGCCCGCGGCGCCCCGCCGGGTGCCGCGCGGGAGCAGGTCGGTGAAGAAGAAGCCGTCGCGCTCGACCGTCTCCCCCGGTTCGACCGAGAGCGGGGCGGCGAAGACCGGGCCGCCGGAGACGAAGGTGTGGAACTCGCCGTTCTCGCCGCAAGGATCGACGTCGGCGGGCAGCGCCTCGAGCAGCGCCGCGTCGTAGCGGCGGCCGGCGAAGCTCCGGTCGAGCCGGCTCGCGTCGACGCAGACCAGCGTCGCCTCGAAGCCCGCCTCGACGAAGCGGCGCGCCAGCGCCGCGGTGTCGCGTCCCCAGAGCGGGAAGAGCGTCTCGCGGCCGATCGCCGCCAGCCGCTCCTCGCGGTAGGCGCGCACGTCGACCAGGTTGAGGTCGGCGAAGGCGACCGTGGTCGCGTCGACCAGCGGCGCCGAGTCGAGCGCCCCCGCGAGCCGCTCCTCGTAGACCTCGTTCGGGCAGGTGGCCGGGATGCCGACCTCGATCAGCCGCAGGCCCGCCGCGGCGGCCTGCGAGCGCACCAGCTCGAGGCGCACGCCGTGCGTGCTCACGCGTCCCTCGTCCTCGTTGACGGTGGTGAAGAGCGCCACCGGCTCGATCCCGAGCTCCTCCTGCAGCACCCAGAGGGCGAGCGCCGAGTCCTTGCCGCCGCTCCAGGAGAGGACGACCGGGCCGTCGATCGCCTGGGCGCCCATGCCCTCGCCGTCGCTCATCGAGACCCCTCGTGCATGCCGTAATCCTCGCTCATGTGGCTGCCGTCGTGTAGTCGGCCAGGTAGTCGAGCCCGGCGATCGCCCGCGACCCGTACCAGGAGGTCATCTCGCCGTCGATCAGCGAGACCGCCGCCCCCGGCACCAGTTCCTCGACCTCGGCCACGTGGCGCTCCTTGAAGTGAAACGGCTCCGAGCTGAGCAGCACCCGGTCGACCTCGCCGACGAAATCGGCCAGGTCGACCTCCGGATACCGCTCCCGGCCTGGACGCTCGTCGGCCTCGGGGGCGGGGAGGGTGCGCCAGTTGAGGGCGGCGAGGGTGCGGGAGATGTAGGTGTCGGCGGAGATCGTCATCCACGGGTCGCGCCAGATCAGGTAGAGGACGTCGCGGGGCTCGCCGGCCGCCGCCCGCGCCCGCTCGTAGGCGCGCTCGAAGTCCTCGCAGAGCGCCTCGGCCTCCCGCTCGCGGTCGAAGACGGCGCCCATCTGGCGGAAGAGGTCGAGGTTGTCGCGCGGCGCCAGCGGGTGGGTGACGATCACCTCCGGGACGAACTCGGCGAGCGCCTCGGCGTCCTCGCGGCGGTTCTCGTCGACGTTGACGACGACGTGGGTCGGCGCCAGCTCGCGGATCCGGTCCAGCTTCACGTCCTTGGTCCCGCCCACCTTGGGGACGTGCCGCACCGTCTCCCAGGGGTGGACGCAGAAGCCGGTCCGGCCGACCAGGTTCCCGGCGAGGCCGAGGTCGCAGAGCAGCTCGGTGATGCTGGGGACGAGCGAGACGATGCGCGGCTCGGCGCTCATCGGCCCGACGGTACCCGACCTCAGACGTTGCGCCGGTACTCCCCGCCGACCTCGTAGAGGGCGCCGGAGATCTGGCCCAGCGACGCCACCACGACCGCGTCCATCAGCGCCTCGAAGACGTTGCCGCGCGCCCGCGCGACCTCCTGCAGGCGCGCCAGGGCGGCCTCGCGGCGCTCGGCCCCGAGCGCCTGGAAGGCGCGCGTGGCGGCGATCTGGTCGTCCTTCTCGGCGTCGGTCGAGCGCATCAACTGGATGCCCTCGGTCCGCTCCTCCTGCCCCTCCTCCGGCAGGAAGGTGTTGACGCCGATCAGCGGCAGCGTGCCGTCGTGCTTGAGCCGCTCGTAGTGCATCGACTCTTCCTGGATGCGGCCGCGCTGGTACATCGTGTCCATCGCGCCGAGCACGCCGCCGCGCTCGGAGATCCGGTCGAACTCCTCGTAGACGGCGTCCTCGACCAGGTCGGTCAGCGCCTCGATCGCGAACGAGCCCTGCCACGGGTTCTCGGTGAAGTTGAGGCCGAGCTCCCGGTTGATGATCAGCTGGATCGCCACCGCGCGGCGCACCGACTCCTCGGTCGGCGTCGTGATCGCCTCGTCGTAGGCGTTCGTGTGCAGGCTGTTGCAGTTGTCGAAGATCGCGTAGAGCGCCTGCAGCGTGGTGCGGATGTCGTTGAAGCTGATCTCCTGCGCGTGCAGGCTCCGACCGCTCGTCTGGATGTGGTACTTGAGCATCTGACTGCGCTCCGAGGCGCCGTAGCGCTCGCGCATCGCCCGCGCCCAGATCCGCCGCGCGACCCGGCCGATCACCGCGTACTCGGGGTCCATCCCGTTGGAGAAGAAGAAGCTCAGGTTGGGGGCGAAGGAGTCGATGTCCATGCCCCGGGCGAGGTAGTACTCGACGATCGTGAAGCCGTTGGCGAGCGTGAAGGCGAGCTGGGAGATCGGGTTCGCCCCCGCCTCGGCGATGTGGTACCCGCTGATCGAGACGCTGTAGAAGTTCCGCACCTCGTTGGCGACGAAGTACTCCTGCACGTCGCCCATCATCTTCAGCGCGAACTCGGTCGAGAAGATGCAGGTGTTCTGCGCCTGGTCCTCCTTGAGGATGTCGGCCTGGACCGTGCCGCGAACCTTGCGCAGGGTCTCGGCGCGGATGCGCGCGTAGGTCTCGGCGTCGAGCACGTCGGCGCCGGAGACGCCCAGCAGACCCAGCCCGAGGCCGTCGTTGCCGGGCGGCAGCTCGCCTTTGTAGCGGGGCCGCTCGCGGCCGGCGAAGATCTCCTCCAGCCTGCGCTCGGTCTCCTCCCAACGGCCGCTCTCCTTGAGGTGCTTTTCGACCTGCTGGTCGACCGCGGCATTCATGAAGAAGGCGAGGACGATCGGCGCCGGCCCGTTGATCGTCATCGAGACCGAGGTGGTCGGCGCGCAGAGGTCGAAGCCCGAGTAGAGCTTCTTGGCGTCGTCGAGGGTGGCGATCGAGACGCCCGAGTTGCCGACCTTGCCGTAGATGTCGGGGCGCTCGTCCGGGTCCTCGCCGTAGAGCGTCACCGAGTCGAAGGCGGTCGAGAGGCGCGCCGCCGGCTGGCCCTGGGAGAGGTAGTGGAAGCGGCGGTTGGTGCGCTCCGGGGCGCCCTCGCCGGCGAACATCCGGGTCGGGTCCTCGCCCGCCCGCCGGTAGGGGAAGACGCCGCCGGTGTAGGGGTAGGAGCCGGGCAGGTTCTCCTTCATCAGGAAGCGCAGCCGGTCGCCCCAGCCGTCGAGGCGGGGCGGCGCGATCTTCGGCACCTGCTGCCGGGAGAGCGTCTCACGGTAGTTCGGCCCGGTGATCTCCTTGCCGCGTACCTGGTAGCTGTAGGTCTCGGCGGTGATGCCCTCGATGCGGCGGTCCCAGCCGCGCAGCAGGCCGACCGCCTCGGGGTCGAGCGCGGCGAGCGCCTCGTCGTAGGCGCGGCGGAGCGCCGCGTGCTCGCTGCCCCCTTCGCCTTCGCCGCCGTCCGCGTCGGCGTCCGGGTAGGGCTCGAGCGGCGCCGGCAGGGCCGGGTCGTGGAGCGCCCGCAGCGCCTCGTAGAGGGCCTGCGCCTCCGCCGCCCGCGCGGCGAGCTCCTCGACCCGGGCGTTGATGCCGCGGCCCTGCTCGGCGATCTCGGCCAGGTAGCGGACCCGCGTGCCGGGGATCAACACGTTGCCGCGCGGCTCGCGCAGGGCCGGGTCGAGGCCGGGGTCGAAGCGCTGCGGCTCGCCCGCGTGCGGCGCCAACATGCGGCAGAGGTTCACGAACATCCAGGTGACCCCGGGGTCGTCGAACTGGCTGGCGATCGTCGGGAAGACCGGCACCTCGTCCTCGGCGAGGTCGAAGGCGGCGCGGTTGCGGCGCCACTGTTTGCGCACGTCGCGCAGCGCGTCGTCGGCGCCCTGCTTGTCGAACTTGTTGATCACGACCAGCTCGGCGAGGTCGAGCATGTCGATCTTCTCCAGCTGGCTCGCGGCGCCGAACTCGCTGGTCATCACGTAGACGGGGACGTCGACCAGGTCGACGATCTCGGAGTCCGACTGGCCGATCCCGGCGGTCTCGACGATCACCAGGTCGAAGTCGGCGGCGCGCAGGAAGGCGACCGCGTCGGCGAGCTCGGCGCTGGTCGCCAGGTTCTGGCGCCGGGTCGCCATCGAGCGCATGTAGAAGTGCTCGTTGCGGAGGCTGTTCATCCGGATCCGGTCGCCGAGCAGGGCGCCGCCGGTGCGGCGGCGGGTCGGGTCGACGGCGAGCACCGCGACGCGCAGCTCCGGCAGGTTGGCGGCGAAGCGGGAGAGGAGCTCGTCGGTGACCGTGCTCTTGCCCGCGCCGCCGGTGCCGGTCACGCCGACCACCGGGACCCCGGCGCCGCGCGTCGCCCACTCGGCGCGCAGGCGCTCGAGGTCGGGCTCGGGGATGACGCCGTCCTCGAGCGCCGAGATCGTCCGCGCCACGACGAGGTCGTCGAGCTCACCCGCGGGCGGCAGCGCCGAGGGGCGCTGCTTGGCCCGCGCCCGGTCGACCAGGTCGTCGATCATCCCGACCAGGCCGAGCGCCATGCCGTCCTCTGGGTGGTAGATCCGCTCGACGCCGGACTCGTGCAGGGCGGCGATCTCCTCCTGGGTGATCGTCCCGCCACCGCCGCCGAAGACGCGGATGTGGCCGGCCCCCAGCTCGTCGAGCATCTCGACCGCGTAGCGGAAGTACTCGGTGTGGCCACCCTGGTAGGAGCTGATCGCGATCGCGTCGGCGTCCTCTTGGACGGCGGCGCGGACGACGTCGCGGACGCTGCGGTTGTGGCCGAGGTGGACGACCTCGGCGCCGGAGTCCTGGATCAGCCGCCGCATCACGTTGATCGCCGCGTCGTGGCCGTCGAAGAGCGAGGCGGCGGTCACGAAGCGCAGCGGCATCTCCTCGCTGTCGGGTCCCGAGCGGGTCGCTGATCTTTCGAGCGTCGTCGTCACTTCGTCTCCTCTGGCCCGGTGCGCGCCAATGTGCGGAAGCCAGATAGTAGGAATAGCACGTATCTCTGTGGAGGGCAAGGTCCCGCCGGCGGCGGTGCCTCCCTGCAGCTGTTCCTTATGCCGGATAGAGCCCGAAAAGGAACAGCTGGGCGTTGGTCCCGGCCTAGTCGGGGGCGTCCGCGGGGGCGTCGAAGTCGCCGGCGCCTTCGCGCAGGGTGCGGAGCACCGCGGCGAGCTCCGCCAGTTCGGCCTCGCTCAGCGGCTCGGTCGCGAAGCGCGCCTCGTTCAGCGCCTTCGTCGCCCGCCCCGCGACCCGCCGGCCCGCCGGGGTGATCTCGGCGAGGACGGCGCGGCGGTCGGTCTCGTGCGGGACGCGGCGCACCAAGCCGAGCCGCTCGAGCCCGTCGATCGTGTTGGTGACGCTGGTCCGGTGGACCTGCAGGCGCTCGCCGATCTTCCCCAGCGGCAGCGACCCGCGCCGGCTGAAATGCAGCAGCATCAGCGCCTCGTAGCGCGGGAAGGTCAGATCGAGCGGCTCGAGCAGCTCGTTCAGCCGCGCCATCAGGATCTGGTGGACGCGCATGATCGAGGTCACGGCGACCATCTCGTTCGCCGCCTCGCCGGACCAGCGCTCCGACCAGTGGCGGCGCGCCTCCTCGATCGGGTCGAAGGGAAGTGGCGAGGCGGGCACGATCGCAGCAGTGTGGCAGCGGCCGTCCCGGCAGGACGGCCGGCCGGTCAGGGTCGGCGCGGAAACTTGCCGAAATCGGGGCGACGCTTCTCCTTGTAGGCCTCGCGGCCCTCCTTCGCCTCCTCGGCGCCGTAGAAGAGGAGGTTGGCGTCGTGGGCGAGCTGCTGGATGCCCGCGTAGCCGTCCTCGTGGGCGTTGAAGCCGGCCTTCACGAGGCGCAGTGCGAACGGCGAGAGGGCGAGCATCTCGCGGCACCAGGAGACGGTCTCCACCTCCAGGTCGGCGAGCGGCACGACGGTGTTGACGAGGCCCATGTCAAGCGCTTCGGCGGCGTCGTACTGGCGGCAGAGCATCCAGATCTCCTTCGCCTTCTTGGGGCCGACGAGGTCGCGCAGCAGCGAGGCGCCGAAGCCGCCGTCCCAGGAGCCGACCCGCGGCCCGGTCTGGCCGAAGCGGGCGTTGTCGGCGGCGATCGTCATGTCGCAGCAGACGTGCAGGACGTGGCCGCCGCCGACCGCGTATCCCGCGACCATCGCGATGATCGGCTTCGGCAGGCGGCGCATCTGCACCTGCAGGTCGGTGACGTGGAAGCGCCCCACCCCGCCCGCCTCCGACATGTAGCCGGTGTCACCGCGGACTTTCTGGTCGCCGCCCGAGCAGAAGGCGAGGTCGCCCGCGCCGGTGAAGACGATCGCGCCGACCTCGAGGTCCTCGCGCGCCGCCTCGAAGGCGCGGGAGAGCTCGATCAGCGTCTGCGGGCGGAAGGCGTTGCGGACCTCGGGGCGGGCGATCGTGATCTTGGCGATCCCGTCGCCGCTCAGCTCGTAGCGGATGTCCTCGAACTCGCCCGGCCCGGCGACCCAATCGGCCCCGGGCTTCTGCACCGAATCGCTCTGCGCCATCGGCCGCAGACCCTAGATGATCGCCGGCGGGACGCGACCGCGGGGGCTGCGCAGGGCGGGGCGCGGGGGCTACGGGAGCAGGGCGGCGAGCGCCGCCGCGGCGAGGCCACGGCCGGCTTCGGCGAGCAGCGCGGCGCGGCGCAGGGCGACCCGGTCGACGAGCTTGAAGTGGACCGCTTCGGCGATCGGCTGCGAGCCCGGTTCGGGACCGGCGCTTTCGCTCGCGGCGGCGGCCGTGAAAGCTTCGTGGGAGGGGCTCAGCTGGCCTTCGGTTTCGCCGTTCGGGCCTTCTTCGCCGGGCGGGATCGCACCCGCGCCCGTGCCGCTCGCGACCGGCGGGTTCGGTTCGCCCGCCAGGCAGCGGTCGATCCCCGCGGCGATCAGGGCGGCGCGAGCTTCGGCGCCCGCCGCGATCGGGTGGAGGCCGTCGGCCTGCATCAACTGCGGGTGGGTGTGGACGAAGCCCGCCCAGTCGGGCGTCTGGGTGCCGGGGCGGGCGGCGGCGAGTTCGGCGACGACCCGGTTCTTGCCGGTGTTGTCGACTCCGTTCACGGTGAAGCCGTGGATGGTCGGCACGACCAGGCAGCGATTGCCGACGGCGGCCACGACCTTGTGCAGGTTTTCCGCCAAGATCTGCGGATATTCGGGGTCGTCGTTGGTCCCCGCGTCGAACACGATCACCGAGTCCGAGGGTTCGTAGCTTGCGTGGAACAGATCGAAGATCTGGTAGCTGTTGGAGCCGCCGACCGCGTCGACCGTGAGCGGCACGCCGGGGAGGAGATGGTGGAGGTAGGGAGAGGTGAGTTCCTCGAGGCTGTCGCCGACGACCAGGACGCGACCGCTTCCTTCGGCCGCGCGGGCGGCCGGCGCGAGCGCCGCCAAGGCGAGCATGGCGGCGAGGAGCGCCGCGACGATACCCCTGCGTTTCGGCATCGACGCGGTTTGTACCGCACCGGGCCGGCGGCGGCACTGATCTGCCTGGCGCTGGCGCTGGCGTCGTGCGGGGGCGGCGGGTCGAGCACGGCGGCGGGCGACGCCGCGGGCGGCGGCGGGACCGTGACGGCGAAGACGGAAGCGGCCGGTGGGAGGACGGCCGGCCACGGCGGGACGGCGGGCCGCGGCGCCAAGGCGGGCGGTGGCGCCCGGTCGGGCGCAGGAGCGGGCGGCGGCGGGGCGGCGGGCGGCGGCGCCCAGTCGGGCGCGGAAGCGGCGGGCGGCGGCAAGGCAAAGGCGCGGGGCGGCAAGGCGACCGGCTGCGAGGCGCGGATCGGCGACTTCGTCGCCCGCATGGACGACCTGCGCCAGGCGCTCGCCGCCGGCCTCAGCTACGCCGAATACGTGGTCCGCGTGCGGGCGATCCGCGCCGCCTACGAGGCCGTCCCGGTCGGCCGGCTCGGCGCCGCCTGCCTGACCGGGCCGGCCGCCGCCGCCGAGGACGCCTTCAACCAATACCTGCGCGCCGCCAACCTCTGGGGCGAATGCGCCGCCACCGCCGGCTGCGCCGCGAGCGACGTCGAAGGCCGCCTCCAGCACCGCTGGCGGCTCGCCTCCGAGAGCCTCGACACCGCCTCCTCCCCCGCCCGCTGAGTTCGCACTTCTCCGCGCTATGCGCGGATTACTGCGAACTCACCCGCGGACGACTCGCCGAGTTCGCACTTCTCCGCGCTATGCGCGGATTACTGCGAACTCACCCGCGGGGTGGCGCCGACCACGGTGGCGACGATCAGGTCCGCCCAGACGTCGGCGATGCGATCGGCCGGGTCGGGGCCGCGGCGCCGGTACCAGGCGGGCAGCTCGTTGAGGGCGCCGAAGATGAAGTAGGTCGCGTAGTTGACGTCGAGGTCGGGGGACGCTTCGCCCGCCGCCTTCACCGCCTCGATCAGCCCCGCCAGGCGCCGCTCGTAGTCGTGGCGGATCTGGTCGACGACCTTGCGCCGCTTGCCGGTGAGGTGGGTCCACTCGTTGGCGTAGATCGAGACCCGCTCGACGTTCCGCAGGTACCAGAGGGTGCAGGCGTGGCCGAAGCTGCGCAGCCGCTCGACCGGCCGGCCCTCCACCTTGTCGGTCTCGTCGAGCATCGCCGTGAACTGGCCCGCCGAGTCCTCGAAGATCCGCGCCAGCAGGTCTTCCTTGGAGTCGATGTAGTGGTAGAGGCTCCCCTTGAGGACGCCGACCTCGGCGGCGACGTCCTGGATCGACGCCGAGGCGTAGCCCTTCTTGTGGAAGACCCGGATCGCCGCTTCGAGCACGTCCTCGCGGCGATTTCGGCGCCCGCGGGCACCCTCTGCCTGCCCTCCCGTGACCTTGCTCATCCCCGCCATGCCGTAAACGCCGCCAAATGCTCGGACGAGCTTATATGGAGCGACGACTCGGCGCGTTCCCAACCGGAGTCAGGGAGCGACCGTGCGGCCGCCGCAGACGTAGATCACCTGGCCGGTGACGTAGTCGGCGTCGGGCGAGGCGAGGAAGGCGACGACGCCGGCGACGTCGTCGGGGGTGCCGATCCGCCCCGCCGGGATCCGCGCCACCAGCTTCGCCAGCACGTCGGGCGGCATCGCCTGGGTCATCGGCGTGTCGACCAGGCTCGGGGCGACGGCGTTGACGCGCACCCGCGGCGCCCAACGCTGCGCCAGCGCCCGGCCGAAGCCGACCAGCCCCGCCTTGGAGGCGCTGTAGTTGACCTGGCCGAAGTTGCCGAGCGAGGCGCGCGAGCTCATGTTCACCACCGCGGCCCCGTCCCGGTAGCGGGGCTCCAGCGCCAGCGTCAGCCGCATCGCGGCGACCAGGTTGATCTCGATCACCGCCGCGAAGTCGGCCTCGCTCATCTTCGTGGCGCGCGCGTCGCGGGTGATGCCCGCGTTGTTGACCAGCACGGCGACGTCCCCGCCCGCCGCCGCGACGACCGCCTCGACCCCTTCCGGCCGGGTCAGGTCGGCGACCACGGCGCGGGCGCCCTGCGCGGCGGCCACCCGCTCGACCGCCGGGTCGAGGTCGACCAGCAGCAACTCGTGCCCGGCCGCGGCGAGCCGCTCGCCGATCCGCCCGCCGAGCCCGCCGGCGGCGCCGGTGACGATCGCGGTGCCGCCCCCGCCGGCCGCCGCGCTCACGCCGGCACTTTCCCGAGGTTGCCGCCGCCGAGCTGGAGCAGCTGGCCGGTCAGCCGCGAGCCGGCGAGCGTCGCCACCGTCTCCTCGACCGCCGCCTCCTCGCCCTCGCCGGCGGCGACGACGTTCACCCGCCAGCCCGGCTTGGCGCCCTCGATCGCCAGCGTCCGGACCATGCCGAGGAGCCCGGCGGCGAGCGCGGCGTCGAGCGGCGAGCCCTGTCCGAGCAGGTCCCCGGCGGCGAGCACGACGGCGACCGGCCGGCCCTCTTCGAGGGCGTCGCGGATCGCGTCCAAGGCATCGCCGAACGCCGGCGTGACCGCGTCGAGATCGTCCCCGAGCGGCGCCGGTCGGAGCACCAGCGGATCGGGTTCCCCCCGGCCTTGGGTCATCGGCCCGAGACTACCGACAGCGGTTTATCCTGCTCGGCGATGGAGGAGACCCCGGAGATCCTGTGGCGTCCCACCGCGGCCGCCGTGGAGGCCTCCAACCTGACCGCCTTCACCGACTGGCTGCGGGCGGAGCGCGGCGTCGACGTCACCACCTACCCGGAGCTCTGGCAGTGGTCGGTGGACGACCTCGACGGCTTCTGGGCCGCGATCCTCGCCTACTTCGAGGTGCCCCACGACGGCGACCCCGCCCCGGTGCTGGGCTCGCGCGAGATGCCCGGCGCGGAGTGGTTCCCGAACCTGCGCCTCAACTGGGCCGAGCGCGCCTTCCAGGGCAAGGGCGACGATGCGGTCGCGATCCTCCACGCCTCCGAGCTGCGCGACCTCGAGGAGATCACCTGGGGCGAGCTGCGCGGGAAGGTCGCCGCCTGCGCGGAGGGCCTGCGCTCCCTGGGGGTGGGCAAGGGCGACCGGGTGGTCGCCTACCTGCCCAACGTCGCCGAGGCGGCGATCGCCTTCCTCGCGACCGCCTCGATCGGCGCGATCTGGTCGAGCGCCTCGCCCGACTTCGGCGCCGGCTCGCTGATCGACCGCTTCGCCCAGATCGAGCCGAAGGTGCTGATCTGCGTCGACGGCTACCGCTACGGCGGCAGGGACTTCGACCGCACCCCGGTCGTCGCGCGGCTGCAGGAGGCGATGCCCTCGGTCGAGCACACCGTCCTCCTCCCGTACCTGGACCCCGCCGCCACCGGCTCCTCGGGGCAGGCCGACCTCGGCGAGGTCACCCTCTGGGACGACCTCCTGGCCCGCGGCGAGGGCGCCCCCCTCACCTTCACCCGCGTCCCCTTCGACCACCCGCTCTGGGTCCTCTACTCCTCGGGCACCACCGGGCTGCCCAAGGCGATCGTCCAGGGCCAGGGCGGCATCCTGCTCGAGCAGCTGAAGAAGATGCACCTGCACGTCGACGCGAGGCCCGGCGACCGCCTCTTCTGGTTCACGACCACCGGCTGGATGATGTGGAACTTCATCGTCTCGGGCCTGCTCACCGAGGCGGCGATCGTCCTCTTCGACGGCAACCCCGGATACCCCGACATGGGCGTCCTCTGGGACCTCGCCGAGCGGGCCCGGATCACCATGCTCGGCACCTCGGCGGCCTGGATCTCGGCCTGCATGAAGGCGGGCGTCGAGCCCGGGGAGGGCCGCGACCTCTCCCGCCTGCGGGCGGTCGGCTCGACCGGCTCGCCCCTGGCCCCGGAGGGCTTCGACTGGATCTACGAGCACCTCGGTCGCGACACCTGGCTCTTCTCCACCTCCGGCGGCACCGACGTCTGCACCGCCTTCGTCGGCGGCGTCCCCACCCTGCCGGTCTACCGCGGCGAGCTGCAGGGACGGGCGCTCGGCGCCAAGGTCGAGTCCTGGGACCCCGAGGGCCGGCCGCTGATCGGCGAGGTCGGCGAGCTGGTGATCACCGAGCCGATGCCCTCGATGCCGCTCTTCCTCTGGGGCGATGCCGACGGCAGCCGCTACCGCGAGTCCTACTTCGAGATGTTCCCCGGCACCTGGCGCCACGGCGACTGGATCGAGATCACCGGGCGCGGCACGGCGATCATCCACGGCCGCTCCGACTCGACCATCAACCGCGGCGGCATCCGCATCGGCACCGCCGAGATCTACCGCGCGGTGCTCGCCTCCGAGGAGGTGACGGACGCCCTGGTCGTCGACCTCCCCCGCGAGGGAACCGACGGGGTGATCGAGCTGTTCGTGGTGCTGCGCGAGGGCGCCGTCCTGGACGACGACCTCAGGAAGGCCCTGGCCCGGGCGATCCGCGAGCGCTGCTCGCCCCGCCACGTCCCCGACCGGGTGCGGGCGATCGCGTCCGTGCCCCGCACCCTCTCGGGCAAGGTGGTCGAGGTGCCGGTCAAGCGGATCCTGATGGGGGCCGACCCGGCCAAGGTGGTGAGCCGCGACTCGCTCGCCAACCCGGAGGCGCTCGACTGGTTCGTCGGGCTCGCCGGCGAGCCGGCCTGAGCGGCCCTTACCCGACCGGCACGTCAGCGTTCTGACTGACCCTCGTTTCGGGGCCGGCGGAAATTCCCCACGTCCGTAACGTGCGAGGCCCCGCAGGCAGACCGCTCAAAAGCAGACCGAAAGGAGAGCCATGCCGGAGACCGCGCAGCTGAAGCCCCTCGACGGCGTCTTGTCCAAGCTCGACCGCGAGCTCGCCGCAGGCGACGGCACCACCTACAAGCGCCTTCTCTGCGAGGACGCCGTCGTCGTCGTCCCCAGCCGCGTCCTCGACAAGGGCGAGGCGATCGCGGAGGTCGACGAGGCGGGCGGCTGGGACGACTTCCAGTTCGCCGACGAGCGCGAAGAGCGCCTTGGCCCCGACGCCGCCTGGATCACCTACCGGTTCAGCGGCCACCGCGGCGTCTTCGAATACGACGCGCAGCTGTCGAGCATCTACCGGCGCGAAGAAGACGGCTCCTGGCGCCTGCAGCTCCACCAGCAGACGTCGCTCGAGTAGCCCGTTCCGACTCGGGGGTCGTGGCCGCGGCCCTCAGTCGGTGCGGAGGAAGGCGTCGAGCGCCTCGAGGCCCGGCTCGGGGTCGAGCCTGCCGACGCCGATGCGGAAGCGGTCGGTCGGAACCGGACCGAGCGCCGAGGCGAAGATGCTCGCCGGCAGCAGGACGACGCCGGCCCGCTCGACCAGCGAGCGGCAGAACGCCTCCACCCCGTCGGCCCCCAGGTAGCGCGGGAAGGAGACGCACCCCGCTCGCGGCGCCTCCCACTCCAGGCGCTCGGGATGCGCGGCGAAGAGCGCCTCGAAGCGGGGCAGGTTGGCTGCGATGATCCCGCGGTTGCGGGCCTGGATCGACTCGCCGTGCCGCAGCGCGATCGTCGCCAGCGCCTCACTCGTCGTCGCGTTGCAGATCGAGGTGTAGTGCTTGCGTCGCTCGAGCCGCTCGAGCAGGTCGCGGCGGCGGGTGGCGAGCCAGCCGATCCGCAGGCCGGGCAGCCCGTAGGACTTCGACATCACGTTGAGCGAGAGCGCCGTCGCCGAGAGCTCGGCCGCCTGCGGCAGCGGCTCGGTGCCGGGCGCCTCGAGGCCGCGGTAGACCTCGTCGGCGAGCAGCGTCGCGCCGTGGTCCTCGCAGAGCGCGGCGAGCGCCTCGAACGCGGCCCGGTCGGGGACGGCGCCGGTCGGGTTGTTGGGGAAGTTGACCGCGACCAGGGTGGTGTTCGGCCGCAGCCGGGCGGCGACCGCGTCGACGTCGAGCGCCCAGCCGGCGTCCGGGTCGAGGACGATGCCCTCGACCTCGGCCCCGGAGGCGAGCGGGATGCTCTCGAAGGACTGGTAGTTGGGGACGGTGACGAGGGCGTGGTCGCCGGGCCCGGCGAGCTCCTGCAGCGCCCAGAAGAGCGCCTCCTCGGCGCCCGCGAAGGTGAGCACGTGCTCGGCGCCGAGGCCCGGGTAGAGGGCGGCGATGGCCTCGCGCAGCTCCTCCCCTCCCCAGGTCGGGGCGTAGGAGAGGGAGAGGCGCCCGAAGGCCTCCGACTCCTCCGGGCCGGCGAGCGCGAGCAGCTCCGCGACGCTCATCGACTCGGCGTCGGAGGCGGTGAGGTGGTGGGGCGCGCCGAACTCCCAGACGCCGAGGTATTCCTCGAGGCGGAAGGGCGCGAGGTCGGCGGGCATCGACACGGGCCGAAGATAGCCGGTCGCCGGCGGCCGAAAAAAAGAGGGCCGCCCCGAAGGACGGCCCTCTCGAGCTGGTGCATGGGAACGTGCTCGTGACACCACGGCCGGGTGGGACAAAGCCCGACCTCCACGCGCACGCCGGTGCCCGGGTTGGATTCCACCGGGCGCCCGAACCAGTGCGGCGCCTAGCGGCCCTGCACCTCCAGAGTCCCTTCAAGCATGTGACTCAAAATTAGGACCACCTCCTTTCTCTGGTCTGACGATTGAAGCACACGCCGGCGGCGGGTTTGCGAACCGCCGCCGCGGGGGTGCGCCAACCCCCGCCCGCCGCCTCCCGCACCCCCGCGGCGGCGCCCCGCGCACCCCCGCTTCGGGGGTCGGGTGAGCCCGCCGACGATGCCGCCTCCCTAACGTGCCGGGCATGGATTTCGGTGACTTCGGCGTCTGGACGTCCTTCCGGCAGATCGACGAGGAGCAGGCCGCGGAGGCGGCGCGGGCGGCCGAGGCGGCCGGCTACGACAGCTTCTGGCTCGGCGGCTCGCCGCGCCTGGAGCAGGTGCGCGGCCTGCTGGAAGGCTCCGGCCGGCTGGTCGTCGGCACCTCGATCGTCAACATCTGGGGCTACGACCCGGCCGACCTTGCGCGTGAATTCGCCGCCCTGGAGGCCGACTTCCCGGGCCGCGTCTGCGTCGGGATCGGGGTCGGGCACCCGGAGGCGACCAGTGACTACAAGCGGCCGCTGACCAACCTGGAAGCGTTCCTCGACGGGGTCGACGCGGCCGCCGCGCCGATCCCGGTCGGGCGCCGCATCCTCGCCGCGCTCGGGCCGAAGATGCTGGCGACGAGCGCCCGGCGCTCGCTCGGCACGATCCCCTACTTCACCTCGGTCGACCACACCCGCGCCGCGCGGGCCGCGGTCGGCCCCGACGCCCTGGTCATCCCCGAGGTCGCCTACGTGCTCGACGAGGACGTGGAGCGGGCGCGGGCGACCGCGCGCCGCTACGCGCAGCTCTACCTCGGCCTGCGCAACTACACCAACGCGCTGCTCGAACACGGCTTCGAGCAGGCCGACATCGCCGACGGTGGCTCCGACCGGCTGATCGACCACGTGATCCCGCACGGCGGCCCCGCCGACGTCGCCGCCGCGGTCCGCCTCCACGTCGAGGCGGGCGCCGACCACGTCGCCGTGCAGGCGCTCGGCGCCGACGGCATTCCCGCGGACGAGTGGTCGGACCTCGCCACCGCGCTGCGCTGAGCAGCCAGTACCTTTTAGGGCCATGCCCGAGCTTCGGTCCCGCACCGTCACCCACGGCCGCAACATGGCCGGTGCCCGCGCGCTGCTGCGCGCCACCGGCGTCGAGCGCGAGGACTTCGGCAAGCCGATCGTCGCGATCGCCAACTCCTACACCCAGTTCGTCCCCGGCCACACCCACCTGCAGCCGGTCGGCGAGGTGGTCGCCGCCGCGGTCCACGCGGCGGGCGGCGTGGCGCGCGAGTTCAACACGATCGCGGTGGACGACGGGATCGCGATGGGCCACGGCGGGATGCTCTACTCGCTGCCCTCGCGCGACCTGATCTCCGACTCGGTCGAGTACATGGTCAACGCGCACTGCGCCGACGCGCTGGTCTGCATCTCCAACTGCGACAAGATCACGCCGGGGATGCTGAACGCGGCGATGCGGCTCGACATCCCGACGGTGTTCGTCTCCGGCGGGCCGATGGAGGGCGGCACCGCGGTGCTCGAGGACGGCACGGTGCGCAAGCGGGTGAACCTGATCTCGGCGATCGCCGACGCGGTCGCGACCGAGGTCTCCGACGACGACATCGCGCGGATCGAGGAGGCGGCCTGCCCGACCTGCGGCTCCTGCTCGGGGATGTTCACCGCCAACTCGATGAACTGCCTGACCGAGGCACTCGGCGTGGCGCTGCCCGGCAACGGCACGACGCTCGCCACCCACACGGCGCGCAAGCAGCTCTACGAGGACGCCGGGCGCACCGTGGTCGAGCTCTGCCGGCGCTGGTACGACGAGGACGACGCGAGCGTGCTGCCGCGGTCGATCGCCACCCGCGAGGCGTTCGAGAACGCGATGACGCTCGACATCGCGATGGGCGGCTCGACCAACACCGTGCTCCATCTGCTGGCCGCCGCCCAGGAGGCCGGGGTCGACTTCACGATGGCCGACATCGACGCGCTCTCGCGCCGGGTCCCCTGCATCTGCAAGGTCGCCCCGAGCGGCGACTACCTGGTCGAGGACGTCCACCGGGCGGGCGGCATCCCGGCGATCCTCGGCGAGCTGCGCCGCGGCGGGCTGCTGAACGAGGGCGTCGCGAGCGTCCACGCCGATTCGCTCACCGAGTGGCTCGGGGAGTGGGACGTGCGGGGCGGGGCGGCCTCCGAGGCGGCGGTCGAGCTGTGGCACGCGGCGCCCGGCTGCCGGCGCTCGGCGACCGCCTTCTCCCAGTCGGAGCGCTGGGAGTCGCTCGACCTCGACGCGGCGGCGGGCTGCGTCCGCGACCTCGCCCACGCCTACTCTGCCGACGGCGGCCTGGCGATCCTCTACGGCAACCTCGCCGAGCGCGGCTGCGTGGTGAAGACCGCGGGCGTCGACGAGTCGATCCTCACCTTCCGCGGCCCGGCGGTGGTGCTCGAGTCCCAGGAGGAGGCGGTCGAGACGATCCTCGGCGGCCGGATCGCGGCGGGCGACGTGGTGGTGATCCGCTACGAGGGGCCGAAGGGCGGTCCCGGCATGCAGGAGATGCTCTACCCCACCTCCTACCTGAAGGGGCTGGGGCTGGGCGCCAAGTGCGCGCTGCTCACCGACGGCCGCTTCAGCGGCGGCACCTCGGGGCTCTCGATCGGCCACGTGTCGCCGGAGGCGGCGGCGGGCGGCGTGATCGCCCTGGTCGAGGACGGCGATGAGATCGCGATCGACATCCCCTCGCGCTCGATCGAGCTGCAGGTGGACGAGGCGGTGCTGGAGGAGCGCCGCGAGGCGCTGCTGGCGGGCTCCGGCTACGCGCCGGCGGCACGGGAGCGGGTCGTCTCCCCCGCCCTGCGCGCCTACGCGGCGATGGCGACCTCAGCCGACACCGGCGCGGTGCGCGACGTCGACGCGGTCGAGCGGGCCATGGCCGAGGCGGCCCGGCGAGGTGGCGCGGCCGTCGAGCAGCCGACGCCGTAGCGACGCGCGGCCGACTCCGCGGGGCACGCGCCAGGCTGTCCGCGGCGCGCGCCAGGCCGTCCGCGGCACGCGCCAGGCCGTTCCGCGGCACGCGCCAGGCCGTTCCGTGGCACGCGCCAGGCTGTTCCGTGGCACGCGCCAGGCTGTTCCTTGTCGCCGGTATCCCGGGACAAGGAACAGCTGGACGCTATGCGTCTGCGCGCTGGGGGTTGCGCGAGTGCCGCGCTAGGCGGCGAGAAGGCTGAGTTCGCCGGTCTCGGCGGGCGGCAGGATCTCCTCGACGGCCTCGACCGGAGCGGTCGTGCGCGAGAGGAGGTAGATCTGGGCGACGGCGTCGCGCTGACTGACACCTCGCCGCTCGCTGACGGGCTTGCCGTCGCGGTACAGGGTCACGTTCCAGGTCTTCTCCATGATGGGTCTCTTCCGTGTCGCTTGAACTTGTATACCAATAGTGCGGCAAGGGCGAACAGGCGTTTGTGACTGCACTCACTCGGTGACGGGCGTCACATGGGGGGCGGAGACGGCGCGGCGGCCGCGGGCGTGGCGGGTCCGCCGCGCCGGTCGCCCGCGGGCCGGCGCCGCCCGTTAGATTCCCGGGTCGATGCTTGCCGCCCGCGCCGTCGCCGCCTCCGCCGAGGATCCGCTTTCCGCCCTCGAGCTCGGCCAGGTCGACGAGCCCGACGTGCCCGACGGCTGGGAGCTGGTCGACGTCAAGGCGGTCTCGCTGAACCACCACGACGTCTGGTCGCTGCGCGGCGTCGGCCTGCCGCCGGAGCGCCTGCCGATGATCATCGGCTGCGACGCCGCCGGGATCGACGAGAAGGGCGAGGAGGTGATCGTCCACGCGGTGATCGGCGACCCCGACTTCCCGGGCGGCGAGATCATCGACCCGGCGCGCACGCTGCTCTCCGAGCTCCACCCCGGCACGCTCGCCGAGCGGGTCGCGGTGCCGCGCCGCAACCTCGTCCCCAAGCCCGACTCGCTCAGCTTCGAGGAGGCGTGCTGCCTGCCGACCGCCTGGCTCACCGCCTACCGGATGCTCTTCGACCGCTCCGGCCTGCGGCCGGGTCAGACGGTGCTCGTCCAGGGCGCCGGCGGCGGCGTCGCCAGCGCCGCGATCGAGCTCGGGCGGGCCGCCGGCTTCCGCGTCTGGGCGACCAGCCGCGAGCAGCGCAAGCTCGACTTCGCCACCGAGTGCGGCGCCCACGCCGTGTTCGAGTCCGGGGCGCGGCTGCCGGAGAAGGTCGACGCCGTCCTGGAGACGGTCGGCAAGGCGACCTGGGGCCACTCGCTGCGCTCGCTGCGTCCCGGCGGCCGGATCGTCGTCGCCGGCTCGACCAGCGGGCCGGACCCGTCGGCGGAGCTGAACCGGGTCTTCTTCAAAGAGCTCGAGGTGGTCGGCTCGACGATGGGGACGCTCGACGAGCTCCACCGCCTCGTCTCCTTCATCGACGTCAGCGGCATCCGCCCGCGGATCGACAGGGAACTGCCGCTCACCGAGGTGGCCGAGGGCATCCGGGCGCTCGCCGAGGGCGACGTGCTCGGCAAGATCGTCATCAAGCCGTAGCGCGACCCCGATCAAGCCGTAGCGCGACCCGCTCGCGCCCGGCCGGCCGTGGCACCCGACGAGCCGCGGCGCCCAAGGTGAAGGTTCAGCGGGGCGGGCGGCGGAGGACGCCGGTGACGTCGTAGAGGTCCGCGGTGAGCGGATCGCGGCGGCGCGACTCCCACTCGAGGCCGGCCTCCTCGAGCGGGGCGAGCTCAGCGGGGACGACCGGCCAGGGGCGGGTCTCGCCCGGCGCGTGGGCGTCGCGGCCGAGGGCGAAGAGCCAGAGCCGGCCGCCCGGCGCGACCGTCGCGGCGATCGCCGACGCGCCCGCTTCCCGCCGCTCGATCGGCAGCGACTGCAGGGTGCGGACCTCGACCACCAGGTCGAAGCGGGCATGCCAGTCGGCGGGCAGGTCGAAGAGATCGGCGACGCGGTAGTCGACCGCGCTGTCCGGGAAGCGCTCCCGGGCGCGCGCGATCGCCGTGGGCGCGAAGTCGAAGGCGGCGACCTCGAAGCCCCGCCGCGCCAGCTCCTCGGCATCGTCGCCGAAGCCGCAGGCGACGACCAGCGCGGCGCCGGCCGCCGCGTCGCCCTCACCGTCGAGCCACTCGACCAGGCCCGGGAACGGCGCCAGGTTCGCCCACGGCACCGCGGCGAGGTCGTCCCCCGCCGCCGCGTACATGTCCTCGAAGTCGGGCGCCCGCTCCACGTCGCCAAGATACGCGGCCGCGGCCGGTTTACGCCTAACGCGCGGCCTGGGCCCGGTTTACGTCTACATCATTTTGGGTAGCATCCGGCGCGGGAATCGACGAGGGAGGCGACGATGAGCACTGCGGTTCTGCGACGAGTGACGATCGGGCTGGCGCTGGCGGCCCTGGCGCTGATCCTGGCCGCGCCCACGGCGCAGGCGGCGCCGCCGAAGCCCGAAGAAGACCCCTTCTACGAATACGCGGGCTCGACGCCGCTCGCCGAAGTCGCGCCGGGGACGGTGCTCAAAACCCGCACGCTCAGCTACCACGTCGCCGGGCTGCCGCTGCCGGTGAGGGCGGTGCAGCTCCTCTACCGCTCGACCTCCGAGCTCGGCGAACCGACCGTCAACGTCACCTCGGTGCTGAAGCCGGCGATCACGATCGGCGCCCCGCAGGTCGTCGCCTACCAATCCTTCTACGACTCGCTCAACCCGGCCGACGAGCCCTCCTACGCGATCTCCGGCGGGCTGACCCTGGGCGGCGCGATCCCCCAGGTCGAGTCGGCGCTGATCGGGCCCGAGCTGCTGGCCGGACGGACCGTCGTCGTCGCCGACACCGAGGGGGAGCAGGCCGACTTCGCCGCCAGCCCCGAGTACGGGATGAACACCCTCGACAGCCTGCGCGCCGCGCTCGCCTCGCCCGCCACCGGCCTCGCGCGGACGCGGAAGATCGGCCTGATCGGCTACTCGGGCGGCGCGATCGCCACCGAGTGGGCGGCCGAGCTGGCCCCCAGCTACGCGCCGGAAGTGAACGGCAAGCTGGTCGGGGCGGCGATGGGCGGCGTCCTGGTCGACCCGGCCCACAACCTCCACTACGTCGAAGGCAGCCTCAGCTGGGCGGGCGTCATGCCGATGGCGATCGTCGGCGTCTCGCGCGCCTTCCACATCGACCTCACCCCGTACATGAGCGAATACGGCAAGGAACTCGCGGCGAAGCTGGAAAAGGCCTCGATCGCCGAAGCGCTCGGCCACTACCCGGGCCTCACCTGGGCGCAGCTGGCGAAGCCCGAATACCCGACGCCGGAGAGCATCCCCGTCTACGTCCACACGGTGAACCAGCTGATCATGGGGACGGGCGGCACGCCGACCGCGCCGCTCTTCATCGGCCAGGGGGCGCTGGGCGAGCTGGAAGGGACGGCCGGGAACAAGCCCGGGATCGGCGAGGGCGACGGCGTGATGATCGCCGGCGACGTCCGCACCCTCGCCCGCGAGTACTGCGAACGGGGCGACAAGGTCCTCTACGACCAGTACGAGCTCGGCCACGTCACCGCGGCCGTCCCCTGGGTCGCGACCGCGGTCCCCTGGCTCGCCGCCCGCTTCGCGGGCGTTTCCGCGCCGACGAGCTGCGGGCACATCGAACCGGGCAACCCGCTCACGCCGATCGCCGAATAGCGGCGCTCACGCCGATCGCCGAATGAGCGGCGCTCAGCGGATGGCGGCGGCTTCCGCCTCGACCTGGCGGTTCCACTCGGCTTTGTCGGCGCGCCAGCCTTCGTCGGTGAGGGCGCGCTTCCAATAGCCGGTGGCCGACAGCGACTCGGCGGGGACGCCGCGGTCGACGGCGAGGTGGCGGCGGGCGAGGCGGACCGCGGTCGCCTCGCCATGCAGGAAGACCTGCGGCGTGCCGGGCGGGAAGTCGAGGGCGGCGATCGCCTCGGTGAGCTGCTCGTCGGCGTCGCCGTGCAGCCAGTGGAGCCGCAGGTCGCCGGGCGAGTCGAGCCCGACCTCCTCCTCGGAGCCGTGGACCTGGAGGACGACGTGGACCGGCACGCCCGCCGGGATCCGCGGGAGGGAGGCGGAGATCGCCGGGATGACGCTGGCGTCGCCGGCCATCAGGTGCCAGGCGGCCTGCGGGTCGGGCGCGTAGCCGCCGCCGGGGCCGCGCAGCCCGATGGTGTCGCCGACCTTCGCGGCCGCCGCCCAGGGGCCGGCGATCCCCTCGTCGCCGTGGACGACGAAGTCGATCGTCAGCAGCAGGCGCTCGGGGTCCCAGTCGCGCACGGTGAAGGTGCGGACCTTCGGCCGCTCGTCCTCCGGCGCCCCGTCGCGCGGGAACTGCAGCTTCACGTAGTGGTCGGTGAACTCGCCCACCGCGAACCCGGCCAGGCCGTCGCCGCCGAAGACGATCCGGATCATCGCCGGGGTGATCCGCTCGACCGATTCGACCCGGCCGGTGCGGATCGGGCGGTCGCGGGCGCGTGCCTTGTCGGGGGTGGTGGCGATGGCCCTAGGTTATTGAGGGCACGCGGTGTGCTCGAGGATCGCCTCGACGAGCAGCGGCCAGAGCGGCTCGGGGCGGTCGTGGCCCATGTCCTCGACCAGCAGCAGGCGGGCGTCGGGGACCAGCTCGGCGGTGCGCTCGCCGCCGTCCAGACCGATCAGCGTGTCGTCGAGGCCGTGCACGACCAGGGTCGGGACGGCGAGGGCGCGGAGGCCGGCGGCGCGCGAGCCGGTGGCGAGGATCGCGGCGAGCTGGCGGTTCACGCCCTGGGGGTAGAAGCAGCGGTCGAAGCTCGCGGCGGCGAGCTCCACGGCGCGGGCGCGGTCGCCATAGCGGCGCGAGGCCCAGATCATCGCCTTGTCGGCGGAGGCCTCGATGTAGGCGGCGCGCTCGGTGGGCGCCGGGGTGAGCAGCGCCGCGAGCGCCTCCTCGGTCGGCCGGCCGTACCCGGGCTCGCCCGTCGTCGACATCATCGAGGTCAGGGAGAGCAGCCGCTCCGGGTGCTCGATCGCCAGCTGCTGGGCGATCATCCCGCCCATCGAGGCGCCGAGCACGTGGGCGCGGTCGATCCCGAGCCCGTCGAGCAGGGCGAGGCAGTCGCCCGCCAGGTCGCTCAACGTATAGGGGGCGAGCGCCGCGATCGCCTCGGCGTCCCCGGCCCCGGCCGCCGCGCCCAGCGCCTCCATGTCGACCTCGACCCCGTCGAGCTTCGTCGAGAGCCCCGCGTCGCGGTTGTCGAACTCGATCACGAACCGCCCGCCCGCGGCGAGCAGCTCCGAGAAGCCGCGCGGCCAGGCGATCAGCTGGGCGCCGTACCCCATCACCAGCAGCAGCGGCGGGTCTCCCGGCGAGCCGACCGTCTCGTAGGCGAGGTCGATCCCCGCGGGCGTCGGCATCTTCGGCATCGCGGCACGATCCCACAATCGGAAGAAGCTGACGCTGCCGGAGAGCTCGGCGCTCGCCCGCGGCGGCCCGCCGACCGCCGGCGAGCTCGCCGGGCGCAAGCAGATCTCGCCGCAGTCGATCGGCGCGACGATCGCCGCGCTCGAGGCGCGCGGGCTGGTCGCGCGGACCCCTGGCGGCCAACTCGGCGGCGATCCTCACCGACGCCTTCCCGACCGAGCACGGGAGAGGACGGGTTCCGGCGCCGTGCGTAACCCGCCACACATCCGTCACGCCCCCGTGGGGCGCGTTCGCACTTCTCCGCGCATAGCGCGGCAAAGTGCGAACGCACAGGTCCGCCCCCCGATGAGTTCGCAGTACTCCGCGCTATCCGCGGAGAAGTGCGAACGCCGGGCGGGCGGCCGCACGGCGAGGCGCGCCCGTCCCGCCCTCCTACCTGCCGAAGTGGAGGGTGGGACGGGCGCGCCGTCTCGGACGGGCGGACCGGGCTCCGGCGGACGCGCCATCTCGGACGGCCGCGCCGTCCCGGACAGGCGCCGTCCCGGCCCGGCGCGCGGTCTCGGCCGGGCGCGCCGTCTCGGCCAGGCGGCACAAACGGGGCCGCGGAATTGGCCGGCTACCGGCAGCGCCGGGCGCGCAGCAGCACGGCCAGCGCAAGCGCGGCGGGGACGGCGAGAGCCGCCGCGGCGCGGCGGGCGTCGTCGCGGCCGAAGACGATGCTCGAGTCCACCCCGGCGACCGTGCCGACGATCGCCAGCCCGTCGGCACGGCGCTCGAGACGCCGGTATTTGAACGGGTACTCGCCGAATGGCGTGCTCACCCTCACGCGGCGACCTCCCGCAGCTGCCCGAGCGCGGCGCGGAGGAGCGCGCGGATGTCCTGGCCCTCGGGCCCGGTGACCCACTGCTCGAAGGCGATGCGGAGCACCGCGATGCCCGCCTCGGCGGCGAGGCTCGCCGCCGGTTCGGCGACCCCGCGGTTGCGGAGGGAGGCGGCGCCGGCGGCGGCGAAGCCGGCCATCTTGATCAGCTCGCGCTCCTGCAGGTCGGGGTTCGCGGCGATGATCGCCTGGCGCCTGCGGGGGGCGTCGCCGATCGTCTCGAAGACGGCCGCCATCGCCTCGAGCCCGGCGGCAACCGCGTCGAGCGGCGCCGCGTCGGCCGGTGCCGCGGCGATCCCGGCGACGAATCTCTCCTCGAGCGCCGCCGAGCCGGCGAACAGCACCTCGCGCTTGTCGCCGAAGTAGCGGAAGAAGGTGCGCTTGGTGAGACCGGCCCGGGCGGCGATGTCGGCGACGGTGGTGTCCTCGAAGCCGCGCTCGTCGAAGAGCTCCATCGCCGCCTGCGCGAGGCGTCCCTGGGCGTCGGGCTTCCATCTGGCCATGGCCGGAGTCTAAGTCATGTCACTGGGTGTCATGGCGTGCTAGTCTGATGACACACAGTGACATCGCGGTCCCGGCCGCCGCTGTCCCACCACGAATCCTTGGAGGTTCCCCATGCGCGTATTCGTCACCGGCGCGTCCGGTCACATCGGCTCTGCCGTCGTCCCCGAGCTGCTCGGGGCGGGCCACGAGGTCGTCGGGCTCGCCCGCTCCGACGAGTCGGCCGCGAAGCTCGAGGCGGCGGGCGCCGCGGTGCGCCGCGGCGACCTCGACGACCTCGACGGGCTGCGCGAGGGGGCGGTCGAGGCCGACGGCGTCATCCACCTCGCCTTCCGACACGACCTGATGATGGGTGGCGATGTCGAGGGGGCGATCGCCGCGGACATGGCGGCAGCCGAGGCCTTCGGCGATGCCCTCGCCGACACCGACAAGCCCTTCGTCAACACCGGCGGCACGCTGATGCTGGCGATGATGGGCCTCGGCCGCACGGGCACCGAGGACGACCGGTCCCCGGGCGGCCACCGCGCCGACGTCGAAAACGCGACGCTGGCGCTCGCCGACCGCGGCGTGCGCGCCTCGGTGGTGCGCCTCTCGCCGCTGGTCCACAGCGACCTCGACAAGCACGGCTTCGCGCCGATCCTGATCGGGATCGCCCGCGAGAAGGGCTTCTCCGGCTACCCGGGCGACGGCGCCAACCGCTGGCCCGCGATCAACACCCGCGACGCCGGGAGCCTCTACCGCCGCGCGATCGAGGCGGCGCCCCCCGGCCAGGCACTCCACGGGGTCGGCGACGAAGGCGTGACCTTGAAGGAGATCGCCGCGGCGATCGGCCGCGGCACCGGGCTGGACACGCGATCGGTCCCGGAGGCCGACCTCGCCGACCACTTCGGCTTCCTCGCGGGCTTCATCGCCGCCGACAACCAGACCTCGAACGCCAAGACCCGCGAGCTGCTCGACTGGGAGCCGACCCATCCCGGCCTGATCGACGACCTCGCCGCGGGCCACTACTTCGCCTAGGTCCACCCGCGCGCCGGCTTCCCCGCGCCTCGCCGGGAGCGTTCGTACTTCTGATCGCATAGGAGTCAGAAGTACGAACGCACCGGGCCGTCCGGCAACGCGGGCTCGGGGCGGGGAGGTCGATCGCGGTCAGGGTCGGGGCGCGGACCTGCAGGCGGCGCGCAGCCTCGCGTGGGCGTGGCTGCCTTCGCCGGTCACCACCACGGTGATGTGACAGCCGACCTTGGTCGTGCTCGTGCGACCGCGGGCGACAAACCCGCAGCGGACCTTGTGGCGCGTGCTTCGCCGACAGCCCTTGAAGCTCAAGCGGCTGATCCGCGGGCTGTGGCGGCGGAAGCGTTGGGCCTTGTGCATCGCCGCTTCCCTCGCCGCCGCCTTGTTCAGCTTGGGAGGGGGCGGCGGCTCGGTGGTCGTCGTGCCGGGGCCGCCTTCTCCCCCACCACCACCGCCCGGCGTCGAGGAGCACGGGCACGGCAGGTCCTCGCAGGCGATCCCGTCGTTGTCGGCGTCGAGGTTGTAGGGGTCGCCGGGCAGCAGGTATTCCTCGGCTTCCGCCTGGTTGGCGAAGTCCGAGCAGTTGTAATCGAGCGCCGCCGCCTTCGGCGCCGCGAGCGCCGCCAGGCAGAGCGCGCCGAGCAGCGCCAGCGCGAGCGAGGTCCCCAGACGTCCCACGCCCAGAACGTACCGGTTTTACGCACGACGCGTACACGAAAGCGTTTCACTTCCGCCGGCGGTCGGCCGGAGTCGCGGAGGTCGGTGGCGGTCGGCGGTCGGCGGTCCCCCATCGTGCGGAAGCCGGCGCCGGCCACATCGCCTGGCCGCCGGCCGACCGCGAGCCGGCCCTGCCGGAGACGGTGCGGCCAGGCGTCTTCGCGGCCGGAGACGTGCGCGCGGGTGCGTCCAGCCGGGTCGCCTGGGCCGTCGGCGACGGAGCGCTGGTCGTCCGCTTCGCCCGCGGCCTGCTCGCCGACTCGACGCCCGCCGGCATCGGCGCGCCGGGCTGAGCGGCGCGCCGGCGCCAGCGCCGGGCCGGGCTGCCGGGCTGCGCGGTCCGGCGAGTTCGCAGTTCTCCGCGCATAGCGCGGTTTACTGCGAACTCGAGGGGCGGCGCAGGGTCGCGTTCGCAGTTCTCCGCGCATAGCGCGGAGAACTGCGAACTCGCCGCGCGCGGCGGCTGCCGGCTAGACCTTTTCGCAGGGCTTCCAGGGTTTGGCGAACAGTTCGACGTTCTTGCGGATCGAGGAGAAGTCGAGCCGTTTGGCCTTGGCGCAGAACTTCGCCGGCGGCAGTTCGTACTCGGCCTCGAACACCGCCTTGCCGGCTTCGATGAAGGGCTTGAAGAAGCCGCATTCGTTGTACTGGAAGCACTCCTCGACGACCGCGAAGTCGAAGTTGCCGACCAGCTGCTTCGCCTGCCGGGGGTCGTTCTTCAGCGCTACCGACATGCCGCGCCGGTGGACCTGGCCGGCGATCCAGCGGTTGTAGCGGAGCTGCTGCCGGCGGGTGATGTTGAAGCCGGTCTTGTTTTCCCAGCCCGCGATGTTGTCGGGCTCGACCGCGTCGAAGCCCTTATGCGCACACATCGCGATCCGCTTCTTCATGATCCCGGCGAACTTGTGGAAGTGGGCGACGTCGAGCCAGCGCTCTTCGGGATAGCCTTCGTAGCGGTTGCCGAGCACCGACTTCGGGAACTTGGAGGCGTCCGGACGGTATTCCTCCCAACTGCCGACGTCGAGGTAGCAGATGACCTTCACACCCTTGCGGTGCAGCTTGGCAACGGTGCGCTTCGACGTTTCGAAGCCGTCGACCTCGTACACGCAGGCGGGGACGGACGTGTTGATCTTGCCCTGCAGCTGCCACTGCCAGCCGGCGGTCTGGGGGCCGGGCTGCCAGACCCCGTGGCGGTTGCCCGGGTGGCGGCTCTGGCACTTGGCGAAGGCGCCGCCGGCCTGGGCGCGGTTGCCCGCCGCGGCGGCCGAGGAGCCCGGGCCGACCAGCGCGACGAGCGCCAGCAGCGCGGCGAGCGGCAGCGCGAGGGCGGCGAGCCTCGACTTGGGGGTGGATGCGGGGAAGCGTCTCTTTCTGATTTCCATATGCCTCAGCATGCCCCGCCGACGGCCGCCCGAAGCCGCCCGGCGCCGCGGGCCTCATCGAACCCTCACGAAGCCGACGGGTCGCCGGCCGTAAGGTGCGAAAGGTGCGCGTGCTCGTAATCGACGACGACGATGGGCTCCGCGACGGCGTGGTCGTCTCACTGCGCGCCTCCGGCCTCGGCGCCGACGGGGCGGCGAGCGTCGCCGCCGCCCGCAGCCGGCTCGCCGGCCACAGCTACGACTGCCTGGTGCTCGACCGGATGCTGCCCGGCGGCGACGGGCTGCAGCTGCTGAGCGACCGCGACGAAGGGCCCGAGCGCCCGCCGGTCTTGGTCCTCACCGCCCGCGACGCCGTCCGCGACCGGGTCGAAGGCTTCGAGCGTGGCGCCGACGACTACCTGGTGAAGCCGTTCGCGATGGCCGAGCTGATCGCCCGGGTGCGCAGCCTCTGCCGGCGGCGCGAGGCGATCGGCCCGTCGAAGCTCGCCGCCGGCGACCTCGAGCTCGACACCGCCCGGCGGGAGGTGCGCCGCGCCGGCGTGTTGCTGTCGCTGACCGCGAAGGAGTACGCGGTGCTGGAGCTGCTGCTGTCGCGCCAGGGGGCGGCGGTGAGCCGCGAGGAGCTGGTCGAGCACTGCTGGGACGAGTTGACCGCGCCGATGTCCAACGCGGTCGACGTGGTGGTCAGCCAGCTGCGCCGCAAGCTCGGCGACCCGCCGCTGATCGCCACCGTGCGGGCGGTCGGCTACCGGATCGATGCCTGAGCTGCGCCTGCGCGCCCGGCCGTTCGAGCGCGAGGCGCCCTCCCCGGCGATCCGGCGGCTGCGCCGGCTGCGGATCTCGCTGACCCTGCTCTTCACCGCGGCGATGGCGGTCGGCCTCGCGGCGCTGGCCCTGCTGGTCATCAACAAGGACTCCCAGGCCCGGCTCGACTCGCTCGAAGGGGTGATGGGACGGCGGGTCACCGGGTCCTCGCGGCTCATCTACTACTCCAACCGCGGCAGGCTGCGGCTGGACGGGCTGCGCGGGGACGACCTGACCGCGGGGACGCCGGAAATCCGCGTCTTCAACGGCACCGGACCGCACCCGCGCCAGGTCTTCGAGGGGGTCAAGAACCAGCTGCCGGTGGACTACGCACAGCTGGCGGCGATCGCCCACCGGGCGACCCGGTCCGAACACCTCGTCGCCGAAACGGTGACCGACGGGGCCGGGGCCCAGGTGCGGCTGCTGGCGGCGCCCTTCTACCGCGACCCGAACGGCGACGCCGCCGGCGCGGTGGTCTCGGCCGCCTCGCTCTCCGGGCTCGAAGCGGCCCACCGGGAACTGGTGGTGACGATCGTCGTCGCCTGTGCCGGCCTGCTGGCACTCTCGGCGATCGCGGGCTTCCTGCTCGCCGGGCGCAGCCTGCGGCCGGCGGCGCGCAGCCTCGCCCAGCAGGAAGCGCTGCTCGCCGACGCCGCGCACGAGCTGCGCACGCCGATCGCCTCGATCCGGGCGACGCTGGAAGCGGCACAGCTCGAACCGGCGGCGACCGCGACGGCGGT
The DNA here is from genome assembly GCA_963766705.1 of uncultured Actinomycetes bacterium. Taxonomy (GTDB): domain Bacteria; phylum Actinomycetota; class Thermoleophilia; order Solirubrobacterales; family 70-9; genus VAYN01. The sequence goes on from CAVYBE010000008.1 coordinate 1,277,529, forward strand.
CGAGGAGGCGCGGGCGACGAGTGTCCGGATGGGCGACACGGTGGACGCGCTGCTCGCCTGGGCGCGGCTGGAAGCCGGGGCCGAGCTCAGCGAGCCGACCGAGCTGCGACTCGACCAGCTGGTCGAGGACCTGGCGGCGGAGCTCGACCCGGACGGCCGGATCGAGCTGGAGGTCGAGCCGGTGGTCGTCGTCGGCGACCCCACGCTGATCCGGATCGCGGTCCGCAATCTGCTCGACAACGCACTGCGCCACGGCGCCCGGCCGGGGGGCGAGGAGCCCGTGCTGGTGACGGTCGCGGCGGGCGCGGTGGCCGTCTCCGACCGGGGCCCCGGTCTCGACGCGGGGGAGCTCGCCGGCGAGCCGGCGGCCCGCTTCAGCTCCGGTGCGCGCGGCGGGACGGGGCTCGGCCTCTCGATCGCGGCGCGGATCGCCGAGCTGCACGGCGGCGAGCTGACCGCCCGCAACCGCGACGGCGGCGGCACCGAACTGCTGATCTCGCTCGAGCCGGCCGCCGCCGAGGTCTGAGTACTGGCCGGTGTCCCGGCCGGTCTGCGCGCCGCGGTCGGGCGGTCGCGGACCCTCAGACGCGCTCTAGCACGACCACGGGGATCTGGCGCTCGGTTTTCTTCTGGTAGTTGTCGTAGTCGGGCCAGGCTTCGGCCATCTTCTGCCACATCCGCGGCTTCTCCGCCGGGCCGGCGGTGCGGGCGCGGGCCTTGAAGCGGTCGCCTTTGACCTGCACTTCGACCTCCGGCTCGGCCTCCAGGTTGAGGAACCAGGCCGGCGGCGCGTCGGTGCCGCCCTTCGAGGCGACGATCAGGTAGTCGTCGCCGTCGGGCTCGAAGATCAGCGGGTTGATCCGCTCCTCACCCGACTTGCGGCCCTTGGTGAAGAGCAGCAGGATCTTCGTGTCGTTGCGCCAGTGATAGCCCTCCTCGCCGTCGGTCTCCACGTAGCGCCGCACGTGCTCGGCCCCGAATAGATCGCTTGAGGTGCTCATCGGCCCAGGCTAGTCGATCGATCCCGGGCCATCGGCGCGCAGCCCTCCGTGGAGGCCGGCTGTGCGCGGAACTCACCGGACCCACCCCGGGCGCGTTCGCACTTTGCCGCGCATAGCGCGGAGAACTGCGAACTCACCGACCGGACCCCGAGCGCGTTCGCACTAATCCGCGGTATGCGCGGAGAACTGCGAACGCCACCGCGGCGCGGGGCGTGCGGTCGTCCTTTGGTCCGCCCCGCCCGGCGCGGTCGTCCTAACGTCCGCCTACCGGACCAAAGGACGACCGCGATTTCCGGACCGGACCAAAGGACGACCGCGTCCCGGGGATTGCGGGCCGGCTCCCCGGTGAGTTCGCAGACATCCGCGCTATGCGCGGCAAAGTGCGAACGCCACGGAGCGCCTCCCGATGAGTTCGCAGACATCCGCGCTATGCGCGGAGAACTGCGAACGCCGGGCGGGCGGGCGGACGACGAGGCGCGCCCGTCCCGCCCTCCTACCTGCCGAAGTGGAGGGAGGGACGGGCGCGCCGGCTCGGATGGCGCTGGACGGACGGTGGATCGCGGCGGGTTGACGGCGAAGGCGGAGGGCGATAGACCGACCGCGACGGGTGGGTAGAGACCCGTCGAACGGATCGCGCTCGTCCGATCGGTCGAGTGCCTCGTAGACGTAAGAGATTCGTCATTTCTTCTGGGGAGGATCGACGCCTTGCGTCCCTGCATCGTCGTCATCGCCAAGTCGCCACAGCCGGGCCGGTCGAAGACGCGGCTCACCCCGCCCTGCGAGCCCGAGCAGGCGGCGCGGCTGGCGATGGCGGCGCTCACCGACACGCTCGCGGCGGTGGCCGACGTGCCCTGCGGCGAGCGGCTGCTCGCCCTCGCGGGCCCGGCCGGCGACTGGGTGCCGCCCGCGTTCCGGGTCGTCGACCAGGGCGAGGGGCCGCTGGAGCGCCGCCTCGCCCACGTCTTCTCGCGCTGCTCCGGGCCGACCTTCCTGATCGGCATGGACACGCCGCAGGTCGACGCCGAGCTGCTCGAGCGCTCGCTGGCCAGGCTGATGGCTCCCCGCACCGACGCCGTGCTGGGCCACGCCGAGGACGGCGGCTGGTGGGCGATCGGGCTGCGTCGTCCCGACCCGCGCGCCTTCGCCGGGGTGCCGATGAGCACCGCGGTGACCGGCATGCGCCAGGAGGAGTCCCTGCGGGCGCTCGGCCTGCGGACCGCCGCGCTGCCGCGGTTGCGCGACGTCGACCGGATCGAAGACGCGCGGGCGGTCGCCGCCGCCGCGCCCGAGGGCCGCTTCGCGCGGGCGCTGGAGGAGGTGGAGGCGGCGCTGTGCGTGAGCTGAGGCAGATCGACGCGATCGCGCTGTACGAGGAGGCGCTGCGCGACGAGCCCGCCGGCGCCGGCGGGCTGCACGCGGTCGGCGCCGACGGCAGCCGGCGGCGGCTGCCGATCGGCCGCTGGCTGGGGACCCCGGACGCCGCCGAGGACGCGCTGCTGCGTCGCGCCGCCGGGCCGGTGCTGGACATCGGCTGCGGGGCCGGGCGCCACGTCGTGGCGCTGCGCCGGCGCGGGGTCGAGGCGGTCGGCGTCGAGCTCGCCCCGGCCGCCGCGGCGATCGCCCGCTCGCGCGGCGCGCGCGTGATCGAGGGGTCGATCTTCGAGGCGACCGTCGCCGGCGGCTGGGCGAGCGTGCTGCTGCTCGACGGCAACATCGGGATCGGCGGCGACGCGACGACGCTCCTGCGTCGCGCCGCCGAGCTGATGGCGCCGGGCGGCCAGGTGCTGGTCGAGCTGGAGCCGCCCGCGAGCGCCTCGCGGGCGCGGCGGGTCCGGCTGGAGAGCCCGCGCGCGACCAGCGGCTGGCTGCCGTGGCACTTCGTCGCCGCCGACGAGGTCGCCGCCCCCGCGGCGGCGGCCGGGCTGGGCGTCGCCGAGCTGTGGACCGAGGGCGGCCGCTGGTTCGCGCGCCTGCGCGAGGAGGTTGTCCTATGAGCGCCGCGGTCACCGTCGCGGCCCGGCGATCGCCCGGAGGCGGTCGCGCGTGAGCACCGGCACGCTCAGCGACCGCCGCCCCGCCGCGCCCGCGGACGCGCCTGCGCCCGCCCCGCGGCGGCGCCCCTGGACCCGCGCCGAGGTCCTCCTCCCCACCGCCGTCTGCGGCGGCGCGCTCCTCGTGCTCGCCGTCGGGCTGGCGGCGAAGGCGGCCGGCGCCGAATGGGGCGCCCCGGCCCAGCCGCTGGTCGTCTTCCTGCGCCCGGCGCTCTCCACCTGGGCGCTGCCCGCCGCCGCGGTCCTCGCCGGCGCCCTCCTCCTCGCTCTGCGAATGCGCCGCGCCGCGATCGGGCCCGCGACCTTCGCCGCCGGCGCCTTCGCGCTCACGCTGGCGACCCGCGTCGCGCTCAACGCCTTCCGCGCCGGCCCGCCGGGGCTCGACCAGCCCTTCGTCGTGCGGGCGACCGGCGAGGGCCGCACCGAGTACCTCCCCGGCCTGCGCTTCCTCGACCCCGGCGTCGGCCACTTCCTCTCCCACTTCCCGGAACTGGTCCCGGTCCTGCCGATCCAGTCCGCCGGCCACCCGCCCGGCCTCCTGCTGACCCTCCACTACCTCGGCATCGACACGGCGGCCGGCGCCGCGGCGCTGACCATCGTCCTCGGCGCCGCCGCCACCCCCCTCCTCTACCTGCTCGGCCGCGAGCTCGCCTCCGAGACGGAGGCCCGGGTCGCCGCCCTGCTCTTCGTCTTCGTCCCCACCTCGCTGCTCTACGGGGCGACCTCCGGCGACGCCGTCTTCGCCACCCTCGGCGTGCTCGCCGCGGTCGGGTTGCTCGCCCGCCGGCCGCTCGGCCGCCTGGCGGGTGCCGCCGGGCTCGCCCTCGCCGCCTTCTTCTCCTGGGCGCTGCTCGCGGTCGGCGCCTGGGCGGCGCTGGTCCGCTGGCGGCGCGAGGGCCCGGAGCGCGCCCTGGGCCTGGCGGCGCTCTGCGCGATCGTCCTCGCCGTCGCCTACGCGGCGCTCTATCTCGCCACCGGGTTCAACCCGATCGCCGCGATCGGCGCCACCGACACCAAGTACCGCGAGGGCATCGCGCGCCTGCGGCCCTACGCCTTCTGGCTCTTCGGCTCACCCGCCGCCTTCGTCCTGATGCTGGGACCGGTGGCCTGGTTCGCCACCCGCGCGCTGGCCCGCAAGGAGGCGACCGCGGTGGCGCTGGCGGCGATCGTCGTCTTCAGCGCCGTGCTCGGCTACACGAAGGCAGAGACGGAGCGGATCTGGCTCTTCCTCGTGCCCTTCGCCTGCCTCGCCGCGGCCCGGGCGCTGCGCGAGCGGCAGGTCGCGCCGGTGCTGGCGGCGGCCACTGCCCAGGCCGTGGTCATCGAGATCCTCCTCTTCACCAAGTGGTGAGCGGGATGGGACGGCGGCCAGAGCGTCGGGGCGGGCGGACCGGGACGGCGCGCGCGCAAGCGCCGCTAGCGCAGCGGCGCGGTCGCGAACTCGGCCATCCCCCGCTCCAGGTCGACCTCGGCCTCGAAGCCGAGCTCGGCGCGGGCGCGGGCCGGGTCGGCGAAGACGTGGCGGACGTCGCCGAGCCGGAACTCGCCGGTAACGACAGGGCGCGGCGCGTCGGGGCCGGCCGCGTCGGCGAGCAGCTCGGCGACCACGCGGATCGACCGCGGCCGGCCGGTCGCGACGTTGAAGGCCGCGGGCGGCCCGCGCCGCTCCAGCGCCGCCAGGTTCGCGCGGGCGATGTCGGCGACGTGGATGAAGTCGCGCAGCTGACCGCCGTCCTCGAAGACGCGCGGCGACCGCCCGCCCGCCAGGGCGCTGCGGAAGATGCTCGCCACCCCGGCGTAGGGGGTGTCGCGGGGCATCCGCGGGCCGTAGACGTTGTGGTAGCGCAGCAGCGTCGCGCTCACCGCCGGATTCTCCCGGGCAAAAAGGCCGCAGAGGTGCTCCTGGGCGAGCTTGGTCGCGGCGTAGACGCTGCGCGGGTCGAGCGGCGCGTCCTCGCCGATCGGGCGCGGCTCGAGCGGCTCGCCGCAGCGCGGGCAGGGCGGCTCGAAGCGGCCCGCCTCGAGGTCGGCGGGCGCGCGCGGCGCCGGGCGCACCTCGCCGTGCCGGGGACACTCGTAGCGGCCCTCGCCGTAGACGACCATGCTGCTCGCCAGCACCAGCGGCCCGCGGAAGCCGGCGCGGGCGAGCGCCGCCAGCAGCCGCGCCGTCCCCAGGTCGTTGGCGCCGACGTAGTCGGCGACGTCGCCGAAGTCGAGGCCGAGCCCGACCATCGCCGCCTGGTGGCTGACCGCGTCGACGCCGTCGACCGCCGCGGCGGCGACCTCGGGGTCGGCGAGGTCGCCGACGACCAGCTCCGCCGCCGGGTTCAGGTAGTCGGGCCGCCGCGAGTGGGCGGCCGGGTGGAAGCAGTCGAGCACGCGGACCTCGCGCCCGCTCGCGACCAGCAGGTCGACGAGGTGTGAGCCGATGAACCCCGCCCCGCCGGTGACCAAGACTCGCTCGCCCATCGGCCGCAGAGTATGGCCCGGCATCGCGGCGCTCGCCGCGCTCGCCCTCGCGGGCTGCGGCGGCGGTTCGTCGTCCTCGTCCTCGCCCCCCTCCCCCACCGGCTTCCGGCGCGCCGCCGAGCCCGCCGAATCGCCGGCGCCGCCTGTGACGCCCGCCGGCCGCAGTGCCGCGGTCGGCACCGAACCGGAGGGGATCGCCTGGGACGCGGCGGCGGGCCTGCTCGCGGTCGGCGTGCGCCGGCCGGCGGCGATCGCCTTCCTCGATCCCCGCAGCCTGCGGGTGGTGCGGCGCGTGCCCCTGCCCGAGCCGCCCCGCCACCTCTCCTTCGACCGCGAAGACGGGGCGGTGCTGGTCCCCGCCGAGCGCGCGAACGAGCTGCTCCTGGTCCGCCCCGGCGGCGTGGCGAGCGCCACCAAGGTCGGCGTCCACCCCCACGACGCGACCGCGGTGGGGGGCAGCGTCTTCGTCGCCGACGAGCACTCCGACCAGGTCTCGGTCGTCCGCGACGGGCAGCTCGCCGCGACGCTCGGCACGCCCCACCAGCCGGGCGGGATCGTCGCCGTCGCCGGGCGCTGGGTCGCGCTGGTGGCGGTCGGGGCTCGCGTCCTGCAGGTCTACGACGCCCGCGCCCCGCGGCGCCTCGGCGCCACCGCAGCCGAGGTCGGGCCAAGTCACGTCGTCGCCCGCGACGACCTCGCCTACGTCGCCGACACCGAAGGCGAACGCGTCCTCGTCTTCAAGGTCGGGGCACACCCGCGGCAGGTCGCGAGCGTCGCCGCCGCCGGGACCCCCTACGGGCTGGCGGTCGACCCCTCGCGGGCGCGGCTCTGGGTCACCCTCACCGCGACCGATCGGCTCGCCGAGTACTCGCTGGTGCGCGGGCTCCCGCGCCGCGTCGCCACCTACCCGACCGGCCGGCAGCCGAACTCGGTCGCGGTCGACCCGCGCAGCGGCGACGCCTTCGTCGCCGTGCGCGGCGAAGGGCGCGTCGAGCGGATCGCCGCAGGGGGCGGGCGATGAGGCTGCCGCGTCCGCCCCGCCTGCCGCGGCCCCCCGCCGAGCCGCCGCCCGGGCCCGCGCGGCCGGAGTTCTGGCGCAGCCCCCTGCGCGGTCCCTGGCTCACCTCGGTCCTCGGCTCCATCCTCCTGCCGCTGATCATCGTCTGCGCGGTCACCGGGTTCCTCTCCCAGGCCGCCTACGAACCGGGCCTCGGGCGCAACTCGCTGCTGCCCCCGGGCGGCCTCGGCGGCGACATCTACTTCTTCTCCTGGCCGACCAGCCCGGCCTGGATCTACGCGCTGACCCAGGGCCTGCACGTGATCTGCGGCCTGGCGGCGATCCCGATCCTGCTGGCGAAGCTGTGGTCGGTGATGCCGAAGCTCTTCGAGTGGCCGCCGATCCGCTCGGCCGCCCACGCCCTCGAACGGGCCTCGCTGGCGCTGCTGGTCGGCGGCTCGGTCTTCGTGCTGGGGACCGGGCTGCTGAACATCCAGGTCTTCTACCCCTGGCCGTTCCGCTTCCTCACCGCCCACTACTACGGCGCGATCGTCTTCATCGCCGCCTTCGCCCTGCACGTGACGCTGAAGGTGCCGGTGGCGCTGCGCACCCTCCGCGAGCGCGGCGCGAAGCCGCTGCGGGAGTCCGCCCCGGAGCCCCCCGCGGCGGGCGGCCTCGCGCCGGTCGCCCCGGCGGAGTCGACGATCTCGCGGCGCGCCTTCCTCGGCACCGTCGGCGCCGCCTCGCTCGGCGTCGCGTTCATGGGCTTCGCGCAGGCGGTCGGCGGGCCGCTGCGGGAACTCGGGCTGCTCACCCCGCGCAGCACCAAGCTCGGCGACGGGCCGACCGAGTTCCAGATCAACAAGACCGCGGCGGCGGTCGGGGTGCGGCCCGCGCAGACCGGCGCCGGCTGGCGGCTGGCGCTGGAGGGGCCGCGGAGCCGCAGCCTCTCCCGCGCCCAGCTCCTGGCGATGCCCCAGCACAGCTACGACCTGCCGATCGCCTGCGTCGAAGGCTGGTCGACGACGCAGCGCTGGACCGGCGTGCGACTGCGCGACCTAGCCGCCGCCGCCGGCCTGCCGGAAGGCGGCCAGGTGCTGGTCGAATCGCTGCAGCAGGCCGGGGCGCTGCGCATGGTGACCCTGAGCGCCGACCAGGTGCGCGCCGAGCAGAGCCTGCTGGCGCTGCGCGTCAACGGGGTCGACCTCTCGCTCGACCACGGCTTCCCGGCGCGGCTGATCGTCCCCGGGGCGCCCGGCGTCCACCAGACCAAGTGGGTCGCGAAGATGAAGTTCGAGGCCGCCTGATGTCGGCCCGCCTGCGCGCCGCGTACGGGGACTCGCCGCTTCACCTGCTTGCCGTCCTCGCCAGCTTCGCGATCGCCGGCTACGGGTTCCTGCGGATCGTCGAAAGCCCCTCGGCGCTCGCCACGATCGTCTGGTTCGGCGGCGCGATCGTCCTCCACGACCTGCTCGCCTTCCCGCTCTACTCGGCGCTCAACGTCGTCGCCTACCGCTCGCTCGCCGGGCCGCGGGGCAGGCGCGAGGGTCGCCGCCGGGTGCCGGTCGCCAACCACGTCCGCATCCCGGCCTTCTTCGCCGGGCTGGCGCTGCTGATGTGGTTCCCCCTCGTCCTCGGGCTCGTCGAGGACCGCTACCGCCGCGACACCGGGCTCGGGACGGGCGTCTTCCTCGACCGCTGGCTCGGGCTCTGCGCGGCGCTCTTCCTCGGCTCGGCGCTGATCTACGCGGTGCGGCTGCGGCGCGCGGGGCGCGCGGGTGGGGACGCCCGACCGACCGCGGTCGGCGCGGCGGCGGGGCGCGCGCCCGAGGGCGGGGCGCCCGGGCCAGGCGAGGAGGCCGGCTGATGCCCGACGTCGTCCTCCCCGTCCTCGACGAGGCCGAGGCGATCCCCGGCGTGCTGGCGGCGATGCCGGCCGGCTACCGGCCGATCGTCGTCGACAACGACTCGGCGGACGGCTCGGGGGCGCTCGCCGCGAGCCTCGGGGCCCTGGTGGTGAGCGAACCGCGGCGCGGCTTCGGCGCCGCCTGCTTCGCCGGCCTGCAGGCGGCGGAGGCCGACGTCGTCTGCTTCATGGACTGCGACGGCTCGCTCGACCCGGGATGGCTGCCGTCCCTGGTCGGCATGCTGGACGACGGCGTCGACCTGGCGATCGGCGCGCGACTGGCCGAGCGCGGCGCCTGGCCGCTGCACGCGCGCCTCGCCAACCGGGCGCTGGCCCGTGAACTGCGGCGGCGCACCGGCATCGCACTCCGGGACATCGGCCCGATGCGCGCCGCGCGGCGGGAGCCGCTGCTGGAGCTGGGACTGCGCGACCGCCGCAGCGGCTGGCCACTGGAGATGGTCGTCAAGGCGGCCGCCGCGGGCTGGACGATCGCCGACCTCGGGGTCCCCTACACGGAGCGCAGCGGCCGCTCCAAGGTGACCGGGACCGTGCGCGGCACGCTGCAGGCGATCGGCGACATGCGCGGCATCCTCCGCGAAGCCGACCGCGCGCCGGGCTGACCGTGCGACCGCTTGCTGACTTGAGGTCGCCAGGGCGTACACAACTCAGCAGGCGACCGCGATCCCGCCCCCCGGCCGGGCTCCTACTCGCCCGCGGGGTGCTCGATCGCGCGGCGCGGCGGGGCGGCGGGGCGGAGCTTCGAGGCGCCGGCGGGGCGCAGGCCGTCGAGGACGATGCCGAGGTAGCGCTTCCAGAGGTCGGGCCGCAGGCCCGGGAAGGGCGCCTCGCCGAGCGCGGCCACGGCGGTCATCAGGAACATCAGGTCCGGGCCCGTGACGTCGTCGCGCAGGGCGCCCGCCGCCTGGGCGCGCTTCACCAGCCGCGCGGTCAGGTCGAGGATGCGGCGACGCTCGGCCGCCAGCGGCGGCGAGGCGATGCAGCGCTCCTTGACCGCGTCGTAGACCCCGTGGTCGCGGGCGGCCCGCTCGGCCATCTCCTCGAGGAAGCGCGCGACCCCGCGCCAGGGGTCCTCCTCCTCGAGACAGGAGGCGGCGAGCTCGGCGGCGTCTTCCATCTGCACCGCGACGATCGCCGTCACCAGGTCGTCCTTGGTCGGGAAGCGGCGGAACAGGGTCGCCTCGCCGACCCCGGCGCGGGCGGCGATCTCCGCGGTCGAGGCCTCCAGGCCACGCTCGGCGAAGAGCTCGACCGCGGCGGCCACGATCCGCTCCCGGTTGCGCGCCGCGTCGGCGCGCAGTGCCGTTGCTCCCTCCGCCGCTGCCATCAGCCCAAGACTAACCGCGCGCCGGCCCGGCCCCGTCGCGCCCGCCACCGGGACCCGGCCCCGCCACCCCCTGCACGCTGGTCATCCACACGAAGACAAGCGTGCAGGGGTTCGCCGGTCCGGACGGCGGCGGAGGGCATCAGGCCGCGACCGCGGGGGACACTTCGCCCGCCTCGATCCGGGCGACGTCGCGCCGGCGCAGGAGCAGCGCCGCGAGCAGCGTGCCGAGGGCGACCAGCCCGGCGGCGACCACGAACGCGGTCTGGAAGCCGGCGACCAGCGCTTCCTGCTGGTCGAGGAAGCTCGGCTTGCCGACGACGCCCGCGAGAAAGCTCGAGGTCTTGCTGTTGGCGATGCTGGAGAGGACGGCGAGGCCGAGCGCGCCGCCGATCTGCTGGGAGGTGTTGAAGATCCCCGAGGCGAGCCCGGCGTCGGACTCGGCGACGTTGGTGGTCGCGACCAGGGTCAGGGAGACGAAGGTCGCTCCCATGCCGATCGACATCGGCAGCAGGCCACCGATCACGCCCGCGTAGTGGCCGCCGACCTGGGTCGTCGCGGCGAGCACCCCGAGCCCGGCGGCGGCGACCAGCATCCCGGTCAGCAGCACCGGGCGCAGGCCGACGCGGGGGATCAGTTTCTCCGCCGTCGTCGCGCCGATCGCGATCCCGGCGGTCACCGGCAGGAAGGCGAGGCCGGTGGTCAGGGGCGAGTAGCCGAGGATGTTCTGCAGGTAGAGCGAGGCGAAGTAGAACATCGCGAAGAGGCCACCGGCGACCACCAGGAAGACGCCGTTGCCGGTCGCCAGCGAGCGCAGCCGGAACAGCTGCAGCCGCACCAGCGGGGCGGGCGAGCGCCGCTCGATCGCGACGAACGCCGCCAGCAGGACCAGGCCGCCGGCGGCGACGCCGAGCGTCTTCGGCGAGCCCCAGCCCCAGCTGGAGGCCTCGACGATCGCGTAGACGAGGGCGATCAGGCCGCCCGTGACGGTGCTCGCGCCGAGCAGGTCGAAGTGGCGCAGGGCGCCCTCGTGGCGCGAGTTCGGCACCAGCCGCAGGGCGGCGACGATGATCGCGGCGCCGACCGGCACGTTGACGAAGAAGATCCATTCCCAGGAGAGGCTTTCGACCAGGAAGCCGCCGAGCAGCAGCCCGACCGCGCCGCCGCCCGCCGCCACGCCGGCCCAGACCGAGAGCGCTTTGGTGCGCTGGGCGCCCTCCTCGAAGGAGGTGGTGATGACCGAGAGCGCCGCGGGCGAGAGCATCGCCCCGCCGAGGCCCTGCACGGCCCGGCCGACGATCAGCGTCGTCTCCGAGCCCGCCAGCCCGTTGGCCAACGAGGCGAGCGAGAAGAGGGTGACGCCGGCCAGGAACAGCGAGCGCCGACCGAGCAGGTCGGCGGCGCGCCCGCCGAGCAGCAGGAAGCCGCCGAAGAGCAGCGTGTAGGCGTTGACCACCCACTGCAGCGAGCTGTCGGAGAAGCCGAGGTCGTGCTGGATGGCGGGCAGCGCCACGTTCACGATCGTCGCGTCGAGGACGACCATGAACTGGCCGAAGCAGACGACGACCAGGGCGAGCCAGGGATTGAAATGGGGGTGATCGCTCCGGTTCATGGCCGGGCACTGTAGCACCAAACGGAGCCGGTGCTCCGTTAAAACGGAGTGAGCGCTCCGGAGATATGTCACACCTGGACGGTTGGCCGAGGCCGCCGACGCTTGCGGGATCATCGAGGTCATGAACGAGCACGAGCACGACACCGAGCGACCCCTCAGTCGGCGCAGCCTGCTGGGCGGCGCCCTCGCCGCCGGCGCGGGCGGTGCTCTGATGGCCCTGCCCGGCGGGAACGCGGTCGCCGCGGCGGCCGAAACCAAGGCGAAGAAGAAGCCCGACAAGCGGCCCGCGACCGCCTTCTTCGAGGACGAAGCGCTCAACTTCCAGCTGCTCTTCGCCCTCGGCGGCGCCGGCTATGGCGCCTCGGAGGTGGGCGAGGTGCTGGCGACCTTCGACCGTATCCACGCCAAGGGCGACACCTACCGGGCCACCTACGAGCAGTTCCTGCGACTCGGCCGCCAGGCCCGCGTCCGCGCCGACGGGGAGCGACACGCCGGCCGCCGCGCGAGCGCCCGGTCGAGCTACCTGCGGGCGGCGATGTACCTCGACCAGGCGCTCTTCTTCGTGCTCGCCTCGAAGACCCCCAGCCGCCGACACGAGGGCGTCGTCTACGCCGAGATGGAGGCCGCCTGGGCGCGGGCGGCGGCGCTCTTCCGACCGCGCTTCGAGCCGGTCCGCATCCCCTGGCAGGGCGGCACGCTCCCCGGCTGGTTCCTCGGCCCGGGCGGCAAGGGCGCGCGCCCGACCGTGATCCTCAACAACGGCTCCGACGCGCAGAACATCGACATGTACGTGTACGGCGGCGCGGCGGCGATCGAACGCGGCTGGAACGCGCTGATCCTCGAAGGCCCGGGCCAGGGCGGCAACCTCTTCCTGCGCAGCCAAGTCTTCATCCCCGACTGGCAGCGCGTCATCACCCCCGTGGTCGACTACCTGCGCGGCCGCCCCGACGTCGACCGGCGACGCATCTCGCTGATCGGCCAGAGCTTCGGCGGCCTCCTGGTCGCCCGCGCCGCCGTCCACGAGCGCCGCCTCGCCGCGCTCGTCACCGACACCGGCGTGACCGACGCCTTCGTCAGCTGGCGGCGCTCGCTGCCGAGCTTCCTGCTCAAGCTGCTGGACGAAGGGCGGGCCGCCGAGTTCGACCGCGCCTGGGACCAGATCCCCGGGCAGCTCCCCGAAGCGGGCCGCTTCGAGGTCGCCAAGCGCTCCGAGATCTACGGCAACGGCGGCGGCTACGAACGGATCAGCAACGCCCGCCGCTTCCACCTCTCGCGGGCCGAAGCGAAGCGCATCTCGATGCCTACCGCGATCACCGCGCCGCAGCTCGAAACCGACTTCCCGGGCCAGCAGCGCAAGCTGCACGATTGGATCGGGTCGAACAGCACGCTGCTGCCCTTCACCGTCGCCGAGGGCGCCGAGTACCACTGCGAGCCGATGGCGCCGCAACTGCGCAACGAACGCGTCTTCGACTGGCTGGAAACGCACGCGCGGCCGCTCAAGGGCTGAGCGGCGCGGCGCCCTGCCCGCCGCGCCCGATCGACGAGAATCGGCGCGTGCCGGGCGCCCCCGAGATCGAGCTGAGCGCCGCGCAGGCGCGCCGGACGGCGATCGCGGCGCAGGGATTGGCGCGGCCGCGACCGCGGGGGCGGGTCGACGTGCGCCACCTGCGGCGGGCGCTCGACGCGCTCGGGATCGTGCAGCTCGACTCGGTCAACGTCTTCAGCCGCTCCCACTACATGCCGCTTTACTCGCGGCTCGGGCCGTACCCGCGGGGGACGCTCGACCTGCTCACCGTCCACCAGGACGGGCAGGCGGGGCGGGCGCGGGCCGACCGCCGCGAGCTGTTCGAGTACTGGGGGCACGAGGCCTCGCTGATCCCGATCGACATGCAGCCGCTGCTGCGCTGGCGGATGGCGCGTGCGGACGAGCTGGCCTGGACCGGGGTGGCGCGGGTCGCCAGGGAGGAGCCGGATCTGGTGCGGCGGGTGCTGGAGCTGGTCCGCGAGCGGGGGCCGATCCGCGCCGCCGAGGTGGCCGGCCCGCGCCGGGTCCGCGAGCCGGGCGAGATGTGGAACTGGAACGCGGGCAAGAAGGCGCTCGAGTACCTCTTCTTCGCCGGGCAGGTGGTGGCCGAGCGGCGGGTCAACTTCGAGCGGCTCTACGACCTGCCCGAGCGGGTGCTGCCGGCGAGCGTGCTGGAGATGCCGACGCCGCCCGAGGCCGAGGCCCAGCGGGAGCTGCTGCTCTTCGCGGCGCGCCGGCTCGGGGTCGCGACCGAGCCCGACCTCGGCGACTACTTCCGGCTGCCGCGCCGCGACTCCAAGGCGCGCCTGGCCGAGCTGCTCGAGGCGGGCGCGCTGCAGCGGGTCGCGGTGGAGGGCTGGGACGCGCCCGCCTTCGCCCCGCACGACCTCAAGGTGCCGCGGCGGGTGCGGGCGCGGGCGCTGCTCAGCCCGTTCGACTCGATGGTCTGGGCGCGCGAGCGCACCGAGCGGCTCTTCGGCTTCCGCTACCGGATCGAGATCTACACGCCGGCCGCGAAGCGGGTCCACGGCTACTACGTCCTCCCGTTCCTGCTCGGCGACCGGCTGGTTGCCCGGGTCGACCTGAAGAGCGACCGCCGGGCGGGGGTGCTGCGGGCGGTCGCGGCGTTCGCCGAGCCGGGGGTCGACGCCGACGAGATCGCACGGGAGCTGGCCGAGGAACTACGGTTGGTCTCCGGATGGCTGGGACTTGGTGGAGTCGAGGTGGCGCGCAAAGGCGATCTTGCCGAGGCGCTGCGGAGGGCGGTCGATGACGCCCACCGGTGAGTACGCCTTCGGCGACTCCGAGCTGGCGGCGCGCCGGCTGGAGCTGGTCGGCGCGACCTTCCAGGACACGACCCGTGGCTTCCTCGCCGCGGCGGCGCCGGCGGAACCCGCCCTCGCGGTCGACCTCGGCTGCGGCCCGGGTCACTCCACGGTGCTGGTGCGCGACACGCTGCACCCGGCGCGGACCGTGGCGATCGACTTCTCCCCCGCCTACGTCGCCCAGACCTCGGCGCGGGCGGGCGGCTCCGACGTCGAGGTGATCCAGGCCGACGTGCTCGACCTGCCGGAGCGGGTCACCGGCGCGGGGGTGATCTTCGTGCGGATGCTGCTGACCCACCTGCGCGACCCGCTCGGGGCGATCGACCCGTGGCTGGAGCGCCTGGCGCCCGGCGGGGTGCTGCTGCTGGAGGAGGTCGAGTCGATCGCCACCGAGGAGCGGGCGCTGGTCCACTACCTGGAGCTGCAGCGGGAGATGCTCGCCAGCAACGACCACACGCTGGAGATCGGGGCGGAACTCGACGCGGGGCTGCGCGAGCACCCGGCGCTGCGCGGCAGCGAGGTGGTGACCTTCTCCCCCGGGGCGGGAGTCGCGGCGCGGATGTTCGGGATGAACTTCGGCACCTGGAGGGAGCGGCCGGAGGTTGTGGCCGCCCACGATCGCGCGGAGCTCGACGCGGTCGCCGCCGGCCTCGGCCGGGTCGCGACCGCCCCCGAGGAGGCGGGCCCGATCACCTGGCAGATGCGCCAGATCGTTCTCGGCGCCGCCCCCGCCCGGTGAGTTCGCAGTAGTCCGCGCTTTGCGCGGAGAACTGCGAACGCGTGAGAGTCCCCGCTTTGGAGTTCGCAGAAAGCCGCGCATAGCGCGGAGAAGTGCGAACGCCGACGCGGGCGGGCGGCGGGCGGGGAGGTCAGCCGATGAGGATGCGGATCGAGCCGACGAACTCGGGCTCGGTGCGCAGGTGGCCGTGGCGCTCGTCCCAGGCGCCGGACTCCAGGTCGGCGGCGAGGCGGGCGACGAAGCGCGCCTGGGCGTCGGAGTCGACGAAGCTCCAGGCCGACTGGGCGCGGCGGACGGCGGGCTCGAGCAGCGCCTCGGGCCGTCCGTAGAAGGCGTCGGCGAAGCCGTCGCGGCAGTCGAGCGGGATCCGCAGCGGCCGGCTCTCCAGCCTGCCGCCGAGCCCGGCCGCGATCCGCTCGAGCGACGGGTAGCGGCGGCGCTCGGTGGCGTGGAACTCGGGCGAGTACCCGGTGAGCCAGAGGTCGGCGAGCGCCTCGGGGTCGGCGGTCATGATCACCACCGGCCCGCGGACGACGCGGCGGACCTCGGCGAGCCCGGCGTCGAGGTCGGGCCAGTGGTGGACGGTGAAGACGGCGAGCGCGGCGTCGAAGGCGTCGTCGTCGAAGGGCAGCGCCGCGGCGGTGGCGTCGATCGCCGGCGGCAACGCCCTGTCGCGGCGCGCCCGCATCTCGGCCGCCGGCTCGACCGCGACGACGTGGCGGTCGGCGGGCTCATAGGAGCCGGTGCCGGCGCCGATGTTCAGCACCGTGCGGGCGTCGCCGAGCGCCGCCGCGAGCTGCGCCCCGACCCGCGGGTCGGGGCGCCTCACGTTCGCGTAGTCGAGGGCGAGGGTCGAGTAGTCGGTGTCGTCCCAGTCCGGCATATGTCGATATCCGACGCTAGACGATCGCTCCCACGCCACCCCGGGCGTTGGCGCGCCGCCCCAACCGCGTTCGCGGTTTGCCGGCGCCCGGCTAGCCGTCGACCGGGTCGAGCGGGTTCTGGCGGGCGACGATCAGCGGGTCGACCGGGGTGAAGGGCAGGTCCGGCAGCTCCTCGGCGCCGAGGCCGAAGACCGACGCGAGCGTGCGCCGCGAGAACGCCGAGGCCGAGGCCCGGTAGCCGATGTCCCCGGGCGTCGGCTGGTCGAAGAAGACGAGGAAGTGGACGCCCTCCTCGCCGACCACCTCGATCTGATGGGGATAGGCGCGGGGGATGAAGTAGACGTCGCCGGCCTCCAGGTAGTACGTGTCGAGGCTGCCGTCCGGGTCGAGGATGCTCATCCGCGCCCGGCCCTGATGGACGTAGCCGAGCTCGGCGGTCTCAGGGTGCCAGTGCGGCTCGCGCATGCCGTCGGTCCCGATCCGCAGCGAGTACATCGAGAGCCGGCGCAGCGCCGGCCACACCTGGGCGCGAGCCAGGCGGGCGCTGCCGAACGGGTAGTCGAGGGTCGGCTGCACCGCCTCGACCGAGAACTTGTGCGGGTCGGGGAAGCCGGCGGTGTCGGGGACGACCGGCCCGCCGATGCCGCGGACGATGCCGGGTGAGCCGGTGTCGCGCCGCAGCCGCGCCGGCTCGGCGGCGGGCAGCCCGTAGGTGTTGCCGAGCACCGCGTCGCTCATCGCGCCGAGCGCGCCGTGCAGGGAGAAGTCCTCCGGGTCGGCGCTGGAGAAGGCGACGATCAACTCGGCCGCGGCGTCGCCGACGTTCTCGATGTGGTGCAGCGAGCCGCTCTGGACGTGGAACATCTCCCCCGCCCCGACCGTGAAGGAGCCGAAGACGTCGGCGTTGTCGAGGACCGAGACGAGCACGTCGCCGGACACGCAATAGGTGAGCTCGTCGGCGTCGGCGTGCCAATGCGGCTCGCGGATCGCGCCGGGCTCGAGCACCAGCCGCCGGATCGAGATCCGCTCCAGGATCGGGAAGCTCTCCTTGGTGAGCGCGTGGATGCTGCCCAGCTCGCTCTTGTGCCGGCGCTTGCCGTCGCGGAGCGAGCGGACGTGTGGAGATGACGACGACATCGGCGGGGGCTCCCTTCTCGTTTCGGGAACTCTATCCCCGCCGGAGCGACCGGCTCGATCGCCGGCACTCGGTCGATGGAACGGCCCCCGACCCGATCGTCGCTGGTACCGCCATGCGCGACAAGCGACGACCGGAGCGCCGCCCGCCCGTTCGCGCCGGCCACCGTGCACGACGGCGCGCCTGTTCCTTCCTCCGCGCCCGCCCGACACGGCGCGCCCATCCCTTCCTCCGGTTGGCAGGTAGGAAGGGATGGGCGCGCCTGCGCTGGCGGAGCGCCGGGAGCCGCTCGTTCACCTGAGCCGGTCGGAGGCGGCACAGGTGAACGAGCGTCGCTGGACGAGTGTGCGTTCGCAGTTATCCGCGCATAGCGCGGCAAAGTGCGAACGCACAGGGCCGCCTCCCGATGAGTTCGCAGTAATCCGCGCTATGCGCGGAGATCTGCGAACGCCACCGCGGCGCGGGGCATGCGGTCGTCCTTTGGTTCGCCCCGCCGGGGGCGGACGTCCTAACGTCCGCCTACCGGACCAAAGGACGACCGCGACTTCCGGACCGGACCAAAGGACGACCGCGCCCGGGGATCGCGGGCCGACCCCCGGTGAGTTCGCAGACATCCGCGCTATGCGCGGCAAAGTGCGAACGCCACGGAGCGCCTCGCGATGAGTTCGCAGTAATCCGCGGTATGCGCGGAGAACTGCGAACGCCGGGCCGGCAGGCGCGCGGCGAGGCGCGCCCGTCCCGCCCTCCTACCTGCCGAAGTGGAGGGTGGGACGGGCGCGCCGTCTCGGACGGGCGACGCCGCTCGGACAGGCGCCGGCCGCGAGGGACGCCCCCCTATTGGCCGGCCGGCCAATTTGGCCTTGACAAGGCGGTACTCGTGAGTACCATCTCGGCCGTGACGACCGTCGCGACCGAGGAATACCGGCTGCCGCCCGGCCCGAAGACGCCGATGATGCTGAACGGGATCGTCTTCCTGCTCGCCCGTAACGCGATGGTGCGCCGGCTGCAACAGCGCTACGGCGACGCGCTGACGATGCAGATGCCGGGCTTCGGGACGATGGTCCTGGTCACCCGGCCCGACCTCGTCAAACAGGTCTACACGGCGAAGCCCGACGTGCTGCACGGCGGCAAGAACCCGCTCGGCGAAGTGCTCGGACCCGGCTCGCTCTTCTCCATGGACGAAGAGCGCCACCTGCGCGAGCGCCGCATGCTGCTGCCCCCCTTCCACGGCGAGCGGATGCGCTCCTATGAGGCGATCATCGAGGAGGAGGCGGAGCGCGAGATGGCCGCCTGGCCGGAAGGCGTCGAGTTCGCCTCGATCGGGTCCTTCCAGACGATCACCCTGCGGATCATCCTGCGCACCGTCTTCGGCGCCTCGGGCCAGGAGCTGCGCGACCTCGAGGTGCTGCTGCCGCCGATGACCACGCTCGGCCAGCGGCTCGTCACCGTGCCGATCCTGCGCCGCGACTGGGGCCGCCGCAGCCCTGGCGGCCGCTGGAAGCGGATGCACGTCCGCTACCTGGCGATCGCCCGCAAGCTGATCGACGACCACCTCGCCGACCCGAAGCTGGACGAGCGGATCGACATCCTGGCGCTGATGCTGCGCGCCCACCTCGCCGAGGGCGACGCGGTCGACCACGGCGAGGTCGCCGACGAGCTGCTGACCCTGCTGGTCGCGGGCCACGAGACGACCGCCTCGACCCTCGCCTGGAGCGTCGAGCGGCTGCGCCGCCACCCGGAGGTGCTGGGCCGGCTGGAAACGGAGGCCCGCGGCGAGGACAACGCGCTGCGGCTGGCGACCGCCGAGGAGGTGCTGCGGGTGCGGCCGGTGATCAACGCCACCGCGCGCCTGGTGATGAAGCCGTTCGAGATCGGGGAGTGGCGGCTGCCGCCCGGCTCCCGGGTCGTCACCGGGATCGCCCCCCTGCACCACGACGACCGCTTCCACGAGCACGCCGGGCGCTTCGAACCGGACCGCTTCGTCGGCCGCAAACCGGATACCTACGCCTGGATCCCGTTCGGCGGCGGCATGCGGCGCTGCCTCGGCGCCGCCTTCGCCCAGTTCGAGATCGACGTCGTCCTGCGCACTCTGCTGCGCAACTTCGAACTGCAGTCGACCGACGCGCCGGGCGAGCGCGAAAGCTTCCGCGGCGTCGCCTTCGCCCCGGCCAAGGGCGGCGTCGCCATGGTTCGCCGCCGCGCCCTCGGGCGCACCGCGACGGCCGACGACGCTCAGGCGGCCGCGCCGCCCGAGAGCACCGAGCTGATCACGGCCTTGAACTCGTAGGAGACGCGGCCCAGGTCTTCGCCGCGGACCAGCGCCCGGACCAGCGTCTGGTGCAGGCCGCTGACCAGCATGTAGGCGCGCTCGATCGAGATCGGCTCGACCGCCGGGTCGCGCGCCGAGTCCCCCTCCACCACCGACACGATCAGCTCCGCGTAGCGCTCGAACCCTTCCCGCTGGGCCAGCACGGTGCGCTCGCCGAGCGCCGGGCTGGCGAAGGTGCTCATCAGCGCCGGGTCGCCGGTCACCAGGCCGAGGTAGGTGTCGATCGCCTGCTCGACCTGCGTCGCGATCGGCGCCCCCCGGTCGATCGCCCGGTCGACCTCGGCGAGGAAGGCGTCCGACAGCGTGTTCATCAGCTCGACGAAGCACGCTTCCTTGTCGTCGAAGTGGTTGTAGAAGGTGCGTCGCGAGGCGTGCGCGTGGCGGACGATGTCGGCGACCTGGGTCCCGGCCAGACCTTTCTCGCGGATCGAGGCCGCGAGGCCCTCCATCAGCCGCGCGTGCTGGGCCTCGCGATCGCTGCCGGCCTCGGTGCTCACCGCTCCAACGCTACCCGCGTCACGCGTTCGGCGGCGGCGGTGAGGCGCGCCCGGGCGCCCTCGGGCTCGAGCGCCGCAGCGGGCGGCAGTGGGCGCTCGAGCGTCGACTCGACCGCGGTCAGCCCCGCCGCCTCGAAGTCCTGGGGCGCGGCGCGCACCTCGGGGGCCACCGCGCCGCCGATCGCGTAGCAGGGCACGCCGGCGGCGCGGGCCCGTCCGGCGACCCCGGCCGGCACCTTGCCCTGCAGGGTCTGGCGGTCGATCCGCCCCTCGCCGGTGATCACCAGGTCGGCGACGGCGAGCGCGGCGTCGAAGCCGACGGCGTCGAGCGCCACGTCGATTCCCCGCACCAGGTCCGCGCCGCAGAAGGCGAGCAGGCCGAAGCCGAGCCCACCCGCGGCGCCGGCTCCGGGCACCTCGCGGAGCCGCCTGCCGACCGCCGCCTCGACCAGGTCGGCGAATGCCGCGAGCGCGGCCTCGACCGGCGCGACGTCCTCCGCCCCGGCGCCCTTCTGGGGCCCGTAGACGGCGGCCGCGCCGAGCGGCCCGAGCAGCGGGTTGTCGACGTCGGTCGCGGCGAGCACCTCGGCCGCGGCAAGGCGCGGGTCGAGCCCGGCGAGCTCGACGCTCGCGAGCCGGGCGAGCGCCGCGCCGCCGGGACCGAGGGGCGCGCCCTCGGCGTCCAGCAGCCGGGCGCCGAGCGCGACCGCGAGCCCGGCGCCGCCGTCGGTGGTGGCGCTGCCGCCGAGGCCGACCAGCACCCGGCGCGCCCCGGCGCCGAGGGCGGCGGCGATCAGCTGCCCCGTGCCGTGGCTGCTCGCCGCCCGGAAGGTCGCCGGCGAGGGCTCGACCAGGTGCAGGCCGGAGGCGCTCGCCACCTCGACCACCGCGGTCCGGCCGCCCTCGATCAGCCCGAATCGCCCCTCCACCGGCTCGCCCAGCGGTCCCGTCACGGCGACGCTCTCGACCCGGCCCACCGGATCGGCCCCCACCAGCGTCGCCAGCCAGCCCTCGCCGCCGTCCGACAGCGGCAGCTCGGTCACCACGGCGCCGGGCCGCGCACGCCGGATCCCGGCGGCGATCGCCGCCGCCGCCTCGCGCTGGTCGAGCGAGCCCTTGAAGGAGTCGGGGGCGACGAGGACGCGCGGGGCGCTCATTCGGTTGGTACCGGAGCGAGCCTCACTCGTGCGCGGGAAGGTAGCCGCTCGCGCGGACCGACGGGTAGCCTGCGCGGGTGCCGCCCGCCGATCGATCCGCAGCCCCCCTCGTGCCCGAGCGGGCGGGCCCGGCGACCCGGTGCGGGTGAGCCGGCCGCGGGTCGAGGGGGACGGGTGGGCGTTCGCCGGGATCTTCGTGCTCACCTTCTGCGGCCTCGCCGCCGTCGGCTCGGTGCTGCCGGTCCTGCCGCTCTACATCAAAGGGCCGCTCGGCGACGGCGACTTCGCGGTCGGGGTGGTGATCGGCTGCTACGCGATCTCGGGCCTGATGCTGCGCCCGGTCGCCGGCCGTCTTGCCGACCGCCGCGGCCGCAAGCCGACCGCTCTGGCGGGCGGGCTGCTGCTCAGCGCCGGCGGCTTCCTCTACCTGCCGCACCTCGGGCTGGCGGGGCTGATCGCCGCCCGGCTGGTCCTCGGCCTCGGCGAGGGGGCCACCTACACCGGCGGCTCGGCCTGGATCGTCGACCTGGCGCCGCCGGCGCGGCGCGGCCGCATCCTCGGCCTCTACGGGCTCGCGGTCTGGGGCGGGCTCAGCGTCGGGCCGCTGCTCGGCGCCCTGATCCACAGCGTCTCCGGCTACACCGAGGTCTGGCTGTTCGCGGCGGTGCTGCCGCTCGTCGGGGTGGCGACCGCGAGCTTCCTGGCCGATCCGTTCCGGCCGTCGGCGGGCGCCGAGCCGCACCCGCTGATCGCCCCCGAGGCGGTGCGGCCGGGGCTCGCGGTGGCGCTCGCCGCGATGGGCTACGCCACGGTCGCCGCCTTCGTCGTCCTGCTGCTCGAAGGGCGCGGGGTGAGCGGCGGCGCCTCGGTGTTCGCCGCCTTCGCCGGGTCGATCGTCCTCGCCCGCCTCGTCGCAGGCGGGCTGCCGGACCGCTTCGGGCCGGCGCCGGTGGCGATCGGCGCGACCCTCGCCGAGGCCGTCGGGCTGGCGATGATCGCGGTCGCCCCGACGCTGCCGGTGGCGCTGCTCGGCGCGGTCGCGATGGGCGCCGGCTTCTCGCTGCTCAACCCCTCGCTGATGCTGATCGTCGTCGACCGCGTCGACGTCGGCGCGCGCGGCGCCGCGCTCGGCACCTTCACCGCCTTCTTCGACGCCGGGGTGGGGGTGGGGGCGCCGCTGGCCGGGCTGGCGGCGGCGCTGACCAGCTACGAGGGCGCCTTCGTCCTCGCCGCCGGCCTCGCGGTGCTCTCCGCGCTCAGCATCTTCCTCGCCGTCCACCGGCGGGCCGGGCCGGCTACCGCCGGTTAGCCGTGGTGGTCGCCGACCACGTCCCGGGACGGTTCCTCGAGGCGGGCGAGGCCTGCCTCAGGTGGCCGCCGAGGCGAGCAGGATCGCGTTCGAGAAGCTGAACGGCCCCGACCCACCGGCCGCCTCCGCCGCGGCCTCGGTGATCGCCTCCCAGGTCTCCTCCTGGGCCGCGCCCGCGTGCTGCTCGATCATCGTCCGGATCGGGGCGGCGATCGCCCTCGTGTAGGCGGTGAAGTGCGCCGGGGAGTCGAACTCGAGGGTGACCTCGCCCTGCTCCACGGCGACCGGCGAGAACCCGCCTGCTTCGAGCAGCCCGGCGAGGGCGGCGGGCGTGGGCCGGGAGAGCGGCCCGGGCGTCCCCGGCGGGGGCGGGGGCACGTTCAGCCGCCGCATCGCGGTCCGCATCGGCAGCGAGAGGAACGGGACCTGGTCGGGCTCGCCCCAGGAGCTGATCGCGATCCGCCCGCCCGGCCGGAGGAAGCCGCGGATGCGTCCCAGGGTCGCCTCCGCGTCGGGCTCGAAGATGATCCCCCACCGCGAGACCGCGGCGTCGATGCTCGCGGGCGGGAAGTCGAGGCCGGCGGCGGCGGACTCGATGAACTCGAGGTTGGCAAGGCCGGCCGCCGCCGCCCGTTCGCGGCCGAAGGCGAGCATCGGGGCGGAGATGTCGGTGGCGACGACGCGGCCCTCCGGCCCCGCCCGGCGCGCGGCGGTCAGTGCCGGCTCGCCGTAGCCGGCGGCGACGTCGAGGACGCGGCTACCCGGCCGCACTCCGGCCAGCTCCACCAGCCGCTCGCAGACGTGGTGGCAGGCGCGGTCGGTGAACTCGCTCCACTCCTTCCAGCCCGCCGCCGCGGAGTCCCACTGCTCGTGCTGGGACCGGCGGAAATCGGCCGGATCGATCGCCTCGGGCGTCACGCTCGCTCCTCCTCGGGCATCCCCACCGGGATGCACAGGACGAACCTAACCCACGGGAGGCACCGGCGCACCAGAAATCTGGTGGGAGATGGGCGGTACTGGGCTCGAACCAGTGACCCCCTCCTTGTAAGGGAGGTGCTCTCCCAACTGAGCTAACCGCCCGCGGGCGCCGCGCGCCGTCACCAATCGTAGCCCGGCCGGGCGCCTCAGGGCGCGGGCGGCGCGCCGATCGGCGCCCGGATGGGGCGAAGCCCCGCCGCGCGCGGCGCGCGGGTTCTGCGAAAGTTCCCGGTCCCCCGTGCCGCCCGAGTCCAAACCGACGGTCAGCCTGCCGCGCAACCAGTTCATCGTCCTGGTGATCGGCGTCTGCGTGCTGAGCGCGGCGATCGGGTCGGGGCTGGCGCTGCTCGCGCAGACCGGGCCGCAGGGGCCGGCGGGCAAGCAGGGCAAGCGCGGCCCGGCCGGCAAGCAGGGGCCGCGAGGCCCGGCGGGCGAATCGGCGAGCGAAGAACTGGGCGAACTGGAAGCCGAAGTGGAAGAACTGCGCACCGCGGTGCAGGAACAGGGCGAAGCGAGCGAATCGGGCCAGGTCGGCGAACTGGAAGAACGGATCGAAGGGCTGGAAGAAGAACTCGAAGGCTTCGCCGGGATCGCCAAGGAACTCTGCGGCGAAGGCAGCCTGATCTGCTGAGCCGGCGGGCCCCGGCCGATACCCTCCGAGTTGATGGACACCTCCCTTCTGTGGCGCTCGGCGCTCGTCCAGCTCGTCGGCGTCGCGGTGCTCTCGATCATCCTCGCGATCCTCCTCCCCCACAGCTTCTTCGAAACCTGGGGCTGGATCACCGGGCCGGTGGCCTGGATGGCCTGCGCGGCGCTGACCGCCCGGGTGCTCGACCTGTCGCCCGCGAGCACGCTGCTCGGCGCCCTCCTCGCCGGCATCCCGAGCGCCATCTGCGTGCTGATCGGCATCCACACGGTCGGCGAGGTCATCGCGATCGTCCTCTTCGCCGTCTGGTGCGCCCGGCTGCCGCGCCGCCGCGCGCTCCCGGCGGCCTGAGCGCGGCACCGCCGCCCGCGGCCTGAGCGCGGCGCCGCCGCACGCTGCCCGCTGACGGCGGCCTGCGGCCCGAGCGCGGCCCCCGCGGTGTTCCTTACTTGCGTATATCCGAAGTAAGGAACACCGCAAGGGAGACCGCCCCGCCTACTCCTCGGCTGCTGCTCGACTTCCTCCCCGGCCCCGCCGCCTGAGCCCCGCCCCGCGGTCGTCCTTTCCCACCCACGGCGCCGGTCAGGTCGGCCGCGGGGATGGGGTCAGCGCCACCAGGCGGCGAGGACGCGGCGCCAGTTGTGCCAGGCGATCCGCTCCAGCTCGGCCTCCTCGAAGCCGACGGCGCGCAGAGCGTCGAGGAGCTTCGGCAGGCCGGCGACGTCGCCGAGCGGCGCGGGGATCGTGGCGCCGTCGAAGTCGGAGCCGAGGGCGACGTGGTCGACGCCGATCCGGTCGGCGACGTAGCGGGCGTGGGCGGCGATCGCCGACAGCGGCGTGTCGGGGTCGTCGGCGAAGTCGGGGCGGACGAAAGAGGTCGCGTAGACGATCCCGACCAGGCCGCCGCTCTCGCCGATCGCGTCGAGCTGGGCGTCGGTGAGGTTGCGGGAGGCCGCGGCGACGGCGTGGGCGCCCGAGTGGCTGGCGACCAGCGGCCCGGCCTCCAGGCGCGCGACGTCCCAGAAGCCGGCCTCGTTCAGGTGGCTGAGGTCGACCAGGATGCCGAGCTCGGCGCAGGCCCTGACCAGGGCGACGCCCGCGTCGGTCAACCCCGGGCCGATGTCCGGCGAGGAGGGGAAGACGAACTGGACGCCCGTCGCGAAGGCGTTGGCGCGGCTCCACACCGGGCCGAGCGAGCGCAGCCCCATCGCGTGCCAGGCGGGGAGCGCTTCGAGGGCGGGGTCGATCGCCTCGGCGCCCTCGATGTGCAGCACCGCCACCGGCGGGGCGCCCTCGGCGAGCGCGGCGTCGACGTCGGCGATCCTTCGCGCCACGGTCAGCTCGCCGGCCCGCTCCAGGGCGAACAGGCGCCCGGCCGCGGCGATCGCGTCGGCAGCCGCGACCTGGTGGTCGACCGGGGCGGCGAGCGGCTCGACGAATGTGCCGCCGCCGCCGAAGGTCCGTTCGTGCGAGTCGTCCCCGGGCGAGGGGGTGAAGAGGGCGAAGATCCCGCCGCGCATGCCGCCGGCGCGCATCCGCGGCAGGTCGAGGTGGCCGCCGTCGCGGCCGCTCGCGAGGCCCGCGTGGTCGGCCCGGGTCAGCGCGTCGTTGTGTCCGTCGAAGACCGCGATCACGCGGTCGAGGTTATCCGGGCGCGACAATGGAGCCGTGGCGATCGAGGACAAAGACGCTCGCGCCCGGTCGTTCGGCCAGGTCGCCGACCTCTACCAGCGCGCCCGTCCCGGCTACCCGCCGGAGGCGATCGAGTGGCTGCTCGGCCCGGCGCCGCTCGACGTGCTCGACCTCGGCGCCGGGACCGGCAAGCTGACCGCGGCGCTGCTCGCCGCCGGCCACCGGGTGACGGCGCTGGAGCCGCTGGCCGAGATGCGCGAGCTGCTGGTCGCGACCCTGCCGGCCGCGACCGCGATCGACGGGCGTGCCGAGGAGCTGCCGCTGCCCGACGGGAGCTTCGACGCCGTCGTCGCGGGCTCGGCCTTCCACTGGTTCGAGCGCGAGCCGGCGCTCGCCGAGATCGAACGGGTGCTGCGGCCGCCCGGCGTCTTCGGACTGCTCGGCAACCGCTACGACACCTCGATCGACTGGCAGCGCCGACTGCGCAGGGTGGGCAACAGCGGGACGATCTACCGCGGCGACCACTGGCCGCGCCAGCCGGAGCTGGGCGAGCGCTTCGCCGAGGTGGTCGACCGCACCTTCGCCCACCGCATGGAGGTCACCCCGGCGGCGCTGCGCGACTACCTGGGCTCGATGAGCCGGGTGGCGACGATGGCGCCGGCGGAGCGCGAGGCCCACCTCGCCCGCCTCGACCGCTTCTGGGCGGAGGACCCCGAACTGCGGGGACGCGCGAGCGCGACGCTCGTCTGGCGCACGCCGGTGCGCCGCAGCCGCGGCCTGCTCGCGAACCGGGCCGGCTAGCCAGGAGACCCCCTCCCCGCCCGGCGGGTCCAGCCCGTCCTCCGCGCCCGGCGGGTCCAACCCATCCTCCGCGGCCGGCGGATCCAACCCATCCTCCGCGGCCGGCGCGCGATGAGTTCGCAGTTCTCCGCGCTATGCGCGGAGAACTGCGAACGCCGGGGCGGCCGTGGAGTCGATCTTCAGGACGCCGCCTCGACCGCGGGCTCCCGCACCCCGGCGAGGACGTGCGGCGCGAAGTCGTCGAGCACCGCGTGGGCCGCCTCGGCGAGCGGCGGCTCCAACGCCAGCAGGCCTTCCAGGTGGCGCTCGGTCCAGGCGAGCGCGAGGCCGGGCGGGATACCGCCGTCACCGACCCCGTCCCCGACCCCGACCCCCTCGCCGGCCGCGTCGCCGTCGCCGCCGAGCACCACGGTCGGCCCGTGCGGGCGGCGCAGGCGGCTCGTCGGGCCGGGGGTCCGCGGCGGCGCCCCGGGCTCCGGCGCCGGGGGCTCCTTCCCGGCCGCGATCGCCCGGCCGAACCCCTCGAACCAGTCGCAGCGCGCCCGCCACCCGGCGTCGAAGGGACCGCAGGCGGCGGCGACCCAGGCCGGCTGGGAGTCGAGCGGGGTCAGGGGCGCGAGGGTCGCGGCGTCGTGCAGCAGCCGCGCCGCGCGGCGCACCCGGGCGGCGCCGCCGACCAGCCGCGCCAGGGCGTCGAGGTCACGCCGGGCGGAGCCGTTCTCGGCAAGGTACTCGCGCACGGTCTCGTCGAGTCGCAGGGCCGTCTCGCTCGCCTCGACCGCGGCGGGCTCCAGCGGCCCGGCCTGCCGCACCCCGAGCAGCGTCGCGATCGTCGCGTCGAGGTAGGACGCGGCACCGACGTAGGCCGACCCGATCGATTCGCGCAGCACGTCGGCGGCGCCGCGCGGCCAGAGGAGGAACCCGGTGGCGAGGCTGATCGCGCAGCCGACCGCGACGTCCTCGATCCGCACCACCCCGACCGCCCAGCCGACCGGCTCCAGCAGGTTGAAGAGGACGACGACCACGATCGTGAAGCCGGCCTGGCCGGCGGTGAAGGAGATCGCCCGCGGCGAGTAGGCGCCGAGCAGCACCGCGAGCGGCAGCGCGGTCCAGAGCAGCCAGGTGTGGGCGCCGATCGCGACGACGACCAGCCCGCCGACGAGGATCCCGATCGCCGTCCCGAGGATCGCCTCGACCACCGTCGCGCCGGTCGCCAGGGCGCTCGAGCGCAGCACGGAGATCGTCCCCAGCACCACCCAGAAGCCGTTCTGGGCGCCGGTGACGCGGGCGACGAGGACGGCGAGCGCCAGCCCGGCGGCGCCGCGGAGGCTGTTGCGCAGCCATACCGAGCCCATGCTGCGGTGCGAGTCGAAGATCCGTCGCCCCCGCTGCAGGCCGGCGCGGGCCGGTGCCAGGGTCGGCTCGCGCGGTGCCACGCCGCCGCTCGCCTGCACCGCGTGGCGGCCGACCTGCAGCGCCGCGAAGGCGATCCCGCGCAGCCGGAAGGCCTCGTTCAACTCGGCGGTGACCCGCGCCGCGTCGTCCTCGGCCCGGTGCTCGGCCAGCGCCGCCAGGAAGGCGCGGCCGACCGCGCGGTGGGCCTCCGCCAGGTCGCGCAGCTCCTTGCCGCCGTCGCCGGGGTCGTTGGCGCGCAGCCGCCCCGCGGCGAGCCGCAGCGCGGCGGGCACCGACGCTTCGACCGTGGCCCGCTCGCGGGCAAAGCCGCTCGACACGGAGGCGGGCGCGGGCTGCTCGCGGGCGAGCGAGCCGAACCAGTCGAGGTCGTCGATCAGCCGGCCGAGCGCCGCGGTCCGCCCGCCGGCCCCGCTCGGCCGGTGCGGCAGGGCGACGTAGCCGGTGCGCGCGCCGAGCACCGCGTCGTAGGCGTCGACGGCGAGCCCGGCGATGCGTTCCTGCTCGGGCTTGGAGGGGTCGCCGGCGGCCGAGGCCGCCGCGGTCGCCTCGAGCAGCTCGGCCAGCGCCTCGATCGCGGCCGCGGCGCCGCGGCGCAGCCGGTCGGGCGGTCGCCGCGGCCAGAGGCCGAAGATCGCGACCATCGAGAGGGCGCCGGAGAGCCCCCACCCCGCCAGGCGGGCGGGGATCGCGTCGGGCGCCGCCGGGACCATCGCGGCGAGCACGAAGGTGAGGATCAGGACCAGCGAGGCGGCGGCGAGGTAGCCGTCGATCACCCCGGAGAAGAGGATCGCGAAGCCGACCAGCGCCATCACGACGACCGCCAGCCAGGTCGTCTGCGAGCACAGGGTCCCGAGCGAGATCGTCACCGCGCCGACGGCCAGCAGCGCCAGGTAGGCGGCGAGGCGCACCGCGCGGGTGCCGGCGAAATCGACGAAGACGAGGAACCCGAACGAGCCGAAGGCGCCGAACAGCGCCATCTGCGGCAGGTCGAACACCTCGAGGCCGAGGGCGAAGGCGGCCGGGACGACGATCGCCGCCCGCACCGCGTTCTTCAGCGCGAAGCGACCGGGGTCGGAGATCGTCACCTTCACCCGGCGAACATACTTCGACCCGCGATGTCCGACCCGGACCCCACCCAAAGCGCCGGCGAGCTCCCCGGCGCGGACGGCACGCCGCCCGCCGGCGGGCGTACCGCCTGGGCGCGCAACCTGGCGACGCCGGTGCGCGACTTCCTCGGCACCGAGACCGGCTCGGCGCTGGTGCTGGTCGGCGCCGTCGTCGCCGCCCTGCTCTGGGCCAACGTCGACTTCGGGAGCTACTCGAAGCTGTGGTCGACCCACCTCTCGATCCAGGTCGGCTCGCACGGGATCAACAACGAGCTGCGCGCGTGGGTGAACGAGGGGCTGATGACGCTCTTCTTCCTCGTCGTCGGCCTCGAGGCGAAGCGGGAGATCGACCTCGGCGAGCTGCGCGAGCACAACCGCCTCTGGTACCCGGCGCTGGCGGCGTTCGGCGGGATCGCCGGCGCGGTCGGCATCTACCTGATCTTCAACGCCGGCGGCGCGGGCGGCGGCGGCTGGGGGGTGGCGATGTCGACCGACACGGCGCTGGCCCTCGGCGTCCTCGCCCTGGTCACGCCGACCGGCTCGACCCGCCTGCGCGTCTTCATGCTCACCCTGGCGATCTTCGACGACCTCTCCGCCCTGCTGATCATCGTCATCGCCTACACCGGGGCGATCGACGCGGTGGCGCTTGCCATCGCGGTCGGGCTCTTCGCGCTGCTGGGGCTGCTGCGCTTCCTGCCGACGATGCGCGGCCCGGTCGCCGTCCTGGTCGGCGTCGGGATCTGGGTGGCGCTGTACGAGTCGGGGATCGACCCGGTGATCTCCGGCCTGGCGATCGGCCTGGTGACCAGCGCCTACCCACCCTCGCGCGAGGAGCTCGACCGCGCCACCGACCTCACCCGCGAGTTCCGCGAGCAGCCGACGGTGGACCTCGCCTACACGGCGCGGCGCAGCCTGGTCGAGACGATCTCCCCCAACGAGCGCATCCAGTACGCGCTGCACCCGTGGACGAGCTACGTGATCGTGCCGCTCTTCGCGCTCGCCAACGCCGGCATCCACATCACCGGCGGCCTCCTCTCGGACGCGGTCACCTCGCCGATCACGATCGGGATCGTCGCCGGCTACGTGGTCGGCAAGCCGCTCGGCGTCTTCCTGTTGCCCTGGCTGGCGACGCGGGGCCCGGTGCGGCGGCTGGTCGGCGACGGCAAGCTGACGATCACCTTCCCCGGGCTGCTCGGCACCGGCACCGCGGCGGGGGTCGGCTTCACCGTCTCCTTCCTGATCGCCAGCCTCGCCTTCACCGGCCCGGCGCTCGACGAAGCGAAGGTCGGCGTGCTGGCCGGGGCGCTGATCTCACCGCTCGTCGCGCTGGCCGCCTTCCGCGGCGCCCGGACGCTGATCCCGCGCTCGCGCCGGCTCGAGCAGCTGCGCCGCACCGCGGACTCGATCATCGACCTCTCCGACGATGTCGACCCGGACCGCGACCACATCCGCGGCGACCCGGACGGCCCGGTCACCCTGGTCGAGTACGCCGACTTCGAGTGCCCCTTCTGCGGCCGCGCCGAGCCGACCATCCGCGAGCTCCTGGACATCCACCAGGGCGACGGCCTGCGCTACGTCTTCCGCCACCTGCCGCTGCAGGACGTCCACCCGCACGCCCAGCTCGCCGCCGAGGCGAGCGAGGCGGCCGCCGCCCAGGGCGCCTTCTGGCCGATGCACGACACGCTGATGGCCCACCAGGGGGAGCTGGAGCTCGACGACGTGCGCCGCTACGCGGAAGAGCTGGAGATCGACGGCGAGCGGGTCGAAGACGAGGTGCGCCGGCGCGTCTACCTGGAGCGCGTCTCCGAGGACGTCTTCGAGCGCCGACGCCTCCGGCGTCTCCGGCACGCCGACCTTCTTCGTCAACGGCCGCCGCCACCAGGGCGTCTACGACATCGAGGCGCTGACCAAGGCGATCGCCCGGGCCAAGGTGCTGGCCGAGGCCGAAGCGCGGGCACTCGAGGCCAAGAAGCGGGCGAAGGAAGAGGCCAAGCGCCGCGAGAAGGCCGGCCGAGCCTGAGGCCGGGCCCGGCGGCCCCGGCGTTCGCAGTAATCCGCGCTATGCGCGGATTACTGCGAACGCACCTGGGCGGCCCGCCTCAGCCGCCGATCGGCAGGCGCGGGTTGGCGCCCCAGAAGACGAGCGTGCCGACCATGCCGATGATGTGCACGGCGACGATGTTGAAGGCCATCGACTTCGCCGTCGCGGTGCCGACGCCGACCGGGCCGCCCGAGGCGGTGTAGCCGTAGTAGCAGCCGACCAGCACGATCACGGTCGCCATCACCATCCCCTTGATCAGGCTGAAGAGGAGGTCGGTGGGGTCCTGGAACATCCAGAAGACCAGCAGGTAGCCGCCGGCGGAGACGTCGCCCACTTGCTTCACCACGGCGATGTAGCTGGCCAGGTACATGACGCCGGTCCCGACCACGTAGATGAACGGCAGCGCGATCCAGGCGCCGAGCAGCCGCGACCCGCAGAGGAAGGTGACCGGCGGCACGCCCATCACTTCGAGCGCGTCGATCTCCTCGTTGATCCGCATCGCGCCGAGCTCGGCGACGATCCCGGTCCCCACCTTCGCGGCGAGGATGTAGCCGAAGGCGTACGGAAGCGCCTCACGGAGGTCGCAGAAGGCGGAGAACAAGCCCGCGTACGCCGGCACCCCCTGGGCGCGGAAGAAGTAGGCGCCCTGCAGCCCGCACTGCAGGCCGAAGAGGAAGACGAGGCCCCAGATCACCAGCCCCGAGCCGAGGATCAGGATCCCCGCCTGGCGCAGCGCCTCGCCGAAGAACCGCAGCGCCCGCCCCGACCAGACCAGCCCCCCGACCCGGGTGCCGAAGCGGGCGATCTCGCCGAACGAGTCGAGGTAGCCGACCAGCGGCAGCGGGGTCTCGCCGTCCTTCACCGGATCGTCTGCAGTTCCGGATGGGTGGCGAGGAGCATGGCGGTGAAGACGTAGTTGAAGGCGGAGACGCCGACCAGGGAGATCACCACGGCCTGGTTGACCGCGCGGCCGACGCCGGCGGCGCCGCCGGAGGCGGTCATCCCCTTGAAGCAGCAGACGACGGCGATGATCGCGCCGAAGATCGAGCACATCAGCACCGACCCCCAGACGTCGGTCGCGGTGGCGTTCGAGAAGAGCGTCGCGAAGAAGCCGCCGAGGCTCTGGTGGTAGATCAGCTCGGCGGCGATCCCGGCGGCGAGGCCGAAGAGGATCGCGAAGGCGTCGAACAGCGCCGTCACCACGACCAGGGCGAGGAAGCGCGGCACGACCAGGTTCTTGATCGGGTCGACACCGAGGACCTGGAGGGCGTCGAGCTCCTCGCGGATCTTCCGCGCGCCGAGGTCGGCGGTGATCGCGGTGCCGGCGACGCCGGCGACGACCACGGCGGTGACCAGCGGGCCGATCCAACGGATCGCGGTGAGGACGAAGAAGCCGCCGAGCCGGTCGAGCGAGCCGAGCATCTGCAGCGGCCCCGCCGCCTGCAGCCCCGGCGCCCCGAGGTTGAGCGCGAAGGTCGAGGCGAGCAGCGGCAGCCAGCAGAGGCGGATCGTGAAGGCGACCTGCTCGACCAGCTCGTCGCCGTAGGGGCGGGGGGCGCGCAGCGCCGAGCGCAGCGTCCGGCCGGTGAGGATCGCCATGCTCCCCACCTGCTCGAAGAAGGGACCGAGTCGGCCTAGCGCCTCTGCCGCCACCAGCCCATCGCCCGGGCCAGCGGCCCGGCCTCCCCCGCGTCCCCTGCCTCTCCCGCGCCGCCGCCGGCCTCCTCGCCGAGCCTGCGGCGGGCCTCCTCGCCCGCGTGGCGCTCGGCGGCGCGGCGCGCCTCCGAGAGCTGGGCGACGAGCGTGTCGCGCGTCTGCTCGAGCTCCTCGACCCCGGCCACGTGGGCGCTGGTGACCCGCGGCGCGGTCGGCAGGTCGGTGGGGACGAAGCGGGCGAAGTCGGCGAGCTCGGCCTCCAGCACGCCGATCTGGCGGCGCAGCTCCCGCCGCACGCCGATCGCTTCGGCCTCGGCGGCGTCGACCCCGCCCGGCGGGGGCGCCGCGTCGCCGAGCTCCTCGCCGGGGATCGCGGCGCAGGCCAGCGCGACCTCGGCGAGCGCCCGCGGGTCGAGGCCGGCGGCGCGCGCGGCGCGGATCGCCTCGCCGGCGATCTCCTCCAGCTCCGGCGCGGCGCGGACCCCGGCGGCGACGAAGGTGCCGCGGCCGTGCTCGCTCGCCACCAGCCCCTCCGCTTCGAGCGCCGCGTAGACGCCGCGCACGGTGTTCAGGTTGACCCCCGCCCACTCGGCCAGGCGACGCACGCTGGGGAGCTTCTCGCCGGCGGGAAGGCGGCCGGTGGCGATCAGCGCACGGAGGCGCAGTGTCAGCTGCAGGCCGACCGGGAGCTCGTCGCTCGGGTCGACCGCGAAGGGGTTCGGGCTCGTCGCCAACTGTGCCATCTAGATGACACAGTAGCACCAGACTGTGCTGAAATTCGAACCAGTTGTCCTATTCGCAGCTCGGGCGCTTGCCTTCCGCGAGTTCGTGGAGCTTGCCGTGGCGGTCGACGGAGAATCCCATCGGGCTCGGCGTGGTCGGCGTGGGGGCGGGCTTGCCGTTGACGGTGACGGTGACCGAGCCGTTGCCGAAGGCGGCGGTGTAGGAGTGCGAGTGGAACGGGCCCTGGGCTTCCCCCGCGTTGAGGATGACGCCGTTGACCAGCCGCTTGCCGTTTCCGTCGAGGACGCAGCTCCAGACTTCGCCGGTCGGTTCGATCGTCAGCGCCACGGGGGGCGGCGCCTTCTTCGTCGCGGTCGTCCTGCCGGTGCCGCCCGCGCCGCCGCTCTTCGACCCGCCTTCGCTCGCGGCCTTCCCCCCCGTCGCCTTGCCGGGAGCGGCGCCGCCGGACGATCCGCCGGAGTTGCTGCCGCCGCTCGAGGCGAGCAGGACGATCGCGGCGACGATCGCCACCAGCACCACCACGGCGCCGACCCAGGTGTAGACCTCCTGCCGTCGGCGCCGCCGGCGAAGCGCCTCGGCACGTCGCGAGGTGGTCCGCGCGAAGGGCGAGGTCGGCGCCTCGCCGCGGCCCGCCGCCCCGCTCTGCGCGCGGTACTCCTCGACCAGCGGCTCGCCGTCGAGGTCGAGGTACTGCGCGTACTTGCGGATGAAGGAGCGCGCGTAGAAGTCCTCCGGGAGAGCGTCCCAGTCTTCCTCCTCGATCGCCTGCAGGTAGCGAACCCGGACACCGGTCGCCGCTTCGACCTGCTCGAGGTCGACCGCCCGCCTGGTCCGCGCCTCGGACAGGGTGTCGCCGATTACACCCACGTGACAATTTTGCAGTGTCTGCGCGAATTCGTCGTTAAGCCCCCGCAACGGTCGGAAAATCGCGCGCGGGCCGGGTGCCGTGGAGCCTTTGTTGCTCTATGCGCAACCAAGGCTCCACAGCCGGCCCGAGGACGGGGTGCCACGCGACCTCTACGGAGCGGTGACCGAGATGCCGTCATCGGAGACGCCGCGCACCTCGGAGATCTGCGAGGGCAGCAGCCAGAGGACGCCCGCCATGCCACCGATCGCGGCGATCCACATCGTCGGCCGCAGCCCGATCGCCCCGGCGAGCAGCCCGCCCGTCAACGCGCCGATCGGCCGCACGCCCCAGTTGACGAAGAGGATCGCGCCCCAGACACGGGAGCGGAGCTGGTCCGGGATGACCGCGGCCTGGACCGAGAAGAGGCCGACCTCGAGCACCATCACGCCGATCCCCGAGAAGAACTCGGCGGCGGTCAGCAGCACCCACGACACGCCGGGCGAGCCCGACGCCATCGGTATGAGGAGGAGCGGCAGCGGCGCGATGACGAAGGCGAGGAGCAGCGCGTTGCCGAGGCCGATCCGCTCGTTGAGGCGCCTGGCGATCACCGAGCCGAGCACGCTGCCGAGCGCGCCGACCCCAAGCGCGATGCCGATCGCCCCCGAGCCGAGGCCGAGCTCCCGCGTCGCGAAGAGCACGAGCAGGGCCCAGAAGGCCGTGTTGAAGACGTTGAAGGTGGCGGTGCCGAGCAGGGTCGCCTGCAGCAGCGGGGTGCGGCGGATGAAGCGGGCGCCGGCGGCGAGCCCGCCGGAGTCGGGGGAGGCGGCGGGGGGCTCCGGCACCTCGGCGCGGCGCACGAAGAAGGCGGAGACCAGGAAGCTGATGCCGTCGACGGCGATCGCCACCGGCGCGGTCAGCACGGCGACCAGCAGGCCGCCGAGGGTCTTGCCGCCGACCACCGCCACCGAGCGGCTGCCGATCAGCAGCGAGTTTGCCTCGACGTAGTCGCGGGGGCGCACCAGCGAGGTGAACACCGTCTGTTCGGCGACCATGAAGAGGATGCCGAGCGTCCCGGTGAGGAAGGCGACGACGTAGAGGATCGGCAGCGTGAGGACGCCGAACGCGGCGGCGACCGGCAGCCCGAGCAGGAGCGCGCCGCGGCCGAGGTCGGCGCCGATCAGCAGTGTGCGGCGGCTGCTGCGGCGGTCGGCCCAGACGCCGAGATGGAAGGCGAACAGCAGGCTCGGGGCCAGCTCGACCGCCGCCAGGAAGCCCATCTGCCGGGGGTTGGCATCGAGGGTGAGGATGGCCAGCAGCGGGATCGCCAGCAGCGAGATCTGATCGCCGAACAGCGAGATGGTCTGCCCGGTCCAGTAGTCGCGGAAGGGGCGGTTGACCCGCAGCAGCTTGGGCACCCGGCGACGCATCAGCGCGGCCCCGGCTCGTCGGCGATCGGGAAGCCGAGCTGGATGAAGGTGACGGGACGGGAGCCCGGCGGCTGCTCCCGCTGATCGCCGAGGCGCTTCACGTAGGGGTCGAGGAGCTCGCCGATGCGCCGGTTCAGCTCCTCGAGCTCGGCCGGGGTGACCGACAGCATGCGGTCGCCGAGCACCGCCGCCTCCGACCACTCCGGGCTCTCCTCGCGGCGCCGGTCCACCCAGCCCAGCGCCTCCTCGAACCAGCGCTCGACCACGACCCGGGTGAGCAGGTCGCCGGCCTCGTCGACCTCCTCGCTGGGGCCGCGCGCCGCCCATTCGGTGCCGCTCGCGGTCGCCTGCCAGGGGCGCTCGCGGCCGCGTCCCCCGCCGGCTTCCTCGACCAGGCCCCACTTGGCGAGCTGGCGCAGGTGAAAGGAGCAGCCCGCCGGGCTTTCGTCGATCCGCTCGCCCGCCTGCGTCGCGGTCAGCGGGCCGGCACGACGCAGCAGGCCGATCAGCTTCAGGCGGGTCGGGTGGGCGACGGCGCGCAGCGCCCGCGGGTCGGTGAGCTGGATGACTCCCTCGGCCATACCTTTCGAAAGCTAGCTTTCGAAAGGGTTCTTTTCAAGCGCCGCCGGCGGTGTCGAAGAAGTTGATGCCGGCCTCGAAGGCGGCTTCGGTGCAGGCGCGGGTCTGCTCGGCCTCGATGCCACCCGCGTAGGTCAGCCAGGAGCCGAGGGCGATCTCCGACACCTCGAGGTCCGAGCTGCCGAGCTTGCGATAGCGCATGGGTCTCCTTTGTGGTGGTTCCGGGGAGCTGTCGCGATGATTCCGCGAGCCGGATACCCGCCGGGGACGGGCGCCTATCGCGCGCGCCGCGCTCCGTCGGGCCGGCGGGCCGTGGCCGCCCGCACCGGCGCCGCGCTCAGTACCCGACCGGGTGGCGGACGACGAAGCCCTTGGCGTAGAAGGCTTCTTCGTGCCAGCGGGGCCCGGTGACGCCTTCCGGGTCGCCGCCGGTGTCCCAGCGGAGGCCGGCGACCACCATGTAGACGTGCCCCTTGTTGGCGTAGATCGTGATCCACTTGCCGGGACCGGGTTCGCCCCAGCGCATGAAGGAGCCGGAGACGAGCGGCGATTCGAGCAGCCGGCCGCCGTGCAGGGCGTAGGAGACCGAGCCCGAGCAGTCGTACCCCTTGTCCTGCCAGCGGGCGTGGCCGCCTCCCCAGATATACGGGGTGCGACGAATGTGGTTGGCGGCGGCGATCACCCGCTTGACCGCCTTCGGCGCCGAGCGCGGGGCGATCGCGCGTTCGCCGCGCAGCGTCGCGAGCGCGCCCGGAACGGTCGGCGCCGGGGCCGGTTCGGGGGAAGGGGCCGTTTCGGGGCCGGGCGAGGATTCGGGCGCCGGCACCGGGGTGGCGACGCCGCTCGGCGCTTCGACCCCCGGCACTTCGGCTTCCGCGTCGGAGACGGGGATCGAGGGGGTTTCCACGGTTTCGCCCGAGTAGGGGGAGGGGAGGCCACCCGATTCGGCGCGCGCGGCGGGGGCGAGCGCGAGCAGGGCCAGCGTCAGCACGCAGACGATGGCGAAACCCGAGGCCGCCAAGCGGGTTTGGTGGGGTTCATGCGAACGCCTTACGAAGTCCACCCTGGCGTGATCGACGCGCCCCCGAGGTGCGTGAAATCTTGCACGTCGACGCCCAAATGAGAATTCCTGCCTCGACCTCGATAAGAACCGCTGCCGTGCGCCGCCTCGCCCTCTTCGCCAGCCTGCTCGCCCTGTTCGGGGCGGCCGCGGCCGGCACCGCCCAGGCCTCGCCCTGGTCGGTGACCGAACTGCACCTCGGCAACCGGGAAACGATCTTCGGCCTGAACTGCGAAGCCAACGGCTCCTGCGTCGGCGTCGGCCAGGAAGGCGTCGTGATCCAGTCGGGCTCGCCGACCGCGGGCGCCGCGGCCTGGAACGTCAGCCACGTCACCCTGCCCGAACACCTGCGCGGCAACCTGCGCGGCATCTCCTGCCCGTCGCCGAACTTCTGCATCGCCGCCGACTACAGCGGCGGGATCTGGTGGACCCGCAACCCGTCGCTCGGGGCGGCCGCCTGGACGCCGACCGACATCCCGAAGACGAAGGCGCTCTTCGACGTCTCCTGCGGGGCGACGAACGCCTGCGTGGCGGTAGGCCGCGGCGGCGTCGTCGTCACCTCGGCCAACCCGACCGGCGGCGGCTCCGCCTGGACCAAGACGACGCTGCCCGGCGAACCGCTGCTGCGCTCGGTCAGCTGCGCCCTGACGCTCTGCGTCGCCGGCACCTACAACGGCGAACTCTGGGTTACCCACGACGCGCTCGGCGGCGCCGCGGCCTGGACCCCGATCGCCGCCCCGGCGAACCAACAGCCGCTGATCGGCCTCACCTGCCAGAGCGAATCGCTCTGCGTGGCGGGCGGCGAAGGGTCGGCCTTCGTCTCCACCGACCCGACGGGGGGCAGCGGCGGCTGGCCGTTCGCGCCGTTGCCGAACCGCTTCCAGATCGTCGACGCCTCCTGCCCCTCGGCGAGCCTCTGCGCGCTGAGCAGCAACAACGGCGAAGTGACGGTGTCGACGAATCCCACCGGCGGCTCGCAGACCTGGCTCAGCGAACACCTGATCAAGGGCGTCACCAACGCCCTCTTCGGCCTCTCCTGCCCGACCGTGAACCTCTGCGTCGCGGCGGGCAAGTTCGGACAGATCGTCACCTCGACCGAACCGGCCGCGACCGGCGTGCCGGAACCGCCGGAACCGCCGGGGCCCCCACCCCCGCCGAACACGATCATCCGTCACACGCCGCCGGTGCTGCTCCGCCTCGGCGTCCACACCCCGGCGCCGACCGTCGCCTTCACCTTCGGCGGCGAAGGCGCGGGGCCGTTCTGGTTCCGCTGCAAGATCGACTCCCGGCCGAGCTACGTCTGCTCCAACCCGGCCCGCGTCCGGGTCGGGGTGGGCCGGCACGCCTTCCGGGTTCGCGCCTTCGGCCCCGGCGGCGGCGCCACGACGACGCCCGTCTACCACTTCAACGTCATCCGCGCCCAACCGCGCCACGTCCACGTGCGCAACAAGCACACGCGGCACAAGCCGACCAAGAAATAGGACGGCGGGCGGGCGTCCCGGCCGGCGGGCGGCGCGGCCGGGACGCCCTGGCGCTACTTGTTTTCGCTGCCGACCTGGGTCGTCACCTTCACGGTGCCGCCCGAGGCTTTCGCCGCCTTCACCGCGAAGTGGAGGAGGCCGCGGCGCAGGTGGCCGACCCGGAACACCCTGAAGGTGCTGCTCTTGGCGAGCGTCCTCACCTTCAGCTTCTTCGGCTTCCACACCTGGTGGCCGTGCCTCATCTTGTGGGGGCGCAGCGTGGCGACCAGCCTGCCGTGGGACTTGACCCGCAGCCCGATGAGCTTGAAGTTGTCGCCGGGATTGGTCCAGGTGAGCGTGACGAGCAGGGCGCGGGTCTTGGCGCCGACCCCGAGCGTGTGGGGCTTGCGCTGTCCCTGGGTGAGTTCGTCGGTGAACGCGCGCGGCGGCGTCTTGCAGGTCAGCGCGGCGCCGATGTCGTTGACAACGGCCTGCAGTTCGCCCGCTTCGTCGACCTCGTAGACCTGACCGCCGGTGTCGGCGGCGATTTTTTTCAGCCGCGCCTTGTCGCTGCCCAGGCCGATCCCGGTGCCGATCACGTAGGTGGGCACGTTGTGGGCCAGGTGGGCTTCGTTGTAGGTGCCGACGTCGTGGCCACCGTCGGTGATGAAGATCCGCGCCTGCGATTCGGGGTTGTCGGCGTCGGCCTTGGCGAAGGCGCTGTTGTAGTCGGTGGCGCCGTTGTCGGCGTTGATGTTCGCTTTCAGCGAGGCTTCCATGGCGCTCGCGTTGGGCCCGATCGGCTCGGGCGGGAACAGGGTCGAGGCCGCCGGCGTGCCTTCGAAGAACCCCGGGATCCCTTCGCTCCCGGAGCCGAATTCGATCGCGCCGAGGGTGGTCGAGTGGGGCAAGGTCTGGATCAGGAGGTCCATCCCCTGGACCCGGAGCCGGTTGGGATCGGTGAATTCCATCGAGCCCGAGTCGTCGATGATCGCCTCGATGTTGGTGGCGGGCGTGCAGCCCGCGGAGCCGGTCGCGACGGTCGCGGCGCCGGCGCCGGCGACGGGCAGCGCCACGGCAAGCAGGCCGGCGACGGCGAACGCCGCGGCCAGCTTCTTGAATGAAGTCATTTTCCTCCCCCTGGGGACGAGTGGCGGAACGCTTCCAGCCTAACCCCGCAGGGGCCCATCGCGGACGGTTGTTTGACGGCCGGATCGGCGAACCGCCGTGTCGGCGGGCGCGGCCCGCCCGGCGCTACCAGCGTTCGTATTCGACCCGCGGCGGGCGCTCGTCAGGGAGCACCAGGCTGAGGGCCCAGTTGACGAGGCTGACGATGATCGCGGCCAGCACGCCCCACCAGAAGGTGCGGATGTCGAAGTGCGGCACGAGCCAGTCGGTCAGGTAGAGCATCAGGACGTTGATCAGGAAGTAGAAGAGCCCCAGGGTGACGACGATGAAGGGGATCGAGAGGACCGCCAGCACCGGCTTCACCCAGGCGTTGACGAGGGTGAAGACCGCGGCGGCGATGAACAGGGTCCACCACTGGTCGCCGTAGCTGATGCCGGAGAGGATCCAGGCGGCGACGAAGAGCGCCACCACGTTGGAGACCCAGCGGATGAAGAGCTTGCGCAGCACCCGGCTGAGGATAGGCGCCGGGGGCGACGCCGGGGGCGAAAACGGCGGCGGGGCGCGGGAACGACCTACGGTGCGGCTACCGTCGTCGGTGCAAGTCCGCGTGGGAGCGGAGACCGAAACATCCGGAGGATGAACGATGGCACTCGTAGGAAAGGATGAGCTGGCCCGTGACGTCGCCGAGAGAAGCGGCCTCGGCGTCGGCGAGGCGAAGCGCGCCCTCGAGGCGACGCTGAAGGCGATCGAGGAGCAGATGAGCGCGGGCAACGAGGTGAGGCTGACCGGGTTCGGCAAATTCTCGGTCTCCCACCGCGAGGCGCGCACCGGGCGCAACCCGCAGACCGGCGAGTCGATGCAGATCGCCGCGAAATCGGTGCCGCGGTTCAGCGCCGGCGCCGAGTTGAAGAAGGCGGTTCAGTAGACGGGAGCGGCGCGGCCGTTGAATGGCCGCATTCACGCGGGGTCGCCGCGGAGCCGATCCGCGGCGGCATTTCTACCCTGCGGGGATGGCAGCGCTTCAGTTCTGGATCCGCGGCGACCTCGGTGCCGCGCAGTGCGAGCGCCTCACCGAGATCGGCGCCCGCGCCATCCCGATGGTGCGCGGCGCCGAGGACGGCGCCCTGCGGCGCGCCGCCTGGACGATGATCGAGGCGCGGCCCGGCGAGCCGGAGGACGTGCGGGCGCGGCTCGCCGCCCTGCTCGGCGCCGAGCCCGACGAGCTCACCGGGCCCTACGCCTTCCACTGAGCGGGGACGGCGGCGCGCCGGGGTAGGCGGTGGCGCGCGGCGCTGCCGAGGCGCGACGCTCAGCCGCCCGAGGAGAAGCCGATCCCGGCGCCGAACGGGTAGAGCACCTTCGAGCCCGATGGCGTGGTGATCGTCACCGGCAGCTTGCCCTGCGGGTCGATCTCGCCGAACATCGCTTCCACCATCGCTTCCAGCGAGGGCGGCTGGTAGTCGAGGCTGGTGATGAAGGTCGGCGCGGCGGGCAGGTAGGCGATGTCATAGGGGGTGCCGACCGCGGCGACGATCACCGGCTTGCCGGTGGCCAGCAGGTCGTTGACCAGTTCGACCTGCGAGGTGCCCGGCGTCCAGGCGTTGAAGGTGGAGACGACGACGAGGTCGCTCGAGCGCGCCGCGGCGAGCGCTTCTTCGATCTGTCCGGGGCTCGGGCTGAAGCCGGTGTCGAGCACCTGCGGAGTGAGGCCGTGGGCGCCGATCGCCTTGCCAAGCGTCGCCGTCGTCACTTCGCCGAAGCCGGTGACCAGGACCTTCTGCCCGGTGTTCGGCGTCAGCGGCAGGAGCCCGGCGTTGTTGCGCAGCATCGTGATCGAGCGCTGCGCCGCCCCCTTCGCCACCGCCAGGTGCGCCGGCGTGCCGACCACGCGGCTCACCCGCCCCGGCTTGACGAACGGTTCGTCGACGAGGCCGAGCTGCCACTTCAGCCGCAGCGCCCGCACCACCGAGGCCCGCAGCGCGTGCATGCGGTCGGGGCTGCGCCTCACCGCGGCGAGGATCGCGCGGCGGGCGGCAAGCAGGTTGGCGGGCGGCTTGTCGGAGCCTTCGAGCGCTTCCGGCTGGGCGATCTCCAGCAGCTGGTCGTTGCCCGCCCGGAAGGCGCGCAGCGCCACCTGGGCGGGCGGGAAGGAGCTGACCGCGGCGGCGTCGAGGGCGTCGGTGATGATCAGCCCGCGGTAGCCGAGGTACCGCCGCAGCTGGCCCTTGACCCAGAACGGCGAGAGGCTCGAGGGGTACTTGGAGCCGGTGATCTTCGGGAAGAGGATGTGGGTGACCATCACCTGGTCCACCCCCGCGTGGATCGCCGCCGCCAGGGTCGGGAAGTTCCGCTTGTGCACTTCGGTGAGCGTCTGCGGCGAGGAGACGGCGCCGTCGTCGGGGTTGATCGCGACGTCGCCGAGGCCGGGGAAGTGCTTCGCGGTCGCCGCGACGCCGGTCGCCGAGGAGTGCGTCTGGTACCCGCGCACCGCCGCCACCCCGTAGCGGGCGACGAAGTTGGGGCGGTCGCCGAAGGAGCGGATCCCGTCGGCTTCGTTGAGCGGGTCGAGGTTGGTGTCGACGACGGGGGCGTTGTCGACGTTGATGCCCATCGCCCGCAGCTCTTCGCCGGTGATCCGCGCCGCCCGTTGGGTCAGCCCGATGCCCCGCGTCGCGCCGAGCGCCATGTTGCCGGGGAAGACGGTCGCGGGGGCGCCGATCCGCGTCACCTCGCCCTCCTCCTGGTCGGTGCTGATCAGCATCGGCACCCCGGCGCCCTGCCGGCGCGCCACCCGCTGGATCCCGTTGGAGAGCGCCGCGATCTTCCGCGGATCTTCCAGCTTGTTGGACCAGTCGAAGTAGATGATCCCGCCCGGCTTGAACTTGCGGATCAGCTGCGCCATGTTCGAGACGCCGTAGAACTGGCGGTTGAGCTTCACCATCTGCGGGTTCTTGTCGCGGATCCCGGTCCCGAACCCGTTGATCACGAACAGCTGCCCCACCTTTTCTTCGAGCGTCATCCGCGACAGCGTGCGGTGGA
This sequence comes from uncultured Actinomycetes bacterium, assembly GCA_963766705.1. Taxonomy (GTDB): domain Bacteria; phylum Actinomycetota; class Thermoleophilia; order Solirubrobacterales; family 70-9; genus VAYN01. The sequence goes on from CAVYBE010000008.1 coordinate 1,320,367, forward strand.
TCCAGGCGCGCTCCGCGGCGGAGACCTTGGGACCGCCGGCGCTCGCCTGAGTCGCGGCGGTGGGAGCGGCGGACGTGGCGGCCGGCCCGGCGAGCAGCGCGGCGACCAGCAGGCAGAGGCCGAGGACGAACGCCACGAGCGAACGTGCTTTCACGCCAAGGGTCTTCGAGGCAAGGACAGACAAGACCGGACAGGATTCTTACACCTGCGGTCGGACCGACCGGCATCTTCCGGGGCGAGGCGACGGGGCGCGAACCCCGCGCCGCCCGCGACCTGCGACCGCGCCGCCGTCGGCGCCAAGGCCTGCCGGCGGCGCGGATCGCCCTCCTCCTCTCAGCCGACCCCCATCGCGGCCTGGGCCTCGACCAGTTTGGCCCGCAGCGTGTCGGTCCCTTCGCGGAACTCCAGCAGCGGGTGGACCTCCCAGGTCACCAGCCCGAACAGCGGGTACTCGGCCATCATCTCGAGCGCGGCGCCGTGCGACTCCGCGTTGGAGACGCTGAAGCCGCCGCCCTCGAGGAATCCGTAGACGCACTCGAACGTGCCGTCGTCGAGCTTGGCCTGGATCCAATCGAGCGCGGCGTCCAACTGCTCCGGGCTCGGCGGCATCGGGCCCGGGGTCGCCTGGACGTAGTACTTCATCTTCCACCTCCTCGGTCGGCCCGTCCCAGGTCCACTGTCTCACCGTTCCGGGCGCGCGCAACCGCCCATACCGAACTACTACCGACCGCCATGCGGTGCCCCGCCCGCTGTTCCTTATCGCCGGCATTCCGGCATAAGGAACAGCCGGCGGGCGACGTGCGGGCCGGCGGACCCCGACCGGCTCAGGCGGATGGGGCGGCGCCGAGCGGGGCCGGGCGCGGCACCGGCGTGCCGATCGGGTGCGCGGCGGCCACCGCGTCCTGCGCGCTCGAGCGCCGCAGCAGGACCGCGGCGAGGAGGATGCCGACGACGATCAGGGCGCCGGAGATCTTCAGGCTGGTGCCGAGGGCGGAGACGAAGCCCTCCCGGATCGCCGCTTCCACCGCTCCCACGTGGGGACCGGCGACGCGGTGGAGGGTCGCTTCGGCGGCGGGCGAGCCGCCCAGCACGCCGGTCAGCTGCTGGGCTTCGCCGCTGCTCACGCCGACCCCGGCGGCGTCGACCAGCGACACCGTGCGGTCGGTCTGCAGCTGCTGGAAGATCGCCCCGGTGATCGCGACGCCGAGGGTCGAGCCGAGGCCGCTGAGGGTAACCAGGATCCCGGCCGCGGCGCCGGCGTGGTCGCGGGAGACGGCGTTCATCGCGGCGAGGTTCATCGGCGTCAGCGAGAGGCCGATGCCGAAGCCCATCAGCGCCGTCGCGACCCAGAGGTCGGAATACGTCGTGGCGAGGTCGAGGGTCGAGATCCAGAAGACGCCGACCGCCATCATCGCCAGGCCGAAGACGATCGGCGCCCGCGGCCCGGTCCGCGAGGCGATCCGGCCGCCGAGCGGCGAGGCGATCACCATCAGCAGCGTCAGCGGCAGCAGCAGGAGGCCGGTTTCGGTCGGCGAGTAGCCGAGGATCTCCTGGAAGTAGAGCGGCAGGAAGAAGAGCAGGGCGCCGAAGGAGAAGTCGATCACGAAGACGGTCGTGGTGGCGCCGGTGAAGTTGCGCCGGCGGAAGAAGCCGAAGTCGAGCAGCGGATTGGCGGCGCGGCGCTCGGTTAGCGCGAAGGCGGCGAAGAGGACGAGGGCGGCGAGCAGCAGGCCGACGACGGCGACCGATCCCCAGCCCCAGGCGGCGCCCTGGATCAGGGCGAGCGTCAGCGCGGTGAGCGCCGTCGCGCTGAGCACGGCGCCGCCGAGGTCGACGTGGCGGGAGGCGTGCGGGTCGCGCGACTCGGGGGCGCCGCGCAGCGCGACCGCCGCGATCACCAGCGCCACCGCGAGGTCGACCCAGAAGATCCAGCGCCAGCTGAGCTGGCCGGTGAGCACGCCGCCGACCAGCACCCCGATGCCGGAGACGAGCTCGGTCGCCGCTCCCCACATGCCGATCGCGAGGCCGCGCCGGGCGCCGGTGAACACGTTGGTCAGCAGCGACATCGAGGACGGCATCAGCAGCGAACCGCCGATCCCGCAGATCGCGATCGCGGCGATCAGGACCTGGACGTTGGGGGCCAGCGCGGCGAGCGCCGAGCCGAGGCCGAAGAGCCCCGCCCCGCCCACCAGCAGCAGGCGCCGGCCGAAGATGTCGGCCAGCCTGCCGGCGGCGATCAGCAGCGCCGCGAAGGGGATGTAGAAGGCGGTGACGGTCCACTGCAGCTCGCCGATCGAGGTGCCGAACTCGCCGTGGATCGTCGGCAGGGCGACGACGATCGCCGCGGTCGGCAGCTGCACGATGCCGGCGGCGCCGACGGTGGCGACGAGGGTCGCGGCGCGCCCGCGCGGGGCGTCGGCGGTGGGCGCGGGGGTGGCGGGCACGGCCGGTAGCTTGCCGCCCGGCCCGGACCTCCTTGCCGGCCGCGCGTGCCGGAGGTTGGCGCCGGACAGCGCCCGAGGGCAAACCGGGGGGCGGCGGCTTGGAACCGCGCGGCGGCGCCCGGTGGCCGGATCGAGTTTCCTACGCGCGGATCGCCAGGAGGGCGATGGCGATGAGCGGCACCGCGACCGAGAGCGCCTTCAAGGCTCCGTCGAGCGGCGCCGAGAGGGAGTCCCGGCCCAGCTCCTTGACGGTTCCGTCGGCAAGGCGTTGCTCGCCCTCCAGGGCGACGGTGCGCCGGCGCAGCTCGCGGACCGGGGTCGAGAGGCGCCGCTGGGCCGTGACCAGGAAGCTGCAGGCGACGACCGCCGCGCCGATCGCGATCGCTTCCCTGACCGAGTGGACGCCGAGCGCGTTCACCCACCAGCCGGTGAAGCAGGAGAAGCCGGCCCAGGAGACGGCGAGCCAGAGGTCGGTGTGGAAGCGTCCCCCGAACCACTCGAGGTTGTAGGCGGGGGCGATGAAGCCGCCCGCCAGGATCAGCGGGATCAGGGTCGGGGAGACGACGAACACCCCGGCGATGCCGATCGCGAGGGCGCCGCCGAGCCCGCCGACGGACAGCGCGAGGAGCGCCCGCCGCGACAGCCGCGTGCCAAGCGGGCGGCCGTGCAGCTCGTCCATCGCGTGCGCGCCGACCCCGACGGCGAGGAAGAACGCCGCCAGCGCCGCGAGCAGCCGGCCGGCGTAGACGTGCGGCGCGATCGCCGCCCCGATCGCCACGTTGCTGACGTGCCAGAGCGTGTAGGGCGGGTGGAGCACGGTGACCACGTCGCGCCAGCCGCCGTCGGCGGCCATCGCGTAGAAGGCGGGCCGCGGGCGGCTAGCGGCCACCGACCGTGCCCCAGATGACGACGCCGCCGCCGAGGCTCATCCGCCTGACGGAGATCGACTCGATCCCGGCCGCCTCCCAGAGCGCGACCTGCTCGGCGAGCGGGTGGGCACGGTAGAAGCCCTCGATGCTGGGGCCGAGGAAGCGGCCCGCCTCGTACCACCCGCGGGAGACGAGGCGCCCGAGCGCGGGCAGGCCGACCCTGGTGTAGAGGCGCCAGGGCCACAGCCACATCCCGGTCGGCACGCAGAACTCGAGGCTCGAGATCCGACCGCCGGGCCTGACGACCCGCGCCAGCTCGCGCAGCGTCGCCGCGGGGTCCTCGACGTAGCGCAGCAGGTAGGTGAAGGTGAGGTGGTCGAAGTCACGATCGGCGAACGGCAGCGCCTCGGCTTCGGCCTCGACGAACTCGGCGCGCGGGGCGAGGCGCGGGTCCGCCGCCGCCCGCCGCCGCGCCCGGCTGAGCATGGCCGCGCTCTGGTCCAGGCCGACGACGCGGCAGCCCCAGCGCTCGATCAGCGCGGCGGTGACCAGGCCGGTGCCGCAGGCGACGTCGAGGACCCGCTCCTCGGGCCGGGCGCCGACCGCCTCGACCGCCGCCTTTCGCCAGCGGCCGTCCTGGAAGAAGCTGAACGCCGCGGCGACCTCGTCGTAGCTGCCCGGCAGCTCCCCGAACATCGCCAGGGCATGCTCCTTCCGGGTAACCGCCGCCGCCACCGTCACAGCGTCTCATGCGCCGGGTGCGAGCACCGGCGCGGTCCGCTTGCTGACCTTCGCCCATGCGGCACGACTCCTACACTGGACCGGCAGTCAATCGAGTCACCAAGCCCAGGAGGCCTCTCATGAAGGCACTTGCAGTGGTGCTCGTCCTCGCCGCGGCAACCGTCACCGTGACCGCGTGCGGATCCAGCAGCAACGAATCGACCAGCGGCGCGGCCGCGACCTCGAGTGCGGAATCCGGCTCCGAATCCGCCGGGACCTCCGCAGGCGCGTCGGAATCGTCGGAAAGCGCGTCGGAATCCTCCAGTTCGGAATCCGGCTCGTCGTCGGGCGGTGGGCCGACGGTCGCCGCCAAGTCGGTGTCCGGTGTCGGCACCGTCCTGGTCAACTCGGAAGGCAAGACCCTCTACATGTTCGCCCCGGACAAGGAAAGCGAAGTCACCTGCACCGAATCATGCGCCGCCGTCTGGCCGCCGCTGAAAGTGGAAGCCGGCGAAGAAGCCGAAGCTTCGGGAGAAGTGAAGGCGAGCCTGCTCGGCACCCTCCCCGACCCCGAAGGCGGCGAAGTGGTCACCTACGCGGGCTGGCCCCTCTACACCTACGTCGCCGACGCCAAACCCGGGGTGGCGACCGGGCAGGCGGTGAACCTCAACGGCGGTTACTGGTACACGATGAGCCCGTCGGGCAAGATCATCAAATAGCGAACGGGCCGCAACCCGGCCGCGTATGACCCGCGCCCTCGTCCGAAGTCACGAGTGCGACCGGTGGTGGTTCGCCTTCCCCCTGGGAAGGACCCGCCACCGGTACTGGAGCGGGTGTTCGCCGTAGGTGCCGGCGGCGCTGATCACCCGGACCAGGAAGACGTGCGCCCCGGTCCCGACGTGCCAGTGGTGCGGCGAGGCGCACGGTTTGAAGAGGCCCTTGTCGATCTTGCATTCGAAGCGGGCGCCTTCCTGCCTGGAGCTGAAGGTGAAGGTGGCGGTCCGCGAGCGCGTGCGGCGGGCGGGCTTCTTGTCGATCTCCATGCCGGGCGGGTTCAGGCCCGCGATGGTGAGCGAGCTCGCCGGCCCCGGGGTCGAGCCGGCGGCGCCGGCGACGAGCGTCGTGGACGCACTGCTGGCGAAGAAGCTCAGAAAGCTCGGAACCCTGCTGACGCCGCCCGCGAAGGACACTTCCAGGGTGTAGGAACCCGCTGCTTCGGGGGTCACCTGCACGCCGCAACTCGAAGAGTCCGCGGCGGCAGCGACGAGTGCGCAGCCGTAGCCCCCGGCGAAGTTGATCCGGCCCGCGGGCGGGCTCGGTTCGGGCGAGATGTCGGTCACGGTCCCCTGGCAGATCCGCACGGCGCCGACCGGGCCTTCGGCCGGCTCGCAAGTGACCGTCATGGAGGTTTCGTGTTCGTAGGGTTCGGTCGCCTGCGCGGTGCCCGTGACCACCATCGAGAGCGCCGCCAGGCACAGCAGGACGGCGCCGAGCACGGTGGGCGGATACGACTCTCCCCTCGGGCGCGATGGCATTGCGGGTCAGCATAGCCCCCGGCCGACGGCCGCCTTGCCCTCAACGGGAGACGTAAGAAAGGGAGCCTGCGGACCGCGAGCGCGCGAGGGACCGACTACCTCGCCCTGTGCCTGGGGGCTCGCACCAACCTCGTCGCACCGCTCTCCGTCACGTTCGGATGGCCCCTCGCGGCGAGCGAGATGCGAAGGCTCACCTTCAGCGTCCGGCTGGCCTTGAGCCGGGCCCGTCCCACCTTCGTGAGCTTGAGGCGCAGGGTGACGCGAGCGTGCGGCCCGATGCGCGCGGCACCGCTCGCGATCGTCACGCTCCCCCGGTGGTGGGCATGGTGCCCACGGTGCTTGCGCACCGCCTCTCGATTCCTGGACATCGCGACGCGACGGGCTCCGCGCCCATGCGAGTTCGGATGCGCGGCCCTGGCTTGCGCGCCGACGACCTCGGTCACCTCTGCCTTTACCGAATACGGATTGGGATTGGACACCCTCAACAGCTCGGTCGTCCCGGAGACGCCGGCCGAACGGCCCAGCCTCAAATGTCGTGGTCTTGAGCCGCCCACCGCCGGCGGATGGCCGGGCCCGGAAGCCGCCCCGCCGGACCCTGCGCCCGATCCACCCCCGGAGCCCTGGCCCGCTCCCGACCCCGACCCGTCGCCGGCTTCCCCACCTGACCCACCGCCCGTTTCCGCCGTGCTTTCGTAGGTGTACCGATCGCCCGCCGCAGGCGGAGACGTCGACGCATTCAACGTCACCTGGACGTCGACCGTCCCGGTGCCCGCCGGGACGGTGGCGGTCAACGTGGTGCCCGAGTGGATGGAGACGTTCGTTGCCACCTGGCTGCCGAACATCACCACCGCCCCCGGCATGAACCCTTCGCCGGATACGGTGACGGTGTTGCCGCCCGCGGCGGGTCCGTGGCTCGGGTCGACGGCGGTCACGGTCGGCGCCGGGCCCACCAATGGGGAGAGGATCGCGAAGCCCTGGTCACTGCCACCGCTCACCTGGGCGACCTTCAATCCGGTGGGAACCTGCACTTCGGTCGGAGTCGTGGCTTCCGACACGCCGGGGCCGAGGCCGCTCTCGTCGTCGCCGTTGTCACCCTCCGCGTAGAGGACGCCCCCGGTCGTCAGCTCGAAGAGGCTGTGGCCGGCCGCGACCACCTGCCGCGCGAGCGCGCCGCCCGGCAGTTTGATCTGCTGCGGCACGCTGCTCACACCCCCACCCCAGGTCAGCACCTCGCCGGTGCTCGTCAGGGCGATGCTGTGGCCGATGGCCTCTCCGGCCGCGCTCACCTGCGTCACGAAGGTCCCCGGCGGGAGCAGCGCCTTGACGGGCGTGGCCTCGATGCCGGGACCAAACTGGCCATAGGAGGCCGGGCCCATCTTGCCGATCCCGAGTTCGCCGTAGAAGTCCCCACCCCACCCGTAGACCTCCCCTTCTTCGGTCAGGGCGAGCGCGTACTCCGGTTCGCTCGCCGCGTCGGAGGAGGAGATTTCGACGACCCGCCCGGGGATCGGGATCACCGTCGGCGCGTACACGGGGAGCGGTTCTTCCCGGCTCGTGGGTTCGAAGCCAAGCTCGCCGTCGTAGTTGGCCCCCCATGCGTAGACCTGGCCACCCCGGCTCAGGGCGAGCCCGAAGTCACCGCCGCAGCTCACCATCGACGCGGCCGGCACGGGGACGGCGAGCGGGGTCGGATGGGCGCCGTAACCCGATCCCGAGTCACCCAGGGTCCCATGGTGGTCGTTGCCCATCGCGAGCACGGTGCCGTCGGAGGTCAGCACCAGGCTGTAGCGGTTGCACGCGGCCACCTGCGCGACTTCCGGCCTCCCCGGCAAGGAGATGGGTTCGGGGTTGGCGGTCTGCTTCGCGGTTGCGGTTTCTTCCTTGACCGGCCCCAACTGCCCGGATCCGTCTTCACCCCACACGTACACCACGCCGGTGGAGCTGAGCGCGATGCTGTGGCTGTAGCCGGTCGAGGCCTCGACGAACCTCACCCCTTCGGGCAGGTCGACCGCTTCCGGTTCGGCCACCACGTAGCCAAGGTTCGGGCGTCCGACCTGGCCCCAGAGGTTCGAGCCCCAGCCCCAGACCACGCCGGCTTCACCTAATCGCAGCGGCGTCACCGCCGCCCGCGCAACTCCGGCCACGGCCGCCGCCATCAATAGCGCCAGGCATGCCACCAAGGCAGCCTTGGCCGGCCTTCTCGAACACTTCCGCCCCCGCCTCCGCCCGCTCATCCGCGAGCAGACAAGCAACGCCACCCGTGGCTGTCAAAGAATGTACGTAATCGGCGCGTACACAGCCTCGGGTAGGCGACCGCCACGGGAGGCCGCTCCCGGTCGACGGGTTGACGACCTGCGGCGACCCGCCGTCGCGCCGCCGGCCCCGCCTAGACTCGCGTCGGTGGCCATCGTCCTCGCCCTCGCCGCGGCGCTCTTCTTCGCGCTCGGCTCCGTCCTGCAGCAGCGCGCCGGGCTCGAAGCGCCCGCCGGCGGCTCCAGCTCCGGGCTGCTCCTGCGGATGGCGCGCAGGCCGGTGTGGCTCGCGGGGATCGCGGCCGACGCGCTCGGCTTCCTCTGCCAGGCGGCGGCGCTCGGGTTCGGCCGGCTCGCCGTCGTCCAGCCGCTGCTCGTCACGAGCGTCGTCTTCGCGCTGCCGCTCGGGGTCCGACTCACCGGCCAGCGGGTGCGGCGGATCGACGTCGGCGCGGCGTTCCTGGTGGTGGCGGCGCTGGTCGTCTTCCTCACCTTCGCCAACCCCTCCGGCGGCACCGCCAACCCGCCGCTCGGCGACTGGCTGATCGCGATCGGGGCCTGCCTGGCGATCTGCGTGCCGCTCGTCCTCGCCGGGCGGCGCGGCGTGGCACCGCGCCGCGCGGCGCTGCTCGGGACCGCGACCGGCATCCTCTTCGCGCTGTCCGCCGCCCTCACCAAGGCCGTCGTCGACGAGTTCGGCGCCGGCGTCCTCACCGTCTTCACGACCTGGCACCTCTACGGGCTGGCCGCGATCGGGTACGCGTCGATGACGTTGAACCAGCTGTCGCTCGACACCGGCGCCCTCGCCCCCGCGATCGCCACCAGCATGGCCTTCGACCCGATCGCCAGCGTCGTCCTCGGCGTCGCCCTGCTCCAGGAGGCGCTCAGCGCCGGTCCCGGCGAGATCGCGGCCACGGTCTTCGCGCTGCTCGCCGCCGCCGTGGGAATGGCCACCCTCGCCCAGGAGCAGGCGCAGCTTGCGCCACCGCTCCGCCCGAGCCGAGAATTGAGCTAGCAACCGCCACCCCGATGCCACCAGGAGACCAGCCGAACACCGACCGCCCCGAGTTTCAGGAGGCGACGCGGGCGCGGCGCCTCGCCAAGCTCGAGGCGCTCCGCGCGCGCGGGGTCGACCCCTACCCGGTCCGCTTCGACCGCGACGCGACCGCAGGCGCGATCCGCGAGGAGCTCGGCCGGATCGCGCCCGGCACCGACACCGGCCGCGTCGTCCGCCTCGCCGGACGGCTGATGGGCCGGCGCCACCACGGCGGCCTCGGCTTCGCCGACCTCGAGGACGAGACCGGCCGGATCCAGCTGCTGGTGAGCCGCGACCGGGTCGGCGAGCAGGCGATGCGCGACTTCGCCGACCTCGACCTCGGCGACTGGGTCGGCGTCGAGGGGACGGTGGTCGCCTCCGACAAGGGCGAGCTGTCGGTGCGGGTCGACAACTGCCGGCTGCTGGCCAAGAGCCTGCGGGCGATGCCCGACATCCGCCACGGCCTGGCCGACCCCGAGGCCCGCTACCGGCGCCGCTACCTCGACCTGCTCCTGGAAGAGGACTCGCGGCGGGTCTTCCGCATCCGCTCGGCGGTGATCGCGGCGACCCGGCGCACCCTGATCGACCGCGGCTTCCAGGAGGTCGAGACGCCGGTCCTGCTCTCCCAGGCCGGCGGCGCCGCGGCGCGGCCGTTCGTCACCCACCACAACGCCCTCGACATCGACATGACGCTGCGGATCGCCCACGAGCTGAACCTGAAGCGGCTGATCGTCGGCGGCATGGACCGGGTCTTCGAGATCGGCCGGGTCTTTCGCAACGAGGGCCTCGACACCCGCCACAACCCCGAGTTCACGCTGCTCGAGGCCTACCAGGCCTTCGGCGACTACCACGACATGATGGACCTGACCGAGGCGATCGTCGCGGCGGCCTGCGTCGAGGCGATCGGGACGACCAGGGTGCGGATCGACGGGCACGAGGTCGACCTCGCGCCGCCCTGGCGACGGGCGACGATGGCCGAGCTGATCGAGGAGAGCGCCGGCGTCCGGATGCATCCCACGATGCCGGTTGCCGCGGCGCGGGCGATCGCCGACGAGCGCGGCATCGGCTACCTCGACGTGTGGGGCGCGGGGAAGATCATGGCCGAGGTCTACGACGCGACCGCCGAGCACCGCCTCCTCGAGCCGACCTTCGTCATCGACCACCCGCGGGAAGTCTCGCCCCTGGCTCGCGCCCACCGCGACGACCCGACGCTGACCGAGCGCTTCGAGCTGGTCGTCGCCGGCCGCGAGCTGGCCAACGCCTACTCGGAGCTGAACGACCCGGTCGACCAGGCCGCCCGCTTCCAGACCGAGGCCGACCTGCAGGCGGGCGGCGACGAAGAGGGCGAACCGGTCGACGACGACTACGTCGAGGCGCTCGAGTACGGGCTGCCGCCGACCGGCGGCCTTGGCATCGGGCTCGACCGGCTGGTGATGCTGATCTCCGGCGCCGAGGCGATCCGCGACGTGATCCTCTTCCCGACCCTGCGCCCGGAGGGCCACGAGGGGGCGGACGGATCGGCCGCGGTCTCCTCCGCCGGGGCGCCCTCCGCGGCCGACCTCGCCGCCCCCGAGCCCGACGACCACCACCCCGGCCCCGGCCCGCTCGTCGTCGAGGATGGCGAGGCGGTCGCCGACACCGCCGCCTCCCGCCGGCCCGCCCACCTGCGCCGGCTCGCCTGGGCGAGCGTCGTCGCCGCGATCTTCTCGCTGCTGCCGACCGCGACCTCGATCCGCTTCTCCCTCGGCCACTTCTCCTTCGTCCGCGGCCAGGACCGCATCGCGAGCCTGATCGTCTCGGTGGCGATCGGGCTCGGCATCCTCGCCATCGCCCGCGGCCTCAGCCGCGGCAAGCGCCGCGCCTGGACGGTCGGCGTGGTCCTCTTCGCGCTCGCCGCGCTGATCCACCTGTTGCGCGGCCCCGACCCGGTCGCCGTCGTCCTCTCCGGGGCGATGCTGATCGCGCTGATCTGGTTCCGGGACGACTTCCGCGCCCGCAGCGACCCGGGCTCGCTGCAGCAGGCCTTCGTCTTCGTCCCGGCCTACCTGATCCTCGTCTTCGTCTTCACCAGCGTCACGCTGTTCGCCGAGCGCGAGCAGATCACCCCCGGGCTCACCCTGCGCGGCGATGTCGAAACCGCCTTCCTCGGCCTGGTCGGGGTGCCCGGCCCCTACACCTACCACCGCGAGCTCTTCCACGACTTCTTCGAAACCGCCCTGGTGGTGCTCGGGATCATCGGCCTGGTGACCCTGCTCTACCTCGTCTTCCGCACCTTCGTGCAGGCCGAGCCGCCCACCCCGGAGCGCCGCCGGATGGCGGAGGGGATCGTCCGCCGCTGGGGCGACGACACGCTCGACTACTTCGCCCTGCGCCGCGACAAGAACTACTTCTTCTCCGCCGACGGGCAGTCGCTGATCGCCTACCTGTACGTGCGCGGGACGGCGATGGTCGCCGCCGACCCGATCGGGCCGCCCGGCAACACCGGGCGGACGCTCGACGAATTCCTCGCCTTCTGCCTCGAGCGCGGCTGGCGGGTCGCCTTCTTCGCGGTGCGCGAGGCCGACGCCGACCTGTACCGCGAGCGCGGCATGCACGTGATCTACCTCGGCGACGAGGCGATCCTGCGGCTCGACCGCTTCAGCCTCGACGGCCCCGCGCGCAAGGCCGTCCGGGCCGCGGTCAAGCGGGTCGAGCGGGACCACACCTTCGAGCTGATCGCCGACGACGAGGCTTCCCCGGCGCTGGTCGCCGAGCTGAACGGGATCTCCGAGGAATGGCGCAAAGGGGCGCCGGAGCGCGGCTTCACGATGGAGCTCGGCGAGGACGTCGGCGGGTCCAGCCGCGACTTCGTCCTCGCCATCGCCCGCGATCGCGAGTCCGGCCGGGCGGAGGGCTTCCTGCGCTTCGTCCCCATCTACGGCGAGGAACCGGGCTACTCGCTCGACCTCATGCGGCGGCGCCCGGACGCCACCAACGGGATGACCGAGTTCCTGATCGCCCGCGCCGCGCAGGCGCTGGGGGCGCGCGGCTTCAAGCGCCTCTCGCTCAACTTCGCCGCCTGGGGGAGGCTGCTCGACTCGGCCGAGAACGCCGGCATCTCCGGCCGCCTGCAGCGACTGATGGCGAAGGGGCTCAACCCGTTCTTCCAGATCCAGAGCCTGCGGGACTTCAACCAGAAGTTCGGCCCCGAATGGGTGCCGCGCTCGGTGGTCATCGACGACGTCTCCGACCTGCCGCGGATCGCGATGCTCTACGCCGGGGTGGAGGGCTTCCTCGAGGTGCCGGTGCTGAGCCGCGTGCTCGAACCGCCGATCCGCCAGCGGGTCGACTCCGAGCCGCAGAGCGACGGGGAGCGTGAGGGCGACGCCGAGCGCGAGGGGGAGGCCGCCGGCGTCGAGTGACCCCGGCCCGACCGGTCGCCCGCCGTCGCCGGGCGACCGACCCGGTGATCGCCCGGGACTAGGCTCCCGGCGGTGCTGCGCTCCCGACCGCTCCTCATCTCATCCGCCGTCGTCGCCGCGCTGCTCGCCAACTACTGGGCGCTGGAAGGGCTGCTCACCTCTCACTACGACTTCGGCCGGTCGTGGATCAGCGACCTCTCGGCCCGCTCGGAGCCCGCGGGCTCCACCTTCATCGTGATCGGCGTCGTGGCGGGACTGGCGCTCGTCTTCTACTCGGCGCTCCTGGTGGGGACGCTCGGCCGGCGCTCCCGCCTGCTGCGCCAGGGCACCGTCGCCCTGCTGATCGCCGCGATCGCCACCGTCGTCGCCGCGGCGGCGCCGCTCAGCTGCGCCCGGGCCCTCAACCACACCTGCATCGCCCGCCACGACATCTGGGACGCGATCCACGCGCTCGGGACGACTGGCGAAATCGTCGCCACCGTCTTCGCCTTCGCCCTGATCGGGCAGGGGCTCATGGGGATCCGCCAAAGGCCGGCCGCCCTCCTCACCTTCCTCCTCGGCGCCGTCTGGCTGGCGCTGATGATCGTCCTCGGCATCAACTACCTGAACCACAGCGTCGGCGAGCTCAAAGGCGCCTTCCAGCGCATCGACCAGATCGTCTTCGGCCTCTGGCTGCTGGTGCCGGCGGCCGTCGCGCTCCCCCGCCCGATTCCTCCCCCCGCTCCCGAGGCGAAGCGTGAGAGCTCTCTTCGCAAATAGAGAGCAGACAATTACCAACCCTTCACGGTCACCTCATCGGGCCCGGGAAGCATGCCCGCACGATGAATCGAACCTCGAAGAGAACCTCCAAGAAACGGGGCGTGGTGATGGTCGGCGGCGGCCTGGCCACCCAGCGGGCCGCCGAGACCCTCCGCCGCCGCGGCTACGACGGACGGGTGCGGATCGTCTGCGCCGAGTCCGACCGGCCCTACGATCGCCCGCCACTCTCCAAGGAGGTCCTCGCGGGGGCCGCGGCCGACGACACGGTCGCCTTCCGGCCGGCCGAGTGGTACCGGGACAATGACGTCGAGCTGCTGCTCGGCGCGCGGGCCGTCGGCCTCGACCCGCGGGTGCACCGGGTGCGGCTCGAGTCCGGCGAGGAGCTCGACTACGACTCCCTGCTGATAGCGACCGGCGGCGCCGCCCGCCCGGTGCGGTTCCTCGAGCACGAGAACGTCCACACCCTGCGCACGCTCGAGGACACGCGGCGGCTGCGCACCGAACTGCGCCCCGGGGCGCGACTGGCGATCGTCGGCGCCGGCTTCATCGGCCAGGAGGTGGCGGCGACCGCCCGCCGGCTGGGGGTCGAGGTGGCGATCGTCGAGGCCCTCGACACGCCGCTCGAACGGATCCTCGGGGAGCGCCTCGGGAGCTGGTTCGCCGACCTGCACGCCGAGGAGGGGGTCGCGGTCCTCACCGGCAACGGGCTGATCGGCGCCCGCGGGGGCGATCGGGTGGAGGAACTGATCCTCAGGGACGGCCGGCGCCTGCCCTGCGACGTGGTCGTGGTCGGGATCGGCACCGAGCCGGCTACCGGATGGCTCGCCGAGAGCGGCCTCGACGGCGGTGCCCTGACGGTCGACTCCTCCTTCCGGACCGAGCTGCCCGACGTCTACGCCGCGGGCGACGTCTGTGCGCCGTTCGATCCCCTCCACGAGGCGCACTCGCGCACCGAGCACTGGGGCGCGGCGGCCTGGCAGGGCGCGGCGGCGGCGAAGGCGATGCTGGGCGAGGAGGCCGGGCCGCCGCCGATGCCGAGCTTCTGGAGCGACCAGTACGGCCTTCGCATCCAGTGCGTCGGCCACCCCCACCTCGCCGACTCGGGGAAGGTCGATGGCGACCCCGCCGAGCGCGACTTCGAGGTCCTCCTCACCCGCGCCGGGCTGCCGGTCGCCGGCCTCGCCGTCGGCCGACCCCGCGCCATCCCCTCCCTTCGCAAGCTCATCGAGGCGGGCGAGCCGCTCGCCTCCGACAGAAAGGAACCAGTTCGATGAATTTCCTACCCGTCGTGGACGAGGCCGCCTGCGCGGGCCACGGCGACTGCGTCGACGTCGCCCCCGACGTCTTCATCCTCGGCGACGTCGCCTCGGTGATCGACACCGGCCCCCGCGACCTGATGGTGAAGGCAGCCGAAGCCTGCCCCGCCGCCGCGATCACCGTGATCGACGAGGACTCGGGGGCCTCGGTCTACCCGTAGCAACGGTTCCGCGTCACGGCTCACCGATCGGGTGAGCCGTGACGAGAGGCGGAGTCCCCTGGACCCGCAGGTGCGCCGGCTCGGTCGACCGGCGGGCGGCGGCGGCGAGATCGTCCCCGTGAGCGATGATCCGACCGTGGACCGCGCGACGAATGCCCAGCCGAGCCAGGCGGAGATGTGGAACGGCCGCTACGGCCAGGCCTGGGTCGAGGCCCAGGAGATGCTCGACCCGCTCTGGCGGCCCCTCGAGGACCACCTGGCGGAGGCGGTCGGCCGGCGGCCATCCGCCCACGTCCTCGACATCGGCTGCGGAACGGGGGCGACCACCGTCGCCGCGGCGAGACGCACGGGCGCGCGGGGAAGCTGCAGCGGCATCGACGTCTCGGCACCGATGCTCGCCGTCGCCCGGGAGCGCGCCGAGCGCGAGGGCGTGGCGGCGCGCTTCGTCCTCGCCGACGCCGAAACCCACCCCTTCGACCCGGCCGCCTTCGACCTCCTCATCTCGCGCTTCGGCGTGATGTTCTTCGCCGACCCCGTCGCCGCCTTCGCCAACCTCCGCCGGGCGGCCGCGGACGAGGCCGAGCTCCGGCTCCTGGTCTGGCGCGGCCCCGCCGAGAACCCGTTCATGACCACCGCCGAGCGAGCCGCCGGATCACTCCTCCCCCTCCTTCCGCCACGGCCGGCCGACGCCCCCGGCCAGTTCGCCCTCGCCGACCCCGACCGCACCGCCAGGATCCTCGCCGACAGCGGCTGGAGCGCGATCGACATCCAACCCCACGACATCCCCTGCACCCTGCCCGAGTCCCAGCTGGTCCGGTTCTTCAGCCAACTCGGCCCCGTCGGCCGTGCCCTCCAAGACGCCGACGAGCCCACCCGCGCCCAGGTGATCCCCAAGGTCCGCACCGCCTTCGACCCCTACGTCGAAGCCGGCAAGGCCCACTTCACCGCCGCCCTCTGGCAGATCGTCGCGCGCGCCTAGCCTTCAGAAGACCGTGAGGTCGAAATGTCGCGCAATGGCCTGAAGCGCGGCGTTCTCGCGTTCGATCGGCTCGCGAGAGACCTCCTTGATATCCACGTCGTGAAATACCGCCCAGCACTCCCAGTCGGTGTTTAGGCGGGAGAGGTAATGGATGCCGGCGAAAACCGGCAGGTCATTGGCGTCGCGTTGCTCGAATGCCCACTTTGCGATCCAGCGAGTGATGCGCCGATCGGCGCCGCGAACAGTGGGGACGTCGAGATCCTCGTATCCGTAGTAGGCAAGCAGGCTTGCCAGTTCGGTTCGCAACTCACGGCGGGTGCTCAGCGCCTCGACATCGAGGAACCTCAAGTTGGGCAGGCGTCCACTGGGCAAGAACTCAACCTGAACGGCGATCCGCTGGTTGCGCCAGTCCGCGGGCACCGAGCCGGCAGGCATGAAGCCCTCTTCGTCGGCGGCGGCGATCAGAGCCGGATCGGGCCGGAAGCGCGCCAGCGTCTCACCGAAGCACGCCTCCAGGTCAGTGGCGAAGTAGCCGACGGCGAAGTTCTCGGTCGGGCTGTCGAAGCGATTCCCAGCCCGCGGATGGTCTAGTTCGTCCGCCTTGGGCAGATCCGGAAATTCGATCGGATCCGGAGTGCGCCCTACTCGCCAGACTCCCGCGCCCGGCGAAACGATCCTCACTGCGATTCAGCTCACCCCCCGGAGACATATGCCTTTGCGGCAACCATCACCTCTTGAAAGCGCCCCGCGCGGATAACCATAATCGGGGACTCGTCGTTGAGCTGAGGATTAAGGCCGATGAACCAAGCGCGGATCGTGTGTTTGGACTCCTCGGTGAGCAGCAGGCGAAATACCTGGTAGGCGACGCGCAGGCGCTCCTCTGCCGCGGCTCGGGGCGAGCGCTCGCCTGCCGCCCAGCGCCCGACCGCCTTGGGGTCGGCGACGCCCGCGAGGGTGGCGACCAGCTTGCGTCCCAGCACTTCCTCCAGAAAGGCCGTGATCTGCTCGATCGACGTCTCGGTGGTCTGCCGGTGAGCCTCGCGAGTCGCGAGGTTGAGATCTGCCATGGGTGCCCCCTCTTCTCGTTCCAACCAAGAATCATACGCGGTTGGACCGCTCTTTGTGTAGCTCTTGGCCCACTATTGGCCGCGAAACTACCAGGCAGGGGCCTGGGAAAAGCTGCGCTGTCGGCGAGGTCGTGCGGCACTCGTCGCGACCCCAGCCGGCACTCAGCGCCGCGATTAGAGCGGTCCGCGAGGGGAAGGGCCAGACGCAAGAGGTGATCGCGCAGCAGGCAGGGGTCGCGCTGCCGACCTTGTCCCACATCGGGGCGGGCCACGCCAACCCCACCTGGGCGACCGTCCGCGACATCACGGCAGCGCTGGGCGTCCCGATCGGCGAGCTGGCGAAGCTCTCCGAGAAGCCCGATCAGCCCGACCGGATTCGAACTGGCGACCTTCGGCTTGAAAGACCGATGCCAGTCTTCGGCCGATCGGCTCCGCGAGCCAGGATCCGCGTGACCCCAGGCCGAAGGGACCGTCAAAGGGACCGAAGTCTGAACGAGGGATCGTCTCATCGGATGGCCCCAGCGGCCTCTCCAAGCTGACCGCCTGACCCGCGCCCCGCGAACCTGATCTACGCCGCCTCCTCCGCCGACGCGACCGTCTGGGTCATCCGACCCTGAAAGCGGAGTCGGTGGATCTCGCAGGACGCGCTGGCGCTGGAGTTGCGGTGGTCGATCCGCAGCCAGGCCCGACATTGCCCCAGCTGGCAAGCGTAGTCGTCCTTGGGTTTGCTGATGTCGGGGATGGCATCGACTAGGGCGATGAAGTGCTCCGTCCCGCCCGGCTCGGCGGCGATCTTCAGGCCGCTGTCGAGCGAGACGTCGATGACGAAGCCTTCATGGATCTTTTCCCCTTCGCGCTTCGTGTACGTAGGCCCTTTCACCCAGTTGCCGAGCGCCGGCCCCTGAGCGAGGCAGAACCGCAGGCCGCCGAGAAACCAGCGCTTCCCAGCAACCAGGAGGAGCGCCGCCGGGATCCCAAGGGCGCCGACGATGGTGATGATCTTTTCGAAGTTCCCGACATAGTGGGCGAGCAGCAACACCAGCGCGACGATCAACGCCGCGGTGATCGACAGCTCGCAGGCCAGACGATGGGCGACCCAGAGCTTGGTGTAGCGCCGTCGTGTCGAGAGGTCGACCTCGTCGACGCGACAGGCGGGCAGGCCGACGATGCCGTCGCGGAACGGCAGGATCACGTACCAGTCGACCGCGCTCGAGAGGAGGATCGCGAGCATCGCCGACGACAGCGCGGCGGCCACCCCGGCCGGGTGGAGCAGCGGTCGGAAGTCGAAGGCGGCGACCAGCGCCGCGAGCAACAGCGGGATCAGCAGGCCGAGGACCCCGTTCACCTTCATCCCCATGTCGCCTTCAGCCCGCTCGTCGGAGATCACCTCTTTGCGACCCCCTTCGTAGCGCCACAGCAGCCACGTCCAGCAGGCGCCGACGACGAAACACGACAGCGCCACCAGCTCCGCCCCCTCGCGGCCGAAGAGCAGCGCCGGCAACAAACAGGCGGCGACCCAGACCGTCGCCTGCCAGACCCTGATCATCGTCGGGTCCACGTCGCCTACCTCCCGCCTGCGCCGTTGCCGTTGGCACCACGCCCGGGTTCGCCCGACCCGTCTCCGCCCGCCCCCCCTTCGCCGTGGCCACCTTCGGCTTCGCCCACCTTGGCGCGGGCCAGTTCGCCGCGGACCAGATCGGGAACGCGGGCGAGAATGGCCTCCCGCCAGAGGGCGATGAATTTTTCGCCCGCCTCGCGCATTGCGTCGACCGACTGGCGAACAAGATGGTCCTGCGCCTCCTTCATCAGCTCCCGCCGAGTCGTCGCTTCGTCGATCAGGATGCCTGCCTCGATCTCGCTCGCCTGCGCGTGGGCTTTGGTCTGCTCACGGAGAGCGACGACATCGGCCTCCTCGAGTTCTTTCTGGACGACTTCGTAGAGGCTCGGGTCACCGATCGACATCAACACCTTCATCACCGCGGGCATCGTGTCGATGGCCAAGATGAAGAAGAAGATCAAGAGCTCCATCGTCAGCAGCTCGGGCCGCTGGACCGTCAGGTTGTCGAGCGCCTCGACTCGGTCCAGGAGGCCGATTTCTTCGTTGTACGTCTTGATCAGATCCTTGCGAGCCCTTTCTCGTTCGGCCTCAAGGGTGCGACGACTGGCTTCGATCCCATCGAGTCGACGGTGGGAAGCTTCGCGCGTCTGTTCCGCTTCGCTCGCTTCGTGGCCGTGCAGGTTCCTGCGGATCCCGGCCACCACGTTGCGCTGCGATTCGACCTGGGCATGGATCGATTCGGCCACCGCGGCTTTCGCTTCGTAGGCGGGTCCCTCTCCGATCTTCTTGCTCCCACAACGTCCGTCCGCCTCGCAGAGTGCGGCCGCCTGCAAGTTGGCTTCGCGCTTTTCGAGATGTTTCAGTTCATCCGTCGCCGCTTGGTATTCGGGCGCTTTCTCGACTCCCTGCCCATCGGCCACCGCCGTCAGTCCCGGGCGCAGTTCGCCTTCTTCCCTCACCAGTTGAGGGATCGCGGCGAACTGTTCACGAATTTCCTTCTTGCCTTCCGCGAGCGCTGAGTTTTTGTCCTTTTCTGCTTGCGCTTCAACTTCTTTGTTGAACACCTGCAACACCAACGGATGGGCGATCACGGCGCCGATCAGGATCGCCAGCCCGACTCGCGGGATACCCATCGCAATCGTCTTTCGAGTGGTCGTTTGCCGGCGGATCGAGATCAACAGCCAGCGGTCCAGGTTCATGATCGCGAGCCCCCACCCCAGCCCCAAGACCACCGCGAAGACGAGCGGCGCGTGGAGGAAGTTGTGGATGGTGAAGGTGGCCGTCAGCACTGCCAGGCCGGCCGTCGTCAGGACCGTCCCTCCCATCGCGATGAATTTGTTCCGCTCGCGCTCACAATGGCTGAGCGCATTTCGGTCGACGCCGGACAGCCACAAAATGAACTCGCTCATCCGGACCGCTCCTTTCGCATGATGGTTCGGACTTGTCGGGCCACGGGGATGGGTTTGAAAAGCTCGGCAAAGCGCGGCGCCGGGAGGGCCGGGCGGGGACCGGAGCCGAACGCCGGAGGCATCGGTGGCACACCGACGCTCTGAGTCAGACGGGGTGGCATCGCGGACCCGGGTCGGCGGGGTGCGAAACCGGCCGCGACGCGCAGATCGAGGTCGAGGGCCGGAAAGCCCTGGATCGGGATCGATCTGATCGTCGGCAGGGGCACGACGCGCAGGACCGGGGTGATCTGCTTGACGCGGCCGTAGTAGTTGACCGCGGTCAGCGCCTCGCGACCTGAGATGGCCGCAACCAACTTTGCTTCGCCGCTGGAGGCGAGCCGTCCGAGCGTCGGATGCTCGACGTATTCGGCGCCTTCCGCCTTCCAGGAGAGCACCACCTCGGTCCCTTCCGGGGCGACCTGCGGATTGAGCTCGATGACGACGAAGCGGGGTTTTTGCCTCGCTTCGTCGAGGGCGTCGGCCCAGTCCTGAGCGCTCGGCCGAAGACCCCCGTCGATGCCAGCGCGGAAGAACTGGACAAAGGTCGCCGTGACGTCACCCGGGGCTTCCTCGAAGAACGGGAGCCAATATTCCCAGATCGCCTCGGTGCCGAGCTTGAAGTATCTGCCGCCGAAGTCGACCTCGGGCCAAGGGCCTTCATGTGAATACGCGTCGATCGAATTCTTGGTGGTCGGCTCGATAAAGAACAAGGGCGGGACCCCGAAGACCAAGTAGCCGATCAGGTAGCCGACCGACCACCTTTCGGCGCCGAGGTCCCAGCGCGACTTGTCGACCGACGGACTTTCGCCGCTGCCCTTGACCTCCGGCGGGACACTGTCACCGGGCTTCCCAGCCACCCTGGCTCGCTCGTCTCCGCGGACCACCACTGCGCCGGAATCCAGATCGACGATCTGCGCGTCCAGGCGCTTCTCGTCGAAGAGCAGGTTTGGTTCGTTCTGGTCACCGTGCAGGAACCGGATCGATTCGAGGAACGCGGCCGCCCGCGCGTAGCTGTAGGCATACTCGATGTGATGGTGCTCCGGCAGGGTCTGGTAGCGAGTCGAGAGGAGCTCCTCTTTCTCGAAACTCCGGTAGCCGGTCGCGAGCAGGTCGAGCATGAAGGTGACCTCATTGATTGCGCCATCCACCTCGGCCTCGGCGACGACGAATGGCACCGCCAGAAGCAGATCGACCCATTCATCGGCAGGCCGCGCACGGAGCGCTCGGTGGAGCTCCTCCACCGAATCCCCCAGCCAGTCGCAATCTTCGTCGGGGATCTTCACCGTGAGCTGGGTCGCACCAGGGTGAGCGGTGTGTCCCACAACCGGACGGACGGTGCCGAAGCCCCCATGACCACGCTCGGCGCCGAGGGTGAACGTGTCACCCATGCGTGGTAGGACCACATCGTGCGCGCGAGCGAACGCGGGCAGCTCGGAGATGACGCGGCTGACGCGCACGGTGGTCATCGCGCCACCGACCCCTGGTCGGTGGACCGCACCGACGGCCGGAGCAAGACGGCGCCGATCGTCGTGTCGTCATCGAGAGTCCCGGCTACCCGGTCGGGGTCGATCACCTCGTCCAAGCAGCGCTGGAGCATCTCGGCAGACCGCTCCGTCTCGCTCCCCACGATCTCCCCCCAACGTTCGGTCAGCTTCTCCAACAGCGCCGAGGCGAGGGTCGGTACCTGCTGCCAGACGGTGCCGTCGGGTGCACCCCCTTCGAGACGGTCCTCCTCGCTCAGCAAGCCGTCTGAGCACACCAGGTAGAGCCGCGCCACCCCGGCCGGGACCTGGCGGATCCCCTTCTCCGATTCAACACGGGCGTCCGGCAAGGGCAGAAAGGAGGCGAGCGCCGGCCTGCCGTCGCGGGTCCCCATCTGCGGCAAAGCAACGCTGCTCCACAGCAAGCGGACCCGTCCGGGCCCGGTGTGCATCGGCACCACCTCGATGATCGCGCCGTTGCCGAGAAGGAAGTGGCCGACCAACCCATCGCGGTCGGCGCGCACGACCACCAGCGTCGTCGCGCCTGCTCGGTCCGGTCTGAAACATCGTTCGAGCTCGCGATCGAACTCCAGGAACGCGGAACCTACGTCGCGGCCGAACATCAGCGTCACCGCCAGTTCGGCCGCCGCCTCGGCGGTCGCGTCGGACCCAGGCACCGACCCGACCCCATCGGCGACGACGACACCGGCCTGGTGCCGGCGATTCCCAAACGCGCGGACGCGGTCGTCCCCCAGGCCACCGTCGAAACCGGCCGACGTGGCAGCCACGATCAGCTCGATAGTCATGGCTACTGCGGTCCCGCCAGTTCCCGACCGACCGTGGTGACGCTGGCCTCGAAGAACTTGCGTAGCTGTTCGGTGTCATAGACACGCTGGTAGAAGTGCGCGCCGGACGCGATCTCCTGGAGCAGCGTCTCGCCAACCGCCGGCTGACCCCGGGTCGCGAAGAGGCATGAGCAGAGCCTCGTCTCCGGCAGCTCCTTCAGCCGGTTGGCGGCCTTTTTCACCTTGTCGACGTCGCTGCGCTCCTCACCGTCAGACATCAGCACGACGACCTGGGATAGCGGCACCTCAAAGGCAGCCCCTTCCCGGCGAAACTCTTCGATGATCGCGGCGGCCGCGTCGAGGCCGGTATGGATCGCGGTCCCGGCGATGCCGTACTTGGTCGGGTCGTAGGAAGCATTCGCGTCCACCTCGAGCATCTTCGCCGGCGGCCTCTGATGAGTGACGGTCTCGTTGAAGAAGACGAAAGCGAGTCCGAAGTTGGGTGCGTTCCGGCTTCGTATCATCCGGCCGACGAATTTCTTCGTCGCGTCGTCAGTGGCTTCGGCCTTGGTGCGAACCGCCGCTCCGCCGAGGCTGCTCTCCTCGTCCTCACCGTAAGGGAGAGTCATCGACCCCGAACCGTCGATGACCAAGATTCCCAACTGGTACCACGATTGAGAAACAGTGGGCTGTGGAATCTCACCAGTGTGCTCAGGCATGTCGTCGCTCCTCCTCGGTGTTGACCTCTCGATGGAGAGCCAAGATAGGAGCTTTCGACACACCGGTACAGGCGCCGCGTGGCATCACTATTTCGACCGTGTCGGTTTGCTGGCCGACGGTTCCGGTCGGCATGGGAAAGGCGATGGTGACGAGCGATAGAGAGTCTGGTCCGCACGCCGAGTCGGCGAAACGCGACTGTTTCACCACCGCTCAGGGGCAAAACGCCGTCAAAACATCGCCTCTGTTAGTCGGCCATTAAGCGGGCGCATTGATCGGCGGAGTAGCGGCCCGAGAAGCCGCTCACGTTCTGCTCGTCCGGGACTTGGGACCGGAGCCAATAGGGGAGTTCAAAGCGGCGCAGCTGGGCGGCGCCCGCTACCGCCTTCTCCATCTGCGGGATCACCTCTTGCTCGACCACCAGCCAACCGGCTCCGGCCGCCGTACGCTCGCGGGCGGCGCTGGCGAAGACGATGTCATCGGGGTCCAGGTGGACGCGGGTACCGTCGGTCAGCGAGGTCCGGATCCCTTGGAGCAAGTTCGCGTTCTTGGGAAACGCGCTGACGATGATGCGCTCCGGATCGAAGGCGAGGACAGGGCCGAGCAGCGCCTGACCGACGAGCCTGCCCGCGCGGCCGAAGACCGCGGTGACGACGTCTCGCCGGGAATCGTCCTCGATCTTGCGGCCTCGCTCGTTGTAGGTGGCGCCGAAGTCGTCGTAGTCGCTGAGTTGGTCGATGATCCGCTTGCCGGTGGCGAAGCGGGCGATACAGTTGGAGCCGTTGCAGGAGCAGACATCGAGCTGGTGCAGGTCGCGCACGTTCTTCCAGGTATCGGGAAGAGCGAAGTCCTCAAACCGCACTTTGATGTGCTCGATCTCCCCCGCCCGGCCGGCGTGTCCGCGCACCAGCCGGCCACCGTGCACCAGCGAGAGGCTGATGCCACCGGCGATCTTAATCCCGAGCAGGTCACCGATACCGCGACCGACGCCGAGACGCGCCTCGTATAGGAGGTCGGCGTCGGCGTCGTTCACTAGCGTCACCGCCGGACTGTCGCCGCCGCCCGAGCACTGGACGTCGAGCCCCGCCTCAACGAGTGCCTCCAGGACCAGGGCGCGCAATCCGAGATCCGGGGACGGACCGGCGTCGAGGCCGCCCCAGTCCCCCTCGTAGGGATCGCCCGCCAGGTCGATTGGTCCCGGCCAGGCGACGCCGACGCCGGCGAGCGACCGGGACGCCGCCGCCGTTCCAGCTTCACGAAGGGCGTCGACGAGAATCGCCTTCAGCGTCGCCGCTGAAACCGGCTCGCCGCCGATCGGGAAGACCGGGACATCGACGGCACGAGAAGCGATTGGCCCTCGAGGGCCGAGCACGGCCCAGGAGATGCTCTCGCGTTCGATCGAAAGGCCGATGACATCGCCCGAGGCGACGCCGAAGGCCAAGCGCTTGTCACGGCGCTCTACCCAACCAATTTCGATGAGGTCGGGAACCTCACCGTAGGCATCCCGCTTACCGAAAACCGCATCGATCGATTTGACGTAGGTCTTGCGCTGTTTCAACTGAGTCCCCTGCGAAGTGGCCTTGTCGGCCAAGCGGGGGAAAGGCTAGCGCCCGTTGGAAAATTTCCTGTTTATTAGGCCTCTTTTCATCCTTTGATGCGCGGAGCCTCCCAGAACGCAACCTCACCTACACGGCATATGGAGACGGCGCCGGAAACGAGCCTCTGGCAGACGTTTAAGGACGCCGACAATTTGGCCCAGATCATCGGCGGAGAAATCATGGCCCTGATCATCGCAATCGTCGCGTGGTCGAGGACGACAGGGATCAGAAGAGGGTGACCAGCTTCAGGGACCGTGAGTCGGGCCGATATTCGAGGCTGGCCAGAAGCCTGGTCGCCAGCCCGCCGTGGGGTGGGGAGACCTCGACCATGATGTTGAAGAGGCTTGCATCGTGCTCGGCGAGATAGCGCAGGTTGTAGATGTAGGAGTCCTCGATCTTCGCCTTCAGGATCGCCGCGAGATCCTCCCCGACGGCCTTTCCGAGCCCGGCGCGGATGAGGCCTGAACCGTCGTGCTCCCTGATGTAGGCGGCCTTGGCCTCCTCGACATCGATCTCAAGGTCGGCAAGGTCGAGTGCCTGCCCCGAGATGGCGATCAGAGCGAAGTTGGTGTCGCCGCGGGCGCCCGGAAGAACCCGCCTCTCGATCTTGTAGCCGAGGAACAGATGGAAGTACATGTCACGGATACTGCGGACGACGTAGCCGTGTCGATCCCAGGGCCAACCCTTCAGATTCAGGTCTTCTTCTTCAGGCACGTCGTCTTCGTGGCCGTTCAGGACCACCCCGCGGTACTTCAGGTAGCCGTCGACCAAAGTCACCGAGAGCCAATCTTTGAAGTGCGAGGACAGTGAGGTATCAACGTGCCCGGCGAAGCCCGGGTAGTCCTTCAGTCCGTCGGTAATCGCCTCAGCCATCGTCGGGGTCAGGTTGTTTAGGTAAATGCAATAAATCTGGTTGGTGTCACCAAGGGCGACACGGCGATGAGGGACGACGTGGCGCCTCAAGAGCTCGAAGCCAAGATCCTGGTCCTCGATGATCAGGTCGCCCAACTGGATCGAGCAGGACAGCTGCCTCGGCAGCAGCGGTATCAGCGCTTCGGCGACCGGCAGTCCATACCAGCCCTCGTCGATCCTGTCGGTGTCGAAGAGAAACGCCCGCTCAAGTCGATCGCGCTGGGGCACCAGCGCGTTTCGGAGCCTGGCGTAGGGAACCCCCTTGGCGGCGATGGCCTCGACCGTATGGCGATGAAGCTGGGCGATTTCCGCCCTGATGGACTCCGGCGTCATATTGAAATACGAGGTGACGACCTCGAGCATTACGGAGTCGCGGGCTTCCAGGGTCCAGGTCGGTTCACTCATAGGTATCTCGTCTCCCGTCGAGTCATCACCGGCAGCGTCGGCCAGGAAACCCGCCCCATCCCGGTCTCGGTAACCAAGCGCGCCTGCCGTTTTCCCTGGCGGGCAGGCTAGCGCTGACGCCCATGGAGGCTGGCGACAACGCGAGAACCGCCCGCCGTCGACATCGCAAAGGGACCGTGAAGGGACCGAAGGGTCGTGAAAGACGCTCAATCCGAGCCTGTGGACCTCTCCTGACACATTGACGCTATCGGTAGATCGACGCCATTTAATCCTCGCTTGCAGGCTACTTTTGGCTCTGCAGCTGGGATTCAGAATGCGCCCGACCAGATTCGAACTGGCGACCTTCGGCATGAAAGGACGAATGTCATCCGCTCTGGGAGCGGAGTTGCGGCGGCGATGTGACTCGGATGAGACGCGCGTCGCCCCGGGACTGGTCGGATCGCCGACCGGTCCCGTAAGTCCTAAGGAGAAACGGCCTGCATACCGGGGCGATTTTCGTCGTTGCGTCCCTCCCGCCGCACGTCCCCCGCGCGCACAGCATTCTCCGAACACGCAGATAGGCTTTCTCCATGGCTCAGATCGCAACCGAGATTCCCAAATACAACGAGCTGCTCTGGCCGACTCTGAACGCGGTTAGGAGCCTGGGGCATACCGCCAAGCTCGAAGAGATCGATGAGCACGTGATTGATGGCGAGGGATTCTCAGAGACCCAGATGTCTGTGCTTCACAAAGACGGTCCGAGGTCCGAGATCGAGTACCGCCTGGCGTGGGCACGGACCTATCTCAAAGGGATGGGCGCACTCACCAACCCCTCTCGCGGCACGTGGGAAACGACCGACCTTGGGAAAGAACTTCTTGGTGACGAAATCGTCCCTCGCTGGAAAGCGTATTTGGAAGAGCTACGCGAGGCCCGGAAAAAGAAGAAAAAAGCAGCGCAAGCCGCAGGGGCCGATCCCGATCTTCCAGACGTTAATGCTGGCGACGAAACCGACGACTGGCAGGAAGAACTACTTCAGGTGCTGCTCAAAATGGATCCCACCGAGTTTGAGCACCTGGCAAAAAGACTGCTTCGTGCCGCCGGATTCATCAACACCAGCGTGACCGGCGGTGCTGGGGACGGAGGAATAGATGGCGTCGGCGTGTACCGGCTGTCGCTGGTGAGCTTCCCCGTCTATTTCCAATGCAAGCGATACAAAGGCTCCGTCGGGCCGGACAAGGTACGCGACTTCAGGGGTGCCATGCAGGGCCGCGGAGACAAGGGACTCCTCATCACCACGGGCACGTTCAGCTCGGAAGCAAAGAACGAGGCGACGCGAGATGGCGCGCCACCGATTGATCTCATAGACGGCGAGAGGCTCTGCGAACTCCTGAAGGAGCACCGGCTCGGCGTCGAGACGACCATCCGCACGGTCGAGGAAGTCAAGGTTCGTAAAGAGTTCTTCGACAACCCTGGCCCGTCCGGGTCGTAACGCCGCGCCATCCGAAAGCATCCGACGAGCAGGCCTACGCACCGCCGTGAGAGTGGTCGCGATACCTGCTTTCGCAGTGAACCTTCTGTCTGCGAGCATAAGCACCATGCCAACGGTGCTGACCCTGAAGAAAACGTGCCTCGCTTGTCCGTCACAGTGGGAGGGCGCCCTCGATGACGGCCGAGCCGTCTACGCCCGCTTCCGTCACGGCCATCTGAGCGTCGGCATCGGCGAAACGGTCGAGGAGGCCATCGACGATGCGATGTCCGATCAAGCGCTGTACGAGGGAGAGATCGGAGACGGGCTCGACGGATTCATGGACTTCGAGGAACTGAAGGCGCACCTTCGCGGGTTGATCGAGGTTCCGGCCGCGCTCAACGTTGAGAACGAGAACCCGCCGCTGGCGGATCGCAGGACGATCGAGCGTCTGGTGCATTCGCGACGCACGGTCTGAACCACCTGCGGCAAGATCCAGCGCGACTGACCAAGATGTTTATCATCTCGTTTCGAGATGTCAGACATTGCAAACGTAGAAGCTGCCGACAGGCTCCTCTCGGCGCTAGGCGAGCAACTGGACGCCCTCGGTCAGCGCTTCGAGCTGGTCGTGATCGGAGGATCCGGCCTCTTGGCCCTCGGCCTCATCGAGCGATCTACCCGCGACGTCGACATCCTCGCCTTGCGCTCCGGCGACGAACTCGGCAGCGCCAGGCCCCTCCCGCCGAACCTGGAAGTGGCTCGCGACCGCATCGCCCGCGACTTCTCCCTTCCGACCAACTGGCTCAACCCAGGCCCAACCGATCTCCTCGAGTTCGGCCTACCGGAAGGGTTCCTCGATCGCCTCGACCGACGCGACTACGGGGAGGCACTCACGGTCTACCTCGCCTCTCGCTACGACCAGATCCATTTCAAGCTCTACGCGCTGGTCGACCAAGGGCCGGGCAAGCATGAGGACGACCTGCGCGCGCTCTCGCCCACCCAGGCCGAGCTCGTGGCCGCGGCGCGCTGGAGTCGACTGCACGATCCGTCTGAGGGCTACGCCCAGATCCTTGGCGAGGTCCTGTCCCACCTTGGAGTCGACGATGTCGATCTTGGCGACTAGAGAGGAGCTGCAAGGCCGGCTCGCCTCCTTTGTGTGGAGTCAGTGGGCACAGATGGGCGTCCTCGCGAATACCGAGCGCAGCGATCGATGGGCAGCCGATCCCGAGACGCTTCTCCTTCTCACCTTCGAGGTGGGACGCGAAGAGCCCCGCCTCTTTGAGGAGGTCCTCGACTGGCTGGTCAAGAACGAGCGCCTGATCAGCGTCCAGCGACTTCGCAACCTCGTGCGCGACGACGCCGACCGCGCCTTGGTCGAGGCGGTCCTTGGATGGCTTGGTGAACGCCGCCGGCGTCCGCGCCTTGAGGCCCGAACCGGATCCAACGGAGCAGCAACCGCCGCGCAGCCCTTCTTCCGCAACTCCTCACTGTCCGTCAACTCCTCACTGTCCGTCACCGACCCAGACCCGGCGTTTCTGGCTCAGGGTTTCCTCAAACCGAAGTCCGGTCCATCCGGGAAGTCCCAGGCTCCCGACCTACTCCTACCGATCAACTTCGCCTTTCGTCTCCGGCAACTGCTCGGCATCGGCGCACGCGCCGAGACGGCCCGCGTCCTGCTGACCATCGACGCGCCGCGGGTCAACGTGCAGGTTCTCGCCAAATCGACGGTCTACACGAAGCGAAACGTCCAAGAGGCGGTCACCTCCCTCACCGCCGCCGGCGTCCTGTTCTCGTTCGAGCAAGGCAACGAACAAGTCTTCTCGATCCCTCGGGATCGCTGGGCGCAGTTCCTCGAACTCGACCAGCTCCCCACGCAGGAGGACTGGCCCCAACTCTTCGCCGTATACCGGAAGGTCCTGCGGTGGCTGGCCGATCCGGCCCGAGAAGGATTGAGCGACTACATGCTCTCCAGCGAGATGCGGACGCTGGCAGAAGAGGCCGCTCCCGACCTCAGGTTCGCGGGTATCAGGACCGGTCCCGCCGGAAACGACTCTTCGTACTTTGAAAGGTTCGGCCAAGAGCTACTCGACTCCGTGCCGACGTAGACAGTGCTTGCACGCCGCGCGGCCGATCCGCACTGCAGAGCCAATCTCCGTCGGATTGAAAGGACGCAGGGCTTCCGCTTGGGGGGCCGAGATGCCGCGGCGATGTGACTGAGATGAGACACGGACGCCAACCAATGATCTGCCGGATCCGCAGGGCGCGTCTCGGCTTGCCCGCCCGCTCAGACTCGGCGGTCCAGCCGCTCATCCAGAACGCTTGGACGAAGAGCCGATGGTCGACTAAATCATCCCGGAGGCGGCGGCTACTTCTTCGCCCCCGCAGCCTCGCGCGACCCCACCGACTGGGGGCGGCTCAGGCCTCTTCGCCTTGATGCCCTTCCCCTGCCTCGATCGGAACCGGCGACCCAACCACGGCGTCTCGAGCGGCGACGGCCCCGCGGTGGCAAGGGGCGGATTCGGTCACGATTCTGGGCTCGCGGCTTGGAATACATAATAGTTTCTTATTAGAACCGTTATAGTATCCCTCGCATCGAGTTCGAGATGTAGATCGGTTGAGGGAGGCGGGGTGGACGGATTGAGGCGTGCGGCCGGCAGGCATGGTGCTTGTGCGATCGCGCTGGTACTGGTGTTGTTGATCGTTACGCCGGCTGCGGACGGCGCCGGTGCGGCGACCGCGCACCAGACGGTACCTACTCAGGTGAAGATCGGTGCCAACGTTTCTGGCTCGACCCTCGGGGTCGTAGTCGTCGCCCTTCCACACTCGCGCTGCTCGCTTCGGCTCGGCGCTGGCGCCGGCGCAGTGGCCCTGCATCCCATCCAGATCGGTCCGGGAGAACGCGGCCGCAGCCGCACCGATCTCTCTACCGACGCCCCTACCGGCGACCAACGGGTCGTTGCGACCTGCGCCCACGCCGGGACGGTGAGTATCGGCAAGACCGAAGTCTCCATCTCGGCAATCGCCCTACACGGCCCGGTCGCCACCGCTTTCAATATCGCCCTCGACGTCCTCCTCGGTGGCGCCATCCTCACCTTCGGCCTGCTCCTCTTCGAGCTCTCGATCGGCTCGACGGACCCGCGGGAGCGGTCGATGCGCCTGCTTGCCATGGCGGGCGGCGCGATCCTCGCCCTGGGCGCCGAGGTGACGGGAATCGACTTCGCCGGCTCGATTGTCGAAAAGCTGGCCGGCGACGACCCCACCGGGACCGGCGGGAAGGTACTCATCGGTGTCATCACCGGGCTGATCGCCGTCGCCTTCGGCTGGTACTTCACCCAGGTGATCTTCCACCGCGCGACCCAGGGCGTGCGCGTGGCCTGCGCGCTGGCGGCGTTCACGCTGGTCGGTCTGGCGCTGATTTTCGCCGAAGCGTTCGCCGTCCAAGGGCTCTTCCTTGCGGCCACCGCAATCCCCATTTTCGCATTCATGGTGGGCCTGATCGCCGGCGTGATCCTTTCGGTGCCAGCCACCGATGCGTCGGCGGGCGGAAGCGGTGTGCTCACCAACCTGATCAGCAAACTGGCAAAAGGACGGAACGCATCCGGCAGCGCCCGGCCCTCCGAACGCCGCAGCCCGTTCGCCGGCGACTGAGATGGCGAACTACGACACCCGCCGTCGCTGCCCCTACTGCAGCGAGGAAATCGAACTCGGGGCCTGCCCGATCGTTGCGACCAGCCTCGCGGGGACCGGCGGCCTGCAGGGAGTCGACCAGGCCGCAGCGACCCTGCCCTCGGGAACGAAGCCGCTGCGGACGCTGGAGAAGACCGGACTACCGGTCCTCGCCGAGGCACCTGATCAGGCGGTGGTCAAGGGGCGGAGCCACGAGCGCTCGCTGATCGGACGGACCCTCGCTGGCGGCGAGGCACGAGACCGGCCACTTGAGCGGCTCGACAGCGGCCGGCTACCGCGTGAGGATGTCCCCGCCCGCGCCTGCCCCGCCTGCGAGAACGCGCTGCCGCTCTCGATCGACACCCGCGAAACGGCGGTCGTCGCGGTGGTCGGGGTCAACCGCGTCGGCAAGACCTACCTGCTTGCGACCAGCCTCCTCGACGCGCTCCGCCACGCCGGGCTCGACCAGCGGCTCGGCTGCTCTGAGTTCGTCGCCGACGATCGCACCGGCGAGGAGTTTCTGCGCAGGTACCTGACGCCCCTTCGCGATGGCAGCTACCTCGACAAGACCCAGATCCTGGAGGGCGAGGAGCGTGCCCGACCGCTCGTCTTCAACGTCACCCTGCCCGACTGCGCCCCGTTCAGCCTCGCGATCCACGATGTCGCGGGCGAGGTTCTCGGCGACTACAAACAGCGCGCCCGCTCGGCCACCTACCTGCACGGAGCGCGCGGGATCGTCTTCGTCATCGACCCCCGCGATATCGACGAACTACGCACCGAGATCCCCGATCAGCTGATCGCAGGCGAAGAAGAGCTCGCCTGGGATCAAGGCACCCTCCTCTCTTCCTGCCTGAGTAACGACGGCCTGCTCGCCGACGCACCGCCGATCCCGGTCGTGATCGCGATTGCCAAGGCCGATCTGATCCCCCAGGCGACCGGCGAGCGCCACGGCTTCACCCGGCCCGCCGGCAAGGACGAGGACCCGGAGGCCTTCTACGCCCGGATCCGAAGCAACAACCGCGAAGTCGAAGACCTCCTCGAGCGCTTCGGTGCCCAGCATATCCTCCGGCCAGCGCGCGAATATCGCCGGCGGCTCGAGGCCGAGGGCAGCTCGGCCTCGCTCACCTTCCAGGCCTTCAGCGCTCTCGGCAAGCCCCTCAACCTCGACGCCGGACCGGTCGCCGATGGCGCCCCGTTCAACTGCATCGACCCTTTGGCGACGATCCTTGCCGATGCCTGAGGGCGGACACCGTCGCCCGATCGAGCAGCTCCACTACACCTGGGCTCCGCGCGGCGCGGAGGGCATCAATCAGTTCCAGATCGCCGCGATCTCGCCAGGGTTGAAACGTGCCCCACTGGTCTCGCTGCTGTCCGACCTGCGCCGGCTCTGCCGATACGACGGTCCGCCGGGCAGTGAGGATGGCCCTGCCTCATTCGGCTGGCTCGACCTGGGGCAGCATCGCGTCGTCTTTCTCCGGGTGCCGGTGGCGGGGGTTGGCGGGCGCTCAGGGAGCTTCGCCGCCCACCTCCTTGTCGGCGATCCGGCGGCGATGCCTGCGGCGGAGGTCGCGACCTGCTTCGAGGCAGGGTTCTGGTGGACCGGCCTCACCGAGGCCGAACTCGAGGCGATCGCGAGGGGCAAGGACGACTTCGAGCTGTCGCCGCTGGACTGGGAGGCGGCACTCAAGTCGAGGGTCGGGGACTCCGCGGGAACGGATTCCGCGGCCGAGACCCTGATCCAGGGTCTGCTCTCAAAGGACGGGGACGGGCGGCTGGCCGTACTCGACGAGGAAGGCCGACTCGGGCCGGCGCTGCGGGTCTTGGGATGGCGCTTCCCGGCGGCGATCGCGGAGGTCTCATTCTCGACCTTCGAGACGGCGCCGGTGTTCCCATTTGCGCTGCTCGGGACGTTAGACCGGCCCAGGGGGCTGGAGGTCTGCGAACTGGGCGGAGGAGGAAACGGCGGCGGGGCCGGTAGTGGTGGGCGAACGACCGCGAGAGAGCTGTTGGCAGACGAAGCGCAGGCGGAGCGGCTGCGGGCGGCAGTGATCCGGGCGGGGGTCGAA
The DNA here is from genome assembly GCA_963766705.1 of uncultured Actinomycetes bacterium. GTDB lineage: Bacteria > Actinomycetota > Thermoleophilia > Solirubrobacterales > 70-9 > VAYN01. Next base: position 1,352,987 of record CAVYBE010000008.1, read on the forward strand.
GCGGGCGGGGGTGGCTCGCGCTGGAAGGTGGCCGAGGCGTTGGTGCGGCTCGGCGCGGACGAGAGTGCAGACGATGAGGTACTGGCGAGGGAAGCGAACCCCAGCGCCCTTGCGTACCTGACCCACACCGAAGCCGGGCGGCTACGGATTGCACGGCTGGTCGGGCGGGGGGCAACTCTGGTGCTGGCGGCGTTGAAGGCGGCGCGCGAGTTGATCGCGCCGGAGGATCTTGACGGCCTTTGCGACGGGATCGGCGATCGGTACGTCGAGAGCGGCGAGCTCCGCGGGTGCGCCACGGTGCTGGCGGTGCTGGCGCCAGGCCCGGGACGCGCCCGGGTCGAGGCGGATCTGATGCGTGTCGCCATGCGAGCGGAGTCGGCGGAGGACGAGGTCGGCTCCGACGACGCCGTGGCGCTGCTGCGCCTTGCGGCCGCGCGAGGCCTCGGGGTCGAAAGGATAAAGCCGCTGCTCGCCGCATCTGCACCGCACATCGGCAGTTGTGCCGAAGACTTCGCCGTGTCGGCGGAGACCTTGGCCGCGATGCTGCCACTCGCCCGCGAGCGGGGCGGCGGCGAGCGCGAAGTGTGCCGGGCCTTGGGCCGCCACCCGCGCCTGATCGCGGAAGGCACGACCGAAATCGCGGAGCAGGAGCGATGGATCGAGTTCGCTCGACGGCTCCGTGGAGCGCAACTTCAAGAGGCTTTGCCTGCCCTATTGGTCGGCCTCCCCGACGCACCGCAGTCGGACCTGACCGCCTGGGTAGAACAAACCCCGTTGATCCCCGGCCGTCGTGCCTTACTCACCGCGACTCGGCTGATCGAGGCACGACCCCTCCCCCGGTCTCTTGCAGGTGTCTGCGAGATGTCAGGCGCCCGAGCTGCACGAGAAGGCGACGTAGACGATGCCCGCCGGCTCCTGGCCCAGGGAGAATCACCCGACAGCCGCACCGCCGCCAACATCCTCGCGGCGGCGGGGGCGTCCACCTTCGATCAGGTCAGGGCCGCCTACGACATCGCCCGGATCGAGGACCACGCTCTCCGCGACGCGGTCTTCAGCACGATGGTCAAAAGTTCCCTCCGCCGAATGCACCACCTCGAAGACCCGGCCTCCATCTGGAATCTGCTCTCCGCCTCCTACCCCACCGATGACGCCGAAGCCATCCTCGAACGCCTCCTCCGTCACGCCGTCCAGGTCCCGCCGGCCTCTAACCAGTCACTCCTGATCCTTTGGCTCGGCACCACCCTCCTCCCCACTTTTCCCGACCTGACCAAGCGTCACCTCCAGCCAAAGAACCCGACCATCGCCGACCTCATCCAGGCCCTCGCCCTTCATGCCTCCGACCAGGAACTCGATTCCCTAACCCCGCTAGCCGAATCAACCCCCAAGCCCACTCCCCGCTGGTGGAAGTCCCTCCTCACCGACCGCTGTAAGGCGCTGGAAAGAGCGGCGCGCTAGTAGAGCCAAATCGGAGGCCGTAAGCGAGGACCCGAGGTACGCCTCGACCAGATTAGAACTGGCGACCTTCACCCTGCAAGGACGAAGGGCATCGTCTCCGGGAGACGGTTTGCGGCGGCGATGTGACAGGAATGAGACCCGGATTTGCCGGGCCCATGTCAACCGTCAATCCTCAGCGTCGAAATCCGAGCCCCAGGCGCGGGCCAGGGATCTCGGCAGCGTCCAGGCGCCGAGGTCGGTTAGGCGCTCCTCGCGATCGACCATGCCCAGCACGTGCCAAGGGACCGCGAGAATCGAGAACGCGGCTTCCAAGAAGGCGACGTCCTCCTCGGATTCCCCGCCCGGTCCGGGCTCGGCCTCAGGGCAGGCCGCGATCCCGGCGACGAGCGAGCGCGGCGAAGCGTCGGCGCCCGGGCCGGCGCGCACCGCGCTGACGATCGCTCCAATCCAGTCAGCGTGCTCGATCGAGCTCAGCATCGCCTCTTCATCTATGTCGAGGCCGGTCTCCTCGCGGGGTGAGATCGTCGCGGCGACGCACCGGAGAAGGAGCTCCTTCGCGTGATCGGGGGGTGGCTCGCGATCGAGGCCGGCGGCCCGGCCGATCCAGTCGAACGGGTAGGCGCCAGCCGCCAACCCCTCGCGTATGCGAGTGCTGATCGCGTCCGACTCGGCATCTGGAATCAGCGCACCACGATGCTCGCCGAGAGCCTCGCGCAGCACGCGCACGGCCTGACGGTCGACTGCCTCCCAATCCGCAATGAATTGGTCGAGTTCGCGGTCATCGATGTCGAAGCCCTGGGGCGGGTCGGTCTCTGGCGGTTCGGCGCCCACGACCGCACCGTAGCGCGCCGATCACGGGGTAGGAGCTAGATACTGAGAAGGGCCACGGGGCCAATCTCCGTCGATATGACCGGGATACGACCCGGAGACCGTCCGCCATCGACTCAGCGGCACTGGCCATCCACTTTCCTTCCCATTTATCTCCTACCGACTTCCCATATCCCCTGGAGTGATCTCCCAAATTACATAGCTGACTTTCCCAATTTGCACGCCAGGCAGGTGGGCAAGAGCACCCTGACGGGAGAGATCGCGACGAGCGAGCACCTCGCTGACGTGCTCAGCCTTGACAACCGAGCAGCGAGGGATGCGGCGAGCAGCGACCCCGAGGGATTCGTGGCCGGCCTCCCGCGTCCGGTCCTGCTCGACGAGGTGCAGCGGGCCGGCCCCGATCTGCTGCTCGCGATCAAGGGGGCCGTCGACGCCGACCAGACGCCGGGCCAGTTTCTGCTGACGGGCTCGGCCAACGTCCTCACCAACCGCAAGGTCCAGGACGCGCTCACCGGACGGATCGAGATCATCACCCTGTGGCCGCTGTCCCAGAGCGAGATCGAGGGATCGGCCGGCAATATCGTCGACTCCCTCTTCTCCGCGGCGCCGCCTCAGATCAGCGATGCCCCGGTCGGCCGCGGGGCCTTCGCCGAGCGAATCGCGGCCGGTGGATACCCCGAGGCGCTGAAGCGCAACGGCTCACGCCGGGCCAACTGGTTCGAGAACTATCTGAAGACGACGCTCGACCGCGACCTGCGCGACATGAGCGATGCGCAGAAATTGGGCGAGATGCCGCGGCTGCTGAAGCTGCTGGCGGGTCGCGCCGCGAGCCTCCTGAACTCCTCGGAGGTGGGCAAGCGACTGCAGCTGGAGCACAAGACCGTCCGCAGCTACACGACCCTCTTGGAGACCGTCTTCCTGGTCAAGACCTCCCCGCCTGGAGGCCGTCGATCGGAGCTCGTGAGTCAACGACGCGCAAGGTCTACATCGTCGACAGCGGCCTCCTCGCCCATTTGCTCGGAGCCGACCCGAAACGCCTCGGCGAGGACGAGCGAGTCACCGGAATGGCGCTCGAGAACTTCGTCGCGATGGAGGTGATGAAGCACCTCGAATGGGCGAGCACCGACGCAAGTCTCTTCCACTACCGAACCGGCAACGACGAGATCGATCTCGTCCTCGAGGATCACTCGGGAGCGATCGCCTGCCTTGAGGTCAAGGCGGCGGCGACGGTCCGGGAACGAGACTGGAAGCCGATGGCGAAGATCCGGGATGCTCGCAGCGAGGACTTCCGCGCCGGGTTCCTGATCCATGCCGGCGCCCAGACCGTCCCGCTCGGCGATCGACTCTGGGCGGTTCCGATCAGCGCTCTCTGGACATAACCGGGACGCCGCAGGCAAAGCCAATCTCGACCGGACAAGGACGAGGGGCTCTGGCTCCGGGGGCGGATTTGTCGCCTCGCCGTGACAGGGATGAGACGTGCATTCCCCGGCGCAGGATTTCCGGCCGTTAGCGCGGCTCGGAATGCGAGACGATTCGGCCGTCGGAAGGTGCGATCTTCCAGCGCAGACCGGGACCGAACTCCAGCGTGAAATGGTCGGGAGTGATCAGCTCCCAACTCGGCGGACCGTCGGGCGACTGCTCGGGAGCAGGGACGACGATCAATAGAGAGCCATCCGAGAGCCGCCAACGAAGCTCAGTCGTGATGGGATCGAGTCGTGCCTCATCGACGGTGCACCCGATGAGGCCCAAAGGATCCGAAGACTCAACAGTCGCGTCCTGAGTGGCGAAGCGCCACAACCCGCCATCCTCGTCCGTCAATTCGAAATGGAGAACGTCGGGATAGGCGATTCGCGCGTCGACAATCCGCCCTCTCAAGGATTGGAGGATCGTCGTTGGAGACGTATCGAGTGCGACCTTGGTAGTCATCGACTGCCTAGCACTGAAACCTTCTGTCTGCAAGCATAAGCACCATGCCCAAGGTGCTGACACTGAAGAAAACCTGTCTCGCGTGTCCGTCACAGTGGGAGGGCGCTCTTGAGGACGGCCGAGCCGTCTATGCCCGCTTCCGTCACGGCAATCTGAGCGTCGGCATCGGCGACACCGTCAACGCGGCGGTCAGCAACGCGAGGTCTGATCAAGCGCTGTACGAAGGAGACCTCGGTGACAGATTTGACGGTTTCATGGACTTCGAGGAACTGAAGGAACACCTTCGTGGGCGGCTGGAGTTCCCCGACGATCTTGTCGTCGAGAACGAGAACCCGCCGCCTCCGGATCCCGAAGCACTTGAGAGGCTCCTGCGGCCACGAGGGGCTGACTGAGCTCCTCGACTCCGCGCCGGCCATCGCCTCCACAAGCCACCCAGCCACTCCGCTCTGGAGAGCCAGTCTCCGTCGGATTGAAAGGACGAAGGACGGTGGCTTGAGAAGCCGAGATCCGGCTGCGATGTAAGCTAAATGAGACCCCAGGGTGCCTCAACCACCAGCACCGGCGGTCGCGCCCGTGATCGCCCGAGCGTGAACCGACGCGTTTCGTAAATCATCGAGCGAAGGCCGCTCCCGTATTGAGCGTCCAAGGCCGACCGCAAGCTTGGCCTGCCCCACCTGCTCCAACTGCCCCGCGAGCTCGTCGCGCGCGAGGGGGAAGACATCGTTCGACAATAAGCCCCATCGCGCGACGAAAAAAGGGCTCCCCTCGTTTTGCTCTAAAGCGGCACCGTAGTCGCCGCTCCCGACGATCTGCTCGGCGTAGTCCAACGCGTTGCGAGCCTGCCGGAGCTTGCGGCCGGGGGCGGGCCATGCGTCCTGCTCGGCTACATAGGCCACGGCCTCGCGAATGACGCCGGAGTCAAACAGCGCGCAGCCGTACCAGACCGACCAATGAGCAAAGTCGTCTCCCTTCCGGAGCTTCGCCCGGAAGCGATCGACGTCATCGGCATAGAGGTCGATGTCGGCGGGCAGATCCGTCACGCGCAGCGAGGTCGCACCGATGACGTGATAGTCGACGTCACTCACCCGGGTCCGCCGCTGCACCGCATCCCGCCGGTCGCCTGCAGCCGCCTCTTCCTGAGCCTTGCTCAGGTGCTCCCGCGTCACCTCCACATTGGGTTTGGAGGTCATCCGGTCACGCTACGTCGCGGGGCGGATCCGCCTCCGGCTCGAGGCGGAGCACGCTTGAGTCTTCGCGCGCTCTGCAGTCATGTCAGCTGCGTGGTCGTGCGGTCTCAAGCGTTGCAGCGACGGCCTCGAACTCGGCCACTGCAGCGGTCAGATCCTCAACGATCTCGCGGGCGATGACGTCCGGTGTCGGCAGGTCGTCGGCGTCTTCGAGAGACTCGTCCCGCAGCCAGGTGATGTCGAGGTTGACCTTGTCGCGAGCGAGGAGCTCCTCGTAGGAGAACGACCTCCAGCGCTCTGAGTCCGCGCGCTCGTCGCGCGGGCGGCCCGGCAGATAGGACGCGACGAAGTCGTCGAGGTCGTCGCGTCGGAGCGGATTCTTCTTCGGGGTGAAGTGCTCGTTGGTACGCAGGTCATAGACCCAGAGGTGCTGCGTCCACGGCTGCTCGGCCGCTGGCTTTTTGTCGAAGAACAGGACGTTGGCCTTCACGCCGGGTTTATAGAAGATGCCCGTCGGAAGTCGTAAGAGCGTGTGGAAATCGCAAGCCGTCAATACCCTGCGGCGCAGCGCCTCGCCAGCTCCCCCCTCGAATAAGACGTTGTCAGGAAGGACTACTCCGGCGCGGCCGTTGATGTCGAGAATGGTGATGATGTGCTGAAGAAAGTTCAACTGCTTGTTGGACGTGGTGACCACAAAGTCCTGACGAAAGATCTCCCCGCTGTCGTCGCTCTCAGTACCGATTTCCGTACTGGAGCTCCGTCCAAAAGGCGGGTTGGCAAGTACGACGCTCCACCGTTCTCCGGGGTCGGCCATCAGAGCGTCTCTCTGATCAATGAGCGAGTCGCCGGTAATTGAACCGAGGCCATGTAACAGCAGGTTCATCGAAGCTAAGCGCGACGTAGTAGCGCCGATATCGAATCCCCGGACAAAACTCGTGCGCAGGTGCTCGCGGACGGGCGGCGTTAGGTCGAGCGCATTCCGGGTCGCATAGGCGTAGGCAGCTAGAAGGAACCCTCCGGAACCGCATGCGGGGTCGACGACCCGATCGGCGACTTTCGGCTGCACGACATCGACAATTGCATCGATAAGGGGACGGGGCGTGAAGTACTGTCCGGCCGTCGTCTTCGTGTCCCCGGCGCTGCGCTCCAATAGCTCCTCGTACGCGTCACCGTTGATGTCCGCGCCGGCCGCCGACCAGTTCTCCTTGTCCAGGTAGTCGACGATGAGCGTCTTGAGGTGCGATGGGTTAGTGATCTTGTTCTGCGCACCGCGATAGATCGTGCCTAGCACCCCGGGCTGGCTGGCCAGCCCGCGCAAGATGTGGTTGTAGGTGTCCTCTAGCTCCTCGCCGGAGAGCCCGAGCAGTTGGCTCCAGGAAAGGTCGAGGGGCACAACCCGCTCCGGATTGAGAGGTCGGGTGGCCCGCTCTTCGGCCATCTTTAGGAACAGCAGGAACGTGAGCTGCTCCGTGTACTCGTACATGTTGACCCCGGCATCACGGAGGACGTTGCTACCAGCGACGAGCTTGGAGACGAGGCGGCGCGATTCGGTCACAGCGGCATTCTCACGCAGGTGCTGCCTCGGCATGGAGCTGACCGGCGAAGGCCGCGGCAAGAAGAGAGCGACGGAGGGCGATGGAACGCTTAAGCGACTCCTCGGCTACGGCGCTGACGCGCTGCGCGTCGTCAAAGAGTCGCTCATGCGTCGCAACGAGTTCTCTCTGCCGGGACAACGACGGAACAGGCAGGGGAAATGCCTTCAGCTTGGTTCCGTTGACGTTCGCTTGACCAACCTGCTGCGACGCGACGCTTGTAATGTAGCCGCGTCCCTGCGGGCTATTGATCACGATGTTTGCCCACCGTGGATCAACGGTTGCCTTGAACCGTACGCGGATTAGATAGGAGGCGAATGAGGTCGCGGTAGCCGAGTCAAACACGGCCGACTTTCCTACTAGCTCGGCGCTGTTGGTGCGGTTGAAAAGCAGATCCCCGGGCGCCAAGAGAAGCTTAGGAAACTCTGGGTGGCCTTTCGGCAGGAACTTCAGCTCTCGAAGATCGATCTTGCCAGACTTTAGGTTCCCCATTCGTAGAACGGGAACGTCGCCTTCGCTCGACTCTGCGTGACACTTTGCGCTGCTTCCGTAATCGACCTGCACAGCCTCGGCGCCGACCGTCGACAGGCGAGAATCGGCCGACCCCTCCGTAACTGCGGCGCCTAGGGAAGAGGTCACCAGAGCCGATGACCGGCGGATCGACGCAACCACTGACTTCCGCGCCGCGTCTACACGGGAAAGATGGTCGTCGAGTAGCCCACCGATCCACTGCTGCTCACGCAGGTCTGGAATGTCAACAGGAATGGAGTCGAACGCGCGCCGGGTGATATGCACCATCCCGGAGCCGTGAGTGTGCCGTTTGAGCTCGTCGAGCTTGTGGTCCAACAGGTACTTATGGAATCGCTTATCGATACTGGACTCAACTTTGAAGATGTGCTGATTCAGCACGGCCTCTGGCCCGTCCCAAAGATATGCGCCAAGCGTCGCCGACCATGAGACCAATAAGTCACCATGCCGGACTACGTGACGGTCGTCTGCTTCTCCTTGAAAGTAGTTGAACGTTTCGCTTGATCCGGTGAGATTCTGTATCCGGATTATTGGCCGTCCCGCATCTCTCCACTCAGCCCGCTTGAAGGCCCGGCCGTTTAGGTAGCGGCCCAACTCGCCCAGCGTGGTCCGCCGCCATCCGTTCGGCAGTGTCACGCGGTGAGCTCCTGATTCAGCTCGTCGAGAAGGCTCGCCGCGCGATCACCGAGATCGCGGATAGCACCGTCGGTGCCGCCATTCTCGATGAAGGGCGGGTTGTCAAGGTCTGCCGGGCCGATGCCCGCAGACGCGGCAATAACGTCAACGATGCGGTCGAGCCACCAGCGCTCGGAATCGGTAAAAATCACCTTGGCCTGCTCCTGCTGGAGCAGCCAGCCAGCGTAGCGCTGCCGCACCCGCTCGCCGTACGGGACAAGCTTGTCGTCCTCGCCGAGCGCGAAGCGCACGAGCGATACAAGGTCAGTGAGCGTCCGGTGCGGACCAGCCTCGCTTTGCCCATCATGCTCAACTGCTTCGTAGGCGGTCCAGATAATCTCAGGCGTCCAGTTATAGGGCGGCCGGGCAATCCGGTCAGCCAGCTCCCTGATGTTGTCATACGAGACACGCCGCTCGCGCGCTTCGGTAAGTAGCTGGATCGCGGTGATCTCGGATCGGTGCACGTCGAGATAGTCGCGCCACGACGTGACGATCGACATTGCCTTATCTGGATCGATGAACCCGCGGGCGTCGAGGAGGGTGTCGGTGGAGACCTCGTCGATGACGCGGTCGTGGGTACGACGTAGCTCCAAAATTCGGGAGCGCAGATCCGGATTGGAGGCCAACGGTCTTACGGCGTCAACGACGAGCTGCTGACGCGCAGCATCGGGATCGTCGGCCGCTTCGACCGCCTTCGCCTGTACGTCGGCGTCGACCGCGTCGACAAGATGGCGGACGACAGTTCGCAGCGAACCACCGGCGACCTCGTCCAGCTCGGCGCGCTCCTCGGGGGTGATCTGCGCCTCCAAGGCCGCCAGGCGGGAGGCGAGCGTCGCGGTCTCGTCCTCGGTGATCGTGAGGTTCGCGGTTTTCCCCAGCAGCTTGGCCAGACTAATCGACTTCACACGGTTCAACGGCGGCTCGACAAACTCGTGTTCCGTCACGCCGATGGCATCGACGAGCACGAACCGCGTCTTCTCGGTCGCATCGGGCGTAACTGCCTGGAAGTCGGCGTCGGGAATCGTGCGAGCGCCGCGGCCCTTCATCTGCTCGAAGTACTGCGGTGATCGGACATCCCGCATGAAGAACACGCACTCCAGAGGCTTGACGTCGGTGCCGGTGGCAATCATGTCGACCGTGACCGCGATGCGGAGCACCGCGCTGGTGCGAAACGCTGCGAGTTGGCGCTCAGCGTTCCGCGCGTTGTAGGTGATCTTCGCCGCGAAGTCATTGCCCTTGCCGAACACCTCCCGCACCTGGGTGACGATCTCCTCGGCGTGGTTGTCGTCCTTGGCGAAGATCAGCGTCTTTGGCACAACAGAGCGGCCCGGAAAGATTTCCGTAAAGAGCCGGTCATGGAACGCTTGGAGCACCGTGCCGATCTGGCCGGTCGACGTTACGGCACGATCGAGCTGCCGCGCCTCGTAGTCGAGGTCCTCGTCGAGTTTTTCGTAGCGTTCGGCCCTCGTTCGGCGATCGACCTTGGGAACGATGGTCCCAGCCTCGATCGTTGACCCCTGCTCGCTGATCTGGGTCTTGATCCGATAGATGTCGAAGTCGACGTTGACGGTGTCGGCCACCGACTGCGGATAGGTGTACTCCGACACGAGGTTCTGCCTGAAGAAGCCGAACGTCTGCTTGCCCGGCGTGGCCGTCAAGCCGACGATATGAGCGTCGAAGTACTCGAGGACGCCGCGCCACTGGCCGTAGATCGAGCGGTGTGCCTCATCGACGATCACAAGGTCGAACGTCTCTGGCGGAATATCAGCGTTGTAGGCGACCGTGACCGGCGTGTCGGGCACCCAACCGTCCAGCCCGGGATCGTCAACGTCTTCGACCTCCTCATTCCGCAGCGCCTTGAAGACCCTTTGGATGGTCGAGACCGCGACGCTCGTCGCGTCCGGCATCGGTCCGCGGCGTAGGTGATTGACGTTGTAGAGCTCAGTGAATTTCCGACCGTCGTCGGGGGTCTGATAGTTCTCGAACTCGGCCATCGTCTGCTTGGCGAGGTTGTTGCGATCGACGAGGAAGAGGATCCGACCGAAGCCTCCGTGCTTCAGCAGCCGGTAGGAGAGCGTGACGGCCGTGTAAGTCTTGCCCGCCCCGGTGGCCATCTGGATGAGACTGCGGTCGTAGCGCTGCTCGGAGAGGCTCCGCTCAAGACCATTGATCGCCTCGATCTGGGCAGGGCGCAACGGCTTTTCGTCCAACGGTGGCAAGGCGCCGACCCTTCCGCGCCAGGTCGGATACTCGTCGTCCTTCCGCTTCAGGATTCCCGCCAGAGTTCCTGGCTGCGGGACCTGGAAGATTCGTCGAGCGCGAGGCTCCGGATCAAATCCATTGGTGAAGTGGGTCTCGGTGCCGCTGGCCTCGAACACGAACGGGAGGCGTCCGTCCTTCGTCAGCGCCGCCAGCCGAACCTCCGGCGGCAGGCCCTCGGCATAGGTCGCGCTCTGCCACTCCACGCCAGAGAGCGGCGTCCCCTCCGGTTTGGCCTCGATCACGCCGACGGCGGCCCGGTCAACATAGAGCACGTAGTCCACGCGTCCGTGACCGGGTTTCAGCGTCACCTCGCGGACCGCAACACCTTGGGAGGCAAAGAGGTTCATTGCCTGCTTGTCCTGAACGGACCAGCCAGCTTCGCCGAGCTGTCGATCGATTAGCACTCGGGCACGCGCCTCTGCCGCTAAGCGGTTCGCGTCACCCCCCGGATTCATCCCGCGCAGGCTACCGGTGCCCTGGCATTCCCACCGCAACTCAGCGCCCATCTTGAAGCCGTTTCGTACACAAGACGGCAGCGCGGCCCCAAGTGGGCCAAGAAGCTGCCCTCTCACGCCGACAGGAGCTGAGCCCGCGACCAAGGTCTTGAAAGGACGACGGGCTTCCCCACGGGAAGCGACATCGCCGCCACGATGCGACTGAAATGAGACCCGCGTTCTTCGGCGCAGGATGCCCGGCCGCTAGCGAGGCTCGGAATGCGAGACGAGTCGGCCGTCGGAAGGGGCGATCTGCCAGCGCAGACCGGGGCCGAACTCCAGCGTGAAATGGTCGGGGGTGATCAGCTCCCAGCTCGGCGGATCGTCGGGCGACTCCTCGGGAGCAGGGACGACGGTCAATTGAGAGCCGTCCGAGAGCCGCCAACGAAGCTCAGTCGTGATGGGATCGAGTCGTGCCTCTTCGACGGTGCGGCCGATGAGGCTCGAAGGATCGGAAGGCTCGGAAGTCGAGTCCTGCCTGGCGAAGCACCACAACCCGCCATCCTCGTCCGTCAATTCGACATGGAGAACGTCGGGATAGGCGATTCGCGCATCGAGAATCCGCCCTCTCAGAGATTGGAGGGTCGTCGTAGGAGACGTATCGAGTGCGACCTTGGTAGCCATCGACCTTCCTTCCATTGTCGCGGTCATAGAGAACGTAGGCGGGCGCCCGCCGAGGAGGGTGAGAAGCAAGGTTCCGGCGGCGGCGCTCTCGGCGAAACCCGCGTCGGGGAGGAAGCTGAGCCAGCGCTTCTTGGCACGGTGCATCGTTAGGACGGCTGCCATCCTCTCGCCGCCGGGCGCCACCTCGACGATCTGCGGCCGCTCTGCCGCCTCCTCCACCACCCGAGGATTCATACCGCTTTCGGGACCGTGACGTACCGAATGCAGGCGTCTCCGCGATATGGTCCAGCACCATGGGTCTCGCACGCCCCGCCGACGTAATCGGTCGGCGAGCGACGCCCGAGGACGGCCCGGCCCCCCGGTCGGTGCATGCGGCTGACAGTTCGGATAGGAGACGGGGTGAGGGGATGAGACTCCAAGGGTGTGGGTCGGTGTGTGTGCTCTGGCGATGGCGTTCACCTTCATCAGCGATGTCGAGGATGTATGAGGCGCGGAAAACTCCGAGAAGCCCGGGGTCCCGATGCATCAGGTCACGGCTAGGGTGTGATCAATGATGCGGTCGGCCGGCAGCCGCGGTGCGGGGGCACCTGGCGAGGTGATGGTGCGTACATCGTCTGAGGAGACCCGGTGATGAGTGGTCCCTGGAAGAAGTACACCTCCCGCGTCTACAAGGAAATGCATTACCTCGGATCCTGGCCGCTTGCCCAAGAGGTCTCACCAGGTGACATCGGCGTCTTCGAAGGCCGCACCCTGGAGCGCCAGAAGACGATCAGTGATATCGGGCTCGAATCCGTGGTCCGCGCTGGCACGGCCCGCGGACCCCTCGGATTTCTCTCAGGCGGCAGGATCTCCCTTGAGGGCGATGCGGAGGCAAGCGCACCGTTAGATCCCGGCCTCAGCGTCGAAGCCGACGCCAGGGTCACCTTCGGCTCGCGAAACGGGGTGCTACTGCGGGCGGAAGGTTGTCGCGAGGACCAGCTCGACCGGCTCGACCTGCTGCGCCAGGAGATGCTCCGCTTGGACGCCGCCGGAGAATGGGACCACGACTGGATCGTCGTCACCCACGTGATTTACGCTCGCCGGGCAAGCGTGCTGGTCGCCGAGGAACGTGGCGCCTCCGTCGCGCTCCGGCTGGGCGGCGCCTTGGCGCTCGAACCGCTTGAGCTAGCACGCGCCGAGGGGACCCTCACCCTCGGCGCCGTCAGGGGCAGCGTCTACCACCAGAGTGCCGAGGAGGTGACGCCTCTCTATCTTGCCTTGCGGGTCGGCAGGAAGTTGCCCTTCGTCAACGTCAGGGTTCGGCGCGCCAACAAGCGCGGCCGCGCCCGACCGCGCGGCGGCGAGGCGGGCGTCGTCGATGTCACCTTCTAGGACCACCGTCGTCGAGCCGCTCCCCCGGCAGCTCCTGCGGCTGGTCGGTGGGCGCTCGCCGCGACTCCGCTGGGGCGAACGCGTGCCGCTCGAGCCGGTGTCGGGAGGATTGCTGGTAGATCTGCGCCGACTCGATTTCGCCGAGCCGATGCTGGCCCTGCGACTCGGTGCCTGCGCAACCGTTCAGGAAGAAGCAGGCGAGCGCTTCCTGGTGGTGGCTCCGCGACGCCCGCAGGTCAGCTCCTACCTAGCGCGTACCGGCCTCACTCTGCTGCCCGCACCCCAGCCGCGCCAGGCCAGCGACATCCTTCTGCCGACCACGAGGATCAGGCATCCTGCCGAGGTCGAGCCGGTTGGCGAAGCGCTCCAGCGCGCCCTAGCCAGCCTGCCCGGGCAGCTCGCCTCCGGCGAGGGGCCGATGATGCGGGCCTTCTCGGAGCTCTGCGACAACGCCTGCACCCACGGCAGGAGCGAGCACGGCATGTTCCTGCTCGCCCAACGCCTCGGCTCGCGCAGGCTGGTCTTGGTGGTTGGCGACCTCGGCATCGGCATCCCGCAGCACCTCGGCTCCGCTCACCCTGAGCTTGCGGTGAACAACGAGGGCCGGCTGATCGTGAAGGCACTGGAGCCCGGCGTCAGCGGAGCTGCCGGGCGCCGCCCCCGAGGTGGAGGGCTGCCGCGGATCATCGAGGCGATTCGGGAGTCGCAATTTGCCCGTTGTGAGCTGCGGATCTGGTCCGGCACCGGTAGGGTCCACACCGGCCGGCCGCTCGAGAGCCCGCGGGGAAGGCTCGTCAGCTCTTTCACTCGCGGCGCCTGGACGGAGGTCGTCCTCACCACTTGAGAGCCCGCTTGCCGGTCGGGTACGGCCGCGGTTGGCGCCTCCTTGTGGTGTAGGTTCGAAGGCGCGATGACACCAGCACGAAAGGGAGGATGACATGCACTTCGTCATGGCTGAGCGTGGTTCGGTCTTCTCTACCCAAGACCGTGCCGTCCGCCTCTTCAACGAACTTCGTGAGCTCGAAGCAGCCCACCCCGGTGATGAAGACCTGACCATCGACTTCGATGGCGTCCGCCACTTGGGCGACTCACTGGCTGGCGCCTTCATCGGCCGCGTCTTCGTCGAACGGCGGGAAGCTGGTCGGCCCGAGCCCGTCCTGGTCGGGATGGAGGAGGAAGTAGGTCGAGCGGTCGAGCGGGCGCTCGAGAGCGAGATGCCGGCTGAGAGCCCGGCGCTCGCCATCGGCTAGCCGCTGAAGGCCCGGAAGCGCTCGTCGAGTTTCTCGATCTTGCGGTCGAGGAGCTCAGCGAACTCGGCAAGGTTGCCCTCGTTTCGGATTGTAGTCGCGGCTGGCAGCGCGAGCAGCTCGGCGACCGCCTGGCCATAGCGTCCCGTCCAGCGATCCTCACGGCCGCGCTGGTCGCGGGCGTCGATATGCTCCTCGAAGCTCGTCGCGTCGAGGTCCGGGGTCGGATCGAGGTGGGCGAGCTCGCGGGCACCGACGCCCGAGATCCGGGCCCGTTCGATCCGGGTGAGGTCGGGGGCCTCGATCCGCAGGTGAGCGAACCGTCCCAAGGTTTCGAAGAGGACCAGCTCCTCGGGACGCTTGAAGCCGCCGACCGCGACCCGACGCAGCGGTTCGATCGTTCCCCGCTGATTCAGGTGGTCACGGTGGATCCGCCTCAGGGTCATCCTTGCCAGGTAGGCGGGGTCATCGAAATGGGCGCGTAGCTCGTCGCCCAGGTCCTGCAGGCGGTAACGCGGCTCTACCGGGACCCCGAGGCGAACCGCCTCTTCGCGTAGCGTCGAGGCCAGGCTGTAGAGCTCGAAGCCACGCTTTTCGCCGAGGTGGGCGAGCGTCGCCGACTTGCCGGCGAAGCGGGCGCCGCTGACGGCGACGACATAGCGGACCGAGAAGGGGACAACCCAGCGCAGGTCGCGGTCACGGTGGAGCTTTGAAAACTCGGGTCGAAACTGGGTCTGGTAACGCTGGTCGCTCACCCCTCCCCTCCCCCGTTTCCGGCGGACGCTCCGTCACCCTCACCGGGCGCGGCGGAATCGGCGGGCTCCTCGCCGACTGAGGGCGGGCTGGTCCCGCCCACGCGGGTTCCTACGTCCTCGCCGCCGCGTCCCCGCTCGACGACATCAAAGAACATCACCTGGGCGATCCGCAGGCCGACGTAAAGGACGATTGGCACGGTGCCGACGTTTGCCAGCTCGAGCGTCACCGTGCCCCGAAAGCAGGGCTGGATCAACGGCGCGGTCTGGATCACCAGGCCGAGCCGTCCCCACGAGGAGCGCCCGGCGACCTGCGCGGAGATCGTCTCGGGCAAGGTCAGGTACTCGAGGCTGCGGGCGATCGCGAACTCGCCCGGGTGCAAGTAGAAGGCACTACCCGGTGGCCGGCGTACGTAGTCCTGGTAGTCGCGGGTCCGCTGGGCGATCTCGTCGACCCGGGCGGGATCGAAGGCCGCGACGGCGGTCGAGCGGCGCATCACCACAAAATCGGGGCCGAGCCTGAGGTCGACGCTCGCCTCCCCGATCTGACCCAAGTCGACCAGCGGAGTGATCGCAAAGCCGGTCGCGGTGTCGAGGAGCCGGGCGGAGATCTCCTTTTGGGAGAGCAACTCAGTCCTCCTTGGGCTCGTTCAGCCCGTCGAGGCGCTCCCGCGACTCGCGGAGCTGGAAGTGAAGGTTCGCCAACTCGATCGTGCCTCGAACGTAGGCGTTGAACTCGATCCAGTCGCGCGCGACCCGGCGCCGGTCGGGATAGATCCGATGGTCTTCGGTGCGGGTTGAGTCGGCGCCGCCCTCGAGCCAGTAGGCATAGGCCCCGTTCATAATCGACTGCCAGGCCATCGGTTGGGACCAAGCCCCTTGGCGCCCCGGGTCCGAGTCCTCCTCCTCACCCCCCGCGCGCCGACGGTAGAGGCGCTCGGCGGGCGGGATGCCGGCGGCGATCTTTTCGCGCACCAGCTCGACTTCGCGGGCGAAGTCATCCTCGAGGTAGCGCGCCAGCCCGAGGACGTCCTCGATCGCCCCGGTGTCGGCGAGGTTCGCGAGGGCGGCGTCGAGCAGGACGCGTTCCTCAGCAAGGATCCCTTCCTCGACGTCAGGCAGGTCCTCGAGTAGCTCGTGTAAACCGTCCAGCAACCGGGCGGCGGCTGGCCCGAGTTCGCCAGCGAAGTAGTTTCGCTCTGCGAGCGGGATGAGGTAGGAGAGGCGCAGGGAGAGCCCGGGATGGGTCGCGAATCCCGGGCCAGCGCGGGGCTGGGTCCAACGGTCTAGCGCGAGGTCGAGATCGGCGAGGGCAAAGACGTAGGCCGGCCCGATCATGCCGAGGGCCAAGGCGTCGCAGGCCAACTCTTCGAACCAGCGGCGAAGCCGTGGGGTGACGAGTTCTGCCGGGTTGTCCCCGACGTCGTCCTCCTCCTCGTCGCCAAGCGGCTGCTCGGGCACCAGGTCCCTGCTGGCGAGAAGTTCCTCAACCCGCTCGACTAGGGCCCCGGCGTGGGCGGCAGCGGCCAACTCGAAAGCCTCGTGGATCGGCGCCGTTTCGTGGTTGGGCGGCGCCGTCCAGCTGAGTGCGTTGTGGGCGATCTCATGGGCGATCATCGCGTGTCCGAGGGTCTCGGCTTCGCGCTGCTCGGGATAGGCAATCGCGATCAACTGTGGGAAATCGTCGAGGAGACGTCGCAGCTCCGGGGTGAAGCTTTTGGCCGATTCCGCCAGCCGCTCGAGAACCGAGCGCTCGAAGGCGTACTCGTCGCCCGGCTCGAAGATCACCTCGATGCTCCGCGGCTCCTCGCGGAAGAGCCGGCTCAGCAGGGTGCTGTAGGGGAGGATCAGAGCTTCGATCTCGCGCCCATGCGGGCGCCGGGCGATTGCCAGAAGCTGGGGGAAGTCGAATTCAATCGAGCGCAACAGGCCGCCGACCAGACCCCGGAAGCGGGCGGCCGCGTCGGGCTCGCCTGCATCCAGTTCATCGTAGAGTCGCCTCGAGAGGATGATCACTTTGCGCTCGGTCTCGGCCAGCATTGCGCTCATCGCATCAACCAGGGTCCGCAGTCCGGGCAGGTCCTCGCGCTCGGCGTAGGCCGAGCGCAGTCCGTCAAGCTCGGCGCGGAAGTGGCGGATGCTGATCAGCGAGCGCCGCAGCACCTGCCTTGAGAGGCCTGAGATCTGTGCGATCTCGGGGGTTTCGACGTCCCCGCCGGGACCGCTCGCCTCGTTCACCGACGGGTCAGCCCGGGGCGCTTGCCGGGTCGATAGGCCTCGAGCTCGTCGATCCGTTGCAGGCGGCGCAGGAACGGATCGACCTGCTCCTCAAGGAATTGGCGCTCGTCCTCGTCGGGGTTCTTCCATCCCTGGCTCTCGATCGCGCTCAGAACCTCATGGGCCTGCTGAGTCCAGTTGCTCGCCCCAGCACGGTCCTTGTCACCGCGGGCGGCGAGGATCAGGTTCATCAGTTCTTCATCGCGGCCGCGGGAGACGATCCGACTCGTCTGCCGCGCACGCGCCGCACCCTGAGCTGCAGGCTCTGGCCGTCCTGCCGGATAGGCGGGCTTTGAGGCAGCCAGGGCGTGTTCGAGCAACTCGTTGAACTGCCTGACCCGGCCGCGCGCGTCCGGGTCGGCCAGCTTTCCGTCCCGAAGTAGGTCGTGGAGGTCCCAAATCAGGTAGCTCGCCATCAACTGGTAGGCGGCGGCCAGTCGGGCTTGAGGCTCGCGGGAGGTCATCCCCAGAGACCTAGGTGCGTGGGCCATACGTCGTAGGAGAACCGCTCATGACCAGATGATGACGCACCAGCTTCAAGACCTGCTGAGCATATCGAGAGGTCCCGATGGCGTATCGGTCCCGTCAGCTTCGCCGGAGCGGCAACGCGCGTGACTCGCCGGACCCCCACCCGGCCCCGCTCGGCGATCACGGAGGAGAGGGTGGATGTTCCGGCGAAGAGGTAAGAGAGAGGCGTATCGCGGGATTCGCAGACCTCGGGTTTCCGATCCGCGGCAGCGCACTGCCTTTCCGCGGTCCACCCGCAGGGGGCGCAGGGACCTTGAGTGGACCGCGCGGAGGAGCGGGAGGCGCGGCCCACCCACAATCTTCTGGCCTGCCGTTAGGAATCACCCAATCGCTGTGCGCACGGCTTCGAGGCTTGCCCCAAGGGCATGCGTATAGCGAGAAATGACGCCGGGCGCCCAATACTGCACCGCCTTCGGTAACTGAAAAGCGCACCACCGCCGCGCGGCGGTGGTGACCGGCGTCGCCTCCAGCCTCGCTCCTCGAGAAGGCAGCGAGCAGGAGGAGGCAGAGGAGGTGCGAAGCGCGATGGACTGGGCGCAGGTGAGGACGTTGGCGGCCGATGGCCACTCGCAGCGGGAGATCGCCCGCCGGCTCGGGATCAACCGACGGACCGTGAGGCGACTGATCGAGGCGGAGGAGCCGCCGCGCTACCGGCGCGAGGCCGCCGGCTCGATGCTCGACCCGCTCGAGCCGGTGATCCGCCGCTCGCTCGACGAGTACCCCGAGATCAGGGCGCCGCGGATGACCGAGATCCTCCGCGGCCACGGCTACGAGGGCTCGGTCGACCTGGTGAAGCGACGGCTGCGCGAGCTGCGCCCACCCGCGGAGCGCCCGGCGCAGCGCACCGGCTACCGCCCGGCCCAGGTGATGCAGTTCGACTGGGCCGAGATGCCGACCCGGCCCCGGATCGCCGGGCGCGAGCGCCGCGTCTACGCGCTCCTCGCCACGCTGCCCTACTCGGCCGCCCAGACCGCCCACTTCTCCCTCGAGATGACGGTCGAGTCGTTCCTCGAGGGCCACGTCCGTGCCTTCGAGTGGCTCGGCGGCGTGCCACGCGAGTGCGTCTACGACAACCTGCGCTCGGCGGTCGCCCGCCGCGAGGGCGAGGTGGTCCGCTGGACCGAGCGCTTCACCCATCTGCGCGGCCACTACGCCTTCCACCCCACCGCCTGCACGCCCGCCACCCCGCGCGAGAAGGGCTCGGTCGAGGGCGGGGTGCGCTACCTGAAGACGGGCTTCTGGCCGCTGCGGCGCTTCGGCGACCTGGCCGAGCTCGACTCCCTCTATGCGGAGTGGCGGGACGGCGTGGCCAACCGCCGCATCCACTCGACCGGTCGCTTCCCGGTCGCCGAGCGCCTGGAGGCCGAGCGCGAGGCCGCCCGCGCGCTGCCGCCGGGGCGCTTCGACTTCGCCTACCGGCGCAGCGCGCGGGTGCCGCTCGACGGCTACCTGCGCTTCCGCGGCTGCCACTACCGGGCCCCGGTCTCCCTCGTCCACCAGCGGGTCGAGCTGCGCGCCGACCGCGACTCCGTCTGGATCACCCACCGCGGCGCCACCGTCGCCCGCCACGAGCGCTCCTACCGGCCGGGCGCCTGGCTGCCGGAGCCGCTGATGCGTCCCGAGCCGCCGCCGCCCCCGGTGCCGGCGGAGATCGCGGTCCCGGCGGTGGTGCCGCCGGCGCTCGCCGACTATGCGGCGCTCTCGGCGTGAGCGCGACGGCCGTGGCGGGCGAGCGCCTGCCCTACCTGATCGGCAAGCTGAAGGCGCCCCGGATCGGCGAGCGCCTCGAGCGGATCGCCGAGCAGGCGCGACGCGAGGAGTGGCCCTATGAGCGCTTCCTCGAAGCGCTGCTGGAGGCCGAGGTCTTCGCCCGCGAGGCCTCCGGTGCCCGGCAGCGGATCCGCTCCGCCGCCTTCCCGGCCCGCAAGACGCTCGAGGACTTCGACTTCGCCGCCCAGCCCTCGGCCGAGCGACCGTTGCTGATGCACCTGGCCCAGCTGACCTGGGTGGCCGAGCACTCCAACGCGCTCTTCTTCGGCCCGCCGGGGACCGGCAAGACCCACCTCGCGACCGCCCTGGCGATCAAGGCCTGCGAGGCCGGGCACCGGGTCGCCTTCGCCACCGCCCAGCAGTGGGTGCAGCGCCTGGAGGCGGCGCAGGAGCGGGGCTCGCTCGACGAGGAGCTGCGGCGGATCGAGCGCTACCCGTTGATCGTGGTCGACGAGGTCGGCTACCTGCCTCTCGAGCGCCAGGCCGCGAACCTGCTCTTCGCCCTGGTCAGCCGCCGCTACGAGCGCGGCTCGATCGTCGTCACCTCGAACCGCTCCTTCGAGCAGTGGGGCGAGATCCTCGGCGACGCGATGGTCGCCGCGGCGCTGATCGACCGGCTGGTCCACCACGCCGAGATCGTCACCCTGAAGGGCAAGAGCTACCGCCTGCGGGAGCGCACCGGCGCGGTCACGCCCGCCGATCAGGCTCCGTCGCTACGCGACTCCGCCTGACCGGCCCTCGACCGGGTGGTGCACTCTTCGGTTCCCGGAAGTGGTGCACTTTTCGGTTCCCCTTGACAAGAAAGCATGGTCTCGACACGATGGCCAGAAATCTCCGCTAGGTCGGCGTCATTGACGCCGGCGGCTCGAAGATGGGTGACGTAGCTGTGGCGGCACTCGTGGGGGCGGATGTCCATCCCGGCCGCTTCCTGGGTCGGCTTCCACACGTCGCGATAGAAGTTCCGCTCCCGCCACATGCGTCCGCGCGGCGTCGTGAAGATCCACTCGCAGTCCGGACCGTTCAGATTGATCTGGGCTTCGAGCATCCAGGCCAGGGTCGCCGGAACCGGGACTACGCGGCCGGCACCCTCCTCGCCGTGGTCGGTCTTGGTGCCCTCGAGGATCGTTCCCTCGTGGGCGGTGCGACGGACCTGCAGGGTCTCGCCGTCGAAGTCCTCGGGTCGTAGCGGCAGCACCTCCCCCAGCCTCATGCCGGAATCCGTGAAGGTGCGGATCATCGCCTCGTAGCGACCGGCGGCCTTGGCGAAGCGGTGCATCTCCTCGAAGGTGAAGACGCGGATCGGCCGACGCTTCTTCTTCGCCCGAGGATCGCTCGCGCGGATGCGGATCCCCTTGAACGGGTTGAGGTCGCAGACTTCGTCGGTGATCGCGTCCTCGGCCATCGCCGAGAGCGAGCGGAGGATGCCGACCGCGCCGGTGGTCGCCCGACCTTCGGTCGCCAGCATGTGGTCCACGAGGGTCAGGGCGTGACGGCGGCGCAGCTCCCGCAGGGGCCAGTCCTTCAGGGCGATGCCCTCGACCTCCACGTCGACTAGTCGACCGATCCGGTGCTCGTTGGTCGCGTTGGTCCGTTCCGATCGCGGATGGCGCGCGGTCCAGGTTGCGAGGTAGGCGCCCAGGGTGTCGGGGCGATCGGAGAGCCCGTAGGCCTCGTCGATCGCCCGTTGCGCGTCGGCCTTCCGGTCGAACGTGCCTTTGCCACGGTTCCACGTCGGCTTGGCGATGTGGCGTTTCCCGTCCCGGCCCGTGTCGCGCGCCAGCCATACGACCTTGCCGGACGGGTTCCGACGTTTGGTCGGCGACTCGCGCCTCACGCTGCCTCGTCCCGATGCCGCGCGAGGAAGTCCTCGACATCGGCGGGGTCGATCCGGCGCGACGTCCCGAGCTTGTAGCTCGGGAGCTGACCGCGACGTATCCAGTTGCGGATCGTCCGGTCGGAGACCGCCAGGTAGGCGGCGAGGGTGCGCTCGGTGAAGAAGGCCGAACCGGGAGTTCTGGATCTCATGCACTCCTTGTCCAGCGGGAGCGCCCTTTGCACCGGGTGACTTCCTAAATCTTCGCCAGGAGACCGAAGGTCAGAGCCCTCCCGCCCCCTCCTAGGTGCGGCCGTCAGCACGGCGGAGCCGTGCAAAAATCGGCCGCCCGAGGGGGCGGTCGCCGGTGTCCGAGGAACGGGCCGTCCCTTGTGGACCTTGTCGACCAGGAAGCTGTGGCCCAGGCACGAACTCGGAGAGTCCGTAGTGTGTCTGTGGTCGCTGTTGGTCTTTCTGGATGGCTCGAAGTGCCTGCCTCTTCTCCCTCTGGGTGGCTCTGGTCGATCTCCGTCCTTGCCTTCTCTCTGGCTCGGCTGGGTCTGTTCTCTGATCTGTCGGTGGGCTCTTGCTCTCGCTGACTGGTCTCCCTCGATGCCTGCGGTTTCGATGCTCATCGGTCACATCCGCACCGGGGCGGCGCGCCGGACAGGACGAAGGTGCCGGAGGGCTCCGGCCCCGGCACCCAGTCGATCCCGTCGAGCAGTTCCCCCGGCGGGACCGCCATCGCGCCGGCCAGACGGACCAGCGTGTCGATCCGGGGGACGCGCTCGGCGTTCTCCAACTTGCCGATCTCGGTGCGATGCAGACAGGAACGACCGGCCAACTGCTCCTGCGAGAGGCCTTCGCGGCGACGGACCCGGCGGAGGTTGTCGCCGAAGCGCCGGGAGAGGTCGAGGACCTGTGCGTCGTCAGGCCTCATCGGCGTCCTCCGGCGGGCTGACGAGGAGACCGCCGGCGAGGCTCTCTACCGGCTCCCAGACGATCCCCTCGGTCAGCGCCGACGTAGCGACCCCGAGGCCGCCGGCGAGTCTGATCAGGGTCTCGAACCGGGGCAGCCGGCGTCCGCCCTCCAGAAGGCTCACCTGCGTCCGGTGGATCGCCGCGCGGAAGGCGAGGTCTTCCTGGGTGAGATCGGCCTCCTCGCGTGCGCGCCGCAGGTTCGCGGCGAAGCGCACGGCCAACACATCGGGCATCTGCCGCTCAGGCACGGCCGCCCGGCCCTCCGCCGTCGAGGATCGCAAGGAGCGCGTGGTGGGCGTCGTGGACTGCAACAACCCGCGCGTACTGCATCGCCTCGTCGTAGCCCTCCGCCGCCGACCCCAGAGCCGAGCGTGCCTCCGGGTCGGGTAGCCCGATCTCGTGGGCGTCGAGGGCCGTCAGCAGGCGCCTGAACGCCTCTGCCTCCCGGGTGACGGCGCCGGGGTCGGAGAGTCGGTCGCCGTCCTCCAGGTCTTCCTCTATCCCGGCGAGCCAGCCGAGGAGCTCGTCGGAGAGGATCGCGATCTGGTCGTACGGCAGGTCGACCGGCACGACCCGTGGGTCAGCCTTAGGGTTCTGATCAGCCATGAGGAGCCACATCTCCTTTTGGTCAGGCCCTCGGACGGTGTTAGCGCACCGCCGGGGGCCGCTTTGAATCCGGGCGTCGAGCGTAGCAGGAACTAAATACATGTTTTGGGTGCTCGGTCCGAGTCGCTGCTTTCTGGAAACGTCTCGGCCATGCGGCGTTCGGAGCGACCCCAACCAGCGTTCGGCGAGGCCGTCCGCGAACTCCGGCTGAAGCGCAATGCGACCCAGGAGGAGATCGCCGCCGGCGCCGAAATCACGCCGCAGACGCTCTCGTTGATCGAGCGCGGACAGGCGAACCCGACCTGGGATACCGCCCGCAAACTCGCGGCCGCTCTCAGCGTGTCGATCGGCGAGCTGGCCAAGCTCTCCGAGAAGCACGAATAGGCGGCATCGACCGCCGCCCGATGTGACCAGGATGTGACACAGACCTCCCGGAACGCACCGGAACCGAGAGGAAGCCTCCGGAACGCTTCTCCGACCCGCGACCGAAGACTTGGCTCTGCACCGGTCATTCCCGGCACCGCCCGGAACTGCGAGGAATGCGCCCGACCGGATTCGAACCGGCGACCTTCGGCTTGAAAGACCGACGCTCTTTGGGCCCCCGGAGGGACCCGTTGACCACTGAGCTACGGGCGCTCGACTGGGAACGATAGCCGCGCAGTGGTTTCTGAGCGTTGCGGGTGAGTGGGGCGGGAGTCGTGGGCGCGTCGGGTGGCGGTACGGTTGGGCCGATGGGGGCGACCAGCGAGGGGATCGTGGGGGCGCGTACGGCCGATCCTTGGCGGGATACGGACGTGATCGACGCGCGGGCGCCGCGGTTCAACCAGTTGGTGGTCGGGTGCTTCGCGCTCGCCGGCGCCCTGCTCGGCTGGCCCGTGTTGTGGGCACTGATGGCCGTGCAGCTGGCGTTGGGGCTGACGCTCGGGCGGCGCTGGTGCCTTTCGTGCCGGATCTATTACGAAGTCGTGCAGCCCAGGTTCGGCGAGGGGGAGCTCGAGGACTCGCGGCCGCCGCGGCTCGCCAACCTGATGGGCAGCGTGTTCCTCGGCGCCGCGGCGGTGGCGTGGTGGATCGGGGTGCCGGTGCTCGGAACCGTGCTCGGCGCGATCGTCGCCGCGCTGGCGCTGCTCGCCGTGGCCACCAACTTCTGCACCGGCTGCGAGATCTACAAGATCACCGCGCGCCTGCGCGGCATCTCGCCCCGCCACCACGACCGCATCGACCCCGCCGACCTCCCCATCGCGCCGGGCGAGCGGGTCTTCGTCGAGTTCACCCACCCCCTGTGCTCCGAATGCCAGGACTGGGAGCGGCGCCTCACCGGCGAAGCGAAGCCGCTGGTCAAGCTCGACGTGCGCGAGCGGCCCGACCTCGCCCGCAAGTACGGCATCGCCGTCGTCCCGACCGTCCTCGCGGTCGCCGCCGACGGCGAGGTGCTCGAGCGCCTCGCGCCCTGAGCACCCGGCGAATCCCACCCACCCGGACCCGGCGCAGCCCAGCCGCTCCACCAAGCCACTCACTCCGCCGACCCCACCCACGCCGTAGGCTCCCCGCATGGACCTCGGCATCGACGGCCGCGTCGCGCTCGTGATGGGCGCCAGCAGGGGGATCGGCAGGGGCGTCGCCAGCGCCCTGGCCCGCGAGGGCGCCCGGGTGGCGATCGCCAGCCGCAGCCGCGAGCAGCTCGACGCGACGGCCGAAGAGCTGGAGGGCCACGTCACCGCCGTCGTCGCCGACACCGACGACCTCGACCGGCTCGCCGCGCTGCCGGGCGAGGTCGAGGCGGAGCTGGGACCGATCGACATCCTCGTCGCCAACACCGGCGGCCCGCCCGGCGGCCTGGCGCTCGACAACTCGATCGCCGAGTGGGAAGCGGCCTACCGCTCGCTCGTCCTCGGCCTGCGGGTCCTGGTGGGCGCGGTCGTCCCCGGCATGCGCGAGCGGGGCTGGGGACGAATCGTCAACATCGGCTCCAGCTCCACGGTCGAGCCGATCACCGGCCTCACCCTCTCCAACGCCAACCGGCTCGCCGCCGTCGGCTTCCTGAAGACGCTGTCGCGGGAGGTCGCCGCCGACGGAATCACGGTCAACACCGTCGCCACCGGCAAATTCGCCACCGACCGCCTGGCCGACCTCGCCGGCTCGATGGAGAAAGCCGAACAGAATGCGCGCGAAGAAGTGCCGGCGGGTCGCCTCGGCCTGCCCGAGGAGTACGGCGACCTGGTCGCCTTCCTCGCCTCCGACCGCGCCGCCTACCTCACCGGGGCGACGATCCCGCTCGATGGAGGCTTGACGAGATCGGTCTGAACTACTGCTGTTCCCCGGGGAGCTCCCGCATCGCCGGGTAGATGATCACGTCGCGGAGCGTCTTGCTCCCCGTCATCAGCATCAGCAACCGGTCGATCCCCAGGCCGCAGCCGCTCGCCGGCGGCATCCCGTATTCGAGCGCCCGCACGAACTCCAGGTCGGTCGGGTGGGGATCCTCCTCCGCCCCGGTCTCCTGCCGTTCGCGCTGCCCGACGAAGCGTTCGCGCTGCTCCACCGGGTCGTTGATGTCGGTCCCGCCGCCGACGATCTCCAGGCCCGCGACGATCCCGTCGAAGGCCTCGCACACCTTCGGGTCGTCGGGGTGGACCTTGACCAGCGGCCAGATGTCGATCGGCAGCACGGTGATGAAGGTCGGCTGGATCAGCTTCGGCTCGACCAGCTTGCCCTGCAGCGTGTCGACCAGGCCGGCCCAGTCGTCGGTCTCCTCGGCATCGTCGCCCGCCACCTCGGCCAGCTCGTCGCGGCTCGCCTCATAGATGTCGACGCCGGTCTCCTTCAGCAGCTCGTCGCGCAGCACCACCCGCGGCCAGGGCGCCTTGAAGTCGATCTCGACCCCGTCGCGCTCGACCACCGTCGTCCCCATCACCCGCTCGACCACGGTCGCGACCAGCTGCTCGGCGAACTCCATCACGCCGTTCCAGTCGGCCCCGCCGACGAACATCTCGAGCATCGTGAACTCGGGGTTGTGCTGCGGCGACATCCCCTCGTTGCGGAAGAACTTGCCGAACTCGTAGACGTCCTCGAAGCCGCCGACGATCGCCCGCTTCAGGTAGAGCTCGGTCGCCGTGCGCAGGAAGAGGTCGCGGTCGAGCGCGTTGTGGTGGGTGACGAACGGCCGCGCCGCGGCGCCGCCGGTGAGCCGCTGCAGGATCGGCGTTTCCAGCTCCACCCAGCCGTGGTCGTGCATGTAGTCGCGGATCGCGAAGACCAGCTCGGAGCGCTTCTTGAAGATCTTCCGTGACTCTTCGTTGGCGATCAGGTCAAGCTCGCGCTGGCGGTAGCGCACCTCCGGGTCTTTGATCCCGTGGAAGAGGTCGGGCGGGTCCTTCAGCGCCGGCGCCAGCAGCGTGCAGGTCTCGACGCTCACCGCCAGCTCCCCCCGTTTGGTCACGTAGAGGACGCCCTCCACCCCGACGATGTCGGCGAGGTCGAGTTCCTCGATCCGCCGGAAGGCCTCCTCGCCGAGCTTGTCGCGGCGCGCGTAGGCCTGGATCGTCCCACTCACGTCGCGGACGTCGAAGAAGATGACCTTGCCGTGACCGCGCTTGCCGGTCACCCGGCCCATCACCCGGTAGCCGAACTCCGGGTGCTCGCCCTCCTCAAGCGCCGCCGGGTCATGCGCGGCGAGGATGTCCTCGGCGTGGTCGCGCGGCAGGAAGCTGTGCGGGTAGGGGTTGATGCCCTCCGCGCGCAGCCGCTCGACCCGCGCCCGCCGCTTCGCCTCGCTCGCGCCGGACGTGTCCGCGGAGCGGTCGCCGCCCGCCGGGCGGTCCTCGGACCCGGAGCCCTCGCCGCCCGTCGCGGGCCGCTCAGCCGCCGTGCCCTGCCCCGACGGCTCCTCGCTCACGGCGCCAGGCCGACGGTGACCCGCTCGTTGCCCTCGTAGTCGCGCAGCGTCTCCGCCTCGCGCAGCAGCTCGCGCATCGCCGGGCCGTGGTGGGTGTCGTGCTCGAGCGCCAGCTTGGTCCCGGACGGCGTTTCGGCGACCAGGCCGCGGATCACGCCGAGGCCGTCGGCCCCGCAGTCCCCGGTGATCGCGATCAGCGGCTCGGCGCGGATCTCCGGGGAGCGCTCGTGGATCGTCTCGTCGGTGATGTAGGGAAGGTTGGCGATCACCATGTCGACCTCGCCGACGTCCCCGGGCAGCCCCTTGGCGACCCGCACGTCGAAGTCGAGGCCGAGGCGCTCGGCGTTCTCACGGGCGGCTTCGACCGCCTCCGGCGAGAGGTCCGACGCGGTGATCTTCAGGTCCGGCCGCTCCGACATCAGCGCCAGCGCGATCGCCCCGGAGCCGGTCCCGACCTCGTGCACCCGCGCGCCCTGCGGCAGCTTGGTCCCCACCTCGACCAGCAGCTCGGTCTCCTTGCGCGGCCACAGCACGCGCTCGTCGACGGCGATCTCGAGGTTGCGGAACGGCGCCCGGCCGAGCACGTAGGCCAGCGGCTGGTGCTCCACCCGCCGCTTCACCTTCGCCTCGATGTCGGCGGCCACCTCGTCGGTGACGTCGGCGGCACCGTCCACGGAGAGCTCCTCGGGCTTCACGCCGAGCGCGTCGGCGACGATCGCCTGGGCATCTTCGCGCGGGGTGTCGATTTCCACGGCGGCGAGTCGCTCGGCCGCGTCGGCAACCAACGCGCTCACGGTGCGCGCCGAAGGCCCCTCCTGCTTCTCAGTGTCTACAGGCGACATTCCCGCCTATCCTCTCGTGGTTGACCGCTCCAAAACTCCTGCGTATGCCCAATCGTATCGAGATACCGCTTAAACAGCGGGTTGCAGGGCATCGCCAGATTCGTTCGCCGCCGGACGGCCGATGCCTCCGTGGCGACGCACCACGATAGCGATCCAGACGATCCCGATCAGCATCATCGCCAGGCTCTCCAGCTGCGCAGCCGTCAATCCAAGCGAATCACGCGTGTTTCGCCGCAGGAACTCGATCAGAAAACGCTCGGTTCCCGCGTAGATCAGGTACAGCGCGAACAGGCAGCCGGCCCGCACCTTGTCGCGCAGCTGCCAGAGGATCCAGGCGCCCAGCCCCATCGCCAGGGTCTCGTAGACCGGGGTCGGCTGGACCGGCACCTTGGTAGGCAGCGTCCCGTGCGGGTAGGCCATCGCCCAGGGCCCGTGCCACGGCTGCCCGTAGTCGCCGTCGCCGGAGAGCTGGCAGCCGCAGCGGCCGAGTGCGTAGCCGAGCGCCAACGCCGGCGCGGCGACGTCGAGCAGGGTCAGGTTGAGGAAGCTCCGCCACCAGGCCCAGAGGGCCACCGCCAGCGCGCCGCCGATCGCGCCGCCGTACCAGACCAGGCCCGATCCGCTGAACAGCGTCCCGACCACGTCGCCCTTCACCTCGGCGTAGTTCTGAATCACGAAGTAGACGCGGGAGCCGACGACGCCGCCGATCAACGCCGCGAAGCCCATCTCATACCCCCAGTCGTGCGGCTTGCCGAGCTCCCCGAAGCGCTTCCAGACGAGCGCCCCGGCCGCGAGGAAGGCGAGCGCGAAGCAGATGCCGAAGGTCTGGAAGGTAAGCGGGCCGAGGTGGATTTCCGGGTACATCGCCGTCCTACCTTCTCAAGGTGGGCGCCCCTTCGCGCCCTGGCCGCCGGCGCCCGGCCGCCGGCGCGCCCGGTCCCCGGCTCAGCCCGCCAGCAACAGCTCGAGCAGCGCCTTCTGCGCGTGGAGGCGGTTCTCGGCCTGGTCGAAGACCGCCGAGTGCGGGCCGTAGAGCACCTCGGCGGTGATCTCGTCACCGGGGTGGGCGGGCAGGCAGTGCAGGACGATCGCCGAGTCCTTGGCCGCGGCGAGCAGGTCGGCGTCGAGCCGGAACGGCGCCAGGTCGCGGCGCCGGCGCTCCTCGTCCTCGTCGCCCATGCTCACCCAGACGTCGGTGTAGAGCGCGTCGGCACCGGCGGCGGCGGCGCGCGGATCGCCGGTCAGCTTCACCCCGTGGGTCTCCTCCAGCTGGTAGCCGGCGGGCGCGGCGACGACGACTTCGACCCCGGCGAGCTCCCCCAGCACCGCCAGCGAGCGGGCGACGTTGTTGCCGTCGCCGACGTAGGCGAGGCGCAGCCCGGCGAGGTCGCCGAAGCGCTCGCGCAGGGTCAGCAGGTCGGCGATCGCCTGGCAGGGGTGGTGCAGCGGGGTGAGCGCGTTGACCACCGGCACCGAGGCGGCGCCGGCCAGCTCGACCACCCGCTCGTGGGACCCGGAGCGGATCACCACCGCGTCGACCATGCGGGAAAGGACCTGGGCGGTGTCGCCGATCGACTCCCCGCGGGACAGCTGCATTTCGTCGCCGCGCAGCACGACCGGGTGGCCGCCGAGCTCGTGCACACCGACGTCGAAGGAGATCCGGGTGCGGGTCGAGGGACGCTCGAAGACCAGCCCGACGCTGCGACCGGCCAGCGACGCGGCGCCCAGCCGGCCGCCCTCGCGGCCCGGGTCGCGGCCCGCTTTCAGGTCGGCGGCACGGTCGAGCAGGCGCTCCAGCTCGAAGGCGCCCAGCTCTTCGCCGGTGAGGAAGTCTCGCTTCAAGGCGCCGATACTACGGCCATGGAGCTGACCGTCATCTCCTGGAACCTCTTCCACGGGCGCGACTTCCCGCCCGACCCGGCGCTGCGCACCTGGCGCTCCCGGATGCTGCGGCTCGACGAGGCCAACGAGACCCACGTCCAGGTCAACCGCGACCTCACCGCCGAGTTCGCGACCCTGCTCGCCTCGGCGGCCTGGGACGTGGCGATGCTGCAGGAGTGCCCGCCGCGCTTCGCCGGGCCGCTGGCGCGGGCGGCCGGCGCCGAGTACCACCGCGTCCTCACCTCACGCAACGAGCTCGGCTTCTGGCGGGCGCTGCTGGCGCGTCAGAACCCGGACCTGATGGCGAGCGGCGAGGGCGGCTCGAACACGACGCTGGTGCGCGTGCCCGGGAAGCTCGGCGGGATCGCCGAGCGGCGGGAGCTGGAGATCCACGCGGGCGAGCCGGAGCGGCGGGCGATGGCCTTCACGCGGACCGCGTCGGGCCTCTGCGTCGCCAACCTGCACGCGACCAACGACCGGCCGCGGCTGGCGAGCGAGGACGTGATGCGCGCGGCGGCGGCGGCAAGCGAGTGGGCCGGGGGCGCGCCGCTGCTGTTCGGCGGCGACCTCAACCTGCGGCCCGCCGAGGACCCGGAGGTGTTCGCGCGCTTGGCGGAGGAGTTCGGGCTCGACTCGCCGACCACCGGCGGCGAGCAGATCGACCACGTGCTGGCGCGGGGGCTCGAGGTCCTCGCGGCACCCGCCCGGTGGCCGGACGAGCGGCGCGAGCTGCGGCTCGACGGCAAGGCGTTGCGCCTCTCCGACCACTCCCCGGTTGAGGCCCGCTTCGCCAAAGAGGACCCACCGGTCCTCGCAAATTGAGATATTCGGCGCGTGGGTAGAAGTTCTCGAAGTTCTCGAACCCGGCAACGGTGAACCAGAGGGGGACGTGATGGCTGACGACAAACCGGCGAACGACAAAGACAAAGCGAAAGCGCCCGCGGCGAAATCCGCCAAAGGCAAAGCGAAAGCGAAACCGAAAAAAGCGGCGGCGAAAAAATCCGGCGGGGCCAAAAAAGCCGGCGCGAAAAAATCGGCGGCGAAAAAAGGTGCCTCGAAAAAAGGCGCGGCGAAAAAACCGAGCGCGAAAAAAGGCGCGGCGAAAGGTGCCAAAAAATCCTCGACGGCGAAACCGAAAGGGAAAAAATCGGCGGCGAAAAAACGCGCGCCGCGGCCCAACGTCGCCCTCGAAAAAAGCATCGCCCAGTTCCGCGATTCGCTCGAGCACAGCGTCACGCTGAGCCGCGAGCGCATCCAGGAAGTCCTCGACGACGCCGTCAAACGCGGCCGGATGACCCAGGGCGACGCCGAGAAGATGATCGGCGAACTGCTCAAACGCGGCCGCAAACAGACCGATGCGCTGCTCTCCGAGCTGGAGAAGCTCGTGCGCCAGGCGCGCCGGAAACTCCCTTGACGGACGGGTCCGGCAACTAGATGGAGAGCACGCGCACCGAAGCGCCCGGGCGGGCGCCGCGCAAAGGCGAGCGACTCGAGGTGGAGATCGACTCGCTCGCCTTTGGCGGACGCGGTGTCGCCCGGGCCGACGGCTTCGTCGTCTTCGTCGCCGGCGGCCTGCCCGGCGACCGGGTGCTCGCCGAGGTGACGAAGGGCAAGAAGCGCTTCGCCGAGGCGCGGGCGGTCGAGCTGCTGCGGCCCGGCGCCGACCGCCTTCCCGACCGCTGCGTGCATGGCGGCGAGCCCTGCCCGGGGGCGCCCTGGCAGGGCCTCCCGTATGAGCGCCAGCTGGCCGAGAAGCAGGCCCAGGTGGAGGACTCGCTGCGGCGGATCGGCGGGCTCGACGGCTTCGAGATGGAGCCGATCGTCGCCGCCTCCGAACAGTGGCGATACCGCAACAAACTCGAGTACTCCTTCGGGGTGGGCGCCGTCGGCAGCGCCGACGAGGGCGTCGCGCTCGGCTTCCACGCGCGCGGCCGCTGGGACCTGATCGTCGACGTCGACGACTGCAAGCTCGCCTCCGAACCGGGCAACGCGGCCCGCAACGGGGTGCGCGAATGGGCGCGGCTGGAGGACGTCCCGGCCTACGACGCGCGGGCGCGGCGCGGCGTGCTGCGCAACCTCGTCGTCCGCGAGGGACGGCGGACCGGGCAGATCCAGACCCGCCTGGTGACCACCGCGGCGCGCCTGCCGCGACCGCCGGTCGACCTCCACACGACGGTCGAGGGCGACTCGGGCGGCACCGACGGCCCGACCGGGGCGCTCGGCGAGGAGCGGCTGCGGGAGAAGCTCTGCGGCCTCGAGTTCGAGATGTCCCATAACGCCTTCTTCCAGACCAACACCGAGATGGCGGAGCGCCTCTACGGCGTGGCGCTCGACTTCGCCGGGCTGACCGGGCGGGAGCGGGTCTTCGACCTCTTCTGCGGGATCGGCACGATCGGGCTGACGATGGCCCGCGCGGCGGGCGAGGTCTGGGGGCTGGAGATCGTCCCCGAGGCGATCGCCGACGCGGAGCGCAACGCGCGCCGCAACAAGATCGAGAACGCCAAATTCGTCGCCGCGAACATGCGCACCGGGGTGCGGCCGCTGGTCGAGGAGGCGGGCAGGCCGGACGTGGTCGTCGTCGATCCGCCGCGGGCGGGCCTCTCCCAGAAAATGGTCCGCCGGCTGATCGAGTGCGAGGCGAGCCGGATCGTCTACGTCTCCTGCAACCCGACGACGCTGGCGCCGAACGCGGCGCAGCTCGAGGAGGCCGGCTATAGGCTGCGCCGCGTGAAACCGGTCGACATGTTCCCCCAGACCCCGCACATCGAGTGCGTCGCCCTCTTGGAGAAAGCCGCCCCCGGACGCGGAAGCGCGCCGGCATCGCAATCTGGTTCCCTGCCGGCGCGCGAGAGCAGAGGAGGCGGCGCCTGATGTCCCGCGCCTTCGGCGTCGCCGCCGGCCTCGATCCCGAGGTCGCGGTGCCGCTGGCCGAACGCTGCGCGGAGCTCGGCTACGAGTCGATCTGGTCGAACGACCATCCCGGCGCAAAGGGCCTGGAGACGCTGGCGGAGTTCGCGAAGGGCGCGCCGACGCTGGAGCTCGGGGTCGGCGTGATCGCCCTCGACCGCCAACCCGCCGACGCGATCGCCGCCGACATCGACCGGCTCGGCCTCGACCCGGGGCGGCTCTGGCTCGGCGTCGGCGCCGGCTTCTCGAAGCGGCCGCTGACCGCGATGCGCGAGGCGCTGCCGGAGCTGCGCGAGAAGCTGCCCGAGGTGAAACTGGTCCTCGCCGCGATGGGGCCGAAGATGTGCCGCCTCGCCGGCTCCTCCTACGACGGCGCCTTCTTCAACTGGATGACGCCCGACTTCGCGGCGGGCAAGCACGAGGAGGTCGAGGCGGGCGCCTCCGAATCGCGCCACGAGACGCCGCCGGTCTTCGGCTACGTGCGCACCGCGGTCGGTCCCGACGCCGGCGCACGCCTCGCCAAGGAGGAATCCTTCTACCGCGACCTGCACAAGGGCTATCGCGACCACTTCGACCGCCTCGCCGAGCCGGAGGGCACGGTCGGCGTCGCCGGCGCCGACGCGGACGCCGTCCAGTCCGGCCTGGCCGCCTACACCGCCCTCGACACGATCGTCGTCCGCGGCCTCGCCAGCGCCACCCTCGAGGGGATGTCGACCGTCGCCACCGCCGCCGCCCCCCGCCCCTGAGCGCCCACGTTCCCCCGCCGCCCCCCGCGTTCGCAGTAATCCGCGAATAGCGCGGAGAACTGCGAACGCCCCGGCGGGGCGGCGCGAGCGGTGGCGGCCGCCGGGGTGGCGGGCTTGGCAAGCGGAGGCGGCCGTCGGACTGACGGTCGGCGGGCAGCAGACGTGCCCGCGGGGGCGCGGCTGGGCAAGCAGCTCGACGAACGCCGACGAGCGAATAGCGGCGCTATTCGCGAGGAGGCGGGCGGTGAGATGCGCCGCCCAGACGCGTCATCCGCGGGTGCGGATGCAACCGCCGCCCGTCAGTACGGCGGTAGGTCCTCGTACCACTGCCCCAACATCCGGAACGAGCGCCAGAACCTTTGCTTGGCGCCCTCTTCGTCGAGGCTCTCGTCGATGTCGGGCGTGTAGAGGGCGTCGATCGTCGGGGTGAAGGCCTGGATCTCGCCCTCGCGCTGCTCGATCGACCGCGAGAGCGGCACCTGCAGGCCGTTGAGGATGCGGAGGCTGGGCTCGCCCATCACGACGATGATCTTCGGCTGCACGATCGCCAGCTCCTCGACCAGGCGGGCGACGCACTCCTGCGGCGCCAGGTCGGGCTCGGCGACCGGGCACTTGACGCAGAGCGTGCCGTAGACGACCAGCGGGTCGATCCCCAGCCGTTTGAAGGATTTCATCAGCGCGTTGCCGGAGCGCCCGTAGAAGGCCACCCCCTCCTCGATCTCCGAGGTCAGCGGCGCCTGCTTCAGCATGAACACGTCGGCCTGCGGGTGGCCGGAGCCGAGCACCGGCATCAGGTTGCCGCGCGGGCAATGGGGGCAGTCGAGGATTTCGCGGCTCATCTGGTTGAGCTCGCGGATCGCCCTCTCGAGGTACTTCTCGCGGATCTCGTCGTCGGTGGAATGCATCTGCCGGGACCTCTTTGACGAGGTCGGCGCGGCTCCTTCGCGACGCGAGGAGTGCATCAGCTCTTGCCTTTCGCCCGCGCCCGCCGCGAACCGGCCCGCGCGAGCCGCCGCGGCTGCCCGCCACGGGCCGGCTTGGCGTTGGCGACGCTCCGTTTCGGCGCCTTCGGCCGGCCCGTCGTCTGCAGGAACTTCAGCGTCTGCACGTAGACCAGGTTCTTGTGCTTGCGGGTGATGTCGGCGTCCCGCATCGCCTCGAGGAACTCGGCCGGCCCGTCGAAATCGCGGATCCGCTGGCGCACGCTGCCGAGGCCCTGGGCGACGTGGGAGTCCGAGCCCGCCGCCGGGATGATCCGGTACTTGCCCGCGAACCGCACCGCCTCCTCGTTGAAGGCGGTCAGCATCACCCGCGGGTTGAAGACCTCGAGCATGTCGACGTCGTCGACGATGCCCAGCAGGTGCTCGTAGTCGGGGACCGAGTGGAAGCGGTCGAAGGGGTGCGGCACGTAGACGAGGCCGCCCTGCTCGCGGATCGCGGCGATCGTCTCCGCCATCGAGAGCCCCTTGGGGATCTTCTCCTCGAGGAAGAGGCCGATCACCTCGCCCTGCTCGGCGGTCTTCACCTCCTCGCCGACGATCACCTTGAGGCCGTCCATCCCGGCCGCGACCTCGCGCGCCGCCAGCGCCCCGGAGACCTCGTTGTGGTCGGTGACCGCGATCGCCCCGAGGCCACGGGCGCGGGCCGTCTGCAGCAGCACCTCGACCGGGGTCGCGCAGTCCCCGGAGTGGTCGGTGTGCATGTGGAGGTCGACCTCGATCAGCGGCCGGGAGGCGAGCCGCGCCCGCAGCTCCGGGTCCCCGGTCGGGTCGTGGCGGCGCGCCAGGACCCGCCGGTACACCGCTTCGAAGGAGTCGGCGACCGCCGCCCAGTCGCGATCCCCATCCGCGGGGCCCGCCGCGGGTCCCGCCGTCCATCCCGCGGGCGGCTCGATCAGCTCATAGCCCGCCGGGAAGTAGCGCTCCAGCAGCCGCCCGGTCGCCTCGCTGGTCACCGTGCGGGCGTCGATCCGACCGAAGAAGACCTCGACCAGCGGCCGCGCCACCTGGGTCGAGAGCACCCGCTCCTGCGGGGCGTGGAAGGTGGCGACGTTGAGCGAGAGCGAGTGGCGGAGCGCCGCCGAGGAGACGCTCGGCGCGAACGGCTCGTGCACGTGGACGATGTCGATCGGCCGCGCGGTCAGCGGCCGCTTCACCGGCTCGCCGCTGCCGATCCGCACCACCTCGTGCCCGCGCCGCCCGAGCTCCTCGCTGAGCCGCGCGACGTACTCGTTGACCGGTTTGCGCGTCGCCCGCCGGTGCGGCGAGACCTGCGCGATCGTCAGTGGCTCAGGGGCGGGCACGACTACGGCAAAGCATAGGAGCCCGCTGCGGGCTGTTCATTCCGATCGCCTCGGGTGGCGGATGGGCTCGGTGGCCGGGGATCCCGCTCCTGCGTGGTTCCTTTTCCCCGTATGGCGAGGAAAAGGAACCACGCGGCGGGCACAGATCCTGGCGCCCGCTCTCGGCGGGCGTCAGGGCTGAGGCCCGCCGGGGGGCGTCAGCCCTGCTGTGCCCCGGGGATCTCGGCCGCGGGCGCGTGGCGGGTGCCGCGCGCGTTGGCGACGATGAATTCCTCGGTCAGCTCCCGCGCTTCGTCGTCGGGGCGCTGCGTGTGCGGGCTCTTCATCAGGTAGCTGGACGGCCCGTCGAGCTGGCCGGAGATGCCGTTGTTGAGCGCCAGCTTGATCAGCCGCACCGCGTCGATCACGACGCCGGCCGAGTTCGGCGAGTCCCAGACCTCGAGCTTCAGCTCGGCGGTCAGCGGCACGTCGCCGAACGCCTTGCCCTCGAGACGGATGTGGGCCCACTTGCGGTCGGTCAGCCACGGGACGTAGTCGGAGGGGCCGACGTGGACGTTCTCGGCGGGCAGGTCGTGCCCCATGATCGAGGTGACGGCGTTGGTCTTCGAGATCTTCTTCGAGTCCAGCCGCTCGCGCTCGAGCATGTTGTAGAAGTCCATGTTGCCGCCGACGTTCAGCTGCGAGGTCCGCTCCAGGCGCACGCCGCGGTCGTGGAACAGGCGGGCCAGCTGGCGGTGGACGATCGTCGCGCCGACCTGGCTCTTGATGTCGTCGCCGATGATCGGCAGCCCGGCCGACTCGAACTGCTTGTCCCAGTAGTCCTCGCGGGCGATGAAGACCGGCAGGCAGTTGACCACGCCGACGCCCGCTTTGAGAGCCTGTTCGACGTACCACTTGGTCGCCTCCTCGGAGCCGACCGGCAGGTAGCAGACGAGCACGTCGGCCTTCGTGTCCTTGAGGACCTTGACGATGTCGACGGTTTCGCCCGGCGCTTTGGTGATTTTCTCTTTCAGGTACTTGCCGAGCCCGTCGTGGGTCATGCCCCGCTGCACGGTGACGCCGATCTCCGGCACGTCGGCGAACTTGATCGTGTTGTTCTGCCCCGACCACATCGCCTCGGAAAGGTCCTTGCCGACCTTCTCGGCGTCGATGTCGAAGGCGGCGACGAATTCGACGTCGCGGACGTGGTAGCCACCGAGGTCGACGTGCATCAGGCCCGGGACTTCCTCGGCCGGGTCGGCGTCCTTGTAGTAGTGGACGCCCTGGATGAAGGAGTTCGCGCAGTTGCCGACCCCGACGATGGCGACGCGGACCTTCTCCTCGCGGCCGCTCGCTCCGTTGCTGTCACTCATAAGTCTTCTGGTTCCTCCTGGAATCGCGCTGAGTGGAGAAAGGACACCCGGCGCCGTTGGTTGTTACAGGGCCTCCGCGTCCCCGTCGCCGCGCTCCGCCGACGCCTCGTCCATGCGGGTGAGCTCGTTGCGGACGTGCCAGACGCGCTGGAAGACGGTGAAGATCGTCAGCCCGGCGACGACGTAGATCGCCGGGGCGAGGAGTTCGAAGTCCCCGATTCCGGCGCCCTTCGCGAAGATCAGGCCGATCGAAAGTAGCACCACGCGGACCGGGCGGGTGGCGATTCCGACCTTGCACTCGACCCCGAGCGCCTCGGCGCGGGCCCGCGTGTAGGAGACCATCAGTGAGCCGAGCACGGCGACCACGCAGATCGCGGCGGCGAAGTCTTCGCCGCGCGAGGCGAAGTAGCCGGCCACGGCGGCGATCACGATCCCCTCCTCGACCCGGTCCAGGGTCGAGTCGAGGAAGGCGCCGAACAGCGTCCCCTTGCCCGACATCCGCGAGTAGCGGCCGTCGAGCGTGTCCATGACCGAGCCGAGGATGAACGCGACCCCGGCGAGGAAGAAGAGCCGCTGGGTGACCAGGAAGGCGGCGACGAGGTTGCCGACGAGCCCCACCAGCGAGATCGCGTTCGGGGTCAGCCGCGACTCGATCAGGCGGTCGCGGGCGTAAGCGCGCAGCTCCTGGCTGTTGCGAGGCGGGGCGGGGCGGCCGTTACGCCCGCCGCCGGATGCCCTGGGGGGCGCCGTCGATGCCATCACCTATGAGGCTAGAGGGTCGCGGGGCGCCCTCCTAGGCCTCGACCTCCTGCGGCCCGGCGCGCCTCTGCCCCGACGCGCGGAACTCCCAGGCCTCCGGTTTCCAGCGCGCCAGCGCCCCTTTGGCGACCGCGAACGACGCCACCGCGACCAGCCAGCCGAGCGCCCAGTCGACCCAGTAGTGGTTGGCGGTGACGACCACCACCCAGGCGATCAGGACCGGCCAGAAGGCCCACCAGGCCTTCGACCACCAGCGGCGGCAGACCGCGAAGCCGCTGCCGCCGATCATCAGCGCGAAGGCGCAGTGCATGCTCGGCACCGCCGCGTAGGGGTTGATGAAGACCTTGGCGATCGCCGAGTCGCTGTTGATCGAGGAGTACTTGGTGACCGTGTCGACGAAGCCGTCCTGGGGGAACAATCGCGGCGGCGCGGTGGGAAAGCCGATGTAGCCGATCAGCGCCAGGCACATCGCGACCACGAACATGTTGCGGACGAAGTAGTAGGACTCGTTGCGAAAGAGGTAGAGCCAGACGAGAAAGGCGAGGGCGACCGAGAACTGGGCGTTGATGTAGAGGAAGTTGGCGACGTCGATCGTCCAGTGGGCGGGCAGGAAGAACCGCTGCAGGCTCGGTTCGAAGAGCGTGTGGGTGGCGCGCTCGAAGGAGATGATCTCGGCGCCGTGGTGCATCGCGCCCGCCCGGCTGCCGTCGGCGACGCCGCGGCCGAGCTCGTAGATCACGTCGACGCCGACCAGGATCCCGAGCTGGCGCCCCGCATCCCCCCAACCCCTGGGAAGCCAATCTCCTATGGCGGACAAGACACGCGGCATGAAAACTTGATTCTAATCCGGCGTTGAGCAGGCACCCTGAAGATGGCCGATTCGTCCCCGAGCAAACGTGAACCGAAGCCCTGGCGGCGCCCCGACCGGCGGCGCGTGCGGGCGATCCGCGAACGCCTGCGGGAGATGTACGGGACACCGGTCAACGAGCCGCACGGTCGGCCGATCGACGAGCTGATCAAGACGGTGCTGTCCCAGCACACGAACGACCGCAACCGCGACCGGGCCTACGCGGCGATGCGGGAGCGCTTCCCGACCTGGGAGGAGGTGCGCGACGCGCCGGTCGGCGAGCTCGAGGAGGCGATCCGGCCGGGCGGCCTGGGCCGGCAGAAGGCGCCGCGGATCCAGGCGATCCTGCGCGAGCTGGGCTCCGAGCCGGATCTGGACTGGACCGCGACGGCACCGCGCGAGGAGTCGCTCGAGTACCTGCTGGCGCTGCCCGGGGTCGGCCGCAAAACGGCGGCCTGCGTGCTGATCTTCAGCTGGGGGCTGCCGGAGATCCCGGTCGACGTCCACGTCCACCGGGTGGGCGGACGGCTCGGGCTGTTCCCCGCCGACGCCTCCTTCCAGCGCGCCCACGACGAGATGCTGGCGGTCGTGCCGCCCGAGGACGCCTACGAGCTGCACGTCAACCTGATCCGCCACGGGCGCACGCTGTGCCGCCCGAAGCCGCGCTGCGGGGAGTGCGAACTGCGCCGGATGTGCCCCTGGTACCGGGATCTCGACAACCGCGAGACCGTCGCCGGCGGGTGACGAGCCTGCCTCCGGGGTTGTCGGGAGTTAGTATCCGCGCCGCCTGTCCATGAGCAAGCGCACCTTCATCACCTTCGGCGTCCTCCTCTTCGTTCTCGCGGTGGCCATCCCCTGGCTGGCCTTCCGGGGCAGCGGCGACGCCAACACGGGCGTCCGTGAGGTATCCGCGCACCTGAAAACGGGCCAGGTCCTCTTCGAAACCAATTGCGGCACCTGCCACACGCTCTACGCGGCGGGCACCGACGGCAACTACGGGCCGAACCTCGACGAACTGCTCGCCCCCACCGGTCCGCCCGAACCAGGCGAAGCGGGCGAAAAACAGATCAAATCGACCGAACAGCGGGTGCTCGCCGCCGAGAAGAACGGCCTCGAAAGCCCCACGACCCCGGGCCGCATGCCCGCCGCGATCCTGAACCCCGAGCAGCAGCAGGAAGTCGCGGAATTCGTCGCCACCGTCGCCGGTCGCGGCTGATCCCCTCCGTTCCCCCCGGCAGGCGCCGGGTACCTGAAGGCTCACTCCGGCCGGGCGCCGGACCGGTGGCGTTCGCAGTTCTCCGCGCATAGCGCGGCAAAGTGCGAACGCCACCGCGGCGCGCCCACCGCGGCGCGCGGGTGCGGCTCGGCCGCGAGGCCCGCGACCGCCACCGGCAGTGCCCCGCCGGCCTGGGGACGCCCGCCTGCAGGGCACCGGAATTTCGTCCAGGGACGGCTTGAGAGTCCCTGAGATATCTGCCATACTGGCACTTAGATTTCTTAGGCATAGACAACGAAACCCCTGGAGGGAGCAGCAAAAGTGGCAAAAACGATCGGAATCGACCTGGGAACCACCAATTCCTGCGTCGCCGTTATGGAGGGCGGGGAGCCGACCGTTCTCGAGAATGCCGAGGGTGGTCGCACCACGCCGTCCGTCGTCGCCTTCACCGAGAGCGGTGAGCGCCTGGTCGGCACGGTCGCGAAACGCCAGGCGGTGATGAACCCCGAGAACACGATCTTCTCCATCAAGCGCTTCATGGGCCGCAAGGAGTCCGAAGTCAAGGAGGAGGAGACGATCGTCCCGTACAAGGTCGAGGCGGGCCCGAACGGCGACGTGCGCGTCGACGTGCGCGGCAAGCAGTACAGCCCGCCGGAGATCAGCGCGATGATCCTGCAGAAGCTGAAGACCGACGCCGAAGCGAAGCTCGGCGAGACGGTCGACGGCGCCGTGATCACCGTCCCCGCCTACTTCAACGACGACCAGCGCCAGGCCACCAAAGACGCTGGCCAGATCGCCGGCCTGGAGGTCAAGCGGATCATCAACGAGCCGACGGCGGCCTCGCTGGCCTACGGGCTCGACAAGGAGAAAACCGACCAGACGATCCTCGTCTTCGATCTCGGCGGCGGCACCTTCGACGTGTCGGTGCTGGAAATCGGCGACGGCGTCTTCGAGGTGAAGGCGACCGCCGGCGACAACCACCTGGGCGGCGACAACTGGGACAAAGCGATCGTCGAGTGGCTGGTCGCCGAGTTCAAACGCGACCAGGGCGTCGACCTCGCGGCCGACAAGAACTCGCTGCAGCGCCTCTACGAGGCGGCAGAGAAAGCGAAGATCGAGCTCTCCTCGACGCAGGAGACGCAGATCAACCTGCCGTTCATCACGGCCGTCGAGGGGCAGCCCAAGCACCTCGACATGCGGCTCAGCCGCTCGAAGCTGAACGAACTGACCGGTGACCTGCTCGACCGCACGGTCGGGCCGGTGAAACAGGCCTTGGCCGACGCCGACGCGTCGATCGACCACGTCGTGCTGGTCGGCGGCATGACCCGCATGCCCGCCGTCCGCGAGAAGGTCAAGGAGCTGACCGGCAAGGACCCGCACCAGGGCGTCAACCCGGATGAGGTGGTCGCCGTCGGCGCCGCGATCCAGGCGGGCGTGCTGGCCGGCGACGTCAAGGACGTGCTGCTGCTCGACGTCACCCCGCTGACCCTCGGCATCGAGACCAAAGGCGGCGTGATGACCAAGCTGATCGAGCGCAACACGACGATCCCGACGAAGAAGTCGGAGGTCTTCTCGACCGCCGACGACAACCAGCCCTCGGTGGAGATCCACGTCCTGCAGGGCGAGCGCGAGATGGCCTCGGGCAACAAGAGCCTGGGCAAATTCCAGCTCACCGGCATCCCGCCGGCGCCGCGCGGCATCCCGCAGATCGAGGTCACCTTCGACATCGACGCCAACGGGATCATCTCGGTGACGGCGAAAGACAAGGGCACCGGCACCGAGCAGAAGATCGAGATCAAATCCGGCTCCGGCCTCTCCGACGAGGAAATCCAGCAGATGGTGTCCGACGCCGAGTCGCACGCCGACGAGGACCGCAAGCAGCGGGAGTTGGCCGAGGCCCGCAACCTCGCCGAGAACGCGGCCTACCAGGCGGAGAAAACCGTCTCCGACGCGGGCGACAAACTCGACCAGGGCACCAAGGACCAGATCGAGACGGCGGTCAAAGACGTCCGCTCGACGCTTGAGTCCGGCTCGGTCGACGAGGTGAAAGCGAAGACCGAGGCGCTGACCGCGGTGATGACCGAGGCCTCGCAGCAGATCTACGCCCAGGCCCAGTCCGAGGCGGCCTCCGCCGACGGCTCCGCCGAGAACGGCGCGTCCGCCGAGGACGAGGAAGTCGTGGACGCCGAAGTCGTCGACGAGGAGAAATAGATGCGGCCTGAGCAGGACGACATGGCCGACCGCCGGGACGCCGTTGACGAGGCGTCCCGGCCCGCGGGTCCTGTCGCGGGGGGGACCGACGCCGCCGATCGGACCGAGGACCAGTCGCAGGAACAGGTCGAGGCCGATCTTGCCGAGCTGCTGGCCGACGCCGAAGCGAAACGGGACGAGTACTTGGATATCGCCCGCCGGGCGCAGGCGGACTTCGAGAACTACCGCAAGCGGATGGCGGCGGAGGTTCAGGCGGCGGCGCTGCGCGGCAAAGCCGAGGTCGCCCGTGGCGTCGTCCCGGTCCTCGACGACCTCGAGCGGGCGATCCAGGCCGCGGAGCTGGATCCCGAGGGGGACTCGGAGGATCCACTGGCCCACGGCGTGCTGCTCGTGTTCCGCAATCTGCGAGAGACGCTGGGCCGCAGCGGGGTCGAGACCGTAGATCCGAAAGGCGAGAAGTTCGACCCGAACGTCCACGAGGCGCTCTCGACGATCCAGGTCGAGGGCACCGAGGCGGGCGTGGTGGTCGAGGTGATGCAGAAGGGCTACCGATTCGACGGGCACCTGATCCGCCCGGCAATGGTCGTGGTGGCCGCCTAGGAAGAAGACGAGAGAAGTGGCAGACGAGCTCTACAAGACCCTCGGCGTCAAGAAGGACGCGAGCGAGGACGAGATCAAGAAGGCGTACCGCAAGCTGGCGCGCAAATACCACCCTGACCGCAACCCCGGCGACAAAGAGGCCGAGGAAAAGTTCAAGGAGGTCTCGGCTGCCCACGACGTCCTCGCCGACCCGGAGAAGCGCAAGGAGTACGACGCCGGGCCGGCGTTCGGCGGCTTCGGCGGCGCGGGCGGCAACCCGTTTGGCGGCGGCAACCCGTTCGGCGCGGGCGGCGGCGCCCAGCAGGGCAGCTTCGGCGGCGACTTCGGCGACATCCTCTCCGGGATCTTCAGCCGCGGCGGCGGCGGTCGGGCACGGCCGCAGCAGGTGCGCGGCCGTGATCTGGAGACCGAGGTCCAGCTGAGCTTCGACCAGGCGATCAACGGGACGCAGATCAGCGTCACCGTGCCGAAGAGCGAACGCTGCGAGACCTGCCACGGCTCGGGCGCCGCGCCCGGCACCTCGCCCGTCACCTGCCCGCGCTGCGAAGGCCGCGGCATCGACCCGCAGAACCAGGGCTTCTTCTCGATCAGCCAGCCCTGCCCGCAGTGCGGCGGCAGCGGCGAGATCATCGAGACCCCCTGCCCCACCTGCGGCGGCTCCGGCCTCACCCAGCAGAACAAGCGCTACAAGGTGAACATCCCGGCCGGGGTCAAGGACGGCACCTGGATCCGGCTCGCCGGCAAAGGCGAGGCGGGCCCGCGCGGCGGTCCCAACGGCGACCTCTACGTGACCACGCGGGTGGCGGCGTCGCCGGTGTTCCGCCGGCTCGACGACGGCAACCTCGAGGTGACGGTGCCGATCACGATCCCCGAGGCGGTGCGCGGCGGCACGATCGAGGTGCCGACGCTGGCTGGCACGAAGAAGATCAAGGTCGCGCCGGGGACCAGGCACGGGGCGCTCCAGCGCCTGCGCGGCGAGGGTGCCCCGAAGGGCAAGGGCAAGGGCCGCGGAGACATCCGCTACCGGCTCGAGATCGAGGTCCCCAAAGAGCTGAGCGAGGAGCAGCGCAAAGCGGTCGACGAGCTGGCCGGCGCCCTCAACGGGCACGACCCGCGCGCCGAGCTGCTGCGGAAGGCGGGCGTGTGATGGCCACCTACCGCCGCCACGTGACCAAGGTCAACGCGACCTTCGACGACGAGCAGGGCGTCTTCATGATCTCGGTCGCCGCCGAACTAGCCGAGATGCACCCGCAGACCCTGCGCATGTACGAGACGCGCGGGCTGATCGCGCCGAAGCGCTCGCCGAAGAACACCCGCCTCTACAGCCGGCGCGACGTCGAACGGCTGCGCCGCATCCAGGAGATGACCGCGCAGGGGCTGAACCTGGTCGGCGTCGAGACGGTGCTGGCACTGGAAGAGCAGGTCAAGAAGCTGAAAGAACGAGTGAGAGAGCTGGAAGGAAGAGGAGAAGAGGGCTGATGCAGCCGGACAAGTTCACCCAGAAATCGCAGGAAGCGATCGCCGCGACGTTGGAGCTGGCGCGCAGCCATCGCAATCCGGAGGCGACCCCCGCCCACCTGCTGGTGTCGCTGCTCGACCAGACCGAGGGCCTGGTCGTGCCGATCCTGCAGCGAGTCGGCGCCGACACCGCGACGATCGCGGCGCGCGCCAACGAGGCGGTCGCGGCGCTGCCGAAACTCGGCGGCGAGGGCGAGGAGCCGCGACTGAGCTCGGGCCTGGCCGCGACCCTGCGCGCCGCCGAGCGCGAAATGGGGCGCGACGGCTCCAGCCTGATCTCCACCGACCACCTGCTCCGCGCGCTGACCGAGGACGCGACCGTCGGCGACATCCTGCCGAGCCGCGAGGAGCTCGACGCCGCCGTGGCCCAGGTGCGCCCCAACCCGGTGACCTCGCCGAACCCGGAGTCGACCGCCCAGGCGCTGGAGAAATTCGGCCGCGACCTGACCGCCGACGCGCGCTCGGGCCGACTCGACCCGGTGATCGGCCGCGACGAGGAGATCCGCCGCGTGATCCAGGTCCTCTCCCGCCGCACCAAGAACAACCCGGTGCTGATCGGCGACCCGGGCGTCGGCAAGACGGCGATCGTCGAGGGCCTGGCCCAGCGGATCGTCGACGGCGACGTGCCGGAGAGCCTGCGCGATCGGCGCGTGATCGCGCTCGACATTGGCTCGCTGCTGGCGGGCTCCAAATACCGCGGCGAGTTCGAGGAGCGGCTGAAAGCGGTCCTGAGCGAGGTGCAGGACGCCGAGGGCCAGATCGTCCTCTTCCTCGACGAGCTCCACACGATCGTCGGCGCCGGCGCCGCCGAAGGCGCGGTCGACGCCGCCAACCTGCTGAAGCCGATGCTGGCGCGCGGCGAGCTGCGCG
Organism: uncultured Actinomycetes bacterium; assembly: GCA_963766705.1. Classification (GTDB taxonomy): domain Bacteria; phylum Actinomycetota; class Thermoleophilia; order Solirubrobacterales; family 70-9; genus VAYN01. Next base: position 1,397,846 of record CAVYBE010000008.1, read on the forward strand.
CGGTCGGCGCGACGACGCTCGACGAGTACCGCAAGCACATCGAGAAGGACGCGGCGCTGGAGCGGCGCTTCCAGCCGGTGCTGGTCGGCGAGCCCGACATGCAGGACACGATCGCGATCCTGCGCGGGCTGAAGCCGCGCTACGAACAGCACCATGGGGTGCGGATCGCCGACTCGGCGATCGTCGCCGCGGCGACCCTGTCGGAGCGCTACATCGCCGACCGCTTCCTGCCCGACAAGGCGATCGACCTGATCGACGAGTCGGCCTCGCGGCTGAAGATCGAGATCGACTCGGTGCCGACCGAGATCGACGAGGTGGCGCGGCGGATCCAGCAGTTGGAGATCGAGCGCGAGGCGCTGCGCAAAGAGACCGACGAGGCCTCGAAGACGCGGCTCGGCGCGCTGGAGGAGGACCTCTCCAACCTGCGCGAGCAGGAGACCGAGCTGCGGGCGCGCTGGCAGAACGAGAAAGAGCCGATCGAGGAGATGAAGGCCGCGAAGGCCGAACTCGAGGAAGCACGGGTCGAAGTCGACCAGGCCAACCGCGAGACCGACCTGCAGCGCGCCGCCGAACTCCAGTACGGGCTGATCCCCGACCTCGAATCGAAGGTCAAAGACGCCGAAGCGCGGCTCGCCGAGCTGCACGCGGGCGACGGCGGCACGATGCTCGCCGACGAGGTGACCGACGAGGACGTCGCCGAGGTCGTCGCCAAATGGACCGGGATCCCGGTGAGCCGCCTGATGGAGGGCGAGGTGGAGAAGCTGATCCACATGGAGGAGCGCCTCCACGACCGGGTGATCGGCCAGGAGGAGGCGATCGCCGCGGTGTCCAACGCCCTGCGCCGCTCGCGCGCCGGGCTGTCGGACCCGAACCGGCCGATCGGCTCGTTCCTCTTCCTCGGCCCGACCGGTGTCGGCAAGACCGAGCTGGCCAAGGCGCTCGCCGAGTTCATGTTCGACACCGACCAGGCGATCGTGCGGCTCGACATGTCGGAGTACATGGAGAAGCACACCGTGTCGCGGCTGGTCGGCGCGCCTCCCGGCTACGTCGGCTACGAGGAGGGCGGCCAGCTGACCGAGGCGGTCCGCCGCCGCCCCTACGCAGTGGTGCTGCTCGACGAGATCGAGAAGGCGCACCCCGACGTGTTCAACACGCTGCTGCAGATCATGGACGACGGCCGGCTCACCGACGGCCAGGGGCGCACGGTCAGCTTCACCAACACGGTGCTGATCATGACCTCCAACGTCGGCTCCGACCGGATCGTCGGCGACCAGGTCGACGAGGGGATCCGCGAGGCGATCGAAGAGGTGCTGGCGGCGACGTTCAAGCCGGAGTTCCTCAACCGGATCGACGACACGGTGATCTTCCACCGGCTCTCGAAGGCCGACATCGGCCGGATCGTCGAGCTGCAGGTCGACCACCTGGTGGGCCGGGTGGCCGAGCGCGGCATCTCCGTCGATCTCACGGGCGACGCCCGCACCCTGCTCGGCAACCTCGGCTACGACCCCGTCTACGGGGCGCGGCCGCTGCGCCGGGTGATCCAGAAGCAGCTGGTCGACAAGCTGGCGCTGAAGATCCTCGAGGGCGAGTTCGGCGAGGGCGACACCGTCCGCGTCGACGCCGTCGAGGGCGCCCTCGTCTTCGAGCGCGCCGCCACCGAGGCCCCGACCGCCGCGTAGCGGAGCGACCACTGAGGCGACCCGCTCCCGCCTGAGTTCGCAGTTCTCCGCGGATAGCGCGGATTACTGCGAACTCACCGCCTGTCGCCCGGGCGCGTTCGCACTTCGCCGCGGATAGCGCGGAGAACTGCGAACGCAGGCGATTGTCGGCCCGGCCGACGTAACAATGATGTAAAAAGTGCTGAGCGGCACCGGAGCCGCTCTGGACTCAGGAATTCGGCGCCTCATGCCGAAACTAAACGGCGCGGAGTGTTCTTACAATTCGGAAGAGACATGGACGAGCGCGATCAGGAGCGGCAGCTGATCGACGCGCAGACCGAAGGCACCGGACGCCTGCGGGCCGGCGTCGAGAGGGCCCGTGCGGGCCTCGAGCGGGTGCGCCTCGGCGGCGGGGACGCGGCCTGGCTCCTGCGCGACAAGGCGCGAGGCGGCAGTGAGGACGCGGCGTGGTTCCTGCGCCGGCGCGTCGCCTGGCCGGTCGAGGACGGGCTGACGGCGCTGGGAACGCGCGGGCGCATCGGCGTCTTCGGCGGCGGCGGGATCGCGCTCGCCGGCGTCATCGCCGCGATCCTGGTCGCCGGTTCGGGCGGCTCGGGGGCCGACACTTCCACCACCGCGGCGCTGGCCGTCCGCCCGGCGCCCGCCCCGGCGCCCGCGGTCGCCCCGACCGCGAAGCCGAAGCAGAAGGCCGCGAAGCCCGCCGGCCCGACCTTGCACGGCTCCCCGCCGGACTTCGCCCCGGCCGAGAAGGTGAAGGCCGGGGTCGGCGACGGCAAGGCGCTCGGCGCCACGCAGAAGAGCTCCGGCGCCGGCGAAGCCCCGGCGCCCCGCGGATCGACGGCGAGCGCGAGCGAAGGATCGACCGGTGGCGGATCGGCGGCGAGCGCCGGCGGGGAATCGGCGGCGACTGCGAAGATCGGCTCCACCCCGGCGGCCACCGCCTCGGCCGCCGCCCAGGCCGACAGCCTGAAGACCTCCGGCGGCAACGCGGCCGGCGCCGAAGCGGGCGCGGCCGCGGGCACCGAACAGAGCGGCGAACTGGACGGCCCGCCCGCGCCGAAGGCGGCGAAGCGGGTTGCGCGGCGCTTCGCCGAAGCCTTCGTCGTCTACGAGGTCCAGGGGGTCGACGGCAAGGTCCGCAAGGCGTTCCACTCGACCGGGACCAGGCAGCTGGCGCGCTCGCTGCTGCGCCGGCCGCCGCGTCAGCCCGCCAACGTCAAGGTGCCGAAGGCGAAGGTCGTCAACGTCGTCGCCGGCCCCTCGAAGGGCAAGGTCTATGAGGTGAGCGTCTCCCTGCTGCGCGTCGGCGTGACCAGCGAGCTGCGGCTCGAGATGGAACAGGGTGTCGGCAAGAAGTGGGAAGTCACCAACGTCCTCGGCTGATGGACTCCGCCCCCCGCAAGCTCCGCGCCGTGGTGGCGGCCGCCGCGATCACGGCGGCCCTGGCGCTGCCGGTCGCGGCCGCTGACGCGGCCGAAGGCCAGGGACCGTCCCAGGGCGCGGCGCTCGAAGCCCCGGTCCAGAACAGCCCCCTGGCCCCGGCGGGCGAAGGAGGCGCCGGCAAGGGCGCCGAAGGTAAGTCCGGGTCCGCCGGCAAGTCGGGGTCCGGCGGAGAATCGGGGTCCGAAGGCAAGTCCGGATCCGGCGGCGAATCGGGGACCGCGGGCGAATCCGGGTCCTCCGGCGAATCCGCCGGCGGCTCGGACGCCGGCGCCGCGGGCGTCACCGAAAACTCGCCGCTGGGCCCGCGCCCGGAAGCCGTCCGCCACCCGAAGCTGCCGCCGGCAAGCGGCGGCACCACCGCCGAAGAACCGACCAGGGGCGAAAAGGAAATCGGCGAAGCGAGATCCGAACGGGAAGCCGACGAAGCCGCCGAACGGGCCGCCGCCGAACGCAACCTCGCCGCCCCGGCCTGGCAGGTGCCCAAGCTCTCGGCCTCGGCCTGCGCGGCGGGCGCCGTGCCGCCGCAGCTGATCCCGATCTACCAGGCGGCCTCGGCCCGCTACGGGCTCGGCACCCAGGGCCCCGCGATCTTGGCTGGCATCAACGCCGTCGAGACCGGCTTCGGCACCAACCTCGGGCCCTCCTCGGCGGGCGCGGTGGGCTGGATGCAGTTCATGCCCTCGACCTGGAAGACCTACGGCGTCGACGCCAACGGCGACGGGGTCGCCGACCCCAACAACCCCGAAGACGCGATCTACGCGGCGGCCCGCTACCTCGCCGCCGCCGGCATGCCCGCCGACACCTACGGCGCGATCTACGCCTATAACCACGCCGACTGGTACGTCTCGGAGGTGCTCGCCGATGCCGGCTGCTACGCCGCCGAAGTGGGCGACCCGGCCTTCACCCAGGCGGGCCTGACGCCGCAGATCGAAGTGCTGCGCTGCGAAGCCGCGCCGGGCTGGAGACAGAAGATCCCGCCCGAATACCTGGAAGCCTTCGAGCAGGCGGCGGCCCGCTACGAACTCGGCAGGCGCGGCGTCTGGGCGCTCGCCGCGATCGCCCGGCTCGAGTCGAGCTTCGGCCGCGGGATGTCGAAGAAGGAGCTGGAAGAAACCGGGCCGCTCGGCCTGGAAGCGGGCGAGTGGAGGCGCTACCGGGTCGATGGCGACGGCGACGGCCACATCCGCCACGCCGACATCTTCGACTCGGCGATGACCCTGGCCCGGGAGATCTGGTCGAAAGGCTCACTGGAAGCCGGCGTCTTCGCCCACAACCAGGCCGCCTGGTACGTCGAAGAGGTCCTCCAGGAGGCGGGGGAAATCGAAGGCGGCTGCAAGACCTCCTTCGTCGACTGGCGGGTCGCGCCGCTGGCCGCGGAAACGACCGTCGCCGGCGCCGAGGCCGTGCTGCAGCCGAACGGCCTCGCCGCCGCGCCGGCGGGCGCGCCGCCCGCGGTCAAGGCCGCGATCGCCGCCGCCAACTCGATCGCCACCACCCCCTACGTCTGGGGCGGCGGCCACGCCTCCTTCTACTCCTACGGCTATGACTGCTCGGGCGCGGTCAGCTTCGCCCTCTACGGCGCGGGCCTGCTCGACACGCCGCTCACCTCCGGCGCCCTGGAGAGCTACGGGGAACCCGGCCCCGGCAGGTGGATCACGATCTACGCCAACGCCGAACACACCTACGTGGTGATCGCCGGGCTGCGCTGGGACACGGTCGGGGATGCCGGCGGCACCGGCCCGCGCTGGCACGCCGAAGCGCCCTACCCGGAAGGGTTCGTGGTCCGCCACCCCGTCGGTTACTAGCGTCGAGCCCTCCTGGGCGACCAACCCCGGGGCCAGCGGTGAGTTCGCAGCCCCGGTGAGTTCGCAGTAATCCGCGCCATGCGCGGATATCTGCGAACTCACTCCCGCGTCTCCCGGCGCGTTCGCACTTCGCCGCGCTATGCGCGGATTACTGCGAACGCGCCTGCGCTTCCCCGACTCGTCTGGCCCGTCGGGCGGGCGGCCATTAGGATTGGTGAGGAGGAGCCATGACGACCTACCTGATGCTCACCAACCTGACCGCCGAGGGCCTGCGGACCCTGAAGAACAACCCCGACCGGGTGACCGAGGTGAACAAGGAGGTCGAACAGATGGGCGGCAAGGTCGTGACCCAGTACGCGACGCTCGGCGACTACGACTTCGTGACCGTGATCGAGGCGCCCGACGAGAAGACGATGGCGAAGATCTCGGTCGAGCTCGGCTCGCGCGGCACGATGACCAGCCGCACGCTCACCGCGATGCCGGCCGCGGACCTCTCGGACTCGATCTAGTGCCCGACGCGGCACCGGCAGTGCCCTGGTTCCCCGGCCCGATCCTGGCGCGTTGAAGGCGCTCGTCGTCGGCGGCGGCGGCCGCGAGCACGCGATCGTGCGGGCGCTCGCCCGGTCGGCGGCGGCACCGGAGCTGCTTTGCGCGCCCGGCAACGCCGGGATCGCGGCGGATGCCGAGGTCTTCCCGGACGTGGCGGCCGACGACGTCGAGGGGATCGTCGCGCTGGCCACGGCGCGCGGCGTCGACCTGGCGGTGATCGGCCCCGAGGCGGCGCTCGTCGTCGGCGTCGTCGACGCGCTCGAGGCGGCCGGGGTCGCCGCCTTCGGCCCGGGCCGCGCGGCGGCCGAGCTGGAGGGCTCCAAGGCCTTCGCCAAGGAGCTGATGGCGGCGGCCGGGGTGCCGACCGCGTCCCATGTCCTGCTGGACAGCCGCGAGGAGGCGCTCGCCGCGCTGGCCCGGGTCGCCTACCCGACCGTGCTCAAGGCAGACGGCCTGGCGGCGGGCAAGGGCGTGATCCTCTGCGCCGACGAAGCCGAGGCGCGGGCGGCGCTCGACGTCTTCTTCACCGAGCGGCGCTTCGGCGCGACGACCGTGGTGCTGGAGGAGTTCCTGCACGGCGAGGAGCTCTCGCTGCTGGCGCTCTGCGACGGCGAGAACGTGGTGCCGCTCGCCCCCGCCCAGGACTACAAGCGGATCTTCGACGACGACCGCGGTCCGAACACCGGCGGCATGGGCAGCTACTCGCCGGTGCCGGGCTTCGGCGCCGCCGAGGTCGAGGAGATCGTCGCTCGCGTGCACCGGCCGATCGTCGCCGCGATGGCCGCGCGCGGCACCCCCTTCCACGGGGTGCTGTACGCCGGGCTGATGATCGGCGCCGACGGTCCCAAGGTGCTCGAGTTCAACGTCCGCTTCGGCGACCCCGAGACGCAGGCGGTGCTGCCGCGGCTGCGCTCCGACCTGGTCGACCTCTTCCGCGCCGCGCGCGAGCCGGGCGGCCTGGCCGGGATGAGCGCCGAGTTCGCCGACGACTGGGCGGTGACCGTGGTGCTCGCCTCGGCGGGGTACCCGGAGAGCTCCTCGAAGGGCGACGTGATCCACGGGCTGGCCGAGGCGGCGCAGGTCGCCGAGGTGACCCACGCCGGGACGGCGGCGCGCGACGGTGAGATCGTCACCGCCGGCGGTCGCGTCCTCAACGTCACCGGCCTCGGCCCCGACCCGGCCACGGCGCGCGATCGCGCGTACGATGCGGCGGGGCGGATCTCCTTCGACGGAATGCAGGTCCGCGGCGACATCGCGGCCCGCGCGGTCGCCCGTCTCGCCAGTCCCTGACCACAGTCCCGCAACCCCGAGAGGAACTCCATGAGCGACATCGCCGATCCGAATCAGCCCGAGACCGGAACCGCCGCGGCCCCCGGCACGCAGACGGAGGCGGCGATCGAGCAGATCGAGGAGGACTTCGAGGCGTCGGGGCCGCTGGTCGGGATCATCATGGGGTCCAAAAACGACATGGACAAGATGCTCCCCGCCCAGAAGTACCTCGCCGAGCAGGGGATCCAGTCCGAAGTGCACGTGATGAGCGCGCACCGCGACCCGGAGAAGGTGCGCGAGTTCTGCACGACGGCCCGGGCGCGAGGGCTGAAGGTGATCATCGCCGGCGCCGGGATGTCGGCGGCGCTGCCCGGGGTCGCCGCCGCCCACACCGACCTGCCGGTGATCGGCGTGCCGATCCTCGGCAAGAGCCTCGGCGGCCTCGACGCGCTGCTCTCCGCGGTCCAGATGCCGCCCGGGATCCCGGTCGCCTGCGTGGCGATCGACGGGGCCAAAAACGCCGGCGTGCTGGCGGCGCGGATCATCAACGCATGAGCGCCCCGGCCGTTCGCCCGAAGGGTTGCGGCGGGCGGCCCGATCGGGGCCGAGCTTCATGATTCCTCGTTACACGCGACCCGAGATCGGGGCGGTCTGGACGCAGCAGGCCAAGCTGGAGAGCTGGCTCGAGGTGGAGTTGGCGGCGACCGAGGCCTGGGCAGCGGAGGGCGTCGTCCCGGCGGAGGTCGCGGCGGCGGCGCGCGAGCGGGCCGCCTTCACGGTGGAGGCGGTCGATGAGCGGGAGAAGGTCACCGACCACGACGTCGCCGCCTTCGTCGACGTGGTCGCCGCCTCGGTCGGCCCCGACGGGGCGCGCTGGATCCACTACGGCCTGACCTCCTCCGACGTGCTCGACACGGCGTTGGCGCTGCAGCTGCGGCGAGCGGGCGAGATCCTCGTCGCCGGGGCGCGCGCCTACCGCGACGCGCTGATCGAGCGGGCGCTGGCCGAGCGCGACACGCTCTGCGTCGGTCGCACCCACGGCGTCCACGCCGAGCCGACCACCTTCGGGCTGCGGCTGGCGGGCTTCGCCTTCGAGGCCGACCGCAACGTCGGCCGGCTCGAGGAGGCCTTCGCGCAGCTGGCCTACGGGAAGCTCTCCGGCGCGGTCGGCACCTACGCCTCGGTGCCGCCGACGGTCGAGGCGCGGGTGATGGAGAAGCTCGGGCTGGGCCGCGAGGACGTCGCCACCCAGGTGATCCCGCGCGACCGCCACGCCGAGCTGACCGCGACCATCGCCCTCGCCGGCGCGGGGCTGGAGCGCTTCGCGACCGAGGTCCGCAACCTGCAGAAAACCGAGGTGCGCGAGGTCGAGGAGCCGTTCCGCGCGGGCCAGAAGGGGTCCTCGGCGATGCCCCACAAGCGCAACCCGATCCGCACCGAGCGGATCACCGGGCTGGCGCGGGTCCTGCGCGGCTACGCCCAGACCGGCTTCGAGGACGTCGCCCTCTGGCACGAGCGCGACATCTCCCACTCCGGCGCCGAGCGGGTGATCCTGCCCGACGCGACGATCCTGCTCGACTACATGCAGGACCTGGCGACCAAGGTGGCGTCGGGGATGACCCTGCACCGCGAGCGGATGCTCGCCAACCTGAACGTCACCCACGGGGCGCTCTTCAGCCAGCGAGCCCTCACCGCCCTGGTCGAGTCCGGGATGACCCGCGACGACGCCTACCGCGTGGTCCAGGAGAACGCCCAGAAGGCCTGGGACACCGGCACCGAGTTCCGCGAGCTGCTCGGCGCGGCGGCCCCGCAGCTCGACCTCGACGCGGTCTTCGACCACGGCGCCTACCTGACGCACGTCCCGGAGATCTTCGAGCGGCTCGAAGCCCTCAAGGGCTGACGCCGGCGCCCCGCGCCCACGGTGAGTTCGCACTTCTCCGCGCTATGCGCGGATTTCTGCGAACGCGGCGGGCGGGGGTTAGGGTACGGGCGTGATTCTCTACACCTGCGGGCAGAAGACCACCGGCCCGGCCTTCGGCCATCCGTGCGCGAAAGCCGGCAAGGCGCTCGACGCGGCCGGCTACGAGTACGAGCTGAAGACGGTCGGCGGCTACCGGATGATGCCCTGGACCTGGGGCAGCCGCAAGAAGGATCGCGAGGAGGTCCGCAGGCTGTCGGGCACGGACGAGGTGCCGATCCTGGTCCTCGACGATGGCGAGGTGATCTCCGGCTCCGGCACGATCGCCGCCTGGGCGAGGGAGCACCCCGCGGCCCGCGGCAAGTCCTCCCCGGCCTGAGCGGCCAGACCGGGTCACCGCCGGGCGCCGGCGCCTCGAAGCGGGGCGCTACTGGCCGGCGACCAGAGCAACGAGCGCCAGAATCAGCGTCCCGAACATCCCGCCGCACACCACCATGAAGGTGTGTTGGAGCGAATCGAGCCGCTCCACGATCCGGTCCTGCCCGGCCTGAAGCGCGTCCAGGCGGCGGTCGGTTTCGCGGAACTGTCGGTGGACCTCTTCAAAACGTTCGTCGACGCGGTCGAAGCGTTCGTCTATCGCCTTGAAGCGTTCTTCGACGCGGGCGAAGCGTTCGTCTACCGCCTTGAAGCGTTTTTCGACGCGGGCGAAGCGTTCGTCTACCGCCTTGAAGCGTTTTTCGACGCGGGCGAAGCCGGCGTCGACCTTCTTGTCGAGCGCGTCGATTTTGTCGTCGGTCCAGGTCACCGTTGCCATGGGTACCAACGTAGACATCAGGTTTCAACGGGTGGCGCGCAAGATGTGACATTTGCGGGCCAATTCCTTCGCGGATGCGACAAGCCGAGGGCGATGTGACGTGCGACCGACGTCGCGTTCGCCGCTACCGACGCTATGCGCGAGTAGCCGCGAACTCGCGGGCGGGGGTGCGGGAGTCGAGCACCACCGGGGTGCCGGCGCGGGGCGAGAAGGTGATGTTGCGGCGGCCGGTGCGCTCGGGGCGCGGGTCGGCCTTGCGCAGCTCGCAGCGGCCGAGCACCTCGCGCAGGACGATCCGCATCTCGAACTCGGCGAAGGCGGCGCCGAGGCAACGGCGCACGCCGCCGCCGAAGGGGATCCAGGCGTAGGTCTCCGGCGCGGCCTCGAGGAAGCGCTCGGGGCGGAAGGCGAACGGCTCCGGGTAGAGGTCGGCGCGGGTGTGGGTGAGCCAGAACGCCGCCGTGACGTCGGTGCCGGCGGGCAACTCGAGCTCGTCGGTGACGAGGTCCTCGGCGAGCCGGCGGCCGGCGATCGGGACGACCGGCCGCAGGCGCAGCGACTCGCTGATCGTCGCCTTCAGGTAGGCCTCTTCGCCAGCCGCGAGCGAGCCGCGCAGCCTGCCCAGCTCGACCGGGTGGCGGAGCAGCAGGTCGAAGGTCCAGGCGAGCGCCGTCGCGGTCGTCTCGTGCCCGGCGAGGAGCAGCGTCATCAGCTGGTCGCGGAGCTCTTTGTCGTCCATCGCCGTGCCGTCCTCGAAGCGGGCGGTCATCAGCATCGAGAGGATGTCGTCGCGCTCCTCCAGGTCGGGGCGCAAGCGGTGCTCGGCGATCTCGGCGAAGAGCAGCTCGTCGACCTGGTCGAGCCGCTCGCGGACCCGCGCCAGGGGGTCGCTCCCGGAGCGCCGCGCGAACAGGCCGAGCAGCTGGATCCGGGTCGACCCGGTCGCCGCGAGGAGGTCGCGCAGCAACGGCCGCAGCCGGTCGAGCCGCGGCCCCTCGGCGACGCCGAAGACGACGCGCAGGATCACCTCCAGCGTCACCGCCTGCATGCGCGCGTGGATCGGGAACTCGCGGCCGAGCGGCCAGGAGTCGACCTCGGCGGCGACGATCTCCTCGACCACCGCCTGGTAGGCGCGCATCCGCTCGCCGTGGAAGGGCGGCAGCATCAGCCGCCGGCGCGCCATGTGCTCCTCCCCTTCCAGCAGCAGGATCGAGCGGGCGCCGAGCACCGGTTCGAGGGTGAAGGTCCGCCCCGGCGGCAGCCCGTGGCGGCGCTCCGCATAAAGGGCCTTCACCGCGGCCGGGTCGGAGACCAACACCATCGGCCGCTCGAAGCCGAGGAAGCGGACGCTGAAGGCCTCGCCGATCTCCTCCCGGTAGCGCGCCATGAAGGCGAGCGGCCGGAAGCTCCAGGCGAGCGTCTGCCAGAGCGGGCTCCGCGGCGGTTCGGGCGGCAGCGGCACCCCTCGATGATGGCACGGAACGGCGCAATCTCCGGCCGCGGCGGCGCGGTTGTCCGCCCCCGCGCTTGGCTAGAGTCGGGCGCATGCCATCCCTCACCGATCTGAAGCTGCTCTCGTCCGGCAAGGTCCGCGAGATCTACGAGTGGGAGGACGACCTGCTGATGGTCGCCTCCGATCGCATCTCCACCTACGACGTGGTGATGCCGACGCCGATCCCCGACAAGGGGAAGGTGCTGAACCGGATGTCGGTGTTCTGGTTCGGGCTGACCGAGGACATCGTCCCCAACCACTTCGTCTCCGAGGACGTCCCGGAGGAGGTCTCCGAACGGGCGATGCGGGTGAAGCGGCTGGAGATGTACCCGGTCGAGTGCGTGGTGCGCGGCTACCTCTCCGGCTCGGGCTGGAAGGAATACAAGGAAGGCGGCGCGGTGTGCGGGATCGAGCTGCCCGCCGGCCTGATCGAATCCGACCAGCTGCCGGAGCCGATCTTCACCCCCTCGACCAAGGCCGACGTCGGCCACGACGAGAACGTCGACTTCGACCGCGCGGCGGAGATCGTCGGCGACCGGGCGCTGCTGGAAGAGCTGCGGCGGGTCTCGATCGAGGTCTACAAGCGCGGCGCCGAACACGCGGCCGAGCACGGGATCATCCTCGCCGACACCAAGTTCGAGTTCGGTCGCCACGCGGGCGCCGAGATCGTGCTCGGCGACGAGGTGCTGACCCCGGACTCCTCGCGGTTCTGGCCCGCCGACCGCTACCAGCCGGGCAAGACCCCTCCCTCCTTCGACAAGCAGTACGTGCGCGACTGGGCCAGCGCCCAGGGCTGGGACAAACAGCCGCCCGCGCCGGAGCTGCCGCCCGACGTGGTCGAGCAGACGCGGGCCAAATACGTCGAGGCCTACGAGCGGATCACGGGGCAGAGCTTTTGACGCGGCGAGGCTCGCGTGGCTAGGGCGCGGGTCCTGATCCGCCCCAAGGAGGGCATCCTCGACCCGCAGGGCAAGGCGGTCGAGCGGGCGCTGCCCGCGCTCGGCTTCGAGGGGGTCGGGCACGTGCGGGTCGGGCGGATGGTGGAGCTCGAGGCCGAGGACCCGGAGCGGCTCGGCGAGCTCTGCGAGAAGCTGCTCGCCAACCCCCTGATCGAGGACTACGAGATCCAGGCTCTCGACGGACGGTGACGGTCGGGAGACCCCCAGACCAAGCCGCCCCCGGACGCGGGAGCGAATGCCTGTCCATCTCTGATCTTTCAGGCATTCGCGGAAGCAGAGGAGGCGGCGCCTGATGATCTGGGGGATTCTCCAATTCCCTGGTTCTTGCGATGAGCGGGACGCGCTGCACGCCTGCGAGGTGGCGGGCGGCGAGGCGCGGCTGATCTGGCACGAGGACCGCGACCTCGGCGGCGTCGACGGGGTCGTCGTCCCCGGCGGCTTCTCCTACGGCGACTACCTGCGGGCCGGCGCGATCGCCCGCTTCGCCCCGGCGATGGAGGCGGTGGCCGAGCTCGCCGCGGCGGGCGGCCCGGTGCTGGGGATCTGCAACGGCTTCCAGGTCCTCTGCGAGGCGGGCCTGCTGCCCGGCGCCCTGCTGCGCAACGCCGAGCTGCGCTTCATCTGCAAGCAGGTCGACCTGCTCGACGGCGAGGGGCGGACGCTGTCGATCCCGATCAAGCACGGCGAAGGGCGCTACTACGCGCCGGAGGAGATGCTCGACCGGCTCGAGGCGAACGGCCAGGTCGCCTACCGCTACGCCGACGGGCACAACGCCAACGGCTCCTCCCGCGACATCGCCGGGGTGCGCAACGAGCGCGGCAACGTGGTCGGGCTGATGCCGCACCCCGAGCACGCGGTCGACCCGCTGACCGGCTCGACCGACGGCCGGCTCGTGTTCGCG